>NZ_NNBY01000035.1 GCF_002834235.1 Ruminococcus bromii | reverse complement strand
TTGATCCAAGTTAAGCCTAAACGCTTTAGACAAAGACGAGATTGGCAACTACTTTGTTTCATTTCATTTATATATTATTTGACTAAATTAAAATCTTACCAATCAAAACTTTTTCTTCAATTTAGCAAGCTTTTTTTCGGCATCTTTATATCCGCCTTTGACGGCTTTTTCATAGGCTTTTACGGCTTCTTCCCTATTGCCTGTTTTTGCATAATATTCACCCAATGCGAATGATGCTGACGCTATGCCTTTATCGGCGGCGATTTTATAGTACTCCATTGCAAGTTTCGGATTGCGGGTAACACCTCTGCCGTCCATAAGAATATCTGCAATTTTGGACGCTCCATTCGCACTGCCAAGGTCTGCGGCTTTTTTGTACCACATAGCCGCCTGTTCGGGATTTTTGACACCGTTCACGGAAAATTCAGCCATCCACAATACGGCAGGAAGATAATCGAAATCGGTTGCAAGGGTATTCATTATATTTTTAGCACGGGCAACGGTTTCAACGGTCGGATTTTTCAAAAGCCGTCTTGCCTTCATGTATTCAAGCTCGCACATTTCTTTTCTGTTCTGAACGCTTGTACCGTGCAGAATCGTGTTTACATCGCTCTTAAATTCACCGTCATTCGGTTTTTCAGGGGGCTGATGTTTTTTCATTTTATCAAACAAGCTCATAACTCTCCTCCTTATCGTTTTCTGCTTATCATATATTTCACTTCAATATTACGAATACACAATTTTTATCATATCAAAACATTCAAAAAAACATATGATAGCATCAAGGCTGGCGGATGATATCCGCCCCTACAAGTTTGTCATTCTACATTAAGATTATAAATGAAAACTGCGAATTTATAAATCTGTTTGGGCATTATATTCAAAAAGCATATTGATTTTATCCTTAAATTCGATTATAATTTACTTGTAAACATAAAAACCACTTGTTTTTTAAGGAGATAACGATGAATATATTTGACAACATTGCCGCTAATCTTTCATTAAAGTATGAAAATTCGGAATTTTATAAAAACAAACTCATCAAAAGATACAAGCCACTCATCACACCGGGTGTAAAGTCACAGGACGAGCTTATCATTTCTCTTGAAAAGCACTTTGACCTTGAACTAACCGACAAGGCTGTTATGAGCAAGACTTTTCTTGAACTCTGCGTTATGGGCAACATTGATTGTGATGAGCCTGATATGATTGATTTTGAGATTTACAGGGTTGTGAGGAATTCAAAGAGCGAAGCGCTTTATGCCTGTGAAAAATACGACCTCGACGATGACGATATTTTTATAATTTTTGAGGAGCATAACAACTTCTTTATCAGTAACTCGCAGATTGTCGAGATGTTGCTTATCATCAAAGAGGGTGTTTCTGCCGAGGACTATGAGAATGAAACTCCCGAATTTCTCAACTACATCCGTGTCTGCCGTTACTTCTGCCAGACAAACTTTTTTAAGCTCAACAAGGCTGTTACATATGACGAGTTCGATATGATTGACATTTCCGAAGACGAAAGCGATTCTGACGATGCCGATTATTTTGACGAGTCAGAAGATGAAACTGACGATTTCACAGACGCAATTGAGTTTTAATTTTTGAATTTTCACTTTTCGACTTAACAAAATAGCAAAAAAATTACGAGGAAGGTTTTATGCTTTCCTCGTTTTTGTTTACTGCAAATCACTTTCTGAAAGATGAATTCTATCAAAAGTAGCGTCTTTAAAATCGTCTGAAAATGCATTTATTACCAAGGTATGTAAGTTGTAGTAGTACTGAATACCATTTTCATTAAATACATATGTTGTTTCGTTGCTGTTCTTACATTTTCCAACCAACCTGTTAGGAACAACAGGATTTGCGTCAATCAATGGTGCAATCAAAACAGCCGCCAAAACACATAATATCACTACAGGTATCACTATTTTTATTGGAGCAGGTTTCTTTTTCGGATTAACCTGAACAAAATTCTGAGAATATTCAACATTTGTACTACTATCTGAATTAGCAGAATTATTTACAGTCACATTTTGAACATTACTGTCTGTTGTGTTTGTCACAGGTTCAGTTGAACTATTAACACTGTCACTTGGCTCTGCCGCAGAAACAAATTATTCAAGAAACGAGCTTATCAATGTAATCCTCAGTCACGGCGTTGAAAACATCATAATAGAATAATCAAACTTTTTATCGGGAAGGAGAAATCCTTCCCTTTTTTCATACTACGGACTGAACCGCAACAACTTTAAAGCAATGTTCCTCATTGTCTGCATAAATCTGCGCCGAGAAGAACTCGTCCATATTGCAGAAAAGTCCATACGATTCAATTCCTACATCTTCATCCCTGTCAAGGCGAGCAAGCACTTCGTTGATTTCATCGGTAAATGCAACGATTTCTCCCACATTTTCGGGAATCCACTGCACACCGTCAATTCCGATTATCATTTCCTCATCCCACTTTTTGCGGCACTTTTTAAATGCTTTTTCATCATCAACATAAATATATCTTTCGATTATATTCTTGATTTCCTCAGCTTCATCGTGATACTTTTCAAAATCAAATGCGATAACAAGAAACATTTCACTATTCCACAAATTTGAAATTGCGAAGTCCTTTTTCTCAACAATGTCGCCAAAATCAAAAACATTGTCCATACAGGTTTTATCGTCAATGTACTGGGATAACCACAAATCAATGCCGTCAAAATAAGCTATTTTTCCGTACTTGAAGTCCTTTTCGCCAGAATTTTCAAGGCAATCAAAAATGCTTGGAACTCTATCAGGAAAACACGCCACCGTGATAAATTCCTCATCGGAACAGTTGCCGATATTCACAAATTTTCCGCTGCAGGTGATGTCAATTGTGAATCCGCCGTGATTACCGAGCTTCTGGATTATATCGCCCGCACTTTCGTCTTCGGTTTCAAAAAGCGTTTCATCGCCTTCAATATCAATATGCAAATCAAAGTCAGCGTTTTCACATCTCTTCGACATCGTTGCATAGGAAAGCAGCGCCAAAAGGTATGCACGGATACCCTTGATTGCTTCGGGATTTTGCGGTGCGTTTTCAAGCACAAGCTTTTCGTGGATCTTTCTTTTACAATTCATTAACATAATAATTTCCGCCTTTCATTAACTTAGTAACAATTATTGTTATTGCCCTTTTAATTAGGTTTTTCCTTTCCTTTTATTTAATAATATTATACCATAAACCACTGTCCCATTATCTACCCTCTGCTCTAAAAAACGGCTTATTTATGCGGTTTTTTTGCGAAAATTCTTCATTTATTAAAAACAGAACATCTTGACAAATGTGTGAATTTTTTGTACAATTAAAAAGTCTGTTTTTATAGGAGAGAATTCGTTTATGGAAAGAGAAAATTTTAAATCCCGACTTGGGTTTATCCTTGTAAGTGCGGGTTGCGCTATCGGAATCGGCAATGTGTGGCGATTTCCGTATGTTGCAGGACAGAACGGCGGCGGACTATTTGTACTTTTGTACCTAATCTTCCTCGTTCTTATGGGAGTTCCTGTTTTGACAATGGAACTTGCAGTCGGAAGAGCGAGCAGAAAAAGTGCTGTTCTCGGCTACAAAAAACTTGAAAAGCCAAAGAGCAAGTGGCACATTCACGGCTGGTTCTGTATGCTCGGATGCTATCTTTTGATGATGTACTACACCACGGTTTCGGGTTGGATGACGAGCTACTTCTACAAATTTGCGACGGGTTCATTTGAAAGCGGAATGACCTCGGAGCAAGTTGGCGGAGTATTCAACGAATTGCAGTCAAATCCGCTTGAAATGGTAATTTGGGTGGCGATTATCACCGTCCTCGGATTCCTTGTTTGCAGCAGAGGTATTCAAAAGGGCATTGAAAAAGTCAGCAAAGTTATGATGATTGTGTTGCTCATACTCATTCTTGTACTCGCAGGCAACAGCTTATTCCTTTCGGGTGCAGGTGAGGGACTCAGCTTTTACCTTATTCCCGATTTGGACAAGGTGAATGAAATCGGACTTGGCAATGTTATTTCATCCGCTATGAATCAGGCATTCTTCACACTCAGTCTTGGCATTGCGGCAATGGAAATTTTCGGCAGTTATATGTCAAAAGACCACACTCTGCCGAGTGAGTCAATCAAAATTTGCGCACTTGACACATTTGTTGCAATTATGGCAGGTCTTATCATCTTCCCCGCTTGTTTTTCATACGGTGTTCAGCCCGACCAAGGCCCTGCTCTGATTTTCGTAACACTTCCGAATGTGTTCGTAAATATGGCCGGCGGAAGAATTTGGGGTACTCTGTTCTTCCTGTTTATGACTTTTGCGTGCTTCTCAACAATCATTGCCGTGTTTGAAAACATCATTTCGTTTTGGATTGATATGTTCGGCATCAGCAGAAAGAAATCTGTTCTTATCAACACAATCATCATTCTTATCGCAAGTTTGCCGTGTGTGTTCGGTTTCAACATTTGGAGCGGTTTCCAAATTTTCGGTCAGAATGTTCTCGGTATGGAAGATTTCCTCGTAAGCAATATTCTTCTTCCTGTAGGTTCACTTGTTTATCTCCTCTTCTGCGTTACAAAATTCGGTTGGGGATTTGACAACTACCTTGATGAGTGTAACACCGGTAAAGGCATTAAATTTTCAAAGGCTTTAAAGCCGTATTTCAAGTATGTACTCCCTGTTCTTGTACTGATTTTGATTGTTCAGGGATTCATAAAATAAGTTAATATATTTCTTTAAAAGCAAAATCCCGACAGTATGTTTTTGATACTGTCGGGATTTTTTATGTCCGCATTTATTAAATTTACTTTTTACGATTGAACTTTTTCACCTTTTCAGAAAGCTCGACAAGCTCTTCTTTTGAAAGTTCGGGAAGATGTTCAAGATCATCAAGAAACTTTGCACTGCTTTCATCAGCACGAAGTTTTGTACTTTCCACATAGTAGCTTGTGATTACGCCCGGAACTACTGCAATGATAAGAATTGAACATATCGAAAGAAAGATTGAAAGCACTCTGCCGACAAGCGTTGTTGCAAGCACATCTCCGAGGCCTATTGTTGTGGCAACGCTGAAACAGTACCATATGCTGTCAAAAAGCCGAGTTATGTTCGGCTCAAAAATCCATATTGCAACACTCACCGCAAGAAATACGATAACATAACTGCACAAAAGCTTAATTGCACCCGTCCGTTTGAGGACAATTTTCAACAGTTTTGTTTTTTTCAAAGCACCACCCCATTTGTATAAATTATAGCAATTAAAATTACCTCCGTCAAGGCGGTGGATATACGGCTTTAAGAATAGAATCAATTGAAAGTGAAATTGTCCTATAGGACAGTTGCGGATGACATACCGAATAAAAATAAAACCGACCTGTCATAACAACAAGTCGGCTTTACTTCTGAAATATAAAATGAAATGAAAAATTAAAATTAACGATTAATCGGAATATTTTCTGATTTTTAGATAAATTCCCCTGTCATCGGCAATTTTCTGACAAGCCTTGATGTCCTCCTCGGGGATTGTATCTACGATTGAAAACTGCGTATGTTCAAAATATTTCTTTGCATCCTCTGCAAATTTGAGCATTGACTCATACGCATGGTCAAAAACAGGACGGCAAACTTCGTCATACTTTTCCGATGAACAGGTATTGAGGCTGATTGAAACAGAATCAATATACTTTGAAATCAACTCAGCTGTGGGCTTGTTGTTGATTCTGTCAGAAAGACCGTTTGTGTTGAGTCTGAGTTTGATGCCGGGGTGCTTTTCCCTTACATATTTTGCGGTTTCAAGCATATTATCAAGAGCCGAAGTCGGTTCGCCGTAGCCACAGAATACAAGCTCCTTGTAGCCTGTGAAATCAAAATCATCAACAGCCTTTTTAATATCCTCCATACTCGGATCATGCTTGTGCCAGAGTGTATCTGCACTGCCGACCGAATCGGTATTGTTGCGGATACAGAATGTGCATCTGCAAGGGCATTTGTTCGTCAGATTAGCATAGATAGATGTTTTGTACACATAAAGAATATCTGCCATTATGTTTTCTTCTCCTTATTGAAACTCACATTAAAGCGAGAGTTTTTTCTTGAAATTGATTTTGTCAAGACCGATGCCTACAACAATGTAGATTAATGCTCCTACACCGGGCTGCAACCAGCAAGTGGGAAGTTCCGCAATTGCGGCACCAAAGTCATACATAAGACCGTTTGCAATAAAGTAACCGCCGATTGTAACGATTGTTGTGGGAATGAGCATAAGAAGTGATGACGGGCTGATGATTTTTTCATCCTTGCCACGCTTTTTCATTGCCATTCTGCAAAGCACAAACGGAACTGCGTTGATAGCCTTGATAATAGCTGTTGGGATTGCCCAATGCGGATAACCCGAAATGAGATCGGCAAGAGCGCCGCCGATTGATGATGCGATAATTCCGAAAGGTCCGGGAAGAATACTTGCGGCGAGATAAATCATAGAGTCGCCTGCATGAGAGTATCCGAGCGGTGACGGAATCTTGATAAAAGCAGTTGTAACGGTAATAAGAGCCGCACACATTGCCGTAATTGCAATCAGCTTTACATTATAATTTGAATCGGTTTTTGAAACAGTTTTAGCAGTCATAGTAATTTCCTCACAAAAGCATTTTTAAATGTTTTTCAAATTCAATACCCTCATTGCGATGAATACCCAGTTTTACGGTTTCGCAAAGCGAGGTCTGTATGAATTTTACCGCCAGATTTACGGTATCTTTCAGGCTGTCACCACGGAGTAATCCCGAAAAGACAACCGAGCCAAACAAGTCGCCCGTACCCGAATAACTTCCGCCCGTCTTTTCACAGCTGACACAAAACACCTCATCATCGGCTGCAATAAGATTGTTAATCTTTGTAACCTCATCGGAAATTTTATGCTCAATGCCTGTAACAATCACGGTTTTCACCTTGTAGAGTTTCAAAAGCTTTTTGGCAAGCTCTGCAACTGTATCGAGAAAATCGGGAGAATCGGCATTTTCAATCAGTTCTGAATAGTCGGTATCGCACAGAATACAACATTCGGTAAGGTTCGGGGTGATTACATCGGCAACAGAAACGAGTTTTTTCATCTTTTTGCCGAGAGTTTCGGTATAAAGACTGTAGGTTCTTCCGCCGTCACCGAGAACCGGATCCACAAGTACAAGCGTGTCGTCGGTTTCAAAGCTGTCTATAAATGAAAGAATTTTGTCCACCTGCTTTTCGCTTGAGAGGAAACCCGTATAGATTCCGTCAGGCTGAAAGCCGAGTTTTTTCCATTCACTTGTGTAATAATCAAGCTTATCAGTGCAATCGTTGCAGTAAAAGCTTTCAAATCCCGTCTGACTTGTCAAAACGGCTGTCGGCATAGGACACGCCTGAATGCCCATTACGGACAAAACAGGGATTGCCGCCGTCAGCGAACACTTGCCAAGTCCCGAAAGATCATTGATTAGTACAGCTTTTTTTGTCATCATACCACGCCTTAAAATTTCTGAACAGTTCAACATTTATCTTGTGATGTTGTCATTATACAACACCACTGTCATTATTTGTATGTACAATTTTCAGAATTTTTATAGGTACAGTTTGTAAGGCATAAAAAATGACACCTCACATTGAAGGTGCCTTTTCATATTTATAAACTGATTTTCTGTTAAAACTCATAATGTGACCACATAGAGATTATTTTTACGATTTTTTCTTCCTCATAAACCATATAGACAAGTCTGTGCTGAGAATTTATTCTGCGTGAATAGCATTGTTTCAGATTTCCGATGAGCCGTTCATAAGGCGGTGGATTTTGAAAAGGATTTTCGCTGATAAGTTCAAGCAAATTCTGCACATTACGCTTTAATGCAGGATACTGCTTGATTTTTTCCTTATCCTTTTGGGCTGATTTTGTAATCATCAGCTTATAATTACCACTCAAATTCTTTACACTCCTCAAGCGGAGTTTCAATTCCGTCCTTTAATTTTTCACTCATACCGGGAATTGAATTAAGATACATTGTTTCAACAAGATTATTATACTCTTCTTCACTTATAAGCACAGCATTTCCGCTTTTGGTGCTGATGTTTATAGGTTCATTATACTTTACAGTCTGATCAATCAATTCAAAAATTTGTTTTCTGAAATTAGTTACATTAGTATTAATCACAATCGCACCTCCTATATCATTATATGTACATTATAGCGTACATATAATAGAAAGTCAATATTTTTACAAC
This sequence comes from Ruminococcus bromii, assembly GCF_002834235.1. Taxonomy (GTDB): domain Bacteria; phylum Bacillota; class Clostridia; order Oscillospirales; family Acutalibacteraceae; genus Ruminococcoides; species Ruminococcoides intestinale. Next base: position 166,430 of record NZ_NNBY01000035.1, on the reverse strand, counting down.
AAAATTCCGCAATCGGTCGGGTTGATTTTCTTAATCATATGTCCCGCTTAGTGCATTGTCGTGGCAGTTTTGGTTTGTCGGGGTGCATTTTTGGCTTTATCAACAAAACAAGCAGATAATAATTGTACAATTTGTCAATATAATAAGAAATCAAAATACTGTATAATATTGATATACTTCTATTGATTGTAGGTTGATATCTATGTGGAATGAACTTTATACACAACAACAAATTGACGAGTTTATGAGAGAAATCCACGGATTTCACGATAGTTGCATAAAAGAAATGAAATATTCAAGCGGTGCGTATGTTGATGAAAACCTGTCAATGCTTCCCATAAATACAAAACGAACACTAACTGTCCTTATTCAGCGACAATTTGATGATATTTCCGCACTTGAACTTGAATTTTCGGAACTTGAGTATATAAGAATGTACCCTGTAAATCCGGACTACACCTGTGAAATATTGGACGCATCATTTTTCATAAAAGACGGTCTTATTTATTGGTGCGATAACGGTGATGTAAAGGAAGATGACATACACAATTATAAAGGCACGGTCATCTGCTCAAAGAAAGTTCGTTGGAGAAATGCAAGCGAGCTTATCGGTGAAAGAGATTTTTATAAAAGTGCAAACGAATAACAGACAGCAATTTAAAAGCAACGAAGTTTTTACTCCGTTGCTTTTTTGTTAACCTATAAAATCATTAAAAGATTTTTGTGCTATATCCGATACTATTCTCTGCATTTCACAACGGGAATTTGCGTTTCTCGCCCTGTCAATGCAGCTTTCACGGTACTTTTTCGGCATACTTGAAAAGACAAACATTGCGTCGGGATTTTCACCGAGTGCCATTGTAAAGCCAAGCGGCAAATCCCATTTTTCTCCGAGTATTTCTGCAGTTCTGTTCACCGTAATCACCCCTGTTTTAGTTTTTGCCTAGGGATTTAAGATACAACAGAGAATAATCGGAAATCAGAAACCGAAAATAAAATTACTTCTGCTCTGCAACAACAGCAAAGAATACAAGGTCGGAGTCGCTGTCATTAATAAGGCTGTGTGTATGACCTTTTGGGCAATAGTGGCACACGCCTGCTTCAACTCTTTCATACTCGCCGTCCATAAGCACCTTGCCTGTTCCCTCAATGATGTAGAACATTTCGCAGTTGCCCTCGTGAATGTGAAGTCCGATTGACGCACCGCTTTCAAGGCGACCGTACATAATCATATTTCTGTCATCCGTGAATTTCTTTACGGCATATGCCTTTTCTCCGCCTTTAAAATTCGGCAAAATTTGTTCTTCCATATTCTTGAAATCAATAATCATATCTCTTGTCCTCCTGATTAAATTGAAATTTTAAAGTTCTTTATAATAAGGACAGATGTCCTCATAGTGACCGTCTTTCATCAAAAAGCCTTTCGGAATAACTCCGAGTTTTACAAAGCCAAGGCTTTCATAAAGTTTTCTTGCAGGTTTGTTGGTTCTCACAACAGCATTGAACTGCAAAATTTTGAAGCCGTATTTTTTAGCACGCTCAAGGCAATCCGACACAAGCTTTCTGCCGACACCTTTTCCCCTTGACGATGAGGAAACCGCATAGCTTGCATTACAAATATGACCGCATCTGCCGACATTATTCGGATGAAGAATATACATTCCGAGAACCTCGCCGTTTTCATCGGTTGCAACGGGACAACAAGTTTGATCTGCAAAAAACTTTTTTCCGCTTTCAAAATCAAGTTCTTCAGTCTGCGGAAAGGCAACTCCGTCCCTTACAACTTCATTCCATACGGAAATCATACCCTTAATATCATTTTCCCCGTATTCTCTCACGGTAATACTCATTTTCAGTCACCTCGGGTTAATTTTAGCACTATAAGTTAAAATTTTCAATCCAAACGGCTGAAATATTTACTATTTTTACCTTTTTAAAATTGCAAATTAATCTTGAAATTTGTCGAAAGATACTGTATAATCTATTTATAGAATTGAATAAGAATGATCTTATCAAGAGTGACTGAGGGGACAGGCCCTGTGAAGTCCGGCAACCTGCGTATGCAAGGTGCCAAATCCTGCGGTATTTACCGAAAGATGAGTAAACACAGCACCTTTCGGAAGAACGGTGCTTATTTTTTTGGAAGGAGTTTTCTAAATGGCTAAACATTTATTTACATCCGAGTCTGTAACGGAAGGTCATCCCGACAAAGTGTGTGACCAGATTTCCGACGCAGTTCTTGACGAAATCCTCTCTCAGGATAAAAACGCTCATGTTGCCTGTGAGGTTACGGCTACAACAGGCATGATTCATGTTATGGGTGAAATTTCAACCGATTGCTATGTTGACATCGCAGATGTTGCACGAAAGGTTGTAAACAACATTGGCTACAACGATCCGAAGTGCGGTTTTGACGGCAACACCTGTGCGGTTCTCACATCAATTGACGCACAGTCACCCGACATTGCAATGGGTGTAAACGAAAGCCTTGAGCTTAAAGACGGCGAAAGCGATACCGACAATCAGATTGGTGCAGGTGATCAGGGCATGATGTTCGGTTATGCGTGTGATGAAACACCCGAACTTATGCCGATGCCAATTTCTCTTGCCCACAAGCTTGCAAAACAGCTTACAAAGGTAAGAAAAGACGGCACTCTTTCATATCTCCGTCCCGACGGCAAGACTCAGGTTACTGTTGAATATGACGATGACAAGATTGTCGGCATTGACACGGTTGTAATTTCAACACAGCATGATGAAGATGTTACACTTGAGCAGATTAGAAAAGACCTTATCGAGTATGTTATCAAACCGATTATCCCTGCTGAGCTTATGAACGAGAACACAAAGATTTTCGTAAACCCGACAGGCAGATTTGTAATCGGCGGTCCTGTTGGCGACTCAGGTCTTACAGGCAGAAAGATTATTGTTGATACCTACGGCGGATTTTCTCGTCACGGCGGCGGTGCATTCAGCGGTAAAGATCCGACAAAGGTTGACCGCAGTGCCGCTTACTACTCAAGATATATTGCAAAGAACATTGTTGCCGCTAAACTTGCTAAGAAATGCGAAATTCAGCTTGCATATGCAATCGGTGTTGCAAAGCCTGTTTCAATTATGGTTGACACATTCGGCACATCAAAATATTCAAACGAAGAACTGGCAAACGCTGTTGAAAAGGTATTTGACTGCCGTCCGCAGTCTATCATCAGACAGCTCAAGCTCACGGAAACAAAGTATCTCCCACTTGCCGCTTACGGTCATATGGGCAGAGAAGAACTCGGTGTTGAATGGGAAAAGACAAATAAGGTTGACGAGCTTTTAAAGGCTATCGGCTAATAGAATTAAATTGTTCGATAATTTCGGGAGTAAGGTTTGTGTACAAACGCAAATTCTTGTTCCCGATTTTTTTATTTTAAAAAATATTGTTGATAAATTGTACAACCAATTACAATGCTACGCTCGGGCTTGATATGTTTTGTGGGCATTACAAACTATCTGCACGAATTGGGTACGGCGGCTCGCCGTGCGGGCGGATAATATCCACCTCTACATTCTCATAACAACATATATTTCAAATATAAACACAAAAATCCCGATTAACTTTTTACGGTTAATCGGGATTGTGATTTTTTATGTAGATGTTATTTTAATTCTTAACCAGAATTAAACTTCTGCAATAACCTCAACTTCAACAAGGACATCCTTTGGAAGCTGTTTTACTGCAACACAGCTTCTTGCCGGCTTTGATGTGAAATACTTGCCGTAAACCTCATTGAAAGCACCGAAATCTTCCATATTTTTTAAGAAACAAACTGTCTTAACAGCCTTTTCAAGTGAACTGCCTGATGCCTCAAGAACATTTTTAAGGTTTGTGCAAACCTGTTCTGTCTGAGCTTCAATTGTTGCAGCCTCAACATTGCCTGTTGCAGGGTTAATTGCAATCTGACCGGATGTAAAAACAAGACCGTTTACCTTTACAGCCTGTGAATACGGACCGATAGCATCGGGAGCATTTTTAGTATAAACCTTTTCCATTATAATGACCTCCTGTCAATATATTAAAAATTACTGATTAAACAAGCTTAAAGCCTGCGTCAACAAGTGCATCACGAATTTCTTTAATCTGAGCAAAATCTCTTGTTTCAAGAACAACACGGAGATAACAACCGTTTACATCTGTACCCTCTCCGCCTCTTTCGTGGTGGATAGAAATTACATTTGCGCCCTTTTCGGCAATGATATTTGAAACGGCAACAAGCTGACCGGGCTTATCCTGAAGTTCAACACAGAAAGTCTGCTGTCTGCCTGTCATGAGAAGTCCACGCTTGATAACTCTTGAAAGGATTGTAACATCAATGTTACCGCCTGATACAACGCAAACAACCTTCTTGCCCTTAACAGGGAGCTTGTTGAACATTACAGCAGCCAAAGGAGCTGCGCCTGCGCCCTCGGCAATCATCTTCTGCGACTCAATAAGCTTGAGAATTGCAGATGAAATTTCGTCATCGCTTACTGTTACAATATCGTCAACATACTTCTTCACATATTCAAATGTATGCTCACCCGGTTCTTTAACCTGAATACCGTCGGCAATTGTAGAAACGCTGTCAAGATGAACAGGCTCGCCGTTCTTGATTGACTCAACCATTGAAGGAGCGCCCTCTGCCTGAACACCGTAAACCTTAATGTTAGGATTAAGGCTCTTGATTGCACAGGCAACACCCGAAATAAGTCCGCCGCCGCCGATTGCACATACAACAGCGTCAACATCGGGCATTTCATTCATAATTTCGATACCGATTGTACCCTGACCTGCAATTACATTTTCATCGTCAAACGGGTGGATAAATGTATAGTTCTTTTCATCACGAAGTCTTAAAGCCTCGTTATAAGCGTCATCATAAACACCCGGAACCATACAAACCTCGGCTCCGTAGTTCTTAGTAGCCTCAACCTTTGAAATAGGTGCACCGTCAGGCAGACAGATAAGCGACTTGATACCGTACTTTGTAGCAGCAAGTGCAACACCCTGAGCGTGGTTGCCTGCAGAACAGGCAATAACACCTCTTGCCTTTTCTTCTTCGGTAAGCTGAGAAATCTTGTAACCTGAACCTCTTACCTTGAATGAACCTGTAATCTGAAGATTTTCGGGTTTGAGATAAACATCACAATCATCACAAATACCCCTTGCCTGAACAATATTAGTCTGTCTGATAACATCCTTCAAAACATATGATGCGTGATAGATTTTGTCTAATGTAAGCATACCAATTACTTCCTTTTCTATATGTATCCATTGCCTATTTTAATACAACAAGGCTTTAAAATCAAGTTTTTTTAGAATAAACAAAGGGAATTTTTGCAGGATTTTTTAAAGTCTTATTCATAATTCGCAAACAGAATATAAAATAATAATAACGAACAAATAAAAACACCTGCTTACAAGCGTAAACAGGCGTTTCTATGAAATTATGAAATTGGTATTAACTAATTGAATACTTACAGCCTAAGTTAAGCAAGTGATGCGCCAAGCTTTTTGCAAGCCTCAAGGGTGTCGTCATCGGGAGCATCGTTACAGATAACGCTTTCGCAAACAAGGTTTGCACCATCACCCTTACAGGTGTCTTCCCAGTTTCTCATCCATTCGCCGTCACCCCAGCCGTATGAACCGAAGAGGGCAATGCTTTTGCCGTTTAATGCACTTTCACATTCATTGAAAACAGGCTCAAACTCGCTGTCCTCAAGAACCTCCGCACCCATTGCAGGACAACCGAATGCAATGCCGTCAAAATCGGCAACCGATGAAGAATCAAAATCGTTTACATTTGCAAGAGTAACTTCTGCGCCTGCGGACTTTGCACCCTCGGCAACGGCTTCCGCCATCTGCTCTGTGTTACCTGTGCCGCTCCAGAATACTACTGCTACTTTACTCATATTATATACTCACCTTTCAGTTTTTGTACTTGATTACACTTTAAGTCAGTTACACGCAACCGTCAGTTTCTGAATAGGTGTGCCCTGTAACCACTTAGAGTAATAGATGTCAGAACATTTTTTGAATTTGGCGAACTCTTTGGCTGCTTTTTCTTCATTACCGTAAACCTTCCAGCAACCTGAATATTTACAGCAATTTCCTTTATGAAGAATAAAGCCACGGACATCTTCGGGAGGATAACCGAGGAACAGTCCGATTTCGTGCGGGAACTCGGTTGAGTCTTTAAGTCGGTGGCGAAGCTCCCTTATACAGCGTGCGGCATCGTGTGAATGATACCCCTGCGACTCAAGCAGCTTGCACGCATATTCATCGGACAAATCAACAGCAAGCTTGGACGGGCGAAAAATATAGATTAAAGCCTTTCCGTTGCTGAACTTCAGTGGCAGAACTTTTATTCCCTTTTTGCAGAACATTTTATTCAGCTTTCTTACATCACATTCGCACTCAAGCCGTGATGAGTACGGGCAATTAAAAAGGTTAGCCGTTTTTATTCCTGCAAGCGTTGGGGAACAATGCTTGATAATTAAATCTTCTGACATCTTTTCCTCTAAATAATTGAATGAATGATTTGAATAGAATTGAATAAATACACCACAGTGATTATCCGATAATTGTTTCATAGTTAGCTTTTGCTAACTTAATTCCATAAGCAAGACTATTTTGTTGTCTTTATCTTACAGTTAATAATATACCATCGGTCAATATTATTATCGGCTCTCAAAGGGTTTTCTATGCTCCAAACGGACAGGTAATTTTTGCAAAATTTTAGGGACAGCAAACGCTGTCCCTGAAAGGAGAAGAGATATTATGAATAATTACCCGGCAAAGTAATCATCAAATACTCTGCGGATATTTCCGCAGTCCGTCAGAAAAGAATATAGGCGTATCTTTTCGACAATGTTATTATAGCACCTTACAAAGTCTTTTTACTGCTCTTTACGGACATATAAGGCTCTGTTCAGACGAGCGATTTTCTGTACTCATTCGGCGATTTGTTCATCACCCTTCTGAAAGCACCCGCAAACTTACTGCCGTTGTTGTAGCCGACAATTCCTGCAATTTCAAGAACACTTTTGTCGGTGTTTTTCAAAAGAGAGGCGGCCTTTTGCATTTTACAGTTCGTTATATAGCCGTTAATCGTGTCGCCGTAGACACCCTTAAAACAAATTTTAAGAGAAGTTGAAGAGATGCCGAGCATATCGGCAAGCTCCGTAATTGTTATATGCTCGTCAAGGTGAGCAAGCAGATATTTTTTTGCCTCTTTTGCGGCGGTAACCTGTGAGCGTGAAAAATATCGTCTTTCCTCACTCTCACCCTTGTATTCAAGACCGCTCAAAAACAAAAGAAGTTCAAGCACCTTAACCTTGTGATAACCCTTTCGGATATTTTCGGGAACGGAATAGAGTTCCGAAAAAATATGCTCAATGCTGATATTTTCACGCATAATTGAGTACGGCTTTTCGGAACAGAATTTCATTTCAAGCTCTTCGGGGCTGACAAAAACATCGTCAAGAATACACGAAAAACACCTTGGCACACGGTTCATATCAATTGCAACCGACACACCGTGGTAGTGGCTCAGCGGACAATATCTGTGTCGGATGTTCTCCGTATTCTTCTGTACCGACAAATCGCCCGACGCAAGGTAAAGATATTCGCCGTTTTTGTATTCAAACTCAATTCTGCCCTCCTGACAATGCGTGATGATGAGCATTTCTCTTCCCTTTGCAAGATTAATGTCACAACTTTGCATATGTACATCGTAATACACAAGCTCAATGCCTGAAAACACAGGATACACGGTGACCTCACAATCACCCGTGCTGTCCTGTGAACGGTATATGCTGAACGATTCGCAGTGTTCAACAGTCTGTATCATACCGTATGGATTGTCAATTTTCTGCAATACTGTCATAAGGTTGCCTCTCTTCTCCTAAAAGGCCTTATTCCACCTTCATAACGGTGTATGCGCCTATATCGTTTACTGTCTTTTTGAGGACTTTATCCTCAATTTCTCTTTTCATTCTGACCGTAACTCTGCCGGAAGAAACATCGGCTTCCGCCCACACACCGTCAATTGAATTGAGTGCGTTTTCTACTCTTGCGGAACAGTTTTTACAGACCATTCCGTCAACAACAAGAGTTTTTTCATAGGGATAATGTGACTTATCCTTATCGGCAACCTTGTTTTTCTTAACGCTTTCGTCACTTGCACCGCAACATCCGCTTGCAAGCTTTTTCCTGTAACTTCTGATTACAAGAACCACAAACGCAATGAATGCCACGGCAAGCAACCCGTAAAAAACATACTCCATATTTATCTCTCCTTTTATTTTTTAATTTTAATCGTCACTCTTTAAAGCCTGTGAGAGTTTGATTTTATTAATCTTCTTTTGAAGAATAAAGTATATAATTGCATAGCAGATAATGCCGATTACTGCCATTTCAACAAATACATACCACGGTACAACATATGGTAACCAACCCTTCATTTCAAACATAAAGTAATGGTACAAGCCTTCAAAAACATAGTATATCAGCGGAACACTCACAAGGATTGCACCTATTGTCACAACCGTTGTTGCACGGTTATACAGCTTGCTCGCCTCTCTGTTTGAATAGCCGAGAATTTTCAGCATTGAAATATTCTGCTCGTTCTTTTCGATAACAAGCTTTGAAAGCAGATACATAAGGATAATGTAAATCAGAACCGAGAAGCCTACAAGAAGTGTGAACGACATCCCCATTGAATCGTCAAGCTGATCCGTTACGGTTGTAAGGTCTTTCTGAGTGATTGTTGTTGCAATGTACTTGTCGTCAATATCTTTAAGTTTTTCGTTGCTGAAATAGCCTGTAAAATATCCGTCATCCTTATCAAAAACATCGTTAAAGTTATCGTTTGTCATAAACACACAAAGTGACGCAGGATAGTAGTAACTGCCAACAATTTTGAATGTGTATTTATTCTCGCCGTACTTATCCTTCACAGTAACCCTGTCGCCTACTTTAAGGCTGTATTTCTCAAGATATCCCTGTGATGCGACAACTTCATTTTTCTTTTTAGGAACATTAACCTTTGAAAGATACTCCGAACCATTCTCAATTCCGTAAGCTGAAATTTCTTCGTCATTTGACTCATAAAGCGTTGTCATACAGAATTTTTCGGCAGCGTCATTGCTTGTTTCAACAGGAGCTTTCAGAACATACTGATAATCGCAAATCATATTGTTTACAACTTCTGTTTTGTAGTTTTCAAGCAACGGATTGAGTGCAAGTCCAAAGAATAACAGCAGACCTGCAAACATAATTCCGAACACCATAATTATGTATGACGGAATGTTCTGGAGAATAATTCTCAGACGGAAACGGGTAAGAAATCTGAAATTCGGAAGCTTTGCCGCCTTTTTCTTTTTCTTCATATGGAAGTCATGTCTTAGAAATTGGAGCGGAGGCAATCTCAATGCCTTTGCAATTACAAACAGGTTGATAAGTGTAATTATGATACACGGAATCACCGTTGTGAGTATGAACGCATCACCGTTCCACAAGGTCTGATAAGGCGGCAGACTGTAGCTGTGATAATACATATTCATCACAACATTTTTCATAGCCGTATAACCGAGAATATTGCCTATTACAGCCGCCGTAAAAGTTACAAGTGTGGGAACAACAAGGTAATGTCTTGTAAGCTCTCCCCTTGTGTAGCCCGACGCTCTGAGTGTACCGATTACCGAGGCTTCCTGTTCGACAGTGTCACGGCTTGTGATTGCAAATATAAAGCCGAATACAATGATAAGAACATAAAGCAATGTAAGCATCATAGTTTTGTCACTGCCGATATCGTCACCGCTGAACATAATAGCCTGATTGTCGGCACGCTTTACAAAATCTGTGAGCATACCTGTTTTGGCAAGTTCTTCCTTCACATCATCGCCCAGGTCATTTTTCCTGCTGTCTGAAAGATTTTTGTCATTGTCAATCCACGAATAGCAGTAAGTGTAGTTGTCATCGGCAATTTTGTTAAAATCGGAATCTGTAACAACAGCAACCGAAAACTTCTTCGCATCAAACATCATATCGGTGTTGTTCTTAAAAAGAGATGTGTAATCAGAGAATGCAACCGTTGCGGAAATTGTCATATCCTTATCGGCAACTTTAATTTTGTCGCCGACTTTAATTTCATTGTTTTCTGCATAAAGTCTGTCAATTGCAATTTCGCCGTTATTTTCGGGAAGATTACCCTCAAAAACAGCAATCTCATTAAAATCTGTACGATTTTTGAATAATCTGAAAGTATTGCCGTTGTCAAGGTCTTTATTTACATAAAAATTCTTGTAGAGTTTTACGCCGAGGTTTTCAACATTTTCTTTTGTTTTGTCGTCAATTTCTGTGGCAAGACAAAAGTGACCGTCCTCAACATTGTACTTTTCAAAAGAATTATCAAAGGCGGATTTCATACTGTCGCCTGCGACAAGAAAGCCTGAAATAAACCCTATGCTTAAAATCAAAAAGAGGAAAAGTGCAATATATTTTCCCAAATCGTTTTTTATTTCTCTGGGTATTCGTTTTGTAAGAGGATTTCTCATAACGCACCTCCTACCAGTCAAGCTCTTGTGCCGGAGTTTTTTCCGTATTGACAATATCGTGTCTTATCTGACCGTCACGGAGTTTTATAACTCTGTCTGCCATATTTTTAATAGCATCATTATGAGTCACAAGTATAACGGTGTTACCGTACTTTTTATTTACATCTTCAATCAGCTTGAGGATTTCTTTTGAAGTTTTGTAGTCAAGAGCACCGGTGGGTTCATCACACAAGAGCAAGTCGGGATTTTTCACGATTGCTCTGCCAATTGATGTTCTCTGCTGTTGACCGCCCGAAAGCTGATTCGGAATTTTGTTTCTGTGTTCATAAAGTCCGAGCGTTTTCATCAAATCGTCAACATTTAGGGGATTGTCGCTGAGATATGCACCGACTTCAATGTTTTCCCTTACAGTAAGGTTTGGAATGAGGTTGTAGGACTGAAAAACATAACCGAGGTGCTTTCTTCTGTAGAGTGAAAGCTGTTTTTCGTTCATATTTTCAATTGTATCGCCATTGATTGAGATACTGCCCTCCTCGGCAGTTTCAATACCGCCGATAATGTTAAGAAGTGTTGATTTGCCCGAACCTGACGGACCGAGCAAAACACAGATACTGCCCTTTTCAATATTGCAGTTTATGCCTTTGAGAACCTCTGTCCTGTTCTCACCTGTGCCGAAGAATTTGTGAATATTTTTGATTTCAAGATACATTTCGTATCACCTCTCATTATTTTTTACGATTCAGAATCGTACCAAATACACATTACTCATATAATTTCTTCAACACCAAATTCATAATTTCAATAACAAACAAGAAGGGGTACAGCTTTTTAGCTGTACCCCCTACAAAACATTTACTTATGATTATGGCAGTCACCGTGACACGCACAGTGCGCACAGTTTGCACCGCAGGAGGATTTGCCCTCTTTTTTGTCTTTTACCATACGGGCAACCACAAAAGCAATCACGGCAATAACAATTAATGCAACAATGATTGTGCCGATATTAGCCGCTAACCATTCCAACATATTTATTCCTCCCATTGTTAATCAATAAATTTATTACTTCTTAGCCGGCTTAACTTTAAGAGTTGTAGCCTCTGTGTAAGGTCTTACGAGCATATAAATCATAAATGCAAATACTGCAACGGCAAAGATAAGACCGATTACATTAAGACCGCCTGCAAAGATTGAACCGAACTGGAATACCATAAATGCAATTACATAAGCAAATACACACTGATAACCAACTGCGAACCAGAACCACTTGATGTTGTTCATCTCTCTCTTGATAGCACCCATAGCGGCAAAGCAAGGAGCACAGAGAAGGTTGAAGAGAAGGAACGAGAAACCGCTGAGTCCTGTGAATGCGGTGCCGATTTCTGTCCATCCGCCCGGATAAAGGATACCCATTGTACCAACGATGTTTTCCTTAGCAACAAGACCTGTGATAGATGCAACGGTTGCCTGCCAGTTGCCCCAGCCGAGCGGTGCAAAAATCCATGCAAGACCGTTACCGATTGCGGCAAGAATTGAGTTGCCAATTTCGTCCTCACCGAGCATACGGAATGTACCGTCAACAAATCCGAAGTATGTTGTGAACCAAACAAAGATTGTAGAAAGGAGAATGATTGTGCCGGCTTTCTTGATGAATGACCAGCCACGCTCCCACATTGAACGGAGAAGGTTGCCTACTGTCGGAAGATGATAAGCCGGAAGCTCCATTACAAACGGAGCGGGATCGCCTGAGAACATCTTTGTCTTTTTAAGCATAATACCTGAAACTACGATTGCAGCCATACCGATGAAGTAAGCCGATGTTGCAATCCACGGTGAACCACCGAAGATAGCACCTGCAATCATAGCGATGAACGGCTGTTTAGCACCGCAGGGAATGAATGTTGTTGTCATAATAGTCATACGGCGGTCACGCTCATTCTCGATTGTACGGGACGCCATGATACCCGGAACGCCACAGCCTGTGCCGACAAGCATTGGGATAAACGACTTACCCGAAAGACCGAACTTACGGAAGATACGGTCGAGTACGAATGCGATACGAGCCATATAACCACAGCTTTCGAGGAAAGCAAGGAGAATGAAGAGTACAAGCATCTGCGGAACAAAGCCGAGAACCGCACCTACGCCGGCTACGATACCGTCAAGGATAAGACCGTTGAGCCAGTCTGCACAGTTGATTGCATCAAGACCGTTGCCGATAAGAACAGGAATACCGGGAACCCAGATTCCGTATGTTGAGGCATCGGGAGCACCGTAACCCTCTTTATAATCTGTGTTGAGGTAGTTTGAAACAGCCTTTTCAAGATCAGATTTCTTAGTGTCGGGAGTTTCTGTAATTTCAAGAGTTTCTTCATCCTGAACAGAATATGTAACGCTTGCGTCTGAAGGTGTGAGATTTACGAGTTCTGCAAGAGCAGCCTTAGCGGCATCTTCGGAATAATTTTCAGATTCAAGGTCAACAGCTTCGGCAATGTCGTCATTTCCGTACTGAGCATTGAATGCCTCGATAATTGCGTCTGAATCGCCGTAGGTTTCTTCAGCCTCGGCAGCCTGTGATGAACCGATACCGAAAAGGTGCCAGCCGTCACCGAAAAGACCGTCATTTGCCCAGTCAGTTGCGGCAGTACCTACTGTCTGCATTGAGATGTAGTAAACAAGGAACATAATAACCGCAAAAATCGGAAGGCCGAGCCAACGGTTGGTTACAACCTTATCAATCTTGTCCGATGTTGTAAGCTTACCCTTGTTTTTCTTCTTATAACAGCTCTTGATGATTGAGGCAATGTAGATGTATCTCTCATTAGTGATGATACTCTCTGCGTCATCATCAAGCTCTTTTTCAGCCGCCTGAATATCTTTTTCAATGTGGTCAATAACATTCTGCGGAATGTCAAGCTTTGCAAGAACCTTGTCGTCACGCTCAAAAATCTTGATAGCGTACCAACGCTGCTGTTCCTCTGGCATATTGTGAACAGCCGCCTCTTCAATATGAGCGATTGCGTGTTCAACAACACCGTTAAAGCTGTGCATGGGAATTGTCTTTGTTGAGCCTGCGGCTTTGATTGCTTCCTCGGCTGCTTCCATAATGCCTGTGCCTTTAAGAGCCGAAATTTCAACAACCTTACAACCAAGCTGTCTTGAAAGCTCATCAATGTTGATTGAATCGCCGTTCTTCTTAACGAGGTCAATCATATTGATTGCCACAACAACAGGGATACCGAGTTCTGTAAGCTGTGTTGTGAGGTAAAGGTTTCTTTCAAGGTTAGTACCGTCAATGATGTTGAGAATCGCATCGGGGCGTTCACCAACAAGATAGTTACGAGCAACAACCTCTTCAAGAGTATAAGGTGAAAGTGAATAGATACCGGGCAAGTCCATGATTGTAACATCCTTGTGCTTTTTGAGCTTACCCTCTTTTTTCTCGACAGTTACGCCGGGCCAGTTACCGACAAACTGATTGGAACCCGTGAGTGCGTTAAACAAAGTTGTTTTACCGCAGTTAGGGTTACCTGCAAGAGCAATTTTAATTTCCATATATCAGTTATCCTCTCTTAGATTAGCAAAAGCTAACCGTAATGTTATAAAAATACGGGATTTCTCCCGTAGGATTTGCAAGTCCGAATTACTCAACTTCAATCATTTCAGCATCGGCTTTTCTGAGCGAAAGTTCATAATTTCTTACAGTAATTTCAATCGGATCTCCGAGCGGAGCAACTTTTCTGATGTAAATTTCAACACCCTTTGTGATGCCCATATCCATAATTCTGCGTTTGACAGCGCCCTCACCGTGAAGCTTAACAACCTTTACGGTTTCACCTACTTTTGCCTGTTTTAAAGTTTTCATAACAGTTTCCTCCGTATTAATTTCAGCATAAAGCCGTATAAAAACACCTCTCGGAACAACTCCGCCGTGTGTTTGTTACATAGAATCAAATCATAATTTTACGAGCCATTTCTTCGCTGATTGCAACTCGTGTTTCCTTTACGTTAACAATAACATTTCCGCCGAGTGACGAAATAACGGTAACCTCTCCACCGGCAACAAAGCCGAGATTTTCAAGGTGCTTTTTAACCTCGGGAGAACCTCCGACTTTCTTTATAATATTGGTTTCACCTGTGTTAGCAAACATCAAAGGCATCATAAAATCAATCTCCTTTAAGTTAGCAGATACTAACAATATTCGTTAATCAAAGGTTAGCTCTCGCTAACCGATTATATGGTACTATAAAACTCGAAATATGTCAATAGGCTTGCGAAAAAATTTTATCTTATTTTGAATTTTGGCAAATTGAATATTTCACGCCTGTAATTCGGATATTATTTTTGTTGATTTCGGTAAATGGTTTTTTCATAATTATTGAAAGCACAATTAATTTTATTGATTTTTTGTTCATATCATGATATGATTAGACAATGTAAAGGAGTGCAGACTATGCAATTAAAAGAATCAGGTGAAATGTACCTTGAAACAATATATGTTCTTTCAAAAAAGAGCAATTATATAAGATCAATTGATGTATGTGAAGAAATGGGATATTCAAAGCCGAGCGTCAGCCGTGCCGTTGGTCTTCTCAAAGAGGGCGGTTATCTTAAAGTCGGCGATGACGGCTCGCTTATTCTCACCGACCTCGGCAGGGAAATTGCAGAAAAAACATATGAAAGACACACCGTTCTTTCAAAGCTCTTTGTTATGCTCGGAGTTAATCCCGAAACTGCCGCCGCAGATGCCTGCAAAATGGAACACATTATCAGCGACGAAACCTTTGCCGCATTGAAAAATCACCTTGAAAATCATATGCAGTAAAAGGCTGAATAATTACCGAATATTACACACAAAAGGCTGACGAGAAATCGTCAGCCTTTGTTTTTTTACTCAACTGCTTTCAATAAGGCGATACACTTTTTCGATTGATTCAACAATTCGACACGCTTAAATAAAACGCAAAAATAACAATAGTACAAATTATTGCAACCGCCTTTTTCATAAGCACACCTCGTCATTGTAAATAACATCAAATGAACTTTGTTAGCCAATTATCCAAGAATTTCACTTGTTCAGCTGTATGAAACCAATGTTCACCGCCATTCATAACAGTAAGGTCAGCGTTTATCTTCTCTGCAAATTTATTGATTATCTCAAATGATGTAAGGTTATCATTTTCACCGTATAAAATTGAGGTGGGTACATTCCAAGAAATTTGGTTTTCACGAACATAGCAAAGATATTCCCAAGATAAAGTTTCACCAAATTCAGTAGAGATTGTTTTCTTATCACGAAGTTCATTCTCTGTTACATTCGCCCATTTCATCATATTGGTAATGAGGGTTTCCATATCTACAACAGGCGAAATAAACATAGCTTTGTCAATCTGTTTATCTGAAAAGGCATTCATAGAATAAAATGCACCTATGCTATTCGCAATCAGAACTATATAATCATAATTTTTGCAATAATTATCGAACAGATTTGTAAATTCCTGTTTTGCATCCCACGGTATTTCTGATTTATAGTCAAAACCTATAACATCATATTCAGGTAGCAAAGGTTTGTAATGCTCCGATTCTGTAGCATTACCACCCTTTCCGTGTACATATACAGCCAGTTTACGCATTTAAAATTCTCCTTTTGCGGAACAATATCAACAGTTGCGGAATAAAGCAAAGGTGATTTGCGGAACAATAGAAGTGTCTTTTTGCTTTATTCGCATTAAAATTTCATTGTGAGAGAAATTCTGTTCTTTTCGGGATCAACTGAAAGAACCTTTACATTTACAACATCACCGACTTTGAGAACTTCGCTCGGGTGCTTGATGTACTTATCGCAAATCTGCGAAATGTGAACGAGTCCGTCCTGATGAACACCGATATCGACAAATGCGCCGAAGTCGATTACATTTCTGACCGTGCCTTTAAGCTCCATTCCCTCTTTCAAATCCTTGATGTCGAGAATATCACTTCTGAGCATTGGTGCTGGCAGTTCATCACGGGGATCTCTGCCCGGTTTGGAAAGTTCCTTTACAATATCGTCAAGGGTCGGAAGTCCGATTCCGAGAACATCGGCAAGTGACTTTGTTCCCTTTGCCTTTACTCTCTGCTGAATATCGGAAAAGTTGCCTGATTTTATTTCTTTGTCAGAATATTCAAGAAGTCCTAAAAGTTCTTTTGCACTCTTGTAGCTTTCGGGGTGAACGCCTGTGTTATCAAGCGGATTTCTGCTTTCGGGAACACGCAAAAATCCTGCACACTGCTCAAACGCTTTAGGTCCGAGTTTCGGAACTTTCTTGAGTTCTGCTCTTGATGAGAACGCACCGTTTTCTTCACGGTAAGCAACAATATTCTTGCACACGGTTGCGTTAAGTCCAGACACTCTCGACAAAAGTGCAGGCGATGCCGTATTAAGGTCTGCACCAACCGAGTTTACGCAGTCCTCTACAACACCGTCAAGTGTTTCACCGAGTTTTTTCTGCGGCATATCGTGCTGATACTGACCGACACCGATTGCCTTAGGCTCAATCTTTACAAGCTCTGCAAGAGGATCCTGAAGTCGTCTTGCAATTGACACGGCACTTCTGAGTGTGAGATCAAGGTCGGGAAGTTCTGTTGCGGCAAGCTTTGATGCCGAATAAACCGACGCACCTGCCTCGCTGACTACCATATAATAAACGGGGTGGTCAGCCTCTTTGATTGTTTCGGCTGTGAACATCTCGGTTTCTTTGCTTGCAGTACCGTTGCCGATTGAAATAATATCAACATGATGCTTTTTGATGAGGCGGAGCAAGGTCTGCTTTGACTCCTGAATTTTTTTGTCTGAATGTGTAGGATAAATTACGGTTGTATCAAGCACCTTGCCTGTGCTGTCAACAACGGCAGTCTTACAGCCTGTGCGATATCCGGGATCAAGTGCAAGCACGGTTTTGCCCTTTACAGGCGGCTGCATAAGCAGCTGCTTGAGGTTTACGGCAAAAACCTTCATAGCATTTTCGGAGGCGGTATCCGTAAGGTCGTTTCTGACCTCACGCTCAATTGAGGGATAAATAAGTCGCTGATAAGCGTCTGTGCAAGCCTCACGGATAATGTCTGAACAAAGCTGATTTTTGTCTGTAATCATTGCTCTGAAAATTGAATTAAGCGGTTTTTCGCTGTCGGTTTCAACGCTGACTTTGAGAAAGCCCTCTTTTTCGCCACGATTCACGGCAAGTACTCTGTGACCTGCAATCTTTTTAACAGGCTCTTTGTAGTCATAATAATTTTTGTAAACGCTGTCCTTTTCTTCATCTGTTGCAACAGACACAAGCACACCGTTTGCATTTGTAAGATTTCTTATTCTCTTACGGATTTCCGCATTATCCGACACAAGTTCTGCAATGATATCCATTGCACCCTGAATTGCATCTTCAACGGAGGTAACTCCCTTTTCTTCGTCAATATAATCAACTGCCGACTTTGACGGATCAAAACCTTTTTCCTGCTTTAAAATATCGTTAGCAAGCGGTTCAAGTCCCTTTTCCTTTGCAATTGACGCCCTTGTCTTTCTCTTTGGACGGTACGGGCGGTAAATATCCTCAAGTTCGCTTAGTGTGGCAGCCTTGTCAAGTGCAAGGTTGATTTCATCGGTAAGCTTTTCCTGTGCGTCAATGAGTGAACGGATTTCATCTCTGCGCTTGTCAAGTCCTCTTAAATATTCAAGCTTTTCGGCAAATTCACGAATCAACTGGTCATCCATTGAACCGTGCATTTCCTTTCTATATCGTGCAATAAAAGGAATAGTGTTGCCGTCATCAAGCAATGTGATGATGTTCTTTGCATACTCCTCTTTAATATTAAACTGCTGTGAAAGAATCTGTGAATAATCCATTATATCCTCCGTTTTTGTTTTGTAAGGCTTATTATAACATACTTTTAAATAATTTGCACTAAAAAGAAGACTTTGATTTAAATACCAAAGTCCTCTTAATATTAACAATTATTCCCATATATTAGATGATGCTTTCCATTGCATCAGAAAATTCGTACCGTTCAATGCCGTTTCAATCGGAAATCTTAAAAAGTGATCTATAGTATTTATAACTTTAGAAAAATCATCTGTTTTGGCGTCAATCTTTTTTATGAACGCCTTCCATTTTCTTTGCATTAAATCATCGGCATCAAATGACATAACTTGCTCAAACTGCTCAACCGTAAAATTATGTTCACGATTTGCAAAGGTTCTTTTTAGAGCATCAACAAGTATTTTGCCGTCAAAATCAAACTTATTTGCCAAATAATAAATATCATAATAGTCTTTCATTCGACTTGAAAATTCCATAAGACTTAGAATAGCATCTATTTTTTCTGCAATCGTTGTTTCTAAAGAATATGTATTTATCATCGGGGATGAAAAATCATTTAGTTGCGTTGGAATTTTTCGCTTTTCCTGTTTTGGAACAATTACATCACCGACTCCAAAATCTATGCTGAACGGAGTTCTTGTGTTTTTTATATGTGCAACAAGTGAGGCACTGATTCCTGCATACTTTTTAGCAACTGAAATGGGTAAAACACTTGTGATTTCAAAAGTTATGAATTCATTTCCTGTGTCAACAGATATAATTCTTTCAAGAATTGCTCGCAACTGTTCGGGTGTGTTAGGTAAACTTTTCAAAAGAAAATCAATATCGACTGTAACTCTGCTGTCAAATTCCGTAAGTGAATATAAAAAAAGACCACCCTTGAGCACAAAGTTATCAGAATAATCAGATTTTTCAAGTCTGCGCAAAAATTCCTCCTGACAGAAAAGCTGTAAACAAAGTTGATAACTTCTGCCGCTTTCCTTTGATTTGTTTTTTAGTCTAGCCAGTACCGAAGCGGCTGTATCAGCCATTTAAAACCACCCCCATAATTTCTGTTACTTTTTTGTACACACGCAATTCTTTTGAATAAAGAGTAAGATTACTTAGATTTTTTTTATCATCTTTTGCGTAAGCATTTACCGCTTTATTAAAGATTTCACTGTCAATCTTATTTCTGTGTTTAAACACATCACAAATAGTTCTTTCCCTGTCATAAACAGCAAACTGTACACCGTTTTCAGTTACAGTTGTTTTGCCAATACTATATATATCGTTTGCAACATAATAAATTTTTAAAGGAATCGGTGAAATATCAGCTATCCTATGAGATGCGGTTCGTGGTACGGCTATTGATTTAACTCTCGGCATAAAATCACTGTACCCATAATAAAACAAAGCAGACTCCATACACATAACAAATTCAGGCACAACAGATAAAAGTATCTGCTCATCCGTTAATTCTAAATTAGAATTAAGTTTATAATATCCTTGACAAACTCTCTCTATATAACTGTTAGCATATAAGGTTTTTATGCTCTGTCTGGAAAGCCCTGCAGATACCATATCAGCTACTTTAGCAATTCCGCCTTTACTTTCGATAACATTTTTTGCTATTTCTTTTGAATTCAAAGTATCTGCCTCCAGCCTAAATGATAACACTAATACATATTTGTGTTCATTTGGTATTATACCATAATATTTTTCAGCAGTCAACCAAACGATAACACATTATTAGTATATGTTATCTTTTTGAGTCTATGCAAAAAGAGCAGTCAAAACGACTGCTCTCTTGAATTATTTATGTTTATGTATTTTAAGCACTTTTCTTTTTGCGAATATAGGCAAAATAGAGCGGAAGTCCTACAAAGACCATACCGCCGATTATGTTGCCGATTGTAACGAACAGCAGAGATTCACAGCCCGAAAGATTTGCAAGGTTCTGACATTGCTGTGCCGTAATACCGTAAAGCTCCTGAGCTTTTGCAACATATTCGGGATTCATTGCCGCCATAACACCTGTCGGAATATAGAACATATTTGCAACGCAGTGTTCAAATCCGCAGACTACAAATGCACAAATCGGGAAAAATACACCGAAAATCTTGCCGATTGCATCTGTTGTGCCTGTTGCCATAACGATTGCAAGGCACACAAGAATATTACAAAGTATGCCGCTGATAATTGCCGTTGCAGGATGGATTGTTGTTTTGGCAAGTGCAACCTTGATTGTAAAAGCACCGAGTCCGCCGTTTGAATAATTGAGCTGACCCGAGAAAGTTATGAGCAAGTCGATAATCATTGCACCGACAAAATTTGAAATATAAACCGTAACAAGATTCTTTATCATTGAAACAGGCTTGATTTTCTTTTCAAGTGTCGGAATAATCATAAGGCAGTTGCCTGTAAAGAGTTCACTTCCCGTAAACACAACAAGCATAAGTCCTACAGGGAAGATTACGCCTGCAACCACTCTTGCAAGCCCCACATCGGCAACTCCGTGCATTGCAACATCGCTTGCCGCACCGCCGAATGCGATAAATGCGCCTGCCATAAGTCCGAGCAAAATCATTTTCGGCAGAGGAAGCATTGATTTTGTTACACCTGATTTTGACACCAGCGACGCAATTTCAGCCGGTGAATTAAATCTGCTGTCCATTAAAAAACCTTCTTCAATTAGTTTATCAATTGTTGCAAAATTTACTGTCATTCGGCAATAAACCGCAAAATCACAGGATACATATTATCACAAAAGCAAAGTGTTTGTCAATTAATATGCGATTATCTGTAACATTGCACACAAAAGACTTTACAAATTGTCAAATACAGTTTATAATCATAGTGTAGATATTACACAGCCTAAAGATGTGTAATATTCGTAATCAGAGCGAGAATAATCACATACAAAACGGGAGCTGTTACCGGCTGAGAGGAAATTCGATTTCGACCGTAAACCTGATTTGGATAATGCCAACGAAGGGACATATCAAGCTTGAAGTGTACGCACTTGGAGTATGTCTTTTTGGCATACTCCTTTTTTGTTGTGTTTTTTCTCCGAGAGAATTTTATTTTAAGGAGTAGTTTTAATGAAAACGAACAATAAGAAAAATGCACTTGTTATGTGCGAATGTGCAATTATGATTGCACTTGCGGCAGTTTTAAGCTTTGTAAAAATCCTTGAACTTCCCTACGGCGGCAGTGTTACCGCATTCAGCATTGTTCCGATTGTAATTATCTCATATCGTCACGGTGTAAAATGGGGATTGCTTTCGGGATTTGTATTCAGCATTATTCAGCTTATTCAAACTGCGTCAACCCTCTCATACGCAACTTCATTTTGGGCAGCTGTAACAATCATTTTCTTGGACTATATATTCGCATTCACGGTTATCGGTCTTGCAGGCTTTCTCAGAAACAAGGTCAGCAATCCGTCTGCCGCTGCCGTAACAGGCACGGTAGGAGTTTGTGCTTTGAGATATATCTGTCATGTAATTTCGGGCTGTACCGTATGGGCCGGTGTTTCAATCCCCTCAACTGACGGACTTCTCTATTCACTCAGCTACAACGCTACATATATGATTCCCGAAACAATAATCAATGCGGCGGCTGTATTCTGGCTTTTCGGCTGTCTTAACTTCAGAAGTGAAAAAATCAGCGTTGCAAAGAAAATTGAAAAAAACCTTACGGAAACAGTTTCGGCATCAATTTCAATTCTTTCACTTATGGTTGCCGTAATTGTTGACGCTGTTGCAGTTTTTGCGTCACTTCAGAATCCCGACAGCGGTGTGCTTGATTTTTCACTCATTTCAAACACAAACTTTACTCTTGTAGGCATCGTTTCGGCAATCGGAATTGTGCTTTGCGTAGTTTTTGCAATCATTGCAAAGGTTACTTCAAATTCCGCCAAAAAGGTTAATTAACATTTAATCGGATATTCACGGTAAAACCTCTGTATCAGGGCTGACGGCATTGCTGTCGGCTCTGTTTTTTTATTATGTAAACACAAGTATGAAACGGGCATATTATGAGAATGAACAGCAATGTTCATAAGTTTGAACAAAAAGGAGAATTAAATTGGATATTAAAGAAATTATTTCTCAGCAGTACGGAATACCGTGTCTGCCAAAGAGAACGAGCGAGGCTATGGCATATGTTCCCTTTCAGCAGTTCGACTCCCCAACCTACAGCCCGTTGCAGGGACTTGAGTCGGGTACAATGTTCCCCGTTCTCAACAAACCATTCTACGGAAAGAAATGCGGTGAGGGACTTGACTGAAAGAGAAATTCTTTTAAAGAAAGTTTCAACCTACGAATTTGCCGCACTTGACCTTCAGATTTATCTTGACACTCATCCGCACGATACAGCAATGATACAAAAAATGAACGGTTTCAAAGAAAAATTGAAACCGCTTGTTGAAGAATATGAAGAAAAATTCGGTCCTTTGAAAAAGAGTATGACAAGCACCAATATGTGGAGCTGGATAAAGGGACCGTGGCCGTGGGAAAACGAGGAGGATTGCTGATGTTTGTCTATGAAAAAAAGTTACAGTACCCCGTCAATATCAAAAAGCCGAACGCAAAGCTTGCCAAGATTATCATAACGCAATACGGCGGTGCGTAGGGCAAAATGTGATACTTTTTATTTTCGTATAACATCCCGATAAAAATCAATAAACGCATTAAGCGCAGGAGATTTCCACTTGTTTTTGTGGATAAGCAACTGCGTCCACACCGAAACATCACAATCGTTGACGGGAAGATGTTTTATCTCTCCCGAATTGTAGTAATCCTCCGTGATGAAATCAGGCAAGAACGAGATCATTTTGCTGTTTTTGATTAGAGAACAAATTTGTAGAGGGTTTCCTATTTCCAAAACAGGGTGAATTTCAAGCGATTGTGCGGCAAGTTCATTGTTGAGCAATTTTCTGTAGCTCATATTACTTTCGGTCAGTACAAAATCCTCGGTGCATAATTCTTTTAGCGAAATATTTTCTTTATTCAAAAGTGGATTGTCAACTGATGCAAAGAAGTGAACCTTTTCCTCATGCTCTGCACAAATTATAAATTCCGAATCATAAATGTGGCTGTCAAGCGTAAAAATCAAATCTACCTCATTTTTGCGTAACATATCAAACATCTGCTCTGTACCGCTTTCGACAACGACAAGGTAAATATTAGGAAAATGCTTTCTGAACTCAAGAAAATCATCTTTAAAAAATCGGTTGCAGACAGAACTTGACATTGCAAGGCGAATGTTGCCCTCAATTGTTTCGGGGGTACGCAAATCCTCAAGCATCTTTTCGTGAGATTCAAGAATTTCTCTTGCGTGTTGCAGAACCGTTATGCCGTCGGAAGTCAGGCTGATTCTGTGGTAAAAGCGGTCAAAAAGCACCGTGTTAAGCTCGCTTTCCAACTGTTTTATCTGTGATGAAACGGTTGACTGGGTATAGCCGAGCTTTTCCGCTGCAGCAGAAAATCCCGAATATTCGCACACAGCTACAAAGGTTTTAAGCACATTGGTATCCATAACTAAATCCTCTTTTATACGAACGATATCTTCGTTATTATAGCACAGTTTTATCAATTTTACAAATGGTATTTTATTTGCTATACTACTCTTTGTATTGCAAAATAAACAAAGGAGCAGTATTTATGACGAAAAAATATTGTGTAGATAAAATAAATTCGGCAGGAGGACTTGTGTTGTGAATCGTGAAAAATTAGGAAGCCGACTCGGATTTATAATGCTTTCGGCAGGCTGTGCAATCGGTTGCGGAAATGTGTGGAAGTTTCCGTGGATGTGCGGACAATACGGTGGCGGAAGTTTTATGCTTGTGTACATCATCTGTCTTATTGTTTTGGGAATTCCGTGTTTGATAATGGAATTTTCGGTGGGCAGAGCGGCACAGACAAGTCCGATTAAAATGTACCGCAAACTTGAAAAGCCAAAGCAAAAATGGGGCGGTTTCGGTTGGGCATGCCTTGTGGGCAACCTTGCAATTATGGCTTTTTACACAGTTGTTTGCGGTTGGATAATTTACTACTTCATAAATTTTCTGACGGGTAACAACCGTGACCTCGGATTTACCACAATGATTACAAATCCGTCAGTCAATGTTATTTTTATGATGATAACGGTTGTTATCGCCTTTGTTATACTCTCGTTCAACATTCAGGGCGGACTTGAGAGGATAACAAAATATATGATGATTGCTTTGCTTGCACTTATGATTGTGCTTGCAATCCACAGTCTGTTTTTGAGCGGTTCGGGTGAGGGTATGACATTTTACCTCAAACCCGACTTTTCAAAAATCAACGGTGATGTTGTTGTGGGTGCGATGAATCAGGCATTTTTCTCGCTGTCAACAGGTATGGGCGGTATGGCTATTTTCGGAAGTTATATCGGCAAAGACCATTCACTTATGGGCGAGGCAATCAATGTTATCTCTCTTGACACACTCGTAGCTCTGCTTGCAGGCATAATCATCTTCCCTGCCTGCTTTACTTACAACCTTGAAGTTAATTCAGGTCCGAACCTTTTGTTTGACACAATGGCAACCGTGTTCAACAATATGCCCGGCGGAAGAATATGGGGTTCGCTCTTCTTCCTGTTTATGGTGTTTGCGGCAATGTCAACCGTTTTGGGTGTTTGCGAAAATATTCTTGCAATGATTCGTGATTTGACAGGCTGGTCAAGAATAAAAGGCAGTCTTATTTGCGGAATTGTAGTGTTTGTGCTTGCACTCACAACGGCTCTCGGATTCAGCGTTCTTCATTTTCAGCCGTTTGCAGAGGGTACAACATGGCTTGATTTTTGGGACTTCATTGTTTCCACAAATGTTCTTCCTCTCGGTTCTCTTGTGCTTGCTCTGTTCTGTTGCAACAAGTTCGGCTGGGGTTGGGATAACTTCATTAAAGAAGCCAACACGGGCATCGGCATGAAAGTGCGTTCGTGGATGAAACCGATTTTCAAATATGTAGTTCCTACAGCTATCGCATTTATCTATGTTTACGGACTCGTCACCTTTAAATGGCAATAAATAAAATTTGATACACAAAATAAAATCCGTATGGAGCAATCTTCATACGGATTTTTTCGGTTTAAATATTCATTTCCTTGTATTCTCTGTAGGTTTTGAATCCTACGGAATCGTAAAACTTCATTGCACCCTCGTTGAATTCCCACACATCAAGTTCCAGCCTGTCAAAGCCTCTGTTCTTAGCCTCTTGTTTGCAGAAGCTTATCAGCTTTGTTGCAACGCCCATTCTGCGGAAGTTTTCATCAACTCCGAATTCAGCAATCCGGTAGAATTTCCTTTGCAAATTGTACGGAGATTTCTCCTTGACTATGTATTCAACAGTTGCAAATCCGCAGATTGTATCACCGTTCACGGCAACAATAACATCGGAATATTCATTCTCAAAAACTTTGTATACTATGTTTTTCATCTCATCGCAGAAATCATCTCGAAATATATCAGGTCTGCCG
The DNA here is from genome assembly GCF_002834235.1 of Ruminococcus bromii. Classification (GTDB taxonomy): domain Bacteria; phylum Bacillota; class Clostridia; order Oscillospirales; family Acutalibacteraceae; genus Ruminococcoides; species Ruminococcoides intestinale. The sequence goes on along the minus strand of NZ_NNBY01000035.1, from coordinate 140,513 downwards.
TTTGAATGAACCCTGTTGACCTGATAACGAATTTCATTCACACGCTCAAGTTCTGATTTCTTAGCGTATCGTATTGTAAAGTCGGGCATATTGTCACTTCCTTTTGTTGTGGTTTATATAATCTGATTTTGTGATTTCAAGCTCGATTATTTTACTCTCTTCGCCGTTTACGGTTTCGGTTTCGTAGCAGTCGGTAGCAATTTCATTGAAACCGATTGATTTGTAGCATTTGTACGCAGGGATATTGTTTTCAAATACGCCGATTGTGACCTTTTCCACACCCGAAATTTCAAAGGCATATTTGAGTCCGAGTTCAAGCATTTGCTTGCCGTAACCCTTTCCCCTTTGCGTATCATCAACAATTACCCAGCCGAAACGAAGTATCTTGTTGTTGCCGTTTATGTATCGCATTATAAAATGTCCGACAACACCGCTGTCGTCAAATGCGGTCATAGGGTAAAAATTGTCCTCTTCAACGCAATCGCCGTTATTAAGTCTATATTTATCATCAATAATTTTTGCATTAATCGGGTACGAACCAAATCTTTCTCCGCCCCATTTTACAAAAGTTTCCTCATTTTTAATCCAATCGGCTATGTGTTTTGAATCACAGCTTTTGTACGGTCTTAGTCTTAATATTTTAGTTCACCTTTTTCAATTTTCAATTAAAAATTTCTAATTTTTCTGACATTGCGGTTCATTAAATGTCTGCCGAGATTTTTATATAAAAAAGCCTTTACTGGTGACATTTGCTGATGATGTTCTTTGAGCAAATCGTCGGGAGAATCATAAGCACCGAAATCTTGATTAATACCCTCGCTTTGAATATAGGTGTTATTTCGGTCAAAATCTATGACAGGATTTTTGAAATCTTTAACGGCAACACCGTAACCGCAAAATGCACCTGAGCAACTGCTGTTAATTTTCTGCAAATTGTTCAGATACTTTTTATCGAGAATAAACGCTTCGAGTTCGTACCACTTATCTTCAAAATACACTTCAACCCAACTGTGAAACACATTTTGCGGAGCATTTTTATAGACAATTCCCGTCATTGCACCCTTTTGAAGTTTTTTGTCAATCGTAAATCCGTGTACCCGACAAGGAATGTTGCAGGCTCTGAGCAAAGCCATAAGCAAAGTACCCTTTGTGTTGCATTGCCCAAAACCGTCTTTCAAAACTTTTGAGGCAGGAATGTTATCGTCAATGTTGTAGCCGAACAGTATTTCATCTCGCACAAAATTATAAATTGATTTCAGCCTGTCAAATTCCTGCAGTTCAAGCCATTTTCTGTTTTCAATTAACTGCTGTATGTTAGGATTTGAATAATCCAACATTTTCGTTTCTTTAAGATATTTGTTCATAATTAGTTTAAAGTAAGGTTATGTTTTTCTGTTAAAGTATCTTTTAAAAGTTCGGTTATTTTGAAACTATGTATATTTATTCGCATCGTGTTTACACACGATACGATTGACGAACACGGTTCGTCGCTACATTTGGATACACAATTTTAATCACATCAAAAAATATGTGATTAAACAAAAACATTCATCAATGCGGGCGTCCAATGAACGCTCCTACTGAATTGTGAAAACAATTACAATGTTACGCTCGGGTATAATATGTTTTTTTACATTACAAACTATCTACACGAGTTGGGTACGGCGGCTCGCCGTGCGGGCGGATGATATCTGCCCCTACGAAATTGTTCTTTTATAGAATTTTGTTCATATAAATGATTTGCAAAGCAAATCAATATGAATACGGTCGGGAATGTGAAGTTTGTTCTACGCAAAACTTTCTTCCCGACCAAAATTTTCCATTTTAAATTTTCAATTTTCAATTAAAACATAAGCTTAAATCATCCAATACCAATACTTGTCCTGATTGTTTTCCGAAAGGTCGGGACTGAACTGGAGTTCAGGGTTTTTGATGCTTACTTTCATACCCTCAGTAATTGAGTTCACGATAAAGGCATTACCGCCGATTGTTGCGCCCTTGCCAATTACGGTTTCACCGCCGAGGATAGTTGTACCTGAATAGATTGTAACATTATCACGGATAGTAGGATGTCTTTTAACACCTTTAAGCTGCTGACCTTTTCTTGTTGACAACGCACCGAGGGTTACACCCTGATAGATTTTTACATTCTCGCCTATCTCGGTAGTTTCACCGATTACAATGCCTGTGCCGTGGTCGATGAAGAAATACTTGCCGATTGTCGCACCCGGGTGAATATCAATTCCCGTAAGTCCGTGTGCGTACTCCGAAAGCACTCTCGGAATCATCGGGATTTTAAGCTTCCACAATTCATGTGCCACTCTGTAAACCGTGATTGCAAAAAATCCGGGATAGCAAAGAATGATTTCATCCGTGCTGTATGCGGCAGGATCGCCGTTAAAGGCTGCAACAACATCTGTTGCAAGGTAATCACGGATTGACGGAATCTTTGAAAGAAACTCATAAACCAGCTTTTCTGACTTTTCCATAACCTCGTCATACGAAAGGTCGTTACACTTTTCGCAACCCTTTAAAGCCTTTGCAATCTGCTTTTTAAGGTTGTACTGAATAAATTCTATTCTGTCGCCTACAATATAGCCGATGTATTCTTCTCTTACTCTGTTCTTGTCAAAGTAGCCCGGAAACAACAGCTTGCGGATTTCTTCAAGCACCTGAATAAGCACAGATTTGTTGATAATGTTATCCTCCGAAAGTCTGCAAGTCTGTTCATGCTTTGAATAGCTTTCGAGAATTTCATTGACTGTTTTATTTATATTATCATTCATATAAATACTCCTTTTTCAAAATCCTGTTTAATTCACTTACGGGAAGTCCGACAACATTAAAATAGTCACCGTCAATCTTCTTTACAAGCAGAGAACCTTTGCCCTGTATTCCGTATGCACCTGCCTTGTCAAAAGGCTCGCCCGTTGCAATGTACTCCTCTATTTCCGAATCGGAAAGTTCAAAAAATTCAACAAGCGTTACATTGGAAAATGATTTTGCAACACCGTTTTTGACGGTACAACAACCCGTGATAACCTTGTGCTGTCTGCCCGAAAGCAGTTTTAACATATTCTCGGCATTCTCCCTGTTCTTAGGTTTGCCGAGCATTTTGCCGTCAACAAAAACTCCCGTGTCACAACCGATTACAATATCTTTTTCATAACCGTTTTTTGAAATATGCAATGCCTTTTTGACGGCAAGATATTCGGGACGCTTTTCAAGCGGAACATTGTTCTCAACCGTTTCGTCAATGTCTGCGGGAACAATTTTAAAATCGGTTGTTATAAAACTTAAAAGCTCTTTTCTTCGTGGTGAAGCAGATGCAAGTACAATCATAATCTATCTCCGTAAAATTACTTTTGACTATTGTAACATAAAACCGAAATAAATAAAAGGTGATTATACAAAAAACACAAAATGTACAGCAATAATCAGCTATTCGGATTGACCGCACTCCGTACTTTGTATTGACAATAATTTTGCAAAGTGTTATATTTAAGGACAGCGGTAATCCGCATTAATAAGCACAATTCAACGAAAGGAAATGAAATATATGGCTAACATTAAGCTTCCTGTTCCCGTAACGCTTCTTACAGGTTATCTCGGTGCAGGCAAAACTACTCTTATCAACCATGTCCTCGGCAATCAGGAGGGCTACAAGTGTGCCGTTATCGTAAACGATATCGGTGAAGTAAACATTGACGCAGAGCTTATTCAAAAGGCAGGCGTTGTTACTCAAAAAGATACAAACCTTGTTCCGCTTACAAACGGCTGTATCTGCTGTACTTTGAGCGTTGACCTTATCAACCAGATTACAGACCTTGTAAAGTCAGGCAAGTTTGACTACATTCTCATTGAGGCAAGCGGTATTTGCGAACCCCTTCCGATTGCACAGTCAATCTCGGTTCTTGAGGGCGATAAGGAAAACAATATTCCCGAGCTTGTCCGTCTTGACAACATTGTTACAGTTGTTGACGCACTCCGTATGGCAACGGAATTCGGCTGCGGCGACGATCTCCTCAAGGAAGATGTTGACGAAGAGGATGTTGAAAGCCTTCTTATTCAGCAGATTGAGTTCTGTTCAACAATCATCCTCAACAAGGTTGACAAGGTAACAGAGGAACAGCTCAAGAGAGTTAAGGCTATGATTAAGACACTTCAGCCAAAGGCACGAATTATTGAATCGCAGTTCGGCAAGGTTGAAGTTAAGGATATTCTCGATACAAAGTGCTTTAATTTTGAAGAAACAGCCGCATCCGCAGGTTGGGCTCAGATTTATGATAAGGATGAAGATGACGAGGATACAGACCGTCACGGTCATCATCACCACCATCACCACCACGATGAAGACCATGACGAACATGAGCATCACGACCATGACCATGATGAGGACGGTCTTGACCACTCTCATTGCGACCACGAACACGGCCATTGCTGTCACCACGACCACGATCATGAGGACGGCGAAGAAGAGTACGGCATCGGTTCATTTGTTTACCACCGCATTCGTCCTTTCAATCAGGACAAGCTCCAGCAGTTTGTTGAGAACTGGCCAAAGAGCGTAGTCCGTGCAAAGGGTGTTCTCTGGTTTGATGACAAGAGAGAAGATGTTTACGTATTCGAGCAGGCAGGCGTTCAGATTACTGCTACGGAACAGGGCAAGTGGCTTGCCGCATTCCCAAAGAAACAGCAGAAGCTCTATCTTGCAGAGTATCCCGATATGGCCGAAAAGTGGGACGAAAAATACGGCGACAGAGAAATCAAGCTTGTATTCATCGGTCAGCATATGGACAAGCACGCAATTGTTGATGCGCTTGACGAGTGTCTTTCAGACTGATAAAATCTTATAAAAATTATGGGCAGCGAAATTCCGCTGCCCTTGTTTTTTAGTTGGATATACAAAAAACGGCAGTCCGATTTGGACTGCCGAAATTTTTTCACCATTAAGTTTTAATTACTTTGATGACTCTGAATCAGAAGATTCGGGCTTGAAGTTAGCATCAAATGTGAAAACGAGCTTTGTGCCGTCTTTTTCCATTGTAATAACACCGTCTTTGAGTGTGTATGGAATGCTCTCGCTCCCTGTTGTAAAGTTCTTGTCATCGTATGTGAAATCCTGCTCCTGACCGGCTGCAGAAAGCTTAGCCTTGCCGTCTTCTTTAAGAAGAATGTAGCCTTTGTCCATACCGACAGCGGCAAGAGTACTGCTGTCAAAACTCATACCGCTTGCTTCTGCACTTGTAAGCTTGTAATAGCCGAGTGTTGAATTACCGCAGGCTGTAAGTGAAAGCACCATAAGAAGTGCCATAACAGCCGCAACGCTGATTGTGAAAATTCTTTTCATTTGTTTTTCCTCCGTTTTCCCTATCGGGATTTCTCATTTTTTCAGGCTTTGTGCCTTTGTCAGTGAATGACACGATTATTATAGCACAATGGCATAAACTTTTCAAGGTTATTTGCAAAAATATGTAAAAAAGCACCCTTTCGAGTGCTTTCCTCACCTAATATTCAGTTATCAGTTGAACCTTGACAAAAACGCCTGGGTTCTTGGATTTTGCGGATTGTTGATTACCTGTTCGGGAGTGCCTTCTTCGGCAATTACACCGTCAGCCATAAAAATGATCTTGTCGGCAACATCTCTTGCAAACTCAATTTCGTGAGTTACAACAATCATTGTGCTGTCGGAGGTTTTAAGACTGCGGATAACATTAAGCACCTCACCCGTGAGTTCGGGATCAAGTGCGGAGGTAGGCTCGTCGAAGCAGAGGACATCGGGATTGAGTGCAAGCGCTCTTGCAATTGCAACACGCTGTTGCTGACCGCCGCTGAGATTACACGGATATGACTCGCTCTTTTCGGAAAGTCCTACCCTTTCAAGCAAAGACTTTGCATTGCTCTTGATAATTTCATGAGCCTCTTTATAGCTTTTTGCCCCCATATATTCGCCTGTCTGCTTTATCTGCTCTTTTGCGGCAAGCTTTGGAGCAAGCATAATATTCTCGATAACCGTATATTGCGGAAACAGGTTAAATGACTGGAACACAAGTCCGAAATGAAGTCGTCTTTTTCTGATTTCGCTGTCGCTCTTTGCAGAGCTGTCATTGCTGTCAAAAAGCACTTCGTCATTGACGGAAATCTTGCCGTTGCCCGGAGTTTCAAGAAAATTAAGACATCTTAACAGCGTAGTCTTGCCCGAACCCGATGAACCGATAATCGCAAGCACCTCGCCCTTTTTAAGAGAAAAGCTGATATCTTTCAAAACCTCTGTTTTGCCGTAGCTTTTACGGATGTTTTCAACATTTAACAAAGACATAACCTTTCCCCCTTAACCCTTGTAGTAATCAAGCTTTTTCTCGATAAATGAGAAAAGCAAGGTAAGAATTCCGCAGAATGCGAGGAAGAATACTGCCGAATAGAAAAGCGGCCAAATGAGTCCCTGCATTGAGAAGTCCTTTGCTCTCATAAGAATTTCCGGAATTGCGATAACGCTTGAAAGCGAAGTATCCTTTACAAGAGTAATAATTTCGTTGCCCATGGGTGCAGTAATTTTCTTTACAACCTGCAAAAGCACAACCTTAAAGAAAATCTGACCCTTTGTCATGCCAAGCACCTGACCTGCCTCGTACTGTCCCTTTGGAACAGACTCGATACCGCCACGGAAGATTTCAGAAAAATATGCGGCATAATTGATTATAAATGCGATAAGTGCGGCATTCATTCGTGCAAATGTCACACTGCCGTTTGACACAAGCGGCGGAACATAGAACACTACGAAAAGCTGGAGCATCAGCGGAGTACCTCTGATTATCCACACAAATGTTTTTGTCAGCCATTTTAACGGCTTGAATTTTGACATTGAACCCATTGAGATAATAAGTCCGAGCGGAATTGCCGCAAGCAGGGTTACAATGAAAATTATACAGTTTTCGCCGAATCCCTCAAGCAACTGACCGCTTACATTAAAAAATTGATCCATTTTATATACCACTCTATCCAAGTATTTTCAGTTTTGAATATATCAAAAGGCTTACAAATTTGAACCTGTAAATTTATAATCAATAAAAAGCACAACGGGCGAACATAGTCCGCCCTGTATGTACAAACTTATTTTAATTAAATTATTTCTTTTTTACAAGAAGAAGATCCTGAAGGCTGTACTTCTCAGCAATCTTATCAAGTGTGCCGTCATCGGCAACTGCCTGAATAGCATCGTTAAGCTTTTTGAGTGTTTCGGGGCTGTCCTTACGAAGTGCAATACCGTACTGCTCAGGTGAAAAGTCCTTGCCGTCAACAACCTTGAGGTCAGCGTAGTCAGAGCCGCTCTTGAGTGTACCGATTGACATTACATAGTCGATAACCGCAACATCTGCTGTGCCTGACTTAACCTCGAGAAGAGCCTTAGCCTGTGCGTCAACAGAAACATACTTTGCACTTGAGAAGAACTCGTCTGTCTGAGCAACAGTTTCACCTGCTGACTTCTTCTCTGCAACTACTGTCTTATCCTTGAGGTCATCTGCTGACTTGATTTTGTCTGCAACATCAGATTTTGCAACCATAACCTGCTTGTTTTCCATATAAGGAGTTGAAATATCCATTGTTGACTTTCTGTCATCATCAATTGTAAGGCCGTTCCAGATGCAGTCGATTGTCTTTGAGTTAAGCTCAACCTCTTTTGAATCCCAGTCAATTTTCTGGAACTTTGGAGTAACACCCATTTTCTCGCAAACTGCCTCTGCAAACTCAGTTTCAAAACCTGTAAGCTTGCCGTCTGCATCAAGGTAGTTCATCGGCTCAAAATATGTAACACCGATAACAAGCTCTCCCTTGTTTGAGATATAATCCCAGTCTGTTGCAGAAGAACCGCAACCTACAAAAATTGACGCTGACATTGCACCTGCAAGAAGTACAGAAAGTAACTTTTTCTTTTTCATAATTATTCCTCCGTAATCTGATATACTCTCTACCTATGTTCTGCAAATCACCTTGCAAAACAATCTCTGTATATTATACATTAGTGCGTTAGCAAAGTAAAGTGTTTTCGAGAAATTTGCCGAAGAATTTTATTCCAATCGCAGACATATTATTGCATAAAAGAATTATTCTTTCAAGAGGTGATTAATTTGTCGGGAAATTACAATAAAAATCACTTTGCGGCGGCATACATAAGGGTGTCAACCGAAAATCAAACTGAGCTTTCACCGTCAAGTCAGCTGAAAATCATCAGAAAATTTGCAGATGAAAAAGGCTATCTGATTGATGAGGATTTCATTTTTCGTGACAACGGAATTTCTGGAAGATATGCCGACAAGCGACCTGAATTCAACCGAATGATAAGCCTTGCAAAGCAAAAGCCTCCCCTGTTTTCAGCCGTACTTGTCTGGAAATTTTCACGATTCGCCCGCAATCAGGAGGAAAGCATTTTCTATAAATCGCTGTTGAGAAAAAACGGAATTGAAGTCATCAGCGTGTCCGAACCCGTTGATGACGGTCCCTTCGGAAAGCTGATTGAACGCATTATCGAATGGTCGGACGAATACTATTCGATTCGGCTTTCGGGTGAGGTAAGACGAGGAATGACCGAAAAAGCCGAGCGTGGCGGCATCGTCAGCATTGCACCTTTCGGCTATAAAGTGACAGATGGAAGGCTTGTGGTTGACGCCGAAAAAGCCCGAATTGTCAGTAAAATTTTTGCCGATTTTTTGAATAATAAAGATATAAATATGATTTGTGACAACTTGAACTCAGCAAAAATTAAAACTTCCAAAGGCAACCGCTGGGATTGCCGTGCCGTTGAATATATTCTGCAAAATCCCGTTTATATCGGCAAAATCAGGTGGAATCCAATCTGCAAAACGGGCAGAGATTTCCATAACGAAAATTTGATAATTTCAAACGGCATTCACGAACCGATTGTTGATGAAGTAATTTTTGAACAAACAAGGCAAATATTATTCTTGCAAGGAATAATAAATAGAGAACATTCCCATAAACAAACCGAAATTAGACACCTTATTCAAAATCTTGTCAAGTGTTCAAACTGCAATTCAACCCTTGTTCCGATTAAAAATAATCTTCTCCAATGCTCCGCCTACATTCACGGCAACTGCCATTCATCGCACAGCGTAAGAATTGAAAAGATTGAAAAAGTTGTAATTAAAGCAATAAATATTCTTATAAAGAACAATTTAAATAATGATGCTTTCACGATTAAAGAAACTTATCCCTTAAAAACGCAAAATGACTTACTATCCATAATTACAAAAAGAATAATATTTGACCGCAAAGCCTCCCACCTCAACATATTTCTCAGTCAAAATAAGTAACATTCTGCCATACGGCGGTCCGGACGGTGAGTTGGGTGCGTCATTGCGATATCTGAGTCAACGATTTGCAATGCCCTTGCCGGAACTCAAAGGCACTCTCACCGACATAGGCACAGAGGAACTTAATCATCTTGAAATGATCGGTGCAATAGTATATCAGCTGACGAAAGACCTCACCGAGGATGAAATCAAGGAACAGGGATTCGCTGACTATTTTGTTGACCACACAACCGGAATTTTCCCACAGGCGGCAGCAGGTTTTCCCTATACAGCTGCATCAATGCAGGTTAAAGGCGATCCGATAACCGATCTGCATGAAAGTATGGCGGCTGAGCAAAAAGCCCGAACAACCTACGATAACATCCTCAGATTCTGCGATGACTACGATGTAAAAGATCCGATTCGCTTTCTGCGTGCCCGTGAGGTTGTCCACTACCAACGCTTCGGCGAAAACCTCCGCCTCTTAACCGATAAACTCAACGAAAAGAACTTCTACGCCTTCAACCCCTCATTCGATAAAAAATGCTTTAAAAATGAATTGAAAAAGAAGAAAAAGTAAAAAATATGCACAAGTCCAAGTATTTATGGGCTTGTGCATTTCAATAAGCTTTAAATATAGTTATAACATTATCTAACTCCGGGTATTTTGGGGTAGTAAAAATAATTTTACCCTTTACACCTTTCTTGTGTATCAGTGTAAAATCAAGAGTATCCATATTGACGATTTCTTCTCGGATTTTTGTGTTGTAACTTAATTCTACTACAAAATCGTTTCTATGGAGATTCTTTTTTTATTGTTTCATCTTCATTTTATAATCTATAATTTTATTATTTATTAGGTACAAGATGGAGGAGCTAATAACGGTAAATAAAATAAACAATACAATTGAAATTAGTGTTGAAAATCCAAAATTGCTTACTGATGTCATGCCAGTCAAAAATGCATAATGAGTTATATAAATTGGATATGACATTACATCAAACAATGACCAAATCTTAGATTTTGCCATACTCTCAAGTATGGCAAAGTTATTGACTAAATATGTACAAATAAAATACGCTGAAACTGCCACAGCAATTTGTGTCAACGATACAAACACAAGATATTCTGACTCATATATACCGTCAAGGTACATTTTAGCTGTCAATCTAATAACAATAGCAACAGCAAACATAAACAAACCTAACAGCCAAAAAGTCCATTTATTATTTTTTACATTGAATTTTGAAATATAATATCCAATAAAATAAGCCACAAAATATTGCGTATCAATGTACAGAAGGGAAAAGCACATTAAAATTTTTGGTACTAACCAAATAAATAATAATACAACAGTAGCTCCAACTACACTAACATTATGTTTTTTCTCAAAATTTTTTAAAATTATTGTTAGAAGATAACATAGCAAAATTATAGTAATAAACCAAAGATTTCCGAGGGGCTCTATCTCTGCAAAAGGAATAAAAGAACATATAAAGTAAACTCCTTGCAAACAAAAAAGATATATTATACTTTTTATCAAATCAAAACCTGTCGACAAAAAATACAAAAGTGCAATGGGGATTGCAAAAATATAATATGGAACTAATATTTTCTTCAACCGTGTTAAAAACCATTTTCTCGGTTCTGTTATATTTTTGTTTGCGTACAAAAAACCAGAAATAAAAAGAAACAAATATACTCCAAAATTTAAAAATTGTGATAAAAACGAAAAACCAAGCCATGAGAAAAAATGGCAAAAAACTATTGAAAACATACCAACAACTCTAAGAATTGAAATACTGTAGTTTTTAGTTATTGCTGTATTAACTTCATTTTTCATAAAATAAGTTTCGCTCCTATAATCACTTTTTAATTACATTATTAATTTTAGACACAAGTTGTATTTTATTAACCTATCAAACTACTTCATATAAACTTACAATATACCACTAATACCTAAAATCATCTTTAAGTCCTGACCACTTTTTATCCTTATCGGAAAGATTAAGCGGTGTGCCGTCAACTGTATAGCCGGTTGAATCGGCATTGCCTTTGTACTCACCTTCAAGTTTTGGCCATTCTATGCCGATTTCGGGATCATTCCAAGCAAGTCCGCCTTCATCACCAGGGTGATAAAAATCAGTAACCTTATAGCAGAACTCCGCTACATCACTAAAAACGATTTCATTAGATGCACTATAAAAAATAATTCTTATACGATTTTATGTGCTGTTTTTTAATTTGTATACTATTCGATATATTTAATCTAGATACTTATTATCTCAAATAGCATTAGATTTTCACCCCCCTATTAATAAGTGCCAAATAAATTGAAAAAAATTTTTCTTAATTTCATCTTCGCTCTATTATATAATGACATATGAAATATTTTGCCGTTTCTTATCGTATCATTATACGCATCTCTGCTCATATCAATTATGTATTGTCTGTACATCCAATCAGGCGGCAATACATTATTCAAATCAAAATAAAATATCATATATTTTCTAAACATTCTTCTGTATTTATGCCTAGACATTGGTTTTGAGCGAGAAAGGCCGAAATCTTTTGCAAATTCATCTAAATAATCAGTATAATCATACAAAAATGGGCCCCCAGAATTAACAGGAAAAATATGTCTAAATGCATCAATATACACTACATTACATCCTGTTATATTAGTAACAAATATTTGGTAAGGTGTGTAAAAAGCTTGCTTTTCAATGGATATCATTGTCTGATTTGCATGACCAAAAATTTGATTATGAGCTAGTGAACTTGATATACCACAAAAATATTTTGCATTTTGCATTAAACCAATTGTTTCTACCAATGTAAGTTGTTCCGGATAAATAACCTTAAAACCATTAGTTTCAAAATATTTATCAATGAATTTTAAATTCAAATTAGATTCAATACTAGAAATAATTTTATTTTTTGAGAAATATAATTTTTCGTATGTCTTGCCTTTAAACTCTTTTAAACCTTTTTTTATAATGTATTGATACATATCTAAATAGCTATTTGTAAAATATTCGTCATAAACAAAACCATCTTCAGGAATCACAACCTCAGCATATACAGTAGGTTGATTTATAATAACCACTTTATCCTCTATGCCGAGTAATCGTAAGAATTCTAAATAGTTACCATTAAATTTTGCATTACTGCCTTTCTCCGTTATAAAAATATACTGATCAATTGAATTGTCTCTTTTTAATGCATACCATAATTTTGATACAACTTCTGTTATAAAGTGCCCCCAACATCTGTAAAAGAACCCACAATATACTACCTTTTTATTTTCAAATTTACAATCAGATTTATTATATTCATATGAACCGCTAACTCTGTTTTTTTGTGATGACATCTCAACATAATTACCCTCACTATCGATAACACCGCCATTACCATGCATATCGTGAAAATCATATACAGGCAATATAGTTGCATTTTTAAATATCTTTACAATTTCAGAATCTTTTTTAATAAAATTTTCTGTAACTTTAGCTATTGATTTAGCTTTATTTGGAAAAACATAATTTAAATTCACTCTATTTAACATAAATATCTCCTTTGAATGTCTCTATTAACCAACAGCAAGAAAGAATCAAAATTTAAAAGTATCTTTCAAACCCAACCACTTTTTATCTTTATCGGAAAGATTAAGCGGTGTGCCGTCAACTATGTAGCCATCCGAATCGGCATCAGTTAACTCCCGAATAACTGTCGGCAATATCAGTTCCGATTCCGTCGTATCCACGCTTTGCAATTGTTTTCAACATAAAGCCAGTCACGGACATTCAATCCCTCACCATGAGGGGTTATCCTGCGGAGTCGATATGATAAGAATATCACGGATTCCTGCATTCATAAGCACCGACATGGGATAATAAATCATCGGCTTATCATATATCGGCAACAGTTGTTTAGATGTTACCTTTGTCAGTGGATAAAGTCGAGTCCCCGACCCACCTGCTAAAATTATACCTTTCATAGAATCACCACATACAATCCTAATTATTATTTAAATTATCCTATCAATCAATTCTCTGACTGCGCCGTGACCGCCTATATTTTTACAAACATAATCGACTGTATTTTTCACTTCATCAATTGCGTCTGCAGGGCAGGCAGAGAAACCGCAATACTGCATACATTCAATATCATTCACATCGTCACCGATATAGGCAACCTGTGATTTATCAAGGCTATATTTTTCTATCAAGGTTTTGAGAACTTCAATTTTGTTGCTTACACCCTGATGTACTTCTTTTATTTTTAAATCTCTTGCTCTGCCTTCAACAATTTTTGAGGTTTTGCCCGTTATAATTGCTGTAATGATTCCGTATTCTTCGCATTTTACAAGGCGATACCCGTCACGAACATCAAATGCTTTAAACAACTCACCATCATTACCGTAATAAATTTTACCGTCGGTAAGCGTTCCGTCAACATCCATAACAAGCATTTTTATATTTTCAATCATAATACAATTCCCATTCCGGTAATATCATTAATTCTTATAGTACCGACAAGCTTACCGTCATCCACAACCGGAAGAGCCGATATATTCCTGTCATTCATAAGTTTTAATGCTTCGACCGCAAGCAAATTTGAAGAAACCGTAATCGGTGTTCTAGTCATAAGTTCGTCAATAACAATATTGTATACATCAATTTCTTTTGAAAGTGCTCTTCTTAAATCGCCGTCTGTAAATACGCCCACAAGCCTATCATTTTCAACAACGCATACAATCCCCAACGCTTTTTTACTCATAACGACAATTGCATCTTTAAGCTGAGTATTTATACTTACAACAGAGTTATCTTCCCCTGTTCTCATAAGATCGGCAACTTTAGTAACAAGCTTTTTGCCGAGTGAACCTGCAGGATGAAATAATGCAAAATTTTGCTCATTAAAACCGTAAATTTTTGACGCACACACAGCTAATGCATCACCGAATGCAAGTGCGACAGTTGTGCTTGATGTAGGAGCAAGATTTAATGCACATGCCTCTTTAATAGGTGGGAACACAAACGAATAATCACTGTGTGTAATAAGAGTACTGTCAGGATTTCCGGATATGCCAACAAGTGTTGCTCCGATGAGTTTTAAACTCGGAATAAGTTTTGTAACCTCTTCGCTCTCCCCGGAAAAAGAAATTGCAATTACAACATCGTCCTTATCAAGCATACCCAAGTCGCCATGCTGAGCTTCTGCGGGGTGAAGGAAAAACGACGGTGTACCGAGGCTTGCCATTGTAGCGGCGATTTTTGTTCCGATATGTCCCGGCTTACCCATTCCCGTGATTACGACCTTGCCTTTACAATCACAAATCAGCCTTACTATTTTTTCAAATCTCTCATCAAGTGCATTTTTAACAGCTTCCATTGCAGCTATTTCGACATCAAAAAGCTTTTTACCCTCTTCGGTTATATTAATTTCAGGCATTTTAGTGCACCGCCTCATATACTTTTACAAGTTTTGTCAACAATTCTTCCATATCATCAAGTTTTACCATATTAGGACCGTCTGACCAAGCTTCATCAGGATTTTGATGAGTTTCCATAAATAATCCGTCAACACCGACAGCAATCGCTGCCTTTGCAAGGTACTCAACATATTCTCGGTTACCGCCCGTTGCATCGCCCTTGCCGCCGGGCTTTTGAACAGAATGTGTTGCATCAAAAATAACGGGATATCCAAATTTCTTCATTTCAACAAGGCCTGTCATATCAACAACAAGTGTATTATAGCCAAAGCTTGTACCTCTCTCACATAACATAACATTACTGTTACCGCTTTCAACTACCTTCTGCAGACAGTTTTTCATATCCCACGGTGCAAGAAATTGAGCTTTTTTGATATTAATACACTTACCTGTTTTTGCGGCAGCAACCAATAAATCAGTCTGTCTGCAAAGGAATGCAGGAATCTGAACAATATCAACCACCTTGCCAACGGGTTCCGCCTGCCACGATTCGTGGATATCGGTTGCAACAGGGATGTTATATGTATCCTTAACTTTCTGAAGTATTCTCAACCCTTCATCAATTCCAAGTCCTCTTTTGCTGTGAATTGATGTTCTGTTAGCCTTATCAAATGAGCCTTTAAAGGTGTAATCTATACCTAACTTGTCCGTTATAGTCTTCATTTTTTCGGCAATATCCATAGCCATTTCTTCAGATTCAATTGCACACGGGCCGGCAATTAATTTAAACAACATCATTATCCAATCTCCTCAATTTCAGCTAATTTACATGCCAAATCATAATCTTTTTTTTCGTCAATATCAACAGCCTCCACGCCGGATACCTCTTGTATATACGGGGTAAAACCTATACGACGGTTATATTTTGTAAATATCTCTTTTTTAAAAATAAAAAAAGCACTGGTCTCTACCCAAATCGGATTCATATCTTGAGTTCTTGGTACGTTCTCCAAATCGTAATTTATTGGCTTGCCGTCATACCAAGCAAATGTTTGAATACGCTCCGCAGAAAACGCAGAATCATTATTCCCAGAAATTACATGTTTTAATGCATTTTCAATTGATTCTTGCTTTATAAATGGTGATGTTGTATGAGCTAAAACATATATATCGGCATCAATTTCTGCAATAAAGTTTTTATAGATGTCAAATCCCTTTACTAAATCGCCATCTAATTCTTTGCTTCTTTGTTTAAATTTTACTTGTTCGGGTAAATATTCTTTTACTGAAGAATCACTGCAATAAACGTAAACTTCATCAATTTCCTGTACTTTTACAAGAGTATTTGGAAGATGCCAACATAAAGGATGTCCTGCAATTGGCAAAATATTTTTATGTGGCAATCTCTGAGAATTTAATTTAATCGGTAAAAAAGCAACAACCTTCATAATACATTTCCTTCCATAATATCAATATGACTTATGCGTGTCTATTATATTAACATACTCATATGGTGGATTTTTCCTATATGAAGCAACTATGGTTGCCCCGCATTTTCCTCCTATCAATACTGAACATTTGTTAAGAATATACAATGTAGTTAAATAATCAAGCGCTGCATCATTGGCAGATTTATCCTTTCTTATTTGCTCACCAATCAATCCATCAACCTGTCTTACATTTCCTGCATTATAAGTGATTATTTTTTCTTTCGGCAAATATTTTTCAAAAGATTTAAGCAAAGTATAATCCTCTGTCGCTATATAATAATAATCACAATTTAACAATTTAAAATATTTTTTTGCTTCTTTTACAACAACCTCAACCTGAGGCTGCATTGGATGATGATACAAAAGATAATCTGTCCCACGCAAACAAACACCTAATAACTTAGAATTATTATCAGAAACAATACGTGCATAATTGCCTTCACAAATATTAATTGTATTTTTATTTAACTTGATATACTTAGAATACTGCTCTCTTAAATAATCATTGTTATTACATTTTCTTTCCATTCTAAGATACACAAACCAATTCTGAGAGGGATCAGCTAAAATATAATTATTGCTTTGAAGTGCCTCATCTAAAGTAACATCAAAAGGTTGCAAATAATATTTGTCCCAAGCATTAACTTTACCCACTTCATCGTCCTCTAAATATATATTCTTAGTAGTTTTCATATCAACAACAGGTATCATTTTATGAGAAACAGCATATATACAACCAAATAATACAACTCTTTCCCAAACAGTCCATCCGCAAGACATACCATCTTCATATCTAATTATGTAATAAATAGGTTTGTTTTTGTTGGAAATAAATTTCTCCTCCAATATATTATGTTTTTCTAAATTTTCTCTGCGGTATTTTTTCCTTTTAATTAAATCAAAATTATAAAAGCAATCAATTATTTTTGTTATCAGAAACATTTACAATCCCCTTTTTATACTATCAAAATCAACTCTTTCAAAAACCTCAAGTTTACCTCCTCTGGTAGCATTGTAGATATGAATTCCTAATTCTTCACATGCAGCTTTAGCATCGCGATAAGCACGTGTATTCTGACCCATATCATGTACCACAACATCCTTTATATCATCGTCATAATCATCACAAAAATAATCCTTGGCATCATTGTCAACAACAGTTTCTCCGGTTTCATTAATAGTCACTTTATAATTATGGTCAACACCTATTAAATATATTTCTTTAAAACCCATATAAGCAGCAATGTTAATACATGTAAATGTAACTGTTCCTCTGGAATCCAACTGATGGTCAATTTGAGTAGAAAAACTATGCGGATAATCCATATTTCTATCATAATTTGCTTTAAAATAATATGCCCCATCAATATTTATATCATTATAAAAATGTAAGTTTATAGGAACAAATTTAATTTTTGAATTAATGTTATTAATTTTATCGGTACATTCGTTAAATATATTTATATCTTCACAAACATAATATGTAGGACGCCAATTAGTTTTATTAAACATTTTGAATATTCTATTCATTCCAAATGTTATCTCATTATTATTCTCAAGAAAATCTAAATCTTGTGCCTGCAGACTTGGACCATTTGCCACGATAAAACATCTTTTATTTTTATGAATATCTTTTAATTCTCTCAAACTTTTTCCGTACCTTGTCTTATAAAAATTTTTTATTATAAAACCTTGACGTCGTGCTAAAAAAGAGTTGTACAAGTTCATATTTTATTTTCTCCTTTTATTCATAAGTCTTTTTAACGGTGTTCTAAAAATATCTTTTTCATAATCATTCATAATAAAAAGCCAATTAAGAACAACATATAAGACAGTATAAATTATTATGCCTACTAATAAAGCAAAAATATTATAGAAATTAATAAAATGAGAGACAACTAAAGTTATGCAACACATTATAATCGGTAAAACATAAATTTTTCCCACACTTTTCCAAAATCGGATCATGTCTAAACCAGTTTTCTTCCAATAATACCAATTCATAACAAATCCCTGACCGATAATCAAAGCTATACCAGTCATTAAAGCCGCACCTATGATACCCATAATATGCATTAAAAGCCAAGTTCCGATTACATTTCCTATAGCTATACCAAGGTATACTATAGATCGAAACCGATGCTTATTTTGTGCAATAATAACGCTCAAGCATACGCTCTGTACAAGCGGAATCATATTTGGTATCATCATTAACACCGCTACCCAATACGCATCTTCATAGCCTGAGCCAACATAAAAACTAATAAACGGTTGTCCAAAAGAAATAAATCCGGTTACTAACAGTGTAATTATGTAACATTGAATTCGACCCATTCTTATTGCCAAATCCGTCAATTCATCGTTTGTAGCACCTGAAAAAACCATTTTTTGAGTTTTAGGCGCCAATAAATTAGAAACTGCTGTGGTTAAACTAAATACTATTCCGTTGAATACACCGCCAACATTATAAACTGCTACCCCCACAGTAGCCAAGGCGGGTATAGCTCCTATCATTACAACATCAGTTGAATTATACAACTGACCGACAACATTCGCAACAAATATCCAAAACGAAAATGATAATATTTCCTTTAAAACACCTGCAGATGGCTTAGAATATATGGCTTTTAGACCTAAGTTTTTGGTCATGTATATGTAGTAAAAAATTCTAATTATTACATTAAGGATTAAGCTTGAAACTGCCATGCCGATTGATGCAAATCCAAAGAAAAGTACGACTAAATTAAGGATTGGCATAACACATGTTGACGCTATATTCATAAACTGAAGGAAAATAAATTTCTCATGTGCAGTTACAACAGATATCTGCGGTGTCATTAAAAAGTTAAGTGCAGTATTTAAAGATAAAATAAAAACAAGTACTCTCATTGTCATTAATTCTGATGATGTCAATGAAGCACTATACCATAGTCCCAAAATTAAACTGAGAATTACACCCACCACAAACGTTACAGTTGCTATAACCTGAAAGATTCGAGAAAATAAGCCTAACATTTTTTCTTCGGCTTCCTTTCCATCCTCTTCACGAGCCTTAATCAGATAACGTGTAATAGCGGAACCTAAACCAAGAGAAATCAGAGAAAGATAACTTGTTATATTACTTGACAACTTATACAATCCGTACTCACTTTGTCCCAACAATTGCAACATTACAGGCGTATAAAAAACAGGGATCAAGTTTCCTAACAATAAATTTATATAGTTTAATATTACACCTGTTTTTAACTGACTTTTATTTTTATCCATTCACAACCTCATTAAGCTTAAAAAATCATATCAAAATCTACTCTCGGGAAAACTTCAAGTTTTCCGCCACGGGTAGCATTATACACTTCTATACCGTGTTTGTCACAATATTTTTTCATTGAAAAAAAAGCTCTCGTACTTGCATCTAAATTCGGTACATATAGATTTTCTTTATCTTTGTTATACTCATCAGTAAAATAATCTTTAACACTTTTATCGTTGATAATTTCACCTTTATCGTTTTGATAAACCGCAAAATTATGATCGACACCTAATTAAATCCCATACAAACAGCAATTTGCGCAGCTGAAAATGCCACTGTATTTGAATTACCTATGTAGGAATCCACACTGTCTGAAAAAACTGGTACTCCCTGTATTGACGAATGCATATTAAAGTATAGAGCATCCTTGATATCAATATTATGAAAGTACTTATTAATAAGAGATATAAACTTAGCACTTATCTCTAAATTATTAACATCCTCTTGACAATTAAAAAGCATCTTTTCATCCTGTGACAAGCATCTTTTCATCCTGTGACACATAAAAATCCGGTCTCCAATTTGTTTTATCAAACATTAAGAATATTCTGTTAAAACCAAAGGACAAAACATTATTCTTATGTAATACTTCAAGATCATCGGCAGATAAGCTTGGACCATTGCCTATTATAAAACACATTTCACCCAAATGAGTATCTTTTAACATTCTTAATCTCTTTGCATATTTACTTTTTTCAAAATGATTAAGAACATACGATTGAGTTCTCGCTTCTATTGATTTTATGGGATGCAATTTATTTGCCACCTTTCATTTTTACCAAATTATCAACTAACATCACCAATCTGTATTTACCGCTTTTATAAGCAAATTTATAAGCCGGATTGATATAGCAATCTAAATTGTTTAAGGACTGCACAAATTCCTTGCTTTTCATAATAGAGTTATTATATCTGATTTTATCTTTTTTAGTAGCCTTATTTTTCTCGCTAAAAGTATTTTTTAATACAACTTCATATTTATAAAAACAGGCATTAAAATACTTCTTTACTTGTTCCTCACTACAGTTCCATTTAACAATAAAACGGTGCATAGCACTATTGATTGTTTTATATATCTCAAACATATTAGGGTAGTATTTCTGTGATAAACTGCAGTCACTTACCTGAACATAATTATACAGCTTTTTCGGAATCACAAAAATTTTACCATTTGTACAGTCAAGGTATTGAAAATTAAATATTAAATCCTCCCCAAGTGATAGGTTTGAGTCAAATGTCAATCCGTTTTCTAAAATTGTTTTTCTATCATACAATTTACATACCGGTCCTGCATCAAGCCATTTTTCATGCAGAGTCATAATATCTTTTACAGAGTATATATTTTTATTGTCATCAACAATTAGATTTCCACCCGTACTATCATAATCGGTTACTGTTTGAAAATAGCACCATATATTATCAAATTCAGGATGTTCAGATTTTGTTCTGATTAAAATTTCCAAATAGTTTTTATTAACATAATCATCGCTGTCAACAAAGCATATATATTTACCCTTTGCAGCATCAATACCACAGTTCCTTGCCGAAGATACGCCACCGTTTTCTTTATGTATAACTGTTATTCGATTATCTTTTTGGGCATATTCATCACAAATTTTTCCGCTGTTGTCAGGCGAACCGTCATCAACAAGGATAAGCTCAAAATTTTTATATATTTGATTTAAAATGCTGTCAATACAATAATGCAAAACATTTTCGACTTTATAAACAGGTACCACAATACTTACTAAAGGCAATGATTTCACTCCTACTATTTTACGTATCCAAATGTATCTTTTAATTTTTCTTGCGTTTCAATTTTTTGCAATGTAGCATTTGACCACTCGTTTCAACTTTTTTCATACTAAAGTCCTATGCCTAGCAAATTTCTTAATTTTACAGTAAGATCCCAAGACAAATTAGAACAAAAAAGCCAAAATTTTTGCTTCAAATTTATATCATTTATATCATCCATTACAATTTTACAATTTTTAACATAAAAGAATATTTGACTTTTAACTTCACGATACTGCTTACTGTTAGTCTTTTTTATATTTTGTGATTGATACATGCTAACGCACCAAACACTATAAGCACTTAAAGTTGAATATTCAGGAAATTTTTCTAAAACAAACAAATGACGAATATATTTAGCATTAATACTCTCAATCATATCGGAAACTTTCATTGAATGCATAATAGATAAATCTCGCTGCCTATAGGCATACAACTTTTCGTCTATTCTTGCTAATTTTTTTGCAT
Organism: Ruminococcus bromii; assembly: GCF_002834235.1. Taxonomy (GTDB): domain Bacteria; phylum Bacillota; class Clostridia; order Oscillospirales; family Acutalibacteraceae; genus Ruminococcoides; species Ruminococcoides intestinale. Next base: position 118,705 of record NZ_NNBY01000035.1, on the reverse strand, counting down.
TTGCTATAACCCTGTATGTCCAATACTCATCATCAATAGACCTATTCTCCGGAAATCTAATGTTCTCTATAACATTTCTATTGTAAATTTTATTCCAAATTACTTGTTTAAAATTTCGTTCTATTAAATGTTCATACATTGCTTCCTCTGTATTGTAATAGTGTACCTTAAAGTCACGAGTATGGGATTCTAAAAAAGCATTGTCATCATAACAATTACAATAATCAAATTCTGCTATGTCAATATCACAATCATCAAAAAAAACATTCATTAATTTTTCATAGGCTGTATCTTCTAAATAATCATCACTATCGACAAAGGCTACATAACTTCCATGAACAAAGTTCAAAGCAATGTTTCGTGCATTTCCAGCACCACCATTAGACAAATGCATTACTTTGATTCTGTTATCGCTATTAGCATATAAATCACATATTTCTGATGATTTATCAGTTGAACCGTCATCAACAAGAATTATTTCAAGATTTTTATATGTCTGATTTACAATACTGTCAACACACCTTGTAAGGTATTTTTCAACATTATAAATCGGAACTATTACACTTATCAGAGGGTTCATATTACTGCTCCGGATCTAACTTTTTTACTCTTATTTTATCGTATATTTTGTATGTTATCAAATAGAAATGTGGCATATATCTGTACATGAAAATTAAAACTTTATCTCTTTTTCCTTGATAATATCCCTCATCTTTAAAAGACTTTATTTCAGAAAACAAATTTTCATACTCTGATTTTTCAACTTTATTTAAAGAAGTTCTATATGTACCATACAGACTAAGCAAATTTCCCAAATACCTGATTTTAGCAAATTCACAGTATGGTTTATTCATAGATTCCTGTAACATAATCCTTGCAACTTCATACCCTTGTTTGTAAGAAATCAACGCATTAGCAGAATGGGTTGAACTATCATCGCAAGCAACATAATTGTAAAACGGTTCATCAGAATATACAGTATTATTTGCATTATCAAAAAGATAATAGTTTGCCAGAATATCTTCATTAAATTTAATATTTTCTTTTAATCTGACGTTGCAAAATAATTTAGTTCTATATAATTTATTGCACATTCCGCCTGCAAAGTATCTCCCGGCAAGCAGGCATTCCATACCCTCGTCATGATTCATTTTTATCTGCTTGTTTTTAGAACCGACAACAGACAAGATACTTCCTGATTCATCAACATTTTTATAACTGCAATGCACAATATCTACATTCGTATCGAACAAATCAATAAGGTTTTTATACATCTCTTTATCAATGTAATCATCTGAATCAACAAATGTTATAAAATCACCCTTTGCGTTATCAATGCCAATATTTCTTGCATGAGATACACCACCGTTTTTTATGGTAATTACCTTTAATCTTGAATCACAACTTGCCATTTTCTCACATATTGTTTCTGTTGAATCGGAAGAACCGTCATTTACTACAATTACTTCGAGATTTTCATAACTCTGATTCAAAACACTTTTTACACATCTTTCAATTGTACTTTTGGCATTATATGCCGGTATAACAACAGAAATAGTCTGACTCATAATTTTCCTCACTGATAACAACTTGCTAATTTCCAAAGTTCTATGTCATTATTATCAAATGACTTTTCAACCTGTCTTAGCATAAACGGAAGTTTGACTTTGTGATTAGGCTTGTACTCTGAATAAAGGTCTTTTGCCAAAACAAATAATGCCTCAACAACTTTGCTGTACAAATTTTTAACAGAACTATAGTAATATGTACTAATGTGTCGCAAAACCAAAGTGTATAATCTGTCATCCACAGGCATATCATTCTTCTTGTATTGTTCTAATATCTCTATCAACAACCAGTATGTATCAATTGACTTTGGATTTGCAGAATTGCCTTGTGTATGAGAAAAATTTTTCTCATACCACTTGTACTCATATTCTATCTTTGGAATATAAGCATAGTTTTTACACTGCATGAAGATTAAAAACTGAATAATCGTATCTTCGTACCAATATCCCGGGAAAAATCTAACATTATTCCAAATTTCCCTCTTATATGCCTTACACCACGGCAAACCTGCCAGATTCATTATTTCATCGCCGTTTTTATAACCAATAAGGTTATATTTTGGATAGACATTCGGAACGATCTCATAAATAGCACCTTTGCGTTCTTTTGATAAATTATGGGCACACATCACCATATCATAATTTTCACTGTATGCCTTATTCATAAGAGTTTCAACAATATCGTCATGAACAATGTCATCGCAATCAACAAACATAAGATATTTTCCATCAGCGTTATTTATACCCGTATTTCTTGCAGCACCAATACCTGCATTTTTCTGAAAAATCAGTTTAACCTTTGGATTATCAGCATATTTTTTCAAAACATCAGCGGCGCCGTCAGTCGAACCATCATCTACAATTATCAACTGATAATTGTATTCGGTTTTTTGGTTGAGAATCGAATCAATATTGGATTCAATTATATCTACATAATTGTAAACAGGAACTACAATTGACAAATCAATATTGTCGTCAATAGGTTTATTTTCATACACGGGATGACTATCTAATCGTGGATAAATGCCATTCACTATATCTCTTGCATCGTCAATGTTTACATCTACGCTGACTCTTTTATGCCTGAGTTTTTTAAGAAAAAACACACAACAATACATCATATATGCAAGTTTTGCTAAAACACTGCTAAATACACTATTGTGAAATTTTCCATAAAATCTGAAATAAAAACCATATATCATGTTTATTGATTCCTTAAATACTTAATAACATTTCTTCAACAGCTTTTACTGTTTTTTCGGTACTGAAAGCCTTACCACGCTCTTTTGCTTTTGCGGCATAAGCTTCAAGCAAATTAGGCGTTGTCAGCATTTTTTTGATTCCCTCATAAAGTGCATCTTCATCATTTTCTGTTATGATACCGTACTCGTTGTTTTCGCCGAGCATTTCCTTCATACCCGAAACTTCAACGGTAACAACAGGTGTACCAAGAATCAGTGCTTCGGTAGCAGCTGTACTGAAACCTTCTGCAAGAGATGCACATACAAATAAATCACAATTTTTAACAAATTTGTACGGATTTGTTTGATAGCCAAGTAATGTAATAGAATCTTCCAAGTTATATTTCTTAGAAAAATTTCTTACATAATCTTCATCCGGGCCTTTTCCTAAAAAATAGATATGGGTATTTAAGCCACTATCTTTTAGTCTTTTTTGGATATGACAAATGCGGTCACAGCCTTTTCTCATATGAACTTTTCCCACAACACAAATATTTATTTCATTATCGGATATCATATCGATACCTTCATCATCTTCAGCTAATAGACAAATATCGTTAGTTTCATTTGTGTTATATAACACTTTAATAGGTTTTTCAAAATCAAGTATATTTACAAAATCATTCTTCACATAATCAGACACGCATACTGTCATATTAAACTTATCATAACATTTTTTTGCCTCTAAGGAATTTCTAAAGGAAGATGCCAACTGCTTAATCGTGTGTTGTTCTATATGAATCCAACTAACAAGTTTGACATTTTTATCTGGACAACCACTAACAATTCGTGCTGAAGATCCCTCCAAATATGAGACTATAATGTCATATTTGTCTTTCACAAATTTCTTATAAAGCATTTTTGGAGAAAACAATTTCAATATATGACTGTTGGCAGGAAAAATTTTATCAAAACACGAATATAATTTTATGTGAGGTTTTAAAAATTGTTCATTTACTCCACCTGCAAATAAAGTCATAATCGTAATATCAAATTTAACACTATCCATATTATTCACAAGATTTACAAGCACCTTTTCAGCTCCGCCTTGCCCAAGATCATGGATAACAAATAATACTTTTTTCATATTAACTTTAACTCCATAATTTTTAAAGGATATTTCACTTTATTCCAAATTTTTCTAAATGCTCTAATTCTATTCAATTTTCTCAAAACTGTACATTTAAAATTCTTCTTTTTTGTTTTTTTAATATACATACTTAAATCACTATTTAGTAACTTATATTTTTCTTTATTGACATTTGAATACCAATACTGATTTATCAATAAATCTAAATTATATTCATCCAAAACACCAGTAATTTCTGCTGCTGTATTTTTATTGGCTATCATTTGATCCACCAATTCAAATACCATCTCTATTTCCCAAATACCACAAAAATTTTTAAGAAAAGCGTTATCGGATAATTTTTCGTACTTTTCAAATCCATCTAAAGAAGATTTTATTGATTTCAAAGAATCCCCAGTATGAGAAACTGGTTGTGAATTATTTCTATACAAAAAGTAAGGGTTATTTAAAGTTTCTGCCTTATGTGCATATGCATAACAGCGCATTAAAAATCTCCAATCCTCACAACGATACTCATCTGTAAATATATTATTACTTTTAATAAATTTGCTGTTAAAAATATACGAGGAATGATGTTGAAAAGAAGAGCGTCTAATATCACTGATGAAACCATTTGGCAATTCATATAATCTACCGTTTTGAAGTGCCTGATCAACTTCAAAATAGGAACATTTGTAAAAATCGCACTTATCCTTTAACAATTTATCTATAAAATCATCTGTAATAGAACTTTTTGCCCACAAGTCATCCTGATCCAAAAAAGCCACAAATTCACCCGAACATAACTCTATTCCTTTATTTCGAGCCGTATGAACCCCACCATTTTCTTTATAAAAATATTTTACCCTACTATCTTGATTCGCTATTCTTTTCACTATTACAGAGCTACTGTCAATTGAACCATCATCAATGCACAAAATTTCAAAATCTTTGTAAGGTTGTTTTAATATAAAAATAATTGTTTGTTCAATATACCTTTCTCCGTTATAAATAGGAATAACTACGCTTATTATCATCCCTTATACCTCACAAAAACAGACAAAGCAACTCCCAACGGCAACACTAGCGCCGAAATAATAGGATATGGACTTTCATCAAATGCAAACGATAATTTATGTGCCAAAATACAACTGGAAACTAAATGTATACTGTGTTTTATCTTGAATTTCAATGGTGTACCACTAAATGACAAATATAATTTTCTTATTTCAGCAAAACTATTTGGACTACTTTTATATTGTTTCAACATAGAATTAGTCATTCCGTCAGACTGATAGTCCACGAATCTTAAATTCTCATTAAGAACCAAAAAATCATAATTGTCACTTATCTGAAGATGCATATAGTGAGGATTAAAATTTTTCTCATTAGGGAACACTTTCATAGGTGCAACAGTTTTATACAGTTCTGTCCTTATAACATTGGTTCTATCGCCATTTACAATATCATACTTACCTATAAATAAATCAATTAAATTTACGGTTTTTTGGTTAGGTAATGGATCACCTATCACTTTACCGTCCAAATTAAAATCTAATCCTACTATACCGGCATATTCATCAGAACCATACTTATCCCAAAAATTCAATATCAACTCTACCGCATTATCCGGCATAAAATCATCAGAATCAATACATACACATAATTCAGTATCTATGTTTTCAATTGCCACATTATATGCTGTGTGTAGTCCACCATTATCCTTATAGATATATCTTATCTCAAGATCACTGTTTTTTTTCCACTCATCAGCAAATTTCTTAGTATCATCAGTAGAGCCGTCATCAACAATCATCCACACAAAATCTTTATTTGTTTGTCTGCACATACTTTCATAACATCTGGTAAGAAGCTCTCTCCTATTAAATGTAGGAGTAAATACCGTAAGTGTTTTCTCAGCCATAATAATTCATCCTATCTTCTGCAGATTTTTGTAAACCTAACCATCTTACAAAGTGGTTTATAACCAATAGTTTTGCACAGCATATGCAATAACTTTATTTTTTTGTTATTACAATGGTACGATAGTAACCACTTATACTTTGAAAGTATTTCTACATCATCTTTCGGATACATTTTTGAATATGATTGAACTATAAAAAATGTTCCATAACTATATGCAGTATATCTGTAAATATACTCCTTCATATCCGAATTGTTTTCAGCTATATCAATGCATTGCAAAATATTATGTGTTAAGTCATCGCATGATTTTTTGCTGATTGAATGTGTTATTGAACCTTCACGCTGCCTATAGCAATAAAAATTCTCACAAATAAAATCCAAGGATTTTGACTTATCCAACAATTTGGCACACCACTCAATATCTTCCGATACAACACCACTTTTAAAATACAATGCATCATCAAATAGAGAAGTTCTAATAATCTTATTACAAGCCGAAGCAATAAACAAAAATTTCGAGGTCATATAGTCCGCCTGCTTTAGTTTATTACTGCAAGAAAGCGGCATATCTTCTATATTATCAAATAAATTAACCGTCAAATTAGTACTTTTGTAATATTTCTTATATGAATAGCTTAAAACATCAGGATTAGTCAACAAAAGTCTTTCTACCAAACGCTTTAATGCATCTAAATCGTCCCAAAAATCATCAGAATCTAAAAATATTATATAATCACCTGTCGCCCTACAAATACCGTAATTGCGTGCGTCTGATAAACCACCGTTTTTCTTGTGATAAACACGAATTCTGTTGTCCTTATTGCCAAATTCATCACATAACTGTGAGCTACCATCCGTAGAACCATCATCAACCAAAAGTATCTCAAAGTTTTTATATGTTTGATTTAGAACACTATTAACACATTCAGAAATAAAATCTAAAACATTGTAAACAGGAATAATAATACTAATTTTCATAATTTCTCCAAATAAAAAGCAATATCTTAAATCCTATAATTTCATAAAAACATAAAAACCACTTTTACTCCAATTATTTTAAGTCACATCACATTTAAATTTAATACTTCAATTTATGTATGCCTATAAATTTAATCAAAAGAGCGAACCAAAGTAATCGCTATGGTAATATGTCGGTCCTGTTAAATAATAATAGAGCAATAAAACTGCAACATATCCCAAATATACATATTTCCTATTATTTTCACTAAAACATATCCTTAACAAAACAGGAATCAAAATTAAATCGTACAATTCACTGTAAATCGGGAGCCTACCGATAAAGATACCGCTGGTAACCATACCTACAAGATAAACTGATGCCGTAAACACAGATAAGTTTACGCACAAAGAAAGCACAGGCATTTTTTCGTAATATTTGCTTAACTTTTCCCGATAAGCAAAAGCCGCAACGGGTGGAACAGCATAGAATAAAACTCTCAACGGATTAACGCCGTCATCTTCTTCAAAATATGTACTTATATCATTTTCATAAGATGTGCCTTGAGCAAATTCATCAACCTTGTCAAAAAACGGCTCGGCAAAAACAGTAATCAATACCATCGCAAAAATAAAAAGCCAAACTGACTTGCTCCAAGGTTTTAACCTGGCAATAAAGTAAATCGGTATTAAGAAAATTGCCGTAGAATGGATAAATATCAAAATTGCTACCATAGTCAAGAATTTAAAAAACTTGCCGGTAATAATAAAATCACAGCACAAAAATGACACGGCAACACAAATAAACTGCCTCATTCCGTTGAGCATATAACCCGAATAACACAGGAATGCCAAAAACAAAAACGAAGCCAAAAAGAAATCTGCATTCATGCAATATTTTCTCAATGTTATCATTACACACACACCGGAGAAAATCGCAATTGAACTCAGCCAAAGTGTGTAATTATCCGAGATAAAACACTTAAAGAAAATGCTGTATGCATTAAAGAGAACTCCCTTGCCCTCGGAAGACCATGGATCCCAATTCAATTTTGAAAACTCTTCCGAAAAGTTTGTTGAATAGTTATTAAAAGCTGCAACATATGCGGTTGTATCGGCAACATAGTGCCTCATTGATGCCCAAAATATGAAATAACCGAAAACTAAAAAAGCATACGCCCACGGAACTCTTCTTTGTATTCCCTGTTGTAAATTATAATCGGTAAGCGCTATCTCTTCTTTATGAGTGATATCATACAAAATATATATCAAAAAAATCCAAAGTATCATGGACCAGTAAATTATCATTAAATCACACCTGAAAAATCTATATTAATTACAAGCCTAAAGCCTTTACTGTATCGTTTACAACGATTTTTTTATCAAATTCGTCCACCATTTTTTGTCGGGCGTATTTACCCATAACTTCTCGTTTTGAAATATCTGTTTCAAGAAAAGCTTTCATTTTTTCATAAAGGCTGTCAACGCTTTTAGGTTCACAAAGCCAGCCTGTATATTCATTTTCCACCGACTCTCTGCAGCCTGGAATATCTGTGGTGATGACAGGTCTGCCTGTTGCCGAAGCTTCGAGATTTACATTACTCATACCCTCGTGATAGCTTGGCATTACAACACAATCGGCGGTCGCATAGTAAGGTCTTGGTTCTTCCTGAAATCCATGGAATTTTACAACGCCCTTACTTTCAAGTAACTCAACTCTTTCCTTGTATTCATCTTCAAAAAAGCCTACAAGGTCAAGTACAAATTTATAGCCGTCATCGTGAAGTTTCTCAGCCGCAGAAAACAATTCATCCATGCCCTTTTCCTTCATGATTCTGCCAAGATACAAAAAATGCGGCGGATCACTTTTCGGGTAAGGCTTGTAATCATAAATTTCAAGATTGATTCCTGCGCCGTTCAAAATAGTTTCTTTCTCGACAGAAATAATCTTTCTGTCAACAAATTCATCTGCATTAACCTGATTTTCAAAAAATACCGTTTTTACCTTTTTAAATGCTGTTTTATAAAGAACTGTCGCAAACTGAGCAAGTCCGGGCTTTTGAAACGCCGTTCCTAATCCCTGAACATTCGCATAAAACGGAATATTTAACTTTTCACACATCAATCCACCGTAAACATTTGGTTTGATAGAGTATGTAATTACCAAATCAGGGTTTTCTTCCTGTAATATTTTTTTATAAAATTTCATAAGTGAAAAATCGTGAATCGGATTAACCCCTCTGCGCTCCATCTTAGTTTCAATACAACGCAATCCCATATTGATGAAATCCTCATGATGTCCTACAAAAGGCATACTAAGAACAACATCATAATTTTTCATAAGTTCTTCAATCAATTCTTTTCTGAAACGATACAGCATATAAGAATGATTGGTAAGAATCATAACTTTTTTACGATTATTCTTCATCTGAAATTGCTCCTGTTCCGCCCTCAACTACACCATCATGCTTAAACACACTCACAACTGTCATAAAAAAACATTTTACATCAAAGACAAAACTGACATTATCACGATAAATCTTATCCATCTGAACTTTTTCAGGGATAGGAAGCTCATCTCTGCCGTTAATCTGCGCCCAACCCGTCAAGCCGGGTTTTAAATCATTTATACCGTACTCATCTCTTTCAGAAATCAAATCATCCTGATTCCAAAGTGCAGGTCTTGGACCGATAACCGACATATCGCCCTTAAAAATATTAAAAATCTGAGGCAATTCGTCAAGACTTGTCTTTCTTAAAAACGCACCCACCTTAGTTATATACTGTTCAGGATTTTTAAGAAGATGTGTAGGACAATCCTTGGGAGTATCAATTCTCATTGTGCGGAATTTCAGAATATTGAAATATTTTTTATTTTTTCCTATTCTTTTCTGCCTAAAAAAAACAGAACCTTCGCTCGTGCATTTTATTATGGCACATATCGGAAGGTAAAGTACTGACAGACACACTATCGCTGCAAGTGAACAGATAATATCAAGTATTCTTTTCACAATTCTGTTATAAAACGACATTTTTCTGTCTTTCATATTTAATACTCCTCAACCCAAAACTAACTTACGCAATATATCTATAAAATTATACCACAGAAAGCATCAATAAGCAATAAAAGAGGAGAATATGGAAAAAACAATTGAAAAAAAGTGCTTTTTAACAAAATATAGGAACAATTACGCAAGATTTTTGCCATATATATGATTTATTTTCACTAAAGTGATAATCAAATATAGTCTATTCTGGTTATTTTATGCAAAATTTGTCACAAAATATAATAAAACACCGCAAAGCAGAGCGAGAAATCTATGGCTTATTTTAGGTGAAAAGACACTATATAATCCGCTATATTTACTGCACAGCGATCCTCTGCACGGCAACCTGAAAGCTTACATATACACAGTGCTAAACCACTCTGCAACTGTCTTTCAGGAGTTAACCATCTGGCAAGTATCTGAAATTGTTCACAGACTTGTTGAAATGTGGGATTAATTATGATAAACTGACAATATAAGTCAGAGTACGATATAGTTTGAGGTAGACACATGAAAATTTCAGAATGAACACTTTCATTAGAATGCACACTTTCAAAGGAAACACAAGACCTTTTATACAGATATTTTGCGGCTGCAGCAAATCTTTACGGAGTTATCGAAATCGGCAAACTTCTTAAAATTTACAACAGCCAGAACGAGCCTGTGAGCGAGGAAGATTTTCTGTCATTTGTTGAAAATATGAATTTTAAGTGAAAGTATTTTTGTGTGTTTAATCAGGACGATATTTACGATGACGGCTCAGAAGCCCCTGCTCTTGAACAGGAAATTCTTGCAGAATATCTTTACTTTTTTGAATTTGATGATGATAGTCTTGATAAATACGAAATGCTGAAATATCGTCAAATTGGAAAGAAATTTTCGGTTAACAGGTAAAATTGCATATTATAGCGACAATTCAAAATCATTTTGAGGGGAACATATAGATGAATAGTGAAAATACAGCAACGCACAAAATAGCATATTCAAATATAGATATTGCAAAATTTATAGCGGCATATTACGGCAAATCGGGAGGAATTGTACTTTGATTAAAATAATGTTTGTGTGCCATGGGAATATTTGTCGGTCGCCTATGGCGGAGTTTATATTTAGGGACATGGTTAAGAAGGGCGAGATTGCTGACAGGTTTGTGATTAAATCATCTGCTACGAGTACGGAGGAGATATGGAACGGGATTGGGAATCCTGTTTATCCGCCGGCTAAGCGTGAGCTTGCAAAACACGGAATCGGTTGTGACGGCAAGAGGGCTGTTCAGCTCAAAAAATCCGACTATGACAAGTACGATTGTTTCATCTGCATGGACTCTAATAATATCAGAAACACTATGCGAATTTTCGGCGATGACAAAGACGGAAAGGTTTGCAAGATGATGAGCTTTGCAGGTATGAATCGTGATGTATCGGATCCGTGGTACAGCGGTGATTTTGAGCAGGCATACAACGATATTTACAGCGGATGCAAAGGACTTTTTGAAAAATTTAAAGGCAAAGCTTAATTTTGTTGTTAATATGCACAAAGATTTTTGATCGTATATGTGCAAAATCTAAAACACATTTAATTGACACAATAAATAAACGATGTTAAAATTGTGACAGGTTGTCATATGACTGCCTGTCACATTTATTTTGGAGGATTTTTTATGATTAAAAACACCTTTTATAATCTTCCCGAAGAAAAGCGTCAGAGAATCACGGACGCAATATTCAATGAATTTGCCGGTTCGTCGGGAGAGAGAGTCAGCATAAACAATATTATAAAGAACGCAAACATTTCGAGAGGCAGTTTTTATCAGTACTTTGACGATAAGGTTGACCTTGTGGAGGTTATGACACGCTCATTTATTGACTTTTCGCTTAAAAAAGCCACAGAGGTTATCTCTCGCACTCACGGCGACATATTTGTAACTTATGATTTGCTTTTTGAAATTCTATGCGAATGTTCAAAGGATGCAAAACAAAGTATCATTATGAAGAATCTCATCAAAAATATAAAGGCAAATGACAGTCTTGTTTCGGAATATTTTATCAACCGTTTCAAGGGCGTTGCAGAGCTTGTCAGCGTTACAAACAATTTTGACAGAAGTAACCTTAAATATACTTCAGATGAAGATGTGAAGTGTCTTTCACAGATTCTCACTCAGGTGCTGAAGAATGCCGTGTTCAATGTTTTTGTAATAGGAAAACCTTTTGACGAGGTTCACAGGGAGTATCACAGAAAACTTGAAATTATCAAAACAGGTGCAATTGCAGATTAAGTTTAATATTCACGCAACCGGTTGCGACCGATTTCAACAGAAAATGTAAACCTAAGTTGGTAGAAATTGCATTTAATATGAAATATACTCATAGATAAAAGCACAAACAAAGGAGTAATCAATGTTATCTAAAATCAGCGTAAAAAAACCGATGACGGTATTGGTTGCGGTTGTACTTGTTCTGGTTCTCGGTATAGTGTCATTTTTTAAGATGACGCCCGACCTTTTACCGAATATGGACTTTCCCTATGCCGTTATCATGACCACCTACGCAGGTCAGACGCCCGAGGCGGTTGAAACAACGGTTTCAAAGCCTCTTGAACAGTCGATGTCGGCAATTGACGGTGTTAAGGAGATCACCTCTACCTCATCGGACAACTATTCTCTTTTGATGATTGAATTTGAGGACGGCACAAATATGGACAGCGCAACTGTTGATATGCGTTCAAGCCTTGACACAATCAAGGGCAATTGGCCTGACGGAGTCGGAACACCGTACCTCATCAAAATCAACCCGAACATTCTCCCTGTTGCAATGACGGCGGTTGACTTTGAAGGCAAGTCGCAAACAGAGCTTTCGGATTATGTCACAAACGAACTTTTGAATGAACTTGAAGGCATTGACGGTGTTGCCTCTGTTTCTGACAAGGGCATTGTTACGGAACAGGAAAATGTCGTACTTTCACAGGATAAGCTTGACAAGCTTAATAAGAAGATTTCCGCTGCACTCGATAATCAATTTGGTGATGCGGAGGACAAAATTGCCAAAGCTAAAAAGGAATTGCAGGATAATATCGTCAAAGCCAAGGACGGTCAGGGTACAGTTTCATCTTCAATTGAGCAAATCAACTCACAGCAGGAGGCTGTTTCAAAACAGCTTGCCGATGCACAGAACAAGGCTGAAAGCGGTAAAACACAGCTTTTGTCGGCAAAGATGCAGTTGCTTGACCGAAAGGCAAGCCTTACTTCAACAAAGACTTTGCTCGAAACCGCTTATCAGGGTTTGCTTGAACTGAAAACGACCTATGATGAGCTGACTTCCGAGCAGTCACAGCTTACGCAAAAACTTGAACAGCTTTCAAAATTCAACGAACAGTATCAGGAAATTGTTCGGAAAATGAATGATGCACTGCCCGACAGCGAGGAATACAAGGCACTTCAACAGCAGATTGACGAGCTTAACAAGGTGCTTGAGCCTTACGGAATCAAAGCTCCCGATATTGCAAAAACAATGCAGACAGTTCAGAATTCCATTAACAAAAGTGCAGAGGCTCTTCAAAATGTTGAAATTTCACTTAAAAAGCTCGGAACTTCGGGAGATGCAATCAATTCTGCATTAAGTGAAATGTCGGAGAAAATCTCACAAATCAACTCGGGTATTGCACAGCTTGATAACGCAATTTCGGGACTTGACGATAAATCGGTTTCGGTTGATTCCGCTCTTGCCCTCATTTCACAACAACAGTCAAGTGCGGACTTCAAAATGTCCTCTGCCATGTCAACTCTCACTTCAAAACAGAGTGAACTCAACAGCGCACTTACACAGCTTTCAAGTGCAGAAAAACAGATTGAAACATCCGAAAAAGAACTTGCAGATAAAAAGAAAGAGGCAAAAAGCAAGGCTGATGTGAGCAACACGGTCACACTTGATACCATTTCTTCAATTCTAACGGCACAAAACTTTTCAATGCCGGCAGGCTATGTTACCGATGATGACAACAACAAATTCATGGTTCGTGTCGGCGACAAGGTGAATGACGAAAAAGAGATGAAGTCGCTTGTGCTATTTGACACAGGAATTGACGGAATAGGAGTTATTCATCTTGAAGATGTTGCAGATGTTTTTGTTGCCGATAATTCCGACGAAACCTTTGCAAGAATTAACGGCAACCCCGGTATTGTATTGAGCTTTTCAAAGTCAAGCAACACAGCGTCTTCTACCGTTTGCGAAAACATTAACGCAAAGCTTGATTCGCTTTCAAAAGAGGTTGACGGACTTCACTTTACAAGCCTTTATAATGAAGGCGACTACATTAATCTTGTAATCAACAATGTATTACAGAACCTTCTTATGGGCGCGGTTCTTGCAATTATCATACTTTTCCTATTTCTCAGAGATATCAAACCGACGCTCATTGTTGCCTGCTCAATTCCGATAAGCGTTGTGTTTGCAATTGTCCTCATGTATTTCAGCGGTGTAACACTCAATATGATTTCGCTGTCGGGACTTGCGATAGGAGTCGGTATGCTTGTTGACAACTCGGTTGTTGTTATCGAAAATATCTACCGACTGAGAAGTATGGGCGTTTCGCCGATAAAGGCGGCACTTAACGGTGCAAGACAGGTTGCCGGCGCAATTACGGCGTCAACTCTCACCACAGTATGCGTATTCCTGCCGATTGTATTTGTTGAAGGCATCACCCGTCAGCTGTTTGTTGACCTTGCACTCACGGTTACATATTCACTTCTTGCAAGCCTTATTGTTGCACTGACGCTTGTTCCGGCCATGGGACAGAGAATGCTCCGCAAGATGAAACCTAATTCCGCTCCGAAAGACGGAAAAATCAAGAAGGCATATGAACGCTCACTTCGTTTCGTATTAAAGCACAAAGTTCCTGCAATTCTCGTTGCAGTTGCACTTCTCTTTACAAGTGCAGGTCTTTGTCTGATGAGAGGTTTCAGCTTTATGCCCGATATGAGCAGTACACAGATTCAGGTATCATTGAAGCTTGACGATAACGCAACCTTTGAAGAAACAGTTAAAGAGGGCGAAAAGCTCAACGATTTGCTTTCAAAATATGACCAGTTTGAAACCGTAGGCGTTATGGCGGGCAACTCGTCAAGCCTTATGGGACTTACAGGCGGTTCATCGTCAAATGATGCCGGCTCACTTATGGCATATGCCGTTCTCAAGGATGATTTTACAAAACAGAGCGGTGAAATTTCAAAGAAGATTGAAAAGGATCTTGAAAGTCTTGACGGTGAGGCTGCCGTAAGCGGCGGCACTTCAAGTTCAATGTCAAGCCTTATGGGTGACGGTTCCGTTCAGATTACGCTCTACGGTGACGACCTTGACACACTCAAAAGCACTGCCGAGGATATCGGCAAGACACTTGAAAAGGTTAAAGGCGTTGCATCGGTTGACAACGGCATCGGTGCTGTTTCTCCCGAAATCAAGGTTACTGTTGACAAGTCAAAAGCCGCTGAAAAGGGACTTACCGTTGCACAGGTTTATCAGCAGGTTGCCGCTGCAATTTCAACAGAAAAAACCGCTGCCACTCTTACGAATGATGACGGCAATGATATGAATGTTGTGGTTGTAAAGGACAACAGCGAAACCGTTACTCCGAAAAATCTCCGTGACATTGACATTAGCTACAAGGATTCAAGCGGTAACGAAAAGACAGTTAAACTCTCCTCTGTTTCGGATATTTCAAAGTCGGAAACTATGGATAAAATCAGCCGTGAAAATCAAAAGCGTTATCTTACAATCAGCGCCGAAGTCAAGGACGGCTACACGCTTACATCTGTTTCAAACAATGTAAAATCCGCAATGAACGATTACAAGCTCCCGAAAAGCTGTTCAATCGACTACGCAGGTACAGACGAAATGACAATGGAGGCAGTTTCACAGCTTATGCTTATGCTCCTGCTCGGCATTATTCTCATCTACCTCATTATGGTTGCACAGTTCCAGAGCCTTAAATCACCGTTCATTATTATGTTTACAATTCCGCTTGCATTCACGGGCGGCTTCCTCGCACTTTTAATCACAGGATTTGACATCAGCGTTGTATCGCTTGTCGGTTTTGTAATGCTCTGCGGTATCATTGTAAACAATGGTATCGTGCTTGTTGACTACATCAACAAACTTCGTATTGACGGCAAAGAAAGAATTGAGTCAATTGTTGAGGCAGGCAAAACCCGTATGCGTCCTATCCTCATAACGGCACTCACAACCGTTCTCGGTCTTGTTGTTATGGCTCTCGGCATAGGCACAGGTGCAGAAATGATGCAGCCTATTGCAATTGTCTGCATCGGCGGTTTGCTCTACGCAACATTTATGACGCTCTACATCGTTCCCGTTATTTACGATTTGTTCAATAAAAAAGAACTCAAAAAAGTAAGTGACGAAGA
Source organism: Ruminococcus bromii (assembly GCF_002834235.1). Taxonomy (GTDB): domain Bacteria; phylum Bacillota; class Clostridia; order Oscillospirales; family Acutalibacteraceae; genus Ruminococcoides; species Ruminococcoides intestinale. Next base: position 102,485 of record NZ_NNBY01000035.1, on the reverse strand, counting down.
CCTTGAATTTATTGACGAATAAATCATATTAATAAAATACACCCCCGACTTTACCAAACAGTTTAGTCGGGGGTGTTATTATTTCTTTACTTTTAATTCAGCAATTGCGGCATAATGCAACACATCAAATTCAGGCGGTGCAATTTTTAAGAGTAAATTTTTATGTTCATTCTCCCACAATTCAATTTTTTCTTTTGAGAGTGACGCACCTACACCACGGCAAGCCTTCATTCTGCCGTTCCATGACTCTCTTGTAAAATATACCTTGAGCGGATATTCGTTGTGATAAATCAAATCAAACTTTTCTTCATAACATTTCGGAATATTTATCGGATGAATAGTTTCTCCTGCACCGCTCCAATCGGGACTGTATTTCAATACAAGTTTTTCACTCTGCCCTGCTATCTCATCTTCATACGGTAACCAAGCCATATAAAGAATTAACAACCTGCCATTTGGCTTTAACATTCTGTAAAGTTCAGGCATAATCTTTTGGTGGTCAAAATACCAAAAGCACTGACAAGCTGTGATAACATCAAACGATTCATCAGGAAAATTTATATTCTCTGTTGCTACAGTAAAATATTTTATATTCATACCTTTTGATAATAAACGAGCCTGACCAACTTGCTCTTTTGAAATATCTGTACCAACCCACTCTCCGCCATAGCGATACATATTTCTCGGAATAACTCCTGTTCCGGTGCCAATATCAAGAATTTTCTGACCTTTTACACAAAGCCCTCTGTCAACAATTTGATCATAAAATTTTTGCGGATAAATATCACGATATTTTGCATATTCGGCTGACACTCTGCCCCAGTCAAAAGCATTTCCGTTGTCTATATTTTTGTCAACAATATCCAATGCAATACACCTTTTAATTTTTAATAATATCGGCACATTGACCGTTTGTAAGACGGATTAAATCTTCTGGTTTTAAATCAATTTGATAACCGATTTTTCCTGCACTGACAATGATTTTCGGAATTGACTCTGCTGTAATGTGGAAGGTTGTCTTGAACTGCTTTTTCATTCCGAGAGGTGAACAGCCTCCACGCACATAACCCGTGACCTTTGTAATGTCCTTTACGGGAATCATTTCAACCGACTTTTCACCTACGCTCTTTGCACATTTTTTAAGGTCAAGCTCATGGTCAACAGGAACTACGAAAACATAATAATCTCTGCCCATGCCCTTTGTTACAAGAGTTTTGAAAACATAATCGGGATTTTGATTCATAAGTGTTGCAACCGTTACTCCGTCAACGGCATCCTTGCCGTGGGGATATTCATGGTGAGTATATTCAACCTTTTCTTTGTCTAAAATTCTCATTACATTTGTCTTGATTTCTTTCATAAATACACAATCCTCCATGCATATTGCCATCTTGTTATTACCCTCACATAATACAACTTTTCGCATCGGATTTCAACCTTGATTTATTTGCAATTTTATTAAAATAATGTTAGAATAAATTCAGAAGTTATTCGAGGTGGAAGATTTCGTCCCCGTCCACACGCCGATGGCTTGACAAAGGGGAATCCCGAGAGATGCAGGAGAGTTGTACTCCTGCCGAATAACCGTAGCTTTGAAAGCCGCTCCGAATTTTTTCGGGACGGCTTTCTTCTGTTTTACAGATTAAAATATCGCTGTTTTGCCCACAACACGCAAGATAATAAGCAAGTCAGTAAGCAAGATAGTAAGTAAGATAATAAGCAAGTTATTGATAAATTCAATTGAATTTGGTATAATTAAAGACAGAATAAGTGCAAGGAATGGTTAATATGTCAGACTACACACCGCCGTTTTCAATATCAAATAAAATGCTCGGATTTGTATCATCAATTTCTGAGAAGATAGGTAAAATCAGCAATTATAATGATTTTGAATCAAAACCTCAGTTAAGAAAAAACAATAGAATCAAGTCCATCTATTCTTCGCTTGCCATTGAGGCTAACTCGCTTTCGATTTCAGAAGTGCGTGATGTAATCAACGGTCACATTGTTTTAGGTCCGCAAAGAGAAATTCAAGAAGTAAAAAACGCATACGATGCCTATGACAACCTTAACAATATAAATCCTTATTCTGTAACAGAGCTAAAAAAATACCACGGCATAATGACATATGCTCTTGTCAATGAATCGGGAAAATTCAGAAACGGTGAAGAAGGTGTGTTTGACGGTGACAAATGCATTTTTATGGCTCCGCCTGCACATTTTGTGCCGTCATTGATAGATGATTTGTTTAAATGGATGAACAGTGAAAAAAATAATGTTCACCCACTGATTTTGTCGTCTATTTTTCATTATGAATTTGTTTTTATTCATCCGTTTTCTGACGGAAACGGTCGCATGGCAAGGCTTTGGCAAACTGCAATTTTGACAAAATGGAAACCCATTTTTCAATACATTCCTATTGAAAGTCAAATTCAAAAATATCAGGACAGATATTACAAGTCAATTTCAAAATGCCATGTTGAGGGTAACTCAAATATTTTCATAGAATTTATGCTTGAAATGATTGACGAAATTCTTACCGAAATTATTTCACAAACCAAATCTGATATTCGGCAGATGAATGATTATGTAAAAAAGTTGCTTGATGTTATGGAATTTGATGTTTCCTATAATACTGCGGAACTTTTAGATAAGCTGAATTTAAAATCAAGGGAAACTTTCAGAAAAAATTATCTTAATCCTGCACTCGAAATGAATCTGATTCAGATGACTGTTCCCGATAAACCGACAAGCCGCAATCAGCGGTATATAAAAAATAATTTTTAAAACTTTTAAACACCGTATTATGCGGTGTTTTTTCTTTTATCGCAAATTAATGCTGTAAAACCACTCGCAAATGCGGTCACAGGGAAGAAAATGATAAAAAACTGGGCAAACTTTAATGTATGTTGATTGCTTTTTTTAAATAAATGTGCTACAATTTAGGAATAGAATAAACAAAATAGTGTATTCTTCAAAAATATTTTTATGCAATTTTTTAACAAAGGAGGATAACAATGGCAAAAGATATGCTGGACGCCATTTACAATGCCGAAGAGGATTGCAGACAGCGTGAGGCAAACGCACGAGCAGAATCAGCAGAAAGGGTTGAACAGACAAAGGCAGATGCCAAACAGGTTGTGCTTTCGGCAAAGGAAAAGGCACAGAAGGATGCCGATATGCTTTTTGAAAAGACTGCGAAAGAGGGCAAAAAAGAGCTTGAGAAAGCCTCTGAAAAGGCAAATCTTGAGTGCGACATTCTCTCTCGGACTGCAGACAAAAACCGCAAGCGTGTTATTGACAGGGCTATACAAAGGCTCTCTCTTTAAAACGGTTGCAATGAAAGAAGCGTGGTGATAGAAATTGGCAAAACTTAAAATGAAGTCGGTTCGGATTATTGCCCTAAGACAGGACAGAAAGCGACTTCTTGAACATTTGCAGGATTCGGGTTTGGTTCAGATTGAAAAGACCGAAACCTGCAGAAAAGGTTTCGGCAAGATTGATATGACCTCACAAATTCAGATTTTCGAGCGAAATGTTACTCTCAGTGAAAACGCTCTGAAAATTCTCGACAGCAACTCTCCCGAAAAGAAAAGTATGCTTTCCGCATTTTGCGGACGGCGGGAGATTGATCCCGATGAAATCGGAGTTATCGCATCAAATGCAGGCGAAGTTATTGATGTGTGCAACAGAATTTGTGAGCTTAACAAACAGATTGCCGATAATGCGGCGGAACGGATTCGCATAAAAACCGCTCTTGCACAGCTTGAGCCGTGGAAGAATCTTGACATTCCGCTTAATGCAAAGGACACAAAAACAACGGCTGTTTTCATAGGCTCAATTCAAAAGGAGTACAACGAGGTATCGCTTTCAGAGGCACTTGCCGAGGCTTCTCCGAAGCTTGAATTTGATTTTGAAATTCAATTTGCAAACGAGGGGCTTACCTGCATTGTACTTTTTGCACCGATTGCTCAAAAGGAGCTTGCAGAAAATGCTCTGCGTGATATCGGTTTTGCAAAACCTGTTACGAACTCAAGTCTTACCCCTTTGGCGGAATCAAAAAAGCTTGTTGAAAGAAGTCACAAGATTGAAGATGATACGGAAAACGCAAAAAAGGAAATCATTTCCTTTGCAGACAGACGAAAAGATATTAAAGATACACAGGATTATTTCAGAATCAGAGCCGATAAATACAGCGTAATCGGTGAACTTCAGCATTCACGGAATGTTTTTGTTATTTCGGGTTACATTCCCGAGGAGGACTGTGAAAAGCTTGAAAGGCTTTGCGAAAGAGTTTCTGTATGCTATGTTGAATTCGGCGATGTTGACGAGGAAAAAGCTCCTGTAAAGCTAAAGAACAGTCGCTTTGCAGCACCGGCAGAGAGCATTGTAAATATGTACTCTCCCCCGTCGCATGACGATATTGATCCAACGCCGTTGCTTGCGTTCTTCTTCTACTTCTTCTTCGGAATGATGTTCTCGGACGCAGGCTACGGACTGTTAATGGTAATAGGAACAGGACTTGCAATAAAGCTGTTCAAGCCTGACAAGGAAATGCGAAACACCTTGAAGCTGTTCCAATATTGCGGTGTTTCAACATTTTTCTGGGGACTTGTTTTTGCAAGCTTCTTCGGAGATGCCCCCGCAACCCTTTACAACTACTTTACGGGTGCAGACATTACGATGAAGCAAATCTTCCCGTGGCCGACAATTGACCCGCAAAAGGATGCACTTATGCTGATGATTATTTCAATAGCATTCGGTCTTGTACACATTCTTGTCGGTATGGGCTGCAAATTCTATGTTTGCCTCAGGCAGAAGGATTACGGCGGAGCGTTCTTTGATACGGGGCTTTGGATGCTTATGCTTATCGGATTTGCCGTTTTGGCAGCAGGTATGGCATTCGGTCAGACGCTCGTCTATGTAGGAGCAGGCATTGCGATTTTCTGTGCAATCGGTCTTGTTCTCACACAGGGCAGAAACAAAAAGGGATTCGGCAAAGTCATCGGCGGACTTGCCTCTCTCTATGACATCACAGGTTACATCAGTGACCTTCTGAGCTACTCAAGACTTCTTGCTCTCGGTCTTACAACGGGAGTTATGGCTCAGGTGTTCAATATGCTTTCAACCATGTTCGGAAAGAGCTGGTTTGGAATTATCTTACTCATTATTGTGTTCATCATCGGACACGCAATCAACATCGGACTCAACGCACTCGGTTCATATGTTCACACAATGCGACTTCAGTATGTTGAAATGTTCGGAAAATTCTATGAGGGCGGCGGCAAACAGTTTAAGCCGTTCAAGCTCAACAGTAAATATATTAAAATTCAGGAGGACAAATCAAAATGAATGGAATATTTTTCGCACTTTTAGGCGCATCAATAGCAACAGCACTTGCAGGCGTAGGTTCTGCTCGAGGTGTAGGCTCTGCCGCACAGGCAGCTATGGGAGTTCTTTCCGAGGACTCATCAAAATTCGGTAAAATGCTCGTTCTCACACTTCTCCCGGGTACTCAGGGACTTTACGGATTTATCGTAGGCTTCCTTATTCTCGTACGCGGCGGCGTTCTCGGCGGCACAGCTCCGACAATCGGACAGGGACTTGCATACTTTGCAGCATCACTTGCTATCGGTATCGGCGGTATGATTTCAGGTTTTGCACAGGGCAAGGCAGCCGTTTCGGGTATTGCACTAAGCGCAAAGGACGATTCAAACTTCTCAAAGGCTATGGTTTCCGTAACTCTCGTTGAGATTTACGCTCTCCTTTCATTCATCGTTTCACTTCTCGTTGTTATCACAGTTCCAAACCTTAACATCTGATAACCGACTAACGAAAATTACGAAAGAAAGGTGGAATCACTTTGAGCAGCGGTGATAAAATTTTAAATCGCATAAGTCTTGACTGTGACGAAAGAATCAGCCAAATAGGTGCTGAAACCGATGAAAAATGCGCACAGATTATGGCACAGGCAAAGCTTGATGCCGACAAGATTTCTGCCGAAATTGCCGACAGGGCACAGTCAAAGGTCAAGCAGATGCAGGCGGCTTCAAAGAGCCGTTGCGACCTTGAAACACGCAACGCTTTTCTAAAGAGAAGGCGTGAGGAAATTGACAAGACATACAGTGAAATTCTTAATAAAATGAAAAATCTTCCCGATGAAGATTACTTTGAACTGATTTACACATTTGCAAAAAAGTTAAACGGAATGAGCGGTGTTGTTCTTTTGAATGAAAAGGATATAAACCGACTTCCAAAGGATTTTCTTGCAAGGCTTGAAAAATGCGGTGTAAAAGCAGAGCTTTCAAAAACGCCGTGTGACATTGAAAGCGGATTTATTCTTAAATGCGGTGACATTGAAGAAAACATGGACTTCTCGGCAATATTGTCCGAAAAGCGTGACGCTATCGAGGATTTTATAAATCAGGAACTTTTTAAGGCATAGGGAGGAATATGATGGCATTATCTTATGAATTTTCCATCGGCTCCGTCCGTGCTAAAGAAAAAAATCTGTTTACAAACAGCGACATTGAGCATATGCTCGGTTGTGAAAATGTGAACGAGCTTTGCAGATACCTCTCGGACAAGGGTTACGGTGAGGGTGATGACATTGAAGAGATTTTGAAATCACACAGCGAAAATGTGTGGGAATATCTCAAAAGAACCGCACCCGATTTTGCAATATTCAAACCGTTCTTCTATCTTAACGACCTTCACAACCTTAAAGCTGTTTTAAAAGGAACGCTTTCAAACAGACCGTATTCACAGCTTTTGATAAAGCCGTGTACTTTCTCTGAAGAAACGCTTAAACAGGCGGTTGAGAACAGAAGGTTTTCACTTTTGGGCGAAGAACTTTCCGCACCTTGTGACAAGGCATATGAGATTCTTGCACACACAGGTGACGCAAGACTCAGCGATGCGGTTCTTGACAGAGCTTTTATGGAGCTTGTTCTGAAAACATCCGAAAAATCCGACAGCGAATTTATGTCCGAATATTTTAAAGCTACAGTATTTTATAATAATGTAAAAACAGCCATAAGAGGTGCAAAAGCCGATTGCGACAGGGATTTTCTTGAAATTGCAATCTGTGATGTGCAGGACTTCCCCCGTTCAAGGGTTATTGAGGCAAGCGTAAAGGGACTTGAACCAACGCTTGATGTGCTGTCAAAAATCTCGGCATACGGCTGTAACAAGGCTGTTGAAGAGTACAAGGTTTCTCCGTCGGCATTTGAAAAATTTGTTGACAACAGGCTTATGAGCCTTGCAAAAGAAAAATGCAAAAGAAGCGGTGACGGTGCAGATCCGATTACTGGCTATCTGATTGCAAGTGAAACAGAGAAAAAAGTTATTCACATTATTGCAAGCGGAATCCGTACCAAAACAAATTATGAAACCGTAAAAGAAAGGTTGCGTGAAGTTTATGGCTAAAAATATTGCCGTTATCGGCGACAGCGAAAGCATAAAGGGCTTTGCGGCAATCGGCATGGACATTTATCCGTGTGATGACAACGAAAACGCACCGCATCTTTTCAGAAAGATTGCTGACGGTGACAACTATGCGGTAATTTTTATTACCGAGGAAATGTTTGGACTTGTTGAAAAAGAGCGAAAAAGATATGAAGAAAGGCTCATTCCTGCCGTTATTCCTATCCCCGGTGTAAAAGGCAATACGGGAATCGGCATAAAAAGACTGTCGTCATTCGTTGAAAAGGCAGTCGGTTCGGACATTATCTTCAATGATTGAGGTGTAAGAATTTGAAATCTGGAATTATAACTAAGGTAGCAGGCCCTCTGGTAATTGCCGAGGGTATGCGTGATGCCGATATGTTCGATGTTGTGCGTGTAAGCAGTCAGCGACTTATCGGTGAAATAATTGAGATGCACGGTGACAGGGCATCAATTCAGGTATATGAAGAAACTTCGGGACTCGGACCCGGTGAGATTGTTGAATCCACAGGCGCTCCGCTTTCCGTTGAACTCGGTCCGGGACTTATCGGTTCAATTTATGACGGTATTCAGCGACCGCTTAACGAGATTATGAAGGTTGCCGGCACAAACCTCAAAAGAGGTGTTGATGTTCCGTCACTTGATCACAAAAAGAAGTGGCACTTTACTCCCCTTGTTAAAAAGGGCGACACAGTTGCGGCAGGCGACACACTCGGTACGGTTCAGGAAACACACGCTGTTCTTCACAGGATTCTTGTTCCGAACAAAACAGGCGGTGTTGTTGAAAGCATCAGCGAGGGCGATTTTACAATTGACGAAACGGTTGCCGTTCTCAAAACAGACAAGGGCAATGTTGAGATTAATATGTGTACAAAATGGCCTGTTCGTGTGGGCAGACCGTACAAAAGAAAGCTCTCCCCCGACATTCTTCTTACCACAGGTCAAAGACCTATCGACACACTCTTTCCGCTTGCAAAGGGCGGTGTAGCCGCAGTTCCGGGACCGTTCGGTTCGGGCAAAACTGTTGTTCAGCATCAGCTTGCAAAGTGGGCGGCTGCCGATATTATCGTATATATCGGTTGCGGTGAGCGTGGCAACGAGATGACCGATGTTCTTAACGAGTTTCCCGAACTTAAAGACCCACGCACAGGCAACTCTCTTATGGAGAGAACCGTGCTTATTGCAAACACATCCGATATGCCTGTTGCCGCCCGTGAGGCATCTATCTACACAGGAATTACTATTGCCGAGTATTTCCGTGATATGGGTTACACGGTTGCACTTATGGCTGACTCAACATCCCGCTGGGCAGAGGCTCTCCGTGAAATGTCCGGCCGTCTTGAAGAAATGCCGGGTGAAGAGGGTTATCCCGCATACCTCGGCAGCCGACTTGCACAGTTCTATGAAAGAGCAGGCCGTGTTATCGTAAACGGCAGTGAGGACACGGAAGGCGCACTCTCGGTTATCGGTGCTGTATCACCTCCGGGCGGTGATATTTCAGAGCCTGTATCACAGGCAACACTCAGAATCGTTAAGGTATTCTGGGGACTTGACGCAAACCTTGCTTACAAGCGACACTTCCCTGCAATTAACTGGCTGACAAGTTATTCGCTTTATACAGACCGACTTGCAGATTGGTTCTCAAAAAATGCCGCTCCCGACTTTATGGAGCTTCGTGGCAAACTTATGACATTATTACAAGAAGAAAGCGAGCTTCAGGAAATCGTAAACCTTGTCGGTATGGACGCACTTTCCGCACCCGACAGACTTAAGCTTGAAACCTCCCGTTCAATCCGTGAGGATTATCTGCACCAAAACGCATTTGACCCGACAGACACATACACATCTCTCGGCAAGCAGGTGCTTATGATGCGAGCAATTCTTGCTTACTATGACAAAGCAAAAGAGGCTCTTGCAAACGGTGCAGACATTGAAATGCTTGTCAATCTTCCTGTTCGTGAACGCATAGGAAGATATAAATATGTACCCGAGGATAAGGTTCGGGACGAGTTCGAGTCAATCAAGGCTCTGCTTGATTCGGAAATTAAGGATGTACTTGAAAGGAGTGAGGACTGATGCCAAAGGAATACCGCACAATACGAGAGGTTGCAGGTCCTCTTATGATGGTAAGTGATGTTGAGGGCGTAACATATGACGAACTCGGCGAAATTGAACTTCCGAACGGTGAAACACGCCGTTGCAAGGTTCTTGAGGTTGACGGCTCAAATGCACTTGTTCAACTTTTTGAATCAGCCGCAGGCATTAACCTTGCAAATTCAAAGGTAAGATTTTTAGGTCGTTCAATGGAACTTCCCGTATCTCCCGATATGCTTTCACGAGTATTTGACGGTCTTGGAAATCCGATTGACGGCGGTCCTGCTCTTATTCCCGAAAAAAGACTTGACATCAACGGAACACCTATGAACCCTGCCGCAAGAAACTATCCGCAGGAATTTATTCAGACAGGTATTTCAGCAATTGACGGACTTAACACACTTGTTAGAGGACAGAAGCTGCCTATCTTCTCGGCATCTGGTCTGCCCCATGCCCAGCTTGCCGCTCAGATTGCAAGACAGGCGGCTGTAAGAGGCAAGGACGAGCAGTTTGCCGTTGTATTTGCCGCAATGGGTATTACATTTGAAGAATCCGACTACTTTGTTCAGTCGTTTAAAGAAACAGGCGCTATTGACAGAACCGTAATGTTTGTAAACCTTGCAAACGATCCTGCCATTGAGCGTATTGCAACTCCTAAAATGGCACTCACAGCGGCTGAATATCTTGCATTTGACAGAGGAATGCACGTTCTCGTTATTATGACCGACATCACAAACTATGCCGATGCGCTCCGTGAGGTTTCTGCCGCAAGAAAAGAAGTTCCGGGCAGACGAGGCTATCCGGGTTATATGTACACAGACCTTGCAACATTGTATGAAAGAGCCGGCAGACTTAAAGGCAAAGAAGGTTCAATCACTCTTATTCCGATTCTTACAATGCCCGAAGATGACAAGACTCACCCGATTCCTGACCTTACAGGCTACATTACAGAAGGTCAGATTATCCTATCCCGTGAGCTTTACAGAAAGGGAATTACTCCGCCGATTGATGTTCTTCCGTCACTTTCAAGACTTAAAGACAAGGGTATCGGTCCCGACAGAACCCGTAAAGACCACGCCGCAACCATGAACCAGCTTTTTGCCGCTTATGCAAGAGGTAAAGACGCAAGAGAACTTATGATAATTCTCGGTGAGGCGGCTCTTACCGATATGGATAAAAAGTACGCTGAATTTGCCGAGGCATTTGAGCGTGAGTATGTTTCACAGGGTTATGACGCAAACCGTTCAATTGAAGAAACACTTGACATCGGCTGGAAGCTTTTGCATATTCTTCCCAGAAGTGAACTTAAACGAATTAAGGACGATATGCTTGATGAGTTTTACGGTAAAGAATAATCGCATTGAAGGTGTTTGCTAATGGCAGTTATGAATGTTAATCCCACCCGTATGCAGTTGACAAAGCTGAGAAAACAGCTTGCAACAGCTACCCGTGGTCATAAAATGTTAAAAGACAAGCGTGACGAACTGATGCGCCGATTTCTTGACCTTGTAAGAGAAAACAAGGAGCTTCGTGAGAAGATTGAAAGAGAGCTTGCAGAGTGCAACAACCACTTTGTGAACGCAAGTGCGGTTATGTCAAAAGAGGCTCTGGACGCCTCATTGATGTCACCGAAGCAGAGAATTGACCTTGAGCTTTCTTCCAAAAATGTTATGAGCGTTGATATTCCGCAGTTTTCATCAAGCACACGAACAAGCAACGAGGGCGATATTTTTCCCTACGGTTTTGCGTTTACTTCGTTTGAACTTGATGATGCGGTTATGTCGCTCAACGAACTTTTGCCCGACCTGATAAGGCTCGCTGAAATTGAAAAAAGCTGTGAGCTTATGTCGGCAGAAATTGAAAAGACACGCCGCCGTGTTAATTCGCTTGAGCATGTTATGATTCCGAGATATCAGGAAACAATCAAATACATCTCGATGAAACTTGAAGAAAATGACCGCAGCAGTCGTACAAGGCTGATGAAGGTTAAGGATATGCTTCTTGACAAGGCACATCATTATTCGGAACACTATAATTAACTACACAACAATCAAAGGGGCTGTTAAAAAACAGCCCCTTATTTGTCAAAAAAATCTGTAAAATAAAATAAAAAAATCAGTACATCAACTGTACTGATTTAATGGAGCGGATGACGGGGATTGTTTGATGCAAAGATTTCTGCCCCGCCAACTGCTTGCGGTGCGTATCATCAACGCTCTTAATTTTAAGGTTTACCGTCTGAAATACAATCGCAATGCGTTGCACATAAATGTGCTTCCTTTTGCTCCTTATTTCAGACAGCGCTTTGCTCCCTCTTTCCGCCACCGGCGGCGGTCGCAAGGCTACACCGGAGCATTTTCTTAACGGTCGCCTTCGAGCCCCTTATTTGTCAAAAAAATCTGTAAAATAAAAAAATCAGTACATCAACCGTACTGATTTAATGGAGCGGATGACGGGGCTCGAACCCGCTACCTCCACCTTGGCAAGGTGGCGCTCTACCAGATGAGCTACATCCGCATATAATGGTGGGAACAACAGGGCTCGAACCTGTGACCCTCTGCTTGTAAGGCAGATGCTCTCCCAGCTGAGCTATGCTCCCACATTTTTATAATCGGAAAGCACTCCCGTTAAGAAGTGCTTTCCGTTTTGGAGGCGACACCCGGATTTGAACCGGGGCGTCAGAGTTTTGCAGACTCGTGCCTTACCACTTGGCTATGTCGCCGAATACTGAGCAATGTCACTCAACAGGCATTATTCTATCATAATAAAATTCATTTGTCAATACTGAATTTGCATTTTAATAACAAAATTTAAGAAAAATTCCTACACTGATATTTTATGCATCAAACAGAAAACTGACTACTCTGTTTTTTGATTCCTCATAAAGCCCCGAACCCTCAAAGATGTGAATACTCTGAGGGTTCGGAATTTTGGGGTTATCATACTTTTCTTAAAAAGAGAAGAAAACAAGATAAGTATCTTACACGCTCGGCTTTTCAAATGCCGAAAGAATAAGCTTTACACCGTAGATTGACAAAAGGACACCAATCATAAATCCGATTGTCTGTGCGGCAAATATAAGGTGGAAAAATCCGTAGATACCGCCGATTATGACGAGTATTCCGCAGAAAAGCGGAATAAGCCATGCACCTGATGAAGATGCTTTTTTGACCTTGAATGACATTGCAACGGACGAGATACCGTCCACTACAAGCCAGCCTGAGAAAATGCAGAGAATGATAACATCAAACATAAGTCTTATGCTCGGCATAAACATTGCAAGAATTGAAATTACTGCCGCTGCAATGCCGACAACAAGACCGAGTGTTCCCATTATCGCTTCACTCTGTTCAGCCTTTGCCTTTTTGCGTTTTGCAAAGTAGTCAATCACGGAGCATATTCCCCATACTCCGAGGAGGATTGTCACTATCCAACCGGTATTAAGGAAGGTAAGTCCCGGATAGAACATACAATAAATTGCGCCTATTATCGACAATATGCCGAAAATACAATTAAATACTTTCATAGTCACCTCATACTTTAATTAGGGTTCAATAATATTGAAATACAGCGGGAATTCGGCAACGCTTGATGTAAGGGTTTTGATGATGTCACTGTTGCCCTCAACCTTTTCAATGCCGGCGTCCATAAGTTTCTGATTGTTCTGTGCAATGCCGAGAATACCTGCGCTCTTGGTTTTGATTGTTGCGTCAGCCTTATCGCTCCACTTTTCCTGTGAATAGATAAGCACACCGTGATTTATGCGAAGAAGATATTTTGCGTTTTTATCGGTCACTTCAAGATTGATTACAAGGTTCTGATCTTCAAGCTTCTTTTCGTCAAGACAGATTCCGAGATAATCCAACATTGTTTCGGTACTCATACCGAGAGCTGTTGCACCTGAACCTTCGGAATTCGGATAATTTTTTGTACCGTTACGAAGCTCATAAGCACCTGTAAGATAAGCGTTTCTCCATGCGCCGCTTTCAGCCTGATAGCCGAGCTGTTCGAGTGCGTCTGCACAGAGATAGCGGGCGTCTTTATTTTCGGGATCTGCATATACAAGTGTGTTTGTAATCTGTGCAACCCACTGATACTCTCCCTTGTCAAAGTCTTTTTTAGCCATTTCAAGAACCTTGTCTGTGTCGCCGAGATACTCTACAAGCTTCTTTGAATATTCTGTCGGTTCAAGCTCATCAAGATGTATCGGGTTTTCGTCATACCAACCCATATACTTCTGATAAACTGCCTTTACATTATGCTTGAGAGTTCCGTAATACTGGCGTGTGTACCAAACCTTGTTGAGTTCATCGGGGAGTTCAATCATGTTGGCAATTTCGGTTGAAGTATAGCCCTGATTGATGTACATAAGTGTTTGTGAGAATATGTACTTATAGACAGAGGCTGTGTTTGCCATGTAGTCATTGATTACATCGTTGCCCCAATGAGGCCAGTTGTGAGCCTGGAAAACTACTTCGGCTTTATCTCCGAAAAGCTCCTTTGCCTCCATAATATACTGCGCCCACGCATTGCCGTCACGAACCTCTGCGCCTCTGAGTGTGTAGAGGTTGTGCATTGTGCCGGAACAGTTTTCAGCCATCCACAAAGCCTTGTATTTTGGAAGGTAGGTGTTCATCTCGGCAGGCGATTCTGTGTCGGGAGTAAGCTGGAACACCATTTCAACACCGTCAACCTTGATGGTTTCGGTAGCTTTCTTTACCTCATAAGACGGTGAAATGTATGTTGTTGTGCCGCTTGAAGGGGTAAGACCGATACCTACCGATAAACTGCCCTTACCGCCCTTATCAAGCAATGATCCGTACTGAAAGTTGGTTCTGCGTTTCATTGCGTTTCCTGCAAAAACATTTTCTTCCATAACAGCCTTTTCGTAGCCTTCGGGAACGATAATGAGCGTTTTGCCGGACTTAATCTGTTCATCAAGCGGAAGTGATGAATCTGCAACATTCTTTTCGTCAATAAGTCCGCCGATACCGCCGTAGTGGTCAATGTGAGCGTGGCTTACAACAACAGCGGCAATATGCGCCTTGCCGAACTTAGATTCAAGCAGTTCAAGCGCCGCCTTTGCAGTTTCGGAGCTTGTTGTACAGTCAAAAACAATCCAGCCGTTGTCGCTCTTTACAAAGGTTACATTGGCAACATCGTAGCCTCTTACCTGATAAACACCGTCAACAACTTCAAAAAGTCCGTAAAGCGAGTTAAGCTCCGTGTTTCTCCAAAGGCTTGGGTTTGCACTGTCGGGAGTTGACGAGTTTCTGATAAAGTCATATGCCGACTGACTCCATGCAACAGTTCCGTTCTCGGTTTTGATTTCGAGTTTGTCGGGTGCTGTTATAAAGCCTTTTTTTGCAAATTCCTTTTCCTGTTCATCGGAAAAGTCAAGGGTCTTATACACCTGTGCGTTTTCGTCAGCCGTATATTTTGACGCATCCTTTACATCGCTGTTGAATTTTGCGGATTTGCTGCTGTCGCTCTGCTGACATCCGCAAAGTGCAGACGAGGCAATCAATGTTGCCGCCAAAGCAAGACAAAGTCCCGTTTTCTTTTTGTTAATCATAGAATATTTCCTCCGTGTTTTTATCTGTCCATGATTTTTTGGTTTAAGCTGAATTATAATAAATAATTGTCATTTAGTCCATACATTTGGCACAAAGTGAAAATTTTTGGCACGAAATGCAAATTAAAGTCACTATTTGCGATATTATGTGATACAATAAGAGTGATAATTATGCAGGAGGTACGGTATGAGGATTGCAATAGTTGATGATTGCGAAAATGAGCGGAATAAACTTTGCAAAAGACTTTCTCAAAGCTCATTTTCAAGGTCATATGATATTGAAATTTGCGGATACGGTAACGGAACGGATTTTCTGAATGATGCAACGCAGAACAGATTTGACCTTGTTTTTATGGATATATATATGGAAAAGGAAAACGGAATTGATACGGCACAAAAGCTGAGGAAGTTTGACAAAGATTGTCTGCTTGTTTTCACGACCACATCAACCGACCACGCACTTGAAGGTTTTAGGGTTCGGGCATTGCACTATCTTGTGAAGCCGTACAGCGATGACGAGCTTGATATGTTGCTCGATGAGATTTCGCAAAAAATTTCCGTTGAAGAAAAATACATTGAAATACCCTCTGCAAGCGACTCGGTGCGTATAAAGCTTTGCGACATTTTGTATGCCGAGCATTTTAAGCACTGCATACATATTCATTGTACGGACAAATCCGAAAAGTCTGTGCGCAGTACATTTGCCGAATTTGTAATGCTGTTTGATGACGGGGATAATTTCTTTGTGTGCAACCGAGGAATCATAGTAAATCTTGAACACATCAGGGATATGAGCGGCAATGAATTTGTTCTTGACAACGGTGAAAAAATCTCCATAAGTCGAAGTCTTGTAAAAAGCGCAAAAAGCACCTTTGGCGAATATATTTTCGGCAGGAGGGATTTGCATTGACAAATGTTTTCTGTCCGATAATTGAACTCGGTGCAATCATCCCCGGTGTTGTACTTGCATATTTTCCTATAAAAAAACATCTCAAGGTATCCAAGCTCAGGCTGTTTCCTGTGATGATTTTATCACTTGTGTGCCTTTGCACATTGTGCGGTTTTGTTTGTTACAGATACAATCTGAAATCGTTTGTGCTTGCAATACCGATAGTGCTTGCTCTTTCGGCAGCATACTGTTGTTCACTCAAAACATCCATGTGGAAATCGGTGAGTGTGTTACTTGCGGTATGCGGAGTGTTTGCCTGCATTGCGAGCATTACACGGGCGGTTGATTCGATAACATTTCCGCAGAACACAACGCCGTGGTTTGAAATTAAATCGGCTGTGCTGTTCAATATTCTATGCTGGATGTTTGTAATTCTTGCATGGTACCCTGCAACACACGGTGTGAGTGAACTGCTCGATGATGAAAACATTGCCCAGACATGGTATGTATTCTGGATTTTACCGATAATATTCATCTTGCTCAACTTTTTTATAATCCCATGGAATCCTAACATTCTCCATACAGGAAGAATTATGCAGGGTTACATTGTTATCAGCGTATCACTTCTTGTGCTGTTGCTCATTTTCTACGCTTTGCTGTATTTTATTGCAAAAAGTCTGAACCGCAATAACAAACTTGCTCAGAAAAATCAATTTTTGAATAT
The DNA here is from genome assembly GCF_002834235.1 of Ruminococcus bromii. Lineage (GTDB taxonomy): Bacteria > Bacillota > Clostridia > Oscillospirales > Acutalibacteraceae > Ruminococcoides > Ruminococcoides intestinale. The sequence continues at coordinate 85,757 of NZ_NNBY01000035.1, read as the reverse complement.
GCAGAGGGCACAGTATGACGCATTAAAAGTCGCTATTGAAGAAACCCGTCAGGCACGGCATGATATGCGACATCACTTTGCCGTACTTAATGCTCTTGCCGAGCAAAAGAACTGGGAAGAACTTGAAAAATACCTTTCGTCAGCATCGCAGAATATTCCCGACACAGAGCTTGTACTCTGTAAAAACCAGGCTGTTAATGCGATTATCGGACATTATTATTCAAAATACAAGAGCAATGGTATTCCGTTTAAACTAAAAATTGACATCCCCGAAAAGTTGACAGTTTCGGAATCCGATATCTGTCTTGTAATCGCAAATTTGCTTGAAAATGCATTTGAGGCGAGCATGAAACTTGACAGAGATAAACGGCAGATTAAAATGTATGCCCGTCCGCATTCCGAAAAGATATTGCTTATTTCCGTAGAGAATACTTTCAACGGAGAGATTACCGAAAAGGACGGTTTTTTCGGTTCGTCAAAGCGAAACGGTAACGGTATCGGTACGCAGTCGGTACGCAGAATTGCCGAAAAAGACGGCGGTTATTGCAGATTTTCTCACGAAAACGGGATTTTCACGGCGGATGTTATGCTGCACGGCAAAAACTGAATCAGACATTATAAAAGGGAAGAAACTTTTTTCGGTTTCTTCCCTGTTTTTTTATTCCGTAATTTTATTTTCTTTTAGCGAATATTTTGTCATCGTGTTCCAATCTCGGCGGATTGAAATATCAGCGGTAAGGTTTGTGTTGTCATAAACAATCGACCATTGAGTATTGCTTGTTATATCGTTCGGATTCGGTGCTTGTGATGCCGAAACAAGAGCCTCCCATGCTGTTTCTTTTGTGTAACTATTATTCTTTTCAAGAACATTAATTATCTTATCATACCGCTCTCTGCCGTGACCGTAAACACCGTTTTTCTGATAAGGCTTTACAAAATTTTTGTACATCACAAAAAAGTTTGTAACGGCAGGCGATTTTGTAACAACAAGCTTTCGGTCATCGCTGTTGCAATCGTACTCAATAACACGACCGTCACCGTTTGAATCGGTAACATAAAAGTGATAATCTCTTCCGCTTGAGGCGAACATATCGTATTTTTCAAAAAGTGTAACCGCCTCTTCGGTTGACGCAGCTCTGTCAAGTATAAGACGGATTGCAAGCGTTGTGGCGATAACGGGCTTTCCGCTTTGCTGACGGACGGGCTTGCTGTCAAGTGTGAGAACTGCGATTGACACGCCCTTTTCATTGATTCCGTCAAGGCTGATAAACGGTGAGAGCAAGGTTGCAAGCCTTGTTTCATCACTCAACTCGGGGTTGTTTGCACCTACATTATCAAGTGCCGCAAACGCAACCGACCTGTAGCCGTCCTTTGGCGAACAATACACAAGCATTGACGAAGTGTCGTTCTTAAAATCATAGTTTCGCCCCATCATTACGCTGTCGGGATTTTTCATTGTAAAGGCACTGCACCCGAAATTCGGCATTTTAAGATTGACGGGATAATCGGGCAGAACCTCCTGCAAAATTGCACCGAGAGCCGACTCATCATCAAAAATCCCTCTGTCAATGATTTTATCAATGCTGTAATCGTAGCATATATCCATTTTATAAAGGTTAAAATCGCTGTAATCGGTCAGCTTTTTAACAGAATCAAGCGTATGCTTTCTTGCGTCAATCATAATGTATCCTCCTTAAAACGGGGTATTTTCAACGCAATAATAGCATAGTATTTTTATTTTTTCAACAATATTGAGTCAATTCGCAATAATTTTTTCATAAGAAAAATCGGAAAGACAGAATTTTTGATTTCTGTCCCTCCGACCTGTATTTTACATATTGAATTTTAAATTATTTAAGAAGATTATTGTCTGTAAAATAATCGATTCTCATAGAATGACGAACATCCTCAAGTGTTTTTGCGGCAGTTTCCTTTGCAACCTTACTGCCCTCTTTGAGAATATCGAGAACATCGGGAAGATGATTTTCCCATTCTTTTCTGCGTTCACGAATAGGACGAAGCTCCTCCTGCATAACATTGTTAAGGAATTTCTTAACCTTGACATCACCGAGTCCGCCACGCTGATAATGAGCCTTGAGTTCGTCAAGACAGCTGTAATCATTCCAAAATTCAGCAAAATGCTCATCACGGCAGAATGCGTCAAGGTAGATAAACACGGGGTTGCCCTCAACCTTGCCCGGATCCTCAACACGAAGATGATTCGGGTCGGTAAACATTGACATAACCTTTTTCTTGATATCCTCGGGTTCTTCTGCAAGATAAATGCAGTTGCCGAGGGATTTGCTCATCTTTGCCTTGCCGTCAATACCGGGCAGTCGCAGACAAGCCTTGTTGCTCGGAAGAATAATCTGCGGTTCCGTAAGAGTTTCGCCGTAAACAGAATTGAACTTGTGAACAATCTCCTTGCATTGTTCAAGCATCGGAAGCTGATCCTCGCCGACAGGAACGGCAGTTGCGCGGAATGCCGTGATATCAGCCGCCTGACTGATTGGATAACAGAAAAATCCCACAGGAATGCTTGCCTCAAAATTACGCATCTGAATTTCTGCCTTAACGGTGGGGTTACGCTGAACACGGGACACGGTTACGAGGTTCATATAATAGAAAGTAAGCTCTGTAAGCTCGGGGATCATTGACTGAACAAAAATCGTTGACTTGTTCGGATCTATTCCGCAAGCAAGGTAGTCGAGCGCAACCTGCAAAATGTTCTGTCTTACCTTTTCGGGATGCTCGGCATTGTCGGTAAGAGCCTGAGCGTCTGCAATCATAAGGTATATATCATCATATTCGCCCGAATTCTGGAGCTTTACTCTCTCCTTGAGCGAACCTGCATAGTGACCGACATGAAGTCTGCCCGTAGGACGGTCACCTGTTAAAATTACTTTTTTCATAGGTTTCTCCTTTGTTTACCTTGATTCAAAGGCAAAATTCTTTTCTATGATTATATCACCATAAACAACAGCCGTCAACATTTGTAAAAAAGCTAAAAGGAAAAATATTCCATAATAATTCCCATATATTTTATGCCACAAAATTCGACAGAATGTTGCATAAGACACACGCAAAATTCATTTGACCGTTGAAATTTTTTTAAATAAAAATATAATATTTTAAAAAAACGAGGGTAAAGAGTATGGAGTACAATTATCATAAAAAAGCAGGACAGCTTGCATTCATAAAATTTGTAAAAGGTCTTGTGCATCTTCTTATTCGCCCGAAGGTTGAATGGAAGGACAAGAGCCTTAAAAAGAGCCTCAAGAGCAAGCCTGTTGTGTTTGTATGCAACCACACTCACCACTTTGACGGAGTTGTGATAAGCTCTGTACTCAGCAGATACAAGCCGTATATGCTTGTTAAAAAAAGCTGGTACGACAAGAGCGGAACAGGCTCGTTTATCCGAATTTGCCGCAGTATTCCCGTTGACTTTGACACCATGGACACAAACTGGTATGCACAAAGTGAGGGTGCGGTTGAAAACGGATATTCAATGCTTATCTTCCCCGAGGGCGGAATTGCAAGAGATGGCAAAATGCTCCCGTTCAAGCCCGGTGCGGCATTGCTTGCGACAAAAAAAGGGCTTGACATAATCCCGATTGCATCTTTGGGTGAGTATAAAATTCTTTTCGGAAAAAGGCAGAAAATTTTAATCGGCAATCCGATAAAATCCGAATGTCCCGAAAATGTTCGCTTCTCAAAATATGCAAAAGAAATTAGTGCCGAAGCCGAAAAGCAGGTCAAAAAGCTTTATCTTGAGCTTGAAGAAAAATACGGCAAAGGCAAGGTTTATTACAAAGAAGATTTTTCTTCGGAAAATTTATAATAAAATCAAAAAATCATATTTTTAAGTGAGGTAATTAAAATGAACAATGCTATTGCAGATCAGATTAAGGAAATGCTCGTAGAAAACCTTAGAATTCCCGAAAACATTCTTACATACGATTCAGAGCTTTTCGGTGACGAAATCGGTCTTGACTCAATCGACTCAATCGAAATCGTTGCAGGCATCGACACACTTTTCGGTATTGATATGACAGGTGCAGACCGTGAGCACTTCCAATCAATCAGAGCACTTACAGAATATGTAGAAAGCAAGCAGGGTTAATATGGCTGACAAAAAGAGATGTGTTGTCACAGGACTCGGACTTATCTGCGGCGTCGGTGACAATGTAAAGGATTGCTGGGATGCCGTAACACTCGGTCACTCCGGCATTGATGAGGTTAAGTCGGTTGACACCTCAAACTGTTATGCACACAAGGGTGCAGAGGTTGACAAGGCATCGTCAGAGCTTTCTCCCGAAAACTATGACCGTTCTTCCCTTCTCTGTATTCATGCCGCAAACGAGGCTTTTGAAGATGCAAACATTGACGCATCCGAAAAGAACGTCGGTGTTATTCTTGGCAGTTGTGTAGGCGGTGCGGCAAGCATTGACAAATATTACACAGACGAAATCAAGGGTGACGGCGGTAAAAAAGAAGATATTTTCAAAATGGGTGCTTCGGCAATTGCCAACAATGTTTCCGCTCATTTCGGACTTGAGGGCATTACCGCAAACATCGTCAACGCTTGTGCGGCAGGCACAATGAGCATCGGCTATGCCTGTGACCTTATCCGTGAGGGCAAGGGCGATGTGTTCATCGCAGGCGGTTCGGACAGCTTTTCTTCACTTGCATTCAGCGGTTTCCACGCTCTCCATGCGCTTGACGAAAACGCCTGTTCCCCGTTCAATCACAGCACAGGTATCACGCTCGGCGAAGGTTCGGGTATTCTTGTAATCGAAAGCTACGAACACGCTGTTGAACGAGGCGCAAAGATTTACTGTGAAATTCTCGGTTCGGGTGTAAGCAGTGACGCTTACCACATTACCGCTCCCCGTCCCGACGGTGAAGGTCAGATGAGTGCAATCAGAAGAGCTGTTGAAAGCTCTGCTCTTAGTTTTGACGATATCGACTACATAAACGCACACGGAACGGGTACTGCCAAAAATGACGAGGCTGAATTTCTTTCACTTCACACACTTTTTGACGGCAACAACCACCTTTCTGTCAGCTCAACAAAATCTATGACAGGTCATTGCCTCGGTGCGGCCGGCTCAATTGAGGCTGTATTTTCCGTAAAAGCAATAAAAGAAAACCTCGTTCCGCCTACAATCGGCTACTCCGATGAAGATTTGAAGGTGCTTTCCGAAAAGGCTGGCAACATTGACTTTATTCCGAACAAAAGCCACACAAAAGATGTTCACTATGCAATGTCAAACTCATTTGCATTCGGCGGCAACAACGCAAGCATCATTTTCTCGGACAACGAGCATGATATTCCCGACAACAGTAAAAATGAAAAAATTTACATTACGGGCATTTCAAAGCTTACAGGCACAAAGACTGACGAACACAGCCTTAACTGCAATCTTACCTCCGAAGATTATGACAAACACGGAATCAAGGTTGCATTTTACAGAAAGCTTGACCGTTTCAGTCAGCTCCAGCTTTTGAGCGGTATGGACGCACTTGCAGACGCTGACATTAAAATTGACAAAGGCAACGAATATAAAACAGGTATCGTAATCGGCACGGCTGACGGTCCTATGACCGAAATTGTTGATTTCCAGAAAAAGGCAATCACAAGAGGTACCGAAAAGGGCAGTGCTTTTTCATTCCCGAATACGGTTTACAATGCCGCAGGCGGTTATCTGAGCATTTTCTCAGGTATCAAGGGCTACAACGCAACTGTTGCAAACGGCAATCAGGCAGGACTGCAGAGTATTTGCTATGCCGCTGATATTCTTGCAGACGGCAACGAAAGCGTTATGCTTGCCGCAGGTACCGATGAAAATACAAAGACAAACCTTGAACTCTATACAAAGGCCGAATTGCTTGAAAAACCGCTCGGTGAGGGCTCTGTAACTCTCGTTCTTGAAACAGAAGAAAGTGCAAACGGCAGAAATGCACGCAAGTATGCAGAAATTAAGGGTTATGCACAGGCTCACCGCCCTGTATCTTATGACAACTCAGAGGTTGACAGCAAGGCTGTTGTTGAGGTTATCGAAAAGGCTTGTTTGAATGCCGGCATTGAGGCAGACAATATCGACTTTGTATGCTGTGATGACAGGAAGATTATCAAGACGCTTATGCCATGCTATGATGTATCGCAGGAAATCGGCAATGCAAGAGCCGCAGCAAGCGCAATGACAGCGGCATATGCGGCTGAGCTTCTTTCTGACAGCGAGAAAAATTACGAATACGGACTTGCTCTTTCAATGGGTGCGGGCGGAACATACTCTGCCGTAATTCTGAAGAAAGCGTAAAAATCGGAGGTAAATATGAGCAAAACCGCTCTTGTAACAGGTTCATCAAGGGGCATTGGCAAGGCTTGCGCTTTAAAGCTTGCAGAGCTTGGATATGACATTGCCGTGAACTGCAATTCAAATTTAGAAATGGCTCAAAAGGCTGTTGACGAAATTACATCACTCGGCAGAAAAGCCGTTGCCTACAAGGCAAACACGGCAGATATTGACGAAGTAAAGGATATGTTCCGCAGTATTCAGCAGGACTTCGGCGGAATTGATGTGCTTGTCAACAACGCAGGTGTGGTTGACGACGCTTACCTTTTGATGATTAAAGACGAGTCGCTTGAAAGAAGTCTTGACATTAATATCAAAGGATATTTCAATTGTGCAAGACAGGCATCGCTTAAAATGCTCCGCAAAAAGAGCGGAATCATCATCAACATTTCTTCCGTAAGCTCTGTTCTTGCAGTTGAAGGTCAGTCGGTTTACAGTGCAACAAAGGGTGCGGTAAACGCTATGACACACACGCTTGCAAAGGAACTTGCAAAGTACGGAATCAGAGTAAACGCAGTTGCACCCGGTTTTATCGAAACCGAAATGATGAACGGCATTCCCGAAGAATTGCAAAAAAAGTATCTTGAGGCTATTCCCGAAAAGAGATTCGGCACAGTTCAGGATGTCGCAAATGTCGTTGGACAGCTTTGCAGTGACGATTTTTCATATATGACAGGTCAGGTGCTTGTGCTTGACGGAGGACTCAGCTTATGATGAATCTGCTTGAAATCAATCAAAGAATAAAACAAAGACCACCCTTTCAGATGATTGAGAGGGTGACCGAGCTTGAGCCGAATGTTTCGGCAACAGGTATTAAAAATGTGTCAGTGAACGAGCCGTATTTTGCAGGTCATTTTCCCGACACACCGATTATGCCGGGAGTATTGCTCATTGAATCTGCGGCACAGCTTTGCAGTCTTGTATTTGCTCCCGAAAGCGTTGAGGAGGACAAGCTGTATGTTCTTCTAAAAGTCAAGGATTTCAAAATGCTCCGCCCCGTTATTCCGGGTGATACGCTTATTATCAGCGTAAATGTTACAATGTCAACAAAGTCGGCATTTGAATTTGCGTGTGTCATCAAGGTTGACGGTGAAGTGAGGGCAAAGGGAAATCTTTTGTTTACCACAATGGATAAAAATGCGGTTTACAAGCCGTCACAGGAGTGATTATGAAAGTTCTCGTATTAAACGGTAGTCCAAAGGGCGAAAAAAGCAATACTCTCAACATTACAAAAGCATTTCTTGACGGCTTTTCAGCCGATACGGAAGTTGAATATATCACGGTTAAAAAGGAAACAATCAAGCCATGTATGGGTTGCTTTTCGTGTTGGAGCAGAACACCCGGCAAATGTGTTATAAAGGACGATATGCAGAAAATCTACGAAAAGATTAATTCTGCCGATATTATCATTGAGAGCTTTCCGCTCTACTTTTTCGGTATGCCGTCACAGATGAAAGCATTAACCGACAGATGTCTGCCGTATATGCTCCCCTATTCGGGAAATGTTGTCGAGGACAAAGAAGCCTCTTTCCATGAACTGCGTGATGAAGCAATGCACGAAAAGAGGCTTTTGGTTATTACAACTTGCGGATATGTGAGTACCGAACCGATGTATCCCGCACTTACAAAACAGCTTGATTTGATTTGCGGTAACGGCAATTACACGATGATAAAATGCCCCGAGGGCGAGCTTTTTATTGCAGAAAAAGCTGAAAGGCAGAGAAAAGCATACCTTGATTCAATCACGGAGGCAGGCAGAGAATTCTGCGAAAACCGCTGTCTTTGCGATGAAACAATGAAAAAAATTTCAAAGCCTATTCTCTCCCCCAAAGGATTCGAGGCAATTACTAAGGCTCATTGGAAAATGAGTTAATCAGCTTTTCGGGCGGAACATATTCGGACAATGCTCCGAGAACGAACTCGTTGACAGCGTCTGCAAGTTTTTCGGAGCTTTCTGCACAGCCGTCATTGAACCAACGGACATAAACCGAGATGAATCCCGAAACGACAAACTCAACAAGGTATTTGAGTTTTGTTTCATTTTTAAAATTAAGCACAGGTCTTATTGAAACCTCGATAAATCTTTTCAAAAGCTCAACAGAGCGTCCCGAGCCGAACACCTCGGGAGAATTTTTCAGAATTTTATTAATCTGTTCTTTATTTTCAACAATGGAAAGACCGATAAAATTCAGCTGATTCACAAGATTGTTGCCGTCACGATCGGATTTTTTCGCATGGCTGATAACATCGTTGATTATATCGTAATTGATATCATCGACAACATCCTGAACCGTGTGATAATGGCGGTAAAAGGTTTTGCGGTTAATCATCGCCTTTTCTGCAAGCTCAGTCACCGTGATTTTGGAAACATTTTTTTCGGCGAGCAAATCAATCAGCGAATTTTTTATATTGGTTCTTGTTTTTACAATGCGAAGGTCAGTCACATTAGCGTCCATACTATCACCCCATAAAACAGTTTGATTATAGCACCAAAATTTTTTTGAGTCAACGGAGGTCCTTATGACAGGTCTGATAATTGAAGGCGGAGCAAGGCGAGGAATTTTTACCGCCGGTATAACCGACTGTCTGCTTGAAAACAAAATACACTTTGACTATGTTGCAGGAGTTTCGGCGGGAGCTGAGGTCGCTCTTGATTTTACCGCAAAACAGGAAGGTCGTTCCCGCAGGGTTATTATGCCCCACAGAACAGGCGATTTTTCGGTTCTCGGTTTTCTTTCAATGGATCTTGACAATATGATTTACAGATTTCCTTATCAGGACTATCCGTTCGATTTTGATACATTTTTTGCGTCAGATACAAACTGCGAATTTGTGGCAACCGACTGTGTAACAGGCAAGGCAAAATATTTTTCCGAGAACAAAAGCGAACAGCGCTTGCTTGACTCCGTAAGAGCGTCCTGCACAGTTCCTATTCTCTATCAGATAAGCGAATTTGAGGGCGGAAAGTATGTTGACGGCAGTATTGCCGACGCTGTTCCCTTTGACCGTGCGTTTGAACAGGGCTGTTCCCGTGTGCTTGTGCTTTTGACAAAGCCCGAAAATGAACCTTGCACGGACTATCGCAAGTTTGAATTTTTAATCAACAAAAAATACAAGGACTATCCGAACCTCATCAACGCTCTTATGACGAGATTTGACCGCTATAATGAGCAATGCAAAAGAATGAAACAGCTTGAGGAGGACGGCAGACTTATGGTACTCCGCCCGTCACACAAGTATGTAAAATCATTTGAAATGAACACGGATGTGCTTGACGAGGCATATAACGCCGGCAAAAATCTTGCCAAAGAAAAGCTTGTCGAAATTGAAGATTTCCTCAATGTTCTCGAAAAGAAATAATCAAAACAACAAGTTACATTAATATATCTTCCCAAAAAGCAAGGTGCAATTTCGTGCCTTGCTTTCTTTTTATATGCAATTTCAATAAGTAAAAAGTGTTCAATATGTGACTTATTCCAATTAAATAACAATGGTATTGTATAATATCAAAAAATATGGTATATTCAGCATATATTTTAAAACACGGAGATTTATATGAAAAAGCAACTAATGATTTTTGACTTTGTGTACACGGGCATCGCAGCTATCTTGCTTTTGACAATTGCCATACTCCAAAATTGCGGCATTAATATTACACACGAAAATGTAATAGGCATTATTGTTCTGATAATCCTGTTTGTCCTAATTTTGCTCAGTACGGTTAATGTTTTGGGATGTAACTATCCCACCTCAAAAATAACTTTTCTCAGACCGATATTGCTGTTCATTGCACTGTACATATTCTATTGTTTGCCGTTTATGGGCTTTATCGGCAAGGCGGGAAATGTGTGGAACAGTATAATGTTCGCCCACTTCGGCATTACAGCATCAAGACAATTCTACTACATCTCCAAATCACCCATAGCCGAAAAATTTGTAAAATCACCTTTTGTCTATACCAAAGGCACTGAATCTTTTTCCAGTGCGGGATCATTCTTTAAATTTTTTTCAGTCATAATCATCCCGATAACCGTAATCGGTATAGTATTAAACATAACCACAAACGGAATCAATGTGACAAGCATATTTTCCTAACAAACACGGAGCAGAAATTAAAATCTGCTCCGTTAATTTTTTATTAAAGAACAATTCAATTGACATTCAAATCATTATGCAGTATGATTGTATTGACAGATAAACTTGGCTTTAGGTCAAGAGCTTTTAGAATGTTTTGGAGTGATTTTATGTACACAATCGGTCAGGTATCTCAGATGTGCGGTGTTCCTGTTTCAACCCTGCGTTATTACGATAAAGAGGGACTTTTTCCGCATATGAAGAGGGTTTCGGGTATCCGCAGATTTTCCGACAGAGAGCTTGAAACACTCCGCATAATTGACTGCCTCAAAAAATCGGGACTTGAAATCAGGGACATCAAAAAGTATATGCAGTGGTGCGCCGAGGGCAGTTCGTCCTATCCGCAAAGGCGAGAACTTTTTGAAAATCAGAAAAAAACCGTAGAAAAGGAAATTGAGCGTCTTCAAAAGACGCTTGATATGCTCCGCTTTAAGTGCTGGTACTACGATACCGCCATTGCTGACGGCAACGAGGACAGAATCAACGAAATGCTCCCGAACAATCTTCCCGATGATATTCAAAAGCTGTATGACCATGCCCACAGCGATGACGAAGATTAATTTTGATAATTTGTAAATTCACAGAATTTCGCTCTCCAAACGGAGGGCGTTTTATTTTGCGCTATTTTATTTTGTTCCGAAATATTTTATGTAGCTTTCAATGTTGCAGTTGATTTCTTCAAAAATTTTCTGCACCCCGTCAATTCTTAAATTTTCATGATAAACCTTTGCTCTGCCCTCTTTGTCAATTTCAATCAGCAGAACATTCTCACCGTCAACCTCAGCATAAACATTGCACGATAACTCCGGATATTTCACCTAACCACCTCGGTAATTTATATGTAGACAAGAGGTTGTCTGTTGCAAAACATTGAACAGAAAAAATTTTTATGATAAAATTTCAATATACTGTAACAAAACAGCAATTTGCGGATTTAATATACGGGAGGTGACAAAGTGCCATTTGAAGAATTTTACAGACAAAACTTTAAAACAGTTTACGGATTTCTGATTAATCTCTGTAAAAACAGCGACCTTGCAGAGGAATTGACTGCCGAAACTTTTCTTAAAGCATTTGAACATTACAAAAGCTACAACAAAAAGTACAAGCCCTCAACATGGCTTTGTGCCATTGCCAAAAACGAATATTTAAAATATCTGCGTAAGCAAAAGAAAATTGACGGTTTTGACAATGCAGAAATTGCCGACATCAGCAATTTAGAAGAAAAGCTTTCGGATAAAGACACGGCATTGCGAATACATAAATATCTGCATATTCTTGATGAACCGTATCGTGAGGTCTTTATTTTAAAAGTTTTTGCAGAGCTGTCATATAAGGAAATTGCCGAAATTTTCGGCAAAAAAGAAACATGGGTACGAGTCACCTATTACCGTGCAAAAGTCAGATTATTGGAAAGGCTTGGTGATGATAATGAATAAGAACTGCAACATAGTGCGTGATTTAATTCCTTTGTATTCCGATAATACCGCAAGTGATGAAAGCAGGAAATTTATTGAGGAGCATTGCCGTACTTGCGATAAATGCAATCGTATTTTATCACTTTCAAAAACCGAAATTGACAAAACGGCACACCTTGACGATGAAATTAACAGCGTATGGAAAAGTATTGAAAAGCAGAACAAAAAGAAAAGAATAATTAAAGTTGCAATTGCGGCTATTTTGGTTACTGTTCTTATCCCCTTAATTATTATCGGAGCAAATTATATGTACGGTGCTGACAACACAGATACAGCGAAAAGCCCATATTTCAGCGACGAAATGCTAAATGAATTTGACAAGGGATATTCACAATCGGACCAAAAACAGCTTGAACCGCTTTTGAATGATATAAAAAATGTTATTGATTTCAACGGTAAATATGAAACCGCCAAAGGAAAATTCGGAGAACTTGCGTATTATTCATATGACCGTGTTGAGGGCGATTACACAGTCAAAGCTAAGGTTGAATTGAACTCCGCAAAGCTTTACACAGACACGGGATATATGTGGATTGAATACACAAAGAATTTATACACAGAGGACGGAACTTTTTGGATGACAACCGAACCCGTAAAATCACGAATTACCGTAATCAATAAAGACGGTGAATGGACAGCGGTCAATATTCAGTCGGAACAGTAAGGCTTGTTTTAAATACACCGATGTGTTATACTCGGGTTAGAAACTGAAAGAGGCAGAGTTATGGTAAGAGAAATTGTACATGATCCTATGTTTTTACAGAGAAAGTCGGAGGACGCAACACAGGCAGATTTGCAGACTGCACAGGATTTGCTCGACACACTCAGGGCAAATTTTGACCGTTGTGTGGGCATGGCGGCTAACATGATAGGCGTTGCAAAAAAGATAATCGCAATTAATGACAACGGAAAATATCTTGTTATGTTCAATCCCGAAATTATTAGCAAATTCGGTGAATTTGAAACCGAGGAAGGCTGTCTTTCGCTTGACGGCGAACGCAAAACAGTTCGTTACAAAACGATAAAAGTAAAATATTTCAACGAAAATTTCAAGCAGATAAAACGCAGTTTTTCAGACTTTACCGCACAGATTATTCAACATGAAATTGACCATTGCAACGGGATTCTGATTTAAAGTTAATACAAATCCTTCTCTCCCCGACAGTCACACGGTACAATGTGTGGCTGTCGGGTTTTATTTTGCACAAAAATTTTACTGCAATTTATTCATTGCAACTAATTTTACCGTCAATCTGAACCTTTTTAGGATTATTGTTTTGTAAAAATAGCACAAAATTGCATGGCAAAATATTTTGCAATTGCACTTTGAATTACATTGTGCTATAATATTAATACAATAGAAACACAGAAAAATTGTAATTAATCAAAAGGCGGTGATTTTATGAAAGAAATTACAAAAAATCAAGCGACAGCAATTTGGCAGATTTTCTTTGTATTGTGGCTTACTGTAGGGTCAATCGTGTGTTTTAATATTCATTGTATAACATCCGAGCCGCCGATATACGCACCTATGTTTGCAATAACTCCGCTTTATCTCATAGAGTTCTATTTTGACCACCCCTACACCGTACAGGCAATTATGTTTCAAAATTTTGTGCTGATATTGATGCCCGCACTGCTTTGGTTTTTAACATACAAATCAGTATTCAAAAACAAAAAATCCGCAAATACAATTATTCTTATTCTTATGATTCCCGACACCGTTTTGTCAGCATTTTACGGCTTATTTTTTACAATAGGATATTTTTTCACATCCAATCACTATTTTCTATTGTTAGCGTTTTACATAATCAATTTAATAATAAAAATCGGATTAATTTTTGTAACGGTTAAAAGAGATTAAAAGGCGGTGAGATTATGAAAAGCAATAAAACTCTCAAGTACACAGGAATTATACAAGGTGTACTCATTGCAACTCTGTTACTGCTTGCCATTTGGATTCAAGTGACATTTTTGTATAACACATACTATTGTGAAGATTATTCTTTTGATTTTCTTAGAAATATGGGTATTGGTTATTGGGATTTACGGAATAATTCTTCAGTGTTTTTCCTCATAAATTCCATTGCGGAAACCATAGCTTATTTTTTAGATTTGATGCGTCTTTATGTTCTTAAAATAATTTTTCAGATTATTGCCGCTGCAGCGTTAACCTTGCCTGTTATTTTAGGCTATCTGTCAATATTCCGCAAAAACATAGTTGCAAACGGATTGATTATTGCAGGATCGGCATTGACTTTGTTATCCGCATGTCGGAGTCTTTTCTCTACCCTATTTGAACTTGCCCGTGGATTTGGCGAATTTACTTTGGTTCAAGTAGTTTTAATAATTGTGATACTGATAAAAATAGGATTGATTGCCGTTTCAATACTGCGAATAAAACAGATTAAAAAATCAAATCAGTTACAGTAAATAACTAAGCGGTGATTTTATGAAAACAAATAAAATGCTTAAAGTTACGGGAATTATGCAGAGTGTTCTCATCGGCATATTGCTGTTGTTTGCGATTTGCATTGAGGTAATGAGCCGTATGAATTTTTATACATACGACTATTCACTCAATTTTGATTATTCTTCTTTTTGGGCAATCCACGGCGACTATCCGTTCCTATTCATTTTCAACACTCTTTTTACAACCTTTGCATCTTTCTCAAGCTTGTTAGGAAATTATGTTTTATATGTTATTTTTGAAATTATGGATATTGCATCGTTGGTATTGCCCGTATATCTCGTTTACAAATCCATACGCAGTAAAAGCACGATGGCAAACGGATTGATTATTATATCATCTGCTGTTACTTTTATGATTATGGTTGCTTACGGAGCTTATACCCTTCTTGACATAATTCGCGGTGCTGAAACATTCAATATTTACAGCATAATTTTCATCTTCATAATGTTGATAAAAGTTACTCTGTGCATTGTTTCAGCGCTCAGAATAAGAGCAATTAACAACGCAGTCGAATAGTATTACATATAAACAAGACAGTTTACGGCTGTCTTGTTTTGTTATTTATTAAAATTTCTTCATTGTATAACCCTTTCCCTACAAAATCTACAGGGACAGTTGCTGTGAACATTGACATATATTGCTGATTTGGTATTCAAAATTTGATATTGCTAATTTGGAATTATAATGGTATAATTCGTGTAGATATTGCGGAGGTGTTGTCGTGAAAAAATTTGTACCGTTTTTGCTTGCTCTTATGATGATTTTCGGGAGCAGTACCCTTGCTTTTGCAACTGACAAAACAGACACACAAGACAACTCCACCTCCGATGAATCGGACGGCGGTTCAATGCCTACTGATTTTGCGATAATTCTTCTGCTTATCGCAGGCGGTACGGCAGTCGCAAGCTTTAAACGCCACAGAAATGACCGTGACGATTACGATGAACCCGATGATGACATGGAAGAAGAAATTTGATTTTACATTATTAAAAACAACAAAGCCGACAGAATACAATCGCTGTATCTGCCGGCTTGCTTATTTTTAATTAAATTATTGTTGAACCTCAAGAAGTTTTTTGTTCACTCTGTTTGTAACATCAAGATAATATGCAAGGTCAGCCGATGAAAGTTCGTCCTCATCAATTTTTGAAACCTTGTCCATATATGTGTTGTACTGACTCAAAAGTTCGGTATATTCGGAAAGCATTGTTACATCATTTGCATCATAGCTTTTCATAAAGTCAACATACTTGTCCATAAACTCTTCGTACTCGTCCATTGTTTCTTTGAAGGATGAAGAAACTTCTTCACTTTCGGAGCTTTCTTCCTTTGAACTCTCTTTTTTGGAGCTTTGCTCTTTCTTTGAACTTTCTTCCTTTTTAGGCTTTTCGGTTTCGGGTTCAGACTCAACATCACTTGATTCATCTGAAATTTCCGACACTACGGATGTTGATTCCTTCGCATCATCTTCTGAACTGCTGTCTTTTCCGCAGCCTGACAATGACACAGACATAAGTATTGCAAGCGACATTGCCACAACGGCAAATAATTTTTTCTTTTTCATAGTTTTACTCTCCTTTATAATAACAGAACGATTCTGTTTATTTGCTAAAAATTAAAAAGGGAATTATCAACAATAAACCTATAGTTGTCAATAAGGCAGGTATTCCTCTGTTTGAGCATTTTATTATTTCTTTTCTGATAAGAACTGAGACAACAAACAGTAATAGTTGAATTGCCGTTACAACAACATTGCCCCATCTGTTAATACTGTATGAACCGATTAAAAAGAGCGCAGAAACAATCGCACCGATTATTGCAACAATGCCAAATCCGCTTTTTCTGTACGCTTCATCAGCTTTTTCCTTTTCTTTTTTCCGCTCCTTTTCGTCTGCTCTCTCCCATTTTTTGTATTCCATTTCCTTATAGGTATCGTTTTTTATTCGTTCAACCTCAACTGCATCACCGTACACTATAACTTCGTCTGAACCGCAATATGGGCAATGAAGGGTTTTGTTACTGCTGTCGGCTGTCATCACACCGCCGCATTCCTTGCATTTCAGCTGAACTCGCTCGGTTTTGTCATTATTTGTAATCTTTGCACCGCAGTTTTTACAAAAAGAAGAACTGTCATCAATTTTCTCGCCGCAATTACTACAAAACACAACATATCACCCTCAGTAATAATTTGTATTTATTATAGCATACTATCCTTTTAAAAGCAATACTATCTTTAATAATTTATTTATTTTTATCCTTTTAAAAGATAATATTTACTTGGTGATAAACAATGCTAAACCTTAAAGAAATAGGTAACAGAATTAAAAAATACAGAAAGCAAAAAGGGTTCACGCAGGCACAGCTTGCGGAAATTATCGACATTTCAACAATTCATATGTCACACCTTGAAACAGGTTCTGTTGCAATGTCACTTGAATGTATGATAAAGGTATGCAATGCCCTTGAAGTTTCTCCCGATGATTTGCTGATTGGTGAATTTGAACTTAACAATAACGCCACAATAAAACAGCTTGCAGAAATAACCAAAAATCTTTCTTCGGACGAAAATAAACTGCTGATAGATTTTGCACTTTTGCTTGAAAAAAACAAGCCTAACAGAAATTAAAAAAGCCGACAGAATACAAGAATGTATCTGTCGGCTTTTTATATAGCGGCGAACCGTGTTCGCCCCTACTAATCAATACACCGTTTTCATCACATCAAAACATACGAAAATAAACAAAATGTATCATCAAGGCGGGCGTCCAATGAACGCCCCTACAGGCTATCCATAAACTAATTCATATTATTGTTTAATTCGTTTGAAGAATTTATTATTTCTCTGATTTCATTTTCGGCTTGTCTGACTTCTTCTAAAAATGCTCTTGATGAAACACGCAACGCACCGTTGCCCAGAATTATCATCTGTTCGAGTGCGTCGGATGTTACGACACGCACCTTGTTGGTTTTGGCAAGCTTGTGAGATGTTTTCTCAATGAACATATCGGCGGTTTCTGCCTCTTTGGTATATACAATGCTGATATTATTCACGGTTTCAACCTCTCTGTGTTCGCCCTTTACCTTGTACGCATCAAACACGAGAATAAGGTTACACTTGCTGTAGCCCTGATAGTTGCAGAGAATGTTTATCAGAGCGTGCCTTGCACCGTCAAGACTTCTTTCAGAAAGCTCTTTGAGGTGTTCCCACGCAAAAATAACATTGTAGCCGTCAACAAGCAGATACTCCGTGCCGTCATACACGGGGGATTTTTTATACTTTTCAGCCGCCTTGTCAATTGACGAAACCACCTTGACATGACGCTTTTCGGGAGCGTGTTTTCTGCGTGTCACAGGACCGTAGGTCTGTTCAAAAATCTGCATAAGCTCCTTGTCGAGAGCAAAAATATCGTCCTGAGTTTTGCACTTTGCAAAAGCGTTTTCGCTGTTTGTGCCGATTTCATCGTCTTTCGGAGCATCGAGAATACTCGGCAGATGCATATGCTCGCCGACATCATTCCACGGCACATTGTAGCCTGCTCCGTGAGAACAGAACACAGAACCGCATGGATTGTCAACATCGGCATCGCAATCGTAGCCGATTTGTGCAATAACTTCATCGCTGTTGTGACACGGCTCATAGCCTTTAAGACTGCACGAAAGTCTGCCTCTGCCGTGAGTGTACTGCATAACTTCTTTTGTATAGTTGCCCATTTCGGACACGGGTGCAGTACCTGTGAGAACGGAATTTTCTCCCTTGGCTTCCGGAGAATTGAAAGTACCGCTCATCCGCTGAATATCTGACATTGCCCGTCCCACATTTTCGTTAGGCACTTCAAGCGTGAAATCATAAACAGGCTCAAGCAGAATGCTCTTTGCCGAGCGCAGTCCCTGTCTTACGGCACGGTAGGTTGCCTGTCTGAAATCTCCGCCCTCGGTATGCTTTGCGTGAGCTTTTCCCGAAACAAGCGTGATTTCAATATCTGTAATCGGCGAGCCTGTCAGCACACCGAGATGTGTTTTTTCACAGAGGTGAGTAAGAATCAACCTTTGCCAGTTGCGGTCGAGCAAGTCCTCTTTGCAACGGGAATTAATTGTAATTCCGCTGCCACGCTTTGCTGGTTTCAAAAGGAGATGAACCTCTGCATAGTGTCTTAACGGCTCAAAATGACCGACACCCTCAACCGTATTTTCAATTGTCTCTTTATAGATTATACTGCCTGTGCTGAACGATACATTCATACCGAAACGCTCTTTTATTATGCACCTCAGCACCTCAAGCTGAATTTCACCCATAAGGCGGATGTGGATTTCACCGAGTCTGCTGTTCCACACAACATTTAGCTGAGGATCTTCGTTTTCAAGCGTTTTCAGCTTTGTGAGAGCCGTGTGGGCGTCTGTCCCATCCTCTAATTCAACCTTGTAAGTCAAAACAGGTTCGAGTACGGGAACTCCGGAATTTTTCTCAACACCCAAGCCGTCACCCGATGAAGTGAATGTTATTCCCGTTACCGCACAAACGGTTCCTGCAACAGCCTCCTCAACGGCTGTGAATTTCTCGCCTGAATAAATTCTTATTCTGTTTACCTTTTCGGCATTGGTATTTTTTTCGCTTTGGAGAATTTCACGCACTTTAAGACTTCCGCCCGTAATTTTCATAAATGTAAGGCGGTTGCCCTGATTGTCCTCTGCAATTTTATAGACCTTTGCACCGAACTCAGCACCGTAAGAGGGCATAACCGTGTATTCGTCAAGCAGATTCAAAAATGCCTTTACACCGTCAAGTTTGAGTGCCGAACCGAACATACACGGAAAGATTTTGCGTTCCTTAATCGCACCTGTTATGTCGGTCTTTTCAACGGCATCTGTTTCATAATATTTTTCAAGAATTTTTTCATCACATACGGCAACACTTTCACGAAAGCCGTCGGAGTTCGGATAGGTAAAATCAACGCAGTTTTCGTCAAGCCCTGTACGCAGTTGTGCCATAACGGAAAGCTTGTCCGCACCGTCAAGATCCATTTTGTTGACGAAGATAAAACACGGCACATTGTACTTTTTGAGCAGTTTCCAAAGTGTGCAGGTATGACTCTGAACGCCGTCAGTTCCGCTGATTACAAGAATTGCGTAGTCAAGCACCTGAAGTGTACGCTCTGCTTCTGCCGAAAAATCAACATGACCGGGTGTGTCAAGCAGAGTAAATTCCGTGTTGTTGTACTTCATAACCGCCTGTTTTGAAAAAATTGTAATTCCACGGTCACGCTCAAGCGAAAAAGTGTCAAGAAACGAATCCCTGTGGTCAACCCGACCAAGCTTTGTTATGTTGCCTGAGGAGTACATCAGAGCCTCTGAAAGCGTAGTCTTTCCCGAATCGACATGAGCCAGAATACCGACTGCAATTTTTTTCATCTTATCACCATACCCGAAAATTTATATATTTCTTTTAGAGAATTGTTTCCATACCAATTTTTTGAACCTTAAAACCGATACGCTCGTAAAATTTCATTGCACCGTCATTGCCTGCCCACACATTTAGCGTAACATTATAGCAACCGCTTTTTCGGGCAAAATCAATAACATGGTTATACAGCTTTGTACCGATATGCATTCCTCTTGTATCCTCGTCAACGCACAAATCATCAATATACAGGGTTTTTATATTTGTGACCGACTTGCTTTCAAGATCCTGCTTAAAAATACAAAAAGCATATCCTTTTACTTTTCCGTTATGTTCTGCAACAAAAATCGGCTTTTGCTCATCAACAATTATTCGCTCAAGCTCCTCGTCTGTGTATTTCTTCTCACCGACTGTAAAAAGGTCGGGGCGGATATCGCTGTGAATCTTGTGAACCTCAAAAAGGAGCTTGTCAAGCTGCGGTATGTCTTTAAATTTTGCCCGTCTTATTGTTACTTCACACATAATTTCATCTTCCAATCATATAAAAATACCTTGTGCAATTTCGTTTTGCCGAAACCTTCAACATTTATTTTACCACATTAAAAAATTAATGTAAACAAAGCAAAAAGGCTTGCGACCAAAATTGACCGCAAACCTTTTCGGGAGTAAATATGAACGAAAGTAATTATCAGTTTTATGCTGTTATATAAGATTTTTGTAAAGCTCTGAAATTTCTTCAACACTTGCAGAATAAATCTATTTGTCTTATTATACCCCTATATATCTAAAATTTCAAGAACCATTTTAACATTTCTATGTCTTTTGCTGTCATTTGCATTAAAAACTTGTACTTTGCAAAAAGAATGGTATAATATAATCAGAATAAAATTTACATAACCAAGGAGTTGACATATATGTATGAAGAAATTTATGCTCAGGCAAAACAGGCTTGTAATGAGCTTTGCGATGTTGCCAAGCTTAAAGAGGGCAGTATTGTTGTAATCGGCTGTTCTTCAAGCGAGGTTGCAGGCGGAACTATCGGACACAATTCAAGTCTTGAAACCGCTCAGGCTGTTTTCAAGGGTATATACGAAGTGCTTTGCGAAAGAAAAATTTACCTTGCCGCACAATGCTGTGAACACCTCAATCGTGCAATCATCGTTGAGCGAGAGGCTGTTCCGAACGCTGAAATCGTGAATGTTGTTCCACAGCCAAAGGCAGGCGGTTCGTTTGCCACAACAGCATACAAAACATTCAAAGATCCCGTTGCACTTGAAGAAATCAAGGCTGACGCAGGTCTTGACATCGGCGGAACACTTATCGGCATGCACCTTAAAAGAGTTGCCGTACCCGTAAGACTCGGCATTGACCATATCGGACAGGCAATTCTGCTTGCCGCAAGAACCCGTCCTAAATTCATCGGCGGTTGCCGTGCCGTTTATGACGACAGCTTTTAATTTTATTACAATTGACGGGCGGCAGTTTTCGGACTGTCGCCTGTTTTTTATTACTGCTTATTAAAATTTCAACATATTACCTTGTTTTCCGCAAATTTGCGACATACAATATCAAAGAAAAGTTTGCATTTTTCACTAACTGTGGTATAATCTAATGAGATAATTTTTTTCTGGAGGTACTATGAGCGGTATAATTGTTTCTGTTATTGTCCCCTTTCTTGAGAGCAATAACAAATTAATAGATACTCTGTCATCGATATCCGAGCAAAAGAATATTAATCAAGAGAACATTGAAGTGCTTATTGTTGACGCAACAGACAAAACTTCAGGCAAAATTGCAAACGGCAGTATGTCAATGTGCAAGGTGATTTATGCAAAGTCGGTTAAAAGCTTTGCCGATGCCTGCAACCTTGCTGCGTCAAAAGCAACAGGCAAATATATCACGGTGTGCAATTGCGGCGACACTTTCAGCGATAACTATTTTGAAAGTTGCATTAAGGTGTTCAACAAAAAGGAAAAAATTCCTTTTGTTGCCGGTCACAGATTTTGCGTAAACCCTGTTTTCAGAGAGAAAAAGGAATTCAGACTTAACAAAGGTCAGCTTGAATCAAGCGTTGTCAACCTTTTTGATAATCCCAACCTCATCAATCTTGAGCTTACGGGTACTTTTTACAGAGCTGAAATTTTCAAATCATACAAAATGAACAACAAGCTCAAGTACGAAAGCGCAGACGATTTTGCACTCAGAATTCAGCTTGATTATCCGGAGTATGTATATCTTGACGAGATTGAATTTGACTACTTTATGCCTGTAAGCGATGACTTTATGTACTATGTTCCCACAAACTACAAGGACTGGTACACAGATTCGCTTAACAACTTCTTAAAGCCTCTCATCAATGACAGCAAGGACAGGGACGGAAATATTCCGCTGTTTATTCAGTTCTATATTGTTTTCAATATTACAACAAAGTTCCTTGCAAATATGAACAACCGTAACAAGCGTAATATGAACGATGAAGAGCTTGCGGTTTTCTTTGAAACAGCAAGAGAATGTTTTAAGTTTGCAAATGACGGTTTTGTTCTTAACAAAGACAAGTATGTTTCTCTCGGCTACAGCGAGGAAGCCGCCGAGATGTTCTATATGATAAAACACAATTGTGTTTTCAAGGATATGCCTTTTGAATATTCCGAGGGCAAAAAAGAGGTTTACCTCAACTGCAACAATGTCTATATTTCTAAGCTTACAGACCAGAGAGTCGGTATGCATGTTATGGACTACCGTGACGGCAAGCTTGTTATTGACGGCTCGTTCAGACAGGTTTTTGACCTTGAAGATTTTGAGCTTTATGTTCAGTTTGGCGACAAAAGACAGGTTCTTACAAACACAGACCGTTATTCTCTGACAAAATATTTCGGCATCAGTGCGTACAAGAAATTCACCTTCCACCTTGAGCTTGAGCTTGATCCCGAAAAGCCTCAGCAGACGGTTGCATTCTTTGCAAGATACAAGGATTCAATTATTCCGCTCAAGCTTTCATTCCTGCACCATTGGTCTAAGTTTACAATCAAGCCAAAGAACTCCTACTGGAGATTCAACAAGTATGTTGCCTATATTGACAACTCAAGCACAATTGTAATCTGCCACGCATCTGCTATGGATACATTCAAGAGAGAACTCAAGTTTCTCCCATATGTTTTCATGGAGAGTAAACGCAGCTTCATTACAAGAATTCAGTATTGGCTTACAAGACCTTTCTTCAAGAACAAGAAAATCTGGCTCATGTACGATAAGCTGTACAAGGGCGGTGACAGCTGTGAATATCTTTACAGATATTGTGCAGACAAAAAGGACGGCATTTCAAGATACTATATCATTGACAAAAACACTTCCGATTACAAGCGACTAAAGGCTGACGGACTTAAACCTGTCAAGAACCGTTCATTCAAGCACAAAATGCTGTTTCTCAATACCGATATTGCGCTCATTACAAACTCAAATGTATTCCCGTTCAACGGCTACAGTATGGATCGTTCAAGATTCATCAGAGGTTTGTGCAACTTCCCTTCAATGTGCTTACAGCATGGACTTTCGGTTCAGAAGTGTGCAATGGCTCAGCAGAGAATTGTTGACAACACACAGATGTACTTCCTTGCGTCAAAGTATGAGTACAAAAACCTGAGCAACCATGTTTACAACTATCAGGATTTTGACATTCTCAAGATGACAGGCATCGGCAGATATGACGGACTTATCAATAACGATAAAAAGCAGATTCTGCTTTCACCCACCTGGCGTATGTACAATGCAATGCCTGTTACAACAAGCGAGGGTGAACAGAGAGCTTACAATCCCGAATTCAAGCACACAACCTACTATAAAATCTACAACGACCTTATCAATAATAAAAAGTTGATTGATACGGCAAAGCGTACAGGCTACAAGATTAAGTATGTTCTTCATCCGATTTTAAGCTCACAGGTTAACGACTTTATCCCCGATCCGTATGTTGAGGTTGTTTCATCGGTTGGTGATTTCAACTACGAAACAGCTTTTCAGGAGTCAAGCCTTATGGTAACTGACTATTCGGGCGTTCAGTTTGACTTTGCTTATATGAAAAAACCGCTTGTATATTTTCATCCGTCACAGCTTCCTGCGCACTATGATGACGGCGGATTCTTCTATGATACAATGGGATTCGGAGAAATTTGTACCGAAAGCGACCAGCTTGTTGACCTGCTCTGCGAGTATATGGAAAACGGCTGTAAAATGAAACCAAAGTATGTTGAAAGAGTTGAAGATTTCTATCAGTTTGACGATCACAACAACTGTGAAAGAATTTACAACGAAATCATCAAGTATCAGCAACAGGTTAACAAAGACAAATTAAAATAATATTTAAGCGGTCAGTTTTTTGCTGACCGTTTTTGTTTTGCCAATACTTCTCAAACTCAATATGCTTTTATTGCTTTTTGTACATATGTACAAATTTTGTATATATTGTTTAAAAATTACTTGTTTTTCTTTTGAAATACTACACCGCATAAATTGTTATAACAGGCAAATTATGGTATAATTAGTATTTGTAGCAATGTTGCAAATTTTACGAAAATTGTTAAGAAAACGAAGTTCCTGTCAGAAATTGACAGACACAAATCCCGTACTTTTTGGGATTTCCGTTTACGGAGGATTTAAAAATGAGCAAAATCAAACGACAGTCCGGTATTGAGTTACTGCGAATTATTGCAATGATACAGATAATTTTTTTGCATGCGTATCAGTACGGATTACTTCATGACGCATCAAAGGCCGCAGGCGATATTGACGGTATATTGGTGACATTTGTATGGTCATTATGCAGAACCCCTGTTGATGTGTTTATTATGATAAGCGGCTACTTCATGATAACCTCGCAGTTTGATATAAAAAAGACCATACGGCGTGGCGGAAAAATCTACGGTGCAATGATTTTTTACTCGATTATACTTTCGATAATTTTCTTCATAAGCGATCCGTCGCTCATAAATATAAATTCAGTTATAAAGGCGTTCACTCCGCTAATGTCACGAACTTGGTATTTTCTGAGCAATTATTTGATTATTCTTCTGCTCAGCCCATTTCTCAACAAAATGCTTGCGTCACTTTCTAAAAAACATTACCTCTACTTTATGGGAATTGTTTTTGTGGCAGTAAGTCTATGGTCAACGCTTGCGGAAATTCACGGAATAAACAATGTTATCAGCGTCAACAAAATACTTGATCCTTATATGGGCAAGAGTCTTGGCGGATTCCTTTTGATGTACATAATCGGCGGTTATCTGAGGTTGTTTGTAAAGCAGAAACCGCTTGAGAAAAGAAAACCGAATTTCCGCTATCTCGGCATTTTCGTCGGCCTTTGCGTATTAGATTTTGTATTGGCATCTGTTTTTCCACAGTACAAGCCAGCATTCGGTATGTTCAACAACCCGATTGTCCTCGCCGAATCGGCGATGTTGGTTCTCTTTTTCAGAGATTTCAATTTCAGCTCAAAATTTGTCAATACAGTAGCCGGCACAACGCTCGGTATATATGCAATCCACGAAAATCCGTATGTTCGTGATTGTCTGTGGCATGTTGCAAACTTCAGCAATAAGCACCTCTATGACACCCTGATTTACATTCCGATTGTAATTATAACAATCCTCCTCATATTCGCAGGCTGTTGCGTAATTGAGCTTTTAAGACTTAAACTCTTCGAATTTGTCGGCAATAAAATCAACGCCCGCAAATCCATAACATCCGGCAACCGCTGTACAAAATAATATATCTTATAAAAAAACAACACCGACAGATTCAAGCCAAAAGCTAACCTGTCGGTGTTTTTATTATTCAAAATATTTTCCGCTGCCCTTCATTTCTGTTTTAATGAAGTGCGACATAATTTTGCCGAGATATTTTTTCATCATTTTGTTATAGCTTTCGGGGTTGACTTCACCGCCGTATGCCATAACATCAAATGTTATTTTCGCCTCAACAATCTTTGCATTCAGCCTTAAAAATCCGCAACGCTGATAGAATTTATAACGACTCATTCGCTGTTTTTGATTGGGGGCATTTTCTTCTTCAAGCTGTTCAATTGCAAGAAAAATTCTTTTGCCCTTATACAAATTTTTAAATTCATCAAGCACGGCAACTCCTATTCCGTGTCCCCTCTCCTTTTCGGAAATTGCATAGTAGTACACATAGACAACTTCGCCGTCCGTGATTGCATAGATAAGTCCAATCCACTTTTCTTCATCATAAATTGCGTAGAAATCTGCACCGTCATTCTTTGATTTTTTCATCAAAAGCAAAAACGGTACTCTCTCAACGGCAGGAAATGCGGAAAGGTATAATTCTTTTACAGATTTATAATTACAAATTTGTTTTGTGACTTTTTTAAAGCAAATCATAAAAATCCCTTTCGTTAGTATAATCACAGGGAATATTGTACCACATAAAGGATTAATTTGCCACAACAGTTTTCGTCTTTGAAAGTTTTCTTATTTTAACATAATAAACCGCAATCATAAGGAGCATACTTCCTGTCCATGCAGCAGGACCGGCAACACAGATTGATGCGTAACCTATTACAGAACTGAAAATGACTGGCGTCATAATTCGCATAACAACTTCGATAAGCGAACCAATCATAGGCACAATGCCGTTTTTAAGTCCCTGAATTGTTCCACGGTATATAAACAGCATTGCAAGCGAGCACTCAAACGGGCAGTTCCAGAAGATAAACTGAACGGAATAATCAATAGTCTGCTGTGAGCTTCCGCTTGTGAAGATTCCTGTTATCGGCTGAGCAAAAATCATTGAAACCGCACCGATTACAATTGAATATGCAATACAGGTCAACAGGCAAAAATTGACGCCTTTTTTGATTCTGTCATATCTTCCTGCACCTTCGTTCTGACCTGCAAATGTTGCGATAACCGTACTCATTGAGTTCATCGGATTCTGGATGAGGAGCTGAACACGGTTGCCGATTGTGTAGGCGGCAACGGCATATGAACCGAACTGATTTACGAAATATTGCAAAACCATCATTCCGATTGAAATTACTGAGTTTTGAAGTCCCATCGGGAAACCGACTTTTAGCTCATCCCGTACAGTCAAAGTCAAATTTTTAAAGCTGTTTCTGTTCGGCAAAAGCATTTTCACCTTGAAAAAAATGTACACACAACAGAGAACTGCCGACACAAGCTGAGAGATTACCGTTGCAATTGCCGCACCCGAAACATCCCATCTGAACACTATGATAAATAACAGGTCAAGTCCGACATTCATTACGGATGAAAAGAGCAACAGATAAAGCGGAGTTTTGCTGTCACCAACCGAACGCAGAAGTGATGCCGTAAGGTTGTAGAGCATTGTTGCGGGGATTCCGAGGTAAATTATTGTAAGATATCTGCTTGCGTACTCGAATGTATCCGAGGTTGTTCCGAGCATTGTAAGCAGCGGATTAACAAGAAGTACAAACGAAACAGTAAGCACAACAGCCGACACAACGCCAATTATTATGTGGGCGGCAACGCTCTTTTTCACCCGTTCCATATCGTTTGCACCGAAATGCTGTGAAGTGATTACCGAACAGCCGGCGGAAAGTCCTATGAAAAATCCGAGTGCAAAAAAGTTGAGCGAACTCGTTGAACCGACAGCCGCAAGCTTGATTTCACCGAGAGTCTGACCGACAATCAGCGTATCGACAACATTGTAAAGCTCCTGTAAAAGGTTGCCGATTATTACGGGAATTGCAAAAAATAAAATCTGACTTGAAATTTTTCCCTGAGTCAGATTTCTAACAGATTTTGAACCATTCATAACATTCACACTTCTTATCAAAAATTTTTATGTTTTTAATATCTTTTTCGTTTAAATTTAAGTCTTGGCAACACTCTGATTTTGATTGTTCAAATACAAAGTATGTTGTATATAGCAAACAGATTGCAATCTGTGCAAAGGAGCGATAGCTCCTCGGGATTTCAGTCATTAGACTGAAATTCTAAGAAGTACCGCACTAGATTATAGCACAGCGATTTGTGAATGTAAATGTATAGGAATGACGAAATAAAGACGCTTTTGTTTTGAAAAAACTTTACACAATGCACAGTATTGATTTTGTCCTATTTTATTACAGCATAATTTTATAACCAAATAATAAGTATTTCACATTATCCGATTATTATTGACTGTTTTAAGAATACAACCGTTTTGATGAAAATTTGCAAATTGTCAATATTTTGTTATTCTGAGTTTTCAGCAAAAACAAAACAGAGCCGAAAAAACGACTCTGCTTTGTAACATTAGAGAAAATATTTATGAAAACAAACTGTCTTATTAATCAATCTTTTTTAACATTGAAAGCGTCCATACCGGGATAAACTGCGCTGTCACCGAGGAGTTCTTCAATTCTGAGAAGCTGATTGTACTTCGCAACACGCTCTGAACGGCTCGGAGCACCTGTCTTAATCTGGCAAGTGTTAAGAGCAACTGCGAGGTCGGCAATTGTTGTATCTGCCGTTTCACCGCTACGATGTGAAGAAATTGCTGTGTAACCGGCTTTGTGAGCCATTTTGATAGCCTCAAGAGTTTCCGAAACCGAACCAATCTGGTTAAGCTTGATAAGAATTGAGTTACCGCAGCCAAGCTTGATACCCTTTGCAAGTCTTTCTGTGTTTGTAACAAAGAGGTCATCGCCGACAAGCTGAACCTTGTCACCGAGTTCCTTTGTAAGCTGCTGCCAGCCTTCCCAGTCCTCCTCGTCAAGAGCGTCTTCGATTGAGATAATTGGGTACTTTTCAACAAGCTTTTTCCAATGTTCAATAAGTTCTGCCGATGTGAACTTTGTGCCCGCCTTCGGAAGAACATATTCGCCCTTCTTCTCGCCTTTCCATTCCGATGATGCGGCGTCCATAGCGATCATAAAGTCCTTGCCCGGCTCATAGCCGGCATTCTTAACAGCCTCAAGAATATACTGAATAGCCTCCTCATCACTTGCAAGGTTCGGAGCAAAACCGCCTTCGTCACCTACTGATGTTGCAAGTCCCTTTGATTTGAGGAGGGAAGCAAGTACGTGAAAAACTTCTGCACACCAGCGCAGACATTCCTTGAATGACGGTGCGCCTACAGGCATAATCATAAATTCCTGAACATCAACTGTGTTTGCGGCATGAGCACCGCCGTTGAGGATGTTCATCATAGGAACAGGGAGTCTGTTGCCCGAGATACCGCCGAGGAATCTGTAAAGCGGAATATCGAGTGCTGTTGCGGCTGCTCTTGCTGTTGCAATTGAAACGGCAAGAATTGCGTTAGCGCCAAGCTTTGACTTGTCCTTTGTGCCGTCAGCCTCAATCATAGCCTTGTCAACTGCATAAATGTCTGACGCATCCATACCTGCAACTGTATCATTAATTACTGTGTTAATATTTTCAACTGCTTTTGAAACACCCTTGCCGAGATATCTTGACTTGTCGCCGTCACGGAGTTCAAGTGCCTCAAATTCGCCTGTTGACGCACCGCTTGGGGCAGTACCCCTTGCAACAGTACCGTCAACGAGTGTTACCTCTGCCTCAACTGTCGGATTGCCACGGGAGTCAAGAATTTCTCTGCCGACTACTTTTTCAATTTCTAAATAAGTCATTATAATTCTCCTAACTTTTTTCTTGCAGACAACCCTGTCGGGAGGTAAGCACATCCTCCCGAGTAAAGGCTTTCGGTACCCGCAAGGGAAGTCCACATGATTTATTCAAAAAAGTTAGCCTCTGCTAACTGAGTATTATTATATACCACTCAACAAAGAAAATCAAGAGAAATTTTTATTTTTTCTGCAATATTCGTCAGAGGTATTTAAGAACTATTTAAAAATATTTTTAAATAGTTCTTGACTTTTCGGTAAATCAGGCTATAATAAAGCTACAAGCTATTTAAAATATTTTTTAAACAGGTGTAACAGGACTTTGTGAGGAGGTATCTGCTTGTCACTGAACGGTACACTTAAAGCACTTTCAGATCCAATAAGAAGAAATATTCTGACAATGCTGAAAGGCAAGAAAATGATTGCAGGCGACATTGCCGAAGAACTTGGAATTTCACCTGCATCGCTTTCATATCACCTCAATCTGTTGAAGAAAAACGACCTGGTGATTGAATCAAAAGAAAAAAATTATGTTTATTATGAGCTTAACACAACCCTGTTTGACGAACTCATAATGTGGCTTAAACAATTTTAGGAGTTGATTTTATGAAAAAGCTGAATAAAATTATGCTTGCACTTTCCATATTGCCCACTTTGCTTACTTCCGTATTTTTATTCTTTATGAATGACACCGTTCCCATGCACTACAACGCAAGCGGTGCTGTTGACCGTTACGGTTCAAAATACGAAAACTTCATTCTCCCTGCAATCATTCTGTTTATGTATGCATTTTACATGGTGTATACCAAGATATATACTAAATACAGCACAAACAGCGTTGAAAAGATAAATAACAATGTAAAAATCACTGCGATACTTGTGACATCAATCATTGCGGCTTTCAATATTCTTCAATTGATGTTTCTCATTCTGGCAATTTTAAAGCCCGACAGCACAACTTTTACAGATAATGTGCCGTTCATTATAAATACGGTTATGAGTTTAATGTTGATTATTGCAGGCAACTTTCTTCCGAAAACAAAACGAAATTCGTTTATCGGAGTAAAAACATCATGGACTCAAAGCAGTGACTTGGCGTGGTATGAATCAAACCGAGCCGGCGGAATTGCCTTTGTAGTTACCGGAGTTTTGACAATCATTGAAAGCTCATTCATAAAGGGAATCAATTCAACATTTATTATGGTTGCAATTCTTCTGATAAGCATTGCCGTTGCCTACATCTATGCATATGTAAAAGTAAAAAAATCCGCTTAATCAAGCACAAAACCGCTGTCGGGATTAAACCTGACAGCGGTTGTTTTTTGAAATATTTACTTATAAATATTCACTAAAATTACTGCTCTGCTTTTTCAGGGAGTGACAAAGCTTTGTCTTTATCATTTTTCTTTGTCAGCGGAGTCATACTCTTTGCACAAATCATCATAGTTGACGCATTATGTAAAAATGCCGAAACCGACGGCTGAATAATGCCCATAAAGCCTGAAAGCAAAAGTGCCGAATTGAAAGCAATTATGAAACGATAGTTTTTGTTGATTCGTTTCATAAGGTCTTTGCTCAACTTGCGAACACGCACAAGCGCACGCAAATCAGAGCCTTTTATGGTAATATCCGCAGTTTCACGGGCAATGTCGGACGCATCGTTCATTGCAACCGAAACATTTGCGGCGGCAAGTGCCGGAGTATCGTTGATACCGTCACCGACCATAATTACCTTCTGACCGTTCTGCTTCATTTCTTCAACATATCTGTGCTTGTCCTCGGGGAGAACCTGACACTTATAGTCGGTAATTCCGAGCATTGCGGCAGTCGCCTTTGCGGCTCTGTAGCTGTCGCCCGTGAGCATAACAACATTCTTTATACCCTGTTTTTTGAGCATATCAATTGCCTGTTTTGCTTCTTTTCGAGGCGGATCGCTGATGCACAATGCACCCGAAAGTTCACCGCCGATTGCAAGGTAAAGCACGGAACATGAGCCGGATTTTTCGTCAATAATATTCTGTTGTTCCTTTGTAACGGTAACATTTTCGTCCTCAACAACAAAATGCTTACTGCCGATTATTGCACGCTTACCGTGAAGTGTTGTTGCAATACCGTGGGCAACAACATACTCAACCTCTGTATGCTCCTCGGAGTGAGAAATTCCTCGTTTTTCAGCACCGATTACAACGGCATTTGCTACGCTGTGCGGAAAATGCTCCTCAAGACAGGCTGAGATTCTGAGAACCTCGTCCTCTGTATAATCGCCGAATGCAACAACCTTTTCAAGAACAGGCTCTGCGTTTGTGAGAGTACCTGTCTTATCAAACACGATTGTGTCAGCGTTTGCAAAAGCCTCAAGATATTTTCCGCCCTTGATTGTAATATCGTTGTCAGCCGCCTCTTTGACAGCCGAAATTACGGCAATAGGGGTTGACAGCTTGATTGCACAGGAGTATTCAACCATAAGAAGTGAAACTGCCCTTGTGATGTTTTTTGTGAAGATAAGAGTTGCGAAAAATCCGATAAAGCTGAACGGAACAATTCTGTCGGCAAGAGTTTCGGCACGGCTCTGAACACCTGCCTTGAGTTCCTCAGAATTGCCGATAAGCTCAATAATCTTGCTGATTTTAGTATTTGACGCAAGCTGACGGACTGTTACAACAATACTGCCCTCTTCGATTACCGTACCTGCGTAAACGGAAATTCCCTCACGCTTTAATACAGGCAACGGCTCGCCTGTCATTGACGACTCGTTTACGGTTGCCTCACCGTCTGCAACAACACCGTCAACAGGAATAACCTTGCCTGTCTGAACACGGATTTTGTCGCCGACACGCAGATCCTCAATCGGAATGAGAACATCACCGTCATCTGTAACAAGCCATACCCTGTCGGTCTTGATTGCAAGGCTGTCTGTGAGAACCGCCTTTGTCCTTGCGTGAGTATATTCTTCAAGCAAGCCCGATATTCTGAGCATAAACATAACCGTTGCGGCTGTTTTGAACTTGCGTTGACACAAGCATGCCACAACAGATGCACCGTCAAGCACATCTACGGTAAGTTTACCGTTCCAAAGAGTTTTGAGAGCCTTTTTAATATATTTTGCACTTCTGTAAAGAGTGATTGCCGTTCTTATCGGAGCAGGAAGGAACATCTTTGAAAGATAGTGCTTTGCAACAAGAGTGAAAAGATTGTCATGAAAATCGCTGTCAATCTTCTGAATTCCAAATTCCGCACTCGGTTCATTCTTTTTAAGAGTTTTTACATTAATTGCTCTTACAAGGTCGATAATTTTACTTCTGCTGCCCTTGGTGTAATTGACAAGAATACCGCCGTTTGCAGAACTTACCTGTGCCGAATTCACATAAGGAGATGCGGTCACAAGATTATAGATTGCCCCCTCATACTCCTTATCAAATGCATATGCGCCGCAGCGAAAACGAATTCTCTGCGGCTTGTCATAGACAATTTTAAATTTCATTATTCTGTCACTTCTTCAGCGGCAGCATCTTCGTGAATACCTGCCTCTGTTTTAGCATCATAGCAGATATCCGAAGCTTCATCCTTCATATTCTGGAAAGCTGCCTTTGCATCTTTCTGAAGCTTCATACCCTTTGCAAGACCTGTAACTGCAAGACTGCGAGTTTTATCTGCTTTAAGTATCTTTTTGCCTACGATTACTGCTGCTGCGCCTGCAACTGCACACCATAATTTTTCGTTCTTGAATACTTTCAACATATAAAGTCCTCCTTTAACGCTCATATGCACAAATGTACATATATTTAAGTTGTTTTACACAACAACTTTACCATTAATTATATAATACATGACAAATTTGTCAAGAATTTGCAGAGTGAAATTTTCCGATTTTATAAAAAAATTTATCCGAGAGCAACATCAAGAACCATCATCAGCGTAAATCCTATTGCAACACCGATTGTTCCGATGTTGGAATGTTTGCCGTTTTGTGATTCCGGAATAAGCTCTTCGGTTACAACATATATCATTGCTCCTGCGGCAAATGAGAGAAGATACGGCAACAACGGGACTGCTATTCCTGCAAAAATCACCGTAAGTACAGCACCGATAGGCTCTACAACTCCCGACATAATTCCGAGAAAGCATGACTTTTTGCGTGACGCTCCGCCTGCATGGAGCGGAAGTGAAATTATTGCCCCCTCGGGAAAATTCTGTATTGCAATACCTACCGCAAGAGCCAATGCACCTGCAACGGTTATTCCGGTATTATCGGAAATTGCTCCGACAAATGTTACACCTACCGCCATTCCCTCCGGGATATTGTGCAAGGTAACGGCAAGAACGAGCATAGTGTTCTTTGAAAGGCTTGAACGAACGCCCTCGGGATTGTCACTGTCAAGGTGCATATGCGGTATAACGCTGTCGAGCAAAAGCAAAAATCCAATTCCGAGCAAAAATCCGACTGTCGCAGGAATCCACGCAACTATGTTCTGACTTTCTGCCATTTCAATCGACGGAATCAACAACGACCATATTGATGCCGCAATCATTACTCCCGATGCAAATCCGAGCAGAAATTTTTGCAGCTTTTGATTGAGCTCTCCTTTTGAAAAAAGTACAACGGCTGAGCCGAGCGATGTTCCAAGAAACGGTATTAAAATTATAATCAGTCCGTTTAAAAGCATATTGACCTCCTTGTAGTTAGTCTTTGCTAACTACATTGTAGCACAACAAATTTTAAAATACAATAGCGGAACAGAAAATCTCTGCTCCGCTGTATAATATGATATGTTAATCTGTAATAATTTTTATTGAACTGCCCGACTTTGTGCCGACAACCTCGATTTTGTTGCCTATGCTGTTTTTCAGCTCGCTTATGTGGGAAATGATTCCTACAAGGCGGTTGCCGTTGCCTGTAAGGTCATTAAGCGTTTCAATTGCAGATGCAAGGCTGTCATTGTCAAGAGAACCGAATCCCTCGTCAATAAAGATTGAATCAAGTCTGATTCCGCCGTTTCTCTGCTGAATAATGTCGGAAAGTCCGAGTGCGAGTGCAAGTGACGCCTGAAAAGATTCTCCGCCCGAAAGAGATGAAATATCCCTTTCCTTGTTGTTAAAATTATCACGAACGCTGATTTCAAGTCCTGCGCTGATTCGCTTGTCACGGCTTTCACCACGGACAATTTCATAGCGACCGCCCGTCATTTTTGAAAAACGGAGATTAGCATAGTACAAAACCTGTTCAAAATACGAACCCATAATGTAGCGTTCAAAGGTGATTTTGCTGTTATCGGAAACAATTTCACCGTTGGCGGTTTTCTTGAGATTTTCGTAAACATCGGCTATTCTGAGCTTTTCCTCAAAGTCATTTTTAAGCTTTTCAACGCTGTTGTAAATGTTTTGATTATTGTGCAGACTTCTGTCGCCTGCGGTATAAAGATTGTCCCATTTTTCCTTTTCAGAAGTATAGCTATCAATCAGTTCATTGATTTTAAGGACATCTTCCCTTTGCTTTCCTTCAACTGATTTTTCACAGGCTTCAACCGTTGCCCGTGATTTTTTCAGAGAATCGGTAAAGGTTTCTGCCTCTCGTTTTAATTCTTTTATGGAATCTTCGGTCAACAAATTAAAATCGGGACATTCCAAGATATTATTCTCTGAAAGAACAATATCAAGCTCCGATTTTTTGTTTTCAAGTTCAGATTCAAAACTTTTCAGCTGTTTTGCAGTTTCGTTTTCAGCAGAAACCTTGCTGTCAAAATCTGACTTTGCATTTGAAAGCTCGCTTTGTGCAAGGTCGATTTCCGACTTAATCTGCTCTGCCTTGTCAGCACAAGCCTTTGCCGCATTCAAAAGTTCTTCGACCGATGAGTATTTTATCTCCGCTTTAAGGCTCTCGGTTTCTTCTTTTGCAGAATTATATTTGCTTTTTGCGTCAGCATTTTTGCGGATTAATTCTGTATGAACAAGATCAAGCTTTTTAAGCTTTTCATCAAACCTTGAGATTTCAGCCTTGCAGACCTCACGCTGTTCTCTGACTTTTTCAAGGTCAGAAGCTTCGGTTTCAAGGGCTTTTAATTGCTTCTTTTGTTCCGACAAAAGCTGTGAAATCATTTCGGCTGAAAGTGTTTCGGCATCAACCTCAAGTGCATTCGCAAATTCCGTGACATTTGTTTTTGCGGATTCTGATTCCGTTTCAAGCCTTGTGACCTCATTTGACTTTTTATGAACGGCGCTTTCAGCAACTTCACACCTTCCCTTCAAAGCATCGAGCGTATCCTTGTCGGGTGCATTTTCGCTGTGTTTTGCCGGATTCGGATGATGCAATGAACCGCAGACGGGACACGGTTTTTCATCTTCGAGTGTGTCGGCAAGCACGCCTGCCATATTCATTATATAAATGCTGTGCTGTTCGTTGTACTCGTTGTTGAGTGCCGTTGCCGACTTTGCAAGGTCTGCACATTCTGCTTTTGCATTAGTCAACCTTGCATTGATTTTTTCGAGATTTTCATACTCGGCGGAAAGCCTTTCAGCCTTGCCTGATTTGTCTTTCAATGCGGTTATTTTGCTCTTGGCGTCAAAGATTTTCTGCTCTGTGTCGCTGTTTTCTGAGATAAATTTTTCCGCTTTTGTCTTTAGATTTTCCGTATCCGAATAAGATTTTCTGTTGTCTGAAAATTCCTTTTCTGAATTTTGAAAAATTGATTCATATACACTCAAATTTGCCGTAAGGTTAAAATATTTCCTGTAAGTATCTTCCTTTGCACGAAGTTTTCCCGATTCCTCGTTTAGCGTTGCAATTTTGCCCTCAAGCGACTTTTTCTCGGTAAAAACAATCTGTTTTAATTTCAAATTTTCTTCGGCGGATTTTCTGTTTATTTCCGCATTTTTACAGTTTTTGAGTGCCGAATCATATCTTTTCCGTGACTCGGCAAAGCTGTCATATTTTGGCTTTACGGAGTGCAGTATTTTTTCGTCATTCTCAGCTTTTTTGAGCATTTCATCGTAATGCGGTTTGCTCTGCAAAAGCTGTTCGAGGCGGAGCTTTTCTGCATCAAGAGTATCGAATTTATTATTAATTTCAACTGCAAGAGCCTTTTTCTTTTCTTCCTCAAGAATTGTCTTTTCAAGCTCTTTTCGCTTTTTTTCAATTTCTGCATTGTCCTTTTTCTGCATCTCGGAAAGCACCGATAGGTGCAAAAGAAATTGCTCAATATCAATTACCGTAAGGTCTGTTCTGTCGGTATAAAGGCTGATTTTTTCGCTGATTTCGGCAAAGCTGTCATCATCGGGAATTTCAACGGCAACGGTTTTTGACTTGATAAGTTCGCAGACTTTTTTCTTTTCTTCAAGCTTTTCGGCTGACTCTGTTTTCAGCCTGTCCTGAAATTCTTTGTAGATGTCCGTGTGAAAAATTTTGCGAAAAATCTCGCTTCGCTTTTCACTTCCCGACTCAATGAATTTTTTGAATTCGCCCTGTGCAAGCATTGCAATCTGGCGGTACTCATCACATTTCAAGCCGATAATTTCGCTGATTTTATTATTGACCTCGCCCGTTTTTGTGAGCGGAGTTGTAATGTCATCACCGGTAAGCTCTGCTGACGCACCCTCAATTTTACTGCCTGTTCCACGCTTTTTTGCGACCTCATTCGAGGTGGTTCTGATGATATGGTACTTCTTTCCCATGTGTTCAAAGTCAAGCTCAACATAGGTGCGTGTGAGCGGTTTTGCAAAGTTACTGCGGAGCATTTCGCCGTTTCGTGAAGAACCGCTTGTTTCACCGAAAAGTGCAAAGCAGATTGCGTCGAAAATTGTTGTCTTGCCTGCGCCCGTTGTGCCTGTTATGAGGAAAAGTCCTTTGCCGTCAAATGCCGAAAAATCGACCGTTTCAACATCGGCATACGGTCCGAAAGCGCTCATTTTCAGTTTAATCGGTTTCATCGTTTACACCTCCGATTTCTTTGAAAATTCTCTCAATAATTTTTACGGATTCGGGTTCAATCTCTTTTCCGTTCTGCATTTTATAGAAATCCGAAAATAGTTCAATGTTACTCTTACCCTCTGTTTTACCGTACATTTCGGGAGTCATTTCAATGCTCTTTTTTCTGTTGACATATTCAAGCCCCATAATGTTGGGATAGATATTTTCAAGCGTTGAAAATGCATTGGTAACGGGATTTTCGTCCGTAAGCTCGGCAAAAACATAGTCATCGGTTTTATCGTCATATGTGTCGGATATCGGATTTTCTGCAAGTTCACGCAGAGTTCCTTTTATGATCCTCATATCATGCAACGGCTGTACGGGAATTTCTTCAAGATTTAATTTTCCGTTTGAAAGCTCGCCGAAAATCACACATTTTTTGTTGCGACATTCAGTTTTTGAATATTTTATCGGCGAACCGCAATAGGCAATATTTTTGTTTTTGCCCATAATCTGCTTGCCGTGAATATGACCGAGTGCAACATAATCGAACGGTTCAAAAACATACGGCTCAACATTATCAAGCGTACCGAGGCTTGACTCCGAACCCGAGGTTTCACTGCCTGTTACAAACTGGTGAGCAATCAAAATATTGGTTTCATCGGCATTAATATCGGAATGTTCAAGCACAACCCTGACAGCAGTTGTATAGTCGGTAATTTTAGCCGATTCTTCGGGATATGCCTTACGCACAAATGACGGACGGATAAACGGCAACGAGAAAATATTAACCTTTTCTCCGTCACATTCAACAGTATTTTTTCTTGCAACACCTTCAAACACAC
This sequence comes from Ruminococcus bromii, assembly GCF_002834235.1. Classification (GTDB taxonomy): domain Bacteria; phylum Bacillota; class Clostridia; order Oscillospirales; family Acutalibacteraceae; genus Ruminococcoides; species Ruminococcoides intestinale. Next base: position 47,554 of record NZ_NNBY01000035.1, on the reverse strand, counting down.
CGTCGGTAAAAATTCCGTTGAGTTCAATCAGCTTGTTGAAATAACCGATTCTTTCGGGCGAATCGTGATTACCGCTGATTACAAAGGTTTTCAACCCTGTTTTGCCGTGAAGCCCTGCAATTTCAGTCATAAAGCGGTCGAACAATTCAACTGCCTCGGCAGACGGCAAAGACTTGTCATAAATATCTCCTGCAATCAGCAAAGCGTCGGGATTTTTCTCTTTGATAATCTCAACAATCCGCTCAAGCATATAGCGTTGATCATCAAGCATTCTGTAGCCGTTCACATATTTTCCAATATGCAAATCCGAAATATGCAAAAACTTCATTTTAAAAATCCTTTCAGTTAATCAAAGCTTTCCAAACTAATTAAACAACAGGCTATGCGTCAAAAATGTCACACAAAAAATTCAAGAATGAACACAACCGCACAGCATACGCATGAAACCTTGAAAAGACCTGCGTTGAACCATGCCGCTACAAGTCCTGCCGCAAAGGCTGCTATGCCTGCAATCGGACTGTGAGTTGCGTTGATTATTGCCGGAAATGTCATTACCGAAAGCGTTACATACGGCACATAGTAGAGAAACGAACGCACAAATGTGTTTGTAAACTGCTTTTTAACAAGTGTAAGCGGAAGAACACGGATTGCGAATGTTACAGCCGCCATAATGAGTATGTATATATAGGGATTATGCGACATTTTCGTTCTCCTCCTCTTCTTTGACAGGGAACAGCAATGCCGCCGCTGCCGAAATTACGATTGTAAGAATAATTGTGCGTGTACCCTCGTCAATCTGATTGATGACGGGAATATATGCAAATGCAAAACTTGCCGCAAAACTGACAAGTACAATTCCGAGAAGTGTTTTGTTCTTTCTTGACGGCGGAACGATGATTGCAAGGAACATTCCGAAAAGTGCAACGCTTAGTGCGCTGACAATACGAAGCGGTAACAGATTGCCTGCAATTGTGCCGAGCATACTGCCGAATGCCCAACACGGGCAACCTATGAGAATTGCGCCGTAGGTATAAAAAGGATTCAGCTTGCCCGACCGTGAAATTGAAATTCCGAAAAATTCGTCTGTAACAAAAAATCCGAGCAACAGCCTGTGGATAATCGAGGTATTCTTTGAAATACGCTGACTTAACGCACAGCTCATAAGAAGATATCTTGCGTTGGCAACAAGGGTTGCAAGCGCAATTACAAAATATGACGAATCAGCCGCAATTACGGTAAATCCCGAATATTCACCTGCTGATGCGTTGCACAAAAGGCTTGCAAGAAAGCTTTGAAACGCATTAAGTCCCGCAGTTTTTGCGGCAATGCCGAGTGAAAACGAAACGGCAAGGTAGCCGAGTCCAATCGGAATACCGTCACGCATTCCCTCAAGAATAACCTTTCGGTTAGATTTTATTAAATTTTTCCCACCCATTTTTAACTCCATACTTTAAATTCATTTTTTACAAAATATTGCAGATATATTTTGCAAGCATACCTTTTATTATAATATTTAACTCGGCAAAAGTAAATAATATATTACACAAATTTACAACCGCTTTTCAAAAAGGTAAAGTGCAACAAAACTTACCTCTTTTCTTTGTGAGTAATGCCAAATTTGGAAACTAATTTTAGGCTATTATTGATTTTGGCTTTTTCAGGTTTTATAATCTGGATTATCACTTGACGAAATTAATAAGGAAATTGAAAAAAGTAAATAAAAACCACAAAACCGTGCAAAACTGATTTTTGTTTTGTGCGGTTTTGTTTTTTCAAAAATGCGGTGCAAACGCAATTAATTAAAATATTTTCACAATTTAGCAATATTTTTTCAAATTCTATAGATTTCTTCTTCAAAATGTTGTATAATTTTTGTGATTAAGTACCTGTATAAAACTGTACATTATGTTGAAACAGGTGTTTTGAAAGTGAGTGAGAATTATGCCAATCGTTTGCGTTGATGCCGTTAAGGAAAATCTGCCGAATGTTATAGAATTTGTGACAAAAATGCTTGGTGAAAATGCAGACGGTAAGCTTGTTTTTGAGCTTGAACTGATTTGCGAGGAAGTGTTTGTAAACATCTGCAACTATGCTTACGATCAAAATATCGGCAAGGCTGAAATTGAAGTTAGCAAACTTTCAGACTGCATTGTTGTAAAATTCATTGACAGCGGAAAAAAATTCAATCCGCTTGAAATCGCAGAGCCGAACATTCACGCTCCGCTTGAAGAACGAAGCATCGGCGGTCTGGGAATTTTCATGACAAAGAAACTTTCCGACACTCTTTCCTATGAAAGATCTAACGGCAAAAACATTTTTACAATCACAAAAAATTTCTAATTTAAAAAATCAATTATTCATCACTCAAAATTCAAAACCGAATAATACAATGTTTCCAAAATCAGGTTATAATAATCCGATTGTCAGTATTTTGTCACGGTATTGACACTATAATGGAAATGTTGAACGATTGAAATTAAGAATAAAATTTATTGGAGGAACTAACTATGGAAATCAATAAGGCTATAAGCAATCAGAATGTTATTATCACACTCAAGGGCCGTCTTGACACAATGACAGCACCGCAGCTTGATGACGAGGCAAAGAGCATCGATTTTGACGAGGTTGAAACCGTAACTCTCAACCTTAAAGACCTTGAGTACATTTCAAGCTCGGGACTGAGGGTTATTCTTGCACTTTATAAAAACCTCAAAAGCAAAGGCGGAAATCTTAAAATTGTCAATGTAAGCAACACAATTATGGAGCTGTTCTCAATGACGGGGATGTCTGACTACCTTGACATTGAGCAGGAATAAGGAGTTAAAATGAGCAGTACCGTACTTGGCAGAAATGCCGTTACCGTCAACAAAAAATACACGGAATATTTTCTTCCGACAGTTCTGACGGCTATGGCAACAAACATTGCGATGATTGTGGACTCAATTATTGCAGGCAATCTTCTGGGGCAAAACTCACTTGCGGCAATCAACCTTATGTCCCCTATTTCGCAGTTATATTTTTCGATTACTATTCTTTTCGGACTCGGTGCGTCCTCGATAATTTCATTCGCAAAGGGCAGGCGTGACGAAAAGCAGGCTAACCGTGTTTTTACTTCTACATTTATTGTACTTATCGCACTCAGCATAATTTTTATTGCAATTCAGCTGCCGCTTGCCGACTCGATAAGTTCGTTGCTTACAAAGGATGCAGAGCTTAAATCTCTGTTGTATCAATACTATGTTCCGTTCATAATCGGCACACCGATTTACCTTTTGCTCATGTGTTCAATTCACTTTGTAAGAGCAGACGCAAGACCTGCGTTTGCATCAAACATTGTAATTGTGGCAAATGCCGTAAATCTCGGACTTGACTTCCTGTTTATGGGTGCTTTCAAAATGGGCATTGCAGGCTCGTCAATTGCGACCGTAACAGGCTATGCGGTAGGGTTTGTGATGATGTCAACACACTTCATCATGAAGAAAAGCACATTGCACTTTGACTTTTCAATTCTCAGAAATCCCGTTCAATTCTTTAAATTTCTCGGAAAAATGGTTACAATCGGACTTTCGGGAGCATTAGGTACAATGCTGATAACAGTTAAAATGCTGTTTTTAAACACAATTATTCAGAGCATAGGCGGAAGTGCGGGTATGGTTTCATATTCGGTATGCTCGTCAAGCCAAATTTTTATGTCAATGTTCATCACGGGTGCAAGTCAGACAATGATTCCGATTATCGGGGTTTGTCTTGGCGAAAAGGACTATGACGGTGTGCGCTATGCATTCCGCAGAGCCGCAAGGGTGCTTGCTGTTTCAAGCGTTGTAATTATGCTTTTCATCTGTATCGAGCCTGAACCGATAATTAAATTTTTCGGAATTACTTCACCCACAGACATTGCAAACACAGTTCCGGCAATGAGAATCAACGCATTGTCATTCCCCGGACTTTCATTCTCGTTTTTGTTGCTTTACTACTATATGGCAACGCAGAAAAGGGCTATTTCTACTGCAATTTCAATCATCAACGGAATCGTCATACTCATTCCGTCAGCTTTAATTCTCGGCAAATTTTTCGGCATCACGGGCGTATGGTATTCACTCGTGGTTGCGCAGGTTGGAACACTTGTAGTTGTGTATTTTATTGACCTTGCCGAAAAGAGAAAATCAGGCGGAAAGTATAAAAACTTTTACCTTCTTGAAGAAACCGAGGACAACGAGCTTCTTGCCCTTTCGTTCAAAGGAACAAAAGAAAATGCGGCAGGCGTTTCGCTCTACCTCTCCTCTTTTCTTTCAAAAAACGGAATTGAAGAAAGCCGTGCAAACAGGATTGCAGTTGCCGTTGAAGAAATGGCGGCAAACTGCGCTGAAAGAATGGACGGCAAAAAGAAATTTGCAGACATCGACATCAGAATTTTTGCCGATAAAAAAGAAACCATTATTTCTGTTCGTGACAACGGTGATGAATTTGATCCGCTCAATGACGACAAGGAATTTGAGATGAGTCCTCTCACAGTTGTGAAGGCGATTTCAGATAAGGTTGAATATTCAAGGGCGCTTGGTTTCAACCGCACAATAATTAAACTTTAACAAACGGAGTTGAATATTATGAGTAATTTAATCAACTTGCTTGATACATACAAAGGTGAAAAGCGAGAGCTTTATCCGCTTACACCGAGCCAGATGGGTGTTTATCTTTCGTGTATGCACAACCCAAAAGGCACAATGTACAACATTCCCTGCACCTATGTTTTTGACAAGGGCAGTCTTGATACCGACAGGCTGATAAATGCCGTAAGAAAAGCTGTTGACAATCACCCTGTTATGAAAATTTTCATTGACAATTCAACAGGAAGTCCGATGATGAAACTTCGTGACAGCGTTGATTTTGACATTCCTGTTGTACAGGTTGATAACCTTGAACAGGCAGGCAAAGATTTTGTCAAGCCGTTTGAACTTGAAAAAGATGTTCTGTTCAGATTTGCAATTTTTGAATGCGGTGACAAATCTATGTTTGCAATGGATCTTCACCACATAATATCTGACGGCACATCTGTTTCGGTTATCTGCAATGACATTGCGCTTGCATATGACGGAAAAGAGCTTGAACCCGAGAAGTTTTCTCAGCTTGATCTTTCCGTTTTTGAGGAAAAGCTTGAAGAAACCGAAGAATATCAAAAATCAAAGAACTACTATGACAGCATTTTTTCGGCTGTTGAGTCAAAGTCGGAAATAACGGAAGATTTTGCGGAGGATTCAGAGGTTGAGGATAAACCAAACGGTTCTTTTGAATTATCCACGAACGGCAAATTCTCCGTTGAGGATGTTCGCAATTTTGCCTTAGCAAACCAAATTACACCATACACAGTTTTCCTCGGTGCATATGAATACGCAGTTGCAAAGTTTACAAATCAGAGCGAAACAACGGTTTGCACGGTTACTCACGGAAGATTTGACAAACAGCTTAAAAATACGGTCGGCATGATGGTTCGCACACTTCCTATCCACGCAAATATTGACGAAGAAGATACAGTTTCGGACTACCTCAAAAAAATACGCAGGAATATAAAGGAAACAGTTGCAAACGATTGGTTTCCGTTTATGAAACTTGCGTCTGACTATGACCTTTCTGCTGACATTATGCTGGCTTATCAGGCTGACATATTCAACACATTTAAAATAGGCGGTCAGACTCTAAAATTAAAACTTGTTCCGTTAAAAAGTGCCATTTCAAAATTGAATGTTATGGTATTTGAATCAGAAACAGATTTTGAATTGCGTTTTGAATACAGAAACGATTTATTCAAAGAGGAAACTATTCGTTCGTTTGCCGACAGCTTTTTAAAGATTGTTGAGCAGTTTCTTAAAAAATCCAAGCTCTGCGAAGTTGAGCTTGTAAACGAAAATCAGCTTGCAGAGCTTGACAACTTCAACAAAACGGAATTTCCGTTTGACGACAGCAAAACCGTTGTTGATTTGTTTGAGGAGCAATGCAAAAAAACTCCCGACAAAACAGCGGTTGTATATAAAGAAAAGAAGTTCACCTACGCTGAAATTGATGAGATTACAAACCGAATTGCAGGTTATGTTCACTCAAAAGGTATCGGTAAAGAAGAGGTTGTTTCAATTCTGATTCCGAGATGCGAATATATGCCGATTGCGTCAATCGGTGTGCTGAAATCGGGAGCGGCATATCAACCGCTTGATCCGTCATATCCGCCCGAAAGACTTCAGTTTATGATTAAGGACGCAAACGCAAAGCTTCTTATTGCGGACGAAAATCTGCTTGAGCTTTTGCCCGATTACAACGGTGATATTCTTCTTACAAAGAATATTCCAAATCTTCCGAAGTCGGATGCCGAAATTGCAAAACCCTCACCCGATGATTTGTTTATACTTATCTATACATCGGGTTCAACAGGCACTCCAAAGGGTGCTATGCTTGAACACAAAAATGTTCGTTCATTCTGCGATTTTCATATCAGAAACTCTGACATTGACGAACACAGCGTTGTTTCGGCATATGCAAGCTACGGTTTTGACGCCTGCCTCAGTGAAATGTATCCTGCGCTTATCGGCGGTGCCGAGCTTCACATTATTGAGGAGGACATCAGACTTGACCTTGTAAGGCTGAACAGATATTTTGAAGATAACGGAATCACCCACGCATTTATGACAACACAGGTTGCAAGACAGTTTGCAACCGAAATTGACAACCACTCGCTCAAATATCTTCTTACGGGCGGTGAACGGCTTGTTCCCCTTGAACCGCCAAAGAATTTTGAACTCATAAACGGTTACGGTCCGACAGAATGTACGGTTTACATCACAACACAGCCCGTTGACAAACTCTATCACAGAATTCCTGTCGGCAAGGCTCTTGACAATATCAAGCTTTATGTAACAGACAAATACGGCAGACGGCTTCCGACAGGGGCTTTGGGTGAGCTCTGTGCATCAGGTCAGCAGGTTTCAAGAGGTTATCTTAACCGTCCCGAACAGACTGCAAAGGCATACGAAAAGAACCCGTATTGCAATGAAAACGGTTACGAAAGGCTTTATCACACAGGCGACATTGTTCGCCTTACAGATGAGGGCAAGGTTGACTTTATCGGACGAAATGACGGTCAGGTTAAAATCAGAGGATTCCGCATTGAGCTTTCCGAGGTTGACAAGATTATCCGCAAATATGACGGCATTACAAACACAGCTGTAATCGCAAGAAAGCTTGATGGCGGCGGACAATGCATTAACGCATACATTGTTGCCGACAGAAAAATTGACATTCAAAAGCTCAACGAATTTATTCTTGAACACAAGCCGCCGTATATGGTACCCGCCGCTACGATGCAGATTGACAAAATTCCGCTCAATGTAAACGGCAAGGTTGACAAGCGCAAGCTTCCCGAAATCAAGGCAGAATCTTCAAAAAAGAAAAATTCCGCTCCGAGGGAACTAACATTCCTTGAAAAGAAAATTTCCGCAATTATCGAAAGGATTATCGGACACAGCGATTTTGATATTTCCGAAAATCTCATCAACGCAGGTATGACCTCGCTTTCGGTTATCAAGCTTGCGGTTGAACTCAACAAGGCATTCGGCTTTGAGGCACAGGTTAAAAAGATGATGAAGGGCTGTTCGGTTCTTTCGATTGAGGACGAACTTCAGGAGTTTATGTTCAGCGGTACGGCAAATCCGCAAACTGTCAAAAAAGAAGAAAAGAAAGAACATAAGGCTCTCTATCCCCTTTCAAAAACTCAGCTCGGCGTGTATATTGACTGTATGAAAAATCCGTACAGCACACTTTACAATATTCCGTCAATTCTCACATTCTCAAAATCAGTCGATGCACAAAAGCTTGCCGACTGCGTTGTAAAGGTAATCAAGGCTCACCCATATATTATGACTCACCTTTCACTTGAAAACGATGATATTGAGCAGACATATGTTGACTCTGCAAAACCGAATGTTCCCATTGAAAAGCTTACGGAAGAACAGCTTGAAGCCTACAAAAAGGATTTTGTAAAACCGCACAATCTTATGAAAGCACCGCTGTTCAGAATCTCAGTTGCAGAAACCGAAAAGGCGGTATATCTGCTTTCGGATTTCCACCACCTTATCTTTGACGGTGCATCCGTTGCACTTTTCTTTGAACAGCTTAAAACGCTGTATGAGGGAGGTAATATTGAGCCTGAAAGCTACACCTACTTTGATTATGCAGAGAATGAAATTAAGGCTGAAAGCAGTGATGAATTTAAAAATGCTGAAAAGTTCTTCGACAATATGATGAAAAATTTTGAATCTGCAAGCGAAATCACGGCTGACCTCAGAGGTCATGCAGAGGACGGTGCCCTTGCATCTCAGGCAGTCCCCGTTGATATGGCAAGGGTTGAAAACTTCTGTTCACAGCACGGAATCACTCCAGCCCACCTTTTCCTTGCCGGCACATTCTACGCTGTTTCAAGATTTGTGAACAGCAGAAATGTTTACATCAGCACAATCAGCAACGGCAGAAGCGATATGCGGCTTACAAACTGCTTTGGTATGTTTGTGAAAACTCTTGCGCTCGGCATTGAAATTGAGGACATCACCTCACTTGAATTTGTTGAAAAAAGCAAAGCTGTTTTCACGGATTCAATTGAAAATGAAATTTACCCCTATGCACAGCTTTGTGCAAAATACGGCTATGCACCGAACATTATGTACGAATATCAGCTTGGTGTTGTTGATAACCTTGAAATTGACGGCAAAGCCGTTATCCGTGATTACCTTGAAATGAATACTGCAAAGTTCAAAACAGCCGTTCACATTGAGGATTACAAGGGCAAGCCGAGCGTTGTGGTTCAGTACAATGACGCACTTTACAGCGGTGAGCTTATGAGAACGCTTGCAAAATCCGTTCTCTGCGCTGTTGAACATATTATAGAAAATCCAAACGGCAAAATCAGAAAGGTTTCACTCCTTGACAACGCCGCAATTGCACAGCTTGAAAGCTTTAAGTCAACAGAAATTGCTCCCGTTAAGACAAAACTTCTTCACAAAATGTTTGAAGAACAGGTTGCAAAAACTCCCGACAGAATTGCACTTTCGGCTTGTGACGGCAAACTGACCTATAAAGAGCTTGACCGTCTTGCAAATATCACGGCAAACTCACTCATTGAAAAAGGTCTTGAAAAGGGTGGAAAGGTTCTTATTCTGCTTGAAAGAACCTCAAAATTCTTCATATCACTTCTCGGTATTCTCAAGGCAGGCGGTGCGTTTATTCCGTCATGTCCCGACTATCCAAAGGAGCGAATCGACAGTATTATTGAGGACAGCGATGCAGACTTTGTAATTACGGACGGCGAACTGCTTGGCGTATATGACCGCACGGTTGATGTTTCAAAACTTCTTTCGGGCAATAATGAAGAAAACCCGAATGTTGATGTACAGCCTGACGACCTTGCGTACCTTATCTACACCTCGGGTTCAACAGGCAAGCCAAAGGGCGTTATGCTCCGCCACATCGGCATTGCAAACTACCTTGCATACAGCGACTCAAACATTCAGGTTAAAGAGGTTGTTGACAACTGTCACGCATACGGCTCTGTAACTACAATCAGCTTTGATATGTCGCTAAAGGAAACCATGCTGTCGCTCTGCAACGGTCTTACACTCGTTTTTGCAAGTAATGAACAGACGGTAAACCCGATGTTACTTGCAGAATTCTTTAAAGAAAACAATGTTGATGCGTTCAACTCTACACCGTCAAGACTTTTGCAATATATGGAGCTTGACGAATTTGCAGAAGCAATGGCAAACTGCAAGGTTATACTATCGGGCGGTGAAAAATATCCCGACAAGCTATTAAGGATACTGCGTGAAAAGACGAACGCAACAATAATCAACACCTACGGTCCGACTGAAATCACGGTTTCTTCAAACGCAAAAAATCTTACGAATGCAGACGAAATTTCAATCGGCAGGCCTTTACGCAACTACACGGAATATATCGTTGACTCAGACAACAATCTCCTTCCAATCGGAGTTGTGGGTGAGCTTCTCATTCAGGGATGCGGTGTGGCGCTCGGCTACAACAAACTTCCCGAACAGACTGCAAAGGCATTCATCGAATTTAACGGTGAACGCACCTACCGTTCGGGTGACTATGCAAAATGGACAACAGACGGCGATGTTATTATTCTCGGCAGAACAGACAATCAGGTTAAGCTGAGAGGATTAAGAATTGAACTCGGTGAAATTGAAAAGTGTCTGACCTCAGTTGACGGAATCAAGAGCGGAATTGCTCTCATCAGAAAGGTCGGCAAGGCTGACGCAATCTGCGTTTACTATACAGCCGACAGACAGATTGAACCAAATGAAATTAAGTCTGAGCTTGCAAAATCTCTCACGGATTATATGATTCCGAGTGCATATGTTCAGCTTGACAAAATGCCTCTCACACCAAACGGCAAGGTCAACACAAAGGTTCTTCCCGAACCTAAAAGCAACAAATCCGAAAGAGGTCGGTTGCCGAAGAATGAACTTGAAAAAACATTCTGCGACATCTTTGCAGAAATTCTTGAACTTGACAATGTTTTTGCAGACGATAACTTCTTTGACCTTGGCGGAACATCGCTTACAGCAACAAGAATTGTAATCTCCGCATCAAAGAAAAACATTGAGGTTGCATACAGCGACATTTTTGCAAATTCTACTCCGCAGACTCTTGCAAAATTTGTGAGCAAGGATGATTCAGCCGAAGATGACCTTGAAAATCTTTCGGACTACGATTATACAAATATCAATAAAGTTCTTGAAAAGAATAATATTGATACATTTAAAAACGGTGAGCTTCAAAAACTCGGCAATGTTCTTCTGACAGGCTCTGCCGGCTTCCTCGGAGTACATATTCTCTACGAACTTCTTCACAAGTATAACGGCAAGGTTTACTGCATGATTCGTGACAAAAACAATAATCCTGCCGAAAACAGAATGAACTCAATCTACTATTACTACTTTGAAGAAAGTCTGAAAGAAAGATATCCCGACAGAGTTACCGTTATCAGCGGTGATGTTACAAACCGTGAATCATTCGATAAATTTATTGACAAGGACATTAACACGGTCATCAACTGTGCCGCAAATGTTAAGCACTTCTCAAAGGGTACAGACATTGAAGATGTAAACCTTTACGGTACTCTCAATGTGCTTGACTTCTGCAAAAAGGCTAATGCAAGGCTTGTTCATGTGTCAACAATGAGCGTTGGCGGTATGTTTGTGGGCGAACAAGGTTCTGTTGACAAGCTCAAAGAAAATCAACTTTACTTTGGTCAGCATGAGGGTTCAAAGTACACCCTGTCAAAATTCCTTGCGGAAAGGGCGATTCTTGAAGAGGTTTCAAAGGGCTTTAACGCAAAGATTATGCGTGTAGGCACACTTGCCGCAAGAAACAGCGACGGTGAATATCAGATTAATTTTACCACCAACACATTTATGGGCAGACTCAAATCTACGCTCCTTATCGGCAAATATCAGTATGAGGCAATGGAAATGCCGTTTGAGCTTTCTCCGATTGATTTTGTGGCAAAGGCAATTCTTCTGCTTGCACAAGCTCCGAAGGATTGCACCGTGTTCCACCCGTTCAACAACCATACTCTCATTATGGGCGACCTCTACACCGAGATGAACAAAATCGGACTTCATTCACAGGGTGCAGAGTATGAGGAATATATGATTGCACTTGACAGAGCCGAGCAGGATCCCGAAAAAGCAAAGATTCTTTCAAGTATGATTGCATATCAGAACATGGCTCACGGTCAAAAGACATTTACAGTCGGCAAGAGCAACACATACACAATGCAGGTTCTTTACAGAATGGGATTTGTATGGCCCGTTACCTCGCTTGACTATATGAAACGATTCATCAACGCATTAAGAGGTCTTGGCTTCTTCGATTAATAATACAACATCAAGTCATAATAAAAGGCAAAACAGCGGACATTCCGAATCAATGGATTGTCCGCTGTTTTTATATTTTATAATAACGGCAAGCATAAAAAGCACCGCCCCTGCTCTGCAAAAAAACAGAACAAGGACGGTAAAGTTAAATGCTTGTCAAATTATGCACTTACTGTCAAATTAATAAACAAGATTTCAATAATAATCTCTGTCTACATTTTAAATATTCAAAGTCGAAAATAAATATACCTTGGAGTAAAAGAGCGTTTTTTGGGAGTGAAAGGAACACTGCATACAATATCCTGAAAATAATATAATAAATTTCAGCAACGGCAATGCCATATATTGACAATAAGGTGCAGAAACATTATAATTTATTGTATAAAAGAATTATAATGAATAGGAGTAAAAGTGCGGTTTTCGGGAGTGAAATTACTTTGCAAATAAAAAGCAATCAAACGATTGCCTTTTATTTTTCAGGCATCAGAGCCAACCGAAAAGCCATTGAAATAATTGTCCAAACACTTTTTGCTCCCCCTTTATTCTATTGTATGGGATTACAATAGCAAATAAAAAAGGCAATATAAATACAGTTTGGAGCAAGATACTCTATTTTGAGAGTAAGAGGGTGAAAATATGTTTGCGGCTTTGTGTGATGACGATAAATACATAATCGAAGAGCTAAAAAAGCTGCTTTTGACATATGCAAAGGAAAATCGTATAATTATTGATATTGATGAATTTGAAAGCGGTGAAAAGCTTTTGAATTCCGAGAATAATTACGATATAATCGTGCTTGATTTTCAGCTTGGCAGTACAGACGGACTGACTGTTGCAAAGGAACTCAGAAAACGCAATGTGCTTTCCTGCATAATTTTTCTGACATCTTATCCCCACTTTATGATTGATGCGTTTGAAGTGAACACATTCAGATTTCTTCTGAAACCGATTGACAAATCAAAATTTTTCAAGGCAATTGACGACTATGTAAAAATTGTAGATGCAAATTATCCGATAACTCTTATTCAAAATAAGGAATTGAAAAAAATTAACTCAAATGAAATCTGCTTTATTGAGGCAGACGGAAAGTACTCAAACATTCATTTAAACACCAAGGTCATGCACTGTTCAAAAACTCTTTCGGGAGTTACAAATCTTCTCCCAAAGTATTGTTTTGTAAAAACTCATCGTTCTTTTGTGGTAAATCTTCACTATGTAAAATCATACTCATCAGATACGGTGTATCTGAGTAACGGTGAATCTGCTTATCTCAGTAAAAATTATCAAAAATCCTTTAGGACATCATATATGAATTTTCTTGAAAAAAATTATGTGAGGTTATAATTTATGTTATTTTACAGCTATGCGGAGCTTGTAGTGGGACTGATTGCAGTTTTTTACTTTACTTCAAAAATTTTTGTAATTACAAAATACAAGCTGTACTTTATTCTGTCACTGCTCGTTGTTATCATTACGGCAAGCATTTCTATGTTCATAGACGAAGGACAAAAAAACGGAGTTTTACTGTTTCTGCACTTTGTGGCATTGACATTTATGCCTGTAACATTAGGATACAGTAAAAAAATGATGTTGATACTGTCCTCGCTATTCTTTTCGGGGCTGACTTTTTTCATTTTTGAAATTTCTCAGTTGTTGTGTTCCATTCTGAAATTTGATTTAACTTCTCAAAAATCTGCTGTTTTCAGTCTTATTTCTAATTTGATTGTTTTCGGAATGTTTATAATCCTGTCAAGTCCGCTGAAAATCAAAACAAAGCTTGTGGTTGAGTCAATTACCAAACCGACAATAATTATGATATTGATTTTTCTGTATCTCGGCGGAAGTATGGCAACTTTCGGCACATACTACATAATTCCGTCATCTGATTACAGAACGATTGTGCTCAAAATTCTAACCTTGATTGTGTCGATTGTATTCTCGTTTTCAATACCGATTCTATTGTACAATCAGATAAAAAAGAGCCGATATATGCATGAAAACGATATCTACGAAAGACAGCTTAACGCACAGATTAATTATTACAAGAGCATTACGACTTCGGGATATGAACTGAGAAAAATCAGGCATGATTATAACGACCTTTCTATCGGATTAAAATCGCTTATCAACAGTCGGAAATATGATGAGGTTCTTCCTCTCCTGCAAAAATATGACAGCGAGATTATAAGCTCATTTCAGATTTTGTACAACACGGGCAACGATCTGACCGATGCAATTTTAAGCGACAAGCAGAAAAATGCAGATGAAAATATTAAAATCACATTTGAGGGTTCGCTTGCAAATGTGCCTGCCGACAACCTTGAAATCTGCGTTTTGTTTAACAATATGATTGACATTGCGTTTGAAAATGTAAAGGAATTTTGCGGAAACAGAAAACAAATTATCGCCTTAAAAGCAGAAACAAGGGCCGGATTTCTCTTTTGCTGCATAAGCTTTCCGATTGAAAATGAAATAAAAAAGGCACAGAACAATGTTCTGTACCACAGCTTTGCGTATAAAACTTTGAAAAATCTTGCCGAAAAAAACGGCGGTAAAATTGAAACAAGCCTGTCGGATGACAGACTTGCAATAACCACGGGTTGGGTAATTAATAATTTTAGTTGATTCTTTTCGGGAATTTTTGAATAAGCTTTTTAACATCAGTCTTTTCAATTTTGAGAAGGCTGATTTTTTTGTCTATGCCGCCCCCATAACCCGTAAGGTTTCCGTTTGTCCCGACAACACGGTGACACGGCACGATTATCGAAATCGGATTGTGACCCACAGCACCACCGACCGCCTGTGCGGACATCTTGGCAACGCCACGCTGTTTTGCCAAAACTTTAGCAATTTCGCCGTAGGTCATAACTGAGCCGTAGGGAATTGTCAGGAGAATATCCCACACAGCCTTGCGAAATTCTGAGCCGTTAAGCGAAAGCTTGGGCGTAAAATCGGGTTCGTTGCCCGAAAAATATATGTCAAGCCACTTTTTTGTCTGTTCAAAAACAAGCAGGGTTTTATCCTCAGTTTCACCTTTTACGGTTGACGCAAAGTACTTTTGTCCATCAAACCACAAACCGCAAAGGCTCTCACCGTCAGATGCCATAGTTATATTGCCAATCGGAGAATTGTAATAATCGTTAAAAAACATAATCTCACCCCACCTAATTGTACCGTTAAAGGCAGTTTTTGGCAAGAAAAAATCGACACGAAAATCGTGCCGACTTTGGTTACAGATTCATTTCTGAAAGTTCTTTTGCGGTTGCATCAACAAGTTTTTCACACTTTTTTGTGTTTTCGCTGACCATTCCGCCAACGCTGAAAAGCCCGCCTGTGATTGAATCCAATGCCGCATTTTTGGCTACATTGTCCATACCCGCCTGGGTGGACTTTTGAATTGAAAATTTCTGCGTTTCCTTGCCGAAACCGCTCTTCATAATCCACACCTGATTCTGACTGTCGAGAGCGGGAAATGTTATTACGGTAGCCATTCCATGCTTTGTAAGTGACGGAGTTCCTGCCGTAAACTCTTTGTCTTTGATTGCATCAAAAAAGCTCTCAATCGTATAAGAATTTTGTGTCTTAATGTTTTTGGTTTTAATTCCGAATGCCATAGTAACTTCCTTTCAGATTAGTTAGCACCCCAGACATTTCCGTTTTTGTCCGTGAATTTGCCTGTAAGAACCATAATAAAATCAACAAGCCAACCGATACCGAAAACGCCGCAAGTTAAAAGCCAGATGATACCTGTTCCGATTTTGCCTGTCATAAATCTGTGAACACCGAGTTCACCGAGAAAAAATGTGATTAGTACCGCCGCTGTTTTGCTCATTTGTAAGCACTCCTTAAAATTTATTTGTTGAGTACACTATACAGAATAAAAATTATAAATGCAACAATTTGGCAGCAAGGTCAGTTTTTCGGCAAGAAAGTCATAAAATCACAAAGGACATTGCCAAATGACAATGCCCTCTGCGAATGAGTTAAAATGAATAAACCTGTTATCTGTTTTGAATTGCAATTTTTCTGTAGGTATCGAACTTAACCCACTTTGCAAAGAAATCCGCATCGTTGATGCTTTTAAGATTTGAATACTCGGAAAGAAACTGCTGAATTTTTTCGTTGCTGTCGGTAAGAACCTCGAAGCCTCTGCCGTTTACAACAGGAACACCGCCGTAGCTGTACTCCGATGTCGGAACGATATCGGTAATCTTGCGGTCACGAACCTTTACGGCAACGCTGTCACGAAGAACTATAATATCAAAGCTGTCGGGATACTTGTAGCTTTCGCCCTCAACAGGGATTGTGTCATTCTTTGTATAGGTTTCCTTAACAGGCTGATATTTGAGAACATTAAGGCTTGAAGTGTCATAGAAAAACTCTTCAAAGATGTCACCTCTTGCCTCAAGTGAGCCGAGTACGAATGACGCCTTTTTTGCATCATCGGCTTTTTCTTCAACCGAATCAACAACACCGCAGGCTGATGTCATATTTGACACACGGTCAATCAAAATAAGCTCGCCGAGTGTTTTATGCTTTGAGAAAAGGTCAACCGCTATTGGCTCTGCAAGCAGAATTGTGCAGACTGCAATTCCGTTCTTTGTGAGTGAATCGGCAGGAATATGCTCGCCTGTGTTCACATCAACAGCGTACTTGATTTCGGAAACGATACCCGAAATAGTCTTTGTGCCGAGCTTTACAAGATAATCCTTGCCGGCTGTAAGCTGTTCGTCATCCATCCAGAGAATTGACGCTGTAAGCTCCTGATAGGACGCAAGATTTGTGTCCTTTGTTATTACACAGCCACGGGATACATCAACTTCCTTGTCAAGTGTGATTGTAACGGGCTGTCCCTTGAAAGCGGTTTTAACATCCTTATCTGTCATAAGAATCTGCTTTACATGAGCCTTTTCATTGCTCGGGAGTGTTACGATTTCATCGCCTACGCTGATACTGCCCGACTCAATCTGTCCCTGAAAGCCTCTGAATGTGTGGTCGGGACGGCAAACTCGCTGAACAGGAAGATAGAATCCTTCTTCCTCCTCCGAGGAATCAACATCAACAGTTTCGAGATACTGAAGCAGAGGAACACCGTTGTACCACGGAATGTTTTCGGACTTTACGGTAACATTGTCGCCCTCTGTTGCGGAAAGCGGAATGATGTAGATATCGTCAAGTGAAAGCTCGTTTTTAAGTTCTTCAATCTGCTTTACGATTTCGTCAAAGCGTGACTTGCTGTACTTTACCAAATCCATCTTATTAACGGCAAAGACAAAATGTCTTATACCCATAAGCTTACAGATTCTTGCGTGCCGTCTTGTCTGAACAAGAACGCCCTGTGATGCGTCAATGAGGATAACTGCGAGGTCTGCAAAGGATGCGCCTACAGCCATGTTTCTTGTATATTCCTCGTGACCTGGTGTGTCGGCAACGATAAAACTGCGGTTGTCGGTTGTAAAGTAGCGATAAGCAACATCAATTGTGATGCCCTGCTCACGCTCAGCCATAAGACCGTCAAGCAAAAGCGAATAGTCAATGTCAC
The DNA here is from genome assembly GCF_002834235.1 of Ruminococcus bromii. GTDB lineage: Bacteria > Bacillota > Clostridia > Oscillospirales > Acutalibacteraceae > Ruminococcoides > Ruminococcoides intestinale. Next base: position 30,076 of record NZ_NNBY01000035.1, on the reverse strand, counting down.
CGCTGCGACTGCCGACCTTACTGTCAAGCTCAAGAGCCTTTTCCTGATCGGCATAAATAAGCTTTGCGTCATAAAGTATGTGACCTATGAGTGTTGATTTACCGTCATCAACACTGCCGCAGGTAATAAATTTAAGTAAACCTTTCATCAGAAGTAACCCTCCCTTTTTCTGCGTTCCATACTGCCCTGTGCCTCGTTGTCGATTACTCTGGAGGTACGCTCCGAAGAAACGGAGCTGAGGGTTTCGTCAATAATTTCATCAAGAGTTGTTGCAGTTGACTCTATGCCGCCTGTAAGAGGATAACAGCCGAGTGTTCTGAAACGAACCGATTTCAATTCGGGTACTTCGCCCTCTTTGAGCGGAAAACGATCGTCATCAACCATAATAATGTTGCCGTCACGGTAAACAACAGGTCTTTTTGCCGCAAAGTAAAGCGGAACGATGTCAATTTTTTCCCTTTGAATGTACTGCCATATGTCCTTTTCTGTCCAGTTGGAAATTGGGAACACACGAATGCTTTCGCCCTTATTGATTTTTGTGTTGTAAAGCTTCCACATCTCGGGGCGCTGGTTCTTAGGATCCCATGCCTGTGCTTTATTTCTGAAAGAGAAAATTCTTTCCTTGGCTCTTGACTTTTCCTCATCTCGTCTGCCGCCGCCGAATGCCGCAGTAAAGCCGTATTTGTTGAGAGCCTGTTTGAGGGCCTGTGTTTTCATAATATCTGTGTAAGCCGCACCGTGATCAAACGGGTTGATGCCTTTTTTAACACCTTCTTCATTGGTGTAAACGAGCATTTCAATTCCGAGCTTTTTTGCTGTGTCATCACGGAATTTTATCATATCCCTGAACTTCCATGTTGTGTCAATGTGGAGGAACGGGAACGGCGGTCTTTCGGGATAAAACGCCTTCATTGCAAGGTGGAGCATAACCGAGCTGTCCTTGCCTATTGAGTAGAGCATAACAGGCTTTTCGCACTCTGCCGCAACTTCTCTGATTATGTATATAGCTTCTGCTTCAAGCTCATCTAAATGTGAAAGCTGACTCATACCTTATCTCCTTTTCACGGAAATACTTACAAAGTGTTTCCTTAGTATTTGTTTGATTCTTTTTGATTTATATCAATCTTAATGACCTCGCCATGCGGTTTTTCAATTAACCACGAGAGGATATCTCCGTTCTTTTCGGTGTGAACCTTACTGCCCATACCGCCAATATCAGAACCGAGGAAAAAGCTGATTGCATATGCGGGACATTCTTTTATGCAGGAGGTGCAGCCCCAACAATCCTTGGGATATTTGATGTACGCTTTGCCGTTTTCGTCAGTCTTGATAAGACTTCCGGGGCAGACATTGCGACACTTTTTGCAGCCTATGCACTTGGACTTGTCAATTACTATGCTCATACTTTTCACCTCCCGTTACAAGGTCACGAATAATAATTTTTATCTCGCCGTTTTCAAGACGGGAATTAACATACTTGTTAAAGTTCCTGTCGTCCTTTTCGGGATAGTCAAGGTTTTCGGCAAAGCTGTGCCAGCGTGTTTCCTTTCTCGCTCTGAGGTGAGCAATTACGCTTTTGCAGACCGTAAGCCTTTCTTTAAGCTCGCAGATATACATAAGCTCCTGAAAATCTTCTGCATAGAGGTCATCTGTGAGCGTTTCAAGCTGTCTGATTTTGCAGTCGGCAATGTCAAGCTGTTTTTCGTTGAAACGGTAGTTTGTTTTTATACCGCCTGCGTAGCTGTCCATAACCGTCTGCATTGCCTCTTCAAGCTGTTCCGTGGTGTAGAGTGAATGGCGGTCTGTGAGATATTTCTCGGTTTCCCTGAGGTGATAATTTGTATCTTCATCGCTGATTTTCTCAAAGCTTTCTTTGCTGTCAATATACTTAACTGCCGAAAGCCCTGCAATTTCACCCTCTGCAAGAGCGCCCGTAACATACTTCTGCGGACAACCGCCTGCAACATCACCGCCTGCAAAAAGTCCTTCAATTGTGGTTGCACGGTCTGTGTCAACCCAGTAACCGCTTGCCGTGTGACCGCCTACGATATACGGCTCTGTTCCCTCAATTTCAACATTCTGCCGTGAAGGATTTCTTCCGCTTTCAATCCACTTGATTGTCTGCGAAGGTGCCATATTGAGATAGGCTTTTAAAAGTGATTCGTCCTGCTCGGCTGTGATTCCCTCTGTTCTGAGGTAGCAGGGACCTCTGCCCTCCTGATTTTCATTTACCGTACCGTAAACTCTTTCGGAAGTTGTAAGTCCGTACTTTGTTTCATAAACCTCGCCGAGTGAATTTATCTGCTTTGCACCTACACCCTGTGCAAGAGTTCCCGTGGGAGCGATTGTGTCCTTGCATCTGAGTGCGATAAAACGCATTTCAAAGGTTGTCATCTCTGCACCGGCTCTGATTCCCATTGCGTAGCCTGCACCTGTGTTAAAGGGCGGATACCACATCTTATGACGGGAAAATCCGGGGTTGTTCGGATTGTAAAGTCCTGCCGCACCACCTGTGGCAATTATGACAGCCTTTGCTTCGATTGTGTAGAAAATTCCGCTTTCAATGCCGAATCCGAATGCACCGTTGATTTTGTTGTCCTTTACCGAGTAATCAAAAATATTAACACGGTTGAGAACCGTTACATTCTTTGCCTTTTCGACTGCGTCCGCAAGAATCGGCTTTATGTTTTCACCGTTGATTTTAAGGTTTCGGTTGCCTCGTGTAACATACTTTCCGTTCTCGTCCTTTAAAATTACAAGACCGAGTTTTTCAAGCCTGTCGGTTACTTCGTTGAGCTTTTCGGACATGGTAAGGAGCAAATCCTCTCTGACAATCCCGTCAGCGTCCTTTTTAGCGTAGTCAACATAGTCCTGCGGTTTTCTGCCCTCAACAATGTATGCGTTAAGAGCATTTACACCTGCGGCAAGACAACCGCTTCTTTTGATGTGTGCTTTTTCACAGATAAGAACCTTTTTGTCCGAATTTTCGGAAATGGTCAGAGCCGCATAACAGCCTGCCGTTCCGCCGCCTATAATGAGGACATCGGTGCTTATTTTTTCTGTTTTCATAGGATTTCACTCCCTTGCCGTTATTGTTTTTCGTCAAGATATTTTTCTGCCGAAATCACACAGTTTGCACCGTCCGAAACGGCTGTAACGACCTGACGAAGTGCTTTTGTTCTGATGTCACCGCCTGCAAAAATACCGTCTGCGGAGGTTTTTCCGCTTTCATCGGCAATAATGTAACCGTCCTTGTCGGTTTTTACAAGATTTGCAAGAGGTTTTGTATCGGGAACACTTCCGACTGCAACGAAAACACCGTTGCAATCAAGCTGTTTTTCTTCTCCGTTTTGTAAAAGTGTGACCGAAGTCACCTTTGTATCTCCGTTAATTTCAGATACCGTTGCATTTGTAAGAGCTTCAATATTTTCCGTGGCAAACACCCTGTTCTGCAAGGCTCTGCCTGCTCTGAAGGAATCCCTTCTGTGAACGAGATAAACCTTTTTGCAGAATCTTGAAAGCAGAAGTGCGTCACCCAAAGCAGTGTCACCGCCGCCTGTTACCACGGTAATTTTATCCTTATAGAAAGCCGCATCACACACCGCACAATAAGAAACTCCGTTACCCGAAAATTCCTTTTCGCCTTTTACACCAAGCTTTCTGCGCTGTGTTCCTGCTGCATAGATTACGGTTTTTGTTTCAAGACTTTCACCGCCGTCAATGTTTACGGAGAAGTTACCGTTAACTCTTTCAACCTCGGTAACCTCTCCCTCAACAAATTCAGCACCGAGTTTTTCGGCGTGAGTTCTGAACTTTTCTCCGAGGTCAAAGCCCGTTTCACCGTAAAGTCCGGGGTAATTATCTACTTTCTCGCTCTCGGCAATCTGTCCCGTACCCATAAATTCTTTTTCAACCACAACCGCTTTAAGGTTTTCACGCTGTGCATAAATTGCGGCTGAAAGTCCTGCGGGACCGCTGCCGATAATCACGATGTCGTACATAATCTCCCTCCTTTACTCTATAACAAGCTCTTCCTTTTCCGCTGTATCTCCCGTAATTTTGAATGAATTGAGAACGGGGTTTTCTCTGTCCATAAGCGAAAGAATCATATAGCTTGCCTTGCTGTCAAAGGCAAGTCTTTTGTCCTCTTCAGACGGTCTTGACGGCGATTCGGGATGTGAATGCCAGTTGCCGAGAGGAACAAATCCGTTCTTTCTCATATCTTTGATTGCCTCAAGCTGTTCCTTTGGATCAAGCGAAAAATGTTCGTTTGAGTGGTCGATATTTGTAAGTAGATAAACCTTTTTAATCTCCTTGTCACCGCCCTCAACCGTTCCTGCAATAAGACCGCAAGCCTCATCGGGAAGCTCCTTTACAGCGTGAGCAAGTATTTTTTCAAAGTCACTTTTTGTAAGTTTTATCATAAATGAACACCGTCACATTCTGCCTGTTCGTAGTCGATAAGCTCTGTGATTGTCGGGTGGTCACCGCAGACTGCGCAATTGTGTGTGTCACTCGGAAGTTTTACCTTGCGAAATTCCATTTTGAGTGCGTCATATGTAAGAAGATAGCCCGTGAGCAACTCGCCCTGACCGATGATGTACTTGATTGCTTCCATTGCCTGTAGGCTGCCGATTACACCGCCCATTGCACCGATAACACCTGCCTGCTTACAGGTTGGAACTGCGTCCTTTGGCGGAGGGTTCTTGAATACACAACGGTAACAAGGACCTTCACCCGGCACATAGGTCATAAGCTGACCTTTAAATCTGATGATTCCGGCGTGTGAGAAAGGCTTTTTAGCCATTACACAGGCATCGTTGATAAGGAACTTTGCCGGAAAGTTATCCGTACCGTCAATGATGAAGTCATACTCCTTTACAAGGTCAAGTATGTTTTCGCTTGTAACAAATGTGTGGTATGTCTTTACGGTAACATCGGGGTTGATAGCCTCCATTGTTTCCTTTGCCGACTCAACCTTCGGCTTGCCGATATCCTGTGTTGAGTGGATAATCTGTCTTTGAAGATTTGAGAGATCAACCTCGTCTGCATCTGCAATTCCGATTGTACCTACACCTGCGGCGGCAAGATACATTGCGGCAGGAGCGCCGAGTCCGCCTGCACCGATAATGAGAACCTTTGCATTAAGGAGCTTTTTCTGTCCCTTTGCGCCAACCTCTTTAAGAATAATGTGTCTTGAATATCTTTCAAGCTGTTCGTTTGAAAATGCCATTACTGACCGCCTCCCATAAAGTAAAGAAACTCTACAACATCGCCGTCCTTTAAGGTTGTTTCTTCAAATGTACCGCTCTTAACAAATTCGTCATTGATTGTAACGGTTACATACTCGGGGGTTTCAACATTCTCGTCAATAATGAGCTGTGCTACCGTAAGATTGTCTGCAACTTCCTTTTTGTTTCCTGCAACTGTGATTGTCATAACGATTACTCCTTAATAAGTTTTTCTGTCACTTCGATTATTTCTGATTTTTTGACCGCACCTCTGAGTCTTTCTTTCTCTTCACCGTTTTTAAAAAAAACGAGTGTGGGTGCCGCCTGTACTTCATATTCCGATGCAAGCTCGGAATCAAAATTAACATTTATCTTTGCAATTTTCAGCTTGCCCTCATACTCTTTTTCAAGCTCAAAGAGTACGGGTGAAAGTCTTTTGCAAGGGATACAGCTGTCGGAATAAAAATCCGCAAGCACGAGTGTATCGGCTGAAAGAACTTCGCTCTGAAAATTGTCTTTGCTTACTCTCTGCGGCATTTAATCACCAACCTTTTCAACAATCAGGTCATATGTGCCGTCCTCGTTGTCAATAAGCTTGAGAATTTTGTGTCCCTCTTCCTTGATACTTCTCGGAACATTCTGAACAGGCTCGCCGTCATTCATCTTGATTGAAAGGATCTGACCTTCGTCAAGTTCTTCAAGGGCAACCTTTGCCTTTACAAAAGTTGTCGGGCATACCACATCGGTAATATCTACTGTATCGTCAATTACAAAATCAGCCATTGTAAACCTCCAAAATTCTCTGTTCAAATTTTTCTCTGCCTACTCTGTCGATTGTAAACTTAAATCGTTCGCTCGGCTTTGCGTTTTCTGCAAAGAAGTTAAGAGCGGCATCACAGATTTCCATAAGTTTTTCTTTATTTTCGATAAACGGAATAATTGTTTCGCCCTTCTTGATTGAGTTGCCGAAAAGTCCGCCGAATGAAACAATGTAGCCGTGAATTGTGTCCCACGCATCTGTTGGGCAAGCCTTGAAGCATCTGCCGCAGTAGTTACACTTTGAATTGTCAACGGAAATTTTCCCGTCCTCAAGAGTGATTGCACCCTGACGGCAGGCCTTTACGCAGACTCCGCAGCCGATACAAGCGTCCTCTTTCCATGAAACCTTGATTCCGCCCTTGATACCGACATCGTTTTCCTCGGCTTTAAGGCAGTTGTTCTGACAGCCTGTTATACCGAACTTGAACTTGTGCGGAAGTTCCTTTGCAAAATATCTGTCGTCAAGCTCCTTTGCAAGAGCGTATGTATCAATACAACCGCTGGGACAGATTGCCTCACCCTGACAGGCTGTAATTGTTCTTACTCTCGGGCCGCAAACGCCCGGCTCAACATCGCCCTCGGCAAGTGCATCCTTAACTGCCTCAACATCATCAAGCTTTACAAAAGGAATTTCAACACTTTGTCTTGATGTGAGGTGAACATAACCGTCACCGTAGTTTTCCGAAACCTCGGCAATTTTCGCAAGCTGTTTAGCTGTGAGGTTGCCGCCTACAACTCTGAGCCTGAGCGAAAAATTATTTTTCTGTTTTTGACGCATAAAGCCGCCCTTTTTAAGCGTAGCATAATCAACTGCCATTTCTCTTACTCCTCCGATTCATTCACATTTATACTGTCTACAGCCTGTTTGAAGTCAGACTTTAAATCCTCAATATCCTCAATGCCGACGCTGATTCTTATTGTGTCATCAAACACGCCTGCGTTTCTTTTTTGTTCTTCTGTTCCGTGAGCGTAAATTGTGCTTGACGGATGAATTACAAGTGTTCTTGTGTCGCCTATATTTGTTGCATTTGTTGCATACTTCAAATTGTTGATAAGCTTAAACGCTCTTTCTTTACTTCCTGCCCTGATTGTGAGGATTGCACCGCCTTTTCCCTTCAACAGCTTTTGACAAAGGCTGTAATAAGGAGAAGCTTCAAGAGCGGGATAGTTGACCTCGATTCCGTCCTGTGTTTCAAAGAACTTTGCAAGCTCAAGAGCGTTGTAACAAAGACGCTCCATACGAAGTCCGAGTGTTTCAAGTCCGACAGAGTTCATAAAAGCATTAAACGGTGCAAGACAACAGCCTATGTTTCGCCAGATACCGTTTCTCAGCTTTGCAACATACGCAAGCCGACCGAATTTTTTGTACTCTGCAAGACCTTTGTATCTTTCCGTATTCCATTCAAAATTGCCGCTGTCAACAATTATTCCGCTGATTGAATTTCCGCCGCCGTTAATGTACTTTGACGAGGAATGAACAACGATGTCCGCACCGTGTTCAAACGGCTGAATAAGATACGGAGTTGCCGTTGTGCTGTCGATAATGAGCGGAACACCGTGTGAATGAACGAGCTCTGATACAGCGTCAAGATTGGCAATTTCAAGTCCGGGATTGCCGATAAGCTCGGCAAAGACTGCTTTTGTTTTTTCGTTTATGAGCGGTTCAATCTCCTCGGCTGTCACCTTGTTGACATATCGTGTAACAATTCCGAAAGGCTCAAGATCTCCAAACAAATCAATTGTTCCGCCAAAAAGGCCTGCGCTTGCTATTACCTCATCACCTGATTCAAGAATATTCAGGAGTGCCATCGTAACGGCTGCCATACCTGACGAACACGCAACCGCACCGACACCGTTTTCAATGGAAGCAATTCTGTTCTCAAAAGATGTTACCGTGGGATTGCCTATTCGAGAGTAGGCGTAGCCGGGAGCTCTGTTGTTGAACACCTTTTCAAGCTGTTCGGCAGAGCTGTGCGAAAATGCACTGACCTGATAAATGGGAGTTAAGGTTGAGCCAAAAACCTTTTCACCGTTAAACCCCTTGTGAAGTAATGCGGTGTTAAACTCCATAATATCACCAACCCCTTAATTTCATACAACCAACCCTTTTGTGTAAGACCGTCGTAAGAATTTTTCTGACGGCTTCGATTGATATAGGTAGATTATACTCCATTAATCATAGTATTTCAATAGGTTTTGTAAGATTTTACTTCTTGCACAATTTTTCTTTAAAATTTGCCGTAATTCCATTATTTCCTACAATGCATATTTGTTTAGTAGGTATTGATTTTTAAATTAAAAACTGTTACCATTATTATATACTCTTTCAGCAAACAAAACGCACGGAAAGGAGATGCTAAAATTGAAGATTTCAACAAAGGTGGAATTCGGAATCATCGCTGTTATTGACATTGCGTCACACTCACTAAACGGCAATGCGGTAACAACTCCCGAAATTGCCAAACGGCAAAATATATCTAAAAAGTATCTTGAACAGATTCTCTCGTCACTCAGCTCGGCAGGACTTGTGCGAGGTCAGAAGGGTTCAAACGGCGGTTATGTTATTGCAAAAAACCTTAAAGAGATTACATTCAAGGATATCATAAACGCACTTGACGCAAATGTTCTGAGCAATGTTTATTTTAACACTCGGGGCGATGATGATGTTATGATAAGACTTATCGACAACAGTCTTTGGTCGAAGATGTCGTCATATCTTCAGGAATATGCCGAAAGCATTACACTTGCACAGCTTTGCGATGAGTATATCAAAAACAATGAAATTGAACACAACATTCCGATGTACTACATCTGATAGATTAAAAACAAAAAGCCACCGATTTTTATGTCGGTGGCTTTTCTTGTTTTTATCGGATTTTATTTAAAGCTTTCAATAACCTGACAGGTTTTTTCAATGTCATCTTCCGTGTGTGCAAATGAAACAAACATCGCCTCAAACTGTGACGGTGCGGCATAGATTCCGTTTTCAAGCAGATGATTGTAATACTCGGCATATCTCTTTGTGTCGGCTGTGGTTGCCGTGTCATAGTCAACAACCTTTTTGTCGGTAAAAAATGCCGTCATAATCGAACCCACACGGTTCACATTAAGTCCTGCGTTCTTCATTGCATTTTCAATCTTTGCAGACTTGCGTTCAAGCTCGGGATATATCGAATCTTTATTTTTTTCAAGAATTTTAAGCGTTGCAATTCCTGCACTTACCGCTACCGGATTTCCCGAAAGTGTGCCTGCCTGATAAACAGAACCGAGAGGAGCAACACACTCCATAATCTCTTTTCGCCCTCCGTAAACCGCAAGCGGCATTCCGCCGCCGACAATTTTTCCGAGGGTTGTAAGGTCGGGTTTTACTCCGTAAAGCTTTTGAGCACCGCCGAGTGAAAGTCTGAAGCCTGTGATTACTTCATCAAAAATAAGAAGTGAATCATGCTTTTCCGTGATTTCACGCAAGAATTTTAAAAATCCTTTTTTGGGCGGAACAACACCCATATTTGCGGCACAAGGCTCAACGATTACACAGGCAATTTCATCACCGCAGTTATCAAAAAGCTGTTGCACGGATTCTTCATTGTTATACTTTGCAAGCAGAGTTGTGTCTGTGTAGCCTTTCGGCACACCTGCGCTGTTCGGAATTGAATTTGTCAGAAGTCCCGAACCGCCCTTTACAAGCAAGCCGTCGGAATGGCCGTGGTAACAGCCCTCGAATTTTACGATTTTATCCCTTTTTGTAAAGCCTCTTGCGGCACGAATTGCACTCATAACTGCCTCTGTGCCTGAATTTACAAGTCGGAGCATTTCAATTGACGGCATATTTTTGCGGATAAGCTCGGCAAGTTCAATTTCTCCGCTGTGGCACGCACCGAATGTAAGTCCGTTCTGACAGGCAGAAGTCACGGCCTTGATAACATCAGGCTGTTTGTGACCGAGGATATTCGGTCCCCATGAGCAGATATAGTCGATAAACTCGTTTCCGTCAACATCATAAATTTTTGAACCCTCTGCACGGTCGATAAAAAGCGGAGTTCTTCCGACCGAACGGCACGCACGGACAGGACTGTTCACACCGCCGGGCATAAAGTCAAGCGCCTGTGCGTATAGCTTTTCGCTTTGAGTTGTATTCATAAAAGCACTTCCCTATTTGTAAAATTCGTCAATCCATTTTGCAACATCAAGTGCGTGGTATGTGATTATGATATCCGCACCCGCCCTCTTGATTGCAATCATATTTTCGCACACAATTTTCTTTTCGTCAATCCAGCCTTTTTCGGCAGCCGCCTTGACCATTGCATATTCACCGCTTACATTATATGCAACAAGCGGAAGGTCAAAGCGTTCGCTTGCGGCTTTTACGATATCGAGATATGCAAGTGCAGGCTTGACCATAACCATATCCGCACCCTCGTCAATATCGTCTGCAATTTCACGCAGAGCCTCTTTGCCGTTTGCGTAATCCATCTGATAGCTTTTTCTGTCGCCAAATTCGGGGGCAGATTCTGCGGCGTCACGGAACGGCGAATAGTAGCCTGAGGCAAATTTTGCACTGTATGACATAATCGGAGTGTTGATAAGTCCGTTTTCGTCAAGTGCGTTTCTGATTGCAGACACTCTGCCGTCCATCATATCCGAAGGAGCGATGATATTCGCACCTGCTTTTGCAAGACTGACAGCCATTTTAGAGAGGAGCGGAAGTGTTTCGTCATTGAGAATTTCGTGACCGCAAACAACACCGCAATGACCGTGACTTGTGTATTCACAAAGACAGACATCGGCAATAATAAGGAGTGACGGATAATTTTTCTTTATGTATCTGATTGCGTTCTGAGTTACACCGTTATCGTCATAGGCTGACGTTGCAAGCTCGTCTTTGTGCTTTGGAATTCCGAAAATAAGAAGTCCTGCAATGCCGCTGTTTTCAATTTCTTTAAGAATCTCGTCTGCTCTGTCAAGCGAATATTGGTAGACATTCGGCATTGAATCAACAGGCTTTTTAATATTTTCACCCTCTGCAATAAAAATCGGGTAAATCAAATCGCCCTTGTCAATTCTTGTTTCACGAACAAGACTGCGAATCTGTTCGCCTGCTCTTAATCTTCTGAATCTTCTCATATATTTATCCTTCTTTCAAAGTTACTTCCTTGATTATAGTTTTCAAAATTCCGTCTGTGTCCTTCGTTTTTGCAATCCTGAACGAATTTACGCCGTGACTTTCAAGTGCCTCGGCGGTAATTTCACCTATGCAGACAACGGAAGTTCTGTCGGAAATAATTGCTCCGCCGTCAAAAAATGTGTTCACACCCGACGCACTCGCAAAAGTGATAAAGTCGGTATCAACAACGGAATTGTCCTGCTTTTTCTCAAGCTGAATGTCATAGGTTTTGACATCGTCAAAATCAATGTTGTTATCAGCCAAAATCCGAGTGAGTTCGGGCGAACCGTTTTCGGCACGCAGAATCAGCACCCTTTCATCGGATTTCACCGTTTTTGCAAGCAAAATTCCAAGTTCACGGGTTGTGTAGACATTCGGAATACAGTCGGCAAAAATTCCGTACTTTTCAAGTACAGCCGCTGTTCCCGAACCGATCACCGCAAACTTGACATTTGCAAAACTGCGGATATCCTTTTTCAGCTTACGCAGTCGGCTCATAAAAATTTCTGCACCGTTCATACTTGTAAGCACCACATAATCGTAACCGTCAATACCGTTTATTGCATTGTCAAAAACTTCGTTGTCATGATATTCAATCACCTTTAAAAGGTCATGCCTTTTGACCTTTGCACCCGAAAGCGTGAGCATTTTGCCGAGCTTGTCGGAGAGCTTTCTCGTACCTGTAACGGTAACGGAAACATTTTTCAAAGGTCTTGTAATTGTGGGGGCAAAGTCAAATTTTGCGGTTTCGCCAACCACTATAACGGCAGGCGGAACAACCTCTGCGGATTTAACATTTTCGCAGATTGTCGAGAGGGTTCCCCTCACGGTCTGATTTTTTGCACAAGCGCCGTTTGACACAACTGCAACGGGAGTATCTTCCGATTTACCGTTACGAATGAGATTTTCCACAATGTCGGGGAGGTTTCTCAAGCCCATAAGAAAGACAAGCGTTCCGTCGGTTTCGGCACATTTCTTTATATTTTCGGGCAGGGTGTCCTGTGCCGTATGTCCCGTGATTATATGAACACTTCGGCTCAGATTTCTGTGTGTAACAGGGATTCCCGCAAGTTCGGGAACGGCAATCGAGGAAGAAATTCCGGGTACAATGTCAAACGGAACATCGGCACTTTTGAGGGTTTCAATCTCCTCTCCGCCTCTGCCGAACACGAACGGATCGCCGCCTTTAAGACGGACAACCGTTTTACCCTCTCTCGCCTTTTCAACAAGGATTTCGTTAATATTTTCCTGCTTTTCGCTGTGTCTGCCCGAACGCTTTCCAACGCAGATTTTTTCAGCCGTTTCGGGTGCAAAACCGAGCAATGACACATCTATAAGGCTGTCGTAAACAAGCACATCGCAATGTCTGATATACTCCGCACCACGCATTGTTATCAGGTCAAAATCGCCGCATCCCGCACCGACAATATACACTCTTCCGTTACTCAATTTCGCTCACCAGCCTTTTTGCAAGTTTGATTCTGTTTGAAATTTCATCTGTTCCGCTGACTGTTTTTTTACAGTCGGCAGACAGAGAAAGCGTTATCCTGTCGTTTTCAACCTTTGAAATTGCACCGACGGGAGTTGAACAATCGGCATTGAGGCTGTGCAAAACCTGTCTTTCGGTTTCAAACGAAAGCATTGTACTTTTGTCGCTGATTTCAGCGAGCATTTTGGAAACCTCGCTGTTTTTTCTGCTTTCAATCGCAACTATTCCCTGACACGGTGCAGGGAGAAATTCATCGGTATCAAACGGAGTTACCGTGTAATCCTCACCGTTGCAAAGGTCAAGTCTTTCAAGTCCTGCCTTTGCAAGCACAAGAGCATCGTACTCACCGTTCAACAGCTTTTTAAGTCGGGTGTCAACATTGCCCCTTATATCCTTGAATTTTGCATTAGGATAGATTTTCTCCGCAAAAAGCTTTCGTCTTAAACTGCCTGTTCCGATGACAAAGCCGTCCTTAATTTCAAAATCATTGCGTGTAACAAAAACATCGCCATAACTGCCCCTTGGCAACACGGCGGAAATTTCAAGTCCGTCTGCAATTTTTGTCGGCAAGTCCTTTGCACTGTGAACGGCAACATCTGTTTCTCCGCTCAAAAGTGACATTTCAAGCTCCTTGATAAACACACCTTTTCCGCCCAAAGCTGTAAGCGGTTTGTCAAGGGTTTTGTCGCCTGTTGTCGAAATGTAAACCGTTTCAATTTCAACATTCGGAAAACGGTTTTTCAGCGTTTTTATTAACATTTCGGTTTGTGCAAGGGCAAGCCTGCTTTTTCTTGTTCCGATTTTTATCGTCATTGTTCGTATTCCTCAATCAAATTTTCAACAATTTTTTCATCGGGTTCAAGTCCCGAAAGGCAAAGCGAAAGAAGCTGTTCAAAAATCTTCCTTCTGTCATCTTCCCTTTCAACCTTCTCCTTAATTATCGGGCGATATTTCCACAAAACCTCGGTTGTATTTTCGTTCATACTTTCAAGGATTCCCACAAAAAGCTCTTTAAGATATTTTGCGTAAATCGGACTTTTGCCCGAAGTTGTAATTCCCGCCGTTATGCCGTTTTTGCTTGCAATTGCAGGAAAAATAAATCCGCATTTTTCCTTATCGTCAACTGTGTTGACAAGAATATTTTTCTCATTGCAAAGCTGAAAAATTCTGCCGTTGAGCGTTTCATCATCGGTTGCGCTGACAACGCAAAACGCACCGTCAAGGTCGCTGTCACAAAATCTGCGGTCAATGATTTTCACATTCAAAGCCTTGATTTCATCGCAGATTTTCGGGGCAACAACGGTTATGTCCGGCGAGAACGGCGTCAGCTTTTCAATCTTTCTGAGTGCAACCGTACCGCCGCCGACTACGAGTATTTTTTTGTTTTCAATGTCAATATAAAACGGGAAGTATGCCATTAGTTATTCTCTCCGCACTTTCTGTAGATTTCAAGGATTCTTGCAAATTCTTCTGCCGAAACATCGGACTTCAGCTTATAAATGAATTTTTCCGAAAAATCTGACGGCATTGCGTTTTTCACAGACTGCATACACGGCAAAAATTCGTGAAAGGCAAGGTCTTTTTTGAGAACTTCAATTTCCTCAAAAATTATTTCTTTTGCACTTTCAACACTGTCGAGTTTGAGAGCATTGTTCTCGTTTGCAAGCTGTTTTATGCAGTCAATGTTAATGAGCCTTACACCGCTTATTTTGGGGACATTTTCGTCAATGTCGGGCGGTACGGCAAGGTCAATAAACAGCCTTGATTTTTCGGTTTTTATATTGTTTTTTAAATCATAATATGTAACCGTGTAATGCGGTCCGCTTGTGGCACTGATTACGCAGTCTGCAAAATCAAACGCTCTGTATCTTTCGTCATAATCAATCACATTCGCACCCGTATTTTCAAAAACAGTTTCTGCTTTGTGCTTCCGTGAAGTCACGGTAACGCTTATACCTTTGTGCGACAAAAGATTTTTCACAACGGTTGAGCCGACCTTGCCTGTTGCGCCGATTACAAGGACATTCAGCTCACCGTCTTTGAATTTTGCCGCCTCGTTTGACGCAAGAGTTGCAACGGAAACCGATGTTTTTGAAATGGCGGTTTCGGTCTTGATTTTTTTTGCACAGGCAACAGCCGCCTGAACGCACATATTAAGCTCATATGCAACCGTGCCGTTGTCCTTTGCAAAAGCGTAGGCTCGCTTTAGCTGACCGAGTATTTCATCTTCACCAATAACCATTGATTCAATTCCGCCTGCCACCCTGAAAAGATGGAGCAAAGCCCTGTCACCGTAGAAAAGACAGATGTACTTTTTTAGTTCGTCAAAATCAATTCCCGAAAAATCCGAAAGAACGGTTTCAACCGTTTTCACAGATGATTCGTCACCGCAAAAATAAACCTCGGTTCTGTTGCAGGTGCAAAGAATCAAACACTCGCTGATATTTTCAGAATAATAAAGTTCGTCAAGAAATGTCTTTTTTTGCTCATCGGGAAAGGCAAGCTTCTTTCTCACAACCACATTTGAAGTTTTGTGACTTACGCTCAGGCAGTACATAAAAATTTCGCTCCGTTACAAATAAAATCCGACAGTAAAATACACTTTTAAAGTTATTTTATTACTGCCGACAGCTATTGTCAATTAAAGTTAGTCAGTTATTTTACCACTAAACCTATCTGTTTGGTATGTTTTGATTATACTACATTCACCGTTTCATGTCAATAAATTTCGGGTTTTGCTTGACAAAAACAGTGATTACAATATAAACTATACAAAGATATCTCCCGTCAGCAAACAGCGGGAGTTTTATTCCGATGTAAATACTTATTGTACCGATAGGAATACTAAATGATTTGAATATGTATTAAGGAGCGTTTTTATGCTTAATCAGTTTTCAAGAACACAGCTTTTGATTGGCAAAGAAGCTATGGACAGGCTTTCAAAAACAAGAGTTGCAATTTTCGGAATCGGCGGTGTAGGCGGATACACGGCGGAGGCTCTTGCAAGGAGCGGAGTCGGCGAGCTTGACCTTATTGACGATGACAAGGTGTGCCTTACAAACATCAATCGCCAGATTTTTGCAACAAGAAAAACAGTAGGCAAATACAAGGTTGATGTTGCAGAGGAAAGGCTCAAGGACATCAATCCCGACATAATCATCAACAAACACCGGACCTTCTACACTCCCGAAACCTCGGAAAAATTTGACTTTTCAAAATACGACTATGTAGTTGACGCAATTGACACGGTAACAGGCAAAATTGAGCTTGTTATGCAAGCCGACAAAGCCAAGACGCCTATCATCTGTTCAATGGGAGCAGGTAACAAGCTTGATCCTACAGCGTTTGAGGTTGCCGACATTTACAAAACCTCGGTCTGTCCTCTTGCAAGGGTTATGAGACACGAACTCAAAAAGAGAGGTATCAAAAAGCTGAAGGTTGTTTATTCAAAGGAAAAGCCTATCACACCTGTGGACGATATGGCAATAAGCTGTAAAACAAATTGCATATGCCCTCCCGGGACTGAAAGAAAATGCACCCAACGCAGACAGGTTCCCGGCAGTACCGCATTTGTTCCGTCGGTTGCAGGTCTTATCATAGCCGGCGAAGTTATCAAGGATTTGATTAAGTAAATATAATTTTTAATAACGCAAAGCACCGAGAGAAATTACCCTCGGTGCTTTGCTTGTTTTTATAGGATTTTTTACAGTTGATATCGTGATTAAACAGATTAGATGATAACCGATTCTTCCTGAAGTGATTTGTTACGGAGAATCTGAACCTCATCGCCTTTGGTAATGAAAAGCCGATAAAGAAATACATTGACCTTTTCCCCGACGGTAATCGGAGTTTCGTCAAGTCCTCTGTACGCATAAACCGTGCCTCCGTCACATTTTACGGCAATTTCGATATTGTCGCCTCTGAACGAAGTCTTTATAACCTCACCGACGGATACAGACGCTTTTTGTGCGGTTGTTTCGCTGAGCTTTGTCACCTTTACAAATTCGGGACGGATAACTGCACGGTCAACATTATCGACAACATCAAAGGTCTTGAACTTTGTATAATCGTCAAGCGTAGTAGTCTGACCGAAAAATGATGCGGAAAATGCGGTTTGGGGATGCTGATAAATGTCAATCGGCGAGCCTATCTGCTCAATTCTGCCCTTGTTTGTAATTATGATTTCATCGGCAACCTCAATAGCCTCGCTCTGATCGTGGGTTACAAATATACTTGTAACCCCGAGTCTTTCAATCATATCCTTAAGCCATGAGCGAAGCTCCTGCCTAACCTTTGCGTCAATTGCGGCAAAGGGTTCGTCAAGCAGAAGAAGATTCGGGTTTGGCGCAAGCGCTCTTGCAAAGGCAACACGCTGTTTTTGACCGCCCGAAAGCTGGCTTGGATAACGCTTTTCAAGTCCTTCAAGACCGATAAGCTTTACAAGCTCGTTTACTCTTTCCTTGATAAATTTCTTGCTCTTTTTCTGAATTTTCAGACCGAAAGCAATGTTATCAAAAACTGTCATATATCTGAAAAGAGCGTAGTTTTGGAATACAAAGCCTATGCCTCTTTTGCTTGCGGGAATATCGTTGACAACCTTTCCGTCAATTACAATTTCGCCGCTGTCGGGATTTTCAAGTCCTGCAATCATACGAAGAATTGTTGTTTTGCCGCTGCCCGAAGGACCGAGAAGTCCGATAAGCCTGCCCTTTTCAATACCAAAGTTTACATTGTCGGATGCCTTGTAGTCACCGAAAGTTTTATTTATATTTTTAAGCTCAACATACATTACGCATCCTTCTTTCCTTTGTATTCAACCACACTTCTGATAATCAAAATCGCAATCGCCATAAGCACAAGTATTGATGAAACCGCAAATGCGGGAACATACTTGAACTCGTTGAACAAAATTTCAACATGGAGTGGAAGTGTGTTTGTTTTTCCTCTTAAATGTCCCGAAATTACCGAAACTGCACCAAATTCACCCATTGCTCTTGCGGCACATAGTACAACTCCGTAAAGGAATGCCCATTTTATGTGCGGAAATGTTATTTTTCTGAAAATAGTTGTGCCTTTTGCACCCATAAGTGCGGCGGCTTCTTCCTCATCCGTACCCTCGGATTCAAGCACGGGAATAAGCTCCCTTGAGATGAACGGGAATGTTACAAACACGGTTGCAAGGATAATTCCCGGAACGGCAAAGATAACCTTGATCCCAAGTTCGCTTAAAAGCGGATATATCGGGCTTTGTCTGCCGAATGTAAGTACAAATATAAGACCTGCGATTATGGGCGAAACCGTTACGGGGAGGTCGATAAGTGTTGTAAGAAGTTTTTTGCCCTTGAATCTGAACTTTGTAATTGACCAGGCGGCAAAAATTCCGAATACCGTATTGAACAGTACCGCAAACAAGGTTGCCTCAACTGTAAGCACAATTGCCTTTACCGTATAATCATCGCTGACAGCCTGCCAGAACACCTCTGCACCGCTTTTGAAAGCCTCGCAGATTACCGTAACAAGAGGAAGAACGAGCATTACGAATACAAATAAAAGCGCAATACCTATGAGTATGTACTTTACAACCTTTGAACGCTTTGTTTCTTCGTACATTTTATCTTCCCCCTTTCAGAATTTTTGCATTTCTGTGCTGAACCATATTTACAAGGAACAGAATCAAAAACGATGCGGCAAGCATTACAAGTGCGATTGCCGTTGCACTTTTGTAGTCATATTCCTGCAGCTCCGACATAATGATAAGCGGAGTGATTTCTGTTTCAAACGGCTTGTTGCCTGCAATAAAAACAACCGAACCGTACTCACCAAGACATCTTCCGAATGCAAGACCAAAGCCTGTGAGAACCGAGGGAAGAATTTCGGGAAGAATAATTTTTCTGAAAATTCTGAATCTGCCAGCACCCATAACTCCTGCCGCCTCTTCATAAACAGGATCAAGCTTTTCAAGAACAGGCTGAACTGCTCTTGTTACAAAAGGTATTCCCACAAATACAAGTGCAACCGTAATACCAACTCTTGTGTAGGCAATGCTTATGCCGAACTTTGCAAAAAATCCACCGATAAGACCTGTGTCGGCAGTAAGAGAAGTAAGTGCAATGCCTGCAACCGCTGTCGGAAGTGCAAACGGAAGTTCAATCATACCGTCAAGAATTCTTTTGCCCGGGAATTTGTAACGAACAAGCACCCACGCAAGAATTACACCCATAACGGCATTGATGAGAGATGCAATAAATGCGGTTATAAAACTAACCTTGTAGCTTGCAAGCACTCTTTCACGGGTGATTGCCTCCCAAAATTCAGAGGGGCTCATCTGTGCCGTATAAATAACGAGAGCGGCAAGAGGAATCAGCACAACAAGGCTTAATAATGTAATTGTTACACCCAAAGAAAGACCGAAGCCCGGGATTACTCTTTTTGCTTTTTTTGACTTTTTTGCCTGAACCATCATCACACCTGTTTCCCCTGTAAAATATCATCCGACATCAGACAGAATTGCCTATAAACTGCCTGATGTCATTTTTTAATCGGTTTTATTTTTTCTCGTAAATCTTATCGAAGATACCGCCGTCTGCAAAGTGCTTTTTCTGAGCCTCGTCCCAACCGCCGAAATCGTTGATTGTTACAAGATTAATGTTGAGGTCGAACACATCGGAGTATTCCTTCAAAATTTCCTTATTATAAGGGCGGTAATAGTTATCTCCTGCAATACGCTGAGCCTCATCGCTGTAAAGATAACTTAAATACTCTGTTGCAACCTTTCGAGTGCCTCTTTGGTCAACCACTTCATCAACAACAGCAACAGACGGCTGTGCAAGAATGCTGACGCTCGGAGTAACGATTTCGTACTCATCGGGATTGTCCTTGATTGAAAGATACGCCTCATTCTCCCAAGCAAGAAGAACATCGCCCTGTCCGTTTTCTACAAATGAAGTTGTTGCACCTCTTGCGCCTGAGTCAAGCACAAGCACATTTTGATAAAGCTTTTTAATGAAATCTTCGATTTTTGCCTCATCACCGTTATATTTTTTGTCTGCATATGCCCAAGCGGCAAGGTAGTTCCATCTTGCACCGCCCGAAGTTTTCGGGTTTGGAGTAATAACGCCCACACCGTCTTTTGCAACATCGTCCCAATCCTTGATGTTTTTCGGATTACCTTTGCGAACAAGGAATACAATTGTTGAAGTGTATGGTGAAGAGTCATTGTCAAACTCATTTACCCAACCGTCCTCAATCAGACCTGCGTCACGAATTGCGTTTACATCGTATTCAAGTGCGAGTGTTACAACATCCGCCTCAAGACCGTTTGCAACCTCAAGAGCCTGTTTACCCGAACCGCCGTGTGACTGGGTAACTTCAACATCCTGTCCTGTTTCTTCTTTCCAATGCTTTGCAAAGATTTTGTTATATGATTCATAAAGCTCTCGCGTAGGGTCATACGAAACATTTGTTAATGTTACTTTTGAATCGTTTGTTGTATCTTTTTTTCCGCATCCTGTAAAGGCAACCGCTGACGCACCCAATACTGAAACTGCCAATACTGCCGATAATACTTTTGTTCTTAAATTTTTCATTTTGATTACCTCACTTTAAATTAATTTGATTTGAGATTCTGACAGGCAATTACATACAACAGTACGGCTTGCCTCCAAATGAGGTACACATTCGTATTTTCTTCAGATTGTAAATGTTTTTCATAAGCGTCACCTTTTGGATTTTTGAGGTCATTTTATTTAACCTACAATTCCTATCAATTTACTATGCGTTTCTTTGAAAACTATTTTATACTGTACAGGGTGAAAAGTCAAGGTAAAATTTTTACACATCCAACACTTTAGCAAATTGCAACAATACACAAGCAATATTTTTCACAAAAATAGTAATAAAATCGAAAAAACAGGCATAAAATAACGGATAGGTATTTTCAAATGAAATATGCCTATCCTAAAAAAGAAATATTTTTTTGCGTAAATCTATTGACAAATCTATATAAAAAAGGTATAGTAGTATTAAATCAATAATGATTATTATTTTATTCAAAAAGTAAATACACAAAGGCGTATTGAGTATTTTTAAATTTCAAAAATTAATTTAACGGAGGAAATATTATGGCTAAAACAATAAAGTATTCGGGAACACAGACAGAAAAGAACCTTGAGGCTGCTTTTGCAGGCGAATCACAGGCTCGTAACAAATACACATATTTTGCGTCTGTTGCCAAAAAGCAGGGCTTTGAGCAGATTGCAGACCTTTTCTTAAAAACGGCAGACAACGAGAAAGAACACGCAAAAATGTGGTTCAAGGAGCTTAACGGAATCGGCGACACAGCCGAAAATCTTCTTGCCGCTGCCGAGGGTGAAAACTACGAGTGGACAGATATGTACGAAGATTTCGCTAAAACTGCCGAGGAAGAAGGCTTTACAGAGCTTGCACACAAGTTCCGCCTTGTTGCCGCAATTGAAAAGCACCACGAAGAAAGATACCGTGCATTACTCCGCAATGTTGAAACTGTAGAAGTTTTCAAAAGGAGCGAAATCAAGGTTTGGGAATGCCGTAACTGCGGTCACATTGTTGTAGGCAAAGAGGCCCCCGAGGTTTGCCCCGTCTGCAACCACCCACAGAGCTATTTTGAAATCCACGCAGAAAACTACTAATTCTGATTTAATCAAATATATAAAGGAAACTCCACCGCATTTCACGGTGGAGTTTTATGTTTAGTATCAAATTAAATTCAAAAAAACTTACTCTTCTTCTGGATATTTCATGCCCCAGCTTTTGCGGATGTCGGTCATGATTTTCATAACATCCTTTGTGTAGTCAAGGTGCATAAGAGCCGTGTCGCCCTCTATCGCCTTTTCCATATCTTCAACCTCATAGAGCAAAGCGTCCTTTGTATGACCTGCTGAGATTGTTTCACAATGGCCGTCAGCCGTGTATGTAATCTTTGCCTCCATGCCTCTGGGATATTCAAAGATTTCAACATAACCCTTGTCAAACGAGATTGTGCCACGCTTTGGCTGTTTTGCGTGAAGGGAAAGAATGACAGTTGCCATTTCCTCCTCTTTATTCTTTAAAAGAATACTCGCTTGTTCGTCAACGCCTGTTTCGGCATATTTAACCTGCGACAACACATCGTTTGGGCATGAGCTCATAAACATACGAACAAACGAAAGTGCATACACACCGATGTCAAGCATTGCACCGCCTGCAAGATTGCGGTTGAAAAATCGGTTGTTCATATTGTACTCTTTGTAACTGCCGAAATTCATCTGAATAAGCCTAAGCTCGCCAAGGTCACATGAATTTACCTTTTCAAGAAGTGCCTTGTAAATCGGCATATGGAAAATTGTCATTGCCTCTGCAAGCACAACATGGTTTTTCTGTGCAAGAGAGATTGCCTCGTCAAGTTCATCTGAATTAAGCGTTATCGACTTTTCGCACAAAACATGCTTTCCTGCCGCAAGAGCCTTGCGAAGATATTTTATATGCGTGTTGTGCGGTGTGGAAATGTAAATTATGTCAACATTTTCGTCTTTAAACAGATCGTCAATATCGTTGTAAACCTTTTCAATGCCGTACTTTTCGGCAAACGCAACCGCCTTTTCATGGGTACGGTTTGCAACGGAATAAAGTTTCTGTCCTCTGCTTTTAAGTGCGGCTGCAAGCTCATTTGCGATAACTCCGCAACCGAGTGTTGCCCAGTTGTAGTTTTTCATAAAAACACCTCCGTATATTTTTCGAGGAAAGTTTAACACACGGAAATGTGTCTGTCAACGGTATTAGATGGCTTTTCTCGTATCTGCTCCGTACTTTTTCATAATCTTGCGAAGTTCGTTATTTTCGCTTTTTGAAAGACTAAAATACATAAATCCGTGCTTGACTGTTTCATCACCGTCACACGCAGGCATATATGTATTACAGCCTATTCTTATTGATGCCTTTTCGGAAAAACCGCAAGACGGTGAATCAAAATATGCGGATTTGCCCTCAAACATTTTCTTCACAGTTTCGGCATCTTCGGCAGACATCTTAGCGTCAACCTTGTCGCAGTACTCAACATCAAAATACACGGTAGGCTCACACACATAGAAACTGATTTTCGGCACGGCAAATACTGCGGCGGCAACGCATAAAACAACTGCAACCACAATTACAGCAATCTTTTTCTTCATAATATTCACCCCTTTTCGCTTATCCCTTTAAACATATATTATATTGAGCTTGTATCATAATTGTATCATTATAATTTAATCGGCATATACAACAATTTTAAAATCATTTATTTGTAGGTTAAAAAATTTTTCGTCAATGCTTACAAGAGAGCAATTTTACTTTTGTTGAAGAGGCACAAATTGCATACAAATTCAAAGCCTTGCTTATTGAGAAAAATCGGTCTGAAAATATGCAGAAAAGCAGTTTTTACCATATTATAAAGGCATAAAAAGAAGAATTTTGACGAGGTAGTTATTGTAACTAAAATTGTGAGCAAAGTAAACTTTATGTTTATAAGGTATTTTGCTTGTTTATTTCAGGCAACAGGATTACAATAATTGTGGAAAACGGAAAAGAATAGTATCGTTTACAACGGTTATGTGATTGAAGAGGTTAGAAATTAATGGAGAAAGTCAAAAAAATGCTCTCACTTGCGTTTGCAAGTCTGCTTAGAAGAAACAAAGGTCAGAATACCGTAAAAGAAAAGCGACAGCGCTCACACCAGATAAATATGCTGGAAGGTCCGCTCGTAAAAAAAATTCTTCTTTTCACACTTCCGCTTGCAGGATCCAGTATTCTTCAACAGCTTTTCAACTCAACCGATGTTGCGGTGGTCGGCAGATTTTCAAGCAGTCAGGCACTTGCCGCAGTCGGAAGCAACGCTCCGCTCATCAATATGCTTGTGCTGTTATTCACGGGACTTTCGGTCGGCGCAAATGTTTTGATTGCACGATATATCGGTCAAAATGACCGTAAAAAGGTTTCGGAAGCTGTTCACACGGTAATAACACTTTCACTTATATGCGGATTTCTTCTTCTGATACTCGGTCAGGTTATTGCAGCACCGCTGTTAAGGTTAATGAACACACCGGATGATGTAATTGACCTTGCGGCAACATACCTAAGAATTTACTTTATGGGCATGCCGTTTGTAATGCTCTACAACTTTGGTTCGGCAATTTTGAGAAGTGTAGGCGACACAAGCCGTCCGCTCTACTGTCTTGTAATTTCAGGTATTGTAAATGTTCTTTTGAACCTCTTCTTTGTAATCGTCTGCGATATGAGCGTTGCAGGAGTCGGCATTGCAACAGTAATTGCCGACGGCATAAGCGCCGGACTTGTTATGATGTTCCTCATCAGAAACGAAGACGAGTCAATCAGAGTCAATCCAAAAAAACTTTCATTCAAGAAAGAACATCTCATTATGATTTTGAAAATCGGTGCTCCTGCAGGTATTCAGGGTATGGTTTTCTCAATTTCAAATGTATTCATTCAGACAGCCATAAACGGCTTCGGTTCACAGGCGGTTGCAGGCTCATCGGCTGAACTCAACTTTGAGTACATTACATACTATATAGTATGTGCGTTCAGCCAGACAGCCGTTACATTCACAAGTCAGAACTACGGCGCACTTCAGTTTGACAGATGCAAAAAGGTGTTTAGACTTTGTATGCTTTTCAGCTGTATTTTCACAGGCTGTGTGAGCGTTATATTCATGCTCGGAAGCGGATTTTTCATCACCTTCTTTACAACCGACCCCACCGTTATCAAGTACGCAATCATCAGAATGGCGATTGTTATGCTTCTTGAGCTTATGACAGGTTCATACGAAATCAGCGGCGGTGCGCTCAGAGGAATCGGACATTCACTCCTCCCTGCAATCCTCACAATCTTCGGTTCTGTTGTGTTCAGAATCATCTGGCTCTTCACGGTATTCAAGGCATTCCACACCTATGATATGCTCCTTATGGTTTACCCCGTTTCATGGCTTATCACAGGCACATCCGTTTTGATTGCCTACTTCATCATCAGAAAAAGAGAATTCAAAAAGGTAAGCGCCGCTTTTGAAATTTAAAATCAAATAGGTTTTTATGGCTGACATCGGCATTGGTGTCAGCTTTTTTTGTTTAGAAGATGCTCTAAAATTAAAAAAATAATAAAAAGCAATTATTTCGTACTTTTTGTGCGGAATAATTGTTTTTTTGCTGTGTTTTATGTTATAATCCAATTATAAACACACGGAGGTGCGACAATGACTAAACGGACTGTTGCCAACAATTTTTTATACTACATTTTTTGCGGATTCAGCGGTGCGGTTACTTCGCTGATAGTATGGCTGTTTCTAAAACTTATGGGTTTGGGAATCGGTCTTGTGTGGGATACAATTCCGTCAAATTTTGATTTCAAATTTTATCCGATTATCGTCTGTACGGCTGGCGGAATTATTCTCGGAATATGGCAAAAGCTGACAAATGCCGTTCCCGATGAACTTGACGAGGTTATGAAAAAGGTAAAAAAAGATAAATTTTACCCGTACAACAAGGTGCTTTTGCTCTGCATTTCGGCACTTTTGCCCCTTGTTTTCGGCGGAAGTCTCGGTCCCGAGGCAGGCTTGACAGGTGTTATCGTCGGACTTTGCTACTGGGCAGGAAGTCATATGAAAGACGCTAAAAGTAAAATTCCCGAACTAATGCAAATCGGTATAAGCGCAACCCTAAGTGCGGTATTCTACGCACCGCTTTTCGGTCTTGCATCGGTCAATGAAGAAAGGCTTGACAGCGAAGAAAAGCCTACCGATATCCGTTCAACAAAGCTTATTTCAAACATCATTGCCGTACTTTTTGCGGCGGGAACTCTGTTTTTGCTTAACTCGATTTTCGGCGGAAGTATGGGACTTCCACGACTTGGCGGTTATAACATTAAAAATTTTGAGCGTTTGTGGGGAATTCCTCTCGCACTTTTGGGTGCTGTATGCGGTTTTCTGTTTATCATATCTTCAAAAATTTTCGGAAAATTTTTCGCACTCATTCAGGGCAAGCTCGGCATTATTATCAGCACAACTCTCGGTGGAATTATCCTCGGTATTATGGGTACATACCTCCCCCTCACAATGTTTTCGGGCGAAGAAAGCATTACCGTTGTCAAGGAAAGCTTTGCCGAATTTGCACCGTGGATTCTTATTATCAGCGGTGTGCTTAAACTTGTTCTCACAAACATCTGCATAAAGTCGGGTTGGAAAGGCGGTCACTTCTTCCCCGTCATCTTCTGCGGAGTGAGCATCGGCTACGGTGTTGCAATGCTCGGCGGACTTGACACGGCATTCTGTGCGGCAGTCATAACGGCAGGACTTCTCGGTGTCACAATGAAAAAACCGCTTGCCGTAACAATGCTCCTTTTGCTCTGCTTTGACGCAAGAGTTATTCCGTGGATTTTGCTCGCCGCATTCCTCGGAAGCATTATTCCGACTAAAATTTTCGGCAGTAATAAAAAGAAAGCTAAGTGAGCATATAAAAAACCGCTTTGCGAACCACCGTTTCCTTTGGAACGCATTGAAGAAATGACCGCTCTTATGGGTGGCTACGGTTCAATTAAATAAAACCAAGAAATCCGTGTTGTAACCATGCAACACGGATTTTTATATAAAGAACAACCTCCCCCGTAAGCTGAAATGCTTTGCAGGGAGGTTTTATTATTTTTATATAGAATTTTATTTTACTTGCGGATAATTATTGCTTTGCCGTTGCAATGAACTTTTCCGTTTGAAACCGTAACTGTTTCACCGCTGATTTCGTTCTTATAGTCGCCGTCGGGGAGGTCAACTTTTACATCAGCCGACTTTGATTTAAGGCTGAAAATGCCGACTTTTTTGCTCTTGTTGTTGTCACGCTCAAGAATTGCAATATCGTTTTCATCGTCTGCATCAGCCTTGAAATAATCGTCATCATCAAGAACGGTTTTCTTGATTGTATCAAGCTTTGCAAAAAGGTTGCTTAAATCAATGCCTGTGTTGCGTGGGAAAACATCCTTGTCAAAAAGGCTTGGAGTTTCGTCACAACCGAACTCCTGACCTGCATAGATGAGAGTTGAACCCTTCAAGAAATACAGAAAAGCGGTGTAATTTTCAAGGTCGCTCCTGTTCTTTACATAATGGCAGATTCGTGGCTGATCGTGGTTTTCAAGGCAACGCATTTTATCGTAATTCTGCGGATAAATTGCCTCCTGATAATTGAACATATCAAGATAATGTGAAAGAGATGTTTTACCCTTCAAATATTTGTCGAAAACCTCACGGATATCGTAGTCATATTCCATATCAAAAGCGTCAAAAAGCTCATAGTCGCTTGCGGTATAAATTCCGCTCTTGCGAGAGAACACATTGAATGAGCTGTGTACGCTTTCGGCAAGCCAAATGCAGTCGGGATTTACCTTTGCAACAGCCTCTCTCGCCTGTTTCCAAAATTCAACGGAAACGAATGACGCAACATCGCAACGGAAGCCGTCAACAATTCTCGCCCACATAACGAGTGAATCAATCTGATACTGCCATAATTCTTTGTTAGAATAATCAAGATCGATTATGTCGCTCCAATCACCGACTTTGTTACCAAAATTGCCGTCCGGCTTTCTGTAGAAAAATTCGGGATGTTCAACTGAAAGATTTGAATCGGGCGAAGTGTGATTATAGACAACATCAATGATGCACTTCATGCCCTTTGCGTGAATTTTTTCAACAAGGCTCTTGAAATCGTCCATTGTGCCGTACTCGGGATTTGTTGTGCGATAGTCCTTGTTTGCATAAGGGCAGCCGAGAGAGCCTTTTTTATTCTTGACGCCAATCGGATGAATAGGCATAAACCAAATGATGTCCGTGCCGAGTGACTTTATTCGGTCAAGGTCGTCTGCAACGGCATTAAATGTGCCGTCATTTGTGTGGTTGCGGACATAAACCGAATAAATAACCTTGTTTCTCAAGCTGATTTCAGTATTTTTTGCCATTTAAAACATCTCCTTATGTATTTTTCCACGGTCTGTTTTTACCGTTCCAACCTCGTTCTGCCCAGTAATTTTTATCGGCTTCATTCCAGCCGCTTTTCTGAATCATTCTCATAATAAAGAAAAAGCCTTTTGTTTTTAAACCTGCCCTAACTTTGCCGTTATTTTTCTTTACCTTATTGGCAATTGAGGTAGTCTTTTTGTCAATTTTCTTTTTGAGTTCATCGGTGACGCCTGAATAATTTGTTGCACGAACATTGACACCGTAACGATAAGTTTTTGGAACGCCCCAAAAGAACATACTGTCGGCGATATCCTTGTTGGCAGATTTTGTACCCGAACCTGCGGCTGTCGAAATTACAACCGCCTGCTTTGTGAACATTTTCTGTTCGGGACGGTGAACCATCCAACGATAACCGTAATGATCAAGAAATGCTTTCATTGAGCCTGTGCAATGATAAACATACACGGGCGTTGTGAAGATGAGTACATCAGCCTCGTCCATAGCCTCGGTAATCTTTTTCAGTCGCTCATAATGCGGACAAAGTGTTTCGGATTTTAGAAAACACTGCGTACAACCTACGCAAAAATCGCCGAAATCTCTCGGAAGAAAAAACTCCGTAACCTCGCCGCCTAATTTATCGGCAACCTGCTTGCCAATATGATAGGTTGAGCCTTTATGGTTCTGACCGTTTATTACTGCAATTTTCATTTTATGTCACCAAATTCATCAATTTCAAGTCAATTTTAGCACAACAAAGCAATATTGTCCATATGATTTTTATGCCTTTTAAGAGCATTTTTATGCGGATTTTTTACTCTTATAAAAGACAAAAAGCACCTGTCGTTTTGACCCGACCCCCAAAAGTTAGACCTAAAAAATCTAACTTTGGAGGTCGGTATTTTTATGTCAAAATACAGTTATGAATTCAAGAAGAAGGTAGTAATGGACTACATAAATGGAAAAGGAGGATATAAAAGTTTATGTAAAGAAAATGGGATACCGAGTCAAACAATATTACGAGATTGGATCTCAGCATACAAAGAATTTGGAAACAAAGGATTAATGCGATCAAGAGAAAAGAAAAATTACTCTTTTGAATTTAAGATGCATGTGGTAGAATTATACTTAACAACGGAAGTATCGTATCGAGAACTTGCATTGAGTTTAGGTATCAATAATCCACCAATGATAGCAAAATGGGTAACCGATTACCGTGCAGTTGGGCCTGATGCGTTACGACCAAAGAGAAAAGGACGGAAACCCAAAGTGTCTAAACCAAAAAAGATAATACCTAACACAGAAAAAGAAAAAGCTGAATCAGAATATCTGAAACAGCTTGAAGATGAGAATTTAAGATTAAGGATTGAAAATGCGTATTTAAAAGAGCTGAGGAGATTGCGTTTGGAGGAAGAAAAACCTCCGAAAAACAGGCAAGAATAATACACAGTCTCCGAGGAGAATTCAGGCTAAAAGATATTCTTGCCGTAACAGTTTTTCCAAAGTCAACATATATGTATTGGCAAAATAGATTTGAGCGAGAGAACCCGGATGAAAAATTAGAAAAAGAAATTCTTGATATACGAAAAGTGCATAAAGACTATGGTTATCGCAGAATTTGGGGAGAATTGCGAAACAGAAATATTTTTGTAAACAAGAAAAAAGTTCAAAGAATTGTTCAGAAATTGAACCTGCAAGTGACCTCGTTTATTCATAAAAGCAGAAAATACAGTTCATACAAAGGTAAAGTAGGAAAGATTGCTCCAAACAGGATTAACCGTAGATTTAACACAAGTGTACCGCATCAGAAAATCACAACAGATACAAGTGAATTTAAGTATTATGAGGTTGACAGCAAGGGCAGAATGATAATCAAAAAGCTCTATCTTGATCCATTTATGGATATGTTTAACGGAGAAATTCTGAGTTTTGGCATATCTCAAAAGCCATCTGCCGAGAACATTATGAGTGCATTAGATGAAGCTATTACTATTACTAATGACTGTTCATATCGCAGGACTTTTCACTCTGACAGAGGATGGGCTTATCAGATGAAAGCATATTCACAAAAGCTGAAAGAAAACAGAATATTTCAGAGTATGTCAAGAAAAGGAAATTGTCACGATAACTCTGTTATGGAAAATTTCTTTGGAATATTAAAGCAAGAAATATATTATGGAAAAGTTTATTACAGCTATGAAGAGCTTAAACAAGCAATTATCAAATACATTGATTACTACAACAACAAGAGAATCAAACAGAAACTCGGCTGGTTAAGTCCGGTTGAGTACAGGATTAATGCCTTAGTTGCATAACAAAAGCGTAGCAGCTAAAAGTCACTACGCTTTCAAGTCTAACTTTTTGGGGTCACCACA
>NZ_NNBY01000034.1 GCF_002834235.1 Ruminococcus bromii | reverse complement strand
TTTCCATTTTCAACTTTCAATTTAAAAAAACTTCCGCTCGGGCATAATATGTTTTTATTATTACATACTATCTTCCCGAACCGGGTGCAGCGACACGCTGCCGATCAATCTGTTTTTTGATTTTGTCAAAGGTTACACCGTATTTTTCGGCAATGTCTTTGGCATAGCTTACACCTTGAGGCGGAGCGATGAAAACCTTGAACGAACGCTGTCCATTTTCGACACCTGTTACCAGACTTTCAATCTTGCTGTCGCCCTTTACGGTTGTGTTCACCTCGTCAAGATTGCGAGCCAAATCGTGCATATGGGTATTAAAAATCGCCCTTGTGCCGAGATATCGCATTGATTTGACAACATCACGGGCAATGTACAAGCCCTCGGCAACATTGGTTGTTGCAAGGCTTTCGTTGAGCAAAAGCAGGCTGTAACGGCTTGCCGCGGAGAAAATTTCGGCAAGTCTTTTGCTTTCTTCACCGAGTCTGCCGAGGTCAACGGTATCGTTTTCATCGGCAGGAAAATGCGTAAAAATGCTGTCGCACGGGCTGAATTTCATCTGCGTTGCAGGAACATATATTCCGTTCTGAGCAAGCAAAAATGCAAGTCCGACCGCCTGCGTAATAGTGGTTTTACCGCCACGGTTCGGACCTGTCAGAATGTAAATTCGCCTGTCATCGTTAAAATCAATATCGTTTGTGACAATATCCAAATTCTCACCGTTTGCCGATTTTATGCCGAGCTTGAGGTTGTAAACATCTCTAAGACAGCAGTTTCTGTCCTCTTTCGGCAAAACTTCTGCCTTGCACAGCGGAAGATTTTTCTTTTTCATCTTATCACAAAGCTCTGCAAAACGAATATAGAAAATGATTTCGGGCATAAGCGAAACGAACGAGTAGCCGTTGACATTGACATATCTGTTGAGCATTGATTTTATGTCATTTACGGTTCTGCGAAGGATATCGGTCACAACATTTTTGAGTGCGTCAGACATAGGATCTGCGCCGGTCAGCGAGCTGTTCATAGTGTGGTTTACATCCTGCTGAGCGCCCACAACAAACTGTCCCAGCCCGAACTGCGAGGTTGACGGATTGGACGGATGAAAGCTTAAAAATCCCGAAACATCGTTGCCGTGATGCAGTTCGCTGTCACGGTTTGTAAACTTCATAAATCTTTTGAGAATACCGCTGTCGGTAAATTCTTTGTCATTGAGTGAGATTACACCCACACTCTTTGGGCGGAGCAAATCGTCAAGATTCACACCGAGTGTAATGCTCTTGAGCTTTTGAGCCTTTGCAAGCGTATCTATTATATCCTTTTTTAGTTCGGGAAAACCGCTGTCATTGTAAATTGACTGAACATTTTTCTTGAGTTCAAGCAGGCCCTGCGACTTTACTTCAATTGTTTCAAGCGTGTTTTTTATTCTTGTAATGCAATCGACATAGCCGTCCATTTCACGAAGTCGGTTTACAAGCTGCCACAAGGAAGATGCCTCGGTATCCTTTTGAAAGCGCTCAATTTCACGCAAATCGTTCAGCTTTACAAGAAGTGCGGATAGATCATCACGAAGTTTCGGAAAACGAAGAAAATCCTCAAAAACATCGCAACGATATTTTATAACTTCCTCGTCATCCGTAATATTTATCAGCAGCTGCTTTATGCTGTTGCGTTCATACAGCTCTTTTGTGAGAGCGTCACATATATAATCAACCGACAAATCATTCAGCGCCTCTTTGTTGAGAGTTCTGTAGGATGCATTTGAATTTGTCGGGTGTAATAAGCTGAATTTTTCCATAATTCACCGCCGAAAAAATTTGCCGTATAACGGCTTTAATTGAATGATAGCACAAAAAATTTTTGTTTTCAACCGAGAAATCGAAAATTTGCACTTTGGCTGATTGTGTGATATCATAGCTTTGGAGCAGATTGTTCTCAAAAACAAAATAACGGTCGGGAGGATTGACTTATGGATAAAAAGATGCTTGACGGAATTAACGAGCTTGCAAAAAAGAAAAAGGAACAGGGACTTACCGAGGCTGAGCAAAAAGAACAGAAAGAGCTGTACAAAATTTATCTCGGCGAAATCCGCACACAGTTCAACGCAACACTTGACAATGTAAGCGTTGAAGAAAAGGACGGCACTGTAAAACCGTTCAAAGAGGCATACAAAAAGCCGTACGACAAAAACTGATTTTGACATTCAAACAGAAGTCATGTGAAAATTTAATTACACAGTCAAACAAAAAAGCAGTTCCGATTTTGGAACTGCTTTTGTTTTATAAAGTTATTTAATTACTTGTATCTTCTTCCGCCCTTTTGGTTGTTCTTTGGAAGCTGAATTTCGGCAGTATCGTACTTACTGCGTCTTTCGGACTTTCTGCCTGAAGATGAGTAATCATCGGCATAATCATCGTTACTGCCGTAACGCTGTGGCTGTGCAGATTTGCTCTTTGGAGCGTTACTTCTGCCGCCGACCGTGACTCTCTTCTTTCTGTTGAGAACAGTTGAAATTACAAAGTACGCAATGCCTGCAACACCGAGTGAGAGTAAAACGAGTGAAACATAGAACATCCAATGACCGTTGTCACCCTTGCTGTTATTGTTCTTGATGAAGTTAAAGTCATCACCGTCAGAACCCGATGTGTCGGTATTTTTAAGATTTTTTGCGATATCCGACCAGTCGTTGCTTGAAAGAGTTTTTTCGTCAATGTTATCGTCAGACTTGATGAGCGACGCTGACGGAGCAGTATTTGACGGAGCAACATAGGACTGACCGCCGCCTACATATGACGGCTCAGAGTAGTAGTAAGTCTGACTGCTGCTGTAATTATTGTCATAACTGTTATTGTTGTAGTCATAGCTACTGTCATAGTTATAGTTGTTGTCATATGACGAATCACTTGACGAATAGCCGGGA
The DNA here is from genome assembly GCF_002834235.1 of Ruminococcus bromii. Taxonomy (GTDB): domain Bacteria; phylum Bacillota; class Clostridia; order Oscillospirales; family Acutalibacteraceae; genus Ruminococcoides; species Ruminococcoides intestinale. The sequence continues at coordinate 101,098 of NZ_NNBY01000034.1, read as the reverse complement.
TCTACATATGATGAACTGTCCGACGAGTCCGGATACACAGGATCGGGCTGCGGCTGCGGCTCAGGCTCCGGTGATGGTTCCGGTTCCGGTTCGGGCTCGGGCTCCGGCTCTACGGGATCAACAATAACGCTTGAATCTCCGCCGGGATCAACCTCCTCACCGACTGCCGATACGGAAAAGCTCACAGCAGAAATGCTCAAAAGTGCCGTCAGAAAAATTGCGCAAAGCTTTGAATGTTTTTTCATAAAAGCCCCTTTCTTCAGAATAATCTGAAAATGCGTCTGTTGTATGTCCGATATCAATTATTTTGAGCTTTTATCGGATGCCGATGTTGTTGACGCCGATGTTGTAGGCTCAACCGCAACGAAGAAGAGTTCAGGCTTATACTTGTCAATAACCGAAGTGTTTTCTTCATACTTAAGTTTCTCTGCAAGACTGTCAATGTACTTTGAAAATTCGTCTGACTTCATTGACGCAAGTACACCGGCTCTTTTTGATTCGTTGCCGATATAGCTGTCAACATCCTTGCTGACGTCTTTCTTATAAACGAGATAGTAGATTGCGCTGTCGCCGCTGCCAACCTTGAGAGTTTCAGCCTTGCCTGTTTTAAGCTTGCCGATAGCCTCTTTAAGCTCGTCACCGATTGAGCTCTTGTCGAGAACTTCTACTTTTGAAACAGAAGAATCTGTTCCCGAACCGCTTGACTTCTTGTATGATGCAATAACATCATCAAAAGAACCGCCCTTGTTAAGGTCATTCTTGTAACCGTTAAGCTGATCCTCAACCTTCTTGATTTCCTTGTCGCTCATTGCAACATTCTTTGATGAACCTGCCTCGTCTTTTGTTGATGTATAAAGGTTCACGGGAAGATATGAGTAGTCCGTATAGTTTTCCTTGAAATACTTTGTAAGGTCGGCGTCGGAAACTTCCTTTGAACCGCCCTTGCCGTAAACTGCTTTGAAGAGAGCCTCATACTTTGTGTTGTAGAGAGTTGTGCAGTATGCAAAGCTGTCGAGTGAAACGCCGTACTTTTCATACTGCTTCTTCATCGGCATTACATAACCCTGTGACGCATACGGGCCGACATTCCAGTATGATTCAGCCTGACTTGTTGCGGAGTCAAGAGTTGCCTGACCGATGTTTACATTTTCCTTTTTAAGCTGTTCGTCAACTACGAGGTAGCTGAGGCACATTTTCTTAGCCTGATCTTTAATCCACTCTCTTGCAACCTGCTCGTTGCCGTCATCGTCCTTGATTTTTTCATCAAGCCACTTGTCAGATGTCGAATCATAATCGTCAAGCTTTTTAGCAAATGACTCAGCCTGACTGTAAGCTGCATTGAGTGAGTAGATATAAACGCCGATGGCAAGCTCGTTGTCGCTTGTCTTATACGACCATTCTTTGTTAAGAGTTGTGGGTGTACAACCTGCAATTGCAAAAACTGAGAACATCATAACAATTGCAAGTAAAAATGAACCAACCTTGATATTAGGCTTCATAGTTTTTTACCGTCCTTCTGAAAAATTAAATGCAAAGTGTCCTGCAAACACACTTTCACAGGATAATGTACCTTACGATTATACACAAAAAAATCGTCATTGTCTACATTTTTATAAAATTTTGTTGAGAATTTCCACCGAAAAACAGCATTTTTGTAGTTTCGGGGGATTTTTTCTTAACAAATTACGGCTTTATACCGTTAAATTACTGCACACCGAAAATTTTGGTGAGGATTTCAAGCGGAGCGGAGCTGTTTTTGCACTCAACCGCAACGCACGGTTTTGCTCCGGCAACAAGCTTTGCCTTTCCGCCCAAAGCAATGAGCAAGTCGGCAACCTGAGGGGATTTGAGTTCGTTTACAAAGAGCATGAGCGTTGTGCCGTTCTGTCTGATTTCGTAAATGCCCATTGAGTAAGCCTTGTTACGCACAAGGGCAATGTCGATAAGTCCGAGAACCGAGTTCGGAATCTTGCCGAATCTGTCCTGCAACTCGTCAATAACATCGTCTGCGTCCTCGTTACTGCGGATATCGGCAATTCTGCGGTAAACATCAAGACGAAGTGTAAGACTTTCAACATAGCTTTCGGGAATATGAGCATCAACCGAAATATCAATAAGACAGTCGAGGTCTTTTGTGACATTCTGCTCGCCCTTTTCCTCACTTACTGCCTCATCAAGAAGCTTGAGGTACATATCGTAACCAACCGATTCCATATGCCCGTGCTGCTGTGCGCCCATAATATTGCCCGCACCTCGCAGTTCAAGGTCACGCATTGCAATGCGGAAGCCGCTGCCGAATTCTGTAAATTCCCTGATTGCGGCAAGCCTTTTCTGCTGAATCTCCGTAAGAACCTTGTTCCGTCTGAAAGTAAAGTAGGCATATGCCCTTCGTGAACTTCTGCCCACACGGCCTCTGAGCTGATGCAACTGCGAAAGTCCCATACAGTCGGCATTTTCTATAATAAGGGTGTTGGCATTCGGCAAATCGACACCCGTTTCGATAATTGTCGTGCAGACAAGCACATCAATCTCCTGTTCAAGCATCTGTCGCCAAACTTCGCTGAGTTCGCCCTCTTTCATTTTGCCGTGACCGATTGCGATTTTTGCCTCGGGAACAGCCTCCTGAATTTTTGCGGCACATGAAGAAATTGTTTCAACATTGTTGTGAAGATAGAACACCTGACCGCCACGGCGGAGCTCACGGCGGATTGCCTCGTTGATAACCGCATCATCGTGTTCAAGCACATAGGTCTGAACAGGCTGACGGTTTGTCGGCGCTTCTTCGATAACGCTCATATCACGCAGACCGCTCATTGCCATATTGAGGGTTCTCGGAATAGGAGTAGCCGAGAGCGTAAGCACATCGACATTTTTGCACAGTTCCTTGAACCTCTCCTTTTGGGCAACACCGAAACGCTGTTCCTCATCTATGATTGCAAGTCCGAGGTCACGGAATTCAACATCCTTCTGCACAAGTCTGTGAGTTCCGACAATCATATCAATTTCTCCTCGCTTTAGCTTTTGGAGAATTTCTTTCTGCTGTTTTGCTGTACGGAATCTTGAAAGCAGTTCCACACGAACGGGATAGCCCTCAAAACGCTTGATTACCGTCTGATAATGCTGCCATGCGAGGATTGTTGTGGGGCAGAGCAATGCGCATTGCTTTGAATCTGCAATACACTTAAAAGCGGCACGGAGTGCAACCTCTGTTTTGCCGAATCCGACATCACCGCAGAGAAGTCTGTCCATCGGCGACGAACGCATCATGTCATGCTTGATTTCCTCACAACAACGCAGCTGGTCGGGAGTTTCGTCATATTCAAAGCTGAGTTCAAAATCTCTCTGCCACTCGTTATCAGCCGAAAAGGCATAGCCCTTGGCTTTCATACGCTGTGAGTAAAGCTCAATAAGCTCCTTGGCAATGTCCTTGACAGAGGTTTTAACCCTTGCCTTTGCCTTTTGCCAGTCGCCCGAACCGAGTCGGTTTAGCTTAACCCTTGAATCCTCTTTCGGACCTATATATTTTGCAACCATATCAAGCTGTGTGACAGGCACATAAAGCACATCGCCCTTTGCGTAGTCAATCTTGATATAGTCCTTTATAACTCCGTGAGTATCAATTTTTCTTATACCGCCGAACACACCGATACCGTGAACATTGTGTACAACATAATCACCGGGGGCAAGCTCGGAAAGGCTGTAAATTTCCTGTCCCGTCTTTTTCTTCTTCTTTTTGGACTTTTCGGGACGGTACGAAACCTGACTGTAGGTTATTGCAAAAAACTTTTGTGACGGATACTCAAAGCCCGCACTCAATGCACCCTGCATAACAAGCAATTCGCCCTTTGAAATCTTATCCGCACCCTCGCTGTAAACAGCGTTTATGCCGTCTGCGTTAAAGGTGTCACAAAGATTTTTGGCGGCTCTTTCTGTTCCTGCAAAGATAACGCCCTTGCTTTCGGGGGTAAAAAGTCCGTCAACATCTTCTTTTAGCTGTTTATACGAACCGCCCCATGCCGAGAGCTGTTTTGTTGAAAAGCTGATAATTTCCGACAGCTTGATAGGCATACTTCCGTGAACAAAGTTTTCAAGCACGATTGTTCCGTGACTTTGCAAAAACTCGGTACATTCGTTGAATGTGAGCGCAAAGCGGTCAAAGCCTCTGCAAAGAGTTCCGTCCCCAAAGCCTTGCATAAGGGTTTCATTGCTGATAAAGTCCATTGACTTTCCTCTCTCCTGAATTGCAGTAAATTCGGACGCAAAAACGAGGGTATTTCTGTCGAGATAATCAAAAAGCGACTCGGGTTTATCGTAAATCTGATTGATAAATTTGTCCGCATTGGCAATCATTGCACCGCTGCGGATAAGCTCTGCCTCTGAAAAAAGTTTTTCCTTGGCTTTGGCGCTGTTCTTGGAACGGAGGAGCTTTGCCTTGTGTTCAATTTTATCTGCAAGGGTGGCTCTGTCCTCAATTACGATTTCGGTTGAGGGCGAAAGCGTAATTTTGTCAGCCTTTTTAAATCTTCTCTGTGTTTCAATGTCAAAATAGCTGAGGTCGGTAATTTCATCGCCCCAAAATTCACATCTCACGGGATAGTCGCTGTCGGGCATAAAGAAGTCGAGAATACCGCCTCTCAGCGAAAACTGACCGCTGCCCTCTACCGCATCAAAGCGTTCGTAGCCGAGCAGAGTAAGTGCCTTTGTCGCCTTTTCAAGCGAGAGCTCCCTGCCCTCTTCAAATTCAATAACCGACTGTTCAAGCACATTTCTCGGAACGGTAAGCTGTGCCGCCGCATCAACACACGCAATTGCAACATCGCATTCATGATTGATAAGCTTGAGCAAAACTTTAAGTCTTGCGTGCTCGTACTCGTGCGAACGGCTCTGAAAGTCGAGAAAGTTGAAGTCACGCACTGGATAAACATAGGCACGAAGTCCCATACACGAAAGGTCATTGCACAGAGTTTGCGCCTCTTTTTCATCGGAGGCAAGACAAAATGCCGTGACGCCCTTGAGGCGGCACAGCGCATAGATGATATTTGATTTGTTAATTGTTGAAAGTCCCGAAGCACAGACCGTTCTGCCCGGCTTGACATTCTTTTCAAGCGTTTTGAAAACGGGCGAGTCTTTCAGAACATCAACAAGAAAGTTGAGATTATTCATTTCTTTGTCCCTTTTCAGTTGAACAAATTCATAGCACGGTCGGTTTTGCCGTCAATAATCAGCTCGATTGCTTTTTCGGCATTGTCAAAAATTTCATCAAGCTTTTTTATTTCATCGGGAGTGAACTTTGAAAGCACCCAGTCGGCAAGGTCCCAGTCGGGATTTGGCTTTGCGCCTATGCCAACCTTGATGCGGGGGAATTTATCGCTTCCGCTGAGATAGATGATACTGCGCATTCCCCTTTGACCGCCGTCACTGCCCTTTGAACGGATACGCATTTTTCCGACATCAAGCGAAATGTCATCAAAAATTACAATGACATTTTCGGGAGGAATTTTGTAGAAGTTCATCGCCTCAACAACTGCCTGACCGCTGTTGTTCATATATGTTGTGGGTTTCATCAGCATAACTTTTGCGCCGTTTACAGTGCAAGTGCCGATAAAGCTTTTGTATTTTATTTTGTTCACATCACAACCGAGCTTGTCGGCAATGCGGTCAATTGCAAGCCAGCCTGCGTTGTGACGAGTGTTTTCGTATTTTCTGTCGGGGTTGCCGAGTCCCACTACAATGTACTCGATTGAACCCGTTGATTTGTTTTTTCCGAACATATCCGTTTTCCTCTTATTTATATTATATGTATTCTGAAATTTAAATTAACCTTTTCCGAAGCTTACAACAACCCAGTCATCGTTGCCGAGATGATAAGGATTTCCGCAATACGGGCAGTTGCGTTCTCTTGTTGCGTCAAAGCTTGCGCCGCAGCTTTTACAGGTTACTTTTTTCATTGTGAAAACTCCGTCATCCATGGCGTTCACACTTCTGCAAACGGTAAGTCTGAACTTTTCGTTTTTAACCCTAAATGAAGAATTTTTGTTTTTCACGGTCGTTGCGTAAACGGTCATATCAACATAGCAACAGCCGTTTGTGACATTGAATGAATTAAGCTTTGACACTCCTCTGTACTTGATGTCAACAATATCTCCGAAAGGATTTTTCATCGGATTGCCCTCATAGACTGCGAGGTTTGTGTAATCATCGCTGAAAATCATAATCTTGAGCAAAGCAAGCACCTTGCCGATAAAGTATTCATATGAGAAGTTGGGATTAACCTCTTTCATAAGCCACGGAAGTCTTTTCTGACAATTGAAGTGCGGACCTATCATAGGAATGCTCTTTGCCGCACCGACAAAAAGTCCGAAAAGCGTTTTTAATGCCCATGCAAGGTACCCCGCCAAAAGTCCGCCGAGCAGTACGGGGATTGCTCTTATGCCGATTTCATAGACCATATTTGCGGTTGCGGGATCAAAAGTTCCGTCCTCTACAACCACACATACCGTAAATGCCGCAACGGCGGCAATTCCGCCGAGAAGGTACGGAGCAAGCACTTTTTTCGTTGACTTGTTCGCAAGCGAATAGGTTTTTACAAAGTAGAAGTTTGTAACCTTCGGGAACAAATCGTCCATAATAAAGCGAGTTTTGCAGTTTTTACAACCGTTGAGAAGCTCTCTTACGCTGCTTACCGCACCGCAGTTCGGACACGAACACGCAGCCTCGGAATTTTGGTTTTCGAGCCTTGTAATCATTGTGTAGAAGAAAAATCTGTCCTTGATTTTTTTCTTTTTCTTTCCGTCTTTAAAGTATTTCTCCGTGACCTCATAAGTCTTTGTCGCAATGTTACTCTTACATTCGCCCATATCGTAGGCAGTACAAGCATTTATGGGGACTTCATTCTTCACCGTTTCCTTATCGGTAAAAGCGGTCTGAATCTTTACACCCTTTTCGTCAAGTCTTTTCTTCTGTAGGTCAAGCGCAAAGTCGAGGTCGATTGACGCAATATCCGGATTTTTGCCCTCATTGCACCACAATTCGTACTCATCGACAAAGCGGTTCATTATTTTGTTATCTGAATCGGAGCCGTAAACTATACCAAACAAAATTAAATCACCCTCACATATTGTACCGTTTTATTCCTGAAAAATTTGCAGTAAAACAGCGAAATGGCGGGTTAGTTAAAACCCGCCTGTTTAATTACATAATTAAATTGTTCGCTTATCAACCGAAAGCGGCTGTGAACGGCTTGTCGTTGTAGATTCTTGCGATAGCCTCTGCAAATGTAGGAGCAACAGGAAGAATTGTGAACTTGTCAATCATCTTTTCCTTCGGAACAGGAATTGTGTCAAGAAGAACAACTTCTTTGATTGCGCTGTTCTGAATTCTCTCGATTGCAGGACCTGAAAGAACTGCATGAGTAGCGCAAGCGTAAACCTCTGTTGCACCGCCCTTTTCAACAATAGCGTTAGCGGCATTGCAGAGAGTACCTGCTGTGTCAATCATATCGTCAACGAGGATAACTTTCTTACCCTTAGCGTCACCGATGATGTTCATAACCTCACAAACATTAGCCTTTGGTCTTCTCTTGTCGATGATAGCAAGACCTGTGCCGATTTTTGAAGCGAAGTTTCTTGAACGAGTTACAGAACCGAGGTCGGGAGAAACAACGATATAATCATCATTGTTGCCGCCGATTTTCTCTCTCATATGGTTGGCAAGAAGTGATGCGCCCTGAAGATGGTCAACAGGAATGTTGAAGAAGCCCTGAATCTGATTTGCGTGAAGATCCATTGTAAGCACACGGTCAGCACCTGCACAGGTGATGATGTCTGCACAAAGCTTAGCCGAGATCGGATCTCTTGCCTTAGCTTTTCTGTCCTGTCTTGCATAGCCGAAGTATGGCATAACAACTGTGATTCTTGCAGCAGATGCACGCTTCATGGCATCAATCATTATGAGCATTTCCATAAGATTGTCGTTGACGGGAGCACAGGTTGACTGAACAATAAAGCAGTCGCTGCCACGAACAGATTCGTGAAGAGAAACAGAGATTTCGCCGTCTGAGAACTGTGTACAGTCACTCTTACCAAGCGGCAGACCAAGACAGCCTGCAATTCCCTGAGCTACATCAACATTTGAACTGCCGGTGAAAATTTTAATGTCCTTACCGTGAAAATTCATTGCAATAACTCCTTTGAATTTTAATGTGTGTAGTATATGTTTACCAATGATTAACCGAGCAATTAACAGCTGTAACCCTTTGCTCTTGCAATTTCGTTAAGCTGTTCAAGCTGAGCCGGATCATTTGCACCCAAAACAGTGTCGCTGCACTGAGCCGTGAATGCTCCGACCTTTCTTCCGTCCTCAAGCAAAAGCTTGATTGCGTCGGGAAGATAATATTCCTTTGCGCTGTTATCCGACTTGATTCTGTCGAGAACCGAAAGAAGAAGCTGACAATCAAACCAGAAACCGCCCGAGTTTACCTCATTTATTTTGAGAGTTTCCTCATCAGCGTCTTTCTGCTCAACAATTGCACGCAGATTTCCGTTTTCGTCACGGACAATTCTGCCGTAACCTGTCGGATCGTCAACCTTTGCGGAAATAACCGTTGCGGCACAACCGTTCTCAATATGAGCCTTCAGGGAATCCTCAATAGTCTTGCTGTCCATAAACGGAGCGTCACCGTTGAGAATAACAACATTGCCGCTGTGCTTTTTAAGGAAATCCTTTGCCATCATCACAGCGTGACCTGTTCCGAGTCTTTCAGCCTGAAACACGCTTTCAACGGAAAAATCAAGGGTTGAAAGATACTCTTCGACACACTCTTTTTTAAAGCCCTTAACAACACAGATGTCATCAATACCGGCTTTCCTTAAAGCTGACATAACCCAGCAGAGCATCGGTCTGCCGAGCACCTCCGACAATGTTTTCGGTTTGTCGGATTTCATTCTTTTGCCCTCGCCGCCTGCGAGGATAACGGCACAATTCTTCATTTTTTCTCCTTTTATCTGTGACAAAACAACAAAGATGCAGACAGTCCTGTCACAAGGCACTCGTTCATACCATAATATTATCTCACAAAAATCACAAATTTCAAGAGAAAATTACAAAAATCGGGCAAAAAAAGGCATTTTAAACGATTTATACAATATTGTCGAAAATAAAACCTGTTTTTTATAAGAAAAAAGTTTGAAAAAAATATAGCTATTTTGACCAAAGTTTGTTATAATATTCGATAGGCTTATACAAGCAGGCAGGTTTTACCAAGGGGTAAGTCTGCCACAGCCGTATATCTTAATTTATTTTTAGGAGGATTACCAGTTATGGCAAACAAATGGGTTTACCTTTTTACAGAAGGTAATGCTAACATGCGTGAGCTCCTCGGCGGTAAGGGTGCCAACCTTGCAGAAATGACAGGTCTTGGACTTCCTGTACCACAGGGCTTCACAATTACAACAGAAGCTTGTACTCAGTATTATGAGGACGGCAGAGAAATCAACGCTGAAATTCAGGGTCAGATTAACGAGTACATCGAGAAGATGGAAGAGATCACAGGCAAGAAGTTCGGCGACAAGGAGAACCCCCTCCTCGTTTCAGTTCGTTCAGGTGCTCGTGCTTCAATGCCGGGTATGATGGATACAATCCTTAACCTCGGTCTTAACGAAGATGTTGTTGAAGTTATCGCTAAAAAGTCAAACAACCCTCGTTGGGCTTGGGACTGCTACAGAAGATTCATTCAGATGTATTCTGATGTAGTTATGGAAGTAGGTAAGAAATATTTTGAAGAGCTCATCGACAAGATGAAGGCTGAGAGAGGCGTTACTTATGACGTAGAGCTTACAGCTGACGATCTTAAGGAGCTTGCAGGCCAGTTTAAGGCTGAATACAAAGAGAAAATCGGTCAGGACTTCCCTGACGATCCTAAGGAACAGCTCATGGGCGCAGTTAAGGCTGTATTCCGTTCATGGGACAACCCTCGTGCAAACGTTTACCGTCGTGACAACGATATCCCTTATTCATGGGGTACTGCCGTTAACGTACAGTCAATGGCATTCGGTAACATGGGCGACGATTGCGGTACAGGTGTTGCATTTACAAGAGATCCTGCTACAGGTGAGAAGAAGCTCATGGGTGAGTTCCTCATCAACGCACAGGGCGAAGATGTAGTTGCAGGTGTTCGTACTCCTATGCCAATCGCTAAGATGGCTGAAGAGTTCCCGGAAGCTTTCGAGCAGTTCCAGAATGTTTGTCAGACACTCGAAAACCACTACAGAGATATGCAGGACATGGAGTTCACTGTTGAAAACAAGAAGCTCTATATGCTCCAGACAAGAAACGGTAAGAGAACAGCTCAGGCTGCTCTTAAAATTGCTTGTGACCTCGTTGACGAGGGCATGAGAACAGAAGAAGAAGCTGTTGCAATGATCGATCCTCGTAACCTTGACACACTTCTTCACCCACAGTTCGATGCTGCTGCTCTTAAGGCTGCTACACCAATCGGTAAGGGCCTCGGCGCTTCTCCTGGTGCTGCTTGCGGTAAGATCGTATTCACAGCCGAAGATGCTGAAAACTGGAACGCTAAAGGCGAAAAGGTTGTTCTCGTTCGTCTTGAAACTTCACCTGAGGACATCACAGGTATGAAGGCTTCACAGGGTATCCTCACAGTTCGTGGCGGTATGACATCACACGCTGCCGTTGTTGCTCGTGGTATGGGTACATGCTGTGTATCAGGTTGCGGCGACATCGCAATGGACGAGGCTAACAAGAAGTTCACACTCGCTGGCAAGGAATTCCACGAGGGTGACTACATTTCAATCGACGGTTCTACTGGTAACATCTACGACGGCGTTATCCCAACAGTTGACGCTACAATCGCAGGTGAGTTCGGCAGAATCATGGCTTGGGCTGACAAGTACAGAACTCTTAAGGTTAGAACAAACGCTGATACACCTGCTGACGCTAAGAAGGCTCGTGAGCTCGGTGCTGAAGGTATCGGTCTTTGCCGTACAGAGCATATGTTCTTTGAAGAGGACAGAATCGCTGCATTCAGAGAGATGATCTGCTCAGATACAGTTGAAGAAAGAGAAGCTGCTCTTAACAAGATTCTTCCTTATCAGCAGGGCGACTTTGAGGCTCTTTATGAGGCACTCGAAGGCAATCCTGTAACAATCAGATTCCTTGATCCGCCGCTTCACGAGTTCGTTCCTACAGAGGAAGCTGACATTGAGAAGCTTGCAGCTGCTCAGGGTAAGAGCGTTGAAGACATTAAGACAATCATCGCTTCACTCCACGAGTTCAACCCAATGATGGGTCACCGTGGTTGCCGTCTTGCAGTAACATATCCTGAAATTGCAAAGATGCAGACAAAGGCAGTTATCCGTGCTGCTATCAATGTTCAGAAGGCACACGCAGACTGGACAGTTGAGCCTGAAATCATGATTCCGCTCGTATGCGATGTTAAGGAACTCAAGTTCGTTAAGAAGGTTGTTGTTGAAACAGCTGACGCTGAAATCGCTGCTGCAGGCATCGACCTCAAGTACGAAGTTGGTACAATGATCGAAATCCCAAGAGCTGCTCTTACAGCTGATGAGATTGCTACGGAAGCTGACTTCTTCTGCTTCGGTACTAACGACCTTACACAGATGACATACGGCTTCTCAAGAGATGACGCAGGTAAGTTCCTCAACGCTTACTATGATGCTAAGATCTTCGAGAACGATCCGTTCGCTAAGCTTGACCAGACAGGCGTTGGCAAGCTCATGGAAACAGCTATCAAACTCGGTAAGCCTGTAAACAACAAGCTCCATGTTGGTATCTGCGGTGAGCACGGCGGTGATCCTTCTTCTGTTGAGTTCTGCCACAAGATCGGTCTTGACTATGTATCATGTTCACCGTTCCGTGTTCCGATTGCTCGTCTTGCTGCTGCTCAGGCTGCTATCGCAAACAAGTAATCCACACAGGATGTATTGACAGGTAACTTAATACAAGTTTATTCCTGATATAAAATCAGAGGGTGTTCCGATTGGAACACCCTCTTTTTGATGTGCTATGTAAAACAAATTTATATTTTGTTGTTTTTGAAAATATAATAATGATTTTCAAAGGAGACAAATGTATGGGAAATAATATTATATCTAAGGTACTTAAATTTGTGGGTATAGGCGTAATTATAGTAGGAATTGCGGCTTCACTAATAATAGGCGGTTCTGTCAACACTTTTTCGTACGAATAAATGTGTAAGTCACATTTTTTACAACGAATAACAACATCTACGAAAAAAATGACAAGCTGAGATTTTTCAACTTGTCATTTTTATTTTTGGTCATGGTTATTTAATTATTTGAATGGTTTTGCAAAGCTGCAAAATTTATTAACATCGCTTGATTAAAATTTTAATCAGGATTTTATGCATTTACATAAGAAATTATCACATTAAGATGTAACGGAAAATCTGCATTCACACGCTTTTCTATGAGCTTCTTCTCTGCGTCTGTTTTTGTATCCGAAATTTTAATATCCACACGGTTTCTTGTGGGAGCTTCGGCAATTGTAAAATTTTCCACACCGTAACCTCTGACAATTCTTTTGAAATCATCGGGAGTGCATTTTCCGCCGACCTTCTGCTCAGATATTTTAAGCATTTCCCTTCGTTTTTCAAGCGGATATTCGGCATTGATTTTACCGACAAATCGTTCCCTTTCGGTAATTCCGCAGTTTTCCGCTGTGTCAATAAACAACTCCCGTTCCATAGCTTCAAGCATATCAAATTCCGTGTTCAAACCCTCTGCATATGCCAAAAGCTCCGCTCTGATATTTGATTTTGCCGTAACTTTGTAAAGCCCCGTACATTCCAATTTGGTTTTCATCGAATCAAAGCTGTTCATCACTTCACCCCAATCGTAACTGTACCGACAGTAAAACATTGCGACTTTGCCACCGTCACATCTTGCATATCCGTGTTCCAGTTGTAGTTGGTTATACAACCCGTGTCAATCAGTCTTGCGCCGAGTTCCGACAATCTGAAAGTTCCGCCGATAGGGATTGAATTCACATATTCCGCAAAGGCATTTTTGAGCAACTCCTTGACTTCATTGGAAGAATATCCGTCCTCCGCATAGACAACAACGCTCATATTGCAGGCGGTACGCTGGGCATTCGCCACAATAACATCAACATTAAGCTCTCTCTGCTTTTCCAAAAGCGACTGAACCTTTGCAACAACATTCGTACCCAATGATGCATCCGCACCCGTAACATAGACATTAACCGTACCTACGCCCCTCACTTTGCCGACGGCACTCGCCTTTGCAACACCGTCAACCGTGAGTGCAAGCTGTTCGTAATATGCCGCATTAGTGCCGTTGGAGGTGTTTATATATGTATCTCTTATGCGTTTGCGAAGTTCATCGTCCGTTTCGGCATCGCAACCGCCCGTAAATTTCTCACGGTTTGTGACCGTTTCAATCTCTGTCGGCACACTCACGGGAACAACCGCACAACTAAGCCCGATATTACCGTTACTTCCCGCCTGTTCAGCCTCGGCATAAACACTCACAAGCGTGTTGCCGGCACTGATTTCTTCATCCTCGGTCGTAACAAATCGTATCGGCACAAGGTCGGCAGTAGCCACAACGCACCCCTTTGGAATTACAATATCGTGACTGCACGGCTGAGAAATATTGAAGGTAATTTCGCCCGTTGACTTCATCGCCTTTTTGCGTTCAATACCTCTCTGCGATGCGAGTTTATCAAGACATTCACCGCTTGCGCTCACTGCAAACATCTGTTTTTTCCACCATTCAAGATTCGTCTGCAGCTTGAAAATCTCGCCTGCAAGCACCTTGAGCCTGATTGCAATGTCGCTCACCTCGTTAAAGCTGTCGCCCGTTTCCTGCTCATAGGCATTCTTCATTCTGCCGTAAATTTCATCATAGGTTTCCATTTATCTGCACCTCCCTTGTAATATCGTCAACCGTAAGGTCAATCGTAATCTTTCTGCCAACCGACTTAACGCTTGCATAGGTATTTTTCATTTTTGCAAGCGATTCATTGGCAAGCAGTTCAATCTGCTTTGCCGAGAGTGTTTTGTCCTGCAAAAGCACCTTTGAACCGAAATTTCTGTCATAGACAAATCCGCCGAGTTTTGCCGAAATGCAAAGCACAGCCTGTTGGAATTTTGCGTCGCTTCCCTCAAGCAATACCGTATTGCCCGAAGAGCTGATAACGATATCACCGTTTTTAATCATCGTATCCCTCATACTACACCGCCTTGCCGTTGATAAGAACCCTGCCGTCATTTTTCAGCACAATACTCGCTCCACCCTTTGACGAGAGCATAACCTCGCCCTCATCAAGTTCAACATTTTTCGCAAGCACGCCAAGACTCACTTCACCGTTAGCAAGCGGCAAAACAACCGCCGACTCTCCCACGGGAACAACGCTTGCAAAGCCATACGGCACGCAACATTTTATCCCCCTGTGTTCTTCAGAGGAATCCACCGAAACCGTGTTTCCCGAACTTTTCACACCGCCCTTTTCGGCTTTCGGGGCGGTAATCGAATTTTTAGTTATGTAATTCATCAGCCACATCGCCGTTCTCCTTTCCAAGCACAACCGTTGTGCTTTCACCGTTTTTCCCAAGTGAATATTTAATGCTTTTCACAATCAAGCCCTCTCTTTTTCCGATGAGAGAGTCATCAATCACAGCCCTTCTGCCGACAACTCCGCACAGACATTCTGCACATTCAAGCATTATTTCAAAGCTCTGCCTGTTGCCGTTTTCAATCATCCTGTCGGCTGTTTTTACTGCATTGTTGTCGAGAAAAGCGTTTACATATCTCACCCTTTTAATCCTGTCGGCAACGCATTTGTTGCTTATAACGCTCTTGTAACCGCCGTATTCCTCGGTGCGTAGTTTGACCTGCGAAATCACCTTGCACGGCTTTATGTACTCACGGAGAGATGTGTAGCCTACTCCGTTTCTGCCGAACACAATCGGCTTTGCACCGCCGTAAGTTCCGCACATCAAAGCAAATCCCGCACCCGTAATTCTCGGACTTTTGCCGTATCTGCCGTTGCAGAATTTTTCAAGCACCTGCCACTCGGTCATGCCCTTTTCAATTTTGATTGTGCCCATAAACGGATGTTCGTCACCGTCATATCCGACAATTCCGAACGGCTTTAAATGCCTTTCAAAAATGAACTTTGCCGCCGGGTTCACATATGTAACAGGCTCTGCCTCATTGTCGAGAAGCCTTCCGGCAAGACTTCTTGCACTCAGCCTTACAATCGCACCGTCGGTTCTCACAATGCTGACAATCTCGTCAGCCTGTCCCACAAACACAAGCGACTTGCCGTCATAAGCCTCAAGTATATCGGCATTTCCGAACTTCTCGTCATACGGCACAGTCATCACAAGCTCATCGGCAGGCACATCGACATCTGCCGAAATTTCTGCCGTGAGAACATTTTTAATTTCACACCTTTTGCCGTTTTTATCAGTAAAAAAGTAAGTCAGCACAGCTTAACCCTCCTTGTTCCGAGGTTTTCATCGGGGAACTTAACATCGGGATTCAGCCGCACAAGCTCGTCAATTTTCACCCCTGTTTTGTATGCAATGTCCCACAGGGTTTGTCCGTTTTCACAGTCAAAATATGTAATTACCGTTTTCTGCTTTTTTTCCATAACCTCACGGAACACAAAGCTGTATTCAAGCACATTCGGTTTTGGCTCGCCCTTTATTTCAAGCTTTTCAAACACAGCATAAATGCTCGGCAGGTTTGGCACGGAGAGTACTTCTTTTCCGCTGTTTCTGAACACCTCAAACAGCCTTTCAAACTGTTCTGCACAATCCTCGCCGTACAGCTGTCCCGAACCGCTGATTTTCATATTCTTCCGCCCCATATCCTGAACGGAAGATTCGCCGAACGGACTTTTCATTTCTGCAACGCTCCTGTCACATTCAAAGCTGATATTCTGCGGATTGTGATGCCACACATATTCACCGAATTTCATCGGCACCGGTTTCATCGGCTTTTCGCCTCCTCTTCTTCGTCAAGTCTGCGACTGTAACGACGGCTTTCCCTTTCAAGGAATTCACCTAACATTTCGGTATCTTTACCGCCGTTCTCAGACTCCGCAAGCCTGTAAAGTTCGTCTGAATTTTTATCATTCATATAATTTTCCTCTCGTCGGCACTGATTTTCACGGTTGCAAGAATACTTCCGCTGCCCTGAGTAACGCTTGAAAATTCAAGCACTTTGCAATCCGTGTAAATGATTTTCTTCTTTGCAAGGTCAAGTTCAAGACTTTTAAAGCTGTCACGCTCCAAAAACGGAGTTTCATCCGTAATCTTCATCACAAAGGTAAGCTCCCATTCATTTGAAACAATCCTTTCAACGGGCTTGTCATTGAAAAATTCCTTGATTTCCGTGAAGGAGTTCTTTCTTGTACAGGTCGCCCTTTCAACACCGCCGAGAATTTTCCCCTCACATTTCAACATGGCATTTCCGCAATTTTCAAATTCAAAGCCGTCCATTTAAACCTCCTCGCAAAGACAGAATTCCATATTAAAACTCACCGTTCTGTAAATTGCGTTCATATCGGGATCAAATTCAATTGACGCCGCCTCGCTGTGGGTAATCGTCTTTTCCGCATCGGCAGTTTTAAGTCCGAGAAGAATTTCACTTACCACTTCCGAAAGACCGCTTCCGTTCTCGGTTGCAGGAGCATACACCCTGATTTCAACTCCTGCATTGTAGCTTTCACCCTTGATAGACGGCGAAAGGTATCCGCCGATATAGCTTTTCTCCGTTGACATATCTCTCACCGACACAACGGCAATCATTCCGTTCACGGGTGACGGTGCTTCATCAGAGCCGTATTCTCTTATAAATCTGACATTTTTCAAAGCCTCATTTACCTTTAATCCTGCAATAATACGGTCAACCTGTTTCTCAATTCGATTCAAAATCATCCCTCGTTTCTTCTCTGTATGCACACAGAACAGCCCTTACATAAATCGGATTGTCCTTCACATAATATTTTTCGCACCTTTTAACAGTATATTTACCGTTTTCACTTTCTATTACGCTTTTTTCCGAATCAAGCAGAACATCGGGCGGTGCAATAAATAAAAACAGCTTCGTTTTTCTCATACCCAGTTTATGCCGTACACTGTCATAATTCTGATTGCTGTTGTATCTCAAAGGTGAAATAAAGGCCTTTGTCCTAACCGATTTACCGCCGTTTTTAACGGTAACATCACAGCCGTATCTGTTTAATATTTTCCCGATAGACGGTGAAATATTCATCATATCACCCCAAGCAAAAATTTTTCTCTGCCGATAAGGTCCTGCGACTTGTCGGCATATTCCCTCCACAGCTTTTCGGCACGACTTTCGCCGTCCGCAGATGATGAAATTTTCAAATCACCTGCGGAAAAAGAAGAAATGCTGTCATCATTGCAAAGGGAATACAACTTAAAAGCGTAAACGGCACACAGGTTTTCAAGTCTTAATTCGTCATCTTCCGAAAGATTTCCCTTCGTAACAATCGAATTAACATACACCACGGCATCGTCAATAATGCTCTTCCATTTGTATGCTTCAGCACCGTCAATACCGCTGTATAATGCAAAACGCTTTGTAATGTTTGCAATGTTCAAGGCAATCCCTCCTTAACAGCTCATCACCTTTGACGCCTCTGTAAAGATTTTTGAAAAACCGGCGGTACAGGTAACTGCGGCTCTTTCAAGCTGACGGTCAATAAGCTTATCGTAATCTGTAACAACACCGCCTGCCTGAACCATTTCAAGCGCACAGTTTTTGTCAAGACCGATAATCTTACCGCCCTCAAGCTCGGGAGTGTGAAGAAGGCTTGCACCGAGAGGTGTAATCATTCTGCCCGTAGCCTGAAAATCAAGACCTGCGTTTGAATCCTGAAGCTGAGAAAGCGAAAGAATCTTCTGCATTTCGGGAGTTGACGCAAGAATTGTGTTGAGTTCATACGGGGCAAGCTCTGTCCAGAGCTTTAAAAGGTCCTCATATGTAACCTTGCCGCCTGTTGCAACATTAAGTGTGCCGGCGGGATTTTCATTGCCGTCACCGTTCACAAGCACATCAATCGCATCTTTAAGCTGTGCTCTTGCAATATATGCGCCAATCTGATTGAGTGTTACGGTAAAGAGGTCAAGACGCTGGAAGCGAAGCGCCTCATATGATGCAACAAGCATTCTGCCACGCTTGTGAAGCTTAACAAGGTTTTCTCTTGTCTTAACCTCAGTCTGCGGAATCTTTGCACCCTCGCCGACGAGTTTAAGACTCTTGTCATCCTCACTCGGAACAGATGCAATACTGCGGTAATCCATACCCTCAATGTCTGTCACGGTTGCCACAAGATTTGGGAGAATATCCGCTCTCTCCATGCCCTGCATAACGGCTCTGCTCACATATTCGGGGAAAAGTGCCGCAGAGTTTGAACTCTGAAAAAACTTTTCAACGCAGTCGCTGTTTCTGCCCTTAACCTTAATGTCAAAGCGTTTGAGCTGACGGGAAAATGCGTCAAGTCCCTCAAGTGCAGTACCTCTGTAATTTTCTGACGGATCAAGCTTTTCAAGTGCGCCCGAAATTCCGCCCTTTGTCTGATACATACCCTTTTCAATTGTAATATTTTCAAAATTTGCCATAATATCTTCCTCCCCTTATCAAAGAATAAATCCTACCGAAGTGTCTGTTGAGTCAAGCACAAGGTACTCTCTGCCGGTTGTTGTAACCGACACGCCGCCGACTGCCGTTGCAGAAAGCTTTTTGTAGCCGACGGCGATTTTCTTGTCGCTCTTAACCTTTACATAGCCCGAAAGCTGAACAACCGCATAACCGCCTCTCACGCTTACGCACACACCGCAAAAGTTCTCGCTTGCGTCACATTTTGCAACAGTACCGTTGTCCTTCATCTTAACAGGCACGCCTGCCTCTGTAAGTGTTTTGTCTGCAATAAATGTTGCGGCATTTTCGCCGAATCCGTTAAAATTTACATTCATAATCATACCTCCGTTAAATACTGAACTGACCGTTTTCCACGGTGTTATTTCTCTTGTCCTGCTTGCAGTAAAGCTGCGGAACAGGCTCAAAAGCTGCTTTCTTTTTCTTTTCAAATGCTGACTTAAATTCTCTGAGCTGTTCAATTGTCATGCTCTTTGCAACGCGCTCCATTGTTTCGCCCGAAATGTCAGGCTGAACAAAAGCGGCAAGTCCCACAACATCACGGGTAAGGCTTTCACGGTACAGCACACCGTCCTTAGCCGACTTTTTAAGCCCGTCAATATATTCGCACAGCTTTCTGCTGTCGCTCTCATCAAGTGCAAAAGCCTTTTTGTTTTCAATGGCTTTAAGAATTTTCTCCATATCATTTTCCTTTCCAAAAATTTTGTGACCTTTCGTAATGCCTGCCCTCTTTTGTGACGGCACGGCAACAAAGCTCCATTCGTATGCGTCATACGGGTTCACAAGTTCACCGCAACAAAGCTTTGAGCCATAAACCTCGCCCTTTTTGTGAGTACACATTGAGATATCCTCACCGCACACATTGCACACAACCCTGCCAACGGCACAGCCAACGCTTACTTCCTTGATAATTCCGCTGTCAATCGCAAGGATAATATCCCTGTTGCTCTCACAAACGGGAAGATATGCCCTTGCCTTGAGCCTGTAGTAATCGTCACCCAAAGCCGTTTTCTGACCGTCAATTTTCTCAACCTTACAGCTGAAAATTCTTGCCGTCTGATTTTTGGCACTTGGATTGTGGTCAATAATTCCTGTCTTGCCGACAAAAAGCTTTTCAAGCTCATAAAGCGAATCTGTTGTAAAGCGTTCGCCGTCACGGTCAACATCGTTGTCACACAGCACAACCGAAAACGCATACACCTCATTTTTTGCAAGATTTCGCCTTGTAAAGCGGTTAATCAGTTCGAGTTCATCATCGCCGACAGTCTGATTTTCACCGTCAACAACGCCCGAAACACCGCTTTTAATAAGTTTGTTATCCTTCATTCTGCACCTCCGCTCCAATCTGTCTTTCAATGTTCATCGCATTTGCATTGTTAAGTCTTGCCTGAGAAAGCTCAACCGCATCCTGAAGATTAATCTTGTCCCACTCAATCTTAAAGCTGTCGTTATAACCGCACATTTTAAGATGAGCCGACACAATTTTTGTAATCACGGGTTCAAGCACTGTGCGGTAGTAAGCAAGCTCGCTTGTGAGGATATCCGCCTGCTGTTCGCTCATTCTCTCCGTACTCGACCACGAAATGCCGAGCAAAAACGGCGGAATACCAAGCTTTGCGATAATCTGCTCAAGAATATGCCTTACGGGAATGTCGCAGTCGGGCATATCACTTTCAGCACCGATAACCTTAATGCTGACATCGCCGACCGACACAAAATCACACACGCTGTCGCTTCTCATCGCCTTTTTCCACTCATCGGCAACCGCCTGTGCATTTTCTCTGCTCACAGCCGAACCGTTTGAATCGGGATTGAGAGTAACCGCAAAACGGATATCGCCAACCCTCTCCCAGTTTGTTTTTACCGACTCAAAAATCCTCAAAAGTATTGAGCTGACAAACGGCAGACCGCTGAGTATGGAAGTACCGCACACAGTACCCGGCTTTGGATTAAGCAGTGTTGCAAAAATCCTTTCCGGATGCTTAGGTTCTTCGGCTGTACCGTTGCCGAGTGTGTAAACCGCAAGCTTCAGCGGAGAAGAATCCGCTCTGATTTCAACATCGTCAAGGCTTGCGTTGTACAATGCACAAATTCCGTTTCCGTCACTATCGGGAACAATCTCACCGACCGCCTGTCCGTAGGTGAGAAGCGAATCAAGATAGCAAAGTACAAAACTTTCAAGTCCCATCATTTCACCGTTTGTGCGGACATTTTTAACAAAGCTGTCGGCAATCTTCTGACTTTCAGCCGATGAAGTCACAATTTTGAATCCGCCGATAAGTCTGATAATTTTGCAGAGTGCCGCATCAATAATCGGCACAGACTCACGCAAAGTTGTGTACAGTTGCCTTTCCGTTCTCGTCTGAACGGCAAATCGTGAGAAAATCGGCGAATTATTTCTCGTTTCTCTCAAAACGGTCTGCACCGTCTTTATGCTCTCGGTCTTTTTATTTTTTCTGCCAAGCCTCAAGCTGTTTCCTCCTGTCTTTTGGTTGCAACGGCAAAGAATCCGTCACAACCGTAAATTTTCGTAGCGACAAAATATCTTATGTCGTCCATTGCATGATCGTTTTCCTTAACAGGTGCATCACTGCGCCCCGAGCCGTCCCAACGGTAAAGCGAAAATTCCCGTCTTGCGGCTCTGCAATTTTTGCAGATTCTGATTTTTCTGTCCTTCAAAGCCTGCGAAGTCTGTCTTATGCCGTTGATAACATTGTTTTCAGCCGACACAACCGTGTATTTTCCGTGTCTCCTTATAACCTCAATAAAGCTTGCGGCAGACGGATCGACAATCACACATTCGATTTTCCGCCCGTCAATCAGCTTTTCAAGTCCGTCATAATGCTCCTCGTCGGTCTTTTGAAAGCCCTGAGTGCGTGAGTTGAAGTAGTATTCGTCAACCCTGTACCACACACCGTTTTTTCTGCCCCACAAACCGAATGATGCGGGATTTACAGTACCGTAATCGCACGATACCGCCCAGCTTTCAATGTCTGACGGAATATCGCAGTACATCCTTTCATTGTCCATAAACGGATAAACCGCACCGAAAACGGCTACCCATCTGCCTTTTACGAACCTCTCGTAAAACACACCCGAATACAGACTTTCATACCGCTTGATAACCTCGGGCTTCAAAGACGGATTGTCCTGCATTGTAAAGTGCAGATACAACGCATTTTTGTCACCGCACTTTTTAATCCACTCACGGTAGAACCAATGCTCAGGAAATTCGGGATTGCAATTAAACCAAAATCTTGAACCCGACACGGAACATCTCGCCAATGCCTGTTCAACGAACGACCTCGGCATCAACGCAACCTCGTCAAAAAGCACACCCGAAAGCGTCATGCCCTGAATGAGTGATGCGGATGACTCGTCCTTGCCTCCGAAAAGATAAAACCTGTTCATCACTCCGTTAATGCTCACGGTCAGAATATTCTGCGACAGCTTTTCTTCACACTTAAAACCGAGTGATTTCAAAATCGGAATCACGGGCGTAATCATATTTCGCCTTAAAGAACGGATTGTCTTTCCGCAAAGTGCAAAGTCCGAATTTGCAAAATCGTAAAAGCTCCACAAAATGAACGACAGCGACATACAAAAAGTCTTTCCGCTGCGCACAGCACCGTCACAGATAATTGCGTCCCTGTCACGAAAAGCCGACTCCCTGTTCCACCACGAAAGCACGGTAAGCTGTTTTTTAGAAAAAGCTTTAATTTCCATTTTCCTTGTCATTCACCGCCCTTGCGCTGTTTGAAATGGCGTCAAAAAGCTGTTTTGCGCCTGTTTCATGCTCACCGCCTGCACCGAGTTTTTCAAGTGCCTTTAGCCTGTCAAAAAACTTGATTTCCATTGAACCGTCCTTCGGTCTTTTAATCTCCGACACAAGGAACAGGTCCATGCCTTCAAGATCCTCCTTGCTCGGATCACTTTTGTAAAGCAAAGAAATTGCATCGCAAATGCTCCCGAAAGCCAACCGCTGATACCCTGCCGCCGCCATGTTGGCAAGGGATTTTTCTCTTAGCCGTGACAGCCGTTCAAGCTCGGCTGAAATTTCGGGACGGCAGATAAGCTCTTCCCCCTTCTGCTCACAATCCCCCGTGTAGCCTGCCTTCTCTGCGGCAAGCTCGGAATTTCCCGAACCGAGAAATAAACTGCAAAACTTCTTTTCTCTACCTGTCAATTTTCTGATATCTCGTCACCTCCGTTTTTCGAGAGGCTTTATCAACGCCCCTCACTTATACCTGCAAAATTTAAAAAAATTGCATACTTTAATGCAATTTACAAAAATATTTTTAAAAATAATTAGTCACAACCAAAAATCAATAGTCAAAGATATCCGCCTGATCCCCCTCAAAAAAAACCGTCTTTTCCAAATCAGATAATAAAAAAACCGTGTGTACTTTTTCTGTACACACGGTTTTGTGTTATAATCGGTATATTTACTTGAGCATTTTAAGGATTTCGTCCTTTTCACGATAGCCTACTGCCTTGTTGACAAGCTGACCGTTTTTGAACACCATAAGAGTCGGAATACTCGACACATTATACTGCATTGTAAGGTCGGGTTCTTCGTCAACATTAACCTTGCCGACAAGAATTTTGCCGTCATATTCGTCAGCGATTTCTTTCACAATCGGTGCAATCATCTTACACGGACCGCACCATGTTGCCCAAAAGTCTACAAGCACGGGAATATCCGACTGCAAAACCTCCTGCTCAAAAGTTTCTTTGTAAAGCTCTATTTCCATAACAATCCTCCTGTTCGGTTATTTTAATCTTTAGATTTGTAGTAAAGCATACAATGACAAAAGCCCTCAAAATCAGGATCGGCAATTTGCTCCTTGAATTCCTTGCACATACACTTGTATTCCTCTGTACGCTGAATTCTGCACGGGCAGTAACCACCTGTCCTCTTCAAGCCCTCTTTAACTGTCTTTACTGTTTCTTTGTCGGGATTAAGTGTTATTTTCATCTGCTCACCCCACAATTTTTACGGCGTTTGCCGTTAATCTCTTCCCTTGACTATACTATATATCGCAACCCTAAAATTGTCAAGCATGCGAGTGCCTCGCACCCCGTTCGTGTAGACAGTCTGATATAGCAAAAACTACAACTCCCGAGACTTGCTTTGTGCTAAATATTGCCCTATGCATACGAGTGCCTCGCTCTCTGTTCGTGAAGATAGTTTCTGTAATGCAAAACATATTATGCCCGAGCGTAACATTGTCACCGTCTGCACCATTCAATGTAGCGGCGAACCGTGTTCGCCCTTTGTTTTATGTGCAAACATAAAACAAGCCGTAGGGGCGTTCATTGGACGCCCGCCTTGATGAAATTATTTGTTTTATGTGTATGTTATGATGTGATGAAAATTGTGTATTCTAATGTAGCGGTAAATTTCCAACATTTATATAATTTAATTCACCATAAAATCTGTACCGTTACTTGCAAGTGTTCATCGGATCACATACTGAATTGTGAAAACAGTAACTAAAATTATCTTTATTATTTGCCGTATAAAAAAACTCTGTTAAATTTTTCAAAAATTGCATTAAAATATACATTTTTTCGCCTTTTGAGCTTATAAGCGGAGGCGATTTTATGACTAACTTTTTTATGGTTCCAAACGAGGTGTTTGACCTCAACCTAAAACCTCACGAATTTTCGGTTTTGTGCTACATATTGAAGTGCTGTGACAAAACAAAAACCTGCTACCCGTCAATAATGACCATTGCAAATGCCTGTTCAATTTCCGAAAACACGGCAAGAAAGTGCGTAAACAATCTTTGCGAACGAAACATAATTTCAAAATCGGGCGGTTTTGCGGTCGGAAAATTCGGCAAAATTCAGCCTGCTCCCTATATATTTTCTCTAAACTCAGACTTTTACGATATCGGATTTTGCCGCGACAACCTCGTTGAACACTACGCAAATAATGCACCTGCCCCTTGCACGCAATGCAGTACTCCTCTGTAAATTCTGCACCACCCCCCTGCATCTCCTGCACCACTCCCCCTCACGATTTGCACTCTAATAATACCCATAGAAAAAGACTAAGAGAAAAATACCCAATGAACAATACCAAATGAATAACTGCGATGAGTGGAATCGAGAGCGAATACTGACGAATTGCATCCTTGTAATCGCAGAAATTTGTGTTATACTTAAGTTGAAAATAATTTGATGAGGTGATAGCATGGTAATAAGAGAGGTTCAGGACAGAGATTTCGTTCAGCTTGCGGAAATGAGATGGACCCATGCTGTTGAGGACGACGAAACTTACGGTGAACACAACACCGACGGTGTAACAAAATCGGTATTTATCGAGGAGTTCGTTGCCTTTTTATACACAAACAAGGAATATAAAATCTTCGTTGCGGAAGATGAGAATGCGAAAATTCTTTCGGCAATGTTTGTATATCTTATTCCGACAATTCCCACCCCGAATGCAAAGCGTGAATTTATTGCGTATCTCACAAAGGTGTTCACGCTTGAAGAATATCGTGGCAAGGGCATCGGCACTCGACTGCTCGATTATGTAAAGAACTACCTTTCGTCAATCAACTGCGAACTTGTCTTTGCATGGCCAAGCGAAAATTCGGCAGAATGGTATAAATCTCATGGGTTTTCCGACACCAACGAAATTTTTGAGTGCCGATTATAACAAAAAAATATAAGAGAACAATCGGGTAACAGATTTACTGAATGTAAACTTCTGCTACCCGATTCTTATTCTATACCGAGAATATCATGGAAATATTTAAGCGTGGAATATTTGTATTTTCGTTCAAAAGATTTTTTGTCAAGCATTTTTAAGCTGACATAACACTTCGGATACACTTTTATTATAAGCATATTTTTTAAAATATTACGAAGAAATAAAATAACAAAAAACGGCACCCCGATTTTACTCGGAGTGCCGTAATTAATTTTGATTACAGAATCAGAATCGTGTTGAGTGTGGAATATTCCGCATTATTTAGCGTAAGCAGAATCTCCGCCGATCTGACCGTCGATACCTGTAAATCCGCTTGCGCAGCATACATAAACTCTCATGTTAGCCTTAGCAAGTTCCGGAACTGTAAGTGTACCGTCAGTAACATACTTAACATCACCTGTAACAGCGTCAACATACTTGCCGTTAGGAATGTTCTTGAATGTTGCACCTGAAGAAATTGAAACGAGTGCAAGGCTGTCTGTGTTGTCGTCAGTATAACGGCGAACATAAGACATATCGCCACCTGTAACATATGTGCTTGATGCTGTGTACTGTCCCTTCTGGAGAGCGGGGATAGCACGACGAATAGCATTAACCTTTGAAAGGTGCTTACTGAGCGGGCTTGCAAGAGTGTCAGCAACAGTGCCTGATGCTGTGTACTCACTGAAGTCAGTAGCGTTTACAGTACCCTCAAGATAATCACCGAAGTATGCACGACCTGAGTTTTCAAGAGAAATAAGTGTACCCTTATCAATAAGCTCACCCTTCTTGAACTCAACTTCTGAACCATAGTATACGCAAGGAATACCACGGAATGTGAACATAAGATCCATATTCTCTGCCCATGTCTGTGTACCGCCTGTGAAACGAGTTGTTTCATCCGGCTGTTCAGGAGCATAGTCGTGTGAATCAACATACATTACGCTGTATGTTGCATCATTGTAATACTGGTCGTTGTTAACAGCGAAGTTATAAGCGTTCTTAGCGCTACCGAACATTCTGTGCATCTGGAAGTCAATTGCATCCATGCCTGATGCCATAGAACGGTCGGAACCGTGATATGTAATACCGTCAAGGTAAGCGTTGTCGCTCTTTGGCTGTGTAGAATCCATATCACCGTTGTAATTATCTTCTTCAAGATAATGCTGAAGAACGAGGTTCATGTTGTCGTTGATGTCTGAAGCTGATGTGCCCCAGTTCCAGCTGTCTGCCCACTTAGAGTTAGACTCTTTCCATGTGTAGTAAGGAGTTGACTCCTCGGCATGGCCACGATACCAAACTGATGTGTATCTTGTGCAGATTTCGCCGAACATATAGAAGTTAGGCTTGCCTGCTGCCTTAGCAGCGTCCATAAGCTGATCATTGAACATAATGTTGAGAGATACTCTCGGAATGTGACGAACGGTATCAACACGGAAGCCGTCAACGCCCATATCCATATACTTTGAATATGAATCTACAACATATTCTGCAACTGCAGGGTTCTCTGTGTTAAGGTCAACGCAGTCGCCTGCAATCTGGCTGAACTTTGTTGTCCAGTCATCATAGTTAGGACTCTGGAAATAGCCTGTATGATAGTAGTTGTTCGGGTTGTAAGTATCACTCTGTGAAATCTTATTCATAGAGAAGTCCTGAGCTGCAGGCTGAGGACCGGTTGAGTTACCGTTGTCGCCTGAGTAAGTAACATTCTTCATAAGGTTAAGTCTCTGCTGATACTGAACACCCGGCTTCTGAGCCCAGTATTCCTCAGGTGACTTAAGGCCGTATGTATCAAGAAGATACTGTGTAGGAATCAATGACTCCTGAAGGTTGCCAAGGTCTTTAGTTGTATCCTTTGTGAAAAGATTACAGAAGTATGCTTCACCAAAGTTACCTGTGTGCTGAAGAACTACGTCCTGAATAATCTTCATGCCCTTCTGGTGAGCATCGTGAATAAGATCCTCGTATGTGTAGTCTGAGCTTTCATAACGGGCATCAACTGTTGACAAATCCATAGCATGATAGCCGTGGTAGTCATAGCCTGATCCGTTTGTAACAACAGGTGTTACCCAGATTGCGCTGAAACCGAGAGCCTTGATGTAGTCGAGCTTTTCACCGAGACCTTTAAAGTCACCACGCCATGCAGGGTCGTCATCACCGTTGCCGGCTGAGCCGTCATCCCAGCAATGAACATCGTTACCTGTATCGCCGTTATAGAAACGTGTTGTCATAACAAAGTAGATTGTTTCTTCACGCATATCAACGCTGCCAACCGGATCCGGCTCGTCAGGGTTGTATTTTGACCATTTACCGTTTTCACAGTACCAGTCTGCGCTTGCAGCAGATTCAAGTTTTTTCTCCGAAGAATACTGCTTGCCGTCAGCGTCTGTAACAATGGCATTTACCTTTGTAACATCTGCTACATGGTAGTTATACCACTTGTCACCCTTTGTCATTTTCTCACCGGGGTAAGACTTTGACATGGCGCTGTTTGTGGGGAGCGAGTTCCACAAATATACATATGGCTGTGTACCGTCACTCATTCTTACATGAATTGTGATGCCTGTTTCTGTTGTATCCGCAGATACAGCGTCAGAGTCGGAACTCTGAGCTGCATTTACAGAAATTACTCCTGCGGTTACAACCATCATCACAGCAAGAACAAGTGCGCACAGCTTCTTTATTCTTGTCATAGGTATATCTCCAATCTTTCTTTTACTTAATGTTTGGATTATTCAAGGTTTACAACGATTTTCTGAATGATTGTTGCATCCTTAACACTGATTGCACCGTCACCGTCAAGGTCGCAAATTTTGAGGTCAAGTGTTTCGAGAGCCGGAACATCCGAAATTCCTACAATTGACTTCTGAAGATATGTTGAGTCCATAACAGTTACATCTCCGTCACCGTCAACATCGCCACGGAGTCTTTCGGGAGCTGTTGTAGGCTGAACTGTTGTTGGCTGAGGAGTTGTAGGTTTAACAGTTGTTGGCTGTGGAGTTGTAGGCTTAACAGTTGTAGGCTGAACTGTTGTTGGCTGAGGAGCAGTTGTAGGAACAACAACTGTTGTAGGCTCAGTAACATCGTCTGCAGCTGTGTAAGCATAAGTCTTGTTTATTGTGCTGTTGTCAGAACTCTGTACATAAACATTAACCTTGTATTCACCCTTCATTGTAGGAACGAATGTGTAAATGTTGTTGAGTGTGTAGTAAGGTGTGTTCTGAGCACCGTTAGGATCAGTTACAACATACTTGTAGAAAAGAAGGTTAGTACCTGTCTTACCGCCGCCTGCCTTAACTGTTACAGTAGCAGTTGAGTTAACCTTGATAAGGTTAAGGTTTGCAGGAGTAACGCTCTTGATGATTGGCTTAACAAGTGCTGAGTCGTCTTTAACTTCAAGAGTCATTGTACGGTTGTTTGTGTTGCCGTCTGTATCCTTAAAGTCAAATGTAATTGTGTATTCACCTGCAACTGTAGGAGTCCATGTTACTGATTTTGCTGAAGAGAAGTCGGAAAGTGTTGATGTTCCGCCCTGTGCGTTAGTAACAGAGAACTTGTAGCTTACTGCTGCGCCATCTTTGTTAACGGCTGTTGCAGAAAGCTGTACATCTGTACCTGTGTAGATGTTTGATGCAGGATCAGCAGTGAATTCCTTAACCTGGAGAGGGCTTGTATCGTAAACAGACCATTGATTAGTCTTGTTGTTGTATATATAGCCGTCCTTTGCAGTAAGGTCTGATGTCTGTGACTGACCGCTGTTGCTGAAGATGCATTTTGCATATGACTTTGATGCGGTGTACTGATAGATGTTGCCGCCGATGCTTGTCATCTTTACGCCCGGCCATGAGCCGTTGCTGTCAGTACTGCCGTTCCACATATAAACTACCGGTGTTGCCCAACCTGCCTCGTTGTTGAGGTAAACAGTTGTGCCTTCACCGCTGGGAGTTGTTGCTGTTGTAGCAGTTGTTGCTGTTGTTGCGCTTGTAGGTGTCTGAACAGTTGGACCCTGTGAAGGAGCACCTGCATAATCCGACCATGTACCCCTTGAAAGGTCATAGATTTTGCCGTGACCCGGGTATGTAAGGTCTTTTGTCTGATTTGAGCCGTCGTTGAAGATTACCTTTGTATAATCCTTGTCAAGAGTGTAGGAATATACGCCGTCTTCAACCTTTGTCATTGCCTTGCCCGGCCAAGATGCGTTGTTGCCGAGGCCGTCAGTCCACATATAGCAGTTAACTTTTGACCAGCCGTTGTTTACTCTAACGTAAACAGTATCGCCTGTTGCAGCAGAAGCACTGACTACACCGACGAATACGGTTGAAACCGCCAGCATAAGGCAAAGCACAAGGCACATGATTTTGTGTTGTCTTTTTACCATTTTGATTTCCTCCAGAATTATTTTTTTGTTGCACGTGTGAAGCTACTCAACACTACTCCACAATTACTCTTTAATTCTACAATATTGAACCGCTAATAATTTTCCTTTAAAGAATAATAAAATTTCTTGCGTCACAAATTATTCACATTCAAATTGTGCATAATAGACAATGAAACAATAATTAGCAAAAAAACAGGATAATAAAAGCAAATAGTCAGATGTTTGGTTAGCAACATCTGACTTTATTTGCAGTTTCATGTCAAAAAATTTTCATTTGATTACTTCTTTTTGATTTTGTCCCAATAGGCTTTGAACGCCTGCTCGTTTTTATTTCTGCCGTATTCGTAATACTTCTTGTCCTTTAGGGCATCGGGCAGATATTGTTGCTCAACATAATGGTTCGGAAAATCGTGGGGATAAAGATAGAACTGTCCCTTGTTTGGATTGTCATCTCCGTCACAGTGCCTGTTCTGCAATTGTCTGGGTACAGGACCCGAGTTACCTGTTCTTATGTCAGCCAAAGCTCTGTTTATACCCATATATGCCGAGTTGGATTTTGGGGCATTGCACACCATAACCACGGCATCGGCAAGCGGAATTCTCGCCTCGGGAAGTCCGACAGCCTGTGCTATATCAACGCATGACTTTACAATCGGCAAAAGCTGTGGATACGCTAGTCCCACATCCTCGCTCGCACACACCATAAGTCTGCGACACGCACTCGGCAGGTCGCCTGCCTCAAGCAGTCTTGCAAGATAGTGAAGTGCGGCATCGGGATCGCTTCCACGCATACTTTTCTGATAAGCCGAAATAAT
The DNA here is from genome assembly GCF_002834235.1 of Ruminococcus bromii. Lineage (GTDB taxonomy): Bacteria > Bacillota > Clostridia > Oscillospirales > Acutalibacteraceae > Ruminococcoides > Ruminococcoides intestinale. Next base: position 70,486 of record NZ_NNBY01000034.1, on the reverse strand, counting down.
ATCGTAATGCTCATCGCCCTCACGGTCATATCTAACTGCACTTTTCTGCACAAGCTGTTCAACGGTTTCAAGTCTTACAACCTTTTTTCCGTCAATTTCATCTGTTGCAATCACGGAAAGCTCAACGGCATTCATAGCCTTGCGAACATCTCCTCCGCAACCCGATGCTATTTTCTTTGCACATTCTTCGGGCATTTCAATATCCGTACCGCTCTCCTCGGCAAGAAAATCACTTGCACGGTAAACCGCCTTTTCAACCTCATCCGGCTCAACCGGCTTAAATTCAAAAACAGTCGAACGGCTCAGAATTGCGTTATATACATAAAAATACGGATTTTCGGTTGTTGACGCAATCAGCGTGATGCTGCCGTTTTCAATGTATTCGAGCAAAGTCTGCTGTTGCTTTTTATTAAAATACTGAATTTCGTCAAGATAGAGCAGAATTCCGTTAAGCCCCGAAAAAGTGTTAAGCTGTGCAACAATCTCCTTTATGTCGGCAGTTGAAGCCGTTGTGCCGTTAAGCTTTTTGAGGGTACGGTTTGTCTTTTTGGCAATATATGTGGCAAGCGTAGTTTTTCCAACCCCCGAAGGACCGTAGAAAATAAGATTCGGAATATCTCCGCTTTCAATAATTTTACGCAAAGGTCTGTCGGGTGCAATAAGATGCTTTTGTCCCACAATGTCATCAATTGTCTTTGGACGAATCCTGTCCGCAAGCGGTTTGTTCATAATATCACCCCGTGCCGTTGGTTTTGTTGTAAAAATAATTATATATCTTATAGTACATTTGTTCGTACATTTTGTCAAGTAAAAGTTACCGCTATTTTGTAGGGGAGAACCGTGTTCTCCCGTTCGTGTGCAACGCACACGATTGCACGCATTGCGTGCAAAATTGAATACACAGTTTATGTTATATCAAAACATATTATATAAACATAAATATTCATCAAGCGGGCGGATGATATCCGCCCCTACGGGTTTGTGACATTTATAAAATTTGTTTTAACATATAATTTGTACCATTACTTGCAGGCATACACGGTTCGCCCCTACATTTAAACGCAACTTCTATATATACAAAAACAGTCGGGCGACAATGATTTGCATTTTGCAAACTGTCTGCCCGACCGCAATTTTCAATTTTCCATTTTCAACTTTCAATTAAAAAAAACTTCCGTTCGGGCATCTACGCTCTCGCCTTGAAACGACTGTATTCACGAACCGAGAACGGTGGCTCGCCGTCCATTTTCAATTTCAATTAATTCCCACAACTATTTTCTGAATTTTCGTGGCATCGGCAACCGTGATATCTCCGTCACCGTCACAATCGGCATTGCAAAGCTGTGTGTTGTCAAGCTGTTCAAGCTTTACTATATACTTCTGAACAGTGGTTGCGTCAATGACGGTAATATCTCCGTCAAGGTCAACATCGCCGTTCAAAATCTTATCATTTTTGAGTGCAACAGCTTTGATAACAAATGTACCGCCGAGCGTATCATCTCTCTCGGTTTTGTACCAGTCGAGCAGTTCACATGTTGTGCCGTTATATTTAATGTAGCTGTTACCGTAAGATGAATCATTGAGAAAAGTCATTTTCGTTGCACTTGTAAGCCATTCGCCTACACCCAGCTGACTTGATTCCTCTGAATTTGTTTTGATTCTCACACCGACTGCACCTCTTCCTAGCGGTGCAACAAATCCGTTTGCATCAACAGACTGATAACCGCTGTATGCAACCTTGCCCGATGCAACAGACTTCCATTCGCTCTCATCATTTGAGGGAACACCGTCCCTTACGGGAATGTAGTAAATCTCATAATCCGCACCGTTGCTCTTTGTTTCAAAAAGCACCTTATCAAGTGTACGGCTGTTTTCGTCAAAATCAAAGCAATTGATGAATGTAATGTCGTTGCTGTCAACATAATTAAAGCTGTATGTAGCACCGTAGCGTTCATCCTGCAACAATGTCATATCGTCGGTAATCTCCGTCACCTCGTCAATTGTGAAATTCGGGGAATACTTTTCGCCGAAAATGTACTTATCCTCATATGAAAGCCAGAAATAACCGCCCATTGTGTTGTTGTCGCCCCAACTGTTGCGCACAAGCCATGCTCCGTTGTTCTGCGGCAACACACCTGTTCCGTTAGAAAATCTGTACCTGCTGAGATTATCGTTCCAACCCACAATGCTGATTGTGTGACCGACATAGTCGCCGTCATATGACTGCGGCATAAAGTAGGTTGTGCCTGCATTGTTAAAGCACTTGTTTGATGTGGCATATGACGCTGTCACCGAGCCGTTGTCGATAATTGCCTGCTTGATTTCGTTTGAATCAGCACCGTCAAGATAACGCAGTTTTGTTGTGCCGTATTTAGTCTTGTCGGCTGTCATATCATCGCCGTGAATATTTTTTGAAAAATCAATCTTACCGACATCGGCAATCTCTGCACCGCCCTGCCATGAGGTGAGATAGCCGGGATAAATATTTGTAAATCCGCCGTCACGGTATTTTCTCTGCCAGCCCTTGCCGTTTGTCTGTGTTGTGGAACTTGCGTTTGCGTGGTCATGTGACATCTCGGTAACGGGATAACCAAGCTTCAAAAGCTTTGTTTCAAAGCCTTCTGTGCCTGCAACCGCCCAACAATCGTTATACTGCTGAGCCTTGATAGGTGTTACAAAGCCGAGATTTTTTGAGCTGAAATTACTCGGAAGTCCGTTTTCGTCAACAAGCGAATAGCCGATTGCGGAATATGCAGACGGAAAAGACGAATCCGAAGATTGTGCATTTTTTGTGACCGACTCAAATCCGTCATCAATTTCAGCCGCATTTACGCTTGCAATGCCGACCGAAATCATACACACCGCAGAAACCACTGCGGTAAATTTTTCAGCAAATTTTTTGTTCATAAAATCACCTGTATATAATGTAAAGATGTGTGTTTGTTTTAGAATTATAATCTATCTCTTTTTCTTTATGATAAAGGATTTAAATCTGAACAAATTCCGCTTTGCTTGCAAGGAGCGGAATTTGTGATAGATTGCAATCTACGCAGAGGAGCGTCAGCTCCTTAGAAATTCAGTGTCAACTGAATTTCGGGAGTATCTACTGCCTTTTAGGCAGTAGATACCTGCGTTAAGATTATAACAAAACAAAATAGTCTTGTAAATAGAATACATAATATAAAATTGCACAATAATAACAATATACAAACAAATTTGCGAAACGGGGGATTATTTTGCAGTTCAGAACCGACCTTGCAATTGAGGCAAGAGAAATTGCAGGAGAAAACACAGGCGGTATTGAATTCAAAAAATACAGTGAAAACGGTCTTGAAATTTCACGGCTGATTGTAAAGAACCAAAAGGCAAGACAGGCACTCGGCAAGGAAATCGGCACATACATTACAATTGAGTTGCCGTCACTCACCGACAATTTTACCGAAACCGACAAACGGCTTGAAACCGTCGGCAATGAAATCAAACGGCTGTTGCCCGTAAACGGACTTGTGCTTGTGGCAGGACTCGGCAACATGGAAATCACTCCCGACTCACTCGGACCGAAAACAAGCCGGCGAGTGCTTGCCACCCGTCACATAGGCGGAGAAATTGCCCGTTCAACGGGACTTGACCGACTTCGCCCCGTTGCCGTAATGCAGACGGGAGTCACGGGACAGACGGGCATTGAAACAGGCGAATACATTCTCAGCATTGTACGGCGGATAAGACCGACAGCCGTTGTTGCAATTGACGCACTCGCCTCACGCAGAACCGAAAGGCTCGGCTGTACACTTCAGATAAGCGACACGGGAATCTCACCCGGTGCTGGGGTGGGCAACCACCGAACCAAAATCACAAAGGAAACAATCGGAGTTCCTGTTATTGCAATCGGAGTGCCGACCGTTGTTGACGCACAAACGCTTGCGGCTGACATTCTCGGCAATGACTGCAACCGAAAAACGCAGAAAATGCTTATGCCGCAGGGCAGACAGCTTGTAGTCATTCCGAGAGAAATTGACCTGCTCACGGAAAGAGCCTCAAGGCTCATAGCCTTTGCGCTCAACGGAGCGCTGCAAAATGAATTTGATTTGCCCGACCTCATCTCGTTAATGTAAATCCACGCATATTTACACATATTCACCTACGGCACGGCATATATTTATTGCAGAAACCGATAGCCAACATATGTACGGATTGCAGGTGATTTTGTGAAAAATGAAGGAACATCAAAAAAGAAACTGAAAAAAGCCTTAAAAACAAGCACAGCCGTTGTACTGTTGACAACGGCTGTTTTAAGCGTTATATACAGACTGCCTCTCTGCTTTGAATCACAGAATCCTGCGGCACTTGCCGCTGCCGCTTTTACTCTCACAAACGGAGAATACAAGCTTGAAAATTCAAAGACGGAAAAGCCAACAGCTTCCGACCAAAAGCCCACAGAATCAGCCGACACAGAACCCACAGTCCAAAAAAATCACAAGCGTGACAAAAGCACCTATTACGATTCCTACGGCAACCATGACGGCGAGAAGAAATACACGGTTGAGGAACGCACCATAGGCGACACGGGAACTCAGGTTGACAACTGCTTTGTCAAAAACAAAACGGGACTGTCGCTTGACTTTGACGGACTTCTTTCGGCAAAACTGCCGTTCTCAATTGACAAGGGCATAAACTCACCGCAGGTTCTTATCTACCACACCCACACAAGCGAGGCATATCTTGACGAAGATGTTGACTTTTTTTATGACAGCTTTTATTCACGCACAAACAACAACGATTTCAATGTTGTGGCAGTCGGAGATGCACTCACCGAACAGCTCAACAAGCGTGGAATAAAGACGGTTCACGACACGACAATTCATGATGAATCCTACAACGGTTCGTATGACCGAAGTGTTGACACAGTGTATAAAAATCTTGAAAAATATCCCGATATCAAGGTTGTTATCGACCTGCACCGTGATGCAATCGGAACGGATGAAAACAAGGTTAAGCCCGTGTTTACATACAACGGCAAAAAGGGTGCGCAGATTATGATTCTTGCGGGTTGCGACACGGACGGTGAACGGGGTTTTGACTGCTGGGAGGAAAATTTAAACTTTGCCCTGAAAATTCAGGACAAAGCCGAAACCCTCTACCCCGATATGACCAGACCGCTGAATTTTGACTACTTTGCATACAATGAATATGTCTGCAACGGTTCGCTGTTAATAGAAGTCGGCACAGAATCAAATTCCATTGACGAGGCAACCTACTCAGGCAGTCTGTTAGGCAACGCAATTGCAGATGTGCTTTTAAATTGACGGCAAGCCGTCTTTCCCAGTTCGTGAAGACAGTTTGTAATATTAAAAACATATTATGCCCGAGCGTAGTATTGTAATTATTCGCACAATTCCACATATAAAAACAGTCGGGAAGACATTGTTTTGCATTTTGCAAACTGTCTTCCCGATCTTTATTATAATCTTTTCAATTTACTTACGATTTTTTCCACGCTGACGGGGCAAACAGCAACATCAACGGGAACAATTCGAGTCTGCCTGCTAACATATCGAAAATCAAAATAATTTTTGACAAAATACTGAATTCCGAATAGTTGCCAACAGGGCCAACCATTCCAAGACCCGGACCTGTGTTGTTGATATTTGCGGCAACAGCCGTGAAATTCGTCACAAAATCCGTCCGGTCAAGCGAAAGCACAAGCCAGCTTAACGCAAAGATTCCGATGTACAGCACAAGGAAAATTGAAGTTGACCTCATAACATTGTGGTCAATCGTCTTGCCGTCCATTTTAACGGTCTTAACATTTCTCGGATGAACGAGGAGTGAAAACTCCTTTCGTGTTTCCTTAAAGAGCAAAATAACTCTTGAAACCTTAAAACCGCCGCCTGTACTGCCTGCCATTGCACCGATAAATGTGATAATCATAATCACGGTTTTTGAAAATTCAGGCCAGTTATTGACATCCGTCAAACCAAAACCTGTTGTCGTGATAATTGACGAAACATAGAAAAAGCTCTGGTGAACCGCATCATACGCGCTCGGATAAAGTGACCTGATGTTAAACGCAATCAAGGCTGTTGACAGCACGATAATTCCGAAATAAACCCACAGCTCCTGAATGCGGAAAGCCTGCTTAAACTTCTTCGCAAGAATGAGGATATACACGGAAAAGTTAATTCCGAACAGCATCATAAAAATCGCAATAACCGTTTGCAGATAATTGCTGTATGAAGCGATACCTGCGTTGGTAACACCGAAACCGCCCGTACCTGCCGTTGCAAAGCTTATGTTAAGTGCGTCAAAAACAGGCATTTTGCCTACAATCAGAAATATAAATTCAAGTGCAGTCAAGCCGAAATAAATTCCGTAGAGCAGCATTGCGTAATTTCTCATTTTCGGAACAGCCTTGCCCACAATCGGACCGGGGCTCTCGGCTTTCATAAGGAAAATATTCTGCTGACCGCCGAGCCTCGGGATAATCGCAAGCAAGAACACGATTACGCCCATACCGCCCAACCAATGGAGAAAGCTTCGCCACATAAGCATTCCGTGGCTCAATGCCTCAACATCGGTAAGTATAGTTGAACCTGTTGTTGTAAAGCCCGACACGGTTTCGTAAAAAGCGTCAATAAAACTCGGAATCTCACCGCTCAGCCAGAACGGAAAACATCCTACAAAAGACATAAGAATCCAGCTTAACGCAGTAGCCGCAAAGCCTGCCTTCTGATAAAGCACGGGATTTTTCGGCTTTTTTACTTTTACGGCAAGCAAGCCCAAAAGTGCCGACAAAGCACCTACTCCGAGAAAATAAAGTCCCTCGTGTTCGCCGTATATAAATGAAGTAACGGTTGCAATCTGCATAGCCGCACCCTCGACAATAAGAACCCAGCCGAGGATATACACAATTAATCGTTTATTCATTATGCTCCCCTCAACGCTTTACAATATCTTCAAGCTTGCTAAGACCTTTTTGCATGGTAAGCACAATTACCGTGTCCTCAGGTTTAATCACATCCGTACCTTGCGGAAGAATAATTTTTCCGCCTCTGTTAATGCAGATAATCTGAAGATTATTCTTCAGATTAAGGTTCATAATCGGAACATTCGTAACCCTTGATTCCGCATTAACCTTGAATTCAAGAGCCTCAACCTTGTCGTCGTTAAGGCGGTAAAGCGATTCAACATTGCTGTCGCCCGTATTCTGCATCGCTCTGATATATCTTGCAATATATTCGCCTGTAAGGCTCTTTGGATGAATAATACATTCAAAATTCTGATCATGCAAAAGCGGATCAAATGACGCATTATTTACCTTAGTAATCAATTTTGCCTTTGTAATGCCCTTTAGGTACATCGTTATGATAATATTTTCTTCGTCATAATCCATAAGAGCGGCAATGCCGTCAGCGTGTTCAACACCCTCCGAAAGCAACAGCGACTGATCCATGCAATCGCCCTGAATTATAACAGCCTCAGGCATAGCCTCCGAAAGAAAGTTGCAGCGTTCGGGATTTTTCTCGATAATTTTGACATTCGCACCCGATTTAATAAGCGTCTTTGCAAGGTAGAACGAAACCTTGCCGCCGCCGAGAAGGATAACATCCTTACTTCTGCCGATTGCAATACTGATACGCTTAAAGAATTTTGCGGCAATTTCGGGCTTTGCAACAACAGAAATTCTGTCACCGCCGTTAATAACAAAATCACCGTTAGGAATGAACATCTCATCCCCTCTCTCAACCGTACAGATTCTCACCTTACCTCTGAGGTTGTCAACTCTGCTCAAAGCAGTTCCGACAATTGACGAATTCTGCGGTACAGTTACCTTGATAAGCTCAACAACGCCCTTTGAGAACGAATCAATTTCAAGCGCACCCGAAAATCTTAACAGACGACTGATTTCATTAGCGGCGGTCTGTTCGGGATTGATTGCCATAGAAAGACCGAGATGCTCTTTGATTCTGTAAAGGTCGTTTGTGTATTCGGGATTACGCACTCTTGCAATTGTGTGGGTAACGCCTGCCGCCTTAGCCATAAGACACGAATACAGATTGATTTCATCCCTTGCGGTTGCGGCAATAAGCAAATCAGCATACTCTGCGCCTGCCTCAATAAGCACATCATATGTTGCACCGTTTCCCTCTATGCCGAGAACATCAAGCGAATTTGCAAGTTTATCGACTGCACCGTGGTTAATATCGACTACGGATATTTCATGCCCCTCCAAATTAAGCTCCGACGCTATTGAAGAGCCAACCTTTCCGCATCCAACAATTATAATCCTCATAAATTTTCCTCTTAACCAATATTTAAAAACAAGGTGCGGACCACTGAAAAAATTCACCCGTCCGCATACCAAAGTCATAATACACCTATTTTATACTAAAATCAATACCAAAATAGAAAGAATCCGACTATATACAAATTTTATTTATTGTGCAAAACAGAAGAGCCGAGGTTTGACACCACGAAGAGCCGAGGTTTTGTATAATCCCACAACCCGTTTGTGCGGATAATATTCGCCGGCATTGATGTGAATTTATGTTTGCAAAAAATCATTTGATATTATCAATGTTATGTATTCATTTGTAGGGACGAACCGTGTACGCCTGCAAGTAATGGTACAAATTATATGTTAAAACAAATTTTATAAATGTCACAAACCCGTAGGGGCGGATATCATCCGCCCGCTTGATGAATATTTATGTTTATATAATATGTTTTGATATAACATAAACTGTGTATTCAATTTTGCACGCAATGCGTGCAATCGTGTGCAATGCACACGAACGGGAGAACACGGTTTTCTCCTACAAAATAGCAGTAACTTTGTGATATTTATATAGTTTATTTCTATCACAATATTTGTGTCTTTACTTGCGGGCGGATAATATCCGCCCCTACAAATTAACAACACCTTCTATATATAAAAAACAGTCGGGAAGACAAATGCTTGCATTTTGCAAACTGTCTTCCCGACCTTAATTTTACATTTTCAATTCAGAACAAAAATTACTTATTTTTGTTCTGGATGTATTCGTCAATAGCGGCTGCGGCTGTTTTGCCTGCACCCATTGCGAGGATAACCGTTGCGGCACCTGTTACAGCGTCACCGCCTGCATATACGCCTTCACGGGATGTAAGACCGTTTTCGTCAGCGATGATACCGCCCCACTTCTGAGTGTCAAGTCCCTTTGTTGTAGCCTTGATAAGCGGGTTAGGTGATGTACCGATTGAAATAACAACAGCGTCAACATCAAGAACGAACTCACTGCCGGGGATTTCAACAGGTCTTCTTCTGCCGCTTGCGTCAGGCTCGCCGAGTTCCATCTTAATGCACTTCATACCCGTTACGAACTCATCTTCGTTGCCGAGAATTTCAACAGGGTTATTGAGGAGCTTGAAGATAATTCCCTCTTCCTTGGCATGCTCAACCTCTTCCTTACGGGCAGGAAGCTCTTCTTCGCTTCTTCTGTAAACAATATAAACCTCTTCCGCACCAAGACGCTTTGCACAACGAGCGGCATCCATTGCAACATTACCGCCGCCGACAACTGCAACCTTCTTTGCGTGCATAATCGGAGTTGTGCTGTCATCCTTATAAGCCTTCATAAGGTTTGTTCTTGTGAGGAACTCATTTGCCGAGTAAACACCGCAAAGGTTCTCACCGGGGATATTCATAAATCTCGGAAGACCTGCGCCCGAACCGATAAATACTGACTCAAAGCCGTAATCGTCCATAAGCTCGTCAATTGAGAGAACTCTGCCGATAACCATATTTGTTTCAACCTTAACACCGAGCTCTTTAAGTGTGTCAACTTCCTTCTGAACGATTGACTTGGGAAGTCTGAACTCAGGGATACCGTAAACGAGAACACCGCCTGCAAGGTGGAGAGCCTCAAATACTGTTACATCGTAACCCTTCTTTGCAAGGTCGCCTGCACAGGTAAGACCTGCAGGACCTGAACCGACGATAGCAACCTTGTGACCGTTTGACTCAGGCTTATTTACCTTAACATCTGTCTGAGCGTTGTGCCAGTCGGCAACAAATCTCTCAAGTCTGCCGATTCCGACAGGCTCAGTCTTGATGCCTCTTACGCACTTTGACTCACACTGTGACTCCTGCGGACAAACACGACCGCAAACAGCAGGAAGTGAGCTTGACTGCGAAATTACATCATAAGCGCCTGCAAAGTTGCCCTGAGCAACCTCTTTGATAAAATCAGGGATTGCGATATGTACGGGACAGCCGTTTACGCAAGGTCTGTGTTTACAGTTAAGGCAACGCTGTGCCTCCTCAATTGCAACTTCTTCCGTGTAGCCTGTTGCTACCTCAAGAAAGTTTTTATTTCTTACATTAGGATCCTGTGATGGCATAGGAGCCTTTTTTGGTGACATATTTGGCATGATTACTCAACCTCCTTCTTGAACAGATTACATGTTTCTTCGTGTGCATGACGCTCAAACGGCTTGTACATTGCGCCACGCTTCATAGCCTCGTCAAAATCAACCTTAAAGCCGTCAAAGTCGGGGCCGTCAACACAGGCAAACTTTGTCTGTCCGTCAACTGTAAGACGACAGCCGCCGCACATACCTGTGCCGTCAATCATAATCGGGTTCATGGAAACTGTTGTGGGAATATTGTAAGGCTTTGTTGTTTTAACAACAAACTTCATCATGATAAGCGGACCGATTGTAATAACGAGGTCATAGTCCTCGCCTGCCTTAATCATCTCTTCGAGAGGAGCTGTAACAACGCCCTTTTGACCGTATGAACCGTCATCTGTCATAAGAATAAACTTGTCTGAGCAAGCCTTGAATTCATCTTCAAGAATAACAAGATCCTTGTTTCTGAAACCGACAATTGAGTGAACCTCACAGCCGATTTCGTGGAGCTTTTCGGCAACAGGAAGTGCAATTGCACAGCCAACGCCGCCGCCTACAACGCAAACCTTTTTAAGACCGTCTGTATGTGTGGGAACACCGAGAGGGCCTACAAAATCGTGAATATAATCGCCTTCGTTAAGGTGATTGAGCTTTTCTGTTGTTGCACCGACAATCTGGAAGATAATACGAACTGTGCCGGCCTCTCTGTCATAGCCTGCAACCGTAAGCGGAATACGCTCACCGTTCTCGTCAACACGGAGAATGATGAACTGTCCGGGCTCTGCCTTTTTGGCAATAAGCGGAGCGTCAATTTCCATAAGTGTAACGGTTGGATTCAGAGATTTTTTCTTAACTATCTTGTACATTTTTCTCTTTTCCTTTCTGCGAGTGCCTCGCACCCTATTCGTGCAGACAGTCTTACTTTTCAAAAACTTTTAATGCCCGAGCGTAGCCTTGCAAGGATTTTATGCTAAAGCACAACTCGGCAAAATTTGACAGTTTTCAAAAAAAGAATCTCGCAATTGATATTTTCCTATAAAATAAAAATCGGAATATGCCTAATGTATTCCGAACACCTTGTCGAATTAATTTTAGCACAATTATATCTGCGTTTCAAGTGAATTTTGATGATTTTTACATATAATCTTTGCCATTTCACCAAACAAACAGCCGATTCTGCCGTTATTTTTTTCACAACCCCCCAAAAAGCACAATTCAATCAATTTTTTGAACCTAAGAATAATTTTTGCACATATGAAAATCCTAAAAAAAGAATACAAATGAAAGGAACGGTCATATGTCGGGAAACAAAAGAAAGGTTGTACTTGTGGGAACGGGAATGGTCGGAATGAGCTTTGCCTATGCGGCACTCAATCAAAATGTGTGTGATGAGCTCATTATGATTGACCTCAACGAAAAGCGTGCCGAGGGTGAGGCAATGGATTTGAACCACGGGCTTGCATTTTCGCATTCAAGCATGAAAATCCGTTGCGGAGGTTACGGTGAATGTGCCGACGCCGACATTGTTGTAATCTGCGCAGGTGCAAATCAAAAGCCCACCGAAAGCAGACTTCAGCTTTTGCAGAAAAACGCAGTTGTATTTTCTTCAATTGTGCCAAAGGTTGTGCAAAGCGGTTTTGAGGGAATTTTCCTTGTTGCGACAAATCCCGTTGACATTATGACACGGGTGACCTATGAACTTTCGGGATTCAATGCGTCAAAAATCATCGGCACGGGAACTACCCTTGACACGGCACGGCTCAGATATCTCCTCGGCGAATATTTTGAGGTTGATCCACGCAACATTCACGCATATGTAATAGGCGAACACGGAGACAGCGAATTTGTTCCGTGGAGTCAGGCACTCCTTGCCGCCAAACCGCTAAAGGATGTCATGCGTGATAACCCAAAATCGTACTATATGGAGGAGCTTGAGCAGATAAGCGATGATGTGCGTTGTGCCGCTCACAAAATCATTGAGGCAAAGGGCGCAACCTACTACGGCATTGGTATGTCAATTGTTCGTATCGTCCGTGCAATTCTTCAAGATGAAAACAGCGTTTTGACAGTATCGGTTCGTCTGCGTGGTGAATACGGCGGCAAGAAAGATGTGTTCATCGGCAACCCGTGCATAGTAAGCGCAAACGGTGCAAAACGCATTCTGGAACTTAAATTAACCGAACAGGAATTGCAAAAGTTAGATAACTCCTGCACAATTCTGAATGACAACTTTAAGAAATTGAAATTATAAAAAACCTGTATTGTCTGTAGTGGCGGATATTATCCGCCCTACGAAACAGCAACGACTTTTATATAAAAAATCGCATCAGAGCTTTTTCGGGCATCTGATGCGATTTCTATATTATACTATCTTCTCGAATTGGTAACGGCGGCTCGCCGTCAACTTTCAATTTGAAATTCGTCAGAACGGCAAAAGCCCCAAATCTTCAAGCAAAATCTTGAGTCCAAGCAAAATCAATACTGCACCGCCTAAAAATTCTGCCTTTGACTTATACTTTGCACCGAATACATTGCCTATTTTGATGCCGACAGCCGAAAGTATGAATGTTGTTGTGCCTATAATTGCGATTGCAGGTACGATATCGACATCAATACACGCAAACGAAACGCCTACCGCAAGTGCGTCAATACTTGTTGCAACGGCAAGGGGCAGCATTGTCTTGACCGAAAACGAATCGTCAAGCTGTTCTTCCTCGCCGAAAGCTTCTCTTATCATATTTGCACCGATAAGTGCAAGCAGGATGAATGCAATCCAATGGTCAATGCTTGTGATGAGCCACTCAAACTGCTTTCCGAGAAGATAACCGATAAGCGGCATAAGCGCCTGAAATCCGCCAAACCACAATCCGACAGTAATTGCGTGTTTAGGTCTTAACTTACGCACGGAGAGCCCCTTGCAAATTGAAACCGCAAATGCATCCATAGACAAGCCGATGCCGAACAGCAGTAATTCCACAAAACTCATAATATTATCCTCCGTTATATTTTAGTCGGCGGTGAAAGGAAACAGAACACCGTTTGCCGACCGTTATTTAATCAAAATGATATTCAGCTGTTTCAATCAGTTTGAAATGGCTCTTTTTAAATTCAATAATTCCTGCTTTTTTCAGTTCACCGAGTGCTCTTGAAAGTGACGCTCTGTCAACCGCAAGATAGTTTGCAAGCTCGTCACGGGAGAACGGCAGATCAACCTCACAGCTACGCTCACGCCTGCAATAGATTTGAAGAAGGTGCATAAATTTGCCCTTGATACTTCGCTTTGAAAGACAGGCAAGGTGTTCCGAAATCTGCAAAAACACCTGTCTTTGTGACGCAAGCATATTGACGAGGATTTTCTGCTGAATCGATGCAAGCGAATCCTCGGTTATGAACATCGGTTCGGGGGGAATAAAAAGGATTTCGCAGTCCTCCCCTGCCATAATTTCAACAAGAGTATTGTAGTAGTCAAACATTGCGTAAAGCGTTCCGCTTGACTCGCCGCTGCGAATTGTTTTGAGCAGACTTTTGTTGCCGTTGTAGTCCACAGAATAAAGGTATGCAGTTCCCGAAAACACAAGTCCCGTCATATGGCTGAACTTGTTTTCAACCCTTGCCGTTTCGCCACGGTTCAGCGACAGATAGTACGGTTTTGCATATTGTATGAACATAAAAATTTCGTGATCCGTCAATCCCGAAAACAACAGCTGATCCCTCAGCTTTGGCAAATGATCACGAGTAAAAACTTCTACATATTTTCTCATTTTATATCACGGCGTGTTGCCGTCCCCCTTCGTTCAAACGGTTTGCAACGAAAAAAGCCGTAATTTGTACATCGGCACACAATTCCGTCCTCTTAATCGTCACGGAACAAACAGTTTTTCTTCTCTTCTGTTTAAGTCAATTCGTTCAAATTATTCAAATTAGATTATATCACAAAACATTGCAATTGCAACCGTTTCCCCCTCGTGACGGGAAATTAAAAAAATTTCAAAAATTTTTCTGAAAATTGCATAAAACAATGCATTTTTTCGTGTTTTTGCCTCTTTAAGTGGAGGTGTAACAATGATTATCTATGACAAACGAAAACCAAAAAATTTTGACGGTGCAAACTGCGTTGGCATCACGGGTGAAAATCTTGCCGAAACACAGGAATTTTTAATTCGGGGAATGTGCGACATTACGGTTGACTACTTCATTCATCTGCGTTTTGCCGACGGCAGTGTAAATTCGGTAATTCCCGACAGCACCGCAATTGATGAAACAGGCACAAAACTTGTGTGGAAGGTCAGAAAAAATGACATTTTCATGCACGGCTATTTTGAACTTCAGCTTGAAGGCAGAGGCGAAAACGGCTATGTTTTCCAAACTCAGATCGTCACGCTTTATGCAGACGAGAGTATTCCGATTGAGGACAAAGAGTACCTTAATCCGAATTCAGAAACGCTGAAGCTTCGTGAAGAAACGCAAAAGCTTCTTGACGAAACAAAGCTTTGTCGGACTGAAATTGACAAAACCAAAAAGTTAATTGAACAGTCCGACATTTCAAAAAAAGAGGACAACTCAAACAAGGTAAGTGATTCCTCTCAGATTACCGACTATACTCAAAATTATCCGAGTATCAAGTATCTTACCGACAACTACTGGGATAGTGCCGACAGCTACTCGTCGGATGAGGTTGACATTCTGCTTAACGCAAAAGCTGACAGCAAAACCCTTAACGAAAGATTAACCCGTATGGATATGAGCATCGGCTCAAAATACGATTCGTCAAATATCGAACTTGGTACAGCTACTCTTACTCCGTACTCTACTCAGATTGATAAAATAAAATCTGCAACTTGCCTTTATGAAAGAATTGGCGATATCGTTATTGTAAATGTCACCGTCATTATGAACGCAACATCTTTAGGCGGAACATCTACAATAGCTTTGCTCAATATGCCTTTCTCAAACAAATCGGATGTGATTGTTCATGATATCGGCATAAGCAAAAACGGCGGAATGTTCAGAGGAAGTGTAAATAAATCGGCTTGGTTGCAGTTTACTCCGCTCAATAAACAGGCTTATAATTTCGTCGCTGATGAGCAGGTAAACTTTTCTTTGATTTACAAAATATAAAAATAACGGAGGTATGAAAAATGGAACTTAAAGAAAAAATCACACTCGATATGCTCACAAAGGACAGCGTGTCGGTACTCAGACAGCAGTTTTTGACATTTAACGGTGAAGAAATGCAGGTCGGCGGAAACATCCGCAATGCATATATGAACGATGAATTCGGCAGAGAACAGTTGAGAAAGGTTCTCTCTGACGAATACTTCAACGCCGTTATGGCAGTATGGCAGTGAATGATTCAAATTGAAAGTTGAAAATGGAAAATTGAAAATTGCGGTCGGCGGTGTGCCACCGCAGTCTATTCGAGAAGGCAGTCGGATAAAGAAATTACATAAGATACCCGAGTAAGGTTCTGATGCAATCTTTGTTCATATCAAAAATTTATCAGTAGCGGCGAACCGTGTTCGCCATAAATAAACAGTAAATTTCATATTAATAAAACAGTCGGGAAGACATTGCATTTTATTTTGCGAACTGTCTTCCCGACATTAATTTTCCATTTTCAATTTTCAATTTTACATTAATTAAACCTTTCGCTCGGGCATAATATGTTTTTTTACATTACAAACTATCTTCATGAACATAAAAAGTCGGCTCGCCGTTTACGGCTTTTCGCCTGTCAAAAATTCAATACTTCTCTCAATTGAATCCTTGGAGCTTCCCCAATCTTTGCCGTGGTTGCGGTAATCAAACATTGAGCAGAAATATGTGATATCTTCTTTAAGCGACAGCAGATATTTTTTTGTAAGACCTGCTGTTTCGGCATAGAACTGCGGTAAAAGCTTTGACGGCAGCTTGCTCTTTTGGGTTGCAACATTCATAATAAAATCGTAGTGTTTAAAGCAGATAAACGGCTGTTCGTTGTACAGCTTATAAAACTCCCCTCCCTTTGCCCACTCAACAAAAATCGTGTCGCAAAAATGGTGCATATCCCACTCGATTCTGTCGCATACATAACACGAATCAAGTCGCTTTTTAATGACTTCAAGCTGTTTCTTATCAGGCTTGCCCTTCAGCTTTTTCGGCACATCGTTATCAATAATTTCCTGAAGATGACTTTCAAGAATAAGCGCATTCGGCAGTTTTTGTCCTTTTTCAAACATCTGCGAAAAATGGCGGTGACAAAAGCCTTTTTTGTTGGTTTCAATCCTGATATTAGGCTCCATCATCGCATCGCCCGTAATGAATTTTACATACTGCTCCTCAAGCATACTCTCCATTCGGCAAAACGGACAACCGCATTTCGGCATAAATATATCGTTAATCGGAATTGTGCAGATAGTTTCTTTCACAATAATCCTCCTTTTGAGTTAATGTAGTGGTTATAACACACCGTTTTCATCATATCAAAACATATGTGTTTAAACAAAATATTTCATCAAGGCTTGCGTTCAATGAGTTCCTGTCTGAAATACAGTCGGGACTGAAATCTGTTTTACAAACAAACTATCTTCCCGACATTCATTTTCCATTTTCAATTTTAAATAAAGTATATCATAATTTTCCCGAATGTGATATACTTTATTAAGAATATTTCGGCGGTGAAAATCATGGAATGTATTGAACTCGACAACAAAATCAAAATAACCGATGTGCATGACCTTGACCTTGCGCAGACTCTCGACTGCGGTCAGAGCTTTCGTTGGAAGTCGCAGGACGACGGTTCTTTTCACGGTGTTGCCTACGGCAAAAGCGTAACCGTCAGCCTTGACAAAACGGATATGTACATTGAAAATGCAACGGCTGACGATTTCAAAAACATCTGGTACAGCTACTTTGACTTTTCGCTTGATTACGGAAAAATCCGTGAAGAAATCAGCACAATACATCCCGTTCTGAACGAGGCGGCAAAGTACGCCCCGGGCATAAGGATTTTAAGGCAAGAGCCTTTTGAGGCACTCTGCACATTCATCATTTCGCAGAACAACAATATAAAGCGAATCAAGGGTATTGTTGAGCGTTTGTGCGAGAACTTCGGCACATCGCTTGGTGACGGAGAATTTGCGTTCCCGACAGCCGAAACACTTGCAAAACTTTCGCCCGATGACCTTGCACCGCTTAGAGCAGGATTTCGCAACCGTTACATTATTGATGCGGCGCAAAAGGTTACAAACGGCGAGGTGAATCTTGACAGCTGTTTCACGCTTGGCTATGAAGACGCAAGAGCGGAGCTTATGAAAATTACGGGCGTCGGCAAAAAGGTTGCCGACTGCACACTCCTTTTCGGTATGCACAGAATTGAGGCTTTTCCGATTGATGTGTGGATGAAACGGGCAATGGAAAAGCTGTTCCCGAATATGAACGGTGACGATTTCGGTCAGTACGCAGGCATTGCCCAGCAGTACATTTTTCACTACAGCCGAATGCACCCCGAACTGTTTTAACGGTGTACCACCGTAATGTTAAGGTTTAATTGTAGCGGCGGTCAGTGACCACCAATCGAAACGATTGCAAAATCAGTTCGACCGTGCATTATCACAATTTTATTGCGGCATCTATTATTGATTTGGTTTTACAACCAAATCAAATGGCGATCGCTGATCGCCGCTACGGTATATCGGTAAATCACATATAAAAAACAGTCGGGAAGACAATGTTTTGCATTTTGCAAACTGTCTTCCCGACTATAATTTTACATTTTCAATTTGAATTATTTGGCTTTTTTCGCTGAACTGTCAAAAAGCAATACAAGAGTTGCGTTATCGGCTTTACCTGTTTCTTTAAGACCGTTGTTTTTCTGGAATTTCTTAACCGCCTCGGCTGTTACTTCGCCGTAGTAGCCTGTCACATTGTCCTTGTCGGCAATGTAACCGATGTTATAAAGGCGGAGCTGCATAGCCTTTACCGTGTCATTTTCATCTTCCTGCTTGAGTGAAAGGTCTGATGTAATGGTAAGATTATACTTATCGGCAACCGACTTCGAATCGCTTGCGGTTGTTGCCTGAGTTGCGGTTGTTGCGTCAGTCTTTGATGCTGTCGCATCCTGAGCCTTTGTTGTGTCTGTTGCAGACTTTGGCTTGAGGTCGGGATACATAAAGTAAACCATTTTTTCAAGTGCTTCCAGAGCAGTATTGCCGGGTCTTGACATTTCTTCAAGCGAAACCTCAAGAATTTTGCCTGTCTTAACTGCGCCAAGACTTGCGAGTGTTGTATCACCCTTAATTTTATCAAGAGTAGCATTGTCTGCATAGAAGATAAAGTTCGGATTTGCAATCTTGAGAGTTGCAACATCAACATTGTTGTCGCTGATGTTTACTGCGGCATTAACCGCCCCCGTATAGCCGAGGAGCATATCACCGTATGTTCCGCTTGTCATCATCTTGAGCCTGTCGTTTTCTGTATAGAGATAACAAACCGTATCAAGAATGCCGGAATTTCTGTTATTAACCTGCTGTTTGTAGTTGTTCATCTTATCAAGCAATTCATTATAGGTATCTTCACCCTTCTTTGCGCCCGTTTTTGTGCCGCCGCAAATTTTGCCGATTGTCACATAGTTCGTTTCAACCTGCTTGGGAGTGTCACCGTGTGACATTGTGACAACCTGAATACCCTTGTCCTGAAGCTTCTTCTTTGCGTCCTCATTTATTGACTGACCTGCAAACACAAGGTTTGTGCCGGAATTGATAATTTTGTCGGTATCGGGATTTTCATATGAACCGACGCTCGGGGCAACTGCGATTGACTGCTGGTCAACGTCATCACTTCTGCCCACAATATATCTGTCATAGCCTGTTGCGATGAGGATATCGGCTGTCGGCGCATCAAGAACAACAATGTTCTTTGGCTGACTTTCAATCGTGATGTTTGCCACCTTAACAGGATATTCTCCGTCAGAACAACCGCTGAAAAGCGCAACTGCCGAAAGCATTGTCACAACTGCAAGAGCAATTGAAATTATTTTTGTTTTCATAACTGACCTCCGATTAATCAGCAAAACAGCGATTCAACATACTGTCTTGCACATCTTGGCGAACGACCGCCTCTTGAAAGTGCAAACTGCTCAGCGCCGAGTGCAAGCTCTTCGTGAGTCATCTTGACGCCTCTCTGCTCTGCAAGAGAATATACAATTTCAAGAAAATCATTCTTTGAAGGAATTGTGTAGCAGACTGCCAGACCGAAACGGTCCGAAAGCGAAAGACTTTCCTGCATATTGTCACGAACATTGATATCATCAACAGTATGAGTTCTGTCGGAAATGCTTTCCTTAACAAGGTGTCTGCGATTTGATGTTGCATAAATCAACGCATTATCGGGACGAGCCGCAAGTCCGCCCTCAAGCACGGCTTTAAGGGTTGTATAGCTCTGATCCTGATGCTGGAACGAAAGATCATCAATAAATATAATGAATTTAAGCGGAAGAGCGGCAATCTTGTCAACAAGAAGCGGAAAGTCAATGAGCCTGTCCTTAGGCATTTCAACAATGCGGAGTCCGTCTTTGCGGAACTCGTTTGCAATTGCCTTGACTGTTGAGCTTTTACCTGTACCCTTATCACCGTAAAGCAGACAGTTGTTACAGCTCTTGCCCTGAATAAATGAAAGTGTGTTGTTTACAACCTGACTTCTCTGACGCTCATATCCCGTAAATGTATCCATATCAATTTTGTCAGGATGCTCAACAGGCTGAATGTCACCGTCACGCCAGATGAATGCCTTGTAACGGGCAAACATTCCGCAACCGTTTTCCTTATAATAAGCAGAAAGCTTGTCAAGTGAACCGTCAAATCCGTCAAAGCACGGAGCGCACTTGCCTGTCTGCCACTTTGGAAGAATCGGAATAAGCTCCTTGATTTCATCGGCATAGGTATATGCCTCAAGCACTTCATCGGAAGTAAGCTTTGCGGCTGTTAAAATAGCGTCGCAGTCTGTCTTAACGGCAGAAACAACATTTTCGGGTAACTCGCCCTGTTTGCCGGCTGTTGCGGCACGGGCAAAACAGTTATCGTCAAAAAGAGCCGTTTCGCTGATTGCAAATGCGAACTTATCCGCACAGCCTCTTTCGCAAAGCATTGAGCAAAGCTTGCCGTATGCACCGAGAAATTCCTCAGGCTTTTTGTCGAGCGAAAGCAAAAGTTCATAAAAGGCTTTCGGAACGCTTCTGTTCATTATACCTCTGAATACAGAGAGTGATGACAAAAGCATTTTACACTTATTTACATTATTCATTCTAAACATCCCAATCTGTTCTAATCTATTTTATTGTACACATTTTTATCCGTTTAGTCAATAATTTACGACAAACAACGGCATCCTATTTTTTACGCTTTAACAAGCCAAAATATGTATAATTTTTCACCGCATCAAGTATACATTGGGTTCAATGACGGTTAAAACGGCGATAAATCGGGATAAATACGGGCTTTTCTGGGTTTTAAAAGAATTTTTAAATTTTTTTAAAAAAAGTGTTGACATTTGGTGCAGCCCGTAGTATAATCAATACTGTTCTCAAGAGAGAAACAAAAGTTAATAAGTTGGTGTTGATGACGCTGAGGGTCCACCTGTTCCCATACCGAACACAGAAGTTAAGCTCAGTGGTGCCGAAAATACTTGGCTGGTGACGGCCCGGAAAAATAGGGAGATGCCAACATATAAAGTGTCCACCCAGTAGGGTGGGCGTTTTTTTATACTTTTTTTGCTTTGCAAACCCGTAGGGGCGTTCATTGCGAAAACAATTACAATGCCATATACACTAATTGGAGTATCTATATGTTTAATATAACCGAACTTTTAAAAAATGAAATATCTGTATGGGAACGACTGAAAAATTGCGGAAAGCCTGTTGTGCTTTACGGAATGGGTGACGGTGCGGACAAGGTTCTTGCCGCATTTGACCGATACGGAATCAAAGCGTCTGCCGTTATTGCAAGTGATGATTTTGTGCGTGGGCAGAAATTCCACGATTTCACGGTGAAGAAGCTTTCCGATGTTGAAACGGAATTTGGCGACATTATAATCGCCCTCTGCTTTGCAAGCCAGCTCCCCGATGTTATGGAACACATAACGAAAATTTCTGAAAAGCACGAAACGCTTGTCCCCTCCGTTCCTGTTTTTGGAAACAAACTTTTTGACAATGATTTTATTACCGAAAATAAAGAACAAATTGAAAGTGCATACAGTCTGCTTGCCGATGACCTTTCAAAAAAGGTTTACGAAAACATTCTGAAATTCTACTACACAGGCAGAATTGACCTCCTCCCCCCTGTCACAACCGACAAGGACGAGGCTTTTGGCAATATTCTGAATCTCAGTAAAAACGAAAGCTATGTTGACCTCGGCGCATACAACGGCGACACGATTGACGAATTTCTGCACTACACAAACGGCAATTACAAGCGTATAATCGCATTTGAACCTAACGCAAAGAATTTTGAAAAGCTGAAACTTCATTGCAAGGGCATGGCGAATGTGTCGCTTTGGCAACTCGGCTCATACAGTAAAAACACGGAGCTTATATTCAACAACAAGGCCGGTCGCAACAGCGCAATTGCCGACAAGGGCGTTGCAACAAAGGTTGCGACAGTCGATACGATTCTCTGCGGAATGGCGGCAGGCTACATTAAAGCCGATGTTGAGGGGGCGGATATGGAAACCCTTATCGGTATGCAGAAAACAATGGAAAACTGCAAACCAAAGCTGAATTTTTCGGCATACCACAGATTTGAGGATATTTTCCGCCTTGCACTATACATTCACAGCGTGAATCCCGACTACAAAATTTTTCTCCGCCACCACCCATATATTCCGGCATGGGATACGAATTTATATTGTATATAATTTGCTGACGGCAAGTCGCCGTACGGGTTTTATACAAAACAAAAATGCATCAGACCTTTTTCGGGATCTGATGCATTTTTTAATAATTTCAGTTATGTCTTATTATTCGCTTACGAACAAGTGACGAACACCGCCAAATTATAATCAAAAATCAATGATTATTTTTTAGTTACTTTAAGTGCTCCTGTTGTCTTGTCGAAGCTGAATGTATATGTACCGCCTGATGCGATAAGTGTTACATTAGATGTGTAAGAGCTCTTGAGGTTCTTTGTACCGCTGTCAACAATCTTTGAACCGATTGTGTATGCTGTACCGTAGTTATAAACCTTGAATGAGTATGTACCCTCACTAAGCTTTACTGTACCCTTTGCAACATTGCTCTCGCCGCCCTTGTCATCAAGTACGAGGTTGATGTCGCCCGATACATGAACATCATCAGCTTTCTCATCCTTTGTAGGAACATAACCTACAACGAGTTTCTTTGTTTTTGTGTTGAGTGTGAATGTGTATGTACCGCCTGTTGCGTTGAGTGTTAGGTAGCTTGAATACTTGCTGTTGAGTGAAAGTGAATTTCCGTTTGTTGTGTTGTTGATTACTTTGCTGTAACCGTAAACCACATTATCTGCAGAAAGCTTGAACTTGTATGTGCCTGCTGCAAGATATGTTGAACCAACTGCGATAGTTCTGCCTTTTACAGGCGAAAGAATTGTGTTGAGGTCACCGATGAGGTAATCATTCGGGAGATTCTTGTCATACTTAACAACGAGTGTGTTTGTCTTTGTGTTAAACTGGAATGTGTATGTACCGCCTGTTGCAACGAGTGTTGTGCTGCTTTTGTAATTCTTGTTGAATGTAAGACCCTTTGTTGTGTCTGTAAATGTCTTAGAGTAACCGAGAAGTGTGCCATAGTTATCAATCT
Source organism: Ruminococcus bromii (assembly GCF_002834235.1). Taxonomy (GTDB): domain Bacteria; phylum Bacillota; class Clostridia; order Oscillospirales; family Acutalibacteraceae; genus Ruminococcoides; species Ruminococcoides intestinale. The sequence continues at coordinate 47,292 of NZ_NNBY01000034.1, read as the reverse complement.
TGAATGTGTATGTACCCTTCTGAAGAGCGATTTTTCCGCCTACTTTATCTGTACCGATTGATGTAAGCTTGAGCTTGATGTTGTCGCCGTATACATAGTAGCCGTCTGTAGGAACATCCGAAGGAGCAACTGTTGTCGGCTGTGTTGCCGGCTGTGTTGCTGTTGTCGGCTGTGTTGCTGTTGTGGGCTGTGTTGCTGTTGTGGGCTGTGTTGCTGTTGTAGGCTGAGGAGCTGTTGTTGGCTCTTCGTCCTGAACGAGAACTGCCTTTGCAGTAAATGCAGCACCTGCTACTTTGTTAGCACTATTGTCAATATAACCGATGTCCTTCTTTTCGCTTTCGAAGAGCTCCTTATATGTATCAGCCTCTGTACCTGTAAGATAATCAACATCGAGATTTACTGTTGTGTCACCGCTGCCTACAACATCAAATGTAAATGTGCAATAAACATTCTCTGACTTGAAGTTGAAAAGATCAAGGCTTGAGCAGGTGAAGCGAACCTTATTTGTAAGGCTTGGATTCCAAACGATGCTTCTCTGGAATACAGGGAAAACCTTTTCCCTTGTATTTGTTGATGCAAGCTTGAGAACCTTGCTGTCGTATGTAAGACTGCTCTGTGCATTAACGATCATGTGATCTGCCTTGAGAAGGTAAGTGACAACAACCTGCTTTGTCTGTGCATTGTAATCATACGAAACAGGATCTGCCACATTTGATGTAACATTGATCTTGTTGCCTGCACTTGTTTCTTCGCTTGTTTCGGCAGCACTTGCTGAGAAAGGCAGAGCTGTGAACATGCACAGCACCATCATTACCGCAAGAACCACAGAAAGCTTTTTCTGAATTTTTTTCATACTTGCTGCTCCTTTAATAAAATAAAATTACCGTTCGCCACAGTTTTGTGGCAATACTTCTAAGCTTCGGAAACTTTAACAGTACAAAATTTCCGAGGACATTTAAATTATAACACATTTAAGTTGTTCGGGCAATGAATCTGTTATTCTTTTAACGGAAATGTTTTAGCTAAAAATCTGTGCAAAATAACGGTGAAATTGTTGCATTGTACAAATTTTCGTGCTTGTTATTGTGTATATTGCCTTTTTATCGACCGTTTTTACATATATTGACAATTACAATATAAGAATTTTCAGTGTTTTACGCCTGTTCATTTCATATAAAAAACAAAAGCCCGAATTCGAGAAATATCGGATTCGGGCTTGCTTATTATCAGAATTTATCAGAATGATTTAAAAAGCTCAATTGCTTTTGCGGGATCTGCGGCTCTGAAAACGGCTGTTCCCGCAACACACACATCAACGCCTGCCTCTGACGCCTGTTCAATGGTATCTCTGCCGATTCCGCCGTCAGCCTCAATAAGGATATTGTTCAGACCTCTGCGTTGGCATTCCCTCTTGATTTCCTTAACCTTCGGCATCATCTCGGGCATAAAGCTCTGTCCGCCAAAGCCCGGTTCAACCGTCATAACAAGTACAAGGTCAAGCTTTTCAAGATACGGAAATACTGTCCAGGCAGGAGTGTTTGGCTTTAGAACAAGTCCGGGTTTGATTCCTCTTGACTTGATTTTCGCAATTGTATCATCAATGTCAGAGTCACATTCAACATGGAAGGTAATGATATCCGCACCTGCATCGGCAAAATCGTCAATATATTTAAGCGGATCGCTTATCATAAGGTGAACATCAAACGGGCGGTTTGAGAACTTCCTTACCGCCTTGATTACGGGAGCGCCAAAGGTTATGTTCGGAACAAAGTGACCGTCCATAACATCAAGATGCATCCAATCGGCACCCGCCAGATCCATTCTTTCAATTTCTTCACCCATTTTTGAAAAGTCACAAGACAAAAGTGACGGAGCTATTTTCATATTTTACATCCTTTCCTACGGTTTTTGGACAGCCGGAGCAAAAACAGCGGCGGCGCCCCAGAACAACGCATAAATCAGCACTTCAAGCGAACCCATAACCTGTACACCGGCATAAAGCGAAAGTGTTGACGCAACGAGCAATCCGAAAATTACGGCAATCAGCTGAATTATGATTGAAAGCGAAATATTGTGCTTGATTTTTACGCAACCCGTAACTGCACGGGCAAGCGATGCGGCTTTGCCGTTTGTAATGAGATATGAACGGGAGGTTTCCTCAACCGTATCCTCAGCCTCCCTGAGAACATTTCCGAGTCCTGTCGGAAGCACCTTGATACTGCGGTAAAACAAATCGTAGAGTTTTGCAACAAGGTCATTTGTAACATTATAATCGGTTGTTCTGATGAGAAAGCTTATGCCGTTGGTTTCGGCTCTCTGCATTTCAGCCTTGAGCTGAGCATCGGGAGTGTATCTTGTAACAAACATTGCAACAAGTCTGCCTGCTCTTGACAGATATGTGACCTGTCTGCCCTGAGAAGTATATTTCTCCTCATATTCCATATTCGGAACTTCCACGCTGTACTTTTCCATAAGCGTGCGTGAACCCACAAGGATTCTTTCGCTCTTAATCCATCCCACAAGTCCGATTTCATCCTCATAAAGAACGCTTTCAACCTCGGGAAGTGTTTCCTCGGTTTCTGCAACTACCGAATCAAAAGCATTTGCAATCGGATTCTGAGCCTCTTTAAGAATTGCAATTCCGCAGAGAAGAGATTCGTCAATGCCGTAATCCTCAAAGGTTTTGATGCCCTCAAGCGAGATTGACTCGGCAGGGAACAATTCATTTGCATCTATCATTATAGCCGTACTGTCGCAGAACTGCTTTACCGACGGATAACCCGAAAGCATTGAGCCGTAGGAGAGCAGAGTTTTGCAGAGCTTTCTCACGGGGGCATTAACAGAAAGAAGTGTTGCCACAGGCACAGACACCGCAGTGATAAGTGCAAATGCATTCAAAGCGTCTGCAAATGACAGCTTAACAACACCGTACATTACCGCAATGGTTATTGATGCAATTGTTGTTATCGGGGCAAGCTTTGACGCCAAATCCTCGCTCGGATCGGGTGCATAAGATATTTTGAGAAAGTTTGACGGAAATTCGGTCTTATGCTGATAGGCAATTATCGGACGGTCGGCGGCAGTACCGCTCATCATCTGCATTGCAACAGACTCGTTGTTGTAAATTTTTGACGCATATTTCTGTCCTTTTGACGAAACAAACTTGAAATTGTCCTTTACACGAAGAACCATATAAAGCTTTCCCACATTATTTGCAAAGAACGCAAGCATAGGAATTACCGTGTAGTAGTTCACATGAAATCCGTTCAAATCGCCAAGGCAGAAGAATGACACAATTATCTGAACCATTCCTGCCGCACCTGCAACGGCAACGGCTGTATCGGAATTACCTTTGATATGCACAAGCGGTGAAAGTCCGCTGAGCATTGCCACACGGTTCAGCACAAGCGATGCCGCCATAAGAACAAACAGCAAAATTGCGTATGCCGCCGGTGCAAAAGGAACTGCCGAACATATTGCACTCGGAAAAATTCTTGTAACGATTGTGAGAACAACCACAACTGCGGCAATTATTCCCGACAACAGACTTCTCATAAAGAGCTTTCTTATATTATGATTCAGCTCATAGAGAATACTTTTTTCGTCCTCCTCGCCTGTATAATCCTCAACAGGCTTTGAATTTTCCTCTTTTACGGTATCGTTATCGTCGGATTCATCCTTTGAAAAGATTCCGACAAGGGCAGAAATAACCTTTTCGCCTATAGGGCGGTTATCCTTATGCTTTTCCTCGGTCGGGGCAATCTCCTCATCAACGATTGTCGGCTCGGGACGAAGCACATGAGCGATTACCGAAGGATTCTTTGAACGCACATACTCCTCATACTCATTCGATACAACCTCGGAAAATCTGCCTGCCTTGACATTGAGAATATTTCTCGGTTCATCGGGACGATACACGGGAACTTTTGCAACCACCTTGCGAGGCGGTTTTTCGGTATTCGGGAACTGATGAACGGGAGTCTGCGAAGCCTCTTTCTTTTCTTTGGTTTCGGTCTTTTCCTTTGGCTTATCCTCGGGAATGTCGATATCTATGGTATGGTAGCTTTTAATTTCAGCCTCGTCACGAAACTGGTCAACCTCTCCGAGCACTTCGCCCGAAAATTCTGTATTTTCATCATACTCAGGTGTGAGGGTAACTATTTTATTTTCTTCCTCGGCGGCTTTTTTCTTTGCCTCCTCATACTCACGCTTGGCTTTTTCGGCTTTTTCCGCAGCCTTTTTTTCAGCCTCTGCTTTAAGCTGTTCGGGAGTTACAAGGTCATCGTCATTTCCGTCCATTATAAGCTCTGCCTGCATTGTGGCGGCAGTCTTATCCCCGACTATTGAGTTTGAAGTATCAGGTTCGGATTCATCAAGCGGATTTGTATTTTTTAACCTCGGCTTTTTATCGGCATTGCTGAAAATCTCTTCAATCTTCGGCTTTGCACGGTATTTCTGTGCCGTCTGCTCCATTCGCTCCTGATCGGCAAGATAGTGGGTTTCTTCGAGTATGCTCTCGATTTCAAGCTCTTTAAGCCTGTCCTTGTCCATATCAGCCAAAGCATTCACTCCTTTTTATTTACTCTCGGGCAGATAGTTAGATTTATCGGAAACTATGCCGCCCGAGCGGTACTCTCTGTTTTTGCAATCTTTGACATTTAAACACACAACTTTGATAACATCAAATGATTTTATTTAAACATAATATTTCATCAATGCGGGCGTCCAATGAACGCCCCTACATACTATCATAAATTTTCCATTTTACATTTTCAATTTGACATCAGCGGTTTTTCATCGCTTTGTACATCAAAATTCCTGCGGCAACCGACGCATTAAGGGAATTTATCTGACCTTTCATGGGCAATGACGCTATTACATCGCACTTTTCACGGACAAGTCTGGAAATGCCCTTACCTTCGTTGCCGATAACAATTGCACACGCACCCGAAAAATCACACTCGTCATAATCCGTGCCGTCCATGTCTGCGCCGTAAACCCACACGCCTTTTTCTTTGAGCTCATCAAGTGTAACCGCAATATTAGTCACCCTTGCAACACGCATATATTCAATTGCGCCTGCAGACGCTTTGGCAACCGTGTAGCTTAAACCGGCACTTCTGCGTTTCGGAATAATAATTCCGTGAACTCCGGCACATTCTGCGGTTCTGATTATTGCACCGAGATTATGCGGATCTTCAACCTCGTCAAGCACAACAACAAACGGAGCTTCGCCCCTGCTTTCGGCATATTCGAGGATATCGTCAACCGTTGAATAATCCTTTGCCGCTGCAAATGCGACAATACCCTGATGAGTTGCGCCGCCGCTCACATAATCAAGCTTTGTGCGGTCAACCTCCTTAACGGGAATTTTCTTATCTCGGGCTTTTGCGAGGATTCCCACAATCGCACCGCTCTTTTCACCCTTTGCAACAAGAATTTTGTCAATCGGGCGATTACTGCGAACAGCCTCACTTACAGGATTTCGCCCTGCAATCACATCAGGCTTTTGTTCTGTATTTTCAAATCTTTCGTTTTTCATCATAATCAGCCTTATTCGGTTTCCTTTTTATTTTTTGTGTCTGCATGGGACACACCACTTCATTTTGCTATCTATTATAACATAACAATTCAAATTATTAAATACTTTTAAGCCATTTGTTTTTAAAAACTCAAACTCTGTACAATGTATCAAGAGCAATCGCTCCGGAGTCGATGTATTCGGGAATTATGCCGTACATTCCCGTTTGAATGTCCTCAAAAAGTATCATGTGCGGAGGGAACACTGTAAAACTGCAATACACGGCAATCAAAAGCAACATCATAAACACGCAGGGCAAAAAAAGCTGTTCAATTTTTCTTTCGCCGTATTCAAGCCTTGCGCTGAGTGCAAACGCAGAAAAACACACGGCAATTGCACAAATAAACCTTGGCAGACCTGCACTTTCAACACCGAGTGCATAGATTAGCAGATATGACGCAAGACAGAATATTCCGACAAACCACAGCGAAATTATTCTTGACACGGCAAAGCGATGGAATCCCGAGCGTTTTCCGATTGCCTCAACAAGACTCCACACAAGGTAGGAAAGCATAACAACCTTGATCTGCTCCCACATACTGCCGTTTACAGCACCGAAAAATATGCCAAGCAACGCACCGTTTGTCAGCGAATAAAGATTTTTGAACACAATTATCATCATCGGAACAATGACAAGCCCCCAAAGCCTCATTTTCACGGTTTCCTTTTTCATAAAACACACCTCGCCGATGTATTTTATGAGTATAGATTGTCATATATTACCTTGTCACAATTTGAATCGCAGAAAAAAATGTTTTTTTGAATCACGAATTTGCGATTTATTTTTCTAAATTTGCACTTATACATTCTGTATAACTCAACATTTTAAACATCAATGTGGAAAACTATGTTGAAAGTGTTGAAAGTGATGTTAAAAAATCCCGATACTACACGAAATTTACAAAGTTGTAACTTTTAACATTAAAAAAATAGGTTTTCCACATTTTTGGATACAGGATTGTAACGGGGAAATTAGATTACATTCTGTATAATCCACATGTCAAGTGGTATTTTTTGCTTTTTTTCAACATTTTTAATTTACAGAAAATGTTTTATAAAATCAAAAAAACAGGCACACCGCCGTGTACCTGTAAATTTCGCGTTAAATTGTCGGCTTTTAGTTTCTGAGAAGATGAATCGCCGTTTCAGCTTTCTCAATAATCCTCAAATCATTATCATAGGAGCACATTTTTCGTGCCTGTTGCAAATCAACCCAAATATAACTGTCAATTTCCTCCTCCTGAATTTTGACATTATCCGTAAATGCCTGTGCAAGGAAAAAGACAACCCGTTTGCGAATTTTACCGAAAGGACAGTATTCGCTGATTTCACGAAAGCCCTTTTCAATCACGACATCAAGACCTGTTTCCTCTTTAATTTCACGGATTGCTGTCTGATGTTCGTTTTCACCGTCTTCAATATGTCCCTTCGGAAAACTCCAATATCTGCCGTTGCTGTTCTTTACAAGCAGAATTTTCGTGTTCTGTCTGCTTTTATAGAAGATAACCGCACCGCACGACTTTTCGTAAAGGCACACAATGCTTTTCAGCTTAATATTTTTCAGTTTTGAAAGCACCTGTCGCAGTTCGGGCTCATAAAACACCTCACCGTATTGTGAGATTATCGGACGCTCGCCGTCAAGGCCGTCAAATTCGGCAACGGCAACCACAACGCCCTCAAAATATTCTGTTACGGGTTTGTGCGAAATCACATACGCACTTTTACAGCGTCCTGAAACGGAGGTAATTTGTGCCGAATACAGCTTATCGCTTATTTTTCCGAACACGCTCACCTTCACGCTGTCTGCTATCATCGGCATACACCTCCTTACAAGAATTTACCCGATATGATATCAGTTAAAAAGTCCGCTCATACTGTCAAGCTGAACCTGAGTGTTGGCACTCATTACACCGTTCATAAAAAGCACCTCGTCAATTCCGTTGGTTTTGCAGTAATCAACAAGATTCTGTTTGAAATATCTGAAGTCGATAACATGAACTTCTTCGTAGTTATTTGTGAGATACGGAACAAAAGCGTTGCCGTAGCTTTCCTTTACAACGGCAATCTTCTTGCCTGCCGCCGCATTTTCCGAAGCTGATTTCAGAACCGTGAGGGCATTATCACCCATAATAAACACACCGTAGGTGTTTGAACCGCCCTCTGCGGCTTCATAGTAGGGACTGTCATAGCTTGCGGAAGAACCGTCTGCCTGTGTGATATCCATTGTTACATTATAAGGGAACTTCCAATAACTTACCGTATCGCTGTCAAGACCGTCTGCCGAGTTGGTAAACGAGCCTGTAAAGCCGTTAATCTTCTGTTCCTCGCAATCATCAAGCGAAAGAACGGGCAAATCGTTTGTATCGGCAAATGCTGTGTAAGCATAGTAAGCGCCGAGGCCTGTCCAATGGTGGTCGCTCTTAAAGTAGACGTAATCTGTATTATGTTCTGCAAGACGGTTGTAGCAGTTAATCGGAGTTACCTTATCGGAAAGAGCCGCATAAGCCGCCTTGATGTTGTCAGCCTGTGAGGTTGACGGAGCGTCGCTGTCTTTGAGCCTTTGCGGAAGTCCCATTTCGGTATGGTTAGGAACAATCATATCATAAACCTTTACGGAACTGCCGAACTTGTCTGCAAAGCCGTTGATTGTCTGAGCATAGTTCTGCGCTCTTGCATCATCACTGCTGAACAATTCGTAGCCTGTTTTGTTCCACACATAAATGCTGTACGAAAGAGTTCCTTTTGTATTGTCGTCCTTTATGCTCGGTGTCATAAAATATGTAGGAGAAAGCTCGTTTGCTTTGTCAGCGGTCGAAGATTTTGCGGTTTCGTCGGGAGATGCCGTTGTACCCACTGTTCCCGTGGGAACGCTTGCAAGGGCATCTTCCTTTGAACAACCCTTAAAAATTGAAGTTATAATAAAAATAATAACAAACAGAATTATCAATGCGCTCGCAACGATAATAATTCTGTTTCTGGTTCTTCTTTTGTTTCTTCTTTTTACAGTTCTTCTGACGGGACGCTGTGATGACGGTCTTGCGGCATAGCTTGCAGGACGGCGCTGTTGCTGTCTGCGACGATATTCACGGGAATCAATGCTGTCATCGAAATTATCAAGATCAAAATAATCGTAATCGTTTCTTCTGCTCATAGTGTTATTCTCCCAAACTGAAGATTTTTAAATTCAATTTGAATTCAATGAATTATATAAGTGTATTAATTACTCGCAGTGTACTCCTGTTTGAATCAAAGCAAGCCTTGCTCTGACCGTAAGGACATTATCACTTAGATTATACAACAGAAACTCATCAAAAACAATACAAAAAGCACAAAAAATACAATTTCCGTGAATTAACATTTACAAATGCAAAATAATAAATTACACATTTTTTGAATAAAATCGCAGTAAAAACAGTCAAATTTCTTGAACATATATGCAATTCGTGATAGAATTACAGGGTATGGAATTTTAAAAAATCCTTATCATCTTAAAAGGAGATATTTTTATGGAATACAGGTTTTCCGACAGGGTTTCAAGCCTGAAACCGAGTGCTATCAGAGAAATTTTCAAATATGCCGCCGATCCGAGCGTTGTGTCGCTTTCGGCAGGAAACCCGTCGCCCGATGCATTTCCCTCAAAGGAGATTGCGGAAATCTCGGCAAAGGTTTTTGCAGAAGATCCGATTTCGGTTTTACAGTACAGCGTTTCGGAGGGTTACACTCCGCTGAGAAAGCACCTTACGGAATATATGAAAAAGGAGCATAACACAGGCTCTGACAATGACGACATTCTCATCACAACAGGCGCACAGCAGATTATGGATTTATGCTCAAAGGCTCTTGTAAACGAGGGCGATGTTGTAATCTGCGAGGCACCGTCATTCATCGGCTCGCTCAACACATTCAGAAGCTACAACGCAAAGCTTGCAGGTGTTCCCGTTGAGCCTGACGGTATGAGCACAGAAAAGCTTGAAGAGGCTTTAAAAGCCAATCCGAACGCAAAGCTCATTTACACAATTCCGAATTTTCAAAATCCTTCGGGTGTTACAATGAGCCTTGAAAAGCGTAAGAAAGTTTATGAGCTTGCCAAAAAATACGGTGTTCTCATCATTGAGGACAACCCGTACGGCGACCTGCGTTACAGCGGTGAATATGTTCCGAACATAAAAAGCTTTGATACGGACGGAATTGTAATCTATGCCGGTTCATTCTCAAAGGTAATTTCACCGGGTATGCGTGTTGCTTACACAATTGCACCAAAGCCGATTTTTCAAAAGCTTGTTGTGTGCAAACAGGGCAACGATGTACATACAAACATCTGGGCACAATATGTATGCGATGAATTCATCACAAAGTATGACTTTAACGCTCATCTTGCAAAGCTTCGTGAAATCTACACAAAGAAAGCGAACTTCTGCATGGAGCTTCTTGACAAATACTGCGCACCGAAAATCACATATCATAAAATTGACGGCGGTCTTTTCATTTGGTGTGACTTGCCCGAGGATATTGATATGCCGAATTTCTGCAAAGAACTCGTTCTCAAAAAGGTTTGCGTAGTTCCGGGCAACGCATTTTTAACTGACGAAAACGAAACCTGTCACAGTTTCAGAATAAACTTTTCAACACCGACTGACGAACAGCTCGAAAGAGGAATAAAAATCCTCGGCGAGTATGCAAACAGTCTTTAATCACGGAGGGGAATAATGGAAAATCAGACAAAAAAAGAGGTTGTATTCAGCGCAATACAGCCCAGCGGAACAATTACACTCGGAAACTATCTCGGTGCGGTTCGCAACTGGGTTACAATGCAGAACGAATACGACTGCATTTACGCTCTTGCAGATTTGCACACAATCACAGTAAGACAGACTCCTGCCGTTATGCGTAAGAATATAATTGACGCTTATGCTTCAATTATGGCTTGCGGTATTGATGTTGAAAAAAGTCTTTTCTTCATTCAGAGTCATGTTCACACTCACGCAGAGCTTGCATGGGCGCTCAGCTGTTACACACAGTTCGGCGAGCTTTCAAGAATGACGCAGTTCAAGGACAAGTCTGCAAAGCATGCCGACAACATCAACGCAGGTCTTTTCACATATCCCGTACTCATGGCTGCCGACATTCTTCTCTATCAGGCTGACAAAGTGCCTGTCGGTGCAGACCAGAAACAGCACATTGAAATTACAAGGAACATTGCAGAGCGTTTTAACGGTATTTACGGCAATGTGTTTAAGATTCCGGACGGTTTCATTCCAAAGAACGGTGCAAGGGTTATGAGTCTTCAGGACCCGACAAGAAAGATGAGCAAGTCCGATGAAAATGTCAACGGCTGTGTACATCTTCTTGATACACCCGAGGTGATAATGAAGAAGTTCAAGAGAGCCGTTACGGACAGCGAGGCAAAGGTTCGCTATGCGGAGGGCAAAGACGGCGTAAATAACCTTATGGCAATTTACAGCGCAGTTACAGGTCTTTCATATGAACAGATTGAAAAGGATTTTGACGGCAAGGGCTACGGCGACTTCAAGACAGCGGTAGGCGAGGCAGTTGTCGAAGAACTTCGTCCGATTCGTGAACGCTACGAAAAGCTTGTTGCAGACAAGGCATATCTTGAAAGCTGTTACAGAAAAGCCGATGAAATTGCCCTTAAAATCAGCAGCCGCACAATGGGCAAGGTTATGAAGAAAATCGGGTTTATTTAAACCAGAACAGGAATTTTCTCTATGACAAAAGCAGAAAGCAAAGTCATTGACTTTATAAAAAAACACATTCTTTTATTTTTACTCGTTGCGGTAACGATTATTGCAATTTTCCTCAGAGCCTGCGGAATGGATTTTCAAAGCGATGATTTCAACAGCTTTTTAAATCCGTGGTGGAGCATAATCAAGCTGAATGATTTTACGGGGCTTGCAACTCAGGTGGGAAACTACAACATTCCGTATCAAGTCATAATCTATCTTATGACTCTTTTGCCGCTAAATGCTCTGTATGCGTACAAAATCGTATCAATAATATTCGATTTTGTACTTGCAATTTCAACCGCAATGCTTGTTTATTCGTTTGCAAAGAATAACCGACGGCTCAAAGCGATACTCACCTACTCAGCCGTACTTCTTTCGGCAACCGTTATTTTTAACTCATCGTTTTGGGCGCAGTGCGATTCAATTTACACCTCGTTTATAATCCTTGCAATCCTGTTTTTGCACAAAGACAAGCCGATTGCATCGTTTGTGTTCATCGGCATTGCGTTTGCATTCAAGCTGCAAACCGTATTCATCATTCCCGTTCTGCTTTATTACTGGATTTCGACAAAGAAAATTTCGATTCTGCATTTCTTTATAATCCCTGCACTTGATGTGATAATGTGCCTGCCTGCAATTATTATGGGCAGACCGTTTATCGATATCATCACAATATATGCGGAACAGACCGACTACGGAAAGCTTATTCAGATGAACTGTCCGAACTTTTATGCACTCATATGTGACGGAAACGATATTACATATTATTATCTGTTCAAGCAGTTTTCGGTCTTTCTGACAATTGCCGTACTCGGAATTATGATGTGCATTATCATCTATAAAAAGGTTGATTTGAAAAACCTTGAAACTTTTCTTCTGACAACAGCGTGGACTGTGTTCACCTGTATCATGTTCCTTTCGTCAATGCACGAACGCTACGGTTATCTGCTTGACATTATTTTAATTGTCTATGCGGCGGTAAGTACAAAGCATTTGTGGATTCCGATTGCGTCAATGCTTATAAGCCTGAGAGGCTATTGCTACTATCTGTTCTCCTACGAGCTTATTAGCCTTAAATTTACGGCAATCATCTACACCGCACTTTATGTTTATATAACATTCTTGCTCGTAAAAACAATTTTCAGAGCAAAATCATCTGATAATGTTTTTGCAAAAACAATTTAAAATTAAACATATTTTAAATAACAAACAACCGCCAAAATCCATTATATCGGGTTTTGGCGGTTGTTATTTTTATTTATTCAATGATTTTTAATTTTTGCAAATACAACAGCAACAAGAAATGTGACAAATTCTGTAATTGGGAACGCAAGCCATATTCCTGTCATTTGAACAGCGCTGTTTAAAAGCCAAATTACGGGGACTAACAGCACGCCCTGTCGCAACAGTTGAACTACAACGCCGGGCATAATACTGTCTGTTGCCTGTTCATAGGTTGCAATCATTGCGGAAAAGCCGCTGAACACAAATCCGAGTGACATAATTCTCATTGCCGGCACTCCAAAAGCGCACATTTCTTCCGATGCCGAAAACAAAAACAATATCTCTTTCGGGAAAATCAGCACCAAGAGCATACCGACAATCATCATAACAGTCGCGATAATTGTTCCGCTCTTATTTGCTTGTTTAAGGCGACCGTACTCTTTTGCTCTGTAATTAAACCGCATTATAGGCAAACAGCCTTGAATCAGTCCGTTCACCGTCATAAAAATCAACTGCTGAACCTTGAAATATGCTCCGAAAAATGCAACCGCCGTGTCCGAATATCGCACCAAAAACATATTTGCAAAATTCACGGTGAATGCTCCCAACGCATTCATAACAAACGAGGGCAATCCGTAGGAAAATATCAGCTTTATCATCTGCGGTTCAAGGCAGTTTTTAAACACCGGCTTAACCTTTTGTTTTGTAAGAAACAGCTGTATCAACGCAATGATTGTTGAAACAACATAGCCTAAAACCGTGGCAACTGCAGCTCCGACCACACCCATTTTCGGAAACGGACCTATGCCGAAAATGAGCAAAGGGTCAAACACAAAATTGAATACAACACCTGCAATTTGAAACCACATCGGAGCAATCATATTGCCTGTTGCCTGAAGTATTTTTTGAATTACAATATGCACCATATTTGGTATCTGCATAAAAACGCAGACGCTCATATACGCAATTCCGTATTCAAAAATCTCTTTGTTTTGCGTAAAAGCCGAATAATAGGGATTTATTATGAAAAGCGAAAGGAAATTTATCAGCACTCCGACAACTACCGAAATTGCCACTCCGAGAGCCGCTGCAGAATTTGCCTTTTGCTGATTTTTCTGTCCCAAATAACCTGCAATCAAAACATTAACACCCACACCTATCCACACGGACAACGCATTCATAAGCGTTGTAATCGGGAATGCAAGCGATACTGCCGCAAGTGCCTGTTCATTTATCCCCGCAACAAACATACTGTCAACAAGGTTGTATGAATACTGAAAAAACATTGAAATCAGCGGCGGTGCCGACATTTGAATTATAAGCTTGTTGACAGGTTCATAAGCCATTTTATTTTCCGTTTTAACGCCCATATTAACACCCCTTGTGTAAAATAAAAATCGCCATACACCCATAATGAGTGTATGGCGAAAATAAGAATCACATCTTAGAAAAATCCATACCAATTTATATTTATCATATCAATGAGTTAATTATATCATACCTGTAAAAAATATTCAAGATTATCACCAAAAAATTACTTTTTGCTTTCAAGCCACATATCAAGGGCTTTTTCGTAGACATCAATGCTTGTGATTCCGAGATTCATAATGAATGTGTGATACTCCTTTGCGTCAAAGCTTGAGCCAAGCTCGCTTTCGGCTGTTTCACGCATATCAATCATCTTGAGGTAGCCTACGGTATAGGGGAGAAAGTAACCCGGATTTGAACGGGCAAGGTCATACGCCTCTTTTGTTGCGGCTGTAACGCTCTCGCTGTCAGCCGAACCGAGTGCCGTTGACATATACTCCTTGACTTTTTCATAATCCCAGCCGTTGTAGTTCACACCGATATCGACCATGGAATAGAGAATATAGCCGAGAATATCATTTGCGTAGATAAGCTTCTTAATGCCCTCGCTTGTATCAAGGTAATCAAGCGTACATTTTGATGCATACTGCGCCCAGCCCTCGGTAGCGCCGATAAAGCTTAAAATCTTGCGTACATTCGGGATATCCTTGTTTGCATTTGATGCGGTAAACTGATAAAGATGACCGGGATAGCCTTCATGGGCAAGAGTTGTGTACATCTGAGTCATACCCTTATTTGCAAAGTCGGGGTTGATTTTGATGATATTAACGCTTGTATCGTCAATTCGTCCCTGAACATAGTACGCTCCCACATTGTCGCTCTTTGCGGAATCGCTCATATAATCTGCCGTGTAAGAGGTTGTAACGGGAGTCGGAAAGTCATCCTCGATATTCTCAATCAAAAATTCAAGCACCTCATCGGCGTCCTTAAAGTCGGGTTTGTAGTCCTGAAATTTGCTCAAGTCATCCTGTGAAACATTGCTCATGCTCATTCCAACCTTTGTAAAGCTGTTTGTAAGGTATGACTTAAGCTCCTCGGGAGTCATACTGCTGCTTGTTTTGTCTTTGACAATTGCCGAATAATACTTTTTGCCGATTTTGCCGTAACCGCAAAGACCTTCTTCGTTTTTGCCTGATTTTTTGAGACTTTCAAGTGCTGAATTTGCTGATTTCAAAGCAGGAATGTAGTATTCTTCAAAATACTTTTTGTTGGTTTCGACAACAGTCTTTTTCTCGGAATCGCTAAGGCCGAGTGACTTTATTCTCGACTCAAACTCGTCAACAAGCACGGACTTGTCATTCTTAATATGCTTTTCGCACTCGTCAATTGACTGCTGTGCGATATCTTCAGCCATAAAGTAACCGTCCTCAGCCTGTTTCCTTGTGAACTCAATGCACTCGTCCATATAGCGTTTTGTGTCCTTCAAAACAGCAAGGTAAAGGTCGGTATCATCCTTTTCATAGAAAGTAAACTCGGAAAGGGTGGTAAAGAGGTTTGCAACAATTCCCGACTGCGGTGCAAATATACTCTGCAATTCTGTTGTACCCTCATATGAAAGCTGAATTTCAAAGTAGCTTTCAAGGGTGTCATATGTCTGCTTTTGAGAAGAAGTAAGTCCCGAACGGTCAAACTCCTCCAAATCCGTTTTTGCCTCTTTCAGTTCATCAAAGGATTCTTTTGTTTCTTCATCGGACACATGACCGAGGGTATAGTCCTCCTCGTCATATTTCAGACCGTAGTCCGACGGATTTGAAATGTCAAAATGTGCAGTAAGAGCGTCATCCTCAAGTTCTTCCGAAAACAAATCGTCACAATATTTATCAAACTGAATTTGTGCATCCGTTTTGGTTGGTTCTGTGTCAGAATCAAAGTCACAGGCACAAACAGAAAACGCCATAACGGCACATAACATAACAGCAAGCGCACCCTTGAGTGACTTTTTATTTATAATTTTCTTCATTTTGTCCTCCGTAAAGATTGTTGTTTACCAAAGTATAACATATTATCGTGCTGTAATTCAATAATTATTTTTCATTTTACCCTTTTCCGCAGTAACCGTGGCAACGCTCAACAGGCATTGCCGTTCTTTTTTAACAATTGTTGAAAACTATGTGGAAAATGTGTATAATAATTAACCTTGCTCAATTGTATTTTTGTAAATTGTAACCATTTGTAATTATTTGTAATTTTCTCGGATAATTGAACCAACAATATGCAAGAACCATAAACTCGCAGGGGTAGCCTTGCGACCACCGCCTGTGGCGGATAATATCCGCCCATACAGATTTGTGCGAACAATTACAATGCTACGCTCGGGCATAATATGTTTTTTACATTACAAACTGTCTGCCCGACATTAATTTTCAATTTTCCATTTTCAATTTGAAATTCGTTCTATCGCTTCGCTTAAATCCGTACACAAAAAATCTATCATCGGTTTAATTTCGTCTGTCGGCTCTGACAAATCGGGAACCATAACCGTGGTCATACCTGCGGCATGTGCAGATTTTATGCCGTTAATGCTGTCCTCAAACGCAACGCAGTCCACCGGCTCAAGCCCGAGCTTCTTTGCGGCAATCAAAAAAACCTCGGGATCGGGTTTGCCGTTTTTAACATCATCACCGCACACGAATGCGTCAAATTTATCATAGAGATTGATTTTCTTCATAATCTTCAAAGCCGTTTGTGACGAGGTTGAAGTTGCAAGCGAAATTTTACAACCGACTGATTTTAAATAATCAAAAATTTCGTACAAGCCTTTTTTTACAGGCACACCGTTCTTTTCGATACGCTTAAAATAGCGGATTCTCGACTCCGCCTTGTAAGCAGGATAGTCAAAATCATCGCCGTAAACCGACTTGTAATATTCGTAGGAATCCTCACTGCGAAGTCCGATTGTCTTTTTGAAAATGTCGAGATTAAACTCTTTGCCGTCCTCATCAAGCATTTCCTGCCAGATTGAATAAACAAGCCTTTCGCTGTCAATCATAAGCCCGTCCATATCAAAAACTGCGCCCTTAAACATAAAACCGCCCCTTTTTTCGCTTTTAAGTCTGTATATAATAGCATATTTTACAAAAAAAGACAAATCGGTTGTAATTGCGACAAAGTTATGATACAATCGTTTGAATGGTCTGTGAAAAATATAAATTTGAGGGTAAGGAAATTTTATGGCAACATCAATTTATGCAAAACCTATCAAAGCAAAAACGATTCTGAAATTCACTTTGCCAACCGTTCTTATGATGGTTTTTATGTCACTTTACACGGTTGTTGACGGAATCGTTGTTGCGAACTGTGTCGGAAGTGACGCATTGTCCGCAATCAATATTGTATATCCGTTCACGCTCGTATTTATGGCTGTGGGCTTAATGTTTTCAACAGGCTCAAATGCTATAATCGCAAAGAAAATGGGAGAAGGCAAACAGGAGGAAGCAAACCGACTTATGTCCGGTGTTGCAATCACGGCAACGGTCATTTCTGTTATCATTGCTGTGCTGTTCACAATTTTTGCCGAACCTATGTACATGATGTTCGGTTCAAACGAAAAAATTCTCCCCTACTGCATTGACTACGGCAGCGTTATGATTCCGTACGGCTTTGTAATGTGCTGGCAGATGCTCAACCAATCGTACCTTGTAACAGCGGACAAGCCACATATCATGCTTGTTTTCTCGATACTGTCGGGTTGCACAAACATTGTGCTTGACATTCTTTTTATGGCAGTGTGGGATTTTGGAATAATCGGTGCAGGACTCGGCACCATTATAGGAATGGCTGTGGGTGCAATTCCGCTTTTGCTCTTTTTCAACAAGAAGCAAACTCTGCACTTTGGCAAGCCTGAATTCAAGGTCAGTGAAATCCTCTTTGCAATGGCAAACGGCTCGTCAGAGGCTGTGACAAATCTTTCAACAGCCGTGACAACAGCGCTGTTCAACATTCAAATGATGCACTTTGCAGGCGCAAAAGGCGTTGCGGCTATAAGTGCTATTTTGTACATTCACTTTATTTTCACTGCGGTTTCGTTTGGATTCACTTCGGGAGTTTCACCCGTCATCAGCTTTAACTACGGCGCACAAAATCACGAAAAACTGCAAAAGCTGTTCAAATTATGCATAAAAATCACGCTGATAATTTCGGTTGCAATGATTACGGCATCTGAATTTTTTGCAGAACCACTTGTCGGAATTTTCTCGGCAGGCGACGAAAAAATTCAGCAGATTGCACTCAGCGGATTCAGAATTTTTGCAATAAATTATCTGTTGTGCGGAATGAATATTTTCGCATCGGGACTTTTCACCGCACTCAACAACGGCAAGATTTCAGCCGTGATTTCCGTTGCAAGAACGCTTGTTTTCGAATGTGCCGCAATGCTGATTTTGCCGATGTTTATAGGCATAAACGGCGTATGGTCGGCATTGCCCGTTGCAGAATTGTGTGCCGTTGCAATTTCCGTAACATTTATAATTGCCAATGCAAAAAAATACCATCTGGTAAAAGTTTAATATATAGCGATACGTAGCGGCGATCAGTGATCGCCATTTGATTTGGCTGCAAAGCCAAATCAACCATACACCAATATTTTGAAATACGGTCGAACCGATTTTGCAATCGTTTCGATTGGCGTTCACTGAACGCCGCTACATATTTAGATTCACACAAACAAAAAGTCCGAACATTTTGCGTGTTCGGACTTTTTTCATAGATTAAATTTTCAACGATTAAATTTTAATCGAAATCAGATTGCACGAACTCTGATTACGCCGTCAACTGCTGCGATTTTTGCAAGGTCATCTGCACCGGCGCCTGCTACATCAATAATTGTGTAAGCATAGTCGCCACGGCTCTTTGAAAGCATATTTTCAACATTGCCGCTGATCTGTGTGAGAACCTTCTTGAGAAGCTCGGGAACATTCTTGTGAGCAACGCAGAAACGGGTATCGTCAGCATTTGTTCTTGCAAGTGAAATTGCAGGATAGTTTACGGAGTTGATGATGTTACCGTTCTCGAGGTACTCCTTAACCTGATCACAAGCCATAACAGCACAATTTTCTTCACTTTCGGGAGTTGATGCACCGAGGTGTGGGAGGCAAATAATATTCTCTTCACCGAGGATATCGTCTGTTCCGAAGTCTGTAACATACTTAGCAACCTTGCCGCTCTTAACAGCCTCAAGAACTGCTGTTGAATTAACAAGACCGTCACGGCTGAAATTGAGAATACGAACACCGTCTTTCATCTTGGCAATCATATCGGCATCAACCATATCTCTTGTGTCGTCAGTAAGCGGAACATGGATTGTGAGGTAGTCGCAATTTACCATAACATCTTCTGCGCTCTTCATGAGCTTAACTGTAGGAGCAAGCTTGAGAGCGTTGCCTACAGACATAAACGGGTCAAAGCCGATTACATTCATACCGAGAGCAACAGCGGCATTTGCAACAAGAATACCGATTGCTCCAAGACCGATAACACCGAGAGTCTTGCCCTTGATTTCGGGACCGACAAACTGACTCTTGCCCTTTTCAACCATCTTACCGACAGCTGCACCGTTGCCCTTGAGAGTCTTTGCCCATTCATAACCCTCAATAACCTTACGGTTTGAAATAAGAAGTCCTGCGATAACAAGCTCCTTAACAGCGTTTGCGTTAGCACCCGGTGTATTGAAAACAACAATGCCCTGCTCGCTGCACTTATCCTTCGGAATGTTGTTTGTGCCTGCGCCTGCTCTTGCAATTGCAAGAAGGTTATCGGCAAATTCCATATCGTGCATTGCGGCACTTCTTACAAGAACTGCGTCAGGGTTCTGAACATCGTCACCGTATTTATAGTTATCACCGAGACGGCTTGTGCCGATAGCGGCGATTTTGTTTAATGTAAGAATGTTATACATCAAAATCAATCCTTTTTAATTTTTTATTTTAAGAATTTACAATAACAGGCGAACAGCGTTCGCCCGTTATATCATAATATTCAATAATTACTTGTTTTCAGCCTCGAACTTCTTCATAAACTCAACGAGTTTTTCAACGCCCTCATAAGGCATAGCGTTGTAAATTGAAGCTCTCATACCGCCGACTGTGCGATGACCCTTGATATTAACAAGGCCGTTTTCAGTAGCCTCTTTAACGAATTTAGCGTCAAGGTCAGCGTCACCTGTAACGAACGGAACATTCATAAGCGAACGATCCTCGGGAACAACAGTACCCTTGAAAAGCTCTGAAGAATCGAGGAAACCGTAGAGAAGGTCAGCCTTCTTCTTGTTGATTTCATACATCTTATCAAGACCGCCAACCTCGTTCTTAATCCACTCAAGAACAAGCTTTGCAATGTAGATTGTGTAGCAAGGCGGTGTGTTGAACATTGAACCGTTGTCAGCGTGAGTTTTCCAGTTAAGCATTGTAGGAGTGATATCCATAGCGTTGCCGATAAGATCCTCACGAACGATAACAACCGTAAGACCTGCCGGAGCCATGTTCTTCTGTGCGCCTGCATAGAGAACGCCGAACTTTGAAACATCAATCGGTCTTGAAAGAATACAGGAAGAAATATCTGCAACGAGCGGAACATCACCTGTGTCGGGAAGCTCGTGATAAACAGTACCGTAAATTGTGTTGTTCATGCAAATGTAGAAATAGTCAGCATCCTTTGTGAATGTTGAAGGATCAAGCTTTGGAATGTATGTGAAGGTCTTGTCAGCCGAAGAAGCAACAACATTAGCCTGACCGTAACGGGCAGCCTCTGCATGAGCCTTTTTAGCCCACTGACCTGTAATAACATAATCAGCCTTACCGCTCTTTGTCATAAGGTTCATAGGGATAGCCGCAAACTGTGTTGACGCACCGCCCTGAAGGAAAAGAACCTTGTAGTTGTCAGGAATGTTCATAACCTCTCTCAAAAGAGCCTCGGCACCCTCGATGATTGTACCGTAAATTTTTGAGCGGTGTGACATTTCCATAACGCTCTGACCACTGCCCTCATAATCGAGCATTTCTGCCGCTGCTTTTTTAAGCACAGACTCAGGCAGCATTGAAGGACCTGCCGAAAAATTATATACTCTTGCCATTTCTGATATCTCCCTTTTTAAAGAAAATTTAAAAATATAGTTGTAAAAATAAATACATTCAAATTATACGCTTTTAGCACGCTAAAGTCAATAAATTCATAGCACTAAAGCATAAAAAACGAAAAATTTCGTGATTCTGTTGTGCAAATGAATCAGCCAAGCTTAATTTTGCCGATGCAACCAACGATTTCATCTCTCATACGCTCAGCCTCTTTACGAGCGGCAACGGCAAAGTCATCTTCTGTAAGCCCCTGCTTTTTCCATGCACACATAATGCCACGGCTTGAGTTGATGATTGCACCAAGACCGTTTTCGTCAAATGCGTTTTTAACATCATCGGCACCGCCGCCCTGAGCACCGTAACCGGGAACAAGGAAGAATGTGTGCGGAAGTTTTGCTCTCATTTCACCGAGCTGTTCGGGATATGTTGCACCCACAACTGCACCTACTGCCGAATAGCCGTGCTTACCCATAAGGTCTTCGCCCCAGCCTTCGCACATCTTGCCCATATGCTCATAAACGCTCTCATTTGTTTCAAGCTTCATATCCTGAAGTTCGCCCGAGCTTGGGTTTGAAGTTTTTACAAGAACAAAAATGCTCTTGTCGTCCGAATCGCAAATTTTTGCAAGCGGCTTGATACCGTCTGTTCCGAGGTAGCCGTTTACCGTGAGTGCGTCTGCACCGAATGCGTCAATACTTTCGCCTGCAACATCTGTATGACCGAGGTGTGCCGTAGCATATGCCTCCATAGTTGTGCCGATATCGTTACGCTTGCCGTCTGTGATAACGAACATACCCTTTGACTTTGCATAAGCGATTGTGTCGCAAAGAGCCTTAACACCCTGCCAGCCGTACATTTCATAATATGCAGCCTGTGGCTTTACGGCAGGAACAATATCATAAAGTGCGTCAATAAGCGCCTTGTTGAATTCAAAAAGTGCAGCAGCCGCACCCTCAAGCGTCTTGCCATACTTTTCAAAGCATTTTGTTTTGATTGATTCGGGAACATAGTCAAGCTTAGGGTCAAGACCTGCAACCGTAGGATTCTGCATTTTTACAATATTTTCGATAAGTCTGTCAAATGCCATAGTGATTCTCCTCATTTTTTGTAATGTAAAAACAATTTGTTCGTTCATATTTTGATTTAAACAATGTCATTGCTTAACCGTAGCGGCGGTCAATGACCGCCAATCGTTTTGGTTGTGAAACCAAAACGAATAAACAACAAATGTATTGTTATATCGTGGTTAATTACTTTAATTCAAATCGTTTGTATGGTCGAACCGATTTTGCAATCGGTTCGATTGGCGGTCAATGAACGCCGCTACAAATTTAATTAGCTGTTGATAATATCATAAAGTTCATTTGAGAACTTGTAATAATCCTGTCTGTCCTCTTTTACGAACTGAATTGCAGGACGGGGATGTGTGTTGTACTGACCTGTGAGAAGGTACGGAATATCGTAACCCCACTTAACGCCCTCAGCCTTAAACTTGTGGGTGTACTCCTCAATGATTTTGAGAATAGGAGCAACCTGATACTTCGGGTTTTTGAGGAAACCGAGAAGAAGTTCAAGCGCACAGTTGCCTGCGCCTCTGCCCATGCCGTCAACGGTTGCGTCAAGGTAGCTGACGCCCTGAGTCATAGCCTCAATTGTGTTGGCAAAAGCAAGCTGCTGGTTGTTGTGAGCGTGAATACCGACCGACTTGCCGTACTTGTCGGCAATTGAGCAGTAAAGGTCTGCAAGTCTTCTTGACTCCTCGGGATAGAGTGCGCCGTAGCTGTCAACAATGTAGAAAGCGTTTACGGGAGTTTTGCCGAGAGTTTCAAGAGCCGCTGTAATATCCTCGGTTCTTGCCTTTGAAACAGCCATAATATTGATTGTTGTTTCGTAGCCCTTCTTTGCAGCGTCCTCAATCATTTCAACAGCTGCAGGAATTGCGTTGATGTATGTTGCAATTCTGATGAGGTCAATCGGGCTGTCCTTCTTTGCGATAATATCCTTCTTAAAATCTGTTCTGCCGACATCAGCCATAACAGCGATTTTAAGAGGAGTCTTGTTGTCGCCTACAATTTTTCTGATATCTGCATCGTTACAGAATTTCCACTTACCGAAATCTTCTTCGTTAAAGATTTCCTTTGATGCCTTGTAGCCGAATTCCATATAATCAACACCGGCTTTAACATTTGCATTGTAAAGAGCCTTGATAAATTTGTCGTCAAATCTGAAATCGTTACAAAGACCGCCGTCACGGATTGTTGCGTCTACTACTCTGATGTCCTGTCTTACCGACAGGAGGTCGCCTTTCTGTGCCATAATTTTACTCCTTTATGTTAAAGTTTATATTAAATTAAATTTATTTGGTGAGCGAACACGGCGAGCCGCCGTCCCCAATTCGTGCAGACAGTTTGACAAATAAAAAACATTTATGCCCAAGCGTAGTACAGCTACCGTTTGCACAATTTTAATCGTATCAACATCTACAATTAAAACAAACTCAATCTTCAAAAACTACCTTACCGCCGAGGATTGTCTTTTTGACTTTACCTGTGAGGGTTCTGCCTTTAAACGGGGTGTTTTTGCTTTTGCCGTGAAGTTTACCAGCATCAACTGTCCATTCTTCATCGGGATTTATAAGAACAACATCGGCATTTGCACCGACTGAAAGAGTGCCTGCGTTGATTTTCAAAATCCTTGCAGGATTAACACTCATCTTCTCAACAAGCTGTGAAAGCGTCATTTTGCCTGTCTTAACCAGGTATGTGTTGCAGACCGCAAACGAGGTTTCCATGCCGATTGAACCGTTGGGGGCTTTTACAAAATCTGCCTTTTCCTCGGGTGTGTGCGGTGCGTGGTCGGTTGCTATGGCATCAAGCGTACCGTCACAAAGCCCGTTGATAATCTCATCAACATCAGCCTGAGTTCTGAGAGGCGGATTCATTCTGTAATCAGCGTCACCTCTTAAAAGCTCCCTGTCCGTGAGCGAAACATAATGCGGAGCGGTTTCGGCGGTCACCTTAACACCTCTCCTTTTGGCATCACGGATAAGTGCAACGCTTGTTTTGGTGCTGACATGACAGATATGAATAGGCTCGTTAAGAGCGGCGGCAAGTGCAATTTCTCTTGCAGTTCCGCAGTCCTCGGCACCGGCAGGGATTCCCTTGACACCGAGCTTTTCCGAAACCTCGCCCTCGTTAATTTTACCGCCGTCGGCAAGGAACAAGTCCTCGCAATGTGCGACAATTGTCATGTCGAGCTTTGGAGCTTTTTTCATTGCGTCACTCAAATACTTTGTGTTTTCAACAGGTCTGCCGTCATCGGTAAGTGCTATTGCACCTGCACTTTTCACAGCATCAATGTCTGTGGGTTCTTCGCTTTTAAGCCCCTTGGTAACGCTTGCCGCAACATAAACACGGCTGTCGGCGTCTTTAGCTTTGTCAAGAATATACTTTACAATTTCGGGGCTGTCGGTTGTCGGGTTGGTGTTAGGCATTGCAAGCAGGCTTGTAACACCGCCTGCGGCAGCCGCCTTGCATCCCGTGATAATATCCTCTTTGTGAGTCTGACCGGGATCACGAAGATGCACATGCATATCAACAAATCCCGGAACGGCACAAAGACCGTCTGCATCAATAATCTCTCCGTCTGATGTAATGCCGCTGCCGATTTCGGCAATCACACCGTCCTTTATGAGAATATCTGTTTTTTCGTTAAGCTTGTCGGCAGGGGAAACAACCACTGCGTTTTTAATTAGCATTTCCATGTTTTTCCTCCGTTAAGAAAAGAAATTATCTTCTCTTGTTTCTGTTTGCAGGGTGGCGATTCTGCTGTGGGCGGCGGTCGGTTCTGCTGTGAACCTGAACAAGTCCGTCACTCTCGCCTCTTTCGGCACGCTTTCTTGCACGCTCTGCCTTTTGTCTTTCTCTCTCTCTTCTCTCTTCCTCTGCCTTTTTGCGTTTGGCAATTGCACGCTTATGCTTTATCATTATTGAAACATTCTTGCAGAAATATCCGCAGTGAATGCCAAAATTCTTAACTCCGCCTGCAAAGCCCCTGAGAGCGTTACCGATGTTTTTGCCTACATTGGCAAGAACCTCTTCCGTTGACCGTTTATCATTCGGTTCACCCTCGGTTTCTTTATTATTCTCTTCTTCAAGAGCGTTCTGCTTTACGGTTTCTGCTTTTCTTTCAACCTCGCCGATAACATCAACGTCCTCGGCATCTCTGAGGTCTGAGCTTTTGATAACCCCCATTGACTTTTTGGGAGCTTCGTCAAAAAAGTCATAACCGCTGTCAAACTTGTTTTTCTTAGCCTTTGCCCTTACAAGTTCCTCATCATCAACCTCTTCCCCGGTTTCCTCCTCGGGATCGTCACTGCCGAAAATGATGTTTGCGTACTCGTCAACCTTTTTTTCAAGCGGATGCTTTTGTTCGGAAACCTCCTCGGTTTCTTCAACATCGGCATCGTCCTCACGGTCGATATCGTCAGGCTCGCTTGTTTCAAAAAGATCGTGTTCGGGTTCGGGGATAACGAGTGTAGGACCCGACGAAGAGCTTATGTCCTCGTATTTTTCAGGTGTTTCTGCGTTATCTTTTTCGTTTTCGTCAATTTTTTCGGGTTCAGTCTCTGAGGTATCTGCTGCGGTAGGCTCCTTTTTTTTTTCGTCCTCCGTGCTGTTTTCCTCGTAACCGTAGTTGTTTTTATATGCCTCACGCTCAAGCTCACTCTTGTAAGCCTTTGCGGAGTTGATTATCTCGTCAATTTCTTTTTCCTTGGCATCATCCGTATCATAACCAAAGTTTGAATACTCACTTGTAATTTCTTCCGGTTCTTCCATATTTTCGATTATCGGCTCGGGAGCATATCTTCTGCCCGGCAAAGCCGGTTCTTCTTCAACCTCTTCCGCATATCTCTGCTTTTTCTTTGAGCGTTTATCGGGCTTTTCGGGAGAATCGTCAAAATTGTCAATGTCGTAGTCCGTACCCTTTTCACCGAGTTTATACTTGACTGCAAGCTCCTCAAGAATAGCGTTATTCTTCTTAGCCTTTTTATGCTTTCTGATTCTCACGGCAAAAATTATGATGAGAACAATCAAAATAAGGATAACAACACCGCCGCCGATGATTATGTACGGAATAAATCCCTTTGAAAACGGCAGGTCGCTGAATTTCACCGAAGATACAATTTTGGAAAAAGTATCGTAGTCAACGGTTGTAACATCACCCTCTGTTCTCTGCATTGTGATATTAATGTTCATACCGTCATAAACCGTGTTGGCAACAAAGGTTTTTACATCGCCCTTACTGCTCTGAGCAGTTGCGTCAAACACAAGCCACACAACTTTTTCTTTTTGGTCGGGAGTACAGCTCCGATACTCGTCGGAATTAAGAAAATTGTTGCGTATATTTGAAAGCTCGCTTGAAGAAAGCTGAGCATAGTTGCCGACATTCTCGCTGCTCTCATTTTTTGTCATTGTCACGGTCAGAATAACCGATGACATATTATCCATACCCTGAAGATAGATATTTCCGTTCTGAAAGGTTTTCATTGTTGTGTCATAATCAAGACCGAAAACAGAAAAATATTTATCTGTGCTTTCACTGTCCCTTGTAACAGCGCTCATACCGTCAGGCATTGAAAGCGTCATATCGTCAATCTGCGGAATCTCGTAATCTTTTGTTGCGCCTGAACAGGCAAAAATACCGCAAAATACCATTACAGCACAAATTGCAAGCGTTACAGCTCTTTTAAAAACAGTTTTCATCATGTCCGTATATTCCCCCGAAACTAAATTAGATTCATCAATACTGCTTTTTAGAATGTATATCTAATTAATTATACATAATCTGTCAAAAAAATACAAGGTTTTTACCGCTGAAATTTGAAAACAAGAGCAAGTTATGTAGGAACGTTCATTGGACGCTCCTACAATTAAACATATACTTTCATATAAATAAAAAATGGTCGGGCGACAATGATTTGCATTTTGCAAACTGCCTTCCCGACCATAATTTTACATTTTCAATTTTCAATTAAATACAAGACCGCCGTTTATTCTACAGTAACCGACTTAGCAAGGTTCTTTGGCTTATCGGGATCAATACCTCTGTTGATTGATGTGTAATAAGCAAGAATCTGGAGCGGAACAACCGCTGTAATCGGCATAAGAAGCTCGTCTGTATGCGGAATTTCGATAACATAATCCGCAACACCGTCCTTGAGTTCTCTTGCGCAGGCGTCTGTACAAACAAGAATAACCTTTGCACCTCTTGACTTAACCTCAACAACATTGCTGATTGTCTTGGGGATAATACCTGTCTGAGTTGCAACGGCGATAACGGGAACATCCTCGTCAATAAGCGAAATTGTGCCGTGCTTTAACTCGCCTGCGGCATAGCTTTCTGAGTGAATGTACGAAACCTCTTTGAGCTTGAGCGAACCCTCCATTGAAAGGGCATAGTCAAGACCTCTGCCTATGTAAAGCAAGCTGTCGGTTGCGACAAGCTTTGTGGCAACGAACTTGCAGGTATCCTCGCAGTTGTCGATTACATACTGAACTGCCTCGGGCATTTTTGTAAGAGCCGAAACAAGTCGCTTGCACTCGGCTGTGCTGATTGTTTCCTTTGCAAGAGCAAGCTCAAAGGCAAAGAGATACATAACGGAAAGCTGTGTGATGTATGCCTTTGTTGACGGAACGGAAATTTCGGGACCTGCGAGTGTGTAGATGAGCATATCCGCCTCACGGGCAATTGAACTGCCCTTTGCGTTTACGATTGCAAGAGTTTTTGCACCCTTCTGCTTTGCAAGACGCATTGCGGCAAGGCTGTCGGCTGTTTCGCCCGACTGTGAAATGATGATTACAAGGTCGCCCTCGCCTACAATCGGATTTCTGTAACGGAACTCGGACGCAATGTCAACATTTACGGGAACTCTTGCGATATCCTCAATAACATACTTGCCGACCATACCTGCGTGCATAGCAGTACCGCAGGCAACGATTGTGATATTTTTGAAATTCTTGATTGTTTCCGTTGTTATGCCGCACTCCTCAAGAAACGGAAGTCCCTCTTTGATTCTCGGCATAATCGTTGTTCTGATAGCCTCGGGCTGTTCGTTGATTTCCTTAATCATAAAGTGCGGATAACCGCCCTTTTCGGCAGCCTCCATATCCCAGTCGGCTGTCTGAAGTTCCTTTTCAATCGGATCAAGGTGTTCGTCAACGAACGAAACACCGTCAGGTGAAAGTGTTACGATTTCATCATGGTCAAGAAGATAATAATCCCTTGTGTACTGAAGAATTGCAGGAACATCGGACGCAATAAAGCACTCACCCTCTGCAACGCCTACGATAAGAGGACTTTCACGGCGAACCGCAAAAACTCTGTCGGGGAAATCCTTGAACATAATTCCGAGTGCAAACGAACCCTTAAGCTCAGCCATTACACTGTCAATTGTTTCAAGAGGATTTCCGTTGTATTTATAGTCGAGGAGCTGAGCAACAACCTCTGTATCTGTGTCGCTTAAAAAAGTTCTTCCCTTTGAGATGAGGAAGTCTTTAAGCTCCATATAATTTTCAATAATACCGTTGTGAACGATTGTAACCCTTGCACCGCTGTGTGGATGTGAGTTTACATCCGAAGGCTCGCCGTGGGTTGCCCAACGGGTGTGACCTATGCCGACATGACCTTTCGGAGTGCCGACCTCTGCAAGCTTATCCTTTAAGTCCTGAAGCTTACCCTTGGTCTTTACGGTCTTGATTTCTCCGTTATCAAAAACCGCAATACCTGCCGAGTCATAGCCTCTGTATTCAAGCTTTGTGAGAGCATTAACAAGCACCTCACTGCAATCCTTAGGTCCTACATAACCTACAATACCGCACATAAAATTTCTCCTTTTCGGTTAGTCATTGACCTTGTGGCAAAAAGTAGGTACAAGTTCTGCCAAAAGTTCAACTGTCTTTTCACTGTCATTGTTTTCTGCGGTCTTTTTAAGAACCTCAAGCTTTGACAGCATATCTGTTTCGTCTATTTTAATTTGATTTCCTATGAAAATTTTCTTGTTCTGTGTTGACTTAAGACCTTCTTCGTCCATAAGAAGCTCCTCAAAAAGCTTTTCACCCGGACGAAGTCCCGTGAAAATAATCGGAACATCTTTGTACGGAACCTTACCGTACATTCTGATAAGGTTCTCGGCAAGGGTTGTAATCTTGACGGGAGCACCCATATCAAGAACAAAAATCTCACCGCCCTTTGCCATTGCACCTGCCTCAAGAACAAGCGAAACAGCCTCGGGAATAGTCATAAAATATCTGATAATATCGGGATGTGTTACGGTAACGGGCGCACCGTTTTCAATCTGACGGCGAAACAGCGGAATAACCGAGCCGTTTGAGCCGAGAACATTACCGAATCTTGTTGTTACAAATTCGGTATCGGTGCTGTGCTGCGCCTTGTACTGAATAATCATCTCGCACGCACGCTTTGTTGCGCCCATAACATTTGTCGGATTAACAGCCTTGTCGGTTGAAATCATAACAAACTTCTTTGCCTTGTACTTTTCTGCAAGGGTTGCAACATTGAATGTGCCGAAGATGTTGTTCTTTACAGCCTCCTCGGGAACGGTTTCCATAAGCGGAACATGCTTGTGAGCGGCAGCGTGGAATACGAGTTCGGGGCGATATGTCTTGAAGATAAGCTCCATTTTGTCGTAATCACGAACCGATGAAATAAGCGTTACAAGGTTAAGCTTTGTGCCGTATTCAAGCACAAGCTCCTGCTGAATGTCATATGCGTTGTTTTCGTAGATATCAACAATGATGATTTGTTTCGGATCATTCTTTGCAATCTGTCTTACAAGCTCACTGCCGATTGAACCGCCGCCGCCTGTAACAAGACAAACCTTTCCGTTGATAAGGTCATGAATCTCCTTTCGGTCAAACTCAATTGGTTTTCTGCCGAGAAGATCCTCAATCTTGATTTCCTTTGCCTGTGAAATAAGCTGTGTATGCCCGTCATCAAACAAAAGCTCACCGAGATAAGGGATAATCTTGATTTTGCACTCTGTTGCGGAACAGTAATCAAGAATCTTCCTCTTCTCATCTTCCTCACATGACGGAACTGCAACAATAATATTGTCTATGCGGTATTCATCACATATTTTAACAATTTCGGGACAGGTTCCGACAATGGGGATTCCTTCGATTTTCTGATTCAGCTTTTTCAAATCATCATCGACAAAGCATACCGGAATGATGCTTTTTGAAGGATTATTAACATCACCCTGCTCTTTCGCATTGTGAATTTCACGAACAATCATTCTGCCGGCATTGCCTGCACCTACAATAAGTGTACGCTCTCCGCCCTCTGCCCTTCCTGCCTCGGTAAGGTCAAGAAAAGCCCTTCTGAAAACAAAACGGAATGCAAGAATTCCGACAAGGGCTATTGCGAAATGTACTATACAAAAAATCTTTCTCTGCGGAATCTGCAAAAACAACGAGATTACAAAGCCGAGCGTAAACCCCGAAAAGACGGCAGTTCCGCACACCATATAGTCCTTTGCGTTAAAGTATCGCCACAATTTTGAATATGTTCCGCTTATATAAAGCGTAAACAGACACATGACAAGATCAATAACAATATAGCTCAACAAGCCTTTGCTTGAAGCAGCACCTATGTAGCCGACAAGCAAGAGAATATAATTTGCAAGTATACCGCTGACAACGATAATAAACACATCTGCGAGAGCCAGCAACATCTTACGCAAATTAATCTTCTTCATAACCCATACCTCTTCTGTTTAACTTTGTGTAAATTTCCCGAGTAACATATAAATACAATTATGATTTATTATACAACAGTGCAAAAGGAATGTCAAACAAAGCAATTCCTAAATCAACTCAAAATCCGACAACCGAAGCACAAGAAACAGTAATAATCAGACTTGTTCGACACACATTTGTTGACAACCGCACAAAACGAGCCTAAAATAATACCATACTTAATATGGGCGGTAAATTGAATGAAAAAATTTTCGATAATCCTCGGAGCAATAATACTTGCGCTGTTTGTGGCTCTCGTAATATGGGGCGTTTACTGTGACAACACAATTGCAATCACAAATTACTGTGTAAACAATACTAAGAACGACGCAAAGCTGAAATTTGTTGTCATCACGGATTTGCACAACAAGGAATACGGAGAAAAGAACGCAGACCTTGCAGAGCTTGTAAAAGAACAAAATCCCGATTTTATTGCAGTTTGCGGAGATATGGTCAACCGTGGCGATCCCGACACAACGAAGATGAAAGATGTGCTTGAAAAGCTTTCAAAAATTGCACCCACATACTGCTGTCTCGGCAACCATGAGCGTGACAATGCCGCCAAATTCGGAACGGATTTTAAAAGCGAAACAAATTCAACAGGCGCTGTATTGCTCGATAATGAATACATAAAATTCACCAAAAACGGCAAGAGTGTGCTTATCGGCGGAATGAGCGACTACCCTTATTATGAGTTCTACACTCCCGATGACGATGTTCCGTCAAGAACGCTGTGGGAAGAATTTGCCGAAAAAGCAAAGAACAATTTCACAATTCTTCTGCACCACCAGCCCGAATACATTGCCGAGGACGCAAAGAAAACCGACATAGACTTAATCGTCTGCGGTCACACTCACGGAGGACAGATTCAATTGCCGTTCATCGGCGGAGTAATCGCTCCGAATCAGGGACTTTTTCCGAAATATGACAAAGGCGAATTTGACCTTGACGGCACAAAAATGATTGTCTGCGCAGGTCTGAGCAACACCGTATTCATCCCCAGAATCAATAATCAAGTTGAAATAGGTGTTGTGACGGTTGTATAACATCGGTTCTCCCCTATTACTTTCATATAAAGCAAAAATTGCATCAATGCCGTATTTGGGCATCTGATGCAATTCTTTTATCCGAGTATCTTCTCGAATAGATTGCGGTGGCACACCGCCGACCGCAATTTTCAATTTTCAATTTAAAAAGCTTTCGCATCGATACGACTGTCTTCACGAACCGAGAACGGTGGCTCGCCGTCAGTTCTTCTCGCTGTAATTCCTAAGTTCCGCAGGAGTTCTGCCGTATTCGGACTTGCAGGACAGGATAAACGAATTTACATTCGGAAAACCGTTTTCAATCGCCGCCTGTCTGACGGTGATTTTTTTGTTTCTCAAATCATCAATAGCGTGTTCAAGACGAACACGGCGAAGATACTTTGAAAATGTTTCCTCTGTTTTATCCTTAAAATATTTTGAAAAATGAGCAGGCGTCATGCCAACATAATTGGCGATTTCATTGAGCGTGATTTCGCGTTTGTAATTATCGTGCATATATCTGATAGCACTTTTGGCACAGTCAAAATCATCAGCCTGAGAACCGTGAACATATTGTATATCGTTGTCAATGCAATCACGGATGAGATAGTACGCAACGCTGTACATCACCGCTCTCACCTTCATGCTGATAAGCTTGCTCTTGTACTCTTCATATCCGTAGAATATGTCCATTGCTTTTCTGATAAACTCAAGAGCTTCGCCCTCGGGTTGTTTAAAACTCGGCACAATATGCGGATCGTCAACATACGGTGCAATTGCCTTTGGAATGATATTGAGCATAACAGCCTGAGTATCCTCACCGATGTCCTCATAGGAATGAACCTCCTGACTGTTAAGAACATAGACATCGCCCGCATTGAGAATAATTTCACAGTCAAGCTTGTTAAGCCTTACCTTACCTTTTTTTATATAGGAAATTTCATATGAACCATGCCACCTGAGTCCAGATTCAAAGGCAACTTTTCTGTCCGGATATCTTGTAACCCTGCCGCTGTAATACGGCTCGGGCGGTAACAACACCTTCTTGTACTTCATGGTTTCACCCTCAACTCAATTAAAATCAATCAATTGTTAATAACATAGTCAGCGCAAAAATAAATATATTTAAGATCCGCAATTACCGCAGAATGGTCTGTTTTTACTACAACTGTTCTGCGTTCTTTTTTGCTGATTTCCTCAACACAGCGTGCAACATTGCACTTTGAAGGCTCGTAGCCGTACTTTTCAAAAAATTCTTCCGCAGTCATAACAAGAGAGCCGTAGCCCTCAAACATATGCAAAAGAGAATAGTCAATCAGCTTGTATTCATCTTCAATAAGGCTGATGCCGATATCGCAGTTTGTGACTGAACCGATGTAATACGGTGCGTCATTGAGGAACAAACCTGTCTTGAACGAACCGATTGAAACGGTAAGATCCGAGTTTACCGCCGTACTGCACACACCCGTGTCACCGTTGATTCCGCTGTTGATGTCTGCACTTATAACATAGGCATTTGTCATATTAATCTGCTCAACCGCTTCAAGCATTTCACCCTTTAATTCACCCGAAAAGCCTGTTCCGAGCAGACAGTCAACTACAATATCAAATCCCGTGAAAGCCGCCGCCTGTGACATCGGCATCTCCTCGGCACCGAGCGACATTGCGGTTTTATAATAGTAAAGGCCGTCCTTTGAAAAGCCGTCGCTTGCTCTGAAAATTGTCGGTGTAAAGCCGTTTTTGCATAAAATACAGGCGAGCGCATAACCGTCGCCGCCGTTGTTGCCCTTACCGCAAACTATGGCAACCCTGCCCACAAACTTTGCCGAATTAAAAATTCCCTGTGCGGCTCTGTACATAAGCTCCGCCGAAGGAGTATGCTCCGCAATCGTCCTTGCGTCGCTTTTTCTCATATTTTCAACCGAAACGACCTGAACAAATTCCATATTATATTCCTCCGCTTTCTGAAATTTCCATAGCCTTATCCGCCGTTTGCGGCATTGTAAGCCGTCATAACAGCACTTTCATCCATATTACAACCGAGCAAAAACAACGGTGTTTCCTTAAAGAACTCATCAAGCAATTCAAGCAGCTTTTCCATTCTGCTCCGCTCAACATCAATAACCGTTGCCTCAAGCAACTGTTTTATAACCTGTGACGGTAACACCCTGACTGCCGTGTTCTCTTCTGCTCTCTGAAGAATATACACAGCCTTAACGGGTGCTTTTGTATTTGTTCCTATGTCAGCTTTCCCCATCCACGGAGTTCCGTAAGCATAAAATTTTCCGTCACATTTTCGTATAACCGGCTTATCATCGTTAATCATCGTCACCCTGTTGCCAAAATGCCTTCGCCACAGAGCCGTGTGGGTAGACTTGCCCGTTCCGCTGACTGCCGAAAAAACATAGCCCTCGCCGTCAAGCTCAAGACAGGACGAATGAAAAAAGAATCCGTCAAATCCGTCAAGCACGGCGTTGCAGAATTTTGAGAGTATCAGAACATCCTCCGCACCTTGTTCGCTGAGGTTGTCGGAAAGCCTGAGACGCTCACGGATTTCGTCATCCGAAACCGATATTGCAATGTCGGTCTTTCCCGATTCATTCGACTTAACGGCATAGCTTTCAAGCCGTTTCCTGCATATTTTAAATTTTGGATTAACTTCAACATTCAAATCAGCTATTCTGTATATCGGCATATCTGCTCCGCTAAATACTATAATGAAATATTGTAACACAAATTAATGCTTTTTGCTACGGCGAAATGAATAAATATTATTTTACCTTTTAGTGCAAGTTGTTCAGTCGCACAGCTTTAAAGGCAAATATTGCACAATACAAGCCGTGTTATTTTGTAACAATGCACATACAGCTTATTTTTTATTCATTTTAAAGCCTGTAAAAAAAGCATTATTTTACGACTTTTTCAATTTTGTTTACTTTACCTGTCCGACTGCTTTTTTGCATACTCTTCAAAGTATGCTCTTTCATAAATTCAAATATCCTGTGCGTAACCGTTCCTATAAGAATCGGAATGAATATTCCTGCGGCAAGGTAGATTATGCAGTAAAAATTTAAGCCGTTCGGACGATAAATGTACCAGATTGTTGACTTGAGTTTTAAAATATCGAAATCTTTGAACAGCGGTGTAATTACGCTCAATCCCCAGAACGCCCATTTTACAATCATAAAGGCAAAAATGTGGTGAATCATAATGCTGTAGGTATTGTCCGAAATCATCCTGACAAGCTTTTTGTTCTTAATAATCGGAGTAATCAGCTTTGCAACCCTCAGCCAGAACGCAATGCCCGTGATTGCGGTTACATAAGGAATGACGCAGCCGTTGTCAAACTTCACGCACTTTGACGGAGTGTATTCAAGATTTTCACAGAATGTGAGGAGAAGGAGCTGAACTCCGAGAACGATTGCAAAATATGCAACGCTGTTGAGATTATCGTGTTTCTCAAGCTTTTCGTGATAAAATCTGCCGAACTCAAAACACGGCAGAAAAAACATTGACCTGAACAACAACAGCAACGCACCCTTTGGGGCAGGATTCCAAATGCAGTATTGCACACCGAAAATTCCGATTGCAAGATACACGGCAAGAATGACATACTCGTTGCCCCTGTGAACCTTTTTGAGCAATTTGCGGAACAGTATGTTAAAAACATAAACACAGAACAGCGGATACACAAACCACGAACCGAGGTTGTAGGCAAAACTTTCGCCGTCAATAAACGGCATAACAAAAAGGTTGTACAGATCAAATTTGCCCTGAGCAATCGTATAGCCGACCTGAGTAAGTGCGAATGCGATTATTCCGTAAACAATGTTCCATAGATACGCTGGAATCAACAAGCGTTTTGTCCGTCCCCATATATATTTGAAAATATGTTCCTCGTGTTTTTCCTTGTAAAAATAGCCCGAAATGAAAACAAACAAGGCGAGATTGTACGAATACTTCGGAAACCAATCGTACATCAGCGACACACCGCCGTTGTAGCAATGCCCCGAAACTATGATAATAATGCCGATTGCCGACAAAATTTTAAAAGTAAAATTAATGTTTCCGTCATCGCTGAGCCTTTTGTTTTCAGCTGTGACACTGTTTTGTTTAAGTGCAGATTTACTGCGTGTTTTGTTCTTTCCCATAATTCCCTCTCATCTGTATTTGTCGCAATTTAAAAATTCCGCAAATTCACACGGTAATTGTACCACAAAAGCAATCTGCAATCAATATATCAAATTCGCCGTGCAAAACACATATAAATCATTATTTTGCACAATCTCACTTTTGTTTCAACAGGCATTTAAATCTTTTATTTGCATCTGTTCTTTACATCTGTTCCGCCATACAATTGTGTACATACCCTTAAAAAAACTAAGATTAAAATGTAAATAAATTCAGTCAAAAAAGCCGGACAAAGCATAAAATAAAAAAATATGCAAAAAACTATTGACACAACCTTTACATAATGCTATAATAATAAAGCTGTAAAAAACAGCAGAGTTGTATATCGCGGGATAGAGCAGCTCGGTAGCTCGTCGGGCTCATAACCCGAAGGTCGTCGGTTCAAATCCGGCTCCCGCAACCATTCAATAAGCACTAACCGTAATGGTTAGTGCTTATTTTTATTTCTGATACTTCTGAAATTTTTATTATCTCCATAACACACCAGCCTGAGCATTGTTACTTGATGCTCAGGCTGATTTTTTATTACTTATTATGTTTTAATGCGTATCTTCAATGCAGTACACAAAGTTTGTGAGGTTCATATTATCGTCAAAGGTGAAAGTTACATATCCGTCTTTCCGCTTATAGGTAACATCGCCGTGGGTTATGTTATTGTACATTGGCTCGCCGAGTTCGGAATAGACATCGTCATAGGTGCTGTTGCCGTTGATTTCGCCAAAACCGATGTTTGAATTGGCAAGGTTGCCTGATGAGTAATCAACCGTAATGCTGTAAATTTTATTTGTTTCGGCGGTGACCATAACATTCATACCACTGTAGTAATGAATATACCACTTGTCCGACGCTAAAAACGGATCTGAAATTTCTTCGCCAAAAGCATTTTTTACATCGTCAAAATCAGCGTTCAAAAAATTATTGCTCTCAACATCAAGCATTGAACTTTCGGACTTTTTAAGATAAAACTTTCCGCCTATATCCCACATTGATTCGCTGTTCTGATTTGTGACCGTGTTTTCAATATAGATTTCGCCGTCGGAAAACTTGATTTTACCCGTACCGCTGTTCTGCCAGCCGTCATCATCAAACGAAAAAGTTCCTATTCCGTCAATTACCTTTGTTGTCACATTGCTTATTCTCGCAATTCGGTTTTGCGGTGCAGACGAGGTCTTTGTAAAAGTAAATCTCACAACATCGTCTTTGACGGAAATTATCTCAAGAATATTGCCGCCGTTTTGAGTTGCGGTTGAAATATCGCTGTCTTTATCGCACCATATTCCGACATATTTTGAATAATCCGAGGTTTTATTTTCAGCCGTTGTCATGACCGCAGTTGTCGGAACAGTTGTTGCATGTGTGGTAACATTATCCGATTTGCCGCCAAAAATCGTGCTGTTCAAAATTATAATCACCGCAATTACAACGAGCAAAACTATTGCCGCTGCAACGGCAATAATAATCGGTTTTTTCTTTTTTACCTTAATTTCTCCGCCTGTTGTAACATCAATCAGCTTTGTCATACAATACGGACAAAAGGTCGATTCAATCGGAAGTTCCTTACCGCAATTCCTGCAAAACTTCGTATCCTTACCCATAACGCCTCACCTCTTTTATTACATTATAAATAACATTAGGCAAAAATACAAGAAAAAGATAATCTCCTATACCGTCAGGAAATTATCTTTTTCGCATAATTAATAACTCACTAAATCGTTATATACATCTGTCGCATAAAAATCTTGATCTAACAACCAGTCATACGAAGCGCTATCATAATACACTGTTTTGTTTTCAATATCTACTATATATGTAATATATTCTCCCTCGCCAAAAACAGTATGCGTTCCCGTGTATTTCATAGTTACTGACCCATCTTCGTTTCTTTGAGCGTCAAGAGTCACATCACTTAAATAATAATGAATAGCATCATACACATTCAGCCTATTATGATATTCATCAACATCAACACCATTTTCTTCTAAATAAGTGTCACTATGATCGTCTATACCGTAAGGCTCTTCTTTGAGCAACTCTTCTGCTTTCTTAATTTCCGAGTCGCTAACTTTAGCAGGCTTAGCATCTGATGATTCCTCTGTAGTTGTAACATCTGTGGTAGTCTCAGTTGTTGTAGATTCGGTAACAGCTTGAAAAATTGAAGATGTACCTTTATCTATGCCGTGTCTTTCGATAAAATAAGAATCAGTAACAAAAAAATTCAATGCAATTTGATTAGCATTACCATTACAAAGCATCGTATATCCATTATAGTATAAGCAAGGAATTAACTTATTATCTTCATCTAACATTTCAGAAATAAAATATTTGGCAACTTTTTCACAGGAATTATAACTTTTATAATCAGATAAAGCATACAACCATGATGCCAATCTTCCTACTGTCTGTTTCACTTTATAAACATCATCGGTTGTTATATCATTAAGCAAAGAGGGAACAAAAGTTAATGAATATGCAACAACATTATTTTCATCATCCAAGAACAAAATTGTTCCTGTTTTACCATTGAAATCAACTTGCATATATTGAGAAACTTTTTTGCCAAGCAACAGATAATCCTGTTGGTACTTAAAATCGTCAAATTCTACACCTAAGCCCAAATCGCCCATAGAACCTTCATCGTCAAAGGCACTCATAAACTTATCTACTGTTTCTTCATTAAATTTATTATCGAAGTAATAGTATCCTTTGCCGTCGATACTGTTATCAACCGTTGTCGGTTCAGTCAAACTGCTTTTTGTTTTTGTATTTGAAGAACTGCTGCTATGCGGCACAAACAAGACCAACGCAAGTATTGCCGCAAAAACAAGTGCAACAACACCAAATACTATACCGCCGATTTTCCACTGCCTTTTCAGCTTTTCCTTTTCTTCATCAGGGCTGACAACCTCATTAACTTCAGAATCTTCAACAGCCGAGCAATCTTCTCCGCAATTCTCGCAGTATTTATCTTTTTCATTAAGTGGGAATCCACATTTTGGGCAACGCCTCATTTTTAATCCTCCTTATCACTTGAATAATCACCTATTTTATCAAAGTTGCTGTTATTCAGTTATGTTATATTTACAATGCTAATTTTAATAAAATCCTGTAACTTCAAAAGCATAGTATTCAGCAGCTGATTTATAATCATGGTCACCTGTAAGAGTACAAGTGTCATTTGTCAAATTTATAACTATGTATGCGTTACCGCTGTTATTATAATATCCATCAGGAGTATTTCTATAATTTCCGGAAATGGTTACCTGATACCCCAACAAAGTTCCCGTGTCTCGTGTTTTTGTCGGAGTGATATCAAGTTGAGGATTTTCAAACATTGAAGCCACTAATTGCCCAAAAGTTATATCTGAACATAATCCGTTTTGAACATATGATGGATCAATTGAGTCCATAAAACTTGTCGAATTTAATATATCTACAACATCATCCTCATATTCATTATTTTCTTCTGTAGTTTCTTCAACTGTCGTCTCTTCAACCGTAGTTGAATCAAAATTAGTTTGTGTGGCTGAAGATTCAGAACTCGGTTGTTTCGAACATCCGCTTAATACTGTTGATATCAATAAAATCACAGTTAATGCAACAAGCGATTTTTTCATAAATTTCACTCCTTTTCTTTATAATGAAAACGCTCAGGTTTACCGTTGGTTATCAATATTTTCTGACCGCAGACATCACAATCGCAACTCTGTGCGTCACATGGAATCACTGTTGTTTTTTGGCAATAAGGACATTCGACATATTTACATTTGATACGAAGTTTTTTAATTGAAACAACAAGTATAATCAACGCAAGAATTGCCAATATTACAGAAAATGTTATTGATCCCGGATTGTAGCCGGGAGTAATATATGTGCCATCACTTGGATCCCAAAATTTGTGCTGCGATGCATTTCCTTGTGTAATAATCGTACTAACGGATACAGCCAAAGTACCGCAAGCAACAATTATTCCACCGATTGACGCAGAATTGTATTTATAAACAACACCGCTTTCATTATCCTGATATATACTTTCATCAGTAACACAGTCATTGTTACTATTGATTTCATCAGGTATCTTTGCGCCACATGAAGGGCAAAAACTTGCACTTTCTCTTATTTTTGAACCACACTTTTCACAATACGGCATAAAATCCCCCATCATCTATATTATTTTACAAACATCTATTTAGATACAACTGATTATTTTATCTATATAATCTGTATTTGTTTCAACGAAAAGGCTGCCTTTTCTCTTGTTTATATTACTGTCATCAATGTTAATTGACTTATTGATATTTGATTTGAGCCATTTTATACCAATCTCATTTCCGCATTCCTCATAACCATGATGTGTGTTTTCGGTTTTTAAAGCAGTTGTCACAATTCCAACCGCTTTAATTCTCATGGTTTTTGAACTGAGTGGAAGAGCCTTGATGTAAATGATATCGCCGATTTTAATGTTATTTAAAATAGCATATAATTCAGGCTTATCTTCTTTCTTCCAACCGATACATACAAACCCCTCGTTAACAAAATTATCCAATTGCTCTTCTGTTCCGCAGAACAGTGAACCCATTCCATAAACCGACATAATTTTCCTCCTAAAAATTTATTTATTACAGACGGCTGAACTGCGGTCTGTCAAAGTTCATAAAAAATTTATCTGTTGTAAAACAAGTTTAGCACAAATAATGCTACAAGTCAATAATAAATGCTTATAGTAAATTTATTTTTTTGTTCAAAAAGTTTAAAATAAACTATATATAGGATTCTGAGGTTTTACTTATGAACAAAAACATTGATTATACGGCACTCGGCAAAAGGATAAAAAATAAGCGGATTGAAAAGGGTTTTACACAGGAACAGCTCGGCGAATTGTGCGAACTTTCTGCGGCACACATCGGTCACATTGAGCGTGGAACAAGAATACTTTCCGTTGATGTTCTTTTCCGCATTTCTCAGGCACTTGACACAAGCATTGACTGGCTTGTATTTGATTCGGTCGAAAACAAACATATGCTTAACGAAATTAACAGCGTGCTTAAAGACACCGACAAAACCAAAGTAACCACATTTCTAAACACGGTAAGAGTTCTTGCCGATAACATTGACAAGTTGTAAACAATTTGTTAAAAATCCACAAAATAATTACCGTCCTTGATTAAACTCTAATTAAAGTATAATCAAAGACGGTATTTTTGTCCTGTGCTGTCAGCACAGTTTTATTCTGTTTTAAAGATTTCTTTTCAATTCTTTCACATTTTGATAGCGGTTGTCGGGAATTGTCTGGGTGCATTTTATGACAATCCTTTTTAGTCTGCCGTTATAAAGGCGAATTTCAGGTGGCTGACCTGTGAGCATAACATTCATCAAAACACCTATTGCGTAAATATCGGTTCTTTCATCGGTCTGATTTATTCCGTACTGTTCGGGTGCGGCATATCCCATTGTGCCGATTGCCTGCGTATCCTGCGACTGAAACGGCTTGTAAATTCTCGCCGCATCAAAATCAATCAGCTTTACATTACCGTTGCTGTCAATCATCACATTTTCAGGCTTAATATCCTTGTGTATAATTTGGTGCGAATGTAACAAATCAAGTGCGTCACAAAGAGATGAAATAACTTTTCTCACGCCTGACGGAGAATACAATCCCGTTTGCAGATAATCTGCCACAGTCTGACCGTCAACATATTCTTCAAGAACGGTGACTCCCGTTTCGGTTTTGACAACATCGTAAACATTTGCAATATTTGGGTGTGAAAGCGTTCTAAGTGCAAAATAAACCTCTCCCGAACCTTTTAATGTGCGTTTTACAATCTGTTTGCCGAGTTCCTTATGCCTGAAAACACAGATTTCCGTTTTATCTGTTCGTTTAAGCAATCGCACAAACTGATATTGTTCATTAATCACCGTATCAATCCAATTATTTCCCATAACATTTCCTCACAATATTTACAGGCACATAACAAAAATATTAGTATAATAATACTTGCTGTGCTTATAAATTGACATAATAAGCACTTTGCAAAATTATAAAGTCTAATCGTACTTGCCGTGCTTATTATATCATAAATCATGAAATGAGTTATGATATAATCACCCATCGAGAATTTTGCACAGCAAAATTTGAGGGGAATATAAATTGACATAATAAGCACTTTGCAAAATTATAAGTCTAATCGTACTTGCCGTGCTTATTATATCATGTTAAAATAGTTTTGGAAACTTACAAAACTTTAATTCAGGGAGTTTTTGATTATGATACGCAAAACCACAACTCAACTTTTAAAAGAACTTGAAAATTTCAACACATTTGAAGAATACGAAAACGCAAACAGGGATTCAATGATAAGCAAAAATCTCTCGGAATACCTTACCGACCTTTTGAACGAAAGGAATCTTACAAAAGCGGAGGTCATTCGTAAAGCCGAACTCAGCGACGGCTATGCCTATCAGATTTTTTCAGGCTTGAAAACTGCCCCGAAAAGAGATAAACTAATTTGCCTTTCAATAGGAATGGGTCTGTCGGTAAATGAAACCAACAGCGTCCTTAAAATTGCAGGGCTCTCACCTCTCTATCCAAAAATCAAGCGTGACAGCATTATAATCATAAATATGAATAACAACAAAAGCGTTGTAGAAATCAACGAGGCTCTCTATAACGAGGGGGAAGATACTTTGAATTAACAATGAGGGGTGCATAATGGGATTACTTGAGAATGCGAGATATGCGTCTATTGAGCGTGGATACGATTATTATAAAAGAGGGAATGTGATTTCCTTTAAACAGGCAAGTGAAAATGAATATGAGGGCAAAGTATCGGGATCTGCGAAAAAGCCTTACGATGTTCACATTGATATTATTCATATAAAAAAATCATTTTGTAATTGTCCGTTTGCGGAAGGTAACAGAAAGGTCTGCAAGCACAAAATTGCAATATATTTTTCTGCATTTCCCGAAAAAGCCGAGGAATATTACAAAAGTCTCAAAAGCTATGATGAACCCGAGTTTGACGATGATTATGACGATGATTATTTTGATGAAGATGATGAATTTGACGGAGATTTCAGAGAGATTGTCTGCGATATTCTAAATCATAGGATTTCAAAAATAACAAAATCGGAGGCTCAATCTGCGCTATATGATATTATTGAGTCAGCCCCCGAATGGATGCTACGGGATTTTGTGAATAATTGGATTTGAACAAATTAGCACAAATAGGTACATATTATGGCAAGAGTTTATACATTCAAAATTGTCTATATAGGATGCGAGAACAAAATATGGCGAGATATTCAGATTTCTTCAAATTCGACAATGGCTGTGTTGGGCTATGCCGTGCTTTCGTCATTCAGCACCTGTGCTTATCATCTGTTCATGATGACATACAAAGGTACAAATTACGAGTTGGACGATGAAGAATTTCAGACAAAACCAAAGCTTATGTCAGAAACGAAACTCGGCAATTTAAAACTTGAAATTGGCGATAAAATTCATATGATTTATGATTTTGGCGAGGAACAGGAGTTTGAAATAACCTTGCTTTCTGATGAAGAAATGCCAAAAGGCAGCGGACGAGCCTATCCAAAGGTTTCTGACGGAGCAGGCAGAGGAATTATTGACGATATGTCGGCAGAAGATTTGCTTGACCTCATCAAAAAAATCGACAAAACCGGCAAAAGCGACTTCATCTACGCTCACAGAGGTGAGCGTGCCCCGTGGGATTACCACAACTATCAAATTGACATTGACAATTGCCTCCTCAAAGGCAGAATAGCAAAAATCAAATCCGCATACGAAAATCCCATTGAGGATTTTTGAGGTTTAATAAAATTAGGAAAAATTGAATTCCTATTAACAAAAATGCAAGAGGATGTTAATTACCCTCTTGCATTTTCTTAACTATTGATAAGCAACGCATTGTCATCATCAGATTCAGACAAGACTTTTTGAACATAACCGTCATAAAGTTTTTTTAAAAACTTTACTTTATCATCTCTTCTTTTTCCTATTGCATCATTCGGAGAGTTGTACTTCTGATAATTTCCAAGAAATGCTCTCACACATTGCAAAGTTACTTTTTCACTATAGTTTTCAATTTTATTGTTATAATCGTCTTGAACAAAGTTAAAACCCACTGTCATTTTACCGAGTTTTCGATTAAGGCTTCGGTCAAGATACATTAAATTGCCGATTGAATTTTCAATTTTATCTTCTTCATTCAATGCAGGATTTGAATATCTGTGTGAAATAATATGCTCTATGTCAAGGTTCCATTTTTGTCTGTAGAACATATCATTTTTAACCGAGATAGCGTCAACTTCATTTTCACAATCATCTATATAACTCAGCATAACGAAAAGATGTTTCATTCTGTTTGTAAAAACCGCATTTTTAAAAATCGCTTTAAAATCTTTAAAATCTGCCTTGTTGGTATGTTCGCCGAGTTTCTTCTGCAATATTTCTTCAATATTGTTTGTTTCTCCTCTGTTTAACACATCGGCAATTTCCCTGTACACCTCATAAATCTGTCTGGAATACGATGACGCAAAGATTGAACAGTACTTCCATATAGCGGTAACCGCATTTTCTGTATTTGA
Organism: Ruminococcus bromii; assembly: GCF_002834235.1. Taxonomy (GTDB): domain Bacteria; phylum Bacillota; class Clostridia; order Oscillospirales; family Acutalibacteraceae; genus Ruminococcoides; species Ruminococcoides intestinale. The sequence continues at coordinate 2,670 of NZ_NNBY01000034.1, read as the reverse complement.
AATAATTTCATCTGTTATGATTTTTTCGTTGCAATCCTGTTCATAAACAAAATAGTAATACAGATTTGTCAGCTTGCCGTATCCACTGTTTTTAAGCAATTCTTTGGCACAATGTTTTACCAAATCGATTTTTCCTTTATCGTGTTTTTCTAAATACTTTTGCGTTTTGCTCATACACTCTGCAATTTCACAAAAGACATCAAGCTGTTCTTTTTTTGATAACTTTAATTTATTGTTTCCGTTGAACAAACCGTCCTTTTCAATGAAAAACATATTATTGCTTGCTCTGAGTCTTTCTTGGGTAAAATTATTATTAATTTTCATAATATGAAATCGAAAAACATCAAGAAGTGCATTTTCATCAAGACTGTATACTCCGTCAAATTTTGTGATATTTTCATATGCCTGATTGATTTTTTTAAGAACATCCGATCTTTCAAGGGTGCTATCTTCGCAAAGGTAATCGCAAAAGTTGATTTTAAAAATATCCTTTACATCAAGGCTCAATCCCGTTGTATTTATCGAATTAAATATTTTAAGCGTTGTTGCAATTGAGCTTACTTTTGAAACATATATTGACACGAAGATGATTTTATTATCTATAAAATTCTTAAATTTATCTTTCAAAACCGCATCATTCTTAAAATAATTTTCAATACACTTTCTGTTTTCAACATATTTTGCACTTTCCAAGTTTTCTTCGAGCGACTTGCGATTAATTTCGTTTGAAATATTCGGAAGTTTTTCTATTCCAAGAAATTTTCTCAAAATGTAAAATGTAGTAATTCTCTGATGGCCGTCAATTATTTCACAACTAATTTCACCGTCGTATACTTTTGAAAAATTATTTTCAATGATAATTTTATCGGCATTGAATTGAAGCGTTCCAAACAGCAGATTTTCTTCACAGTTTGTATCTATGTGTTCTCGTATACTGTCGAGCATATTGATTATCTCATCTTTACCCCATTCATATGGTCTTTGATATGCAGGAACAACATATTTTCTTTCACCGGATAAAACATCTTTCAACGATTCTTTCTTTGGGTATAAATTCATCTCACGTTCTCCCTTTCGTTGGATTATTTCTTAAACATTTTATCACAGCAAAACCTATAATACAACGCACAACAGCACCGATATTTGACCCGACCCCCAAAAGTTAGACCTAAAAAATCTAACTTTGGAGGTCGGTATTTTTATGTCAAAATACAGTTATGAATTCAAGAAGAAGGTAGTAATGGACTACATAAATGGAAAAGGAGGATATAAAAGTTTATGTAAAGAAAATGGGATACCGAGTCAAACAATATTACGAGATTGGATCTCAGCATACAAAGAATTTGGAAACAAAGGATTAATGCGATCAAGAGAAAAGAAAAATTACTCTTTTGAATTTAAGATGCATGTGGTAGAATTATACTTAACAACGGAAGTATCGTATCGAGAACTTGCATTGAGTTTAGGTATCAATAATCCACCAATGATAGCAAAATGGGTAACCGATTACCGTGCAGTTGGGCCTGATGCGTTACGACCAAAGAGAAAAGGACGGAAACCCAAAGTGTCTAAACCAAAAAAGATAATACCTAACACAGAAAAAGAAAAAGCTGAATCAGAATATCTGAAACAGCTTGAAGATGAGAATTTAAGATTAAGGATTGAAAATGCGTATTTAAAAGAGCTGAGGAGATTGCGTTTGGAGGAAGAAAAACCTCCGAAAAACAGGCAAGAATAATACACAGTCTCCGAGGAGAATTCAGGCTAAAAGATATTCTTGCCGTAACAGTTTTTCCAAAGTCAACATATATGTATTGGCAAAATAGATTTGAGCGAGAGAACCCGGATGAAAAATTAGAAAAAGAAATTCTTGATATACGAAAAGTGCATAAAGACTATGGTTATCGCAGAATTTGGGGAGAATTGCGAAACAGAAATATTTTTGTAAACAAGAAAAAAGTTCAAAGAATTGTTCAGAAATTGAACCTGCAAGTGACCTCGTTTATTCATAAAAGCAGAAAATACAGTTCATACAAAGGTAAAGTAGGAAAGATTGCTCCAAACAGGATTAACCGTAGATTTAACACAAGTGTACCGCATCAGAAAATCACAACAGATACAAGTGAATTTAAGTATTATGAGGTTGACAGCAAGGGCAGAATGATAATCAAAAAGCTCTATCTTGATCCATTTATGGATATGTTTAACGGAGAAATTCTGAGTTTTGGCATATCTCAAAAGCCATCTGCCGAGAACATTATGAGTGCATTAGATGAAGCTATTACTATTACTAATGACTGTTCATATCGCAGGACTTTTCACTCTGACAGAGGATGGGCTTATCAGATGAAAGCATATTCACAAAAGCTGAAAGAAAACAGAATATTTCAGAGTATGTCAAGAAAAGGAAATTGTCACGATAACTCTGTTATGGAAAATTTCTTTGGAATATTAAAGCAAGAAATATATTATGGAAAAGTTTATTACAGCTATGAAGAGCTTAAACAAGCAATTATCAAATACATTGATTACTACAACAACAAGAGAATCAAACAGAAACTCGGCTGGTTAAGTCCGGTTGAGTACAGGATTAATGCCTTAGTTGCATAACAAAAGCGTAGCAGCTAAAAGTCACTACGCTTTCAAGTCTAACTTTTTGGGGTCACCACA
>NZ_NNBY01000033.1 GCF_002834235.1 Ruminococcus bromii | reverse complement strand
TCATTGTCGCCCGACTGTTTTTGTATATATAGAAGTTGCGTTTAAATGTATGGGCGGATGCTACGGTGTTGCAATTATTTTGTTATATTCAGAAAATTCGTATAAAAGAAAACGGAGTGCATTACGCACTCCGTTTTCTTACGCCCACAAAATAATAAAAAAAGAAGGAAATAGCTGTTTAATAAAATAACAGTTTAACCTTGCAGGATTTCAAGTCATTTTCTGCAAACCGTTACCCTATGCGAATATTTTAACACTAACAGTAATAAAAGTCAAGACTGTTATACTATTTTTTGTTATTGATAGTAATAATATCGTTTAACTTTACACATTGAATAAATCATGTGTCTGAAATTTGTGCGGATTATCAAAAGAAACCTAGCTGTCTGAAGAAGAAAATCCACAAAAACATCGTGAAACACGCTAAAACTGAAGTGAACACAACCGCCGCACCTGCAAGTTTGAAGTCGCTGTCCATTTGCTGAGCCATTGTGAATGACGAAACCGCACACGGCGATGCAAAAAGTCCGATAAGCGACACAAAGTCAACTCCCCTGATTCCTATAAGCGCCGCCGTACCCAGACAAAGTGCCGGCACAACAACAAGTCTTGCGATTATGCAGATTATGAGGTTGCGTGAACAGCCTTTTATGCTGTCAAATGTGACAGACGCACCGAGTACAATCAGCGCAAGCGGAGTTGCAACCGCCGCAATATCCGAAACCGTTTTGTCAATTGTTTCCGGAAGGCTTATATTGAACGCAACAGACAAAAGTCCGAGTACAGAGCCGATAATCAGCGGATTTTTGGCAATGCCTTTTAAAATTTTCAGCACATTTATCTTTTGCCCTCTGAAAATTTCAAGCGTGATGACGGCAAGCATATTGTAAATCGGAACAACAACAGCAACAAGCACGGCTGTCATGCCAAGCTTATCCTTGCCGAAAATATTTGCCGCAATAGGAAGTCCCATAAGTACAAAATTACTGCGGTAAATCGCCTGAATCATCGCACCACGGCTGTAATTTGACTTTTCAACAAGGAGTGTAAACCCGATTGACAAAAAGTAAATCGTGAACACGCCAATAACCGCAAAGGCAAGCAGCTTTGGACTGAAAACACTTGAAAAATCTGAGCCGTAGATGTTATTGAACATCAGAAACGGAAAAAATACATTGAAAACAATTTTGTTAAGCTGAGGCAGAAAGCTGTCCTGCAAAATTTTTAATTTTCTCACAAGAAAACCGATGAAAAGCATTATGAACATCGGCAGAACCGCATTAAGCGCAACGAAAAAGCTCTCCATAAAATCACCTCTTTTCAGCATACCACATTGCAAAAATTTTTTCAACAAAGCATATACCCGAAAATGTATATTTATTCAAGTTGAAATATGTCGATTTGTGTGTTAGAATAATCTGTGAACGATTTTAAATGAAACAACGAGGTGTGTCCATGAAAAAATGTGAATTCTGCGGAAAACAGATATCGTATTTTGACCAGTATTGTGATGATGAGTGTCATATTAAAGCAAATAAATTTTACGAAAAGGGCGAGCGTTTCGGCAAGCTGTTTGCGGTAATCAATATGATTTGTGTGTTCGGAATTCCAATCGGACTTTTTATGCTCTCGTTTGCAAGAGAGGTCGGTCTTACCGTCGCACTTGCAAGCTGTGTAATTCTCGGAATTATGCTCATTATTCTTCCGTTTCCCACGGAAAATATGATTTCAAAATTCAAAATTCAGAAAGCCGTAAAAATCACAAGAATGATCGGCGGTGCGGTAATTTTCCTCGGAGTGCTGATTTTGCTTCTTGCATTGTTAATTAAATTCTGATTTAAATTGAATAAAACGAAAAATTGCGTCAATACTATTTTCAGCAAATACAAAGGAGGACTTTGAATGCTCGATAAAATAGCATTGACGCTTCTTATTATCGGCGGACTCAACTGGGGAAGTGTCGGCATTTTTCAGTTTGATCTTGTTGCGTGGATTTGCGGCGGACAGACAGGAATCATAAGCCGTATTGTTTATATCCTTGTCGGACTTTCCGCAATCTGGTGCATTACACTTTTATTCAGGGACACAAGCAACACCGTGACGGACGGAACAGTTACCAATTCGTAGATTTTATGAATTATTGTAATGTAGGGGCGAACCGTGTTCGCCAGCCGTGTGTGTTGCACACGGTTGAACGCAATGCGTTCAAATTTAAAAATACGGATAAGAAATAACCATAAACAAAAAACAGGCTGTCAACTGACAACCTGTTTTCTTATGTAATATTTACTGCGTGGCAGATTTATTTCAATTAAAGTGCCTCAACAATGGCTCTTGTATCTCTTGCAATAACCATTTCTTCGTCGGTTGCAATGAGTTCAACTCTGATTGCAGAATCAGGAGTTGAGAGTGTGCCTGTAACACCGCATGTAGCCTGCTTGTTGAATTCCTTATCCAACTTAACGCCAAGGCATTCAAGATAGTCGCAAACCTTTTCACGGAGCATAGGCTGGTTTTCACCGATACCTGCCGTGAATACGATGCCGTCACAACCGCCGAGCGCTACATAATAGCTGCCGATGTACTTTGCAATCTGGTAGTAAAGCATTTCGTGGGCAAGGTGAGCTCTCATATTGCCGTCTGCTTCGGCTGCACAAACATCACGGTCGTCAGACGAAACGCCCGAAATGCCCAAAAGTCCCGATTCCTTGTTGAGAATCTTTGACATTTCCTCGGGAGTGAGATGCTCTTTTTCAGCGATAAATGTGATAACAGACGGATCAAGTGAACCTGAACGGGTACCCATCATAAAACCACCGAGAGGAGTAAGTCCCATTGTAGTGTCGATAACCTTACCGCCCTTTACGGCTGTGATTGAAGAACCGTTGCCGATGTGACAGGTAATAAGCTTGAGCTCTTCCTTTTTTCTGCCCATAAGGTCAGCCATTTTTTCAGAAACATAACGGTGAGATGTGCCGTGAAAGCCGTACTTTCTTACACCGAACTTTTCATAATACTTGTAAGGCACTGCATACATAAATGCTTTTTCGGGCATTGTCTGGTGAAAAGCAGTATCAAAAACCGCAACCTGCGGAACTTTCGGACCGAAAACTCTTGTGCAGGCCTCAATGCCCTGAAGGTGTGCAAGGTTGTGAAGAGGTGCAAGAGGAGCAAGCTCTCTGATTTTGTTGATTACCGAGTTATCTACAAGCACCGACTTGTCAAAGTACGCACCGCCCTGCACAACTCTGTGACCTACGGCGGAAACCTCGGACAAATCGCTGATTGCACCGTATTCGGGATCTAAGAGTGCATTTTTAACAGCCTCAAAAGCCTGAGTGTGATTAAGCATCTGTGTTTTGCGGTTGATTTTTTTGCCGTCGGGTGTTTTAAAACCAATGAAAGCACCGTTCTGACCGATTCTTTCACAGTTACCCTTTGCGAGAACTGCCTCGTTGTCAGTATCAATAAGCTGGTACTTGAGCGAGGAACTGCCTGCGTTGATTACGAGAATTTTCATTACAATCGTCCCCTTTGGTAGTTGTTTTCAGTTTAAAATATAAGAAATATATTTGCCTGTCGTCATATTTTATACTATAATGTAAATCAGAAAAAGACTTTTCAAAATTGACAGGTCACACATACATATGATACTCCAAATTATGTATGTTTTCAAGTGTTTTTTACAATATGTATGCGAAATAAAGGCTTCGGAGGAATAGTTATGGCAACAGCTGTCATCTGCGAATTCAATCCGTTTCACAACGGTCATAAATATTTGCTCGAAAGTGCAAAAAATGTGCTTAAAGAGCCGGTCATAGCAATTATGAGCGGCAGCTTTACCCAGCGTGGTGAGGTTGCCGTGTGCGACAAATTTGTCCGTGCAAAATCTGCCCTTGAAAACGGTGCGGATTTGGTGCTTGAACTGCCCGTTGTGTTCTCACTTTCGGGGGCTGAGGGCTTTGCAAAGGCAGGTGTTGCGATTGCGTCGGCTTTTGACTGCACAAATCATCTTGCTTTCGGCAGTGAAAGCGGTGACTGCGAACTGCTCAAAAAATCCGCAAACGCTGTTTGTGATGAAAGGGTACAGGCTCTTGTGCGTGACGGAATGAAAAACGGCGGATACTACCCCCGTGAACTTGAAAACGCCGTCAAAACGGTTTTCGGCGATGAGATTTCGTCCGTACTCTGCGAACCTAACAATATTCTTGGCGTTGAGTATATAAAGGCATTGAACGGTACGGGTGTTGAGCCGTTCTCGGTTGCAAGAACAGGTGTTGCACACGACAGCCGAATTGCGGGCGAGGGCTTTGCGTCTGCGTCACACATAAGAGAAATGTTGCGTAACGGTGAAAATGCGAAGAAGTACGCTCCGTACATTCCCGATGAAATCACATTCCCCGAAAATCTTGACAGACCGTTATTGTACCGCCTGCGTACTATGACAAGAGAGGACATTGCAAAACTGCCCGATGTGGGTGAGGGGCTTGAAAACAGAATTGCCGATGCGGCAGTGCGTTGCAGTACCTCATCAGAAATTGCCGACCTTGTAAAGACAAAGCGCTACACTCATGCACGCGTACGGAGAATACTCGCTTGTGCATTGCTCGGAATTGAAAAAGCTCATACGCAAATCCCGATTGAGTATGTCCGTGTTTTAGGCTTTACAAACGAGGGTGCGGAATTGCTCAAAGACTGCCGGCTGAATATTGTCACCTCAGCAAGCAACGGTATCAGAACAGGCGGCAACACAAAGGCATTGCTTGAAAAGGACATTTTAGCCTACGATATTTCGGCACTTGCGTATGAAATTCCAAAAAGGAGCGGTCTTGATTTTACAACGCCTATTGTGAAAATATGACATTGGTCGATTGATTCGTCAATGATATGCCGAAAACGGCAGTTTCTGAGGATTTTTATTACATTTTTTACCGCAAAAAACAGCGGATTTTACGGGATTTTTATCTTTTTTGTGAGAAGTGCAACAATAAGTGTGTAATCTTTTTGTAATTATTATTGAACCCGATAAAAGTAGAAAAATGGTCAAAAAAACATTGACAAATATTTAACAAAGATGATAAAATAGAATCAATCGAGAATTAGCTAAATTCTGAAACAACAATTGAAAGGATCCAGAAAAATGAAAAGAATTCTTTGCTTTCTGATGGCGTGCACAATGTGCGCATCAGCAGCGGTCGGACTCTCGGGATGCGGTTGTGACGACAACACATCATCAAACAGCAGTAAGCCCGGCTACAAGGTTGAGCCGACAGAGCCTGACCTTACAAACGGAGATTTCGGATTTTTCATTATCAATCAGGAAGAACTTATGATTACAAAGTACACAGGTTCTGACACGGTTATTGAAATTCCCGAAAGCTACAAGAACTACAAAGTTACCGTAATCGGTGCAAGCGTGTTCAATAACTCCAAAATTACGGAAGTAACAATTCCGTCAAGTATCAAGCAGATTGAAGATTATGCCTTTTCAAGCTGTCACAGCCTCACAAAGGTAAATCTTACCGAAGGTCTTGAAATCCTTAACAACAGCGTGTTCTTTAACTGCTCTGAGTTAAGAGAAATCAAGCTTCCGAGTACACTCAAAGAAATCGGACCGAGAGCTTTTTCGGGTGCGGCACTTAACAATGTTGTTCTTCCCGACAGCGGTAAACTTACAAAGATTGATGAATATGCTTTTTATCAGTCACGTGAGCTTACAGACATTACAATTCCGGCTTGTATTACAAGTATTCCCGACAATGTATTCGCTGAATGCAGTAAGGAAGTTACAATCCACGGAGCAAGCGGTTCATATGCCCAGAGCTATGCTAAGAAAAACAACCTTAAATTCAAGGCTGACTTAGGCAGTTCTTCAAAAAAGGCAACAAAGGCAACAAAGGCAAGCGGTAAGGCTGCCGAGAAAGCCGAGTAATTGAGGCAAATTAATTTGATATCATTTTCAGCTTTGCTGAATCTAATATAATTATGCAAGATAAGAGGTAGATTAAATGAGTACAAAAGAGTATCCTATCGTAGATAACGCAGAAAGCTTTGAAGCTGCCCTTGCAAGAGTAAGAGAAGCTCAGAAAATTTTTGCTACCTACACACAGGAGCAGGTTGACAAGATTTTTCTTGCTGCCGCTACTGCTGCTAACCAGATGAGAATTCCGCTCGCTAAGATGGCTGTTGAAGAAACAGGCATGGGCGTTGCAGAAGATAAGGTTATCAAGAACCACTTCGCATCTGAGTATATTTACAATGCTTACAGAAATGTTAAGACTTGCGGCGTTCTTGAGGAAGACAAGGCTTACGGCATTAAGAAGATTGCTGAGCCAATCGGTGTAATCGCTGCCGTTATTCCTACAACAAACCCAACTTCAACCGCTATCTTCAAGACACTTGTTTGTCTTAAGACAAGAAACGGTATCATCATCAGCCCGCATCCCCGTGCTAAGAAGAGCACAATTGAGGCTGCCAAGGTTGTTCTTGAAGCTGCTGTTAAGGCAGGCGCTCCGGAGGGTATCATCAGCTGGATTGATATTCCTTCACTCGAACTCACAAACACACTTATGCAGGAAGCTGACTGCATCCTCGCAACAGGCGGTCCCGGCATGGTTAAGGCTGCTTATTCATCAGGTAAGCCTGCACTCGGTGTTGGCGCCGGTAACACACCTGCTATCATTGATGAAACAGCTGACATTTTACTCGCAGTTAACTCAATTATCCACTCAAAGACATTTGATAACGGTATGATCTGTGCTTCAGAGCAGTCTGTTATCGTTGAAAAGAAGATTTACAGCAAAGTTAAGAAGGAATTCAAGGCTCGTGGCTGCTACTTCCTTAACGAGGAAGAGACAGAGAAGGTTAGAAAGACTATCATTATCAACGGCGCTCTTAACGCTAAGATTGTTGGTCAGAAGCCTGTTACAATCGCAGCTCTTGCAGGTGTAACAATTCCTGAGGAAACAAAGGTTCTTATCGGTGAGGTAGAATCAGTTGACATCAGCGAAGAGTTTGCTCATGAGAAGCTTTCTCCTGTACTCGCTATGTACAAGGCTGAAGATTTTGAAGATGCTATTGCAAAGGCTGAGCATCTTATTGCTGACGGCGGTTACGGTCACACATCTTCACTTTATGTTGACGCTGTAAACGAAAGAGCAAAGATTGACGAGTTCGCATCAAGAATGAAAACTTGCCGTATCCTTGTTAACACACCTTCTTCACAGGGTGGTATCGGTGACCTTTACAACTTCAAGCTTACTCCTTCACTCACACTCGGCTGTGGTTCATGGGGCGGCAACTCTGTTTCTGAGAATGTTGGTTGCAAGCACCTTATCAATATTAAGACAGTTGCCGAGAGGAGAGAAAATATGCTTTGGTTCAGAGCACCTGAAAAGGTTTATATCAAGAGGGGCTGTATGCCTGTAGCTCTTCAGGAACTCAAGGATGTAATGGGTAAGAAGAGAGCATTCATCGTTACCGACTCATTCCTTTATAAGAATGGCTACACAAAGCCAATCACAGACAAGCTCGATGAAATGGGCATCACATATACAACATTCGCAGATGTTGAGCCTGACCCATCACTTATTTCAGCTCAGAAGGGTGCAGAGGCTATGCGTAAGTTTGAGCCTGACTGCATTATCGCACTCGGCGGCGGTTCAGCAATGGATGCCGGCAAGATTATGTGGGTTCTCTATGAGCATCCGGAAGTTGACTTCCAGGATATGGCTATGCGTTTCTGCGATATCCGTAAGAGAGTTTACACATTCCCGAAGATGGGTGAGAAGGCATACTTCATTGCTATCCCAACATCATCAGGTACAGGTTCTGAGGTTACTCCTTTCGCAGTTATCACAGACCAGAATACAGGCGTTAAGTATCCGCTTGCTGACTATCAGCTTATGCCTAAAATGGCAATCGTTGATGCTAACAACATGATGAGCGGTCCTAAGGGACTTACAGCTGCATCAGGTATCGACGCTGTTTCTCACGCACTTGAGGCTTATGCTTCAATGATGGCTACAGATTTCACAGACGGTCTTGCACTCCGTTCACTCAAGCTTATCTTTGAGTATCTCCCTGCTTGCTATGACAACGGTATGAACGAGCCTGTTGCTCGTGAGAAGGTTGCTCACGCTGCTACAATGGCAGGTATGGCATTCGCTAACGCATTCCTCGGTGTTTGTCACTCAATGGCTCATAAGCTCGGTGCTTTCCATCATGTACCGCACGGTATTGCTAACGCACTTATGCTTGAGCAGGTAATCAGATTCAACTCAGCAGAAGTTCCTGCTAAGATGGGTACATTCCCACAGTATGATCACCCGCACACACTCGCTCGTTATGCTGAAGTAGCTCGTTACCTCGGCCTCGGCGGCAAGAACGATACAGAGAGCGTTGAAAACCTTATCAAGGCTGTTAACGACCTCAAGGCAAGAGTCGGCATCAAGAACTCTATCAAGGATTATGTTCCGGACGAAGAGGACTTCCTCAACCGTCTTGACGCTATGACAGAGCAGGCATTTGATGACCAGTGCACAGGTGCAAACCCAAGATATCCGCTCTTCAAGGAAATCAAGCAGATGTACCTCAATGCTTACTATGGCAACAACAGCGAGACTGTTTAATCTATCTCGTAATGCATAATTATAAAACACCCTGCCCCTGTGGCAGGGTGTTTTGTTGTATATGGATAATACCGCAATTTTCCATTTTCAACTTTCAATTTAAATAAACTTCCGCTCGGGCGTAATGTGCTTTTAATATTACAAACTATTATGCACAATGCACAAAAGAATGTTAAAAATTTCACAAATATTTAGTTAAAAGTTTAACAAATTTTTATGCACTTCGCATAAAATATCTTGCTCTTTTTGTTTGAAAGGTAAAAAATATTTTATTTGTATTTGCTAAATGCACAAAGAAAATTAAAATTATTTTGTTATTTTTACACTGTACTAACCCCTGAAATTGTTGTATAATATAACCGAAGCAATGAAAGATTGCTTGATGAATTTTTAATATTTTAAAGCGAAAGGGGCTTTATTATGAAATTAGATACAGTTCTTGCAAAAAGAGAAAACAAGGTAGTTTATAAAGACGGTGCGCTTGCCGCAAAGGTTTTTGACGAGTGTTATCCGAAATCAGATATTCTTAACGAGGCTCTTAATCAGGCAAGAGTTGAGGAAACAGGACTCAATATTCCGAAAATTGAAGAGGTTACAAAGATTGACGGAAAATGGGCAATCATCTCCACCTTCATCGAGGGCAAAACTCTTGCGGAGCTTATGGCAGAGCATCCCGAAAAAGAGGACGAATACCTCAATCTCTTTGTTGACATTCAGGTTAAAATCCTCAGCCAAAAAGCACCGTTGCTTAACAAACTCAAGGATAAGATGAAACGCAAAATCAGCGAAACCGACCTTGACGCAACAACAAGATATGAGCTTGAAACCCGTCTTAACGGTATGCCGAACCACACAAAGGTTTGTCACGGCGATTTCAACCCGAGTAATGTTATCATTGACGAGTCGGGTACACCGTATGTTATTGACTGGTCACACGCAACACAGGGTAACGGTTCAGCCGATGCCGCAAGAACTTACCTCTTGTTCCGTTTGAATCATCAGGAAGAGCTTGCAGAAAAGTATATGAAGCTTTACTGTACAAAGACCGACACAGCTCGTCAATATGTTGACCGCTGGCTTCCGATTGTAGCCGCATCACAGTCTGTTAAGGGTAAACCCGAAGAGAGAGAGTTCCTTCTCAAATGGGCAAGTGTTTGCGAATACCAGTAATGTCGTATAAATGTATTTTTAATTCATATTTTACTCAGCAAAATTTCATTTTGAAATTTTCTCTCCTCTGTTTTTTTCATAATTGTATTACGGAAACCGAATAAAAGCAGCTCCCGCTCCAAATGCTTGGTGCGGGAGTTGCTTTTTTGATGCGAAATTTATGTTGACGGTACTCTGCAAATATTACAAAAGGTTACAAATTTTGTAATAATTCGCTTTAATTTGGTGCTTGAAATGAAGATTTTGTGAGTGAAACTGCATCAAATTTTCTGAATTAGCAAAAAATACGGGCTTTGGGGTTGATTTTTTAAAAGAGTGATGTTATAATGGTTACAATGTTGTTATCAAGGTGTAACCTGATTTGTAATTTACTGTCAGATTTGGTAACAATTTTTCGGTCAAATCTTCCGTACAGATTAAAACGGACTGTACTTTGAGTCAGTCGTTATTTTTCTGTAAGAGCTTTGACTCTCTGAAAAAAATGGAGGTAATTAACGATGCAGAGAATAAAAAAGATTACTGCAATCATTCTGAGTGTTCTCACACTTTCAAGTGTATGCGTATTCGGTTCTTCATTTTCTGCCGGTGCAAAAGGCACGGGTGCAGGTCTTGCAGAATGGGCACTCAATGCCTATAACAGCGGATGGTCATATGTTTACGGCGGTTCAACCCCCGGAGCGGTTGACTGTTCAGGTCTTATCTATTCATATGCCGGCGGCGAAAGATGCGGTAATCCACAGCTTGAAACAGCTACCGAAACAGGTTCGGTAAGCGCAGGCATTCCTAATGTTCACGGTCTTGGACTTTGGCGTCCCGGTCATGTCGGTGTCTATGTCGGCAACGGTATGGAGGTTGACGCAAGAGGTGATGAATACGGTGTTTGCTACGAGGCAATCGGCGGTTATAACAATTGGACATACTGGTTCAAGCTTGCCGCAGTTTCATATGTAACAAACGGTTGGGAAAGCTTTAACGGCAACTACTACTACTACGAAAACGGCGAGTACATTGTAAATACTTCAAGAACAATTGACGGTACTACATATTACTTTGATTCACAGGGCAGATCGAGCAAGACTCCTTCAAACACTTCTTCAAGCAGTTCATCGGGTTCAAGCTCATCAGGTTCTTCAAGTTCATCAGGCAGCTCATCATCTTCAAGCAACACACCGAGTGTTTACAAGAACGGTTCATCGGGTGCTGAGGTAAAGAAGATTCAGCAAAGACTTGCTGACCTCGGCTATTATGACGGTGCAGTTGACGGTTACTTCGGTGACGCAACAGAAGAGGCTTATAAGGCATTCCAGAAAGCCGCAGGTCTTACAGTTGACGGTATTGCAGGCGATTCGAGAAATACACTTTATTCGGAGAATGCTCCCGAAGCTCCAAAAGCCGATACAACAACAAAGACTGAGGACAAGCCCGAAGAAGAAACAACTGCTCCCACAGAGGCGACAACAGAGCCTGTAACAGAGGCAGTTCAGTATCAGAACGGTGACGAAAACGATGAAGTAACTGCAATTCAGCAGCAGCTTATAAAACTCGGCTACTTTGCAATGGATGCAACAGGCTACTACGGTGAATATACAGCGCAGGCCGTTGCAAATTTCCAGAATCAGAATTCACTCGATTCAACAGGTATTGTTGATGAGAAAACATACAACGCATTGTTCAGCGACAACGCAGTTGCAAACCCCAAAACAGAGGTTGTAAGCGGTGAGGTTTCTCCGGCGGTTTCAGCCGCTCCGATTGAGATGCCTTCTTCAACAGGTGCGTCGCAGTTCATTCTTTCAAACGAAAAGAATCAGAACTACTCGGACACAGCATCAAGCGTTGCCGTTCAGTCCGTAAAGTCTGCCGACAAGGCTCTTGCAAAGTCAAATGCCGCAAGCACACCGACTCTTGTTGCCGCAGTTCAGAGATCCGCAAATGTAGGTCTTTGGTTTGTGCTTGTTGCAGTTATCCTCGGCGCAATCGCTTTTGTATTCTTCCTTCGTGACAGAAAGCTTTCAAGATATTCAAGATATGTTGCAAGAAAGAAAAAAAGAGCCACCAAAGCCGAACTTGACGCAAGATGGTAATTTATATATAATCCGATTATTAAACAGTCGATTGCAATGTGGTGACCCCAAAAAGTTAGACTTGAAAGCGTAGTGACTTTTAGCTGCTACGCTTTTGTTATGCAACTAAGGCATTAATCCTGTACTCAACCGGACTTAACCAGCCGAGTTTCTGTTTGATTCTCTTGTTGTTGTAGTAATCAATGTATTTGATAATTGCTTGTTTAAGCTCTTCATAGCTGTAATAAACTTTTCCATAATATATTTCTTGCTTTAATATTCCAAAGAAATTTTCCATAACAGAGTTATCGTGACAATTTCCTTTTCTTGACATACTCTGAAATATTCTGTTTTCTTTCAGCTTTTGTGAATATGCTTTCATCTGATAAGCCCATCCTCTGTCAGAGTGAAAAGTCCTGCGATATGAACAGTCATTAGTAATAGTAATAGCTTCATCTAATGCACTCATAATGTTCTCGGCAGATGGCTTTTGAGATATGCCAAAACTCAGAATTTCTCCGTTAAACATATCCATAAATGGATCAAGATAGAGCTTTTTGATTATCATTCTGCCCTTGCTGTCAACCTCATAATACTTAAATTCACTTGTATCTGTTGTGATTTTCTGATGCGGTACACTTGTGTTAAATCTACGGTTAATCCTGTTTGGAGCAATCTTTCCTACTTTACCTTTGTATGAACTGTATTTTCTGCTTTTATGAATAAACGAGGTCACTTGCAGGTTCAATTTCTGAACAATTCTTTGAACTTTTTTCTTGTTTACAAAAATATTTCTGTTTCGCAATTCTCCCCAAATTCTGCGATAACCATAGTCTTTATGCACTTTTCGTATATCAAGAATTTCTTTTTCTAATTTTTCATCCGGGTTCTCTCGCTCAAATCTATTTTGCCAATACATATATGTTGACTTTGGAAAAACTGTTACGGCAAGAATATCTTTTAGCCTGAATTCTCCTCGGAGACTGTGTATTATTCTTGCCTGTTTTTCGGAGGTTTTTCTTCCTCCAAACGCAATCTCCTCAGCTCTTTTAAATACGCATTTTCAATCCTTAATCTTAAATTCTCATCTTCAAGCTGTTTCAGATATTCTGATTCAGCTTTTTCTTTTTCTGTGTTAGGTATTATCTTTTTTGGTTTAGACACTTTGGGTTTCCGTCCTTTTCTCTTTGGTCGTAACGCATCAGGCCCAACTGCACGGTAATCGGTTACCCATTTTGCTATCATTGGTGGATTATTGATACCTAAACTCAATGCAAGTTCTCGATACGATACTTCCGTTGTTAAGTATAATTCTACCACATGCATCTTAAATTCAAAAGAGTAATTTTTCTTTTCTCTTGATCGCATTAATCCTTTGTTTCCAAATTCTTTGTATGCTGAGATCCAATCTCGTAATATTGTTTGACTCGGTATCCCATTTTCTTTACATAAACTTTTATATCCTCCTTTTCCATTTATGTAGTCCATTACTACCTTCTTCTTGAATTCATAACTGTATTTTGACATAAAAATACCGACCTCCAAAGTTAGATTTTTTAGGTCTAACTTTTGGGGGTCGGGTCA
>NZ_NNBY01000032.1 GCF_002834235.1 Ruminococcus bromii | reverse complement strand
CCCATGCTACCGGCCAGCGCCTCAAGACGCTGGCTTTCACTTTGTTCAAGCCTATTGCCTTTGCCTCTTTCGCCACCCCTTAAAGGGTGTTTGTATTACTCGCCACCCTTAAAAGGGTCTTCATATTCTCGTACACTTAATTTATCTAGTGCTATATCATGCTTTTCTTGGTCTTCTATGTATTTTCTTATGGTTGCTTCATTTAGACCTACTGTACTCACATAATATCCTTCTGCCCAAAAGTGCCTATTTCCAAACTTATACTTCAGATTTGCGTGTTTGTCAAACATCATCAACGCACTTTTTCCTTTTAAATATCCCATAAAACTTGACACACTCATCTTCGGTGGTATACTTAATAGCAAGTGTACATGATCTATCATCATATGCCCCTCTAGTATCTCCACTCCTTTGTACTGACATAACAATCTTATTATGTCTTGCAAACTCTGTCGATACTGTGCATATATTATTTTTCTTCTATACTTTGGTACAAACACTACATGGTATTTGCACATCCATTTTGTGTGGGATAAACTATTTGTTTTATTTGCCATTAAAATCACCTTTCTTTTTTACAATAGACTTGAACATTCTTATTGTAATACGATTGGTGATTTTTTTGTATAACTTTTTATGCACACCCGCATAGCGGGTGGTTGTTTGTACCACGCAAGCGTGGCACTGGGTAAACCCATTAATAAAAGCAGACTGTGAAAACGCAGTCTGCTTTTTCTATGTTCCGAAATTGGTACATTATCTGCTGTAAAATATAATTAAATTGGTGAACAAAAGAGGATCGGAGCGTGACGGTACATGTCTAATAAAAATCATTCTGGTGACAGTGCACACTTGAGTCTTTTTGATATTTTGGGGCTTGCGGGGAATATTGACAGCAAGTATTCCTCAGATGAAATTGAGGAGGTTATAGGTAAGCTCCGTGCAGCTAAGCGTACCGCAGAAAAACATGAGGAAAATGAACGCCGCCGCAGGGAAAAAGAAGAATTAGAGCGGAAAGCCCGTGAAGAAAAAGAGAAAAAAGAAGCACATATACGTGAAGTTACCTGCATGGATCTTCCGCTCGATTGGGAAAATGCGTTCAATCAGGATGTAAGGACTCAGGGTATTCACGCTGACAGCATTTCCGACGGTCTCATTTTCAGTCTATCTAATCTCGGACGGGTTGATATTGAATATATTTCTTCAATAACCGGTGAGGACTACAAAACAATTATCGGTGTGCTGAAAGGATCTATCTATCAGAATCCGGAAACATGGGGCGAGTGCTTCTATAAAGGTTGGGAAACCTCTGAGGAATATCTGTCAGGCAATATGATGCGGAAATGGAAGGCGGCTAAAGAAGCTGATAAGGAATACGACGGCTATTTTACTGATAATGTCAAAGCTATTGAAAAGGTTCTTCCTCCTACTGTTGCAACAAAAGATATCTATGTGACACTGGGTTCGCCGTGGGTACCTACGGATATAATTGATGATTTTATTGAACATCTTCTTGGCGATTGGCGCAGATACTGGTATAGCATCGATAACGAAGAAGATTTCAATACAAAACACGATGAATTGACCGGTACTTGGGAAATACCATTCAAAAGCAGATACAATCATGACGTCAAGGTGACACGAACATACGGTACCGACAGAATAAACGCTCTTCATATTCTCGAAAGAACTTTGAACATGAAGTCGGTCGCAGTTACCGATGAAGTCGTATGTAATACAAATTCTTCGGGCAAAAAAAGAGTTATTAACCAGTCTGAAACCATTCTGGCCATTGAAAAACAAAACAAAATGATAAAGGCGTTCCAAAAATGGATCTGGGAGGATGAAAGAAGAAAAGAACGTCTTGAAATGATTTTTGAGAACAATTTCAGTTGCGTTCGAAAAAGAATTTTTGACGGATCATTTTTACGGTTTCCCGACATGTCTCCGGCGATAAAGCTTTATTCCTATCAAAAAGACGCTGTTGCGCGAATTCTTTTTACTCCGAACACTCTATTGGCACACGATGTCGGAGCCGGAAAAACCTATGTTATGATTGCTGCGGCAATGGAAATGCGCCGCATGGGGCTGTCTGAAAAGAACATGTTTGTTGTTCCAAATAACATTGTCGGTCAATGGAAAAACATTTTCTATGCCATGTACCCGAGTGCCAATATTCTTTGTGTAGAGCCGAAGAGTTTTACTCCATCAAAAAGAGAAAGTCTTCTTGAAAGAATACGTGACGAGGATTTTGATGGGATCATTATTGCTTACAGTTGTTTTGAGCGGATTCCGTTGTCAAAGGAATACTATCGAAACAGGCTTGTTTATGAACAGGAACTTATCGCAGAAATAGCGGGCAAAAAGAACAAGGCCACTTCTCGTTTGAAGAAGAAACAAGAGGCGGTTTCAAAAGCCTTATCTGAACTTGCCGTTACAATGGATGATTTGTATAACGGTGTGTATTTTGATGATCTCGGAATTACAAGACTCTTTGTAGATGAGGCACACAATTTTAAGAATGTTCCTATCGAAACAAAAGCAGATAAAGTTCTTGGAATCAGTGCTTCAGGTTCCAAGAAATGCAAGGATATGATGGATAAGGTACATATGGTGCAGAAGAAGAATGACGGCGCAGGAGTTGTCTTCGCTACCGGAACTCCGATTACAAATTCTATCACAGATGCGTTTATTATGCAGATGTATTTGCAAAGCGGTGAACTTGCCATGCTGGATCTTCAGAACTTTGACAGTTGGATCGGTATGTTTGCAGAAAGGAGCACGGAATTTGAAATTGATGTTGACACAAGCAGTTATCGGCTTGCCACTCGTTTTTCTAAGTTTCACAACCTTCCCGAACTCACATCTCTACTGTCATCCATTGCCGATTTTCATCAAGTGGACACATTAGCCGGTATCCCGCAGATAGATGGATATACCGATGCGCTGATCTCAAAAACAAATGATTTTGCAGATTATCTGAAAGATATTTCACAGAGAGCAGAGAATGTTCGCAAAGGATATGTTGGTCGCAAAGATGACAATATGCTGAAAATCACGACAGACGGAAGGAAAGCAGCGCTTGATTTAAGGCTGGTCGATCCGAATGCTATGTTCACTTATCAATCGAAAGTGGCACGCTGTGTCGAAAATGTTGCTGATATATATTTCAAAACAACGGCTTGTAAATCTGCACAAATCATTTTCTGCGACACATCGACTCCTAAAACGGGTTTTAACATTTATGATGAAGTGAAGACTATGCTTCAGAGTAAAGGCGTTCCTTCTGACAAGATTGCTTTTATTCATGATGCCCGGACCGAAGCACAGAGAAATACCATGTTTGCTCAAGTCAGGAAAGGCGACATTCGCGTGTTGCTCGGTTCGACCTTCAAACTCGGACTCGGTGTAAATATTCAGGATAAGCTGATCGCTCTGCATCATATCGATGTTCCGTGGAGACCGGCAGATATGACGCAACGTGAGGGGCGCATTCTGCGCCAAGGAAATACCAATTCAAAAGTGCAGATTTTCCGATATATTACAGAAGGGAGCTTTGATGCCTATTCATGGCAGCTGCTCGAAACCAAGCAACGATTTATTACCGGATTGCTTTCCGGATCGCTTACCGAGCGGAGTGGAAAGGATATTGAAGACACAGTGCTCGACTATGCCGAGGTCAAAGCTCTGGCCGTAGGAAATCCTCTTGTAAAAGAGCGTGTGAAGACCGCAAACGAGCTTTCGCGCTATCTGACATTACAGCGCAAACTTGTTGATTCAAGAATTCGCATGGAAAAAGAACTGTTAGAGATGCCCGGAAAAATATCCAATCAAGAGAACAATATTGCCCAATGTGAAGCCGATATTGCATTTTACAACGGATGGAAACAAGAAAATCTCGAACCGGTTGATAGCAAGGTAAAGAAGGAAGCAACGGAAAAGCGTAAACATTTAAGAGAATACATTCATTCTTCTCTTATTGGATATGTTCTTGAACCGAAAGAGAAAGCCCTTACAACATATCGAGGTTTTGAAATTATTCTCCCCGCTAACATGACACGGGAAAAACCTTATATTTGGCTGAAACGAAACGGTCGTTATTATGTAGAACTCGGAGATACGAATACGGGCAATTTAATAAGAATCGATAATTTTCTTGATGATTTACAAAAGCACTTTGATAAATTGAAAAATGGATTTGCTAAGCTGCAAGAAAGAGAATATCAACTTAAGGAAGAACTCAAAAAGCACGAAAGTTTCAGCGATGAAATTGAGGAATGCCGCAAAAAGCTCGAAATACTTAATAAGAAATTAGGAGTAGATAAGACATGAGCGATATTAAAATGACCAACATACCCTCTATGAATGTCGGGAAAATGGTTGAAAAACTGTCAAGCGCTTACTGCGCAATCATTCAACATAATTATCCCATCAAAACCATGCCGTCAGTGATGCTGTGGGGACCTCCCGGCGTTGGTAAATCGCAGGCAGTTCGCCGGATTGCAAAAGAGATTGGCGAGAAAACCGGTAAAACGGTTAATGTAACCGATGTTCGATTGCTTCTTTTTAATCCCATTGATCTGAGAGGCATTCCTACCGCCAACGCTGACAAAACGCTTGCAGTGTGGCTGAAACCGCAGATATTCCAAATGGATGCAAGTGATAATATTGTCAATATCCTGTTCCTTGATGAAATTTCCGCAGCACCTCAGTCCGTACAGGCGGCAGCTTATCAGATCACACTTGACCGAGTTGTCGGAGAGCACAAACTTCCTGAGAATTGTATCGTGATCGCTGCCGGAAACCGTGTGACAGATAAATCCGTAGCTTTCAAAATGCCAAAAGCTCTGGCAAATCGACTTATGCACATCGAAATTGAAGGCAGTTTCAGTTCGTGGAAGCAATGGGCAATTTCCTCAGGTATCAATGATAAGGTTGTCGGTTTTTTGTCTTTCAGGCAAAGTTATCTCATGGGATTTGATCCCGACAGTAATGATCTCGCTTTCCCGACTCCCCGTGCGTGGGAAATGGTAAGCAATGTTCTGAACTGGATTGATGATGACATAGACAGCATGTATTACTTGATTGCCGGACTTGTCGGGACAGGTGCAGCGGTTGAATTCAGAACATGGGCCAAGGTATATAAAAACCTGCCGGCCGTTGAAGATATTTTTGACGGCAAAATGCCACAGATGCCAAAGGATACTGATGTCATGTACGCTTTAATGGCATCTATGACCGCCTATGCACGGATGCACAAAGATGAAATGAGCAGAATCGCAAATTCAATCCGATATGCAGACAAAATGCCTCCCGATTTCAGCGCAGTATTGCTGAAAGACTATATGTGCATAGATAAAAATTACAAAGAAAAGCTCATGACCATTCCGGAATTTGCAAGGTGGCTTCAAACGAAAGGATGGTTAATGAATGGCTCTGTCTGAAAGCAAGATTAAAGGGTGCATAAAAAGACTTCTGTTATCACGCATGCGCATTTTGTATAACCATGGATTTTACGGTTTACTTTTAATGCATATGATTTATGCTGTCAGTGAAGAAATTGAAACGGCTTGTACGGATGGAGTAAGGATTACTTTTGGCATAGATTTTCTCGATAGTCTCAGTGATAGTGAACTTGACTTTGTCATGATGCATGAGATTTTGCATGTTGTGTTACAGCATTGCTTTCGCGGAGATGTTGAAGACCCTGAAGCATACAATATTGCGGCTGACATTGTTGTCAACTCTAATATTATGCTTGAGAACGGAATGAAAGCGAGCAGTATAACGCTAAGCAAATACGGAATAGCAATGCATGTTGCACCGGACGGAAAAGAAGGGCATGAATATACTGCCGAACAGGTCTATGCTATGCTTCCGAAGAATCTTAATAAAAAAGGCAATAATAAAAGTCACGGTTCTGCTGATGGTAGAGCAAAAAAAGGCAATAATAAAAGTCAAGGCTCTGCTGTCGGCAGGGCAAAAAAAGAGATTTCAAAAGAACAGCATCAACCGGTACGGGTATGGGATGATCATTCACGGTGGGGCAAATATGAAGAAGATGATACACTTCGTGACGTATGGGTCAAGCGGTTTGAAGACGCAGCAGAAGCTATTAAGATCAGAGATCCATCAAACGCAAGAGGCCTTCTCCCTGCTTTTGCCGAGCGTATTCTTAAAGAACTAAAAAAAGCGCAAACTGATTGGCGGACAATCTTGAATGATTTTATTCAGGAAGAAGTTGTTGATTATTCGTTTGCTCCACCGGATCGGAGATTTGACGACAGTCCGTTTTTCTTGCCTGATTTCAACGGCAAGGAAGATAGGGTAGAAGATATCCTGTTTATGATTGATACATCAGGGAGTATGTCGGACGATATGATTGCAGCAGCATATTCAGAGGTTAAAGGAGCAATTGATCAGTTCAACGGAAAACTAAAGGGATGGCTTGGCTTCTTTGATGCGGCGATTATTAAGCCACAGCCGTTTAGCGACGAGAACGAGTTCAAGACAATCAAACCCGCCGGAGGTGGTGGAACCGACTTTCAAATCATTTTTGAGTATGTATTTCATCATATGTCCGACAAATTGCCGGCAAGTATTATCATATTATCAGATGGAGATGCCCCCTTTCCTCAGGAAAAGCTTGCCGGAGGTATTCCGGTGCTTTGGTTATTAAACAATGAAGAAGTGAATCCGCCTTGGGGAAAGGTTGCAAGGATAACCGTATAACATAAGAGATTTGAGCAATGTACAATGAGCAAATCAAGAAAATACTAATAAAAACATATGATATATGTGCATAAACACTTGACTGTAGCCCATCCGCTGTGTCGGAAAATAAACTATATTATTATACTTTGGGCAAGTATTACGAAAAGAAATTATTTTGCTTCGAAATGTATTAGAGTCTCAGCTATCTAAAAATTTGATTACTTGAAAAAAGCATTTAATGATTTGTTCCGAACGCATTACAGAGAATGCACATATCAGAACAATTGCTGAAAGAAGGAGAGCTCCAACATAATTGTGCTTTTTATGACGGAATTTGATTAGAAAGTACCGCGTGTAATATTAAACCGAAAAGAAAAGAATCTGGAGGTACAAAGTATGCAGTTTTATAAATTCGAAGGATTTACAGTTTCTGAAAACTGGTCCGAAGAAGACAATGATCGCAGAGTAATGCGTGAGAAGGTAAGAAAAATCTCAATGAAGACAAACTCTTTCAATCAGAATCAGCAGCGTAAAGCATATGCGTTTGTTGCCGATGCTTCAGAAGATACCGTAACTATTGGCGTCATCGTTAGAAATTACGCTGATATACATAAACTGATATCCGGATATCTTCAGGCAATTGAAATGGAGCTGAAGGATACTTGTCTTGAAGAAATCACCTTTAACAATTTTCGTAATATGCTTAGCTGTGCCGATAGATACGACTATATTAACGATGATGACGAGGTTCTCGAACAGTTTGATCTGGATAAACTTAACGCAAGATTTGGCAGAAGCGTTGAATATGGAGAAAATATTCTCGACTGCTGCGACAAAAAGTCCGTCTATAATGAAGCTCGTAGGTTCCTTGCAAAAGATACATTTATTCCGGAACTTGATCGTATTTATGCAGGAAGCACAAAGCATAAGGTTAGTGGTCATCCTGTGCATTATATGATTCAGACTGATGACGGAGAAACCCGGAAAGGAATGCTCAGGGTGCTTCTTCAGGCGTTATATGCCAATAGCAGAATCCTCAGCAAGCGGTATATCTTCTTAAACATTAGACCCGGCGAAAATTTCTCAAGAGCAGTTTATGAATGCCTTTACAAAAGTAGCTTTGGCGGAGCCGTTATTGTTAGATATCTTGCCAACGACGACACAGAAGAATATTATGCAAATTGTGACAGAGACACAATAGAAACTCTTTGCGAAGTTATGAAGAAATACTGCAATCAGGTTCTTACGGTGTTCTGCTTTCCCCGTGAATGTACAAGTTCTAAAGATATTTTTTACGAGAATCTTAGAAATATTAGTATTGTTGAATTAAAGGAAGAGTTTGTTTCGGGAGAACGCGCGATAGATTTTCTTAAAATGCTTGCAAAAGATAACGAAATCCGAACTGATAAAAAACTGTTTGAAAAGCTCGAGGATGAGAAAGGTTATCTTGCACCCGACCTTCACGACTTGTTTGACAACTGGTACAACAACAAGCTTAAGACCGGTGTATATCCTCAGTATAAAGATATTGCGACCGCCAAGCGTGAAGTTGTCAAGGCAGCGCCGAAGGGTTCGGCTTATGATGAACTGAATCAGATGATTGGTCTTGATGAAGCAAAGAAGGTTATTAACCAAGCACTGAACTATTATAAAGCACAGAAGCTTTTTGCGGATAAAGGAATGAAAAGCGATCACCCTGCGATGCATATGGTCTTCACAGGTAATCCGGGAACAGCCAAGACTACTGTTGCAAGACTCTTCGCAAGAATTATGAAAGAGAATAATCTTCTCTCCAAAGGCAATCTAATTGAGGTCGGTCGTGGTGATCTGGTGGGCAAGTATGTCGGCTGGACGGCTCCGATGATTCAGAAGAAATTCAGAGATGCAAAAGGAAGTGTTCTTTTCATTGATGAAGCTTACTCTCTTGTAGATGACAGAAACGGTTCTTTTGGCGATGAAGCAATTAACACTATTGTTCAGGAAATGGAAAACCATCGGGACGATGTTGTCGTTATATTAGCAGGGTATCCTGACAAGATGGAAGAGCTCCTTCAGAAGAATCCGGGTCTCAGGTCGCGAATTGCCTACCATGTTCCATTCAACGATTACGATACGGCAGCACTTTGCGAAATAGCAAAACTTATCGCAAAACAGAAAGGGCTTACATTTACTGACGAAGCTTGTAATAAACTGACTGGCTTGTTTGATGCCGCAAGGAATGAAAGCGATTTCGGTAATGGCAGATATGTTAGAAATGTAATTGAAAAAGCAAAGATGACTCAAGCCTCCAGACTGCTAACAATGGATTTTGATTCCATTGAAAGTGAAGATATTGCATTAATCACCGCTGATGATATTGAAATTCCTAAGTCAAGTGCAAAGACGGAAAAGAAACAAATTGGTTTCAGCACATAATGCACCGCATTTGTACATTGGTGAACTGTATATTATGAATATAGAAAAGAAAGGACGGAGAACATTTTGATTGGTCATAAAAGAGCTGACAATTGAACATTTCGGAAAGATCAAGCGTTTTGAGGTTTCTTTCCATGAACAACTCACCGAGATTTCTGATTCCAACACAAATGATATTATTCAGGCAATTGGGTTGATAACCGCAAACAAGAGCCTGACAGATCATGTTGCTACTGATAATTCAGCCGATAATGACGATTCGGATACTTTATCTTACGATAACTCTTTAGGCAACAAGTATATCTATCAGAATATTACACCTGAGTTCCATTATCAGAACTTTAGTGCAAACACGGACGGTTACCAGCAGGTATCACTTTCTGTTACTCCTGAAAAAGCAAATGAAATTGTAAATTATATTGCATTTGCTTTTGTTTACGGTTATAATGAAAATGAAATGACGGTTGATAATGCGGAAGTAAACTTACTAAAAGTCAAGCTGAATCAAAGTTGCGGCAAGGCAAAGATGTAATAACTTATTATAAGAGTGATGCGTTAAATATCGCAAACTCAGTAGGCAGCACTAGAAGTAAGTGTGATCCCAAACATAGAGGGTCTGCTTCTTTTAAGTATTATCATGTTAAATATAAAAAAATAAAGTGGAGTATTCATTCGTTTTATGTATAGGGCATACAGGTGGTATTATGGTTTATACTTTTATGAATTATGACGATTTTAATAGTAAATATAACGATATATTAAAAATTGCCACTTGCTATAGTGAGAATTTTAGTTTTTTTACTGTGAGACAGATCCATAAAAAGGATCATTCTAATGAATATTTTAATTTCTTGGATGCTTTTAGAAATCATGAAATTCCATTAGGTAAAATAAAAACACCCAGATATACTGCAGGACAACAAATCCATTGTTTCAGAATTAATAAAATAACAACGGCTTTATTGATGAAACCTATAGATTTTTCCTCTTGGAATGCTTATGATTATCCTGAAGATTTGGCTTTTTATAAAAATTGCATACCGTGGTTTCGCTGTATTTCACATGAAAAAATGGTGTTAGTCAATGAGACCAATTTTAGTGCATTTAATGAGTTAAAAAAAATAGGCATAAATTTTAGATTGATTAATAATTCTAACTATATTTGAAAAAATTTAAAACGAATGTGGGTAAGTAGGCTCATTTGAGCCTACCTATTCAAGCGGTGAAACCTCATATTACTATTACACATTTGACGATTCGCTTGAAAGTGAATATCGCACATCATCAAACGGCAGTCTTACTCATTACATTGTTACCGATTCAGACGGTAATACGGTAGAAAAGACATTTGTAAACGGTCAGACAAAGACTATTACAACAGGCACAGATAAGGGAGCAAAAAACATGAAAAAAATAATACAACCAATATCAATATTATTGATCATAACGCTGTTATCTGTGATATGTACAATACCATATGCAGCAACTATCGTTAATGGCAGTAATTACGAATTTACAGTTATGGATGCAACCAAGGTTCAAAAGTATGTTGTAGGTATGATTGACTTAACTGATGATGAGAAATTCCTTTACGATACTAATGGTGACAATGTGTTGACCGTTATTGATGCCACTAATATTCAGAAAATTATTGTTGGATCTCAATTCGATACATCAGAACCGTCATCTTTGACAGAAACTACCTCGGTTTACGGAACTGAAGCATCCACAGACAGTCCAAAGATGACAACAGAAAATATGGAGTTCACAGAAACAACGATATCGGATTTCTCCTCTGCTTGTACTGAAGTAACAACTGAATATACTGAAACTACTACAGAATGTGTTGAGGAAACAACAATTGTTGATGAACCATCGACAGAATCGACTGAAACAACTACGGAAGAAGTTACTGAACCTTCAACAGAAGAGTATACTGAGCAGATTACTGAACAGCCTACTACAGAGCCAAAACCAACTGTTCCGCCTAAAAGTGTGAAATTCAATAAGAATACAATAACACTTGGGGTAGGGGAGTCATATACTCTTATTACTACTATTGAAAATGGAGATATTTCGCAAGTAGAGTTTACTACAGATAATAGTGGGGTAATTACTGTAGACGATAAAGGCAAAATGACTGCTGTGGGCATTGGTGTCTCTACAATTACAGCAAAAACTTATAACGGACTTACAGCCAAATGTAAGGTTACTGTTAAAAAGCTTGCTAATAGCATAAAGCTTGATAAGACAAGTATTATACTTGGAGTCGGTGAACAGTATGATTTTTCAAGCTATGTGCCGAGCGGAACAGCAGCTTATTATCGTTCTTATTATTCAGATGATCCGAATATTGCTTTTGTTCAAAAAGCCGGAGGTTTGATGACCGCAAAAAAGGCAGGAACCACAACTATGAGATGCAAAATGCCAAACGGTACACAAGCAACCTGTAATGTAACGGTCAAGCCGCTTGCAACATCTCTTAAACTTAACGCAAGTGAAATTGTACTGTACATAGGTCAGAGTTTTGACATTAACAGCAGTGTTCCAAAAGGTACAGCGGCATATTACAGACTTTATTCATCAAGCAATTCAAAAATAGCTGCTGTAACAAGAGGCGGAGGTGTCGTCAAAGGAGTAGCGACAGGAAAAGCAACTGTAACTTGCACTTTGAATAACGGAAAAAAAGCCATTTGCAATGTATACATAATGCCACAGAGCAAGAAGATTTCAAATGTTCCGTTAATCGGTCAAAGTAAGCTCCCGACAGGCTGTGAAACCTGTAGTGCAACAATGCTGTTGAATTTCTACGGATATAAAATTTCTGAAACGACATTTGCAGATAAGTATTTGGTAAAAAAACCTTTCGGTTATTCAAACGGTTCATACACAGGACCTGATCCGAATTGTGCCTTTGTTGGAACACCATACAGTTCCAACAGCTACGGAGCGTATGCACCGATTATGGTAAAATGTATGAATAAATACCTTTCCGACAAATCATACAAGGCTGTAGAAATCAGTGGGAAAAGTCTTGAATATCTTTCGGGTAAGTATGTTGCACAAGGTCAGCCGATTATGGTGTGGGCAACAATTAATATGTCACCGTCATTTAAGACAACCACTTGGAGAGTAAACTACACCGATGAAAACGCAAAATATAAACTCGGCAGTTACTACACTTGGACTGCCGGCGAACATTGTCTGTTACTCACGGGCTATGACAAAGATTATTACTATTTCAACGATCCGTGGACGAATGCTCGAACCCGTTACTCAAAAAGCCTTGTAAATACAAGATATAACGAACTCGGCAAACAGGCTGTAGTTATGGTGAAGAAATAACAAGAACCTTCTCTGATGAATTTATCATTAGGGAAGGTTCTTTCTTTTATTTGTTAGTATATTCTATTAAGGTAAAAATGCCTTTAGGAGCTTAAAATAAATCGCTGTGCGTTCCGGTTCTTGTCAGATACAAAATAAGTTCTTCATTACTAATTTCGTAAATCAGGAGCCAGTCGGGGGTAATGTGACATTCCCTACAACCGGAATAATTTCCAATTAGTTTGTAATCTTTATATTCCGGTGGCAGTAGTTGTTGTTCAGTTATCATTTCAACAACAGCATCAAGTAATTGAATATTGTATCCACGCTTAATTGTCAGCTTAACATCTCTGTTGAATTTTTGTGATGGCACAATTCTTAATATTTACTCATTGGTAATATCCTCTAAAAGCTCTCTAAATGAAGCATAGGTTTTTTTGTTTGGATTTTTTTTCAGTTCTTCAACTTCTTTTATTGCAGAAATTGTATCTGCATTTGGAGTTTCATAGTTAATGACATTGAGCATATAACGGATAAGGTTGCCCTTTACATTTTCACCACCTTTTACAACAATACTTTTATAAGCGTTGTAAATATCACGGTCAACGGTAAATGAACAAGTAATCTTATTGGTACTCATAATTTTATCACCTTTCAAAAAAATATTACTAAGCTAACACGGCGGTATCACCGACACAGTTCGTTTTCGTAAGTTTCTGGTCGGCTGTGCTGCTCTTGTTTCAGAGCAGGTAAATTATTAATCCGCTGACATTGCACCAAGTACCGCAAAGGAATGGCTGAAAGTACTTGTGGGACTTCACATTGTTTATCTGCTTGCCCCATATTCTAACAATGAACTGAAACGGCTCAGCAAAACACCGAAACTGTATTTCTGTGACACCGGTCTTTGTGCTTACCTTTCGATGTGGCTGACGGCAGACACTCTCCGTAACGGTGCTACAAGCGGTCATTACTACGAAAATTATGTGGCAATGGAGCTTGTGAAAAACTACGCTTACGCTAAATCTAAAGTAAATATTACCTATTTTCGTGATTCTAACGCAAAAGAGATTGATGTTTTCATCGAGGAAAACAATGTCATTCATCCGTTGGAAATAAAAAAGAGTGCTTCTCCTGATCGTCGTGAGGTCAAAAAGTACAGCGTAATTGACAAGGCTTCTTTGAACCGCGGAAACGGCGGCATCATATGTATGTGTGAGGAGCCGATACCGGATTGACAATGATAATTGTTTTATTCCGAGCAATCTAATCTGAATCACTCCCATAGCAAAAGTATATTTTCAAGAAACTAAGCAGAGCCCAAAAGCTCTGCTTTTTGTTTTAGTTTGCCCGGAAAATGACAGAAAAGGAATGAACGAAATGCCTAAGAAAAACGACTTAAACCGTCTCCAAATAAATCGTGATATACCTTTTTTAATGTTATTTAACTCTGTTTACGCTGTAAATTGTAAATCCGTTGAATTCCTTTTCATCCTTGTAAACAATGACGGAATCCTTTTTGCCGTAATATTGGTTAAGATAATTTTCTTTGATAAAAGTAATGTTCTTATCGATAACATATACATTTCTTCCGTCAACGACCGCCTCATAAATATTTGTTGAGAGGTTGCGGTTCACAAGCTGATTTGTCCGATGAAGATATCCGAAGCCGTCAACATTATGGAGAAAATCGGAAGAAAATCCCCACAGCGGATGAATATAGTTATCGGTATATGAAATGTATTCTTTAGCTGTTACAGGATCGAGAACATAATAATTTTCGGGATGTCTGTCAACCTCAGTATAAAGATCACTCGGCTTTTTGTCATATGAAACAGGAGTGATATGGAAGAAATATGATACACAGCTTACCGCACCTAATATCACAAGTACAATAACCGAAATAAGAACAGTTTTTCTGCTTTTATTTGTAATATTACTGTATTTGTCTTTTCTGAGATGACCGAAATCAAACGAATACATTGTAAACGAAAGAATCATCAGCAAAATTCCGTACATTGTGTATGCCGAAGAATCCATTGCATAACGAACATACATACAAGCCGCAAATCCCACCGCAAAATACAAAGCAGGGAAGAAGGCAAATCTTTTTTTCTGAACGGTAACAAAAACAACCATAACGGCAAGTATTACCGCAAAAGCAATAAGATATGAATCAAAATTTATAATATGTCCCCATGCATCTGAAAACAATGCACCCGCATTGTCAAAAAAATTATACGGATTTTCCCGTTTTTGAATATCTGCAACCTTTTCAAGTGCAGCAGTATTCAGTCCATTGTTTTCATCATAATATCCGTCAACAAAAAGTTCATACTCATTTGCCGAATTTATTCCGACCGAATTAAGCTCCTCACAGTAATCGGAATAGTTTGGAAAAGCATTATCATCGGTCTTATCGGCAAGGACGCTGTATCTGTACAACTCCGAAGTTTCTGCATTTGCATTATTGACCGAATATGAATAATATTCAAGACCGCAGCCGACAAGAACAATAAAGACAAATACAAGCACAAAAGGTCTGAAATACCAGAAGAATTTTCTGAACGGCAACTTGTACTTTCTTTTTGCAATCATATCACCGATGAAGAATGTAATAAAAAATGCAAGTCCTACAAAGAAATATTTGAAACATAAAAATGTTCCGAATATAACTTCAAGTACACCAATCCAAAACGGGAGAGAGTACCTTTTATTTCTGATTGCATTAAGTGCCATCAGAAACCCTGCCGTAAGTAGCAAAGCTGCAGTTTTACTGCTTAAAATGTTTGAATAATGGTCAAATGAAAACAAAATATTCAGCACAAGAGTGAATATGAAAGCCTTGTGCTTTCCGAATTTATCGGCAAAAACAAATGTAACAGAAGAAAAAGCGGCACAGGAGAGAAGAATTTGAAAAAGTACAAAACAGTTGAAATTCAAAAGAATGTACTGCAATGAACCGGTAATTGTCGCAAAAATGTAGTTAATATCATTATTGTTATAGTTATGATACTGACAGATATATAAAGAATTGTAAAAATCGTCAGCACTGTCATAGGAAAATGCAGTAACAACTATAATCAAAGCCATAATAACAATATTAATTGCCAAAGCAAAGAAGGTCTTGCTTTTTAGTGCGTTTAATATTTTATCTTTCATAATAACTCCTCTGCATTATCTTTCTTGTTTAAATATCACTTTCTTGATCTTCTTTCGTTAATCAAAAGCTGAAGATTCTTCTGTTCGTAAGTATTAAATTTAACATTCTTTTCAAATTCTTCGGGTGTATATTTGCCCTCATACCATGACTGCGAGTTAAAGTATGCATTAAGGCTTGCGTCCTTAAAAATTCTGCCTCGTCTTGCATAAATCTCATTAATTGCAAGCTGTAAGTCGTCATCACTCAAAGCGCTTACCTGTGCGTTGCTGAGATATGAGGAATCGCTGTTAGGGAAGATAAATCCGCCGTTATTATTAGTGTTTGTATTGCTTGATGACTGTGAATTTGAATTGCCCGATGAGCTGTTCTGACTATTTGATGACTGCTGAGCCTGTGTTGCAGGAGCTTCTGTTTCTCTCTGAATCTGTCCGCTTGAGATAACAAGTTTAACAACGGTACCCGTACTTGCGCTTGTGTCACCTTCCGGAGTCTGGGAGATAATATATCCTTCCGGATAATCATAACTGTATTCATAGTCAGAAATTTCAACGGTAAATCCTGCCTGTTCAAGAAGCTTTTTACCGTAACTGTAACCGTAACCGACAACAGGAACAACATTGTTATATGAAGAAGATGTTGTAACCTGTTCTGTTGTAGCAGGAACTGTAGTAGGCATCGCCGTACTCGGCGCCTGTGTGGTTACTTCGGCAGATGTTGCAGTTTCGGCTGTAGTAGTTTTATTGTCAGCAGATGAATTTGACAAGCCGTTATAAACGCAGAAACCGATAAATCCGAGCGCTGCGGCAATTACAACGGCACAAAGAATAATGATAAACTTATTCTTCTTTTTCTTTACATTTTCTTTATTATCTTCTTCATCTGCATATCCGAATTCATTGTCATCATCTTCAAAGCTGTTATCGTCAAAGTCGTTTTTTTCTTCAATTTTTTTAGTATCGTCAGCTTTATTGTCAGTACGCTTAACAGACGGCTCGTCCTCAAAGAAATCACCGTAGTCCTTGCTTGATTCATTACTTGTAAGAACATTTTTATGGTCTGCACCGGAGTAATCATCAAACACTTCAACGCTTGTAACAGGAGGAAGAACTTCCGGAGCTACTTCGCTGTTGCTTGAAACATCTTCAAATTCTTCAGCTTTTTTATCTGTAACAGTTTGTTCTTTCTTGTCATCTTCGCTTGATACGGAACTGATATCTTCAAATTCAGGCTGTTTTTCCTCCGATACTTCGTCAGTTTTAACCTCGGAATTTTCAGGCTCATCAACTGCATCTGTAACATCAACAACCTCAAATCCGCCGTTTTCATCAGCATCAGACTCACTGACTTCATCTGAATCTACAGGAGCATTACCGTCAACAGGCAGGGATCCTTCACCGGCTAAAACTTCGGCAATGCCAAGCTGTTCGCCGCCTTTAAATTCATTATCAAGAACAGCGTCCTCAACTGTCTGAACCTCATCCTTATCGTCAAAATTATCCTGCGGTTCAGTCGGCTCTGTATCCTCAAATTCATCATAATCATATTCTTCAAATACATTTCCGTCAAAATCCGTGTTTTCGGGAACAACAACATCGGGATTCGGAACAGGGGAGGATGTACCTATTTCAGCCTTGATAGATGTGAGAGCATTTTTCATGTTGCCTGCATTTTTCCATCGGTTTGTATTATTCGGCTGACATGCAATTACAATAACACTCTTGAGTTTTTCGTCACCCTCAGACGGTGCGGTAACAGCCTTGCCCGAAAATCTTTCTTCACAGGCATTCTTTCTGTCGCATGAATCACTTTCAAACGGAATTTTACCGCCGTTGCACATTGCATACATAATTATTCCGACAGAATAAATGTCGGTTGTATAGTCAACATTTTCCTGCTTATAAACCTCAGGCGCAACAAATGAGGTATCCGCAATCTTGCCTTCAAAATCTGTAAATCCGCCGATTTTATACCTTCCGTCAGCGGTTACAAAAATATTCTTTGGCGAAATATTACCGTGAAAAATATTCTTTGCTTCCAAAGTTTCAAGCATTTCACTCATCTGAATACCAAAATCAACAACTTCATCCTCAGCGAAAGTTTTGGTTTTCATAAGTTCTTCAAGACTTGTGAGTTCTTCTGTAAATATGTACAAATCACAGGTTTTTTTGTTCTGATTATCCTGAACATAAACATCCAGATAGTTTGAAACACCGTCAAGCTCCTTAACCGATTCAATAAAATCAGCCTCTTCGGTGAAATACTCGGCATGTTCATCGGTATAATTGCTTTTGCCGACAAATGCGTGTCTGAGAATCGCATTTTGAGCAGTATTTTTATCAATCTTTCTTGATACCTTGTAAACTTCACAGCCGTTGTCTTCCCCAACAAATGAAGTAACCTTCCAATCCCTTAAATCTGCCGGCAATTTAATTGTTTTTGCCATACTAACACTCCTTAAATATTTCCTTATTTTTCATATTTTATCTAAATCAAGGTCATTAACCCTCACTATCTCATTCTCCGGATTATTGTACCATATTACGAGCTGTTTTACCATAGATATTTCAATTTTTTAAAAAATAATTCTAATTTGTAATTAAATCTGACATAAAAACAGCAGTCCGCCTAAACGAACTGCCGAAAACATAATTTCAGTAAAATATCTTACTCGATCTTATCTGATTTTTATTTTTTCCTTTTTGTTGACTCCGATAATTCCGCCTATTCCTCCTCCCAAAACAGATGACATTAGTTTTAGCAGGGTTAGTATCGTTATAGGCTCACCGTTAAAAATCAATGCAATAGAGGTTATGACAAGAAAAATAAAAAATCCTGTCAGCGAACCCACCGCAAGACCTGCACTTCCTGTAATTCTTGATGATATTATTCCCGACATCAGCGTTGCAACACCGACCATGCCGACCGTGCAGTAATCAAGTATATCTGTTGAAATTACTCCCGATGACATCATCACGGCTGCAAGCAAACACATCAAAATTACCAGTATGAGTATTCCGCATACTGATGAAAACAAAACAGCCTTTGCAAGTAGTTTTTTATCAGACATAAAACAACCCCCGAATATATTCTGTTACAAATATATTCGGGGGAAAGAACATTCATTCAAAAAGTTATTCTTTTGTAGCTTTAGTTTCGTCAGAATCTTTCTTCTTGCCAAAACCGAAGAAGCCTTTCTTTTCAGGCTGACCTGCCTGCTGTGGCTGTTCCTTAACTGTGTCAACAGTAGAAATACACCACTTTTTAAACTTCATCTTAACTCTGTCGGAGCCTGTTTCAATGATGATAGCGTCCTCGTCGTCCTTAATGGCAACTACTCTGCCCATAATTCCGCCGATTGTTGTAATTTCATCACCGATCTCAAGAGAGTTACGAAGCTGAGCTTCTTCTTTTTTCTTCTTTGAGTTAGGTCTGATGAGGAAGAAATAGAGAGCTGCAAAAATAGCAACATAGAAGAGAATCATAAAAATCATACTTGATGACTGATTTCCGCCGCTTGCACTTGCTTCTGCAACTACAGGTAAAAAGTTTGTCATTTTCGTCATTCCTTTCATACAATGTATTGATTATATCAGTTTTAATCACATCTTGCAAGTATTTTTTCTGTTTTGAAAAAATATTAGATACGCACGCCTAAAATGTTGCGATATTTCTCGTAAAATTCCATATATGTGCCGTTATCAAGCTGAGTTCTGATAACTTCCATAAGATTATTGTAAAAATAGAGGTTGTGCAAAACAGCAAGTCGCATTCCGAGCATCTCACCGCTCTTGAGAAGATGTCTTATGTATGCCCTTGAAAAGTTTCGGCAAACAGGGCAGTCACAATGCTCGTCAATCGGAGATTCATCTGTTTCATATTTTGCATTATTGATGTTACGCACTCCGTCCCAAGTGAAGAGCTGACCGTGTCTTGCGTTTCTGCTCGGCATAACACAGTCAAAAAGATCAACACCTCTTGCAACGCTTTCAAGAATATTCACGGGAGTTCCGACTCCCATAAGATATCTGATTTTATCTTTCGGAGCAAACGGCTCAACCTCTTCAATGATATGGTACATCGTTTCTGCAGGCTCACCCACGGCAAGACCTCCGATTGCATAGCCGTCAAGATTAAGCTCTGCAATTTCTTTCATATGATTGACGCGCAAATCGTCATAGATACCGCCCTGATTTATGCCGAACAGCATCTGGTTTTTATTTATGGTATCATCAAGACTATTGAGCCTTTTCATCTCTGTAACGCATCTTTTAAGCCATCTTGTGGTTCTTTCAACGCTGTTTTTTGTATATTCATATGGAGAAGGGTTTTCAACACATTCGTCAAATGCCATCGCAATTGTAGATGCAAGATTTGACTGGATTCTCATACTCTCCTCAGGTCCCATAAAAATTTTGCGGCCGTCAATGTGAGAATTGAAGTAAACGCCTTCTTCTTTAATATTTCTCAACTTTGCAAGAGAGAACACCTGAAATCCGCCGCTGTCGGTAAGGATAGGACCGTCCCACCTTGTAAATTTGTGAAGTCCGCCCATTTGCTTAACCTTTTCATCACCCGGACGAAGATGCAGATGATAGGTGTTGCAAAGCTGAACCTGACATTTTATATTCTTTAAATCAAGCGCAGAAACAGCACCCTTGATTGCACCGCATGTTGCAACATTCATAAAGGCGGGAGTCTGAACCGTACCGTGAACCGTGACGAATTCGCCCCGTCTTGCGCTGCCTTCCTTTTTAATTACCTTAAACATAAATCCTTAAAATCCTCCTATGATATGAACATAGCGTCACCGAAAGAGAAGAATCTGTACTTTTCCTTTACAGCTTCTTTGTATGCATTCATAATAAAATCATATCCCGCAAAAGCGGATACAAGCATAATGAGTGTACTTTCGGGAAGATGAAAGTTAGTAATAAGTCCGTCAAGCACCTTAAATTCAAATCCGGGATAAATAAAAATATCCGTAAATCCCTCGCAGGGCTTGATTTCTCCATACATTGCCGCAACACTTTCAAGCGTTCTGCAGGATGTTGTGCCGACTGCAATAACCCGTCCGCCGTTTTTCTTGGTTTCATTTATGAGCTTTGCGGTTTCTTCGGGAACTTCGTAATGCTCGCTGTGCATTTTATGCTTTGTAACATCGTCAACCTTAACCGGTCTGAATGTACCGAGTCCCACATGAAGTGTAACATACGCAATCTTTACACCTTTAGCCTTGATTCTGTCCATAAGCTCGGTTGTAAAGTGAAGTCCTGCCGTCGGAGCTGCCGCAGAACCGAGTTCATGGCTGTAAACCGTCTGATAGCGTTCCTTATCC
This sequence comes from Ruminococcus bromii, assembly GCF_002834235.1. Taxonomy (GTDB): domain Bacteria; phylum Bacillota; class Clostridia; order Oscillospirales; family Acutalibacteraceae; genus Ruminococcoides; species Ruminococcoides intestinale. Next base: position 130,705 of record NZ_NNBY01000032.1, on the reverse strand, counting down.
TTAAGCTCGGCTGTAATATAAGGAGGAAGAGGCATCTGACCGATTTTGTCAAGAGTAGTAAAAAAATTCTCTTCACAGTCAAAATCAACTATTCTGTTGCCGTCATCCTTAACTTCAACAACAGTTGCACGCAAAATGCCGTTACCGAATGAAAATTTTGTGCCGACTTTTGCTTTTTTACCCGGCTTGCAAAGTGTTTCCCAACGGTTGTTCGCAACCTGCTTCAAAAGCAGAAATTCAACTTTTGCACCTGTTTCGTCTTTGATACCGTAAATTCTTGCAGGCAAAACTCTTGAATCGTTGGCAACAAGAAGGTCACCCTCGTTAAGATAATCAATAATGTCATAAAAATGTTTATGCTCCAGAGTTTGTTTTTCTCTGTCAAGCACAAGCAATCTTGAACTGTCCCTCGGTTCAAGCGGAGTCTGTGCGATAAGCTCTTTAGGCAAATCGTAATAAAAATCACTTGTTTTCATTTTATTTCCTTTCAAGAACTAAAATTGCTTTTTAAAAGCTGTTCTGTCAAAAATCTTTGTAAAACACAAGTATTTGTCCTGTAAAATTCTCAAAATAATTGACATTACCCTTTTAAAATGATATATTATCTTATTATGAGCAGTTTGCATAATCGACAAACAGTCGTGTTTTCAGACATCTCTTCATATAATATAATATTTGTTTGAATAAGGCAACCGCTTTTTTAAAATTTGTTTAATTCGGAGGAATTATTATGAAAAAGTATAAAGTCGGTATTATCGGCGCTACCGGTATGGTAGGTCAGCGTTTTACACTTCTTCTTGAGAATCACCCGTGGTTTGAGGTTACTGTTCTTGCCGCAAGTAAGAGAAGTGCAGGCAAAACATATGGTGAAACAGTTGAAGGCAGATGGCATATGACTGCTCCTCTTCCGGAGAAGTACAAGGATATGGTTATCGTTGACGCTGAAAATGTTGAAGAGGTTGCATCACAGGTTGATTTCTGTTTCTGCGCAGTTAATATGAAGAAGGATGAAATCCGTGATCTCGAAGACAGATATGCAAAGGCAGAGTGTCCTATCGTATCAAACAACAGTGCTCATCGTTTTACAGATGATGTTCCTATGGTTATTCCTGAAATTAACGCCGATCACATTAAGATTATTGACGCTCAGAGAAAGCGTCTCGGCACAAAAAGAGGCTTTGTTGCAGTTAAGTCCAATTGCTCACTTCAGAGCTATGTTCCTGCAATTCATCCTTTAAAAGCACTCGGCGTTGACAAGGTTCTCGCTTGCACATATCAGGCAATTTCAGGCGCAGGCAAAACATTCAAGACATGGCCTGAAATGGTAGATAATGTTATTCCTTACATCGGCGGTGAGGAAGAGAAGTCAGAGCAGGAGCCGCTTAAAATCTGGGGTAAGATTGAAGGCGACAAGATTGTTAAAACCGATGATATTTCAATCACATCACAGTGCATCCGTGTTCCCGTATCAGACGGTCACACAGCAGCTGTATTTATGTCATTTAAGGACGGCGTAAAGAAACCTACTGTCGAAGAAATTATTGACATTTGGTCAAACTACAGTGGCAGAGCACAGGAGCTCAATCTTCCGAGTGCGCCAAAGCATTTTCTCCACTACTTCACAGAACCCGACCGTCCGCAGATTAAATCTGAAAGAAATCTTGAAAACGGTATGGCAGTATCGGTTGGCAGATTAAGACCTGATACTCAATATGATTACAAGTTCGTTTGTATGTCACACAACACATTAAGAGGCGCAGCAGGCGGTGCAGTTCTTCTTGCAGAGCTCCTTTGTGCTGAGGGCTACATGGACTGATTACTTACGGAGGTAAATTATGTCTAACCACATTTTTACAGGCTCAGGTGTTGCACTTATCACTCCTATGAAGTCTGACGGAAGCGTAAACTACGATGTTCTCGGCGATCTCGTAGAATTTCATGTTCAAAACGGTACCGATGCAATTATTGTATGCGGTACAACAGGTGAGGCTGCAACTCTTTCGGAAAAAGAGCATTGCGAAACAATTTCTTTCGTTGCAGAAAAGACAAACGGCAGAATTCCTGTTATTGCAGGTACAGGCAGTAACGATACCTCAACAGCCGTTATGCTCTCAAAATCTGCCGCAAGCACAGGCGTTGACGCACTTCTCTGCGTAACTCCTTACTACAATAAAACATCTCAGCAGGGTCTTGTGAGACACTTCAACGTTGTTGCAGATTCGGTTGATATTCCGATTATTCTTTACAATGTTCCTTCAAGAACCGGCTGTAACATCAAGCCAAAGACTTATCAGGAGCTTTGCAAGCATCCTAACATCGTTGCCGCAAAAGAGGCAAGCGGCGACATCTCTCAGGTTGCTCTCATCCGTTCACTTTGCGGTGACAATCTTGATATCTACTCAGGTAACGATGACCAGACTGTTCCTTTCATGTCACTCGGTGCTCTCGGTGTTATCTCTGTATTTGCAAACATCTGCCCAAAAGAAATGCATGACATCTGTCAGCTTTGTCTTGACAATGACTTTGCAGAGGCACAGAAGCTTAACTTTCACTATCTTGAGCTTATGCATATACTCTTCAGCGATGTTAACCCGATTCCCGTAAAGACTGCCATGAACCTCTTCGGCTATGAAGCAGGCGAATGCAGACTTCCGCTCGTTCCCATGAGCGTTCAGGGTTACCATGACCTCAAGGATTGCATGGAGAAGTATGACCTTTTAAGCAAGAAGGTTAAATAATCAACCTTTGATTCGTTTAAAATTCAAGAAGTTTAAAGGGGAATAAAAAATGGTAAATACAGCAATAGTCGGTTGTAACGGTAAAATGGGCTGCTTTGTGGCACAGGCTGTTCAGAGCCGTGAGGATTGCAATGTTTTGTTCGGTGTTGACGCATTCGGTGAAAGTAATTATGATTTTGATGTTTTCAAGACTTTTGACGAGGCAACCGAAACACCTGATGTAATCATTGATTTTTCAAATCCTGCAGCTCTTGACGGTATGCTTGCGTATGCAGTTAATAACAAAGTACCTTGTGTTATCTGCACAACAGGCTTTTCTAAAGATCAGATTGCAAAAATCGAAGATGCGGCAAAGACAATTCCTGTTTTCTATTCAGGTAATATGTCACTCGGCATCAATCTTCTTATTGAGCTTTCAAAAGAGGCTGCAAAAATTCTCGGAAACCAGTTCGATATTGAAATCGTTGAAAAGCATCATAATCTCAAGCTCGACGCTCCGAGCGGAACAGCTCTTATGATTGCAGACGGAATTTCGGAACAGCTTGACGAAGATCCGCAGTATGTCTATGACAGACACAGCTACCGCAGAAAGCGTTCAAAGAACGAAATCGGTATTCATTCCGTAAGAGGCGGCACAATTGTAGGCGAACACGAAGTTATCTTTGCAGGTCACGATGAGGTTGTAACAATCTCTCATCAGGCTCAGTCAAAAGAAGTTTTCGCTGTCGGTGCTGTTAATGCGGCAGTATTTCTTAAAGATCAGAAAGCAGGTATGTACAACATGGGCAACCTTCTTTCTGAAAAAATGAACTGAAAAACAACACCTTTAAGCACGGCATAAAAGCCGTGCTTTCTTTTATGTCCAAACTTTGACTACTTTCATAATATGTAGTGTGATATATTGTTTTGAAATGTCACAAAGATTTAACAAAGGGTGGAAGTTATGGAAAATAATTTAATAATATTCGGCTCGGTAACTCTTGCCATGAAGAGCCGTAACCTACTTTTAAAAAACAATATTAAATCAGGGCTTGTAAGAACTCCTATACACCTCAATCGAAAATCATGCGGATACAGCCTTTATGTCCCGGGAAATTTTGAAAGGGCATTGGAAATTATCAGGAGTAACGGTATTGCTGTCAAAGGAACAGCCGCTGTTGATACCTTATGATATATTTTGACAACGGTGCAACCACCTTTCCGAAACCCTTATCCGTAAGAAAAGCGATTAACGAAGCTATGTCCGACTACGGAGCAAATCCGGGAAGAAGCGGTCATAAAATGTCGGTGAAATCATCTGAAATAATGTATTCCTGCCGAGATAATGCCGCAAAACTTTTTGGCTCGGAAAATCCCGAAAATATAATATTCACGCTTAACTGCACAACGGCTTTAAACACAGTTATTAAAGGCATATTAAAACAGGGCGACCATGCCGTAATCTCATCACTTGAGCACAATGCTGTCGTCAGACCGCTTGAAACGCTCAAGAAAAATAAGATTGAATACTCTGTTGCCGAATGTGTCCCTTATGATGATGAGCAAACAATCGAGAATTTCAGGAAACAATTCAAATCTAACACAAAACTTGTAATCTGTACCCATGCTTCAAATGTATTCGGCATCAAACTTCCGATAGAAAGAATAGGTGCTCTTTGCAGATTAAACGGCATCCTTTTTTGTGTAGATGCCGCACAAAGTGCAGGAACAGCAGACATCAACCTTTCTGACAGTTGTATTGATTTTCTCTGCACCGCAGGTCACAAAGGGCTTTACGGACCAATGGGAACAGGCTTGCTTATTATAAACAGCGAAACAACTCCGGACAGTCTTATTCAGGGAGGAACGGGAAGTGATTCCGCAAACCTCAATCAGCCTGAAATTCTCCCCGATAAGTACGAAAGCGGAACGCCGAATCTTCCGGGAATAGCAGGGCTTAATGCAGGAATAAAGTTTGTCCTGAACAAAAAAACAGACAGAATATATAATTCCGAGTTAGGTCTTGCACGAATGCTCTACAAAAGGCTTGAAAAAGCGGAAAATGTAATATTATACACCAAAATGCCTGAGAAAAGTCACAGCGTTCCTGTAATTTCCTTTAATATTAAAAATACCGAAAGTGAAACAGTTGCAAAAATTCTTAATGACAGCTACAACATTGCCGTAAGAGCAGGACTCCATTGTGCGCCCCTTGCACACAAAAGCTTCGGCACTCAGGATACAGGAACCGTAAGAGCTGTTGTATCGACATTTACAACAAAAAATGATGTTGTATATTTTGCAAATGCCGTAAGCCGTATTTCTAAGAACAACAAACAGAAAAAAACAATTTAAAAAGGTTGCAATTAATAACAAAAGTATGTTAGAATAATAACAAGGAATTTAAAAATAAAGGAAGGGGAAAGCAGATTGGAAATATTTAACAGCATTCTTTCCATTATCAAGACTATACAGCTAAGAGATATTGTCGATATTCTTGCAATTGCACTGTTGATTTTCGGACTGTTCAAACTTATTCAGGAAACAAGAGCAGTTCAGCTTCTCAAAGGTGTAATTATGCTCCTGATAGTTTATTTTCTTTCGTCTCTGTTTGGTCTTGTTATGCTTTCATCCCTGTTGCGAACATTTTTCGAGGCAGCAGTTGTTGTTATTGCTATCATCTTTCAGCCGGAAATCAGAAAGGCTCTTGAACAGATGGGACGCAACAACACCTATAAAAAATATATAAAAATATTTACTAAGCACCACAAAGGTGATGAATGGAAAAAGGCTGTAGAAAAGTCAATCGTAGATGCGGCTGACACAGCAGTTCTTTTCTCTCGTTCAAAAACAGGTGCTTTGCTTGTGTTTGAACGAGAAACCATGCTTTCCGATATAGCCGCTACAGGCACAATTATTGATGCCGAAACATCAGTAGCTCTGTTCGGCAATATATTTTTTAACAAAGCACCATTGCATGACGGTGCAAGCATTATCCGTGACGGAAAACTTTTTGCAGCAGGATGTATTTTACCGCTCACATCAAATCCTAATGTAGATATCAATCTCGGTACACGACACAGAGCAGGACTCGGTATCAGTGAACAAAGCGACGCTGTTGTCCTTATAGTAAGTGAAGAAACAGGTGTAATTTCTCTTGCGGTAAACGGTATTTTGCTCCGTGAGTTTACAAGAGAAGAACTAATCAAAAAGCTTGAACAGTTTCTTATCTATGATCGTGGCTATGACGATGATGAACCGCCCAAAAAGTTTTTTCAGAAGAACCCGAAAAGTTCAAAAAGAGAGAAGGCTGAAAAATGAAAAAGAAAAAACTCTCTCTCAACAAACTGTTTCAGAATAACAAATTTCTGATTATACTCGCCCTTGTAATCTCAACAATAACATGGGTTTATATGAGTATGGGTACAACAAATGATACAACCGTAACAATAAGCAATATTCCCATTCAGATTGAATTGCCTGACCAGCTTGATAACAACGGGTTGCAGGTATTCCGTGATGCGGAGCAGACTGCCACGGTAACCGTAACAGGCAGCAGAGCCGTTCTCGGTTCTATCGGAACAAAGGATATTACTGTCACGGGTGCTACAAACGGAATTGACTCGGCAGGAACTTATCAGCTTTCGCTTTCAGCCGTAAAAGCCAACCCGAGTGCCAACTTTCAGATTATCTCAACCGTTACGCCTTCAAATGTCAATGTAATTGTTGATTATCAGCGTGAAACAAGTTTTCCGATTCAGGAAAATGTTGTTTACAAGGTTGCCGACGGATACTATGCGTCAACTTCTCTTGCATCAAAGAATATCACAATCTCAGGACCTCAAACAGAGATTGCCAAAATCGCAAAGGTTTCGGCATCAGCCGAACTTGACAGTATACTAAATGAGCCGACCTCAACGACCGCAAATATTGTGCTTTATGATAAAACAGGAAATAAAATCTCCACCGAGCTTCTTACAATGGAGTTTACGGATGTTGAGGCTACAATTTCCGTTCTCCCCGAAAAGACGGTAAATGTAATTCCTGAGTTTATTAACAAACCCAAAGGTCTTGATTTAAACGATGATATGCTTACGGTTGAGCCTTCAAAGATTCTGCTTGCAGGTCCAAAAGAAGTGCTTGACAAAACTGACAGCGTAAAGCTTGAGTCAATCGATTTTGCAACACTTTCAAACGAGCGTTATGAGTACGATACGCAGGGAATAAACATCCCGAGTGACTGCAAAAATATCAGTAACTCAACCTCAGCAAAGCTTGTACTTGACCTCAGCGGTCTGTCCAAGAAAACCTTTACCGTTGATTCATTTAAAGTAAGCGGTCTTTCTTCAAAATACAAAGCCGATGTAACACAGACAAGTATGAATGTTACCGTAATAGGCAGTAAAAAGGAACTTAAAAGCCTTAAAAGCTCAGATATTGAAGGTGTAATTGACACCTCGGATCAGAGCGGAACAGTAGGCTCGGTTCAGATGCCTGTTACTTTCAAACTCAGCGGTACTGACACCTGTTGGGTAAGCGGAAGTTACAAGGCAAATATAACAATCAGCGAAAAATGACCCATAAAAACCGCAGGCATTTTGATGTCTGCGGTTTAGTTTATTTGTATTAAATTACATTCTGATTCGATTTGAACTGCCTCGCCTTACAAAAGCTTTGTTCATATCGTCAGTATTGTGATATCTCACACTCTGTACAAGACCAAGACTAATGAGCGTACTCAAAGCCGAAGTACCTCCCGAACTGAACAAGGGAAGGGTTATTCCGACTACGGGAAGAAATCCAAGCACCATTCCTATATTTACAATTGTTTGCGACGCTATCATTGAAAACACACCGTAGCAGATATACTTGCCTTCAAATTCACTTGAATTTTTTGCATTCAAAATCACTTTTAATATAATAAAAAACAAAATCAGCAAAAGCGCCATGCATCCGACAAATCCGAGTTCCTCTCCTGCAACGGTAAAGATAAAATCGTTTTCCTGTTCGGGGACGATTGAATGTTCAACACGCTGACCGTTAAAAAGTCCGCTTCCGAAAGCTTCACCGCTTGCAATTGAAACCTTACCCTGATACTGTTGCCAACCGTAATTTGTCAGTGCATTCCCGTCAAGGTCAAACAAAGCAAGAACCCTGTTACGATGTTCTTCATTCATAAACACATTCCATATAATCGGAATTGCACACACAAGCAATCCTCCAAAAATGACAAAATATCTCAGTTGAACACCTGCCGCAAATGTCATAACCAAAAACATAAGCGCAAATATAAGAACTGTACCGTCATCACCCTGAATATGAATAATTGCCATTGGTATCATTGCATGAAGTGCAAGGAAAAGTACTCCCGAAAACTTTTCAATCATTTTCTTTTCTCTCAGCCACGACAAATGCTTTGAAAAAGTTATGATAAAACAGATTTTTATAAACTCAGACGGCTGAATTGAAAATCCGCCCGGAAGATTAATCCATGCCGTATCATCTGTTCCGCTAACCTGAACTCCGAACACAAACACAAGTCCGGCAAGAACAATTCCCACTATTGCGGCAATGTACCATTTTCGTATAAGGAATCTGTAATCGGCAATTGATATAAACACCGATGCCGCAAGACCGACAGACACAGCGATAATCTGAGTTCTTAGATAACTGTATTCGCCCGATCGTTGCATACTCGCAATCAAAAGAAAACTGTACGCAACAGCGGTCAAGGCCAACAGCCACAACACTGCGTCACACTGTCTGAAATATTCATAAATATTTGTAATAACTTTTTTCACCCAAAACAACCTTTGAAATTAATTTTACCCTATAATTATATTAAATTACGCTCTCAATATCAAGTATAATTTCAATACAGAATAATACAAGTTTCGCATTTTGTTATAATAATAAAAACATGAATTTGATTCGGAGGTATATTATGTTATCTGATATCGAAATTGCTCAGAGTGCAGAATTAAAGCCTATTGCAGAAATTGCAAATCAGCTTGGGATTTCTGCTGATGAGCTTGAGTTTTACGGAAAGTACAAAGCAAAACTTTCTGATGAACTTGCAGACCGTGTAAAAGACAATCCTGACGGAAAGCTCATCCTCGTAACAGCAATCAACCCAACACCGGCAGGCGAGGGCAAAACCACCACTTCTGCAGGCCTTGGTCAGGCAATGGCTAAAATCGGTAAAAAGGCAATCATCGCACTCCGTGAACCATCGCTCGGTCCTGTATTCGGAATTAAAGGCGGTGCCGCAGGCGGCGGTTATGCACAGGTTCTTCCGATGGAAGACATTAACCTTCATTTCACAGGTGATATGCACGCAATTACAGCAGCCAACAACCTTTGTTGCGCAATGCTTGACAACCACATTCAGCAAGGCAACACACTTGGCATTGATCCGAGAAGAATTCTCTTCAAGCGTTGTCTTGATATGAATGACCGTGCATTAAGAAATATCACAATCGGTCTTGGCGGTAAGGTAAACGGTGTTCCGAGGGAAGATCACTTCATCATTACAGTTGCATCGGAAGTTATGGCAATTCTCTGTCTTGCAAATGATATCTCCGACCTTAAAGAAAGACTCGGCAACATTCTTGTTGCATACACATACAGCGGTGAACCCGTTTATGCCAAAGATTTGAAAGCAGAGGGAGCAATGACTGCACTTCTCAAGGATGCAATCAAACCTAACCTTGTTCAGACGCTTGAGGGTACTCCTGCAATTATGCACGGCGGACCTTTTGCAAATATCGCTCACGGCTGTAACAGCATAAGAGCAACAAAGCTTGCATTAAAGCTTGCTGATTACTGTATTACAGAGGCAGGTTTCGGCTCGGATCTCGGTGCAGAGAAGTTTCTTGACATCAAGTGCAGATATGCCGGTATTGCTCCGTCGGCAATTGTAATCGTGGCAACATGCCGTGCATTAAAATACAACGGCGGCGTTCCAAAGTCAGAGGTTTCAAATGAAAACATTGAAGCGCTCAAAAAAGGCATTGTAAACCTCGGTGTTCACATTGACAATATGAGAAAGTACAATGTTCCCGTAGTTGTAGCAATTAATCAGTTCGGTACAGATACAGATGAAGAACTAAAATACATTGAAGAATATTGCATTTCAAAGGGTGCAGACTTTGCCCTTTCAAATGTATTCGAGAAAGGCGGAGAAGGCGGCGTAGAGCTTGCAAATAAGGTAGTAGAGGCTTGTGAAAAGCCGTCTGCATTTAAACCGCTCTATTCACTCGACCTCACACTCAAGGAAAAAGTTGAAAAGATTGCAAAGGAAATCTACGGTGCGTCAAAGGTAAACTACACAACAGCCGCAGAAAAAGCAATCAAGGAAGTTGCGGCACTCGGCGGAGACAAACTTCCCATATGTGTGGCAAAAACACAGTATTCGCTTTCAGATGATCCTACAAAGCTCGGTGCTCCAAAGGATTTTGAAATCACAGTAAGAGATGTAACAATTTCAAACGGTGCAGGTTTTGCAGTAATTTATACAGGCAATATTATGACAATGCCGGGACTCCCGAAAGTTCCTGCCGCAGAAAAAATTAATATTGATGAAAACGGCAAAATCAGCGGACTTTTCTGATATGGTTAAATTGATTTCTCACAGCGCCGATGAAACTGAGCAAATCGGCGAAAAAATTGCAAAAAAGCTCCACGGCACAGAGGTAATAGCCCTTTTCGGTGGACTCGGTATGGGCAAAACCGCCTTTACAAGAGGACTGGCAAGAGCCCTCGGTGTTGATGACGGTGTGTCAAGCCCTACTTTCGCCCTTGTAAACGAATACAGCGGAAAGTACAATATCTATCATTTTGATATGTACAGGGTTAATTCATGGGATGATTTGTACTCAACGGGATTTTTTGACTACATTGACAACGGTATTCTCGTAATTGAGTGGAGTGAAAATATAGAAGGCGCACTTCCCGAAAATGCAATCAGAATAACGATTGAAAAAGGGGAGAGCGATGACGAAAGAATCTTTGAAATTGAAGGTGTTGAAATTTGAAAATTCTGTCTGTTGACACATCTGCAACAGCCGCATCTGTTGCACTTTCAGAAGAGGGCAAGCTAATTGGTGAAACTTTCATAAACACAAGTCTTACCCACAGTCAGACGCTCATCCCTATGGTTGAACAGCTTTTGAACAATACAAAAACGGAAATATCCGATATCGATGCAATTGCTGTCAACGCAGGTCCGGGTTCATTCACGGGAGTAAGAATCGGTGTTGCGGCAGTAAAAGGTCTTGCTTTTGCAAATAATATACCGTGTGTTTCGGTTTCAACACTTGAGAGTATGGCTTATAATTTCCTTTCAACCAACTGTATTGTATGCGCCGTAATGGACGCACGCTGTTCACAGGTATACAATGCACTGTTTGAAATTAAAAACGGAGTTGTTACCCGACTTTGTGATGACAGAGCATTATCGCTTGATGACTTAAAAAACGAACTGCTGTCTGTTGACGGAAGAATCATCATAGTAGGTGACGGTACCGACATTACCTGTAAATACATCGGTAATGAAATTAAAAATGCAGAGTCTGCTCCCGTAAATCTTAAATATCAGAGAGCGTCTTCAACTGCACTTGTTGCAGTTGAAATGATTAATAACGGACAAACCGTTTCGGCACAAGAGCTTATGCCGGTATATCTCCGCTTGCCTCAGGCACAGCGTGAGCTTAATAAAAAACTTGGAGGTAGAACAAAATGATAGCACTCGGATGCGACCACGGCGGATATAACCTTATCTGCGCAATCAAAAAATATCTGGATGAAAAAGGACTTGAATACAAAGAGTACGGCACTTTCAGCGAGGAAAGCGTTGATTATCCGGTTTATGCCTACAAGGTAGCAACTGCAATCACCTCGGGCGAATGCTCAACAGGCATTCTCTGTTGCGGTACAGGCATCGGTATCTCAATTGCCGCAAACAAAGTAAAGGGAATCAGAGCCGCAGTTGTTTCAAACGAATTTTGTGCTGAAATGACTCGCAGACACAATAACGCAAATATTCTTTGTATGGGCGGCAGAGTTACAAGCGAAGAAGATGCTGTTAAATTTGCTGACATCTTCCTTAACACACCTTATGAAGGCGGCAGACACGAAAACCGTGTGTCAATGATTACAGACATTGAAAACGGTACTTTTAAAGCATAAACAAATTAAAAATAAGATTAAAACGCTCTTTTTATTAAGGGCGTTTTTCTTTTTGAAACTTAGATTTCTTGTTTGTAATATTTTGTAATTGTTATTTCTGATATAGAAACATTTCAAAAATATTAATTCTATTCAGGAAATTAAGGAAAATTATTCTTTCTCAGTCGGAATTATGTGTTGTGCTAATTGTATAATATTATTAAAATCATATGCATTTATAAGTGCATTATAACTACTATGTTTCAATTTGTAACCAAATTTATGAAAAAATTTCAATTTTTTAAATTTATTTACAAAAAACCCTTGTTTTTTTTCCTTTTTAGTATTATAATAACATCACAATGTTTTTAAAGAATTTTAAAAAAGAATTAAAACGATTTGGGAGAGAGTAAAAATGAGATTAAGAAAACAGGAACTTGGAGACAGAAACCTCGTAGGAAGCAGGGTTGAGGCTGTAAGAAAGCAGAAAGGTATGAAGCAAAAGGAGCTTCTTGCCCAATTACAGGTTAACGGCGTCGATATGAATGCATCAGGACTTTCAAAGCTTGAAGGTCAGATTCGTTTCGTAACAGATGTTGAGCTTGTTGCACTTGCCGATATTCTTGAAGTGTCTGTTGACTACCTTCTCGGAAGAGAAAACTGATTTTTTAACCGAATCTTTAAATTGCACCGTAGATTTTTTCTGCGGTGCTTTTATTTTTTGCTGATAAATGTTGACAAGCGAGTATTTTAATTATATAATCATAACAGCGTTACATAACAATGTTATGAATTAGAGGTGACTACTGTGACTGAAAACAAGGCAGCTTACACAATTTCATTCGAACGCCAAAACTTTTTGAAAGTTTGTACAGGTCGGTAGGTTGGGAGTCGCCTTGCATTGACCAAATCGAAACCGCCTTAAATAATTCATATGCAAAATTTGTTGCATATGACGGTGACAAACCTGTCGGAATGGTTAGAATTATCGGCGACGGCGGTATGTCATTCTATATAAAAGACTATGCCGTTATTCCAGAATATCAGAGTAAGGGTGTAGGAAAAGCGTTAATGCAATTTCTTGAAGATTACATACGCAATTCTATGCCTAAAAATTGGGCAGTAAGCCTTGAACTTATCAGTTCTAAAGAAGCTGTTGCTTTTTATGAAAAATTTGGATTTGAACAAAGACCGTGCGACTGGGATGGTCCGGGAATGTTCAAAATGTTAAGATAAACTAAGGAGTGTTTCATTTGGCAAAGCAAATTGAGGGCGTTTACGAAAACATAATAGCCTGTGCCACAAAAGAATTTCTGAACAAAGGCTATGCCGATGCCTCACTGCGAACAATTGCTACTGAAGCACACACAACAACAGGTTCAATCTATACCAGATTTGGCGACAAAGAGGGACTTTTTGAGGCAATTGTAGGGAAGCACTACGATAAAATTATCGAGATGTACAAAGCCGCACAAGATGAATTTGCAAGTCTTCCTGAAGAATCACAACCTGACAATATGGCGAGCATATCAGGTAATTGTATGTATGACGGACTTTTGTATTGTTATGATAATCTTGATGTTTTTAAGCTGATTTTATTAAAATCAGAGGGCACAAAGTTTTCTCATATGATAGATGAAATGGTTAAAATTGAGGCTGAGGCTACTCATAAATATTTGAATGTGCTTAAAAGGCTCGGAAAACCGTCACCAAAAATTGATACTAAACTTGAGCATATGATTATTACGGGTATGTTCAATACCTATTTTGAACTTATAATCCACGAAATGCCGATTGAAGACGCAAAACTTTATCTCAAAGAAATGCGTGAATTCTATACGGCAGGTTGGATGAAAATAATGGGGCAGGGTTAAGCTCTATTATTTTTGATTAACGGTTAGCAATAGCTAACCTGAATTTGAATGATAATCGAAAACGACTGCAGCGTTTTCGTATCAGATATACAAATTATACACTTGGAGGAGATCTATTCTTGAAAAAGCAATCGAATTTATCAAGACTTATGTCCTACGCAGGAAATCACAAATACTTTACTTATGCTTCCTGGATTCTCTCAGGAATCAGTGCTGTGTTTGCACTTGTTCCTTTCTATTATCTTTGGAAGATTATCAAAGAAGTACTTGAAGTAATGCCTGACTTTTCAAAGGCAACAAGTCTTGTACACAACGGATGGATGGCAGTAATATTTGCCGCTGCCGCATTTTTAATCTATGTTGCAGGACTTTTATGTTCGCACAAAGCAGCTTTTCGGGTTCAGACAAATCTGCGAAAAAATATGATGCACCACATCATTAAGTTACCCCTCGGAACTCTTGAAGCTCTCGGAAGCGGTAAAGTACGAAAAACGGTCAACGAATGTTCAGAATCAACTGAAACATACCTTGCTCATCAGCTGCCCGATATGGTAACCGCATACATAACACCTATCGGACTTCTGTTTATGCTGTTTTTCTTTGATTGGAGATTCGGTCTTTTCTGCTTAATTCCTATTTTGCTGAGTTTTGTTATTATGTTCACACAGATGACAGGACCTACACTTAAAACTAAAATGGAAGAATATCAGAATGCTCTTGAAGATATGTCAAATGAAGCTGTTGAGTATGTAAGAGGTATTCCTGTCGTAAAGACATTCGGTCAGTCTGTTTTTTCATTTCACCGTTTCAAAAAGTCTATTGACAACTACAGCACATGGGCAATTTCTTATACCGAGAGTATGAGAAAACCAATGTGTATTCTTACAATGCTTATTAACGGAATTTTTGCATTTATTCTCTTCGCAGGTATGTGGTTTACTTCAGGCGGAGTAACAACCAATTTAATTCTCAGCATCTTGTTCTATATTATCATAACTCCTGTATTAACCGTTACAATGACAAAAATAATGTTCCAGAGCGAGAACACAATGCTTGTTACAGACTCACTCAAGAGAATTGACTCAATTCTTAATCTTGAGCCGCTTGAAATCACAGATGCAAAAACACCTAAAGACAATTCCGTTGTTCTCAAATCGGTTTCTTTCAGCTACGATAGGGAAGATAAAGCCAAAAAAGCAATTGACGATGTATCGCTTTCAATTAAGCCAAACGAAACAGTTGCTTTTGTAGGACAGTCAGGTAGCGGTAAAACAACGCTCGCAAACCTCATAAGCAGATTTTTCGATGCTGATGAGGGAGATGTACTTATCGGCGGTGTAAATGTCAAAAACATTGATAAAACTATTCTGATGAATACAGTTTCATTTGTATTTCAGAACAGCCGATTAATAAAAGGCACAATTCTTGATAATGTCAAAATGGCAAGACCTAACGCAACCAAAGAAGAGGTACTTTCAGCTATTCACAAGGCGCAGTGTGATGAAATCATTAAGAAATTTCCTGACGGTATAAATACCGTAATCGGAACTCACGGCACATACCTTTCAGGCGGCGAACAGCAGAGGATCAGCATTGCAAGAGCAATCCTCAAAAATGCACCAATTCTCATCCTTGATGAGGCAACCGCTTTTGCCGATCCCGATAATGAGGCAAAAGTTCAGCAGGCAATTAATGAACTTGCAAAAGACAAAACCGTTATTATGATTGCACACAGACTTTCTACCATTGCAAATGCCCATAAAATCTATGTGCTTGAAGGTGGCAAGATTGCCGAATCAGGTACAAATGACGAACTTGTTGCAATGGGCGGCATATATGCAGATATGATGAAAAATTATGTTTCATCCGTAAATTGGAAAGTTTCAAAGGAGGGTAAATGATGATTAAAAAGCTTCAGCATAAATTTGCTCTTTCCGAAAGAGGCGCAAAAGACCTTATTCAGGGTATAATCGCCTGTGCATTACAGAATATTTCATTTATGTTTCCTGTAGCTTTACTTTACTTTTTCGTAAGTGATTTGTTAAACAGCGGTATAAAACCCGAAAAAATATGGTTCTATATTTTAGGCTGTATCACAGCACTTGCTCTAATTTTTGCAGTAACCTATTGGCAATACAATTCAACCTTTCTTGCAACATATGTAGAAACAGGCACAAGAAGGATTACACTTGCTGAAAAGTTAAGAAAAATTCCTCTGTCATTTTTCGGCAAAAAAGATCTTGCCGACCTCACAAGCACAATCATGGCAGACTGTACATATCTTGAAACAGCATTTTCACACTTCATTCCACCATTTGTCGGAGCAATAATCTCAACCGTTCTTATCTCAATCAGTCTTTTCTTCTTTGATTGGAGAATGGCAATTGCCTCTCTTTGGGTTCTTCCTGTTGCATTTACGATAATCGGTTTGTCATCAAAAGTTCAGAAGAGTTTAAACCACAAGTCTATGGATGCAAAAATGGCTTGTGCAGACGGCATACAGGAATGTATCGAAACAATTCAGGACTTAAAAGCAAACAATGCGGAACAGGCATACATGGCTGGTCTTGATACAAAAATTGACAATGTAGAAAAGCGTGCTTTGAAAAGTGAATTTGGAACTGCCGCATTTGTAGTATCTGCCGGATTAATTCTGAAACTTGGCATTGCTACAACAGCGCTTGTAGGCTCAATCCTGCTTATAAACAGACAGCTTGATGTTCTTACATTCTTTATGTTCTTGCTTGTTGTATCAAGACTTTATGATCCGATGCAGTCTACTTTGCAGAATCTCGCCGCAATCATCAGCACAAGCACAAATGTTGCAAGAATGAACGAAATTCTTGATCATGATGTTCAGACAGGCGATACAAAGCTTACAAACAAAGGCTATGATATAAAATTTGAAAATGTAGAATTTTCATACAACAACAAAGAGAATGTTCTCAGAGATGTTTCATTCATAGCTAAGCAAGGTGAAGTTACCGCTCTTATCGGTCCGTCAGGCGGCGGTAAAACCACCGTATCAAGACTTGCCGCAAGATTCTGGGATATTAACAATGGTAAAATCACCGTCGGCGGTATGGATATTTCTAAGATTGAACCTGAAACTCTTTTGTCACTCTATTCAATTGTTTTCCAGGATGTAATCCTATTCAATAATACGATTATGGAAAACATCAGGCTCGGCAAAAAAGGCGCTACAGATGAGGAAGTTCTCCTTGCCGCAAAACTTGCAAACTGCGATGAATTTGTTTCAAAGCTCCCTGACGGTTACAATACGGACATTGGCGAAAACGGATGTCAGCTTTCAGGCGGTGAAAGACAGCGTGTTTCAATTGCACGAGCATTTCTTAAAGACGCTCCGATTATTCTTCTTGACGAGGCTACAGCGTCGCTTGATGTAGAAAACGAAACCCTTATTCAAACAGCTCTTTCAAGACTTATCAAAAATAAGACCGTAATTGTTATCGCTCACAGAATGAGAACAGTTGCAGGTGCAGACAAAATTGTAGTTTTGTCAGACGGCGTTGTTGCCGAAGAAGGCACAGTAGCAAGTCTTAAAAAGTCAAACGGAATATTTGTTCATATGATGAACTTACAATCCGAAAGCAGTAATTGGAAACTCAATTAAATATAACCCTAAACGCAAAAGGAACAACTGTAATGTTTGTTCCTTTTCTGCGTTGACATATTAAAAACTATACTGTAATATTATTTTGTAGGATAAAGGAGGGATGAATGTGATTGACCTCAACAACATTGAAAAATACAGAGAAAACAATCGAATAGAGGCCAAAAAGGCAACAGGCGGATTACCTAAAAGCTTGTGGGAAACATATTCATCCTTTGCAAATACACTCGGAGGCATTATACTTTTAGGTGTAGAAGAATACAGGGACAAATCACTTCATCCCGTAAATCTTCCCGATCCGGATGAACTTATTGAGGAATTTTGGGAGATAGCAAACGATATTCAAAAAGTAAGCACAAACATTCTTTCATATGATGATGTTTATGTGCAAATAATTGAAGAAAAGCATATTATCGTTATTACAGTGCCAAAAGCCAAAAGATTTGACCGTCCCGTGTATCTTGACGGCAGCATTCATAATTCATACAGAAGAAACGGCGAGGGTGACTACCGTTGCACACTCGACCAAATTAACGCTATGGTGCGTGATTCTGAGATTAAAACACAGGATATGAATATCATCGAATGCATGACTGCTTCCGTATTTAATACCGATTCACTCCATAGCTACCGAATAAAAATGTCAACTGTTAAGCCAAATAATCGGCTTCAAAATTTGTCGGATAAAGATTTCTTGCAGGCAATAGGAGCAATAGGAGTAGGGGAAGACCTTTTGTTTCACCCTACAGCCGCAGGACTTCTTATGTTCGGTAGGTCAGAATTCATCAAAAAAGAATACCCGTCCTATTGTCTTGAATATAAGGAAACAACACAAGATGATAAACACACAATTATTTCATCAAATTTAAATTCTGACTGTGAAAACCTTTATGATTTTTTTATAAAGGTCTTTGAAAAAATTTCATACGATATAAAACTGACAACAAACATAAAATCAGACATTACACCGATTACAACTGCCTTACAGGAAGCTCTTGCAAACTGCCTTATAAATGCCGACTATTATGGTTCAAACGGTGTTGTTGTTATGAAAGATGGTGAAAGCATTACAATATCCAATCCAGGCGGATTTAGAGTTGAACTCGATGCCGCAAGAGCGGGCGGTATATCCGACCCCAGAAACACGGCAATTATGCGTATGTTTAATTTGATAGGAATCGGCAGTAACGACGGATTCGGTATTTCTAATATTTTCTCCGTTTGGAAAAGTCACAAACTTGTTCTGCCGGTCATTGAAGAAAGTTTCAACCCCGAAAGCATCACTCTAAAGCTTTCGTTTGTTCCCGAAAGCAAATCAACTAATACTCAAATTTTACAAAATCGTCCTGATATTGAAACAGACAGACAGGATGCCGTAATTTCATACATTACTGACAACATCACGGTAACTTCAAAAGAAATTTCCGAACTTCTCGGAATAAGTCATAAAAAATCGAAGCAACTTCTTCACAAACTTATGGCAAAGGATTTTGTTATAATCAAAAACGGAAAATACACCCTAAAAGCATAGAAGGAACTTAATCAAATTTCGGAACAGCAATCCGCATAAGCGTTGCTTATAATTGCTAGGTTGCTTATTTTTGAGAAAACAGTCTGCAGTAAATAAATGTCAAAAATAAATTTGCCTATATCTGCCTTTCCTGTGCCGCAAGAGGCTGTTCATAACTCTGCTGTTCAAAGTCTTGCAAGACGATCTCGCAGGTGCAGTTGTGCCGATTGATAATTTGAGTATGGTTGTTTCGATAATACATTTATACATAATTTTCAAGAAAAACTGTCCGTAAAATCAAGCATAAGTATTCATATAATAATCGCAGACACTTATTTATGCTTTTACGGATTAAATTTAAAATTTACAAATTTGTGTAATTTTGCTTGACAATCGCACAAAAAACAAGTACAATAAACAAGGTTAATCACCAATATTCGGAGACGTATCGAAGTGGTCATAACGGACATGACTCGAAATCATGATGCCCCCTGAGGGACGAGGGTTCGAATCCCTCCGTCTCCGCCAAACAAAAAAGCCTGTAATCAAGCCGATTATGGGCTTTTTCTTATACCTTTTTCTAAGAGTAAGTGATCAAAGCAGACTTTTGTTTTTCTCTCAGGATTTTCGGCTTAGCCCTCCCTCCAACGACTTCCGAAGTTGCCACCCTCTACTGCCGCTCGGTCATCATCGGAACGCACTGAGTAGGTTTTGATATGTCTTTCAATATTTGCATTTGTTTGATCCAACACTATCATCCTTCATTTCTGTTCTTGCTTTCAACAAGTATGTTAAATGATCTGCTTCAGCAATTCCACCGCGCTCTCCTCGCTCGGATCATTCGTACCCAGTTCACCGCGAAAAGCACGGGCGAGAATGGATTTTTTCATCAGGTCGATTTGGTCAAGGACTGCCTCGGCAGACTCTTTGGCCCATTGCTCTTTTTCAAGCAAGCTATCAATGAGGTAAATAATTTCCGATTGTTCATCTAAAGAAGCCATCGGTAGTGGGATTGTCTTTATTTTTCCAGCACTTAAATTAAACAACCCCGCAGTTGTCTTGGATCGCTCTCGCATAATGGATTTTCCGGCTTCACTGTTCAAATAGTGGAGTGCGTACTCTGGCAAAATATCAACCGTCTTTCTTCTCATCCGAATAATATGATTTTGATGAATACATAGAGGCAATTCGTTATGCCATATTGCGCAACGGCCGATTTCATTACCACTACCATTGCCCTCAACAATTAAAATATCCTTATCCTGAAGCTTTAATTTCTCTATTTCCTTTGAAGTGACCTCAAAATACCTTATATCCGAAAGGTCTATTCTTCCTCTATATACATTTGCTACTGTCAAATATGGAACCGGATTATCCTTAGGACTGCGGGCTGGAGTTTTTTGAATACCCGAAACAATTTCGAAGCATTCTGCTAGCTCACGGGTTTCCCAACTCTCCATCCCCACGCCGTGCTCTTCCCGCCATTTCGCAGTCAGTTCACCGGTGAAGGCTTTATGCAGAATAGCGGCTTTGCGGGTTTCAAAGCTATCTACCACAGCCTGTGCCTTTTCCTTGGCCTCATCCAGCTTGGCAAACAGACTTTCAATGCAGTCTACAATGCGCTGTTGCTCGGGAAGTGGCGGAAGAGGGATTTCGTAGTTTCCTAGCGTCGTTGTGTTGATATTTGCAATGTTCGTTGTCTGTGAAGATTCTCCGATGAATTTCCCTGCAAGGAATTCGTGCCGCAAGAAATAGAACAAATATTTACTGGACATTTCTTTCGCTCTTATATTAAGAACAAAACCGCCAAAAGTCATAGGGAAGGGAATATGTGTTACTAAAGAAGATTTACCAACAAGCTCTCTGGAATTGGCCGAAGACATAATAATGTCGTTTTCACGCACCAGTTTTGCGATATTTCCTTTCATAAAGTCTCTGTTGACATATATCATATCGTCAATTTCAAGATTTTCTTGCACGTTTGCTGTGCGAAGACACGGAATATTATCCTCAGTTGGTGCAGCTTCTTTTGCGGCTGCTGGGAAAGTAATTCCGCGTTCAAAATTACTAACCATACCGATTCTTGTCCAACACCAATTCTCTGGCAGCTTGTACGGCCACTCCCAATCCGGTACCAAGGCCGCCTGCAAACGCTCTTCGGGCGTGAGGGCAGCTTCTTTTTTTGCTCTTGCCATTACTTTTCCTCCGTCAGAGCACGAAGCTCACGCACAACACTTTTCAGCAGATCGACCGCTTCTTCTAAATTTGCAATCGCTTCCTCGCCGCTTTCTACAGGGTCGGGGAGATCATCATAGTCCACGATGGAGTCGTCGCGAATCAAGCCAAGGTCAAGACTATCGTCCGGATTCTTGGCAATCTCCTCACGGGTGAATTTACTCCAGCGCTCGCCCGTGCGCTTGGATGGGTCTTCGTATCCTGCCACGAATTCATCAAAGTCACTCTTACGCAGCTGCCGGGTCTTACCAAAGCTGTCCATATTGGTGCGCATATCGTAGAACGCAACCTCGGTGGTGTTATCCTGCTCGGTTGTCCCGCGGGTAAAGAACAGCACATTGGTCTTGACGCCCTGTGCATAGAAAATGCCGGTAGGCAGGCGCAGAATGGTGTGCAGGTTGCAGAAATTCATCAGCTCTCGACGCACGCTGGCACCGTCACCGGCGGCAAACAACACATTATCCGGCAGCACTACGGCACAGCGGGCCTTGCCGTCCGTCTTCAGGCTGCGATAGATCACTTGCAAGAAGTTCAGCTGCTTGTTGGAGGTCTGAAAAGAAATATCATCTCGGGTCGCACGCTTGCCGCCCATTTTCGTGCCAAAGGGCGGATTGGTCAGAATAACATCAAAACCTTTCAATCCCTTGGCGCTTTGTGCGAGAGAATCCCCCAATGTGATATTGGCATTCATATTGTGCAGATAGGCGTTCATCAATGCCAAGCGATGGGTCTCGTGTACCAGTTCCACACCGTTGAACGCTTTGTTCTGCTGGAAATCTGCCTGACGGTCAGAGAGTGCATATATATCGTTATGCGCATTGACATAGCGGTTGGCTGCAATCATAAAGCCAAAAGTACCGCAGGCCGGGTCAAAGCACTTGTCGCCCAGCTGGGGTTTGATGAGCTCCGTCATCACATCGATCAGCACACGAGGGGTAAAGTACTGACCGGCACCGGACTTCTTCTCATTGGCGTTTTTCTCCAAGAGTCCTTCATACAGGTCGCCCAGACCTTCCTCTTTGGCCTCATACCAGTCCAGTTTGTCAATCTCCGTGATGATTTTTTCGAGGTTTTTCGGCTCCTCGATGCTGGAGGATGCGTTGGCGTAAATCTGCGCCACGCGACCAACGGATTCTTCGCCCAGCTTGCTGAGCAGCGTATAGTAGTGCTTTTTCAGGTCAATGCCGGAACGGCTGGTCAAAGAGCCCCAATGATATGCTTCGGGAATATCCTTATCTGCACCGGTCTCATCGGCCATTTTCAAAAACAGAATGTAGGTCAGCTCTGTCACATACTGGTGATAAGTAATACCGTCATCCCGCAGCACATTGCAGAGGTTCCAAAGTTTCTGTACAATATCTTGCGTACTCATTTAAGCTGCTCCTTCGTAAATATAAGTGTTGATCTCGCGGATGATCTCCGCAAGCTGCCCGCCAAACTTCTTGTTAAAGCGTGCGAAACCGCCATCCATCTTGAACGCCGGTGCCTCAAAGGTCTCGGTATTGAGGATGCTCTCGTGAAGCATATATACCTTGATCTTATCCAGCAGATCCAGCTGCATTTTGTTAAAGCGATGCGCCGAAATCAGTTTAGAAAAGGCCATTTTCACGCGGGCATCGTGGTTCACCAGCGGTGTTTTAAGTACAGCCCGACGAACAAAAGCGATAATATCTGCCACGATCCGTTCATTGCTCACCGCGCTGGCCGCTTCATTCAAGCTGCTCTCGGTGAAATTCTCCTTATCCAGCTCCAGCTTTAACTCCCGAAGCTGCGCCCGGGTCATATCGCTGGGGCGTGTGCAGGCTATGCGGATCGCTTCGATACGGTCTTTGTTCTCATTGACATAGGCCACAAAAGAGTCCAGATAATCCTGCGGTTTTTCTGTGTCACCATAGCCACGAGTCGTTTCCAAAAGAGTATCTTCCTTTTCGGAATAGTAATGTCCGCGCTTTTTACCCTTCAGGTTGTCAAACCAAAGCAGGAAATCCTTATCCTCCCGGCAGCGCTGCACAAAGGCGTTCTCTGTACAGCTTTTCAATTCCTTCGCATATTCCCGAATTGTTTTTCCGCCCAAGCGCTCGGAAACATCATACTTTTGCTCATCGGTCAGATTATTGCTCTTACGCTGCAATCTTGCCAAAATGCGATCTTTGACAGGCTGCTTGCTGGCCTCACCCGGACGGAACAAATTCTCCAACAATTCAGCCATTGATTTGCTGACGGAGACTGATTTCATATTGGAAGTGTCATCCAAATCCTCGTACACGCGAACTGCATCGAAGATATTGAAGTGAGTTTTTCCGATTTCCGGGCAAAGGCGAGTAGCGCGTCCCAGCATCTGCTCAAAGAGGATTCGGCTGTTGATCTTGCGCATAAACACCAAATTGCAAATTGCCGGCACATCGATTCCGGTAGTCAGCAGGTCGACTGTTACGGCAATGTTGGGGTACTGGTTGTTCTTGAACTGCTTGATCACCTGCAAAATCTTCTTTTTGTTGCCGCCGGCAGTTTTGCCCGTGATTTTCATAATGGCATCATTGGAAATGCCATAGGGCTTGTAAATTTCTCGGAGCGTATCCACAATACGGTCAGCGTGTGCATCATTCACCGCAAAAATCAGCGTCTTTTCTCTACTTTCCGGATTAAGATAGGTCGATACTTCTTCCAATACTTTGCGAGTGTGATCCGGCAGAACAATTTTGCGGTTGAACTCCGACACATCGAAATCCATTTCATCGTCCAAAACTGCACCGTTCAAAAGTTCATTAGTGTTGGGGTCATATTGCGCCAAGGTTTCACCCTTCTTGAACTGTGCGTCATTTTCAATGAAATCCGTATTAATCAGATATGGAGGGTCGTGATCCACCAGCCAGCCATCGATAACCGCCTCACGGTAGCTGTAGGTATAGACCGGCTTCCCGAAAATCTCGGTCGTGTGCAGGGCGGGCGTAGCAGTCAAGGCAACTTTCACCGCATCGAAATACTCGATAACCTGCTTGTACTTGCTCATATAATCATCTTGATTATCGTAGAGGATTTCTTCTTCCGTCATTTCACGGTCAAGAATATAGCCTCGGTGGGCTTCGTCCACAATAATCAAATCAAATGCACCGGGCATCAAATCCGGTTCTTCTGCCAGAATCGTGCGTTTCAAAAGCCCCTGCACCGTTGAAATGCTGACCTTGGTTTCCAGATTGATGATGTTGTCATCGATCGCTTTGATCTCATATATTTTGTCCAGCGTCAGCAGTTCCTTCAGTTTGACATCTTTGAAGGTGTCCATTGCCTGCTCACCGAGGGACACTCGATCCACAAGGAAAAGAATACGACGGAAACGCTTGGATTCCAGCATCTTGTAGATAAGTCCCAGAACAGTACGGGTTTTGCCCGTTCCGGTGGCCATTGCAAGCAAGGCCGTTCTCTTGCCGTCAACGATTGCCTCTGTTGCCTTATCAATGGCCTTGATCTGGTAGTCGCGCAGATTCAGACCATTAGGGTCTGTCATAAACGAATTATCTGCCGTAGCCAGTGCTTGATTGGCCGCCGCTGTATTCTGACCAAGTTTTTCCATCAGGTCACTTGGGCTAAACCAGTTCCGAATAGGATACGGTTGATTTTCCTGTTCCCGGATATCCAAAAACCAAATACCGGACTTCGTCCGCAGCTGCTCTAAATACGCCCTGCCATTTGAAGCAAAGAGGAAGGGGACCTGATAACCATTCCAGTTTCCAACCGTATGTGGAATATCCTCCGGCTTAATATGTGCAGCATAGTCCTTTACCTGCACATCGATGGTAGATGCCACATCTTCCGACATCTTTTTTGCATCCATCAATGCTACGAGCTTCTCGCCAACGAAGAATGCATAATCCACATACCCGTTTTTGTAAAAGGCCGAATTGGTAGGCCATTCGCTGATGGCAATATTTCTCCCCTTTACAGGACGCGTTCCTTTGCTGTAGCGCAGGTTCTGCGTATCAGCTTCCCATCCGGAAAGACGAAGTTGCTCGTCAATCAAGCATCTGGTCTGCGCCTCATTCCAATTCATCATAGCGGAGACAGATTCTGACTGCCTTGCGCGCTCCTTCTGCGTTTTGCCCGAAGCGGCGGTCTTGACCACGGCCAGTTGCTTCGTCAATTCCTCGATTTTCCTTTCCTGCTCGGCAATAACGGATTCCAAATCTTCGTGCGTGATCTCGCTTGGCATAACGAACTCAGGCGCAATATATCCCCAGTCTCCATAGGTTTCCATAAACCAAACAGCAAGATTGTATGTCAAGGATAGCAATGTCTTTGCTTCGTCCACGGAGTCCGTACCTATATGTACTGCCGAGTTTCTTGTCTTGCGAAGAACATATAGCGTGTTATCAATTTCGTGCGGCAATAAACCGGCTCGCTTCAAAATACGAATTCGATTTGCGTGGGTGTTGTCAACAGCCGGCTCCGCAATGTGCTCAAAGACAAGGATCTCCTGCACTAAGCGCTCGGCAAACATTCCGAGTTTATAGATACAGGCATTGGGATCAGAATAGACATAGGTTTCTGCGGTTGCGCCGATCTGTGCCAATGCAGGCCAGTATCGATTTAGAAAATCAAAATTTGATTTCATAAGCAGTCTCCCTCAATTTTTGTTAATTCATTTAGCATTCGATGTAAGTACATCCCCAAAGTGCCAATTTGGCACTTTGGAATTTCACCAAAGTATCAATTTGATACTTTGGAAGCCGAAAGCTGATACTTTGAAATTCGTCAGCCTCATCCAACCGCCACTTCGACCTTTTTACCGCTGAAGGCCACGCCGTATTTATAAATCGTCCTGACCCCGGCGGTCGTCAGCTCAGTTTCGTATTTCTTATCATTGATCTGCTGCAAGGCCGTCTCGGACAGCTTTTTCAGCTTTTCGTCGCTGCAATTTTTCTCCGCTTTCAGCTCAATCAGGATGCCCGGAAGACCCTTTTGCGTGGGCTTCAGCTGAATGTCATAGCGTCCGTCGCCGGATTCCCGGTTGGAGTTCACGAAAGCACCGCCCAGCAGGGCGCACAGTCCCAGCATAAAGCCGTGGTAGAAGTTCTCCCCGGCGGTATCGAAGGAGCTGACCGACTGGGTCAGCAGCGTCTGAATCTGCGCTTTCAGCCGTGCGTTATCGCCGGAGAAGATGGCCTCCTGAACGGAAATCGCCGTGGACGGCGGGATCAGATTCTCTAACCTCTGCAAAATCTCCTTGTTATACACCAGAGAAATCTCCCGGTTGGGCAGGGAGACCTCGCACATAAAATCGCCGCTGAAGGAGGGCGTGGTTTTCAGTGCCTTCAGATAGCCGGTCACCAGCAGGAAGCTGTAAATGGTGGAGGGATTACTTTTGATCTGCGGATAAATCACGCCGGTGTCGATGAAGGTGGTGAAGGTCTCGCCGTTGACCAGGGAGGTCAGACGGTTATAAATATCCTCATCTGCCTGGGCAAGCACTTCCCCGATAATATCGTTGCTGCCGGTGGAGACCCAGAAGGGTCTCGGCTCACACTCGTTGCTGAAGTAGTTGACCACCGACCACGGGTTGAAAATCTCCGTCTTGCCGAAGCGGTAGCCGTCGTACCACTGGCAAATTTCGTCGTACTTATCGGCAGCGCCGTAGTATTCCGCCATCTCCATCACCTCGTCGGCGGTGAAGCCGAAGTAGGCGCTGTATTTGTTGTCCAGCACGGAGTTGATAGACAGGTTGTTCATCCCGCTGAAGATGCTCTCCTTGGCCACCCGCAGAATGCCTGTGAGGAAGCCGAAGGACAGGTGCTGATTATCCTTGAACCCGCCGGAAAACAGGTTTCGCATAAACCGGATGACCTTGTCGTAATAGTCCTTCTGATAGCCCTGCTGGATGGGGGTGTCATACTCGTCGATGATGATAATGGGCGCAACGGCATAGTGCTTGTGCAGCATAGAGGACAGGTCCAGCAGTGCCGAAGCCAGCTCAACCTCGCTGACTTTGCCGTCTGCCAGCTTTGCATAGGTCTTTTTGCTGTACTCGTCGCACTTATCGCTGGCCAGCAACTCCTTGTGCCGCCGGGTCTCCTTTGCGAAAATATCCCGGATGGCCGCAAAGGTCTCCTCCCAAGTATCAAACTTCACATCCTTGAAGGTCAGGAAGATCACAGGGTACTTGCCCTGATAATACCGGTACTTCTGGCCGCAGGCCCAGATCTTCTTATCCCGGAAGTAGACGGAGGTATCCTTGTCGCTCTTTTCAAAATAAGTGCGCAGCATATCCATATTCAGCGTCTTGCCGAAACGCCGGGGGCGGGTGAACAGCGTCACCATCGGACGCTCATCGATGAAATCCTTGATCATCATCGTCTTGTCGATATAATAGTATTCCGACGAGGCAAGGCAGTAGTTGGACACGCCGATGGGCAGGGGCAGCTTCGGCGCGCGCTCCGTCTTGCGAAAAGCGCCCGTCTTGAGCCGCTGATCCGCAGGCTTCTGCGTATCAGCGGGGATCAGCCAACGATTGCCCTGCTTTTTCGCACCGGCGATTCTCCCATTCTTGCAGAGCGTCGCAACTCTCCGCTCCGTTATATTCCAGCGCACTGCCGCCTCTCTTACCGAGATCATTTCAGCCATAGGGGATACCTCCACTCATAAAATCACAAGTACATTATACCCAAATAAAAGAACAATGTCAATAAAGTTTGGAACAATGTCGTTTCAAAACAGCATTGTTCTTTTTCTGCATATAAAACAAGCGGAGGCCATAGGCCCCCGCTTGTTCGTTACCAGTATACAATTTCCTGCATCACGGCCTCGTTTGCCCGGTTTCGGATGCTGTTCATCTTCCGCACCCACGCCATAGGGTCATCGGCTTTCAAGGCCTCCGTCATGCCCTCGGTGTCTGCGTATTGTTCTACCAGCCGAAGAAAGAGTTCCTGCGCCTGCTCCTCGATGTCTGCAAGGTGGCCGTCCAGTATCCCGGCGGTCAGCAGGTTATAATACAATACCCGATAATGCTTCTTCAGATAAACTCGCCGCCGCTGACCGTAAACGCCGATGGGGCGTTCTTCTTCGGGCGGTAATCAAACATCGGGTAGGCAATAGTCGCCCTGCCTTGTGTGAGTGCCGCCCAGCTGCTCAAATAGGGATTTCATATGTGATCCTCCCATTCAAAATTCCCCCGGCAGGTCTGCAATGCAAAATGCACCTGCCTTTCGATTACAGTTTAGCAAAATCGAAAAACAGGTGCGAGTATGCGAATTTTAAATCGTACATTTGTATTGTTTTAGCAACTGGGGTCAGTCGTCATCTTCATCATCAAATAAAGAATTGCGGCATTCTTCCTCTTCGTCATCGTGACGATATTCGCTATCATCCCAATTGTAAACATATTCACCTCGGTCAATACTGAAGCCATCCTTTTCGATGTATTCATATTCGCAGGACTCATAATTAAAACACCACTTAGCCATTTTTATTCATCCTCCATTCCGAGTACATATAAAAGCATTCTAAAAGCAGAATCTTTCTTTGCCTCTTTTTTTGATAAGGATGTCCCATCAAAGTAATAATCTTCTTCCACTATGTGACATTCACAATTCCAAATGGGATTACCATTGTCATCATATGTTTCCTTGAACTCATAAGTAGGAATGGAAAAATAACCTCTTCGAGCCAATGTTTCAAGTTGGTTAATTGCATCATCACGGTTAGGATTTTCAATTTCGTCACGGATAGATGGAAGCATATCATTTCTCTCTAGATACTCATACGCTAATTTGCAAGCAGCCATCCTTGCCTCACGGATAGACACACCAAAACCGCAAAACACCGGTAAAGAATCAAGCAGTTTGAGGTAACAATGATATTTAAGCTTAGAATAGTTGTAATCTAACGGAAGGCTTTGATATATAGTGTTATCCTCTTTTAAATACCAAGTCGATGAGTAAGAAGCTTCTTTGTATTTATACCAAGGAATGCACCCATTCTCGTTTATTTCCCATTCCTGAATAAGTCTCACATAATTGGTGTCGGTATCATTAATTAGAAAGTCTTCGGGAACAAGCATTGCTTCAACCACTTTTTGCAAGTCCTTCAGATTCCATCCTGAATCGATTGCAACAGCTCCGATAATAGCTTCAAACAAATCTTCTTTTACAGAATCTTCTTGGTTGATATTATTCTGTATATCGCCCTTACCCATAATAAGATATTCGGAAAAAGCAAGTTCATCCATTCGGCGAGCCAATGCTTTTTTATTCACCATTCGACTTTTGATTTTAGATAAGTTATCTTCGTCATAGTCACAGCCGAAGCTATTTACTACCGGCGCTTCGTAACCCACTTGATTACGTTTGAATTCTTGTTCCCAAACAGAAAGCTTTGTTCCGTTAACCGGATCCCCATTTGCTAAATGCCCGTACTTCTGAATAAGCAGTTTAACAATCACAAAATCAAGGGCTTTGTCTCCAATGAACTCGAGCACCTCATTGTTTTCGCCGCCGTTCTCTACGGTATATGAGCGACGAGTGAAAGCTTGCTGCAACAAATCAAGATTTTTAAAATCATATCCGATTTGTCCTTGCACCATTTTCCATACTAATTCTTTTTCCATAATAAAAAATCCTTTCGGTAATGTATTTTACCAAAAGGCATAATAATAGCCTGACAAAAACACTTTCCCCGTGAGAATAGGAAATACAATGCCAGACATACATCATTAAATATAATTCTTTGTTTCCGTTTGTTTACTCGGGTTCACTTTCATAAACAGGAATAAACACTAAGATACAATGTTTCAAATTTAATGTATTATGCCTTCAAGCAAAATCATTGTATCTCATTCACGAAAAGAATGCAAGTATTATATTAAAAATCATCTCCTTTGTAGTTATCACACAAAGGAGATGCAGAAATATATTAAGTTTTATTTTCTATGCTTCATCTTCCTTTGAAAATCGTTCAGCGTTTGGATATGCCACAGGCTTTTGCGGGTGATGGAGCGGAAGATCAGGGAGCAGAAGAAATCCACAAGAAAGATTTTCGGGATACAGAACTTCAGTCACTTTTGAAAGACTTTCAGCGACCCGCGGCTGCACCAGCTGTGGACGGTGGTCAGGGTTACCACATCCTTTACCGTGACCGCATCCGGGTATTTGCGCAGCAGCTTTTCATAGTAGACGTGCATTAGCACCATTATACGCAGTATTGACAATAATGTCGACAAAAAGATTAACAAAATCACGCAAAGCAAACAATTTATCAGATAGTTTTTGGATTGGCAAAATAGCCCTGCAAAAGCAAGTAAAGCGGTAGACAGCAACAGCTAATCTGACTGATTTGCTTCTATAAAACAGAATTTTCTGTCTGCGTGAATAACACATTTATCACAAGCTTTTTCGTTGTAACAACAAGTTATTTTATGCATAAAATATCATTGAATAAAATAACGGTTGGTGAAAAAAGGTGGCATTGAGTACAAGAGAATTGCTTGCAAGGCTTTTAAAATGTGAGGCAGGTGGGGAAGGTGAAAACGGAATGCGTGCCGTTGCGTCGGTAATTGTAAACCGAACCCGTGTTCCAAACGGGGAATTTGCAAGAGTCAGCAAGGGCGGAGATTTCCGTGCCATAATGGAACAACCAAATCAATTTACCTGTCTTAAAACAACTGTCGGAGGGCAATATAATCCTCAGAATGTTTACAATATACGTCCTGACGAAATTCACTATAACATTGCCGATTGGGCATTGGCGGGCAATACCGATTCATCTGTCGGAAATTCAATTTTCTATTTTAATCCATTTTCAGATACCTGCCCAACATTTTTTCCGTCAAACAACGGAGTAATTTACAACAGGGTAGGGGATCATTGCTTTTATTCGCCTACCGAGGCTTATTCCAAAACATAAAGGAGCATAGCTTAATGGATAATTCTTCAAATATGGCAGTTAATACAACTCCTACGGCAAATCAGATTAATCCCGAACATCATTACGGACTTGACAAAAACAAAGCCTGCCTCAATAATTCTTGTCCGTCAAACACAGCGGATACCGGGTGTTATATTCCTGCGATTGACGAAATTATGCGACACAATCAGGGCGCACCGTCTGTTGCACACCCCAATATGACAGAAAAAGTTCAAAAATCAAATGACAATCCCTCACTTGAACAGGCAGAAATAGCATATGAAGAGGGCGGAAGTACATCAGAAGAACAACCTGAAAATATAAATAAATACAGCGGAAGTCTTCAAAATATACCGTTCATTAAGGACTTA
The DNA here is from genome assembly GCF_002834235.1 of Ruminococcus bromii. Classification (GTDB taxonomy): domain Bacteria; phylum Bacillota; class Clostridia; order Oscillospirales; family Acutalibacteraceae; genus Ruminococcoides; species Ruminococcoides intestinale. Next base: position 99,305 of record NZ_NNBY01000032.1, on the reverse strand, counting down.
AAAAAAATAGATACATCTATACCTGTTTTGCCTGCAACCCCTGCTACAACGGCGAGCTCCGGTGCCACCGTTGCAACGCCGATAAGGCAGAATATTGGAATGTCGATGAGTGATTATCAATATCCGTTTCCTGTAACAGCCGAAAGTCTGAGATATCACAACGGTTTTATGCGAACACAAATCGGAAGACGAATCACCGTTGATTTTCTCATGGGAGCAAACACAATTGTTCAGAAAACAGGCTATCTTTTAGGTGTTGCTCAGGATTATATCCTTCTAAATGAGATTGACACCAACGACATCACAACCTGTGATTACTACAATATAAAATTTATAAGGTATTATTACTAAACCACAGCGGCAAAAACTAAAGTTTATAGTTTTTGCCGCTGTTTTATTGTCATTATTTGCTATGTGTACATCATTTCATTATTTTAACATATAATTTTCTATAGTGTGAAAAATTAAAAAATTGTAAGAAATATTGAATTATTGCTGTAATTTGTGATATAATGTGAGCGTTGATGTTATCACTTCTCAATAAACAAACAACAGGTAGCTATAATACCTGTTACATATTATTTTATCTTGGAGGAATCACCATGAAATTCTGTAAATATTGCGGAGCACAGCTTGAAGACAATGCTGTTTGCAATTGCGAAAAGTCAAGAGCCGCTCAAGCACAGGCTCAGCAGGCAAATGCACAGGCACAGCCTCAGTATCAGCAGCCTGTTCAACCACAACAGCCACAGTATCAGAACCCTGTTCAGCAACAGTATGCACAGTCGCAAAACCCTCAGACACAGCAATCGCCTTATGCCGTAAATAACACAGCACCCATTGGGGAAAATGCTTTTGTTAAGGCTTTAAAGAACATTCCTGTTGTGTTCACTTCATTCTTTAAGGATTCCAAAACTGTTATCAAAACAGCAAAGGCTGAAAAGGACATCATTCTCGGCGCTCTTTTCTCGGCAATTTTCTTTATTGCACTCATTCTTGGCAATATGTTTCTTATGCTTTCTATGAGCGCACTTGATTTTCCGAAAACACTTCTTGTAAGTCTTGTTACTACTGTCCTTATCGGCGGCTTCTATTCTGTTATTCTCTTTGCATATGTAAAGAAATACAAAACCGAAGAAAACACAGCCAAAGCATTTATTGATTCATTCATCACATTTTCAATTGAATCTATTCCGGCATCAATCGGTTGGATTTTGGCAGGTCTTTGCGCATTAATCAGCGTATATATGTTCCTGTTCTTCTTTGTAATCGTTATGCTTTACCTTGTTATTTCACTTGTAAATCAGGTAAAAGCTAATGTTCCCGAAGCAAAGAACTCTGCTTTATTCACTTTAATTCTCACACTCATCGTTGCCGTTGCATTTATGATTGTATTCTTCATCGGCGCAGAACTTACTATGTGGTCATTTAACACAAGTACATTTGCAACAAGTGTTCTTACATCGCTTATCGGCGGTGGTTCATACCCTTCATGGTATTAATCTGACATACAAATTCATAACATAAAATTAACGCTCCGAATTTATTCTCGGAGCGTTTTTTATATCAGTTCACTGATTATTGAATTTGAAACAAGAAAACCTTTCGGTGTAAAGCTGATAGACTTGTTCGTAACATTTGTATAGCCGTATTTTTCATACTCTTTAGCTTTTTTGATAATGTAAGAGGGGAGAGTGTATCCGAATTTTTCCTCAAATTCAGAATAATTAAGACCGCTTTTCAGCCTGAGCGAGAGCATAATAAATTCCTCCTCATCTCCGCCCGTACCTTCAAAAGACAGCTTATTGTTATTAAAATCGTCCATGCTTCTCGAATAAAAGAACCTTTTGCCCTCAAAAAATGAGTGTGCAGACGGACCTATGCCGATATATTCACCGCATCTCCAGTAATTGGTATTATGTCGGCTTTCATAACCCTGTTTTGCAAAATTAGAAATTTCATATTGCTTGTATCCGAGAGAATCAAGCATTTCAACAGCTTTCAGATACATTTCAGCCTGCATATCATCATCGGCAAGCTTAAGTTTATTTTGCACCTTATAAAACGGAGTATTCTCCTCGATTTTCAAAATGTATGATGAAATATGAGTAACTTCGCAATCGGCACAGAAACTGATTGATTTTTCAAGGCTTTCAATTGTCTGATTAGGAATTCCCATCATCAAATCAAGTGAAATATTATTAAATCCCGCACTTTTAGCCCTTTCAACAGAAGTCTTTGCATCATCAATGCTGTGAATTCTCCCAAGCAGCCTTAATTCATCTTCAACAGCAGTCTGCATTCCCATTGAAATGCGATTAAATCCGCAGGCATACATTTTTTCAAAATCAATAGTTTTGGCGGAGTCGGGATTGACTTCAACTGTAATCTCGGCATTATTTTGAATATTAAAATTGAACTTGATAAAATCAAGAATATCACAAAGTCTGTCTGCACCCAAAACACTCGGCGTACCGCCGCCGAAATATACGGTTGCAACATCTCTTTTGGCTTTTTCAGACCAGTATTTTATTTTATCTTTTAATTCAATCACATAATTATCGAAAGCGTTTTCATCTGCATTGCCGCTGAAAAAATCGCAATACGGACATTTGTGCTTACAAAACGGTATGTGAATATAAAGACCGATAGAATTACTCATAAAAAACCTCATAAATGACTTTGAGGCAGAAACACAAGTTTCTGCCTCGATTTGGAAGGTATATGAAAAAATAGGAAAAATCACATTAAGTCCTTCTGTACCAATATATTACAATATATTTACAAATTTGTCAAGTTTTTGTAGCAATTATTTTTCTCACATTTTCTTCATTCTTTATTGACATATACCATCCAAAAATAGTAAAATATAGAATTGTGGATATACATAACCTCCGAAGGGAAGAAAGATATGAGTTCATTTAAAGAAGAAATCAGCAAGCGCAGAACCTTTGCGATTATTTCGCATCCTGATGCGGGTAAAACAACACTTACGGAAAAGCTCTTGCTCTACGGCGGAGCAATTAACCTTGCAGGTTCGGTAAAAGGCAAAAGAACCGCAAAGCATGCTGTGTCCGACTGGATGGAAATTGAAAAACAGCGTGGTATTTCTGTTACATCATCGGTTTTGCAGTTTAAATATAACGGTTATTGCATAAATATTCTTGACACACCGGGACATGAGGATTTCTCGGAAGATACCTACCGTACACTTATGGCGGCAGACTCTGCCGTAATGGTAATTGACGGTTCAAAGGGTGTTGAGAAACAGACTATCAAACTTTTCAAGGTCTGTGTAATGCGTAATATTCCTATCATTACATTCATCAACAAGATGGACAGAGATGCAAAAAATTCTTTTGACCTTCTTGAAGACATTGAAAATGTTCTCGGAATTCACACCTATCCCGTAAACTGGCCAATCGGTTCAGGTAAGGAATTCAAGGGTGTGTATGACAGAAATTCTAAGAAAATCCTTGCTTTCACCGCTAATAACGGTCAGAAAGAAGTTGAAAAGAAAGAACTTACGCTTGACGATCCTGCCCTTGAAGATACAATAGGCTACTATCATAAGCAGGATTTGTTTGATGAAATAGAACTTCTTGACGGTGCAGGCGATGAATTTGACCTTGAAGCAGTCCGCAACGGTCAGCTTACTCCTGTATTCTTCGGTTCGGCTCTTACAAACTTTGGTGTTGAACCATTCCTTGAACAGTTCTTACAGCTGACAACTCCACCTCTGCCAAGAGAAACAGTTGATGAAAAGGTTGAGCCTATGTCAGACTTTTTCTCTGCATTTGTTTTCAAAATTCAGGCAAACATGAACAAGGCTCACCGTGACAGAGTTGCATTTATGCGCATCTGCAGCGGCAAGTTTGAAAAGAATATGGAAGTGTTCCATGTTCAGGGCAACAAAAAAATGCGTCTTTCACAGCCACAGCAGATTATGGCTCAGGAAAGAGAAATTGTTGACGAGGCATATGCGGGCGACATCATCGGCGTGTTTGATCCGGGCATTTTCTCAATCGGTGACACAATCTGTTCACCGGGACACAAGGTACAGTTCAGGGGAATTCCTACATTTGCTCCCGAACACTTTGCACTTGTCCGTCAGAAAGACACAATGAAGCGCAAACAGTTCATCAAGGGTACAAGTCAGATTGCACAGGAAGGTGCAATTCAGATTTTCCAGGAGCTTGACGCAGGTATGGAGGAAGTTATCGTTGGTGTTGTAGGCGTACTTCAGTTTGATGTTCTTAAATACAGACTTCAAAACGAGTACAACTGTGATATCATTATGGAAACACTCCCATATGAATTTATCCGTTGGATTGTAAACGATGACATTGATCCGAAAACTCTTGACCTTGCGTCCGATACTAAGAAAATTCAGGATCTTAAAGGCAATCATCTTTTGCTCTTTACAAGCTACTGGAGCATAAACTGGGCGCTTGAACACAACAAGGGACTTGAACTCGCTGAGTTCGGTACAAACTAAATATTTAAAATATCGGAGGATATATGCTGTACGACAAGCTTAAAAATTATTCAAAAAGCGGCATATATCCTTTTCATATGCCCGGACACAAAAGAACGGACATTACAGAAGAGGGTATAATACCGTATAATATCGACATAACCGAAATTCATGATTTTGACAATCTCCATTCGCCAAACGGAGTTATTGACGAAATTCAGAAAAAGGCTGCAAAGCTTTACAATGCAAAAAATGCTTTCATTCTGATTAACGGTTCAACAGGCGGAATACTTTCAGCAATCCGCTCAATGACAAATCAAGGCGACAAGATCTTAATGGCTCGTAACTGCCACAAATCTGTATATAATGCAGCAGGACTGTTTAATCTCAATGTCGATTACATTTTTCCCGATACAGACAGCAGATACAATATTCTTACATCGGTTTCACCTTGCGATATAGAAGATAAACTTACAAAACACAATGATGAAATCAGACTTGTAATCATAACTTCGCCTACATATGAAGGAGTTGTTTCGGATATAAAGTTAATTTCCGAAATCTGTCACAAACACGGAGCAAAATTACTTGTTGACGAAGCTCACGGAGCGCATTTTCCGTTTTCGGACAATTTCCCCGATGAAGCACTTAACTGCGGTGCAGACGCCGCAGTATTGAGTCTGCACAAAACTTTGCCGTCATTAACTCAAACTGCATTGCTCATAACAAATGACAGCGAGCTTTCTGAAATTCTTGCCGAAAATTTAGCTGTATTTGAAACAAGCAGTCCGTCTTATATTTTAATGAGTTCAATCGAAAAATGCCTTGATTTCTGCGAAAACAGCAAAGATAAATTCAAGGAATATTGTTGCAATCTTAAAACGGTCAGAGAAAAACTTAAAAATCTAAAATATCTGAAAATTTATGATAAAAGCGATACTGATTTTGATTATGATATCGGCAAAATTGTAATTTCAACAGCGAACGCAAATATTTCGGGAACAAAGCTTGCCGAAATACTGCGAAATAATTATCAGATTGAAACCGAAATGGCATATTCGGACTATGTAATTGCCATGACATCTGTTTGTGACACTGAAAAAGCTTTTGATATGCTTTCAGACGCTCTGATTTCAATTGACATCGAACTTTCAAAAGGAGCCGACACCGAGCGTGTTCCGTTAAAAAATCTCTACACAGGCAAAAATTTCAACGCCTGCGAGTTGTACAAATTCAACAAAGAAACTATTCCGTTTCAAAATTCGGAATTCAGAACTTCTGCCGAGTATATCTGGGCATATCCACCCGGAATTTCCCTCATCGTACCCGGTGAAATTATAAGCAAGGAACTTATAAATTACATTGAATATCTTTCAGCCTGCAAGGTTGAGATTATGTCAACAAAAGGCGGTATGACGGACAACATAAGCGTAGTTAAAAAAGATTGACAAATCAATGGCTGTGTGATAATATTAAACTAACAAAATCTAACAAGGAGTTTGATTTATTATGAAGAGAATTAAAACTATCGAAACTCGTGACCTCAAGAAGAGCGTTAAGACAGGCGGTTGCGGCGAGTGCCAGACTTCATGTCAGTCAGCGTGTAAGACATCTTGCGGCGTTGCTAACCAGCAGTGCGAAAAGTGCATGAGCGAGAAATAATTCTATTTTAATTTGATTATTAAGGATTATCGCCGTTTTCCCAAAGGGTTAACGGCTTTCCTTTTGTCTAACGGAGATATTATGATTCATCAGTATAAACTTAACGGATACAACATAGTTCTTGATGTTTACAGCGGCAGTGTACACGCAGTCGATGACCTTGCTTATGATGTTATTGCAATGTACAAAAACGCAACAAAAGAACAGATAATCGACGAAATGCTTTCAAAATATGCAGACAATCCTGAGATTACAAAAGAAGAAATCTCCGACTGCATTGATGATGTAAAAGAGCTTGAGGAGCAGGGAAAGCTCTTTACAGACGACAAGTACGAAAACCTTGCATTTGACTTTAAAAAGAGAAACACAGTAATCAAAGCACTTTGTCTGCACATTGCTCACACCTGTAACCTTAACTGCGAATACTGCTTTGCAAGTCAGGGCAAATACCACGGCGAGAGAGCGCTGATGAGCTTTGAAGTGGGCAAGAGAGCAATTGACTTTCTCATTGAAAATTCAGGCAGCAGAGTAAACCTTGAGGTTGACTTCTTCGGCGGAGAACCTCTTATGAACTTTGATGTTGTAAAACAGATTGTTGCCTATGCAAGAAGCATTGAAAAGGAACACAACAAAAACTTCCGTTTTACACTTACAACAAACGGTATGCTTGTTGATGACGATGTAATTGAATTTGCAAACAAAGAATGTCATAATGTAGTTCTCAGCCTTGACGGCAGAAAAGAAGTGCATGACCATCTTCGCAAAACTGTAAACGGAAAGGGCAGCTATGACATTATCGTTCCGAAATTTCAGGAATTTGTCAAAAAAAGAGGCAACAAGGGTTACTATGTAAGAGGCACTTATACACATAATAACACAGACTTCACAAACGATATTTTCCATATGGCGGATTTGGGATTTACAGAGCTTTCAATGGAGCCGGTTGTATGTGCTCCCGATGACCCATATGCACTTACATATGACGATTTGCCTATCCTTTTTGAACAGTACGAAATTCTTGCAAAGGAAATGCTCAAGCGTGAAAAAGAGGGCAGACCGCTCACCTTCTATCACTACATGATTGACCTTACAGGCGGTCCGTGCATTTATAAGAGAATCTCGGGTTGCGGTTCAGGTACAGAATATATGGCTGTAACACCTTGGGGCGACCTCTATCCCTGTCATCAGTTTGTAGGCGATGAAAAGTACAAGCTCGGCGATATCTTTAACGGTGTTTCAAACACGAAAATTCAAGACGAATTTAAGCTTTGTAACGCATACGCCCGTCCCGACTGCAAAGACTGCTGGGCAAGACTTTATTGCAGTGGCGGTTGTGCCGCAAACGCTTATCATGCAACAGGCTCAATCACAGGTATTTACGAATACGGCTGTGAGCTTTTCAGAAAAAGAATGGAATGTGCCATTATGATGAAGGTTGCAGAAGCGGAAGAATAAAGTTACGATAAAATTTTCAGGCAGATACATTTTTCTTGTATCTGCCTGTTTTTCGAGGTGCTGTATGAACGAAAAAATTATTATGCTCGGCACAGGAAGTGCGATGGTTACCGACTGTTATAATACCTGTTTTCTTCTGAAATCCGAAAACGACTGTCTTCTTGTTGATGCAGGCGGCGGAAACGGGATTTTATCCGCAATTAAGAAATCCGGAATAGCTTGGAACAGCATAAAGACAATGTTTATTACTCATTCTCACACCGACCATATTTTAGGTGCCGTGTGGGTAATAAGGCAAATAAGCGCTCTTATGAATTCAGGCAAATATGACGGTAATTTTAATATTTACTGTCACGATGAATGTGTTGATTCAATCACGGCAATTTGCAACCACACACTTGCACCGAAATTTCTCAAAAATATCAATACAAAAATTTTCATCAATGAAGTAAAAGACGGTGAAAAGCAAAATGCCGGCAGTATCCGACTCACTTTCTTTGATATATTTTCAGACAAAACAAAGCAATTCGGATTCAAGGCTGTTTTTCCGTCAGGAAAAGTTCTCACCTGTCTCGGTGATGAACCGTTCAATGAAAAATGCAGAAATTTTGTTCAAAACTGTGATTATCTTATGTGTGAAGCTTTTTGTCTTTACAGTCAAAAAGATATTTTTAAGCCTTACGAAAAATTCCACAGTACAGCACTTGATGCAGGAAAACTTGCAGAGAGTCTTTTTGCAAAAAATCTTATCCTGTATCACACCGAGGACGAAACACTTCAAACACGCAAAAGAACATATACTTCAGAGGCGAGAACAGTTTTTAACGGAAATATATTTGTTCCCGATGATTTTGAAGTTATTGACTTAAAATAATCTCATAACACCTGCTGTAATCATACAAAGCACAATTCCCATTGCAGTAGGCAAAGCCATAGAAACAAGCGTCCATTTAAGGCTGCCTGTTTCTTTTTTTATTGTCAGACAGGTTGTTGAACACGGATAATGAAGAATGCAAAGAATAATCGTACATACAGCCGTTGTAATCGTCCAGCCGTTCATACTGAGAAGTTGAAACAGCTGATCGTAGCTTGAATAATCCACAAGAGTACCACTTGCCATATATGACATAATTATAATCGGAATAACGGTTTCATTCGCAGGAAATCCAAGTATAAATGCCATTATTATAACGCCGTCAACCCCGATAAATCTGCCGAACGGATCTAAAAAATCAGTACAATATTTTAAAAGTGAAATATCGCTTATATGCACATTTGCAAGAATCCAGATTATCGCACCTGCCGGAGCGGCAACCGCAACAGCCCTTCCTAAAACAAATAAAGTTCTGTCCAACAGCGAACGGACAATAGTTTTTAAAATCTGCGGCTTTCTGTACGGCGGAAGCTCAAGCACAAATCCGGACTGTTCGCCTTTCAATATTGTGACTGAAAGTACCTTAGATATAACAAGTGTTATAAAAATACAGAAAACTATTATTCCAATCAACAATGCCGCTACCTCAAGCGAACTGCTCAGCGTAAATGCCGTACCTGCAAAGAACATGAGCAGTAATGCAATTATTGTGGGAAACCGTCCGTTACACGGCATAAAATTATTTGTAAGAATTGCAATCAGCCGTTCCTTTGGCGACTCAATAATTCTGCAACCCGTAACTCCGCAGGCATTACAGCCAAGACCCATTGCCATAGCAAGACTTTGCTTTCCGTGTGCACCGCACTTTGAAAAATATCTATCAAGATTAAATGCAATTCTCGGCAGATATCCCGAATCCTCAACAAGCGAAAATAACGGAAAGAATATAGCCATAGGCGGCAGCATTACAGATACCACCCATGACAGAGTTGTATAAACTCCGTCAATCAAAAGTCCCGTTACAACATCGGGAGCGTGTAAAAAATCAAAAAGAATATACAGTTTTTCTTTTATAAAGCCAAACAAATTGCTTAACCATTCGCTCGGATAATTTGCACCGACAACTGTTATCCAGAACAATATACCAAGCATTGCAAGCATAATCGGTATTCCCGTGGTTTTGCTTGTAAGTATTTTATCAAGCTTTCTTGTACAAGCATTTAACTCTGATTTTTCATATTTTACGCAGTCACTTGAAATTTTGTTACCAATTTGCGAAATCTTTTCAATATTCTGTTTGTAGTTTTTTTCGGATAGTATATCAACACCTTCAAAATTTCTTTCTACCCTAAAACATTTTGTCTTTCCGCTGCATACATTATAGATCGCTTTTTTTAACTCATCCAAACCTTTTTTGCCTGTTGCACAGGTTTTCACAACAGGTGTTCCGAGGTTTAGTGATAACTCGTCGCAGTCGATTTTTATACCGTTTTTTTCAGCCTCATCACAAAGATTAAGACAAAGAACAGCATTCTTTGTAACAGATAACACCTGCAATGCAAATGAAAGATTTCTTTCAATAACTCCGCAGTCAACAACTATTACAACGCAGTCATTTTGATTTTGTATAAGACACTCCCTTGTTACCACCTCTTCGCCCGAAAATGAAAGCAGGGAATAGCATCCGGGTAAGTCCGTAATACAAAATCTTGCGTCTTTGATTTTGCAACAACCTCTGGCAAACTCAACTGTTTTACCCGTCCAGTTTCCCGTGTGCTGTCTTAATCCCGTCAGTTCGTTAAAAATTGTACTCTTGCCGACATTAGGATTACCGGCAAGTGAAATTTTGTAATCGCAATCCGATACATCCTTTTTATTAAAAGATGATTTATCCGTAGAAAACAATAAAAAAGCCTCCTTTTATTCAGGAGTAACAATGATATCTTTGCAATCGTTATTTCTCAGTGCCACAACGGCATTTTTAACAAGATACGCAGACGGATCACCGAACGGACTTGTAAACAAGGGGATAACAGAACTGTTCTCCATAATACCAAAATCAAATATTCTGTTTTTGATATTTTCATTACAGTTCACACGATAGACAATCCCCGTAACTCCAAGCGGTAACTTGTCAAGCGAACATTTTTCTTTCATCTGATTCACCGATTTCAACTTTTTATTAACAGCATATTCAATTCATACAACTGAGTTACACAAAAAGCCGGCCATAAACTAAACTTATATCGTACCTGAATAAACTCTGATATCAGAAAAATTTTAAGGAATTGACACGACTATAAACAGGTGTTATAATTAAATGCAGATTTCAAATGTATATAACTTAATATGGGTTTACGGTTCAAAATGCATCTTGCAGAGTAGATAACAGAGAATTCGGTGAGAATCCGAAGCAACAGTCATTACTGTATTTGGCATTGCCATAAGTCAGGTCGCTGTCCGTATGCCTCGGATTTTGCAAATCTTGGACAAGGAAGAGGTGCAGCCGACCATATCTGTACAGACTTTTGGTCTGTATGGTTTTGTTTGTTGTGCCTTCCAAAAACGGAGGGCTTTTTTATTTTGCCTTTCGATATACACAATACAATATGGAGGAAAACACTATGAACAAATCTTTTAAAAAAATCCTCTCAATTGTACTTTCTGTAATGATGATTTCATCACTTATGACGGTTTCACTTTCAGTAAGCGCAGTTGAAGACGGAAAAGTAAGAGTAATTGTCAGAAATGATACATACTCGGTAGAAAACGGCGCTCCGTGGGACGGCGTTCTCGTTGATGAGTGGGTAAGCATTAATAATGACACTACTATGATGTCAGCCGTTGCTGATGCACTCAACAATCACGGCTACACACAGGAAGGTGCTGAGAACAATTACATCTCGTCAATTAACGGTCTTGCTGCATTTGACGGCGGTACAATGAGCGGTTGGATGGGAACTCTCAATGACTGGTTCACAAATTCAGGTTATGCATCCTATACAGTAGCAGACGGCACACTTGAGAGTGGTGATGAAATCGCTATTATGTATACTTCAAACGGTTACGGCGAGGATATCGGCGGTACATGGGCAAATAACGATACAACTGTTAAATCGGTTGAGATCACAGGTGCCGAGCTTTCGGGCGAATTTGATCCGTCAGTTACAGACTACACACTCACAATCGACACTCCGTCAGCTGATGTAAATGTAGTTCCTACTGCAACTAACAAAAACTTCCAGACAAGAAAATATAAGAATGAATATCTTCCTTCTGACGACAGTGCGTTTTACAAGAGAAGTCAGACTGTTAGTGTTTCTGACGGTGACAAAATTATCATCGGTTGCGGTGATACTGCATGGCCGTCAATGAACACAAGTGAAGGCGGTACTGTATATACATTCACAGTGAAATATGCTCCTTCCGCAGCTGACACAGTTTCAAACAAGATTGACGAGGTTGCAAAACATCTTGCATCACAGGATGCCCCCACAGTTTCTTCAGTAGGCGGCGAGTGGACAGTCCTCGGTCTTGCAAGAGCAGGTAAAATCACAGACGAAATTGCAGACAGTTACTATCAGAATGCAGTTAAGTATGTTGAAGAAAAAGGTTCTGCAAAACTTCACAATACTAAATCAACAGACAATTCAAGAGTAATCCTTGCACTTACGGCAATCGGTAAGGATGTTACGGATGTTGCATCATATAACCTTCTTGAACCGCTTGCAGATATGGATTATGTTAAGAAGCAGGGTATCAACGGTCCTGTCTTTGCACTCATTGCACTTGATACGGGCGATTATGAAATTCCACAGACTGACGCCGCAAATCCCACAACGAGAGAAAAGCTCGTACAGACAATTCTTGATGCACAGGTAGCAAACGGTGGCTGGACATTCTTCGGCTCAACTGCAGATCCTGATATGACAGGTATGGCAATTCAGGCACTTGCTCCTTACTACTCAACAAACAGCGATGTTAAAGAGGCAATTGATAAAGCACTCACAGCAATGTCAAACGCACAGAATGAAAACGGCGGATTTGCATCATGGGGTTCTGTAAACAGCGAAAGCTGTGCACAGGTACTCGTTGCACTTACAAGCCTTGGAATTGATCCTACAAATGATGAAAGATTCATCAAAAACGGCAACACACTCATTGATGCTATGATGAGTTTCTCCGCTGAAAACGGATTCGGTCATACAGATACAACATACAATCAGATGGCTACAGAACAGGGTTTCTATGCTTTTGTTTCATTTGATCGTCTTGTAAACGGCAAAACTTCACTCTACAATATGACTGACCGACTTGCAGAAAATTATGCCGTAGGCGATGTTAATCTTGACAACACAGTTTCTGTAATTGACGCAACACTTGTTCAGAAGCAGATTGTAAACCTTGAACAGCTTTCAAAGGTTTCACTTATCAAAGCTGATGTAAATCATGACGGTGTTATCGATGTTGTCGATGCAACAGAAATTCAGAAAATCATCGTTAAGCTCGTTTGATTAAAGTTCACAAGTAAAAATTGGTTATGGAAAAGATAAAAAAGTTTGTTAAAAAAAATCAAATACTATTAATTGCGGTGTGCGTTTGTATTGCCGCACTTACAGTAGCATTTTTTGCAGGCGGCAACCGATCGGAAAATAAAGTTCAAACTGCATCAACTGCCTCCTCACTATCGACAACAAATGCAGACACAGAAACAACTTCTGTGTCTGCAACAGAGAAAACCACGCAAAATCCTACCGATTCCACTAAATCAAACAAAGATAAAAAGGACAGAAAAAATTCCGAAGATAAAAAGAACAGTAAGGATAATCCGCAGAACAGTAACAGTTCAGCTGTTGAAAAAAGTGAAAAATCCGAGCAGAGTTCAAGCAACAGTTCTTCGGATAAGAAAAAAACGTCTTCTTCATCAAACAGTTCTTCAAAGCCGAACAAAAAGAACGATGTTCAGCCGACAACGCAGGATAAGTACAAAACCGATCCCGTACCGTCGGGAAAGCCAAAGCCGGTTGAACCGGAAGAACAGGAAACAAAAGATACAAATCTTTATTGTACCTTTACAATCACCTGTTCAACAATTCTTGATAATATAGATGACCTTGATCCCGAAAAAATTGAACTCGTTCCAAAGGACGGTATAATCCTCAAAAAACAGAAAGTTCAATTCAAAGAGGGCGAATCTGTATATGATGTCCTTGTAAAAGTTTGTAAGGACAACAATATTCATATGGAATCGAGCTGGACTCCTATGTATAATTCCGCTTATATTGAAGGAATTAACAACCTCTACGAATTTGACTGCGGTTCTCTTTCGGGCTGGATGTACAAAGTCAACGAATGGTTTCCAAACTACGGCTGTTCACGATATGTGCTGAAAAACGGCGACGATGTGGTCTGGTGCTACACTTGTAACTTAGGCTATGATGTCGGCGGAGGATACGCAACAGGAGAATAATGATGAAGGATACTTTTTCAAATATGCACCCCTTTATCAATTTTATATTTTTTGCACTTACAATAGGGTTCACGATGTTTATCATGAACCCTGTTTGTCTTGCTATCAGTTTTTTATGTGCGCTTGTAACCGCTTTATACCTTAACGGCAAAAAAGCTGTGAGATTGTCACTTGTTTTTCTTTTGCCTATGATACTCTTGATAGTTCTCGTAAATCCTGTTTTTAATCATGAAGGAATGACTATACTCACATATTTTCCGTGGGATAACCCACTAACCCTCGAATCAATCGTTTACGGTATTGCAAGTGCATTTTTGCTTTCGTCAACAGTTTTATGGTTTTCTTCATTCAATGCAGTAATCACTTCCGACAAGGTAGTTTTCCTGTTTGGCAGAATAATGCCGTCATTGAGTCTGGTGATTTCAATGGCATTGCGTTTTGTTCCAAGGTTTTCGGCACAAATGAAGCTTGTGCGTAATGCACAACACACAATAGGCAGAGATATAAACGAGGGAACATTGTTTCAAAGAATAAGAAATGCCGTAAAAATCCTTTCGATTATGATAACATGGTCACTTGAAAACGCAATTGAAACAGCCGATTCAATGAAAAGCAGAGGTCACGGTCTTAAAGGCAGAACATCCTATTCACTTTATAAATTTGACAAAAGAGACGCATTTATGCTTTGCACAATCCTTTTTACCGGATTGGTACTTATGATTTTGCTTTTTACAAACGCAATAAAATTCAGATACTATCCGTCAATCAAGGGCGATTTGTTTACGGTGCAAAGTGTTATTTTTTATATATTCTACATATTTTTAATGTTGATTCCGCTATCGGTAAATATAGGAGAGGGGATAAAATGGAAACATATGCAATCAAAAATCTGAGTTTTCGATACCCCGAAACCGGTATTGATGTACTTAAAGATATTACTTTCAGCGTAAATGAGGGCGAGTTTATCACAGTCTGCGGTCCGTCAGGCTGCGGAAAAAGCACACTTCTCAGACATCTGAAACCCGATCTTTCACCGCACGGTGTTCTTTCGGGAAAAATATTCTTTGAAGAAAAACCTATATCAGACCTTTCTCACAGGGAGCAAAGCAGTAAAATCGGCTTTGTTATGCAATCACCTGAAAATCAGATTGTTACCGATAAGGTATGGCACGAACTTGCTTTCGGACTTGAAAGTCTTGGTTATGACAACAATACAATCCGAAAAAGAGTTGCCGAAACAGCTTCATTTTTCGGAATCCAAAATTATTTTGAAAAAAGTGTTCTCGAACTTTCGGGCGGACAAAAGCAAATTTTAAACCTTGCTTCAATTATGGCAATGCAACCGTCCGTTCTCATTTTGGATGAACCGACAAGCCAACTCGATCCGATTGCGGCAAGCGAATTTTTGCACTGCGTTTCACGCATAAATCACGAACTGGGAACAACGGTGATAATAACGGAACACAGACTTGATGAGGTGCTTCCGCTTTCAGACAGGGTGCTTGTCATCGAAAACAACGGAATTTCAGCTTTTGACTCTCCTCAAAAGGTCGGAAAAATTCTTAAAGAAAAAGACAGTAAAACATTTCTTTCTATGCCTGCTCCGATGCAGATATGGCAGGCTGTTACAGAAAATTACAATACCGACTGCCCTGTAACTGTTCCAAGCGGCAAAAAGTGGCTTTCGGAATATGCCAAAAGTCATAAAATGTATGAGCTTACGCCCGAAAACATTCAGAAACACTCTGATAAAGAAGCAGTAAGTCTTAATGATATTTGGTTCAGGTACGAAAAGTCGGGTACAGATGTACTAAAAGGTCTTTCACTAAAAATATATCATGGGGAATTTGTGGCTATACTCGGCGGTAACGGAATGGGAAAATCAACCGCTTTGTCAATTATCTGTTCACTTAACAAGCCATACAGAGGCAAAGTTGAAATCTCTCCGCTTAACAAAAATTCTTTTGACACGCTCGTAGCAGTATTACCCCAAAATCCGCAGACACTGTTTTTGAAAAAAACTGTAATTGAAGATTTATACGAAGTATTTGACGGCAGGAAAATCAGCAAGGAGGAAAAAGAAAGACGGGTTACCGCAGCGCTAAAGCTGTGCAGACTTGAAAACCTCTGCAATCGCCATCCTTATGATTTATCCGGCGGTGAACAGCAGAGAGCGGCTCTTGCAAAAATTCTTCTCATAAGACCTCAAATTCTTTTGCTTGATGAACCTACAAAGGGACTTGATGCCGAATTCAAGATTGAGTTTGCTCAGATTATATATGACCTCAATAAAGCCGGCATAACCGTTCTCATGGTAAGTCACGATGTAGAGTTCTGCGCTGTATATCCAAGCCGCTGTCTGATGTTTTTTAACGGTGAAGTTGTGTCGGAAGGTACACCGAGAAACTTCTTTTCATCAAACAGCTTTTATTCCACCTCTGCAAGCCGAATGTCAAAAGGCATAATAGATAACGCAGTATCATCAAATGATGTCATATACGCCTGCACAGGCAAAAGCAGAGATATTTCTATCGACAGGAACACACCCGACATTGACCTTTTTAAAAATGACACCGAAAACATTCCTCTGAAAAAGGAAAAAGCTGAAAATAAAAAGCTTTCTTTTTTTAAAAAAATCTGCGGATTTTTTGGTGCAGTACTGTTCATACTCGGTCTGATTATAAATCTGGAATATATTCCGAATTTTTCAGCCAAAACTTTGCCTACCTGGTTTAACTGGGGAATTATCGGAGTATCTGTTGCGTTGCTTATGATTGCTTTCGGGACAAAATCAAAACGACCGATTGACCTGCCGAGAAAAAGTTCAAAACTGAGTAAAAGAACCGTCAGTATGGCAATTATGGTTTTGCTTGCAATTCCTGTTACAATTTTTGTTGGAATGACATATCTTCAGGATCAGAAATATCTTTTTATTTCACTCCTTGTTATGATTGAGTGTATGATTCCGTTTTTTCTCGTTTTTGAAGGCAGGCACCCAAAAGCGAGAGAGCTTGTCATAATTTCCGTTCTATGTGCAATAGCAGTTGCAGGACGACTTGCATTTACAATGTTGCCTCAGTTCAAGCCCGTTGTGGCAATTGTGATAATTTCGGGAGTAGCATTCGGCGGTGAATCGGGATTTCTTGTCGGTGCTGTAAGTATGCTTGTTTCAAATCTTATGTTTGGTCAAGGACCTTGGACGCCGTGGCAAATGTTTGCGGCAGGAATAATAGGCTTCATTGGCGGTATTCTCTTTAAGAAAGGTCTTTTGGGCAGAACAAGGACTTCGCTCTGTATATACGGTTTCATTGCAACAATGGTCATTTACGGCGGACTTATGAACCTTTATTCGGCACTCACATCACATTCCGCATTTAATCTAAATATGCTCATAACTTTTTATGTTCAGGGCTTTCCGATGGATATTGTTCACGCAGTTTCGACTGTTATATTTCTGTTTTTCGGAGCAGAACCTATGCTTGAAAAGCTTGACAGAATTAAAGTTAAGTACGGACTTATCGAATAAACCTAAACAGCAGATAAAATTTCTGCTGTTTTTTGTGCTGTAATTCAAAAATTTTCGACAAAAGTATAGACATAATCCGAAAATAATATTATAATTTTGGTGTGTCTGATTTTAATCAAACAGTATTTACAATCTAAAACGGCAAACTGTAAATACTTTTAATTCAGAATTAAAAAGGTTAAAGGAGAAAAAACATGGGCGGATTTATGGGTGTTGCAGCAAAACAGGACTGCGTATTCGACTTATATTTTGGAATTGACTATCATTCACACCTTGGTACAAGAAGAGGCGGTATGGTTGTTTATGACAAAGAAAAAGGATTTGACAGATCAATCCACAATATTGAAAATGCACCTTTTAGAACTAAATTTGATAAAGATATGCAGAGTATGAAAGGCAAATTCGGTATCGGCTGTATTTCCGACTACGAACCGCAGCCTCTTATTGTTCGTTCACATCACGGTACATATGCAATTACCACCGTAAGCAAAATCAATAATACAGATGAACTTGTTGCGGAGATCTTTGAAAAAGGCGGTTCACATTTTCTTGAAATGAGCGGCGGTGAAATCAACGCAACCGAGCTTATTGCAACTCTAATCAATCAAAAAGAAAACCTTGTTGACGGCATAAGCTATGCTCTTGAAAAAGTTGACGGCTCTGTTTCGCTCCTGTTGATGAATAAAAACGGCATCTATTGTGCAAGAGATAAGTACGGCAGAACTCCTGTTGTTATCGGTAAAAAAGAGGACGCATTTTGTGTGGCGTTTGAATGTTTCTCATACAAAAACCTCGGCTACAATGATTATAAAGAACTCGGGCCGGGTGAGATTACGGTAATTACAGACCAAAACTGCATTACACTCAAAAAGCCCGGTGATAAAATGAAAATCTGTACTTTTCTGTGGGTTTACTACGGCTATCCTGCAAGCTCATATGAGGGTACAAGTGTTGAGCAAATGCGTTACAACTGCGGTGCAAAAATGGCTGAAAGAGATTCCGTAAAGCCCGATATCGTTGCAGGTGTACCCGATTCAGGCATTGCTCACGCAGTAGGCTATGCAAATGCCTCGGGAATTCCGTTCTCAAGACCGTTTATTAAATATACACCTACTTGGCCGAGATCATTTATGCCGACAATTCAGAGTCAGCGTAATCTTATTGCAAAAATGAAGCTTCTCGCAGTTGAGGATTTAATCAGAGGAAAGAGCCTTCTTCTTATTGATGACTCAATTGTAAGAGGCACACAGCTTCGTGAAACAACGGAATATCTTTTTGAAAGCGGTGCAAAAGAGGTTCACATCAGACCTGCGTGTCCTCCGCTTGTATACGGCTGTAAGTATCTTAACTTCTCAAGATCATCTTCTGAAATGGATCTCATCACAAGACGAGTTATTGAAAGACTTGAGAACGGCAATGTTACAGACGAAATTCTTCAGGAATACACAAATCCCGATTCTGAAAAATACGAGCAGATGGTTGATGAAATCTGTAAAGAACTCAAGTTCACATCCTTGCGTTTTAACAGGCTTGACGATATGCTTGATTCCTGCGGAATTGACAAATGCAAACTCTGTACTTATTGTTGGGACGGTAAGGAATAATTAAATTTTATTTATAAAAATAAGGCATTTGCAATGAGGGTTCTCAAAGCAAATGCCTTTTGTTTTTACTTAGTATGCAATAATTTCGTAGCCGTCCTCAGTTACAAGAACCTGAATTTCCCACTGAGCAGACATTGAGTTATCTTCTGTATAGATAGTCCAGCCGTTATCCTCATCAACGAAAATATCAGGTTTTCCTGCGTTCACCATAGGTTCAATGGTAAAAATCATACCGGGTACCATAAGCATTTCCGTGCCTTTTTTAGAAATGTAACTTACCCATGGATCTTCGTGGAATTCAAGACCGATTCCATGACCTCCTACTTCACGAACAACAGAGTAACCTTTACTCTTTACATAATCATTGACAGCCTGACCCATATCTCCGAGAAAGCCCCAAGGCTTAACCTGCTTGAGTCCCTCATAAACTGCATTTTTTGTTTCTTCAACAAGCTTTCTGTTTTCCTCGCTTACATTACCGATACAAAACATTCTTGAAGAATCGGAGAAATATCCGTTCAAATTAGTTGAAACATCAACATTGATTATATCGCCGTCTTTGATTATTACATCTTCCGACGGAATACCGTGACAAACTTCGTTGTTTATTGAAGTACATACGCTCTTGGGAAATCCCTCAAAATTAAGGGGAGCCGGAACACCGCCCATTTTGGTTGTGATATCATACACCCACTTATCAATTTCAGCCGTGCTGATACCTGCCTTAATATGCTCTGCAACATAATCAAGAACTGCAATATTAATCTTTGCGCTCTCCTTGATTTTTTCAATCTGCTCAGCATTTTTCAAGATTTCATGGGATGGAACAATGTGACCCGCACCCTCAAATTCCTCAATTTTTTCATCAAAATCTATATGACATTTTTTATACTTTTTTCCGCTGCCACACCAGCAAGGATCATTTCTGCCAGGTTTTTCCATTGTACTAACTTCCTTTCATTTTTCCAATTCATAATCCTTGATAATTATACCACCAAACAAATTTTATTACAACATCTTTGTCATATGCAAAAATCCAAAAGAAAAATCTTGTCAGAAAAAGTTTTGTAGTATATACTGAATAAGTAATATATAATCTCACACTCGGCATATTTTTATGCAGAGGTGTTTGTATGAATAAAAAAATCCCGACATTTTATGCTCTCTGCTTTATACTGTTTGCGATATTCTGCATTATTATGGTATCTGTTTTTTTCAGACTTAATCCGACAAAATCTGTTATAACCGAAAACAAAACAGAGCCGATAATTGTAATTGACGCAGGTCACGGCGGCGAAGACGGGGGAGCGGTAAGCGAAAGCGGTGTGCTTGAAAAGGACATCAATCTTTCTATAGCAAATAATTCGGCTGATTTATTAAAAATTTTCGGATATAAGGTTGTTCAAACAAGAACAGATGATGTATCTCTTGATAACGGAGAAGATTCGGTTCATTCAAGGAAAGTTGCCGATTTAAAAAAACGGCTCGAAATTTTCAATTCAGACAAAAAAAATATTGTAATCAGTATTCATCAAAACAAATTTTCTCAAAGCAAATACTACGGAACCCAAATTTTTTATTCCCCGAATAACAGTCAAAGTCAAAATCTTGCGGAATGCATTAGAAATTCCGTAAAAAAATCCTTACAGCCTGATAACGAACGGCAATGCAAAAAAGCAGACGGCTCAATCTATCTTTTAAAAAAGGCTGAAAACCCGTCCGTTATTGTGGAATGCGGATTTATTTCAAATCCGGATGAACTTGCTAAGCTGCAAAGTGACGAATATCAAAAAGAAATGGCAACTGCAATCATAACAGGATTTTTAGATTATACTCATCAATAAATACAGGAAGTGAAATAAATGGCTTCAAAAATCAAAAGTGTTTACATATGTTCGGAATGTGGATACGAATCGCCCAAATGGTACGGAAAATGCCCGTCATGCGGCGAATGGAACACAATGAACGAAGAAATTAAAGATACATCAAAACAGTCAGCAACTGCAAAAACACGCTCTTTTGCGACCTACTCAAAACCATACGCCATATCGGATATTTCAACCGAAGATGAGCACAGATATGACACAGGCTGCGGAGAACTCAACCGTGTACTCGGCGGAGGAATTGTAAAGGGCAGTCTTATACTTCTGGGCGGTGATCCGGGCATAGGCAAATCGACCGTTCTTATGCAGATTTGTCAGTACCTCGGCGATACTCTGAAAATTCTCTACATATCGGGAGAGGAGTCAAAAAGACAGCTCAAGCTCCGAGCAATAAGGCTGGGTGTAACTTCGCCGAATCTGTATGTAATGACTGAAACCGATGTTGAGGTTATTTGCGAACAGATAAAGAATCTCAAGCCAGACCTTGTTATGATTGACTCAATTCAGACGATGAATCTTTCAGAATTAAGCTCGTCCCCCGGCAGCATTACACAGGTACGAGAATCTGCCAATATGCTGATGAGAACCGCAAAAGGACTTGATATTCCTATGTTTATCGTAGGTCATGTCAATAAAGAGGGTTCAATTGCAGGTCCAAAGGTACTTGAACATATTGTTGACACCGTACTGCATTTTGAAGGTGACAAACAGATGAGCTGCCGTATTCTTCGTGCCGTAAAAAACAGGTACGGCTCAACAAATGAAATCGGCGTTTTTGAAATGACTGATAAAGGGCTTAACGAAGTTGCAAATCCGTCTGTTATGTTGCTTTCAGGGCGTCCGAAAAATGTTTCGGGAACTTGCGTCACCTGTACAATTGAAGGATCAAGACCAATTCTTGCCGAAACACAGGGACTTGCCACACAAAGCGGATACGGCAACGCTCGCAGAATGGTTACAGGATATGACTATAACAGACTGTCAATGGTACTTGCCGTTCTTGAAAAAAGAGCAGGATACTATTTTTCAAACTGCGATACCTACATAAATATCGTAGGCGGATTGCGAGTTGACGAACCTGCGATTGACCTTTCAATTGCCATGGCTCTTATAAGCAGTCTGAAAGATACTCCGATTGACGAAAACGCTGTTGTATTCGGTGAAATCGGTCTTGCAGGCGAAATTCGTGCTGTATCAAACGCTCAGATGAGAATTAACGAAGCGGTAAGACTCGGCTTTACAAAAATCATTCTGCCGTATCATAATCTAAAAGGTGTTTCATGTGATGATGCTGAATTGATCGGAGTAAAAAACATTCGTCAGGCATTTGAAGCGGTAGGTCAATGAGCAGTTTTGTAATATCAAACAAATACCCATGTTTTGCCGATGAGCTTTCAAAAATGGGGCATAATGTTATATTTTCGGACACTGTCAAAGCATTTCCGCAACCTGAACAAGCTCATGCCGATATGCAGATTTTGACGATAAATAATACTGTTTTTGTACTTCAAGAGTGCGAAAAGCTAAAAACTTTACCATATAAAGAAAATTTGATTATATGTAAAAATAAAGCAGGGAAGAAGTATCCCGAAAATATATTGCTGAATTTTCTTTTCTTTAATAATAAGCTTTATGGTAAAGTATCTGCAATAGATCCGACTCTTTACAAATATTGTGTAAAAAACGATATTGAAATCGTAAACATAAACCAAGGATACGCAAGATGCTCAACTCTAATACTCAATAATCGCACTGCCGTAACAGCTGATATATCCATAAAAAATGCCCTTGAAAAAGATGGGGCAGAGGTGTTATTAATATCCTCGGGTGATATAAAACTTGAAGGATATGATTATGGATTTATAGGCGGTGCAAGCGGAAAAATCTCTGATAATACCGTAGTGTTTTTCGGAAACGCTGAAATGCATCCATGCTATTCTTCTATCAAAGAATTATGTTCTAAAAATAAAATTGAAATTAAAATATTATGCAAAAATATGCCACTCACAGATGTGGGTGGCATAGTAAAAATTCTTTAAACTTTTTTCTTAGGTTTTATTTTTGCAAGCGGATTTGAGTCAGCGGCATTTTTCATTTGTTCCGAACTCAGGTGCGTATAAATCTCAGTCGTACCGAGGTTTTCGTGTCCGAGAACCTCTTTAAGCACTCTGACATCAACTCCGCCTTGCTGATACATAAGCGTGGCGGCGGTATGCCTAAGCTTATGACAGGAATATCCCTGAGAATCAAGTCCGATTTTCTCAAGATATTTATATACCATAGCCTGAATTGTTTTCACAGACATTCTGCGGTGATTACGGCTAATAAACAACGCTTTTTTATCCTTAACTTCATCAATCGGACGCACCTTCATATACTCATTATAAGCGTCAATGCAAGCAGAGTTTAGATAAACAATGCGTTCTTTATTGCCTTTACCGACAACACGCATTGTACCGTCACTATGAATATCATTATAGTTAAGACCTGCCATTTCAGACACACGGAGTCCGCAATTGAGGAAGAGAGTCAAAATACAATAATCACGCTGTTTGTTATTTCCGTCAACAGCATTAAGAAGCTCAATGCTTTGTTCAAGAGTAAGATACTTTGGCAAAGCTTTTTTATTTTTTGGCGATTCAAGCTGTTCCACAGGATTTGTATCAAGCAAATGTTTATTATTTGTTATGTACTTAAAAAAGCCTTTCAGACTGGAACATTTTCTTGCACGGGACGCACTCTTATTGTTGCGGTCACGATAAAGAAAATTCATATAATCATATGCAAGTTCAAGATTAACGGTTTTAATTAAATCAAGGTCAACATCGTCAATTTTAATTTCATCAAACTCAGTACCGTCAGGCACAAGACCACGCATTACTTTTAAAAATCTAAAAAAAGTTCTGAGATCAATAAAATATTCGTCAACGGTTTTCTTCGACATATTTTTGATTGTCTGCTTGTAAATTAAATAGTCCTTCAAAATTGCAGGAGCTTCATCACGAAAATCAACTGCCATAAACACACCACCGTAAATTTATTTCTTATAAAGAATAACTCAAAGAAGTTGAACTAAAATCTGTATTAAAAGGATTATAAAGCTATTATAACACAAAAAAGGGCGGTATATATTCCAATTACGAAAATTATACAAAATGAATATTTTGTATAATTCGGGGAACAGGTAAAACAAGATAAATCTAAAACATATTACTAATGCTAATTTACAGCATTTAAATTACAACAGCCGTACAGACTCAAACGAATCTGTACGGCTGTAAATTTTAAAGGAATTTAACTTTTAAATTAGCAAACGCCCTGCTGAATCATTGAATCAGCAACCTTCTCAAAGCCTGCAATATTAGCACCTACTACATAGTCACCTTCATGACCATACTTCTTAGCTGCAGCAGAAATGTTCTTATAGATGTTAACCATAATATTCTTGAGCTTAGCGTCAACTTCTTCAAATGTCCATGAAAGACGCTGTGAGTTCTGGCTCATCTCAAGAGCTGATGTAGCAACACCGCCTGCATTAGCAGCCTTACCCGGTGCAAAGAGAATGCCGGATTTCTGGAGAAGCTTTGTAGCCTCAAGAGTTGTAGGCATGTTAGCGCCTTCGGCAACAGCATAACAACCGTTAGCGATAAGTCTTTTAGCATCTTCTTCGTTAAGCTCATTCTGTGTAGCACATGGAAGTGCAACATCACACTTAACTGACCAATCGAATTTGCCTTCGTGATACTCTGAGTTAGGACGATAGTTCTTATACTCTGTAAGACGCTGTCTTTTAACTTCCTTGATTTCCTTAATAGCATCAAGGTCGATACCTTCAGCATCATAAATCCAACCTGTTGAATCAGCCATTGTAACTACCTTAGCACCAAGCTCTGTAGCCTTTTCTGTTGCGTAGATAGCAACATTACCTGCACCTGATACGCAAACAGTAGCACCCTTGATGTCCTTGCCGTTATCCTTAAGCATAGCCTCTGTAAGATAAAGAAGGCCATAACCTGTAGCCTCTGTTCTTGCGAGTGAACCGCCCCAGTTGAGACCCTTACCTGTAAGAACGCCTTCATATACATTTCTGATTCTCTTATACTGACCGAACATATAACCGATCTCACGAGCACCTGTACCGATATCACCGGCAGGAACATCTGTGTCAGCACCGATGTGCTTACAAAGCTCTGTCATAAAGCTCTGGCAGAATGCCATAACTTCTCTGTCGCTCTTGCCCTTAGGATCAAAGTCAGAGCCACCCTTACCGCCACCGATAGGAAGACCTGTAAGTGAGTTCTTGAAAATCTGCTCGAAACCGAGAAACTTAATAACGCCGAGGTTTACTGACGGATGAAGTCTTAAACCACCCTTGTAAGGTCCGATAGCACTGTTGAACTGAACACGGAAGCCACGGTTAACCTGAACCTTGCCGTTGTCATCAACCCAAGGTACTCTAAACATAATAACTCTTTCAGGCTCTGTAATTCTTTCGAGAATACCATTCTCTTCATACTTTGGATTCTGCTCGAAAACGGGCTCAAGTGAAGTAAGAACTTCGGTAGCAGCCTGAATAAACTCAGGCTCATTTGCGTTTTTTGCTTTCAGCTTTTCAAGCTGTTCACTTACATATGACATAAGTAAGTCCTCCTTAATAAAATTCGCATAAATTATACGGAAAAAATTCCGATTATGCTGTAGCACAGTAAAGCACTACAATCAACATATTAATAATACTATACTTTCAACGATTTTGCAATATCTTTTGTGAGTTTCTTGCAAATTTTTTTAAAATTATTGAAAAAACAGCCGATTTCATTCCTTTTCTGCAATTAATTTTACAAATCTCCCAAGTTTAGTTGCATTTTCGTACATTTTACGAGCTGAATTTTGTGAAAATGTATTTATGAATCCAAGAATTACATTTGCATTACAATATTTTGTATAATTCATATTTGATTTAACAATTAAATTTTAGTTGCAAACAGACATATTTTATGATAAAATTCAATCAGTAATACTATTTGTAATATTTTTAAAGGTGATTTATATGGACTACTGCAAAAGATTAAAAGAATTAAGAGTCAAAAACGGATACACTCAAGGGCAAATTGCATTTATACTTCACACAAGACAGGAACAATACAGCAAATACGAAAACGGAAAACGAGAACTGCCTATCAGACATCTGATAACACTTTGTTGTCTTTATAAAACTTCAAGTGATTATATTCTCGGAATAGAAAAATTTGTAAAATAAAGCCGTCGTCAATACCAAATCCGAGTATTGACGACGGCTTTATTGTTATATAAAATTGCCGGATTATTGAATTTTTTCTTTAAACATCATCAGGAAACTTACAAGAAGCAATCCGCATGAAACCCATATTATATGCGTTCCAAACGATAACGAAAGATTTCCTCCCAGACCTGCTCCGACTGCAAAGAAAAATATAACACCAAAATAATACATTGCCTGTCTGAGCTGTTCGGGCTTTCTTTCGTGAATAAAACCTGACAGAGCAGCCGTACCGCTTCTCAAATTACCTATGCACATTGTACTGGCATAGGAATATCCTCTGACTTTTCTGAAAGTCTGAACCTGCATTGCACAGGAAAACGATACAATTACCGCCGCAACGGTATCCATACTCTTCGGCATGAATCCAACCGCAAATAATATGATAATTTCAAACAAGAGTATTCCCTGTCTCCAATGTATCTTTTTGAAATACTTGAATTTTTTCTGTATCAAATCAGCTACAAGGACACCTAACGCAAATGCAAGAATAGGAAAAAGATATTTAAGCCCCTCTCCCCACTTTCCTGTCATAAAATTTGTACTCATAAGCACGACGTTACCCGTCTGTGCATTTGCAAATACTCCGTCACGGGTAAAATATGTATATGCATCCTGAAATCCGCCTGATAACGCAAGAAATATGCAATTCCTAAATGCCTCAGACATCTGTCGTGTCGGCTCAAGTTCCTTAAAAAAACTTCTTATCCTAAACACAATACTCAACTCCGAATCTATGCGCTAATCTACACAACACAACACCGAACACAATTCAACGGCTCGGTGTTGCACAATAATTAAAATTCGATTATCAGATATCGTTCTTTACTATATCCTCGTAGCTTTCACGCTTAACAACAACTCTTGCCTTGCCGTCTTTAACCATTACGATTGCAGGACGAGGGATTCTGTTGTAATTTGACGCCATAGAATAGTTATAAGCACCTGTTGAAAGAACAGCAAGTGTATCGCCTACTTCAACCTTAGCAACCTTTGTATGCTCCTGAACGAGGTCGCCGCTCTCGCAACACTTACCTGCTACCGTTACGATTTCATCAGGCTCTTTGTCAGCCTTACCTGCATTTACTACGGTATAAGCAGACTGATAAAGTGCATACCTAATATTATCAGTCATACCACCGTCAACGGATACATATGTTCTTACATTAGGAATTTCCTTTTTTCCGCCAACTTTGTAAAGTGTAATACCTGCTTCGCCGACAATTGAACGACCCGGCTCAATAAAGATATACGGAACAGGAAGTCCGTGTTCTTTAGCCTTTGCCTTAACAGCCTCAGAAACCTTTTCCATATAGTTTTCGTAAGGAACAGGTTCATCATCCTTAGTGTACATAATACCAAAGCCACCGCCGAGGTTAAGATCTGAAATAACGATTCCAAGCTCATCGTGAATCTTACCCATAAAGTCAAGCATAATTTCAGCTGCAGTGACAAACGGATCAATATCAAAAATCTGTGAACCGATGTGGCAATGAAGTTCCGTAAGATTTACATTATCGTACATCTGTGCCTTTTTAACTGCCTCAAAAGCTTCGCCTGTTTCAAGAGCAAAACCAAATTTTGAATCAATCTGACCTGTTCTGATAAAGTTATGAGTATGAGCGTCTACACCGGGCTTAATTCTAAAAGAAATATTAGCCTTCTTACCCATTTCACCGCAAATTTCATTGAGAAGCTCAAGTTCGTAAAGGTTATCAACAACGAACTTTCCTACATTAGATTCAAGTGCAAATCTGATTTCATCAGCAGTTTTATTGTTTCCGTGGAAGTGAACTTTTTCCATCGGAAAGCCTGCCTGTACGGCTGTATAAATCTCACCGCCTGATACTACATCAAGACCGAGTCCCTCTTCCTTTGCAATTCTGCAAAGTTCCTTACAAGAAAGAGCCTTACTTGCATACAACGGCATACCATTACCGTGGTAATACTTTTCAAAGGACTTTACATAAGCCTTGCACACATTTCTGATTGTTGTTTCGTCAAGAACATATAAGGGTGTACCAAATTCTTTGGCAAGTTCGAGTGTATCACAACCACCGATTGTGAGATGTCCCTTATTGTTCACATTAAGACATTCGCTAACGAACATTTTACTCATACCTCCGTATTTTTAAAATTTGCTATTGAAGTTTCAATAAGTTTCCTTATTTCATCATTTCCGAAGCCTGTTTGTGCAGAAAACGGTATCAGCGGAACATGTTCAATTGTACTGAAAATGTCCTTATAATACTCAATCTGCTTTTCAAACGCAGTCTTTTTGAGTTTATCGCTTTTTGTAAGAACTGCGGCAAAGTTAAATCCGCCTCTGTAAAGAAAATCTATCATATGCAAGTCATCATCAGTCGGAGGATGACGCAAGTCAAGAATCTGAATAACGAGCGGACGCTGTCTGTCCTGTGCAAAATAGCCTTCCACAAGCTTTGCCCATCTGTCTTTTTCTGCTTTTGAAACCTTTGCATAACCGTAGCCCGGCAAATCAACCATACGAAACTCTTTGAGTTTATAAAAATTAATGGTAGCCGTTTTGCCAGGCTGAGCGCTTACTCTTGCAAGAGCTTTTCTCTGAACAAGTTTATTGATAAGAGAGGATTTTCCCACATTTGAATGACCTGAAAATACAATTTCAGGCATATCCGATTCCGGCAACTGATCAACACGACCTGCCGCAAATTCAAAAGCGACTTCATTAAAGTTCATAAAATCCCTCTCTTTCACTGTTTTACTGCGTTTGCAGTTTTCGTTGCAGAACGAACTGCTGTCATATCAATTCCGTTCCATTGGTTATCGGTAATTCTCACGGTATTATTCACCGCAAGTGCAACTACCTCCGAAAAATTCCTAACAGGAATAAACTTAACCTTTTCAAGAACCGCCTTATCTACATCTTCAAGATCAGGTTCGTTATCCTTTGGAATGATTACTGTTGTAATTCCGTTTTTAAAAGCAGCCATGCTTTTCTCTTTAAGGCCGCCTATAGGAAGAACATTTCCTCTGAGGGTAATTTCACCTGTCATGGCTATATCGTGTCTTGCAGGCTTTAAAGTCAGCGCTGAGTAAATTGCGGTTGCCATTGTAATACCTGCAGACGGTCCGTCCTTTGGAACAGCACCCTCGGGAGCATGAATATGAATATCCTTGTTTTTGTAAAAATCGGAATCAATTCCAAGAACCGCCGCATGACTTCTAATACAGGTGATTGCTGTTTTAGCAGACTCCTGCATAACATCACCGAGAGAACCTGTAAGTTCAATCTTTCCTGTACCCTCCATAACGGCAACTTCAATAGGTAAGATTTCTCCGCCTACAGATGTCCATGCAAGTCCGTTAACTATTCCGATTTCATCCATTTTGGCAAGTGAATCAGGAATAAACTTTTTATGGCCTAAAAATCTTTCTATCTCTTTTTCGTCAATCTTGAATACTTCTGTACCCTCTGTAAGCTTTTTAACGGCACATTTTCTCATAACTGATGCAATAAGCCTTTCAAGAGTTCTTACGCCGGCTTCCCTCGTATAGAAGTCTATGAGAGCGTATATGGCTTTCTGAGTGAATTTGAGTTCCTTTGAAGTAAAACCGCACTCATCAAGCTGTTTAGGAATGAGGTGCTTCTTTGCAATATGGAATTTCTCTTCTCTTGTATAACTGCTGATTTCTATAATTTCCATTCTGTCACGGAGCGGTGCCGGAATAGCTGAAATGTCATTTGCAGTTGTAATAAACATCACATTTGACAAGTCAAACGGAAGTTCAATGTAGTGATCAACAAACTTATTATTCTGTTCGATATCAAGAACCTCAAGCAATGCCGATGTTGGATCGCCCTTATAATCAGCGGCAAGCTTGTCTATTTCGTCAAGAATAAGTACAGGATTATTAGTGCCGGCATGTTGCAATGCATTAATAATTCTACCCGGCATCGAACCGATATAAGTCTTTCTGTGGCCTCTGATTTCAGCCTCGTCACGAACGCCGCCAAGAGCGATTCTTTCACTTTTTCTGCCTATTGCCTTTGCAATCGACTGAGCAATTGAGGTTTTACCGACACCGGGAGGTCCTGCAAGACAGATGATCTGTCCCTTTTGCTTTTCACTTAACACACGAACGGCAAGCTGTTCAATGATTCTCTTTTTAACTTTGTCAAGTCCATAGTGAGTCTTATCAAGAGCCTTCTGAACTTTAGATATAACGATTTTATCTTTAGATGACTTATTCCACGGCAAATCAAGAACCGTATCAAGATATGTACGAATCACAGCCGCTTCCTGACTGCCATAAGGCATTTTGCTGAGTTTCTTACATTCTTTATAAAGAATGTCGGCAGACTTTTCGTCAAGATTAAGCTTCTCAATTTTATCGACATAGTTTTCAGCATCGTCAATCGGTGAATCATCTTCACCAAGCTCTTCCTCGATTGCTCTTTTCTGTTCACGAAGAAAATAATCACGCTGATTTTCATCAATTCTCATTTTAGCTTTTTGAGATATTTCGTCCTCAAGTTTAAGAACAAAATTTTCATTTACAAGTACATCAAGAACAGATTCAAGTCTTTCGGATTCCGGGAAAGTTTCAAGAATCGACTGTTTAACTCTGTAGTCGAGAATGAGATTAGCTGTGATAAAGTCGGCAAGTTCACCCGGTCTTTTGCAAAGGGCAACCTTAAAAATAATATCCGACGGCATCTTCGGAGAAATCTCAAGATACTTGTCAAATTCATTTTTTACGGTTCGCATAAGAGCGGAATCTCTTGCTGTAAGATACTCGCTTTCTTCCTCATACGGTTTAACTTCTGCAACAAGACACTTTTCGTCAAAAACAGGATTTATAATTGTAGCCCTGCATTGACCTTCGATTACAATTCGTGTAGTATTTTCAGGCTGTTTCAAAACCTGTACAACCTTGGCAATTACGCCCGTGTCATAAACATCAAATATATCCGGTTCGTTTATTGCGGCATCCTTCTGAGAAGTAAGAAAAACAAGTTGATCGGCTTTCATAGCTTTATTTATAGCCGTAATACTCTTTTTCCGTCCAACATCAAAATGAATAAGTGATTTTGGAAAAACCACCAACCCTCGCAACGGAAGAACAGGGAGAGTCAGATTTTTTTGCATATCAAAATCCATTTAAATTCCTTTCATAAAAGCAAAAAGCTGTATTGTAATTGCAATACAGCTTTAATTCACAATATCAAGACGCTGTGCTGCGCTTCTGACGCTTCTTTGCATCTTTTTGAGTCAATTTTACGGAATTTGTCTGTAACAATTCCTTTTTGCGAGTAATTTGCGGAGCAGCACCGTTTTTGATAACATCCTCTGTAATAATAATCTTATCAATAGTAGGATCAGACGGAGCCTCAAACATAAGGTCTGTAAGAATATCTTCCATAATACCTCGAAGTCCTCTTGCACCTGTATGCTGATCCTGCGCCTGTTGTGCAATAGCTCTGAGTGCCTCTTCTTCAAAAAGAAGCTCAACACCGTCAAGTTCAAAAAGTTTCTTATACTGCTGAACAATAGAGTTTTTCGGAACAGTAAGAATCTTGACAAGTGCATCCGTGTCAAGGCCACTCAAAGCAGTAATAACAGGCAAACGACCGATGAGCTCAGGAATAATTCCGTACTTTACAAGATCATGTGCTGTGACCTCTTTCATCCAATCGGTCGAATCAAGCTCCTGCTTTGACTGAACAAGTGACTCAAAACCTATAACAGAAGAACCCTTACGCTTTTCAACTATCTTTTCAAGACCGTCAAATGCACCGCCGCAGATAAAAAGAATATTCTTAGTATCAATCTGTAAATATTCCTGTTGCGGATGTTTTCTGCCACCCTGTGGCGGAACATTGGATACAGTTCCCTCAACAATTTTAAGCAAAGCCTGCTGAACTCCCTCACCGCTTACATCTCGTGTAATAGAGGGGTTTTCGGATTTTCTCGCAATTTTATCAATTTCATCAATGTAAATTATGCCGTGCTCTGCCTTTTCAATATCAAAATCGGCTGCCTGAATGAGTTTTAAGAGAATGTTCTCTACATCCTCGCCGACATAACCTGCTTCGGTCAGCGTAGTTGCATCAGCAATTGCAAAAGGAACATCAAGAGCCTTTGCGAGCGTCTGAGCAAGTAATGTCTTACCGACACCTGTCGGACCGAGAAGCAGCACATTACTCTTAGCAAAATCTACGCTCTCATCATTTGAAAAAGCACGCTTATAGTGATTGTAAACAGCAACGCTCAGGGTAACTTTTGCATGATCCTGTCCGATAACATATTCATCAAGAATTGTCTTGATTTCCTTTGGTTTTAAAAGTTCATCGACGGACAGTTCGGGGGTCTGAGGTTCTCCCGATTTTGAAAGTTTATTTTCATTTTCACGTTCAAGCTCGCCTGATTCGCGAAGAATATTCATACAGAGCTCAACACACCGGTCACAAATATAGACACCGTTGCCGGCAATAAGTCTGCCTGCCATCTCCTGAGGTTTTCCGCAGAAAGAGCAATAAATATCTTCGTTATTTTTGTTAGCCATCAGTTTACCTCACCTTTATCTTTTTTCGATAACCTTATCAATCAAACCATACTCAAGTGCCTGCTGTGCAGTCATGAAGTTATCACGATTGGTATCCTTTGCAATAACATCAATCGGCTGACCTGTGTTGTCAGCAAGAATCTGATTGAGTCGTTTTTTCATATCAAGAATGTGTCTTGTGTGAATTTCCATGTCAGTAGCCTGACCCTGAGCACCGCCTGAAGGCTGGTGAATCATAATGTCACTGTTAGGAAGTGCAAGACGCTTACCCTTAGCGCCTGCGGCAAGAAGGAATGCACCCATACTTGCAGCCATACCCATACAGATTGTGGAAACATCACACTTGATGTAATTCATTGTATCAAAAATAGCAAAGCCGTCTGTTACGCTGCCGCCGGGGCTGTTGATGTAAAGACTGATATCCTTTGTCGGATCTTTACTTTCAAGGTAAAGCAACTGAGCAACTACAACGCTTGCACTTGCACTGTTTACCTCTTCGTTAAGCATAACAATTCTGTCTTCAAGAAGACGGGAATAGATATCAAAAGAGCGTTCGCCCCTGCTTGACTGTTCGATAACATATGGTACTAATGCCATTTAATCATAACCTTTCTTAAATAGTGATTAACAGATATAAGAAAAATATTCAAATTACTTAATAACAGCTTTGTCCTTTACGAGATTAAGAGCCTTTTCAACCTTAACATCTTCTGTGAGTGATTCAGCAGGAACAGCCTCCTTAACCTTATCAACATCCATCTTGTAAGCCTCTGCCATCTTGCCGTATTCAGCATCAAGGTCAGCCTCTGTAACTTCAATATTTTCTTTTCTTGCAACTGCTTCAAGAGCAAGTCTTAACTTAACTCTCTTTTCAGCCTCTTCTTTATACATACCCTTGAGTGCGTTTGCATCCATACCCATGTACTGCATATATGTCTTCATATCAAGGCCCTGTGAACGGAGACGCATATCAAATTCTCTAACCATCTCGTTAGCCTGATTATCATACATTGCCTCAGGAATTTCACCCTCAAGGAGTTCCATAAGCTTTTCGGAAATCTGATTGTCAATATCCTTGTCAGCCTCGTCCTGAAGGCGTTTAGCAACAGTTTCTTTAAGCTCAGCCTTGTACTCATCAAGTGTTTCCTTATCGGAAACATCCTTTACAAACTCATCATCGACTTCCGGAAGTTCCTTAGCCTTAATTTCGTGAAGGTTGATCTTGAATTCAGCTTCCTTACCTTTAAGCTCTTCAGCTTGATAATCATCCGGGAACTTAACTGTGATTGTAAACTCTTCACCTGTCTTGTGACCTACAATCTGCTCCTCAAAGCCGGGAATGAAATTGCCTGATCCAAGCTTAAGGTTGTAGTTTTCAGCCTTACCGCCTTCAAATGCTTCACCGTCAACAAAACCCTCAAAGTCAATAACTGCTACATCATCATTCTGAGCAGCTCTGTCGTCAACAGTTACCATTCTTGAGTTGCGGTCACGGACCTTCTCAATTTCTTCGTCAACGAGCTCGTCTGTAACCTCTGTTGACTTCTTTGTAACTTCAATGCCGAGGTAGTTATTAATTTCCATTTCAGGCTCAACGACAACATTAGCCTTGAATGAGAAACCTTCCTTGCTTGCCTCAATAGCCTCAAGAGTTTCAACCGAAACTATCTTGATACCTGCTTCTTTAGCGGCCTCATAAAGAGCATCCGGATAACAATCCTGCATAGCATCTTCATAGAATACTTCCGAGCCGTACATTTTCTCAATTACATGACGGGGAGCTTTGCCCTTTCTGAAACCGGGGATATTGATGCTTTTAACCTGCTTTTTATAAACTCTGTTAACAGCGTTACCAAAAGTTTCACCGTCAACATTAACCTCTAATTCATATGAATTAGCCTGTTCTTTTTTTGTACATTCCTTTAATGCCATTTTAATATTCCTCCAAAGTTTAAATTCAAAATCAAGAAATCATCTTATTATATCACAACAAAATAATTTTGCCAATAGAAAATACAGAATTTATCTGACTAAAATTGGCATGAATGACAACCTGTCACAAGAAATCAGCTTAAAATCAATACCTTCGTATTCACCTTCAATTGCAAACCTCATATTCTTTTTTCCGTGAAGGTGTCCGTAATAACATTTTTTGATGTCATATTTCAAAAGAACATTAAATATTTCGTCACATTTTGTTGTTCCGTAAACAGGAGGATAGTGTAAAAACACTATTGGTTCCTTTCCTGTTTTTATAGCTGATTGTATTGACATTTCAAGTCTGCCGACTTCCCTGTTCAGGACTTTTATATCATTTTGAGATTCATTCTCAAGAAACCATCCTCTTGTACCGCAAATTGCGTAATCGTCAACAACATATGAATTATTGAAAAGGATAGATATCGAATCAAGTGAATTATTTTTCAGAAACACATCCATTTTTGTCTTGGTGCTCCACCAATAATCGTGATTGCCTTTATTGAAAATTTTCTTACCGGGAAGATTTTCTATGAAAGTAAAATCCGTAAGAGTTTCTTCAAGTTTCATTGCCCAGGAAATATCGCCCGACACAACAACCGTGTCATTATCGGTAACAAGCTTTCTCCAATTATTTTCAAGTCTTGAAGTATAATCGTTCCAGCCTGCGAAAACATCCATAGGCTTATCTTCACCAAGCGAAAGATGTAAATCCGCTATAGCAAATAATGCCATTAATCTATACCGAGTGCTCCAAGAACATAATTCTCCATATCATTATCTTCTGTAACATCAGAGAATCGAGCAGTTTTATTTTTAAGATTTGCAAGAGGTGCAGGCACTT
Organism: Ruminococcus bromii; assembly: GCF_002834235.1. GTDB lineage: Bacteria > Bacillota > Clostridia > Oscillospirales > Acutalibacteraceae > Ruminococcoides > Ruminococcoides intestinale. The sequence continues at coordinate 63,685 of NZ_NNBY01000032.1, read as the reverse complement.
CGGCACCGGAAACCTTATGAAGTTCATCAACCATATCAAATTCTGTTTCAGGAAGTGTTGCGTTTGGTTCAACAGCCTCAAGAACAGCCTTAGAGAATTTATACGGACTTGCAGTTGACACGATTACAGAAGGTGTCTTGTCGCCTGTTTCCTCAACATACTGCTTGTACACATTGATTGCAACAGCTGTGTGAGTATCACAAAGGTACTTATCCTGCTCAAACATCTCGTGAATTGTAGCCTCTGTATTCTTATCATCACAGAATCCGCCGTAGAACTTTTCGTTGATAACAGCCTTTACATCATCACTTACTTCATACTTGCCTTCTGATTTGAGTGCATTCATCCAGCCTCTTGTAACTTCGTCATTATCACCTGAAAGCTTGTAGAGAAGTCTTTCAAGGTTACTTGAAACAAGGATATCCATTGAAGGTGAAATTGTTGTATAGAAATTTCTGTTCTTATCATAAACGCCTGTTTTGATAAAATCTGTAAGAACATTATTAGAGTTTGACGCACAAATAAACTTGTTGATTGGAAGTCCCATGAGACTTGCATAGTACGATGCAAGGATGTTACCGAAGTTACCTGTCGGAACAACAACATTAATCTTGTCACCAAGCTCGATTTTACCGTCATTTACAAGATCGCAGTAAGCCGAAATATAGTAAACAATCTGCGGAAGAAGTCTGCCCCAGTTGATTGAGTTTGCTGATGAGAAAAGCATATTATTCTCAGCGAGCTTTTCTGCAACTGAAGGTGTAGTGAATATCTTCTTAACGCCTGTCTGAGCGTCATCAAAGTTACCCTTGATTGCACAAACACGAACATTTTCACCTTCCTGAGTATTCATCTGATGCTTCTGCATCGGACTTACACCGTCAACAGGATAGAAAACAACAATCTTTGTGTGTTCAACATCTTTAAAGCCTTCAAGAGCAGCCTTGCCTGTATCGCCTGATGTAGCAACGAGAATAACAGCTGTCTTGCCGTCATATTTTTTCTTGAGTGACTTTGTGAGAAGATGTGGGAGAATCTGGAGTGCCATATCCTTAAACGCACATGTAGGACCATGCCAGAGTTCAAGAATATTCAGGGTTGTTCCGTCAAGATTACAGTATGAAATAGGAGCAGGATTTTCACCGCCGAATTTCTGAGCTGTATAAGCCTTTTCTACGCAGTCGCTGATTTCCTCTTCTGTGAAATCAGAAAGAAAATCAGAAAATACTTTCTTTGCTCTTCCTTTGTAATCTGTTTTCAAAAGTGCCTTGAAGGTATTTTCATCATACTTAGGAAATTCCTGCGGTACAAAAAGACCGCCATCCTTTGAAATACCCTGTGCAATGGCCTGTGCCGCAGAAACTACTTCTTTGGCATTTTGTGTGCTGTTGTATAACATTGAAATCTTCCTTTCAAATTGCTTTAAACATCAAGTATTTTACTACATTATTCGCTGATTGTCAAAGTTTTCAAAGAAATTATACGCATTTTCGTAAAAAATCTTTTTTAAAACGCTTTCATTGTAGTTATTTCTAAGAAAAAGTTCATATATTTCGCCGATTGAATCGCTTCCGACAATATCCCTCGGCAAATCGCAACCGTCAAAATCCGTACCGAAGCAAAGAGAATTTTCGCATCCGAGCGACAGCATATATTCGCAATGCTTTAAAATATCGTTCATGCATGCTTTATCCGGATTATTATTAAGAAAAGCATTGTGCAAATTTAGACCTATAAGTCCGCCTCTCTGTATTATAATTTTAATCTGCTCATCTGTAAGATTTCTCGGATTTTGAGTAATTGTCCGTGAATCTGAATGAGTTGCGATAAACGGCTTATTCGTCTGATTGACAACATCATAAAACAGTTCGTCGCTTGCATGGGATATATCAATTACAATACCGTACTTCTCCATTTCGGCTACTGCAAGTTTTCCGAAGTCCGTTAAACCGCATTTATCTTCCGATAAAACACCTGAACCAATCTCGTTCATCTCATTCCATGTGAGAGTCATTATTCTAACGCCGATTTTCGCAAATCGCTTTACATTCTCGATTTTGCCGTTCAATGCTTTTCCGTTTTCTACTGTAAAAAACGCTGAGTTTCTATACTTTGAAAAAGCATTATCTGTGAATTCACCGATACCCAACAATTCAATTCCAAGTCGGTTACATTCGGATTTCAGGTAATCAGCCGATTCAAAGAACAATTTTTCCGCCTCATTACTGTCAAGCGTGTCGGGTAACCATATAGCATAGCACTGCAACCTGTGGGATTTAGAATTGTTGTTTAATTTCACTTCATATGAGGGATTATCCAGTTCGGACTTTTCGGTTACTGCCTTATAGAGCGTGTCACAATGCAAGTCAAAAAAATTCATGGCAACCTCCCGTCAGAATGCATCTTCAATATAATTAATGCCGACAAGCTTAAGATTATCACTGTTGACAAAAACTTCGCATACATCAAATCGACATTCTTTATCTATATTGTTTTCATACATATACATATCGGCAGTTTTTAAAATTTTCATCTGTTTTTTACGGTTAACCGCATCAACGGGTTGTGTAAGAGAATTCTCTTTTCTTGTTTTAACCTCAACAAAGGCAATTACTTCCTTGTTCTCGGCTATGATATCTATTTCGCCGTAAGGCTTTTTATAATTTCTGGCAATAATTTTATACTTATGCTTTTTCAGATATTTTGCGGCATAAGCCTCTCCCTTATCACCTGTTTGTTTAGTAGTAAAAATCATTTCTTATTATATATTTTCTTCAAGAAGCTCGGTCTGTGATACTTACACGGTCCGTATTTAAGAATCGCCTCAATATGAGCCTTTGTGCCGTAACCCTTATGCTTTGCAAATAGGTACTGAGGAAATTCTTTGTCGTATTCATAAAGAAGTCTGTCCCTTGATACCTTGGCAAGAATTGACGCACAGGCAATTGACATTGACTTTGCATCGCCTTTTACAATACATTCGCCTTCAATTGACAACGGAGGCATTCTGTTGCCGTCAATCATAGCATAATCAGCCCTTGGTTCAAGTCCTTCAACTGCCCGTTTCATTGCAAGCATAGCAGCATTAAGAATATTCATTTCCTCAATTTCTTCAACGCTTGCAAATGCAATGCTGTATGCCAAGGCCTGTTCCTTTATTACATCGAACAAAGCCTCTCTCTTTTTTTCAGAAAGCTTTTTTGAATCATTGACTCCTTCAATAACGGTATTTTCGGGAAGTATAACTGCGGCGGCACACACAGGTCCTGCAAGCGGTCCTCTGCCGGCTTCATCAACACCGCAGATATTCAGAAAACCTCTTGCAATATTTTTATTTTCATATTCAAGCCAATCCATTGTTATCTCCCCTGCGGCATTTCAACTGTAATTCTGCCAAGCTTTGCACTTCTGAATTCATCAAGCAACATAATTGCGGCTCTCTCGGTATCTATCTCACCGCCTGAAACAAGCATACCTCTCTTTTTGCCAATCATTTTCAAAAGCTCGTATGAATCAATATTTTCAATATCTTCGTTTTCTAATTTGAATCTTGTTATAAAATCAGCAGGCTTGAGTTCCTTGATGAAATCAAGAAGTCTAACCGCCAAGAGTTCGATATCAAGAATTTGGTCTTTAACCGCACCTGTGAACGCAAGATGCTCTCCGACTGTCTTATCGTCAAACTTTGGCCAAAGCACACCCGGAGTGTCAAGCATTTCAAGATTCTTTGCAATTGTATACCATTGATTACCTCTTGTAACGCCAGGTCTGTCCTCAACCTTTGCACGGTTCTTCTTTACCATTTTATTGATAAAAGAAGATTTGCCTACATTCGGAATACCGACAATCATAATTCTGATTGTGGGATTTACCATTCCTTTTTCTTTTAATCTTGCAATCTTATGGCTCATAACCGTATTTACGGCTGGTGCAAATTTGTCAAGACCTCTGCCGCTTTTACAGTCAACCGGGATAGCAACAAGATTCTGCTTTTTAAAATAGTCAATCCACATTTTCGTAGCAGTTTGATTAGCCATATCGCATTTATTTAGAAGAATAACTCTCGGCTTGTTCTGAACAAGTTTTGCAAGGTCGGGGTTACGACTGCTGACAGGAATTCTTGCATCAATAATTTCTGCGACAGCATCAACAAGTTTAAGACTTGACTGAATCTGTCTTTTTGTTTTGGTCATATGACCGGGGAACCATTGAATAGTCTGCATTTCGCTCATATATGTACATCCTTTAAAAATTTTCTGTTAATATAAATACTTGAATCTGTCAAGCGGGAAAAATATAAATTGTGCTTTTCCGATTACATCATCGACAGACACAAGGCCTATACTCTTATCACGGCTGTCAAGAGAAATAATTCTGTTATCACCCATTACAAAGATATAACCTTCAGGGATAACATACGGAATTTGCAATGGATTTGACGGTTCTCGTGTTAAAGAAGAAACATACGGTTCATCAATTTTTATACCGTCAACATAAACTGCATTTTTACTGTAATCCACGACAAGCGTTTGTCCTTCAACGGCTATAACCCGTTTTATAATTCTCTTTTCAATCTGATTTTCAGCGTTGATAGCTACAATATCGCCGCATTTTGGTTCATACATAAAGTTTGTAATGAAAATTTTATCATCGCTGTGGAGCGTGTCAAGCATCGAATTTCCCACAACATTGGCATCTCTGATGATAAAAGTAAACGCTACTGATATAATTGCAAACACAAAAATTATTGTCCGTGTAAAATCAAACATATAATTCGTGATTTTTTTATCGTTAATTTTAATTCTGATTTTATTATTTTTATGTTTTTGAGGCATATAACCCTCCGTAAAAAATAAAGCTTATTTCTATTATAAAACAGAAATAAGCTTTTCACAATATCAAAATTTAAATTAACATTAAATTTTTACAATCTTTAGCATCAGTACAGATAGCCGAAGTGGTCAAACGGATAAACTACAAACTGTGCCTTACCGATTACATCATCAACATCTATAAGACCGATTTTTGTACTGCGGCTGTCCATTGAATCCTTTCTGTTATCACCCATAACAAAAATTTTGCCCTCAGGAATAACCTCCGGAATTTCATTGTCGCCTATATTGTTGCCGTAGGTTGAACCCTCTATGTACGGTTCATCAAGAACAACACCGTCAACTATGATTTGGTCGTTGTCATAATCGACCTTAACAGTCTGTCCCGCAACAGCGATAACACGCTTAATAATCGGACTGTTATACTCTGCACCGTGAGAAATAACAACGATATCGTTATTTTGGGGAGTGTAGAATAGATTTGTTACGATAACCTTGTCGTTAGTGGCAAGTGTGTTATTCATTGATCTGCCTTCAACATCAACAAGGCGGAACAAAAAGATAAGACAAACCACAACAACCGAAATTGCAAACAGGATACATCTTACCCAATCATAAAAACCGGACATTGCGCCTTCCTCTTTTGCAACAAGAAATTGTTTTTCGAAAATTGACGGTTTCTTATCCACATACATTTCAGGATTGATATCTGAAGAATCGTTCACACCCTCAGGCTGAAGCACAGCCATATTAGCCTCATTGACATTATTTTTGCTTTTCTTCAACTTTGTCACCTGCTATAAAGAAAAATAGTAAAAAAAGGGACTTTTAAAAGTCCCTTTTGATTTCGTGAATTACTTACGAATCTGCTCTTTAACCTTAGCAGCCTTACCAACTCTGTCACGGAGATAGTAGAGCTTGCTTCTGCGAACCTTACCGTAACGAACAACCTGTACATCTTTAACATTGGGTGAATGGAGAGGGAATACTCTTTCAACACCAACGCCGTAAGCTACTCTTCTTACAGTAAATGTTTCAGCTACGCCACTGCCTCTTTTAGCAATAACAGTACCCTCAAACATCTGGATTCTTTCTCTTTCGCCTTCACGAATGTTTACTGATACCTTTACAGTATCACCTACGCTGAACTCAGGTGTTGTTTCCTTCACGCTTGCTGCAGCAATAGTCTTTAATGCGTCCATTTTTTATCCTCCTTATTTTTCCGACATTCTTACTCAAACGAGCAGCGGACTGTCACATCAAAATGACGGTTAAACCGTTATTTGAACCTCGTCGAGAGTTACGACGGTTTCAAATGCTTTAATATAATACCACATACGGAATAATAATGCAAGTGTTTTTTCAATTTAGTTTAAAAAATCGGAATATATCCCGTCAAGCTCCGATTAATGTGATGATATATTTTCAAGCTTTTTAAGATATTTTTTGAAATAATCAGGCAATTCGGAAGTGAATTCAATATATTCATTGGTTTTTGGATGAATAAAACCGATTTTTCTTGCATGAAGGCATTGTCCTTCAAAATCAACTTTTTCATTCTTTACGCCATACACCTTATCACCCGACACGGGATGACCTATATAAGCCATATGCACTCTGATTTGATGAGTACGACCTGTTTCAAGCTTGCATCTTATATGTGTGTAACCTTTATACCTTGTTATTACCGAATAATGAGTAACCGCATTTTTGCTGTTCTTTTCGATAACACACATTTTCTTTCTGTCTTTAGGATTTCTTCCGATTGGAGCGTCAACCGTTCCCTCATCATTTTTCAGATTACCAAATACAATTGACTCATACTCCCTTGTAAAAGAATGCTCCTTAATTTGTTCTGCAAGAGAACGGTGAGCAAAATCATTTTTTGCAACAATCAAAAGACCGCTTGTATCCTTGTCGATGCGGTGAACAATGCCGGGACGAAGTACGCCGTTAATTCCCGAAAGGCTGTCACCGCAATGATAAAGCAAAGCATTTACAAGAGTACCGTCATAATTTCCTGCGGCAGGATGCACCACCATTCCCTTTGGCTTATTCACAACAAGCAAGCATTCATCTTCATAAACTATATCAAGAGGAATATTTTCCGCTTTAGCCTCATAAGGCGTCGGATCGGGAACATTTACAACAACAATATCACCTTGCGAAAGCTCGTACTTTTTTGAAACAACAGAGTCGTTTACAAGCACAGCTCCGTTCTCAATAAGATTAACAGCGGCAGAGCGTGATAAATCAATATTTGCATCCGAAATAAATTTATCAAGTCTTATACCGCTTGTTTCACAATTAAGTTTAAATTCATTCATTGCTTTTGTTGACCTTTTTTTCGGATTTCATAACATTAGAGAAAAACAGAACATAAACTATAAGAAGTATTGTTCCGACTGTAATGCAGTAATCGGCAAAGTTACAAACAGGGGGAAAGAATGAAACGCTGATGTAATCGACTACAAAACCGTAAAAAATCCTGTCAATCAAATTACCTATTCCGCCGCCGATTATAAGCGCCGCAGAAATATAGAACATCTTTCCCGACGGTTTCTTCTTGAACATAATATATATTATTATTGCAATAAGAACAGCAGTAACCGCTACGAAAAGCCAACGCATATCCGAAAACATTCCGAAAGCAACGCCTCTATTCTCAACATAAGTAAAATCAAGTAATCCGTCGATGGCAGTTACCGAACCGACAGGCTGAAGATAGGTAAGCACAAAATATTTTATTATCTGATCAGTGACAGCTAAAAGCACACCGATTATAAGAGCAATAACAGGCATTTTATCCTCCATAAACATAAATCGGTGTGTTTTGTCACACCGATTTATTGTAATAGCAGTTATTATTTAAGATTCTGAACACAGCGGAAACAGATTGTAGGATGCTCTGCACACTGACCCACCGTCTTGCTGATAGCCCAGCAACGCTCGCACTTTTCACCCTCAGCTTTTTCAGGTTTGATTTCAAGCTCACCGCCGTTATCAACAATTTCAACTTCTGAAACTATGAATGCTGCACAAAGCTCAGGCTCAGCCTTTTTAAGAAATTCAAGTGTTTCGCCGCCTGCACAAAGTGTTACCTTTGCTTCAAGCGAACCCTTAATTGTCTTATCCTTTATAAGGGATTCGAGTGACTTTTTAACATTATCACGGAGTTCGTGGATTCTGTCCCAGAAAGCCATAAATTTATCGTCTACATCAATAGCGATGTTTTCGGGAATCTCATTAAAGATAACATGTTCTGCATTCTCATTTGAGGAATGAGGCATGTATTTCCAAATTTCATCTGATGTATACGCAAGGAGCGGAGCAATCATTCTTGTCATTGCGTCAAGGATAACATAAATTACGGTCTGAGCGGCTCTTCTTGAGAGGCTGTCAGCCTTTTCTGTATAAAGTCTGTCCTTGAGAACATCAAGATAAAAGTTAGACATATCAACAACACAGAAGTTGTGAATGCTGTGATATACAATATGAAACTCATAATTATTGTATGAAGTTCTAACCTTTGTGATAAGATCATTAAGCTTTGCAAGTGCCCATTTATCAATCGGCAACACCTTGTCAAAGTCAACCATATCTGTATCGGGATTAAAGTCAGAAATGTTACCGAGAATGTATCTTGCGGTATTTCTGATTTTTCTGTATGATTCGGAAATCTGCTTGAGGATATCCTTGGAAATATGAACATCAGTCTGATAGTCGGTTGATGCAACCCAAAGTCTGAGTACATCAGCACCGTACTGCTTAATAACATCCTGTGGGCTGATGCCGTTACCAAGAGACTTACTCATCTTTCTTGATTCATCGTCAAGAATCATACCGTGAGTAAGAACAGCCTTGTAAGGTGCTCTGCCTCTTGTAGCAACGGATGTAAGGAGTGATGACTGGAACCAACCTCTGTACTGGTCGTTACCCTCAAGGTAAAGGTCAGCAGGTGATTCAAGGTTATCACGCTGTTCAAGAACAGCGGCATGTGATGAACCGCTATCGAACCAAACATCCATAATATCTTTTTCTTTATCAAATTCAGTACAACCGCACTTCTTACACTTTGTACCGGCAGGAAGAATCTCTGCGGCTGTGTGATTGTACCAAGCGTTTGAGCCTTCTTTACCGAATAAGTCTGCAACAGCAAGCATAGCATCCTTATCAATAAGAGCCTCTCCGCAATCCTTACAGAAGAAAATCGGAATCGGAACACCCCATTTTCTCTGACGGGAAATACACCAATCTTTTCTTTCTCTTACCATTGATGTAATTCTGTCCTTGCCCCATGCAGGAATCCACTTAACCGTATTGATAGCGTCAACAGCCTCATCCTTGAAATCGTCAACCGAACAGAACCACTGGTCTGTTGCTCTGAAAAGAATAGGAGTTTTACATCTCCAGCAATGCGGATACTGATGGACAATTTTCTTTAATGCAAAAAGTGAACCGTTTTCTTCAAGATAGGCGGCAATCTTCTTATTAGCCTCATCAGTTGTAAGACCTGCAAACTGACCTGCTTCTTCTGTAAGAACACCGTTAGAATCAACAGGACAGATAATCGGAATCTCAGGGTAATTCTGACATACATTGTAGTCGTCAACACCGTGTCCGGGAGCTGTGTGTACACAACCTGTACCGCTTTCGAGAGTTACATGCTCACCAACGATAACAAGGGACTCTCTGTCAAGGAACGGATGTGCTGTTTTTATATACTCAAGCTCACTGCCCTTTACCGTTGCTACAACTTCAAAGTCTGTTATACCTGCCTCATCAAGAGCAGACTTATAAAGCTCTGACGCCATAACAAGGTATTCATCACCTGTTTTGATTACAGAATATTCAAATCTCGGACCTACGCAAATTGCGACATTTGCAGGGAGTGTCCAAGTTGTAGTTGTCCAGATTACAAACTTAACCTTTGAAGGATCGATTCCCATATTTGAGAAAACGCCCTTATCGTCGGTTACATTAAACTTTACATAGATTGAATGGCAAGGATCTTCAGCATACTCAATCTCAGCCTCTGCAAGAGCAGTCTTACACTCCGGACACCAATAAACAGGCTTTAAGCCCTTGTAGATATAACCCTTTGTAGCCATTTCTGCAAACACTCTGATCTGTTCAGCCTCAAACTCATGGTTAAGAGTGATGTACGGCTTATCCCATTCACCTATTACGCCAAGTCTTTTAAACTGCGTACGCTGATCGTTAATGTAGCCTTTTACGAACTCTTCGCACATTTTGCGAAGTTCAACAACAGAAATTTCAGCAGAATTACCGATACCGGCTTTCTTTCTTGCTTTAAGTTCCGTAGGAAGTCCGTGTGTATCCCAACCTGGAACATACGGAGCTTTAAAGCCTGCCATATTCTTATATCTTACGATAAAATCCTTAAGAATCTTATTAAGTGCATGACCAAGGTGAATGTCACCGTTAGCATAAGGAGGGCCGTCATGAAGAATGAACAGAGGCTTTCCCTCATTTACTTTCATAAGATTTTCGTAAACCTTTTCATCTTCCCAATTTTGAAGTGTAACAGGCTCGCTTTTCGGTAGACCTGCTCTCATAGGGAAGTCTGTCTTTGGAAGATTAAGTGTTGAATTATAATCCTGGGACATTTTATATTCTCTCCAATATCTAAAATCTAAATAAAAATCAGTCGGCAGTTACATCATAGTTATCACCGAACTTGAGATGACTGAACTTGCTCTGTCTTTTAGGATGAGCAGATACTTCTTCAGTTTCAGCAATCGGCTCAGCTTTCATTTCCGAAGGTACTGCAATCTTAACATCGTCTTCAACCTGAGACTGTGCAGGAGCTGTCACATCCTCTGTGGGATACTTTTCGTCAAGTTCAGCTTTTGAAGCCTCAACATCTGAGGTTGAAGGAAGATCATCAATTGACTTAATATGCTTACTGTAAAGTGAAATAAGTTCATTTCTGAGATTAGCCGCATCTGACTGAAGCTGTAAATAATGCTCTTTCTCGGCAGCAGTCATATTGTTTGCGTCAACAAGGAGAGTCTGAGCCTTTGTTTCAGCATCACGAACAATCTTTGCAGCCTTTTCCTTTGCTTCTCTTATGCAGGCATCAGCAACCTTCTGTGAAGCAAGCAAAGCGTTTCTTACTGTTTCTTCATCTGCTCTGTACTGTTCAACTCTTGTTGCAAGAACATCGATCTTGTGAACAAGGTTAGTTTTTTCTTTCTTCAATTGTTCAAAAGAAACAATGACTTCATCAATAAATGAGTCAACATCTTCAGCTCTGTAACCACCGTTAAGAGTGGCTTTTCTGAAGCTTATATTTTTAATTTCATCAATTGTAAGCATTTATCTGCACTCCTTATTTATAATGTATAACCGAAATTCTCATTCGACCTTTTCCTGTAGTTCCAAGTATACCTTTTAAAACGAATTTGCCTTTTCCGCGAATTGTAAAAACATCATTTTCCTTTAGGTTAAAACTGACATTTTTAGTTTCTTCAAAATTAACACATACGCTGTCCGACATAATGACAGTTTTTGTTTTTTCTCGTGACAGTTTACATACAGCGGCAACAATATTATCAAGTCGTAAAGAAGAAACTATAAATGTTTTTTCTTCCACTCCTCTTCCCTGCGGAAGCTTTGACAAATCAGCATCATCAACCTTAACGCCGACTCTGCCGACTTTTGAAATCTGCGACTTGACATAATCGGACAATTCCGCTTTTACAAATACAACAGCCCGTCCGTCCTCAACAAGAATATCCCCGACAGTTTCACGCTCTATTCCGAGTGACATCAAAGAACCGAGGAAATCACGATGAGTGAGTCGGTCGCATTTTCTGAATGAAAATTCAATGCCGCATATCGGGAACATACTCGTACTCGGTTCGTCAAAAAACAAGCCAAGCATTTTTCTCTCGGAATCATCATACCCGCCAAAGAAAAGGTAGTTGTCGAAATATGCTTTTTTAAGTTCGGAAACAAGAAGCGCTTGTTTCCTTTCACTCATAAAAGGCATAAAATATGGTTTCTGTCTTGTCAGACAAAGGTCAATACCGTTATTAAGCCGAGCAATCAGCTGTTTGTCATCATCCGAAGTAAACACCGTTGTTCTCAAGCTCATCAAGTAAATCGTCGCCTGTCAGGTCAACATTGCTCGGAATAATGATATATGTATTTGTAGCGACACGCTTGATTTTACCACGGTTTGCATACGCAACACCGCTGAGAAAATCAAGGATTCTTCTTGCCATATCTTTATTTGTATCTTCAAGATTAAGAACTACTGTGTGAGCCTTCATAAGCTCATCGGCAATTGTGCGGGTTTCTTCGCCGAAACGCTCAGGCTTGAATAAACCAACCTGAAGATTGGTGGTAGCATTAATGTTTACGACCTTGTTTCCGCCGCCGAGATCTCTTTCTTTTTTAGTGTTTCTTACAGGTTCTTCTTTATAGTCTTCTTCTGCACCTTCGTCAGCATAACCATATTCATCGTACTCATACTCATCATCGGGGGCGTCCCACATGCGTTTAAACTTATCTACAAAACCAGCCATTATATAATCCTCCTAAAATTATGTATAATTCCTTGCACCGAATAATGCCGAACCAACTCTGACCATATTTGCACCTGCAAGTACAGCTTCGTAATAATCGGCAGACATACCCATTGAAAGAATATTCATATCTATATTATCTAATTTTTTTTGCGAGATGTCAATAAATATATTATGCATTTTATTGAAAAATTCAGAAATTTTCTGTGAAGATTCACAAATTGGAGGTATTGCCATAAGACCTTTAACTGAAATACCGTCCAATTCGGAAATCTGACAAAGTAATTCTTCAAGCTGTTCGGGCATAACGCCTGACTTGTTTTCTTCTCTGCCGATATTTACCTCAACAAGAACATCACAGTTTTTATTGATTTTTAAAGCCTGTTTAGAAATTTCCGACGCAAGCTTTATTGAATCGACAGACTGGATAAGATCAACCTTATCGATAATCTGTCTTACCTTGTTTGTCTGCAAGTGACCGATAAACTGAAGAGAACAGTTGTCAAGGTTATACTTATCATACTTTGACAAAAGCTCCTGAACCTTGTTTTCACCTATGTGGTCAAGCCCAAGTGAAATTGCGTGGTTAATAACCTCAGGTTCAACCATTTTTGTTGCGGCAAGAAATGTAATATCCTCACGCTTTCTTCCGGACTTTTCGGCAGCCTCGGCTATTCGCTCATCAATAAATTTGTAATTGTATTCAACGTCAGTTAACAACTTTTCCGTCATACAAATCATCTCCTTCAAGAATTACCTGATCATATAACTCAACTGTTGTGCCGTCAACAAGGTCTTTGCTGTCCGGCTCCGGATCGCAAATAACATAATCATCGTCGGCATACAGAATAGATATCTGTTTGAATCTCACTTCACTTCCGTGAAGCACATATACACCCTGAACCTTAACCTGTTCGGTATGTTTATTGTCATTGTCATCATAGGTTGTCTTTGTTACATAGTCATCATGAATAGCCTTTTTGCTGATTCTCAAGCCAGTGTATGAACCAAGACCTATTTCAATCGGTTCCTGTCTTGCCTGAGCAAGGTCGGAATTCATATAGTCACACTCAAGAATAAGAAGGGCGTCGCTGTCTTTTGATTCCTGATAAATCCTCTTGATAGTGGCGGGAATGCTTTCAGACGATGCGTCAGAGAACAGTACCGTAGCGGAACCGTCCCACAAAGAAAGTCTTGTTGCCTCATCAGCCGTAACCTTACAGGCAACATACCATTTCAATCCCGTTACAACCTTACCTGCAATATTGCCGGACACTTTTGTCTGCTTTACATTATCAAGGTCAGAAAGAGTCAGACGATCAAGATTATTGTAATCAAGTGCATTTTCATATCCGTCACAATGCGAGAGAAAACAACCTGATTTTTCAGTCGTAATATTACCTGTTGATTTTCCTGTTTTGCCTTCAAGAGTGGCTATTTCAGCCTGGAGTTCTGAAATTCTGTCATTAAAGTTAGTGGCTTTGCCTGTGTAAATCTGTCTTTGGTTTATTGAATAAAGCAGATTATTTGTGACATTATCAATATTTGCCAAATCGCCGTCATTGATACTGCGAATTTGTGAAATGATATTATTATTTATATTGTTGTTGATAGTATCAATACCGATGTTGCCGGCCGTGCTTGTTTTTTGAAGTGTCTGCAAATCGGAAAGCTGTTCCTGTAATGCGCTGATTTTTGACTGTGAAGCTGCGTCATCATCATTTGCATATGATTTTGCAATTTCACCGCCGGCTTTTACCTCATCACCGTCATGCACTGTATATGAAAGCACACCCGAAGTATTATTCTGAATCATATTTTCATCACGGATAATAAATCCGTTTGAATAAATTTTATCCGTGACTGTTGTTTGAACAGCATTTTCAGTCGGATACATTTTAAAATTTGTACTTATCAGAAGATAGGCGGCATAAACAACTGCAAGAACTGATAACGCAATCATCAAAATTCGTCTGAAAAGCAATTTATCCATAAAGTAAGCCTCTTTCGATTACAGCCTTTGCATAACTGTATATTTCTTCAAATGAATTATATTCATCAATATAAATCCAATTAATCTCCGAATCCCGCTTAAACCAAGTAATTTGTCTTTTTGCATATCTGCGGGTTTCCATTTTCAATTTTTCAACACAATCATTCAGGTTTTTATTTTCTTTAAAATAAGGAATCAATTCCTTGTATCCTATCGCCTTTATTGATGTATAGCTCAGGTCGGAATTAATAACCCGTTCAGCCTCCTCAAGCAAACCTTCTTCAAGCATAATATCTACACGCTTGTTTATTCTGTCATAAAGCTCCTGTCTGTCACGGCAATTAAGACCAATTTTTACAGTTATATACGGAGACGGAATTTTATGTGATTCTTCAATTTGTTGTGTGATAGTTTTTCCTGTTGTTTTGTAAAATTCAATGGCACGGATTATTCTTTTAAGATTTCTGCTTTCACGAAGTCTTTCAGCCGATTCCGGATCGAATTTTGCAAGCATTTCAAGCAACCTGTCTGTTCCCTGTTCTTCGGCAATCTTGCGAAGTTCTAAGCAATATTCTTCATCCCGTTTATCATCACTGAAAGAAACATTGTTCAGAAGTGAATCAACATAAAGACCTGTTCCGCCGACGATAAACGGTAATTTGCCTCTTGAATGGATATCTGCTATACATTTTGAAGCATCAGTTACATATGACGCAACCGAATAGGTTTTATCAGGCGGAAGAAAGTCCATCATATGATGAGGAATTCCGTCCATCTCTTCTTTGGTAGGTTTGGCTGTTGCAATCTGCATTCCCGTATAAATCTGCATGGAATCGGCAGATACGATTTCACCGTTAAAATGCTTTGCAAGTTCAACCGAAAGTTTTGTTTTGCCTGATGCGGTAGGACCGACAATTGAAACCGTATTAATAGATTTTTCCAAAAAATCACACCCTGCCAAACTGTTTTTCAATTTCACCCTTTGTAAGAACAATACAAATCGGTCTGCCATGAGGACAATACTTGATTTCAGGATGTTCTTCAAGGTGTTTTACAATCCCTATAAGCTCCTCAGGCGTACTTTTATTGCCTGCTTTTATAGCTGAACGGCAAGCAACATTGCTGTAAAACCAATCCATTTTTTCGGTAAAGATATCGGTTTTACCCTGAGAAATGTAGCCCGACATCTCGGTAATGCAATCTTCAATTTCAACAGCCGGAATATACTGCGGAGAACTTCTTACAATAACCGTACTGTTACCGAAATCTTCAACTTCAAAGCCGCAATCGGAAAACATATCAAGATTATTAATTGCCGCATCATACTCGGTTTTTCCGAGAGTGACTGTAACAGGAGCAAGTAAAATCTGCCTGTAGTCAGCAGCCTTTTCGGCTTTGAGTTTTTCATAAATAATTCTCTCATGAGCGGCATGTTTGTCTATCAAAAGAATATCTTTATTGTTTTTTTCTGCAATGATATATGTATCGAAAGCCTCTCCGATATATTTGATGCTCGTCTGATTATCGTTTACAAGAACAGGCTCTTTTGATTTCTCAATAGATTCTTCCGAAACAATTACATTAACCTCTTTAGGGCTTACAATCGGACTTTTATCGGTAATACTTTCTGTATCAGTTTTTTCATCTTCAACAAGCGAAGTTGACTGAACAATTTCAGGCTTGAAAGTTGATTTTAACTTTTCTCCCTCTTTCGCCTTATTTATCGCCTGTTTGCTGAAAATATCAAACGGATTGGATATATCCGCAACTTTTATATCATCAATGGACTTTGTAACAGAAGGAATAGCTGCCTCGCCAATCTTCTTATTATCATTAAATGCGACATTGGAAAACGGATTAAAATCATCGGATTTTTCGGATGTAGCAACAGGTTTTGTAACCTCTGTTTTGGGATTGTCAGGTATCGGTTTAGCATACTGTTTTTGTACAAAATCATTTTTAGAACTTTGCACAACAGGCTTGTTCAGAATGGCAGGTGCATTGTTAAACGGATTAAACTTGTTTTGCACCTCATTAAAAGCCGTTTCCTTTTTAAATGATGCTTTTTTACGGCTGTCATACTTCATAAGTGAAGATTTTACCGCATGATAAATCGCATCAAAAACAGGTCTTTCATTTATAAATCTGACCTCAAGCTTTGAAGGATGAACATTTACATCAATAATTTCACACGGCAATTCGATATTAAGAACACACGACGGAAATTTTCCGACCATAATTGAGCCCTTAAAAGCCTCCTCAAGTGCAACCATAGCCGTTCTGGTTTTGATGTACCTTCCGTTGATAAAAAAATTCTGCATATTACGGTTTGGTCTTGAGTGTTCGGGCTTTGAAATATAGCCGTAAACCTTTATTGCACCAAGCTGATAATCAACCGGAATAAGTCCTTTCGCAAAATCTTTTCCAAAAACCGAATATATTGCAGAAATAAGTTTTCCGTCGCCGAATGTACGAAGAACCTGCTTTCCGTCTTTAATGTATGTAAATGCAATTTCGGGATGTGACAAAGCAGTTTTGTCGATTATATTTGAAACTGCGTTACCCTCCGAAACATCCTTTTTCAAAAATTTTGCACGGGCAGGAATGTTGTAGAACAAATCTCTGATAACAAAGGTTGTGCCGACAGGACAACCTGCATCATCAAAGCTCTGTTCTTCACCGCCGTCAATTTCATATGAAGTTCCGATTTCCTCGTTTACATTCCTCGTAATAAGTTGAAGTCGTGACACTGCACAAATTGACGCAAGAGCCTCTCCTCTGAATCCGAGTGTAGAAATACTGTCAAGGTCAGATTCAACCTTAACTTTACTGGTTGCGTGTCTTAAAAACGCAACTTTGATATCGTCACGGTAAATACCGCAACCGTCATCGGCAACACGCATGAATGTTGTACCGCCGTTTTTTATCTCAACGGTGATATTTTTTGCGCCTGCGTCAATTGAATTTTCTACAAGTTCCTTTATAACCGACGCCGGTCTTTCAACAACCTCGCCGGCGGCGATAAGTTCTGCAACATGCTTATCAAGTACATTGATTACACCCATTTGTGTCACCTCCTAATATTAAATCATACCCTTGAGTTCGTAAAGCAAGTTCATTGCTTCAATCGGAGTAAGAGTATTTATATCTGTATCTTTCAGCTTTTCAATCACGGGACTTTCAGCCGAACCGATAAGTGAAAGCTGCATATCGTCTGAATTATCCTGCTTTTGAATATTGGCATTCTCTTTTTTATATTTACCGTGTTCAAGGTCTTTTAAAATTTCCTTTGCTCTTGAAATTACAGACTGCGGAATGCCTGCAAGCTTTGCAACCTCAATACCATAGCTGTCATCTGCTCCGCCGGGAACAATTCTTCTCAGAAAAGTAATGTCATCGCCACGCTTTTTAACTGCTATGTTATAGTTTTTTACACCGTCAAGGAGTTGTTCCATAACCGTGAGTTCGTGATAATGAGTTGCAAAAAGTGTTTTTGCACCGAGTTTTTTTCTGTCGGCACAAAATTCAAGCACAGCCCTTGCAATGCTCATACCGTCAAAGGTCGAAGTACCTCTGCCGATTTCGTCAAGAATAAGTAAGCTTTTTGAAGTTGCATTTTTAATGATATTGGCAACCTCGCTCATCTCAACCATAAAGGTTGACTGTCCGGATGCAAGATCATCAGACGCACCTACACGAGTAAAGATGCTGTCTACAATTCCGATTTCGGCAGAAGACGCCGGAACAAAACTGCCTATCTGCGCCATAAGAACAATAATAGCAATCTGTCGCATATAGGTTGACTTACCCGCCATATTGGGACCTGTAATAATTGCTACTCTGTCATTGGCAGAATCAAGGCTGACATCATTCGGAACAAACGGTGCATCCTTTAATAGAGTCTCAACAACCGGATGTCTCGAATCTTTAATTCTTATAGCAGTTGAAAGATTTACATCTGGTCTTATGTATCTGTTGTCAGCCGCAACATTTGCAAGTGATGTAATAACATCAAGATTAGCAATGGCTTTTGCGGTTTTCTGAATTCTTTCAAGATTATCCGAAACCGTCTTTCTGACATCATCAAAGAGGTTGTATTCAAGTGCAACCGATCTGTCTTTTGCACCGAGGATTCTGCCCTCTACATCTTTCAAATCCTGAGTAATATATCTTTCACAATTGGTGAGTGTCTGCTTTCTTATGTATGTTTCGGGTACCATGGATTTATATGAATTTGATACTTCAATATAATATCCGAATACCCTGTTATAACCGACTTTAAGCTTAGGAATTCCCGTTATATCACGCTGTTCAGCCTCAATACGGGCAAGAATCCCCTTTGAATCATTCATATCTCCTGTCACGGAATCCAGCTCTTCGTTATAACCTCTCTTAATCATACCGCCCTCACGGACTGTAAACGGGGGTTCTTCAACGATTGCAGAATCAATAAGAGAATGAATGTCCTCAAGCTTATCAATACTTTTATAAATATATTTAAGATAGACTGATTTGCAATCAACGAGCAAATCCGAAATCTGCGGAAGATTCTGAATTGCTCCGCAGAGTGAACGCAAATCTCTTGCATTTGCAGAACCGTAAACGATTCTTGTCATAAGTCTTTCAATGTCAAATATACCCGAGAGTGTGTCTGTAACATCCATACGAAGCATATTATCGTTTACAAGCTCTTCAATCGCGCTCTGACGGTTGTTAATCGAAGTTATATTGAGTAAAGGATGTTCAAGCCATGAACGCATAAGGCGTTTGCCCATTGCAGTTTTTGTCTTGTCAAGCACCCACAAAAGTGAACCCTTTTTATCCTTTGTCAGCATTGTTTGTGTGAGCTCAAGATTACGCTGTGTGTTGTAATCAAGGCTCATATATTGATTTTCTTTGTAGAACTCAATGTGATTTATTCTTTCAAGTCCCGTTTTCTGAGTATCACGAAGATATGAAAGCAACGCACCGAGAACG
The DNA here is from genome assembly GCF_002834235.1 of Ruminococcus bromii. Taxonomy (GTDB): domain Bacteria; phylum Bacillota; class Clostridia; order Oscillospirales; family Acutalibacteraceae; genus Ruminococcoides; species Ruminococcoides intestinale. The sequence continues at coordinate 44,327 of NZ_NNBY01000032.1, read as the reverse complement.
CATACAACAACAGGCTTGTCCGATACAGTACTGTATTCATCCGCAAACTGTGATTTTACAACATCAGTACATAACGATTCGTCAAATTTTTCATCCTCGAGCATTTCAACTCCTGCCGAAAGCTTCGCTTTAATGAACTTAGGCAGCTCTTTCAGCTTTACAATATCACCGCCGATGAGAATTTCACGGGGATTATAGCTTGTAAGCTGATTGGTAAGAACATTATAGCTGTCATTACCCCTGATTTCCGTAGCGTATAATTCTCCTGTGGAAATATCGCAAAAACAAAGTCCTATAGTTTTATTTTTAGAATACATACAGCAAATGTAGTTGTTTTTGCTCTCATCAAGCATACTCGATTCCATTACGGTACCGGGAGTAATTACTCGAATAATATCACGCTTTACAAGACCTTTTGCCTTTGCAGGATCTTCCGTCTGTTCGCAAATTGCAACCTTATAGCCCTTTGCAACAAGTCTTGCAATGTAACCCTCACAGCTGTGAAACGGAACTCCGCACATGGGAGCACGCTCGGCCTGTCCGCAATCCCTTCCTGTAAGAGTAAGTTCAAGTTCCTTTGATGCAAGCTTTGCATCATCGTAAAACATTTCGTAGAAATCTCCAAGTCGGAAGAACAAAATGCTGTCTTTGTTTTCTTCTTTAATTTTGAAATACTGTTGCATCATTGGAGATAACTCCGCCATTTGTTTCACTTCCTTAACAAAATTTAGAACCGTTTATCAGTCGCAACCGCCGCATGTAGCACAGCTGCCTGAGCATGATGACTGGCTGTAATCAGCAGTTTCGGGATCTGCACCCTCAGCAGACTGCTGAACAATTGCGAGAACTCTGTTTGCAACAACATCAAAAGCAGCCTTTGCATCATTGTAGGCAATCATATTCTCGTTTGACATAATCTGAGAATATGCCTCTCTCATCTCGGTATTAAGCTTAGAAAGCTTTTCCTGATCCCTCTCTTTTTTTGATGCTTCATTGTTTATTGACATTCTTTTAAGATTGAATTCACCGATAAGACGCTGAAGCTCCATATCTGCATCTGCATTTTTCTGAGCGTCCTGCAATTTTTTATATGAGTCTTCTTCCTGAATGAGTCTTCCGAGTTCTCTTGCTTTCTCAATGATATCCATAGTTTTAACCTCCGATTATTTTACAAGCTCACCCTTTAATATCCAGTTGCGAGCCTTTGTTATTTTTACATTTCTGAATGTTCCGATACAGTCCTTTGATCCTTCAAGCTCAACTATTATGTTACCGCTTGTACGACCGCACAATTCACCGTTCTTATCGTTTTCACCTTCAATAAGTACCTTTTCGGTTTTGCCAACCATTGAAGAACAACGCTTTGCCGCAATTTCTTCCTGAACATCAAGAAGTTCACGGAACCATTTTGATTTTTCTTCAGCGGAAATCGGATCGTCCATTTTAGCCGCAGGAGTACCTACTCTCGGTGAGAAAATGAAGGTAAAGAGCGATGTAAACTCAACCTCACGGATAAGCGATAAAGTTTCTTTGAAATCTTCATATGTTTCACCCGGAAAACCTACAATGATATCACTTGTAAGTGAAAGACCGTCAATTTTCTCTTTAGCATAATTGATTATTTCAAGATACTTTCTGCGGTCATAGTGACGATTCATTGCTTTAAGCACTCTGTCCGAACCGCATTGGAACGGAAGGTGAAGATGCTTGCTTATATGGGTACCCGATGCAATTGTGTCAATAAGTTCCTTTGAACAATCCTTCGGGTGAGATGTCATAAAGCGAAGCCAATAATCGCCGTCAATTGAATCGACCTCACGCAAAAGCTGTGAAAAGTTTACTTTCTCAGAAAGACCTTTTCCGTAAGAATTTACATTCTGACCGAGAAGGGTAATGTCTTTATAACCCGACTCAATCATATTTTTAGCCTCAGAAACAATAATATTCTTTTCACGGCTGCGTTCTCTGCCTCTTACATAAGGCACAACGCAATATGTACAGAAGTTGTTGCAACCGTACATAATCGGTAACCAACCCTTGAAAGTACCGTCACGCTTAACAGGAAATCCCTCATAAAGCTGATTATCGTCATTACCTCTTTCAAACACTCTTTTGCCATCAAGAAGAGCGTTATACATAAGTTCAGGAAAATGGTGCAATGAATGAGTACCAAACACAAGTCCTACAAAAGGAAAGCTCTTGTAAATTTTATTGGCAACATGCTCCTGCTCCATCATACAACCGCACAAAGCAATAAGAATCTGCGGATGCTTACGCTTTAGATTTTTTAATGCACCGACATTGCCGAACACTCTGTCCTCAGCATGTTCTCTTACGGCACAGGTATTGAAAAGTATGAAATCCGCATTGTCCGGTTCATCTGCAAACTCAAATCCCGACTGTTCAAGCATACCCTTAATTTTTTCACTATCAGCCACATTCTGCTGGCAGCCGTATGTTCTGATATACGCAACAGGCTTCTCTCCTCTTTTGCGGATATCCATAATTTCAGCTATTAAATTCATATACTCCGATTGTTTTTCGGAAATTTTCTGACTGTCAGGCAAAGAAATGCCTCCTAACCCATTGTATTAACTGTTAGATTATAACACAAGATATACGGTTTTTCAATGTTTTTCACAGGTTTTTCAAAATTTACTTCTTATAAGTCTGAAACAGAGAACCGTATCCGGACGGTATATTACCCACTATTACGGATTGTGCAATTTCAAAATCGGTAGTAAATGTTATTTTGCCTGAATAATCAAGCGAGGTTGTCATTATTTTTGAGGTGAGCAAAAGCTTTATATGGTGGATTGTCTGATTGATTCCTGCTTGTTCAAATGTACTTATAACTTCCGAGGAAAAGCTTCCTGTAAGGTTAAAATTTACGGGAATGCAAGGTCCGACATTTGAGAGTATTGTAATATTCGTAAATGCACCGAGAGGTATTTCAATTTCATTGTCATATACCTTAGCTATTTCTTTTTGTACGGCTTTCGTGATGTCGGCTTTAATTCTGTTGATTTTGAATGAATCCGTTTCGATGGACTGCACATTTCCGTTTTTATCACAATTAATCTTTGCAATATCACTGTAAGAATAATTAAGCTTGTCAAGTGTATTATTCACTGCATCGCAGACAGAATTTACAGACAATATTTCAGCCTGAATTCTTATGTACTCCGGTCTGAAATCTGACAAATGCACCTCGCAGAAAACAGTACCACCGATAATCAGTAAAACCACAGTAAGAAGTATTTTCTTTAAAAGAACAAATTTTCTTTTACACCTTTTTCTGTACAACATAAAAACACCCCTCGTATATACTATACGAAGGGTGTTTGTTTTGTTAATTATTCTTCTGTGTCCGAACAACCGTCGCATGATGCACAATCGGCATCACACTCGTCATCTTCCTCATTGCTGAAAAGCTCTGAAAAATCAAACTCAAGGTTCTCACCGCAGTTAGGGCACTCGATTTCGCCTTCAAGAAGGACATCTTCGGAAACATTAAGCTTCTGACCGCATGAATCACAAGTCACCTCATAAAAAGGATTCTCTTCATCATCAAAATCGTAATCGTCATCTTCATCGTCATAATCTTCAATGTCATAGTCCTCGTCATCGTAAACATCAGACTCAACATCAGCAAGATCCTGATCAATTTCGTCAACCTGAGCGCTTAACTCATCGTAAAGTTCTTCCATGTCAGATACTTCAAAAGCCATATCATCAAGAAGATCAACGATTGCATTAAGAACCTTTACTTCAGGTTTTGACTCATCAAGCTCTAAACCGTCGCAAAGACCGCGAATGTAAGAAATTTTTTCAGTAAGATTCATAACTGATTCTCCCGCAGAAATTATGCTCTGCCCATATATTCGCCTGTTCTTGTGTCGATCTGAATAACTTCGCCCTCATCAATAAAGAGAGGAACTTTAATTTCAGCACCTGTTTCAAGAGTTGCAGGCTTTGTAGCGTTGGTTGCTGTGTCACCCTTAAAGCCGGGATCTGTCTTTGTAACCTTAAGTTCAACAAAGTTCGGAGGCTCAATGCCGAATACATTGCCCTTGTAAGAAAGAACCTTGCACACCATATTTTCCTTAACAAACTTAAAGTTGTCGCCGAGAACGCTCTTGTTAATCGGAATCTGCTCCCATGTTTCTGTATCCATGAAGTAGTAAAGATCGCCGTCTGAATAGCTGTATTCCATATCCTTTCTGTCAATGAAAGCTGTGGGATACTTATCGTTCGGGTTGAAAGTTTTTTCAACTACTGCGCCTGTAATAACATTTCTGATTTTAGTTCTTACAAATGCAGCACCCTTACCGGGCTTTACATGCTGGAATTCAATGATTGATACAACCTGACCGTCCATTTCAAATGTAACGCCGTTTCTGAAATCACCTGCTGATATCATTAGTAATACCTCCTAATTATCTTTCATACGGAAATACGGTAATGTATGCCGTAATATAACAATTTACATTATACATAACAATGACAAAAAATGCAAGACTTTTATTACACAATAATGAGTTCTTTGGGGAGTGAAACAAAGTTTTTGTACCCTGTATCAGTCACGCAAAGCATATCTTCAATGCGAACACCGAATTTACCCGGCAGATATATTCCCGGTTCATCGGTTATTATCATACCTTTTTTCAGCATTGTTTCACTTCTCGGAGATACAACGGGAGATTCGTGGATATCAAGTCCTACACCGTGACCGGTTGCATGACCGAAATATTTTCCGTAACCGTTTTCCGAGATTATATCTCTTGCAATTTTATCGACATCAGAACATTTTGCTCCGGGTTTTACGCTGTCAAGTACAGCAAGCTGAGCTTTTAATACGATGTCGTAAACCTTTTTCATTTCTTCATCAGCCGACTTGATTGCTACCGTACGCGTAGTATCGCTGTGATAGCCGTCAAAAATTGAGCCGATATCAAAAGTAAAGAAATCTCCCTCACTGACAATATCATCTGACGGAACTCCGTGAGGCAATGAAGTCTTTTTGCCTGTAATCGTGATGAGATCAAATGAAACACCTTCACCGCCGTTAAGCTTTATGAGATGTTCAAGCTCAAGTGCAACCCTGCGTTCGCTGACACCGGGTTTTAGGTAATTCAACACCTCAAGATATGACTTTTCGGTTATCTCCTGCGCTTTAGCTATTTTTTTAATTTCTGATTCATCCTTGATACATCTGATTTCTTCAATCTTATGATCAAGACTGCCGTCACAAACGCACTCAATATTATTTTCCGAAAAAGCCTTTTTGAAACGATTATATTTTTCAACCGTAATATCGGATGCCTCAAAAAATACATTCACAACAGAATTGTTCTTCAATTCGCTTATAAGGTCTTTAAACAACTTAGTAAAACAAACAACCCTGCATCCGCTTGATTTTTTTAAAGCAGCCTCATAATATCTGAAATCAACAAAAAGGACAGTTTCATTTTCAGTCACAAGCAAATAACCTTCGCTGTGAAAGAATCCGCAAAAATAACCGATATTCTTCTCATTAGTCAACAAAACAGCCTGACTGTTACTGTCAAGAACCGTCTTTAAATTTTCAAGCCTTTGCTCAAATAAAAAGTTTTGCATTACATCAAGTCCTTTAATGCATTGATTGCGAGAAAGTAACTGTTTTTGCCAAAACCTGCAATCTGACCGACACAAACAGGTGCGATTACAGATGTATGTCTGAACTCTTCTCTTGCGTGAATATTAGACATATGAACCTCTACAAAAGGAATCTTTACACAAGCAATGGCATCTCTTAAAGCATAACTGTAATGTGTGAGAGCGCCTGCGTTAATTACAACACCGTCAAAGTTACCCTTTGCCGAATGAATTTTATCGATAAGATCTCCCTCGTGATTTGACTGAAAAACTTCGGCAGAAAAGCCGTTGCTTTCTGCATATGAAATAATCTGCTTTTCAATATCGGAGGCAGTTTCTTCTCCGTATATTCCCTTTTCACGGACGCCTACCATATTGAGGTTAGGTCCGAGTATAACAAGAATCTTTTTCATAGTGTCACCTTTTTTCAAAGAAATATGAAGATAAAACAAAAAAGCGGACAGAATGCTCTGTCCGCCTGTTTGATTACCTGTATTTGCGTTTGCGAGCTGCTTCGGATTTTTTCTTACGCTTTACAGAGGGCTTTTCATAAGCTTCTCTTTTGCGAACCTCAGCAATAACGCCAGCTCTGGCACACTGCTTTTTGAATCTTCTTAAAGCACTTTCAAGGGATTCATTCTCTTTAAGTCTAATCTCTGCCATCTATCTTCCCTCCCATCTGCCACCGGGCATGGGTAATTTGCATATAATTGCAAATGTTATTATACATTATAACTCGAATAATGTCAATAGCATTGTAGAAATTTAGGTCAAATTAATTTTAAAAGTTGAATTATGGCTTAACAACAAGGTTTACAAGTTTCTTCGGAACAACAATTTCTTTAATAATTTTCATTCCGTCAATAGCCTTTTTGACATTTTCGTCATTCTTTGCAAGATCAAGAACAGCATCCTTGTCTGCATCAACAGGAATGTTAAGCTTAGCTTTAATTTTGCCGTTTACCTGAACAACAATTTCTACACTTTCGTCAACGCATTTTGACTCGTCATATTCAGGCCACTCGGCTTCGGCAAGAATACCGTTACCAAGCTTGCAAGCCTCGTAAACTTCTTCCGTAACATGAGGAGCAAACGGATTAAGGAGAATTGAGAAAATTCTGAGTTCTTCCTTATTAATTGACTTTACATTTGAAATATCGTTGATTAAAGCCATAAGAGTTGCGATAGCAGTATTGAACTTTATATTTTCAATATCCTCGCCCACCTTTTTAATTGCCTTGTTAAATGCACCTTCAAGCTCAGGTCGGATTTTATCACCGTCAATGAGAACACTCTGAAGATTCCAGTAACGCTCAACGAATCTGCGACAGCCTCTGATGCTTGCCTTACTCCACGGAGCAGCCTTTTCAAAGTCACCAATGAACATTTCATATAAACGCATTGTATCTGCACCGTATTCGTCAACGATTTCATCGGGATTTACGACATTACCTCTTGATTTACTCATCTTCTCGCCGTTTTCACCGAGAATCATACCGTGTGAAGTACGCTTAGCGTATGGTTCCGGAGTAGGAACAACACCGATATCATAGAGAAACTTATGCCAGAAACGGCTGTAAAGAAGGTGGAGAGTTGTATGCTCCATACCGCCGTTGTACCAATCAACAGGTGACCAGTAGTTAAGAGCCTCTTTTGATGCAATGGCATTTTTATTGTGCGGGTCCATATATCTGAGATAGTACCATGATGAACCTGCCCACTGAGGCATTGTATCGGTTTCTCTCTTAGCCTTACCGCCGCAGCAAGGACAGGTTGTGTTAATCCAGTCTGTCATCTTGGCAAGCGGTGATTCTCCGTTATCAGTCGGTTCATATGACTCAACCATAGGCAGTCTGAGCGGAAGATCTTTTTCATCAATCGGAACATAGCCGCACTTCTCACAATATACCATCGGAATAGGCTCGCCCCAATAACGCTGACGGGAGAATACCCAGTCACGGAGTTTGTAGTTAACCTTTGAATGACCCTTGCCCTCACTTGTGAGCCAGTCAATAATTTTCTTCTTTGCTTCATCAACAGTAAGGCCGTCAAGCATGCCCGAGTTAACCATAATACCCTTGGCACAATCTGTGTAAGCCTCTTCCTGAACATTGCCGCCTTTAACAACTTCAATAATAGGAAGGTCGAATTTTTTTGCAAATTCCCAGTCACGGGTATCGTGAGCAGGAACAGCCATAATAGCACCTGTACCGTATGATACAAGAACATAGTCAGAAATAAAGATCGGGATTTCCTTATTGTTTACAGGGTTTATAGCATTAACACCGTCAATTCTGACGCCTGTCTTTTCTTTAGCTACCTCTGTTCTTTCAAAGTCAGACTTACGAGCGGCAGCCTCCTGATATTTCTTAATTTCGTCCATATTAGAAATCTTGTCAGCCCACTTTTCAATCATTGGGTGTTCAGGAGAAATTACCATGTATGTAGCACCGTAAAGTGTATCGGCACGAGTTGTATAAATTGTAAGTGTGTCGCCTGTTGTAGTTGAAAAATCAACCTCCGCACCCTTACTTCTGCCAATCCAGTTCTTCTGCTGTGCTTTTACTCTGTCAGGATAATTTACAAGGTCAAGGTCATTGATAAGTCTGTCTGCATATTCTGTGATTTTAAGCATCCACTGTGACTTAACCTTGTGAACGACTTCACTTCCGCAACGCTCACAAACACCGTTTACAACTTCTTCGTTTGCAAGAACGCACTTACATGAAGTACACCAGTTTACATTCATCTCTTTTTTATAAGCAAGACCGTGCTTATAGAGCTGAATAAAAATCCACTGAGTCCACTTGTAGTATTCGGGATCTGTTGTATTGATTTCTCTGCTCCAGTCAAAAGAAATACCTAGTGACTGAATCTGCTTTTTAAAACGGGCAATATTCTTCTTTGTTACAATTTCAGGGTGAATGTGATTCTTGATCGCATAGTTTTCGGTAGGAAGACCGAAAGCGTCCCAACCGATAGGATAAAGAACATTGTAACCCTCAAGTCTGCGTTTTCTTGCAACTGTATCAAGTGCTGTGTATGGACGGGGATGACCTACATGAAGGCCCTGTCCCGACGGATACGGAAACTCGATAAGAGCATAAAACTTTTCTTTTTCTGTGTCATCACTTGCATGGAACACACCTTTATCTTCCCAGATTTTTTGCCATTTCTCTTCTACGGCTTTATGATTGTATTTCAAAGTAACCCCTCCTGCAATTAATCAACGATACCTGTCAGGTCAACGCTTTCGCCGTCCTGCCAAAGTCTTTCAAGGTCATAAAAATCACGGGCCTCATCATCAAACACATTGACAATAACATCAATGTAGTCAAGAAGAATCCACGAATTTGATCTGTAACCTTCTATATGACTTACCGAAATTCCTGCCTGATCAAGCTTGTATTCAACCTCATCGGCAAGCGCCTTAACATGGGTTGAGCTTGTACCTGTTGCAATTACCATATAATCGGCAAGAACAGAAACATCGGCAATTTTAATAATCTGAATATCAAGTCCCTTTTTTGAACTCAGGGCTTTTGCTGCAAGTATTGCTTCATCGTAAGAACTCATTTGTTTTTTCCTTTCGTTTGGGATATTTGCAGAACAATTTCATTATAGCAGGCAACTTCATCGGGATGAATTGCAAGCTGTCTTTTAGAAAGATCCTTGAATGTAAACTGATAGCCGTAAAGCATAGCCTCCTCAAGGCTCTTTTTAGATTTCTTTCTCATTGTTGCCACACCGCTGTATGTACGCTCCTCGGAAGTAAAATCAGCGGTAAAAATAACTTTTTCCAAAAGACTCATTCCCGCTCGTCCTGTTGTGTGATACCTTATTGCGTTGAGTATATCTTCATCGTCAATGCCAAGCTCATCACGGACAACAATGCTTCCGCTCATTCCGTGCCAAAGCTTTGGTGCATGAAGTTGAACATTGTCTAAAATTATACCACTGTCGATAATAATTTGCAACTGCTGTTCCTTTGGCATTTCTTTGGTTATATCATGCAAAATACCGGCAATCTCAGCCTTATTTTCATCAGCGCCATAATGTTTTGCGAGCTTTTTAGCCTCTTTCGCAACATTTACGCTGTGACTAAATCTGTAATCGCCCATTCTTTCACGGATTATTTTTTTGTAATCAGAGATATTCAAAGCACTCACTTCCGATATAAATTATTTTTTATAATATAATCGTAAACACTTTTATCAAGCATACCGCTTATCAAATCAAATTCATCAAGGTTATCCCTTATGAATGTTGACGATACGCTTATTACGGGATTTGGCAGAATAACCGCATCTGCCCCCATAGGTTTCAGAACATTCTTGTAGAATTTTTCAAGTTCAGACTTATTTTCATCATCACGGGGAATTGTTATTATTGATGATTTTTCAAATATAATTTTAGGATTTTTCCACCTATCCAGAGTCAGAAACATATCCGCACCCATTATTGTATATAAGTGATCATCAGGATAAATTTCTTTTAGCTGTGTAACAGTTTCGTAGGTGTAGCTTTTTCCCTGTCTTTTAATTTCGATATCGGACACAGAAAAGTTTTTCTTTCCCTTGCACGCAAGTTCACACATATTAAGACGATCGTTCTCGCTTGCAAGGTTCTTGCTTATTTTGTGCGGCGGAACAGCCGTAGGTATCATAATAATACGATCAAGTCCAACGCTGTCCATACAATACTCGGCAAGCATTATGTGTCCTTTGTGAACAGGATTAAAAGTTCCGCCGAAAACACCTGTTTTCATAATTACTTCTTTGCCTTTGGAAGCTCGATAACAGGCTCATCATCGTTTCTTCTGTAAAGTACAAATTTTGAACCGATTACCTGAACAACATCCGCAGAACATTTTTCTGCGATAGCTTCGGCAGCTTCTCTTGATGAATATGCACTGTTTTCAAGAACCTTACCTTTTATAATTTCTCTTGCCGTAAGAGCATCGTCTGCCTGTTTGATGATATTATCCGTAATTTCACCCTTACCAACAATAAGAATTGTATCAATACGATTTGCAAGTCCTCTGAGAAATGCTCTCTGTTTGCTGTTCAACATATATTAATTCCTTTCAAATCAGTTGTTTTTGAAATAGTTTTCAAGTTTAGCTTTAAGTTCTGTCAAAGCCTTTCCTCGATGACTCACGGCATCCTTTTCTTCGGCTGAAAGCTCTGCAAAACTCTTGTCGCCAAACATAAAAATCGGATCATAGCCAAATCCGTCTTTGCCGATTGGCTCATAACCAATTTTACCTTCGCAAATACCCTCGGCTGTTACCTTTGAACCGTCGGGAAGAATGCAACAGATCGAAGAAGTGAAGTGAGCAGAACGCTTGTCATCATCGACATTTTTCATCTCATCAAGAAGTTTAATGTATCTTTCTTCATCTGTCAAGCCTTCACCGCCATAGCGAGCCGTGAAAACGCCGGGTCTGCCGTCAAGAGCGTCAACACACAAACCCGAATCATCGGCAACAGCCGGAAGTCCCGTTTTTAAATAAGCCGCATTAGCTTTGAGAAAAGCGTTTTCGGCAAAAGTAGTTCCGTTCTCCTCTACATCATCAAGAGTTATTCCCTCTTCTTTCGGAGTAACCGCATTGATTCCGAGCGGATTAAGTATTCTTTCAAGCTCGACAAGTTTCTTTTTGTTATTGCTTGCAATTATAAACTTCATATTCATCATTCCTTAATGCTGAAAAGTGCGTCTGCAAAAGCATCGGGATTAAACGGCTGTAAATCGTCAATTTGCTCGCCTACACCGATATATTTAACAGGGATGCCAAGACCGTCCTTAATTGCAAGAACTACACCGCCTTTTGCAGTGCCGTCAAGCTTTGTAAGAACAATACCCGTAATTCCGGTTGCCTGTCTGAACTGCTCAGCCTGATTAACCGCATTCTGACCTGTTGTCGCATCAAGAACAAGAAGTTTTTCTTTTGATGCATCCGGAAGCTCACGGTCAATTACACGGTTGATTTTTGCAAGCTCATCCATAAGGTGCTTTTTGTTATGAAGTCTGCCCGCAGTATCACAGATTATTACATCTGCATGTCTTGCCTTTGCGGCTGAAATTGCATCATAAATTACAGCAGCAGGATCACTGCCTTCTTTCTGCTTAATAATTTCGCACTTGCTTCTGTCTGCCCAGATTTCAAGCTGTTCAATTGCGGCAGCTCTGAATGTATCGGCTGCGGCAAGAATAACTTTTTTGCCCTCTTTTGAAAGTGCATTTGCAAGCTTACCGATTGTAGTTGTCTTTCCTACACCGTTCACTCCGATTACAAGAATAATTGACGGAGATGTTGCAAGATCAAGTTCTTCACCGCCTCTGAGCATATCGGCAATAATTTCTTTGAGAAGCGAAGTAATTTCAGACGGATCTTTTATACCTTCCTTTTTTACTCTTTCTCTGAGTTCTTTACAAATCTTTTCGGCTGTCGGAACACCTACATCGCCCATAACGAGCAATTCTTCAAGTTCTTCAAAAAGCTCATCGTCAATTTTTGTAAAAGATTTAAGCATTGAGTCAATCTGACCTACAACCGCATCACGAGTTTTTTTCAGTCCCTCTTTAATCTTTTTGAAAAATCCCATATTATCACTGTCCTTATAATTACTTTGAATCTATACCGAGTTTTTCCGCAACTTCGGTTGAACGAAGTTCGAGTAATTTTGAAATGCCCTCATCCTGCATTGTAACACCGTAAAGCACATCTGCTTCTTCCATTGTACCACGGCGATGCGTAATGAGAATAAACTGTGTATTATCTGTCATTCTGCGAAGATATGCGGCAAAACGATAAACATTTACATCATCAAGAGCCGCCTCTATCTCGTCCATTACGCAGAACGGAGCAGGTCTTACTTTCATTATAGCAAAATAAAGTGCAATTGCAACAAGTGCTTTTTCACCGCCTGACAACGCCTCAAGATTTATAACAATCTTACCCGGCGGATGAACAAGAATATCAATTCCGCTTGTCAGAATATTTTCCGGATCCGCAAGCGAAAGTGACGCTGTACCACCGCCGAAAAGTTCTTTGAAGGTGTAGGTAAAGTTCTTATTAATCTGATCAAAGCTCTCGACAAACACTTCTTTCATCTGCTTTGTGAGGTCAGTAATAAGCTTTTCAATCTCTTTCTTTGACTTTTCAACATCATTTACCTGTGCGCTCATAAATTCATATCTTTCGGAAACTTCTTTGTACTCTTCAATAGCGGATACATTTACATTTCCCAAAGACCTGATTTTTTGTTTAAGCTCGTTAAGTCGCCTTTGCGCCTGTTTTGAGTCATCAATTTCAACAGCACAATCTTCTGCCTCTCGTCTTGTCAGTTCATATTCTTCCCAAAGCTTTGAGATGATATCATCATACTGCTTCTGAATGTTGATTTTTCTCTCTTCAAGTCTGGCAAGTTCTCTGCCCGAGGTTTCACGCTCTGATGTTTTATCACGCTCAATAGTTCTGATTTCGGCACTGCGTTTTTCAAGCTGTTCTCTGTCAGCATTGATTTTTTCAATAGCTTTTGAGCGTTCATTCTGATTGGCAATCAACTTTTCAATTTCTGCATTTGTACAATTTATAAGCTCTGTCTTTTCAAGAATAACACTTTTGATTCTCTCAATCTCTTGATTTAATTCTGCTTTTCTTTCAAGGTTTTCATTGCCTGTTGATTTTGCAAAAACAATATCCGAATTAAGAGCGTCGATATCCTTTTGCGAAGAAACAATTTCAAGTCGCAGATTCTGTAACTGCAAAGAAATTTCTTCACGCTTTTTTGTAAGCTCTGCTCTGCTGCCCGTAAGTTCATTTACCTTTTCTTCGGCAGCAAGGATTTTCTTATTGAGTTCAACAAGGAGCTGCTTTGCGGAATTTTTATCTTTTTCAAGAGTTTCAATTCTCCGACGACAATTTGTAATTTCATTCATTGAATTTTCAACAGAAGCACCTGCATTGGCAAGTTCATTGTCACAAGCTCTCTTTTCAGCCTCGAGTCTTACAAGGTCTTGTCGAAGATTTGAAAGATCTGCTCTTGAACCGAGAAGCTGAGCCTCAAGCGCCGAATATTCACGAGAAATTTCAATACTTCTGTTTTCGGCATCTTTTGATTTCTGTTCAAGGACTGCAGTCTGCTTTTTAAGTGTTTCAATCTCATTTGCTCTGCTGAGAAGTCCTGTGTTTCTGTTAAGCGAACCGCCTGTGAGTGAACCGCCGGCATTAACAACCTGACCGTCAAGAGTTACAATTTTAAATCTGTAAGAATACTTCTTTGCAATTGTTGTTGCGCAGTTCAAATCCTCTGCAATCACAATTTTGCCGAGTAAGGAATAGAGGATTCCGTTGTATTTATTATCGCATGAACAAAGATTTGCGGCAACCCCTACAAATCCGTAACAATCTTCAAGACCGTTTTCACGGAGTTCTCTCGGCTTGATTGTGTTAAGCGGAAGAAATGTTGCACGACCGCCGTCAACGGATTTAAGATATCTAATTGCCCGCTTTGCATCCTCATCGGTTTCGGTCACAATGTTCTGCATAGCCGAACCGAGAGCCGTTTCAATTGCAACTCCGTATTCTTTTGGAACTGAAATTACTCGTGAAACAGGGCCGCATATTCCGTGAACCTTGCCGTGACTTTGAGCATTGACAACTGTTTTTACGCTCTTTGAAAAGCCCTCAAGATTACGCTCAAGATTTTCAAGGAACGAAATTTTTCTCATATGTTCCTTGACATCAAGCATAAGTTTGTTACTTTCTTCACGGAGTTCGTCTTTTTTCTTTTCTTTTGAAGACAGTTTAAGTTGTAAACCGTCTATTGTATTTTTCAGCGATTCAATTTTTTCTTCTGCAACACCGATTTTATTATCATAATCTTTTGAAATATCGGCAAGTTCTTCAGACTGCGTTTTCTTTTCGTCATTAGATGAAATTAAAGATTCTATTCTTGAATTAAGTTCCGAAACCGTGCTTTCGGCAGTCATCTCGGTAACTCTTGCATCAGCCGACTTTGAAGTAAGAACAGAAAGCTCGGCAGTAATTTCCTGCAAAACATCACTGCTTTTACATGAAGTCGTATTAATTTCGTTAAGCTGTTCCGAAAGCTCACTGTACTTTTTCTTTTTTGCGATTATATCAGCGTCAAGTTCCGAAATTTCTTTTTCCTTATCGGCAATTCTTTTTACAAGTTCATCCGCATTGACATCAAACTGTGCAATATCATTTTTTATTCTGTCAATATTTTCATTGTTATGCAGAATATCATTCTCCGCAACAGATACAAGAGAACGCTTCTCTGAAATCTGCGATTCAATATCCGTGATTTCGGTTCTGATATTTTCTATTTTAGAAGAATACTCACCGTTTCTTATGTAAATTTCTTCACTTTCGGTCTGAATTTGTTCAAGTGCGGTTTCTGCGTCATCATATTGAGATTTTGCAATTGAAATTTTCTCATCCTGAACCTTTAATTCATTTTGTGAACGGTCAAGAGTTAAAAGCCAGAGTGCAATTTCAAGACCTCTTTTTTCTTCGGAATACTCAAGAAATTTTTGAGCTTTTTCAGACTGCTTTTCAAGAGGACCGACTCTTTCTTCAAGTTCGGTTACAATATCACGAAGTCTTAAAAGGTTGTCCTCCGTACTTTTCAGCTTTCTCTCAGCGTCAATTTTTCTGTATCTGTAGCGAGAAATACCCGCAGCTTCTTCAAAAATTTCTCGTCTGTCCTCACCCTTTGATGAAACAATGCTGTCAATCTTACCCTGCCCGATCATTGAATAACCGTCACGACCGAGGCCTGTGTCCATAAAGAGTTCGTTGATGTCTTTAAGACGAACAGCCGCTTTATTGATAAGATATTCGCTTTCACCGCTTCTGTAGTATCTTCTTGTAACAGCTATGTCATCACCGTTAAAATCAAGAGCACGGTCTTTGTTGTCAATATTCAGAGTAACTTCGGCATAGCCCTGCCTTTTACGCTTATCTGTTCCGTTAAAGACAACATCTTCCATTTTAGCACAACGAAGGCTCTTCGGGGACTGTTCACCGAGAACCCAGCGGATAGCGTCACTGATGTTACTTTTGCCTGAACCGTTAGGACCGACAACCGAGGTAATTCCCTGTTCAAAAGATAATTTAGTTTTATCGGGAAAGGTCTTGAAACCTTGAATTTCCAAAGACTTTAATCGCATCAGCAAGCTCCTATTTTAAATATAATTCATATTTCTGCAAAGTATCGTCAAAACAAACCGAAAAATTATATCCGAGTTCATTCAATTTTTTTACATTACTTCTCTTTTGTCCGAGAAATTTCGACAGAGATTTAGAATTGATAACAACCGTTTTAATTTCATTCAAATCGGGAAAATCTTTTGCTTTTTCGATAAACTTATCATAAAAAAGCTTATTTTCGCACAATTCCTTAAAAGCCGGGTGATAGTTGTCACCGTAGCTGTTATTTACAAGGCTGTCGGAATAATGAAGTCCGAGCCTGATAATTTTTATATTGTTCTTTTCAAAAAGCTCAATCAGCTTTGAACAAAGGTTGACGGACTTTTCAAGACTATACGGTGTGTATTCTCCGTTAAGGTAAAGTTCGGCAAGCTTTGTATCTTTCATAATGACCGTAGGATAGATTCTTACGGTATCGGGATTAATTTTCACAAATGTTTCGGCTGTGTATAAATCCTTTTGAATATCTGATTTATACAGTCCCGTCATCATCTGCAAGCCAAGTGAAAAGCCATAACTTTTAATAAGCTCTGAGGATTTGAAAACACTTTCAGCGCTATGTCCTCTGTCATTTGCAAGCAGTACATCGTCTGACATAGATTGCGCACCAAGTTCAATTGATGTCACACCATAGCTTTTCAAAATATCAAGAATTTCTTTATCAATATAGTCGGGACGGGTAGAAATTCTTATTCCGCAAAATTTATCTCTGAACTTTTTAGTTACATCAAGGAGAGATAACATATAGGTTCTGTCAATAGCTGTAAAACTTCCGCCGAAAAATGCAATTTCTGCATTTTTGGTGCGTTCGCCCAAATCAGAAACCGCTTTACCAAGTGTCTGTTCAACATCAAGGGGAGTCGGCTGATATGCCTGACCTGTTATCTTATTTTGATTGCAAAAACTGCACATATGCGGACAACCGTTGTGCGGAATAAAAATTGATACATTACTGTGTTTAATAACCCATCAGCTCCAAAGCTTCTCTGGCGGCCTGTTGTTCCGCTTCTTTCTTACTTCTTCCGCCGCCTTTGCCGATTACATTACTGTTGAGATGAACTTCAACAACAAAGTGTTTATTGTGGTCAGGACCGCTTTCACCCACGAGAACATATTCAAGCTGTTCACCGGGATTCTTCTGGATAATCTCCTGCAAGGCGGTTTTATAATCGTTAAGCTTCTTCTTCTTTGAGTTCTTGATTGCAGGAATTACAAAATTAAGAATATGTTTCGACGCAGGATCAATACCACCGTCAATATAAATTGCTGCAATCAAAGCCTCAAAGGCATCCGAAAGAATTGACGGGCGTTCTGCACCACCGTTGTTTCTTTCGCCTTTACTTAACACAAGGTACTTTCCGAGTTCAATCTGCTTTGCAAATTCAAAAAGAGTTTTCTCGCAGACAAGTGACGCTCTGAGCTTTGTCAATTCGCCTTCGGGAAGTTCGGGACAATGCTTAAAAATATAATCGGAAACAACAATTGAAAGTACCGCATCACCGAGAAATTCAAGTCTTTCATTATATTTTATATGTTTCGCCTTATGTTCATTTGCATAAGAAGAATGAGTAAGTGCCTCTGTAAGCAAATCTGTATTTTTGAATGTATAGCCGATTCTCTTTTGTAAATCTTCCATTATAAAACTCCTAAAGCAACATTATTTGCAAAAATTAAAGTGATGAAGAGATCGCTTCAATAGCGTTTGCTTTTACATATTCAACAGAAAGTCTGATAGCATTCTTAACTGTAACAGCCTTGGCACTTCCGTGTGCTTTGAACACTGGCTTTGATGCACCGAGAATAGGCGCACCGCCGTATCTGTTGTAATCAAAATGCGTTTTCATATTTTTAAGGTCCTTCATAACAAGACCTGCTGCAAGTTTACCCTTGACGCTGCCCATAAACATATTTTTAATCTGATTCATCATTACAAGAGCAACGCCCTCATATGTTTTGAGAATCAAATTACCTGTAAAGCCGTCACAAACTACGACATCACACACTCCGTTCGGAATATCCCTGCCTTCTACATTTCCGATGAAATTCAAGTTGCTGTTCTGAAGAAGTTCATGCGTATTTCTGTAAAGTTCTGTTCCCTTGTGTTCTTCTGCGCCGACATTGGCAAGTCCGACACGGGGGTTTTTGATACCCATAACCTTTTCCATATATATTGAACCCATAACAGCAAACTGATACAGCATTTCGGGACGACACTCAACATTTGCACCTCCATCCATAAGCATAAAGAATCCGCTTTCAGACGGCATAACAGGAGCAAATGCAGGGCGTTTAATCCCCTTGATTCTTTTTATTGCAAGAGTTGCACCGACACACAATGCACCGCTGTTTCCTGCACTGACAAATGCATCGCCCTTGCCCTCGTTAAGCAAGCGAAGACCTACAGCCATAGAGCTGTCCTTCTTTTCTTTAAGAACGGACTCAGCAGAATCTTCCATTGTGATTTTCTGTGTACAATGACAAATATCAATATTATTCATTGAAAGTGAATTTTCCGAAAATACATTTTTTATTTTGGTTTCATCACCGGTCAAAGTTACATTTATGTTATATTCGGCAACTGCCTCAACACAGCCTTTGATAATTTCCAATGGAGCGTTATCACCGCCGAATGCATCAACAATTATGTTCATTCCATTCACCTTAAATATCCTTTAAATAATTATCCAAACTTTTCAACGCTCTTGCAGAATAAGCTGCACCACGCTCTTTTTTATCCCTCGGTCGGTTTTCAAGCTCCGGCAAAACTCCGAAGTTTGCACCCATTGGCTGAAACTTTTTAACCGACAAATCAGAGATGTATGCCGAAAGTGCGCCAATCATTGTATCATTTGGTAATGTAATTGTGCTTTTCCCCTCAGCAACTCGACAAGCATTTATACCTGCCATAATTCCCGAAGCTGCTGATTCCATGTATCCTTCAACACCTGTAATCTGACCGGCAAAAAAAAGACTATGATTGTCCTTAACAGAAAAATCGCTGTTAAGTATTCTCGGCGAATCAAGAAAAGTATTTCTGTGCATAACACCATAACGAACAAAGTCCGCATTATGAAGTGCAGGAATAAGCGAAAACACTCTCTTTTGTTCGGGAAATTTAAGATTAGTCTGAAA
This sequence comes from Ruminococcus bromii, assembly GCF_002834235.1. Taxonomy (GTDB): domain Bacteria; phylum Bacillota; class Clostridia; order Oscillospirales; family Acutalibacteraceae; genus Ruminococcoides; species Ruminococcoides intestinale. The sequence continues at coordinate 25,315 of NZ_NNBY01000032.1, read as the reverse complement.
TCCTACAAGATTGTACATATTGCCGGCTTTGTTTTCTTTTCTGAGCTGAAGAACCGCCCAAGGTCTGTGACCTGTCTTTGGATTTACAAGACCGACAGGTTTCATAGGTCCAAAGCGAAGTGTTCCCTCGCCTCTTTGTGCCATTACCTCAACAGGCATACAGCCCTCATACACCTTCGGATTGCTGACATCGCAATCATGCAAAGGTGCTCTTTCTGCCGATATGAGTGCATTGTAGAAGGTTTCATATTCCTCCTTGTTCATCGGACAGTTGATATAATCGTCACCGTCGCCCTTATCGTATCTTGATGCACAAAAAGCGTACTCCATGTCAATACTTTCAGCGGTAACAATAGGAGCGGCGGCATCAAAAAACGAAAGTGAGGAACCGAACATTCCCCTTATATATTCGGCAAGCGGTTCAGAAGTAAGCGGTCCGCTTGCCACAACCGTGATTTCATCTTTCGGAATTTCACAAACTTCTTCTTCGTAAACCTCAATAAGCTCACTGCTCTTTATGCCTTCCGTTGCAAGAGAAGAAAAAATATCTCTGTCAACGGCAAGCGCTCCGCCTGCAGGAACTTTGCAGGCATCTGCACACTTCATAAGGAAAGAATCGAGTCTGCGCATTTCTTCTTTTAAAAGTCCTGCGGCGCTTTCAACACGCATGGCTTTAAGAGAATTTGAACAAACAAGTTCAGCGTATTTCTCAGTATGATGAGCAGGCGTTTTTTTATTCGGTTTCATTTCATAAAGATGCACTTTTATTCCGCGAGAGGCAATCTGCATTGCCGCCTCACAACCTGCAAGTCCTGCACCGATTACATTAATATGCATTTATTTATCATCCGTATCTGCTGTTTTAGTATAACCGCATCCTTCTGTTGCACAGAACAATGTCGGCTTTTTGCCTTTTTTCTTGAAGAGAATTCCTCCGCACTGCGGACACTTCTCGTTTGTTGGTTCATTCCAACTTACAAAATCACACTCGGGATAGTTGGAGCAGCCGTAAAAAATTCTTTTTGTCTTTGTGCGCTTGATAATGACATCGCCGCCGCACTTCGGACACTTAACACCCGTTTTTTCTACATACTTAATGATGTTTTTACATTCAGGGTATCCGGGGCAGGCAATAAATTTACCGTATCTGCCGACTTTAACAACCATCTGTCGGCCGCACTTGTCACAGATAATATCGGTTTCGTCTTCTTTTAAGTGAAGCTTTACACCTTCCATATCTGCTTTTGCTTTTTTGAGAGTTTTATCAAAATCTCCGTAGAAATTGTCAAGCAAAGCATGCCACTCTTCTGTTCCTTTTTCAACCTTATCCAGGTCTTCCTCCATCTGATTTGTAAATTTTACATTTACGATCTTTGGAAAACGCTCTTTCATAAGATTGGTGGTAACCTCACCGAGTTCCGTAGGAACAAGGCTTTTGCCCTCACGCTTAACATATTCATGACTTGTAATTGTTGTAATTGTTGCGGCATAAGTTGATGGTCTGCCAATGCCGTATTCTTCAAGTGCTTTGATGAGTGACGCCTCCGTATATCTTGCAGGCGGCTGTGTAAAGTGTTGATTTTTCTTTAACTCTTTACATCTCACAATCATATCTTTTTCAAGCGGCGGAAGCTGTGTAGTCTTTTCTTCTTCAACATCCTTGCTTTCCACATAAAGTGTTGTAAAGCCTTCAAAATCAACTCTGTATCCTGACGCCTTAAATGTATAACCGTTGGCAACAATATCAGCCTGTGTTGTTTTCTGGATACAATCAGCCATTTGTGATGCAGTAAATCTGTTCCAAATGAGCTTATATAGCTTATACTGATCCGATGTAAGGCTTGCCTTTACGCTGTCGGGAGTAAGAGAGGGCATTGACGGTCTTATAGCTTCATGACCGTCCTGTGCATTACTTCTCGATTTAAAAAATCTTGGCTTTGGCGGAAGAAACTTTTCACCGTAAGAATTTTTTATGTATTCGGTTACCTCTTCAATTGCAACATTTGAAATTCTGAGTGAGTCGGTTCTCATATAAGTGATAAGACCGGTTGCACCCATACCTTCGATATCAACGCCTTCGTAGAGTTCCTGAGCAACCTTCATTGTTCTTCTCGACTGGAAACCGAGTTTTCTCGATGCTTCCTGCTGAAGAGTTGATGTTATAAACGGAGGTGCAGGAGATTTCTTTCTTGTACCGTTCTTAACCTTTGTAATTACATACTCGGCATTCTGAAGATCAGCCTCAATTTTATCAGCCTGTTCACCGTTGGTAATCTTAATCTTACCGTTTTCATCGGAATATAAAGATGCAGAAAAAGATTTTCTGCTGCCCTTTGGGATGAACTTTGCATCAATCGACCAGTATTCCTCAGGCTTAAATTTTCTGATTTCCTCTTCCCTGTCAACAATAATCCTTACAGCAACAGACTGAACTCGTCCTGCAGAAAGACCTCTTCTGATTTTCTGAGAAATAAACGGACTGAGTTTATAACCGACAAGTCTGTCAAGAATTCTTCTTGCCTGCTGAGCATTTACAAGGTCAATATTAATTGATCTCGGATTGCTCATACCGTTTGTAACACCGGATTTTGTAATTTCATTGAATTCCACACGGTTAGTTTCATCTGTGGGTAAACCGAGAATATAGGCAAGATGCCAAGAAATTGCCTCTCCCTCACGGTCAGGGTCGGTTGCTAAATAAATATGCTCGCTTTTTTCAGCGGCTGATTTTAAATCATCAACAAGTTTTTCTTTTCCTTTTATAATTTCATACTTTGGAGCAAAGTTCTTTTTTATATCAACACTTAATCTTGATTTAGGCAAATCACGGACATGACCCATTGAGGCAACAACTTCGTAACCGCTACCAAGGTATTTTTTAATTGTTTTTGCCTTAGCAGGTGACTCAACAATTACTAAATCTGACATATGTTTTCACTGCCTTTCTGCCCTGTTATGTGTAAAAGGGCAACGGAATATCGGATAACGAATAATAATATTCGGTAAATATCATTTTAAAATATAATTTCTTCCCTGTAGTGCCGAAACAAGATCTTTCATTTCAAGCATCGTAAGTGCGGTAAGCACCTTAAACACAGGGATTTTCAAATCAGCTGAGATTTTATCTATATGAACAGGCTCATTACCGATGTATTCATATACATCCTGAGCTGTTTTTGGCAAATTTAAGTTTTCTTTATGAACAGGTTTTTGCACAACCGTTTCTGATTTTTCTGATACATACGGCACTGCGGTTTTAGCCGGCTGTTGATCATTTTGTTTATTAACATAAATTCTTGCAGGAGCTTGTTTTCTCATACCTTTAACAGGAAAATTGCCCGTATCAGCAAGAGAAATATTGTCAATATCAAATTCATCATCAGTGGTTGCATACAGGCTGTCAAACTCGCAGAGTATGTCCATAAAATCGGTAACGGGTATTGCAAGACCTTCTTTAATAAGAGCGTTTGAACCTTCATTCTGAGGGCTGTTATTTCCGAGCAGAGCAAAAATTGTTTTGCCTTGTTCTGCGGCAAGATTTGCGGTAATAAGCGAACCGCTCTTCTTTCCCGCTTCCATAACAAGCAATCCGTCCGATAAAGCGGCTATAATCCTGTTTCGGGCAGGGAAATAGTAATTCCTCGGTGTTTCATCAGGCGGATACTCTGTAATGACAGCACCTCTTTTTGGAATTGTACTTCTAATATCTGAATTTTCCCTGAGATATGAACAATTAAGTCCGCAACCTCTGACACAAATTGTAATTCCGTCCGTAGCAAGTGCGCCTCTGTGTGACGCACCGTCAACACCCAATGCACCTCCGCTGACTATAATTGTTCCGTATTTTGAAAGTGCATATGCAAAACGGTAGGAATTTTCTATTCCATACTTAGTTGCTCTGCGAGTACCGACAATACCGATTGAAAAAGTATTGTCAATATCAGGCATAACACCGTTTATATATATGAGAGCAGGAGGGCATTCAATATTGTAAAGACATTTCGGAAACAATTCATCGTCAATGCATAATATCGAATAATTGCATTCAATACATCTGTCTACGATTTTCTTAGCGTCATCAAGACCGGTTAAAGAAAATCGTTCAAGGTCTTTTTGCGAAAAAATTCCGCAAAGACGCCACTCCGAAATACCGCCGTAATAAAAGGCAGACACATCGGAATACATTTCGGATATTCTCTTTACCTTTGGATTATTATAGCCTATCGAAAGAGTAATCCAAATCCAGTAACAGGCATTACGCGAAATCATTTCATCATTTCCCACATTATTATTGACGCCGCAACGGCGGCATTAAGCGACTCGGCTCTTCCCTCCATAGGAATAGTAATTTTATGTTTACAGGCACTTATTGTTTCTTCTTTAAGACCGTTTCCTTCATTACCTACTGCAACGATGCAAGGCGAAACAAAGGGAGTCGTTGTAATCTTATCAGCCAACGCCGATACGACCGCCGCATAAGATTCAAGTTCACTGTGTGCATTCAGATAACCTGAAATTGTATCCGACACAACAAACGGAAGTCTGAACACTGCCCCCATACTGCCTCTTACAACTTTAGGACTGTAAATATCGCAACAATCGGCAGAAAGAACGATACCGGTAACATTCAGAGCCTCAGCCGTTCTAAGAATTGTACCTAAATTGCCGGGATCCTGCAGATTATCGAGTGCCAAAAATTTGTCACCAGTCTTTATTTTATCAAAACAAGCAGTTTTGTCAAGTGCTTTTATTACACACAAAAATCCTTGAGGCGACTCTGTATCACACATCTGATTAAATATCTTATCAGATACAATGAATGTTTTGTCGGAATATTTTTGCAGTTTTGAAAAGTCATCCGCATATTTCTCACCGGCCTTTTCACTTGCGAAAAAGGTGTCAATATGTGCCTTACTGAGCATTGCATCCGTACAAATGCGAACACCTTCTGCAATGAAGAGTCCTGATTCACGCCTATATTTTGCACTTTTTCTGAGCTTTACGGCATTTTTTATATTAGAATTATCTTTACTTGAAAGTATAGTCATAAAACCATCCAATTTTCTGTAAAAAACAATTGCGTTTGGGATAACCCAAACGCAATTACAAAGTAAGTTAAATTAAGCGTTCTTAGCCTGTTCAACAAGTGAAGTAAAAGCAGCAGGGTCTGAAATTGCAATTTCAGAGAGCATCTTACGGTTAAGAGCAACGCCAGCCTTCTTCAAGCCGTTCATGAAAGTTGAATAATTTGTGCCGTTAGCCTTGCAGGCAGCCGAAATACGAGTAATCCAAAGACGACGGAAATCTCTCTTTCTCTGCTTACGACCGATATATGCATAATTGCCGGACTTCATAACAGCCTGTTTAGCCATTTTAAAGTGTCTTGATTTTGCACCCCAGTAACCCTTAGCAAGCTTTAATGTCTTTTTTCTTCTTTTGCGAGTCATCATCGCACCTTTTACTCGTGCCATTATATATTACCTCCGTTTATGTTAGTTAGTAGTCCTCAATGATTATTTGTAAGGAATAAGACGCTTGATCTGAGCTGTGTTTGTCTTATCTGCAGCAACAGTCTGACGAAGACCTCTTTTACGCTTTGTTGTCTTCTTGTTCAAGATGTGACTTTTGTTAGCGTGAGCACGGATAACCTTACCGTTCTTAGAAAGTTTGAATCTCTTTTTGGCACCGCTGTGAGTTTTAATTTTAGGCATATTAGTATCCTCCTTAGCTTTAATTACTTATTAGTCTTTGGTGCAAGAAACATAAGCATATTTCTGCCTTCAAGCTTTGCAGGCTTTTCGACAACAGCTGTTTCACTGCAAGCATCAGCAAATCGTTTCATTGTTTCAAGACCGATTTCAGGGTGTCCCATTTCACGACCTCTGAAACGAATTGAAACCTTAACCTTATCGCCGTGTTTGATAAACTTCAGAGCATTATTAAGCTTTGTATTAAAATCGTGTGTATCGATATTAAGAGAAAGCCTTACTTCCTTGATATCAACAACTCTCTGATTTTTTCTTGCTTCCTTTTCCCTTTTAGCCTGTTCAAAACGGTATTTTCCGTAATCCATAATTTTGCATACAGGAGGATTGCTCTGCGGAGCAATTTTAACCAAGTCAAGGTTCTTCTGTTCTGCCAAATCAAGTGCTTCTTTAGCTGACATAATGCCAAGCTGCTGACCATCAGAGCCGATAATTCTCAACTCTTTGTCACGGATTTCTTCGTTAATCTGAATTTCTTTCTTGCTGATGGGTAAACACCTCCAAAGTCTCATAAAAACAATAAATGCGGACAGAAACACTCCGTCCGCATAACAATACTAAAAAACTTCGGTATTGACCCGTGCAGACGGCACCCCACAGGTGAAAGCATCTCTGCTTTGCTTTATTTTTCCTGACTATTATATTACATATACATTTGTTTGTCAAGCGTTAATTTCGAAAAAATAAAAAATTTTTTTCAACTTGCTATTGCAATTTGTGATATTTAAAATTTTCCAAAAATTAAAACTCGAAATTCGGTCAAACTGAATTTCGAGCTTTCTGCAAACCGAGAGCAGAGAAGTCATTCTCTGCTCCGATTATTATGCTTTGTACGCCAAAATAATTATTTAACCATGCTTGCAACTTCTGCGGCAAAGTCATCCTGACGCTTTTCAATGCCCTCGCCCTTTTCAAAGCGAACGAATTTCTTGATTTCGATAGAACCGCCAAGCTCCTTAGCAGTATTCTGTGTGTACTGCTTGATGTTGATCTTATTGTCCTTAACGAACTCCTGGTCAAGAAGGCAGTTCTCCTTGTAGAACTTACCGATCTTACCCATAACAATCTTGTCAGCAATCTGCTCCGGCTTACCTTCGTTGATTACCTGCTGACGCATAACTTCTTTCTCATGCTCGATGATTTCTGCAGGAACTTCACTCTCATTGAGGTAAGGAGTGTTAAGAGCTGCAATCTGCATTGCAACATCCTTGCCGTATGCAACAAACTCCGGCTTTGCAGCGAGGTCTGTATCAAAGTTAACGAGAACGCCAATCTTACCGCCTGCGTGTACATAAGCAACACAAGCACCTTCCATACGCTCAAAACGACGAATCTGGATATTCTCGCCGATTGTGAGAACCTTTTCCTGAAGCATTTCAGCGATTGTCTGCTCTGAACCTGTTGCCTTGAGTGTGAGGAGAGCCTCAACATCAGCAGGGTTCTGCTCGATAATTGTGTTAGCACAAGCCTTAACAAAATCCATAAATGAATCGTTCTTAGCAACAAAGTCTGTTTCAGCGTTAACTTCTACAACAACACCTACTGAGAGGTCATCGTTTGTGCAAGCGTATGCAACGCCTTCTGCTGCTATTCTGCCTGCCTTCTTAGCCTGCTTAGCAAGTCCCTGTTCTCTTAAAAAGTCAACTGCTTTATCCATATCACCGTCGGCATTTGTGAGTGCCTTTTTGCAATCCATCATGCCGCAGCCTGTTTTTTCTCTTAATGTCTTTACATCCTGAGCTGTAAATGCTGCCATTTTGAAAACATCCTTTCAAATAAATTTATATAAAACGGGGTTATAATCACAAATGATTATTCAGCTGTCTCTTCCTCAACAGCTGCAGCGCCCATGCGGCCCTCTCTGCCTTCAATAACAGCGTTAGCCATTGCACCTGCAATAAGCTTTACTGCACGAATAGCGTCATCGTTACCCGGGATTACATAGTCAATCTCATCAGGATCGCAGTTTGTATCTACGATAGCAACGATCGGGATATTGAGCTTCTTTGCCTCTGAAACGGCAATTCTTTCTTTTCTTGGATCAACAATGAAAAGTGCGCCGGGCATCTCTGTCATATCCTTGATACCGCCCATGAACTTCTCAAGCTTCTCAATTTCGAGGTTGAGCTTAATAACTTCCTTCTTAGGAAGAAGATCAAATGTGCCGTCTTCCTGCATAGCACGGAGCTGCTTTAAACGAGCAATTCTTCTTCTGATTGTTGCAAAGTTTGTGAGCATACCGCCGAGCCATCTTGCGTTTACATAGTAAGCGCCTGCACGCTCTGCCTCTTCCTTAACAGAATCCTGAGCCTGCTTCTTTGTACCTACAAAGAGAACGCTCTTGCCTTCTGCTGAAAGCTCACGAACAAAGTTGTAAGCTTCTTCAAGCTTCTTTACACTCTTCTGAAGGTCGATAATGTAGATACCGTTACGCTCAGTAAAAATGTACTCAGCCATCTTAGGGTTCCATCTTCTTGTCTGGTGACCAAAGTGAACACCTGCTTCAAGAAGCTGTTTCATTGAAACTACTGCCATAATAAAAATCCTCCTTAGGTTAAAACCTCCGCTGTGCCTTTGTTTTTATCAACGCAATAAGCAAATTCTATGAATCTGCCACCCTGTCGACAAGCATCAGCGTGCGAATTGCCTGTATATTATACCATAAAAGTAAAAAAAATCAAGTGTTTTCGAAAAAGTTTTTTTTCAAAAACACCTGATATTTTCTTAAATATTAAATTGTATTCGGAAACTCCGATCAATACCACAAATCAAAGAATCTTACATTACCGATGCTTGTGATGTAATTCTGTGATTCATGCCAGCTGCTTGAACCGACATAGAAACAAAGAACTCTGTGCTGAACTGCCGAGCCGTTCTGATCAAAGATAAAGGAAACAGCATTTTTTACATCCTGATTCGGTGCATAAGCAGTCGAACCGTAATACTGATATTCCGAAATAATTCTGTCAATTGATGTTGTGTTTGAACGGTTCATTGCGTCACGGATTGACTGTGCGATAAGGGCACAGCCTGTGTAACCCATTGAACCACCTTCGCCCATTACAAGTCTTTCGAGTTTCTCTCTGTCATAGCTTGAAAGAGAAACAGGAGAAGGACTGTAGGACGGATCCGGATTGGCGATACTTACAAGGTAGCCACTCTGAGAGTTTGACGAGCTTGATGTACTGTCTGTATAGCCGTAATCCGATGAATTAGATGCGGAACTGCTGTTGTCCGATGAACTGTCAACATAGCTTGTATAGCTCTGTGAAGTTCGGCTTGAAGTTTCTGACTCCGAAGGCTCTGACTTTAAACTTTCAGCCTTTTTGGAAGCCTGTGAACTTTCGGCTTTCTTCTTCGCAGTTTTTGCAGATTTAGTTTCCTTTTCAGTTGTTTTCTGTGTAGTCGCTGCGGATGTTGTAATCTCTTGGGTTACGGGGGCAGTAGTTTCTTCAACACAGTTATCTGTAATAACGAGTGAAAAATCATTGATGTTACCGACTGCAAGCGAAGCAGCACGGCTGTCTTCAAAAGCATCTACATCCGGTGCAAGAGTTGTTGTCGGAACAACAAGAGCAGCTGCCGCCAGAGATACCGCAATAGCATAGGATAATGCCTTAAAGCCTTTGCGTTTTGACTTCTTTTCGGGTTTGCGAGTTCTCTTTGAACTCTCCGAATTGTTGTCACATCCGTAGTGTTTATAGTTTGTCGCTCTCAAAAATTTATCCTCCCTGTGATTTTTGCACATTAAGGTGACTACTATAACTGCCGTCAAAAGCAAGCGTATATACAAGATGTAGTTATCTGTTTAAAAATGTGCCAAGTCCTTTAGTCGTAAAATTTTATCAAACACACAATTGCAATTGTATTAAAGCACAAACTTTTGAAAATTGCAAGTTTGACAGGGGAAGATAAATTGTAACAATTGTAACCGAAATGTTACTTATGTGGTTTTAATTTCTTAAAAAAATAATGATTTGTGCATTATGCATAATTTAGCAAATATTTCTTAGGTTATTTTGCCTTAATGCGAAAATTTGAAAAAATTCAAAATTTAGCCCCAAAACGGGGTTTTTTCGGCTTTTTTACTGGCTTTGGAGTCTGGCAGCTGATGATTACCGTATCCTCTCCTATGAGGTCAATTTTCTCCCACGGAATTATGTAGTCCTGACATTTTCCCACCAGACTAAAAAATCCCGGTCTGCCAAAAATAACAATTGACACAACAGTTGCGCATTTGGTATCCACAATAACATCGTCGATAAATCCTATTCTTGTTCCGTCACAGGCGCTTATGACTTCCTTATGTCTTAAATCGGTAAATCTGCAATTCATATAACCACTCCGAAATCTGTTTTTGATATACATATATATGAAAAGGAACGGTCATTATATTCATTGACATTTATATCATAATTTGTTAGAATTGAATCACAATATTTTCGCAAAAAAGGAGCGATAATTATGAATTATGTATTTATGACAGATGCCTCCTGCGACCTTACACAGGAGCTTGTTAACGAAATCGGCGTTGAAGTTCTTCCGATGGAATTTCATATGGAGGACAAGTCCTATCTTCATTATCCGGATTGCAGAATGATGAGCCTCTCGGAATTCTACAGTAAGCTTAAAGATGGTATTGATTCAAAGACAACACAGATTAACTATGACAGCTTTTACAAGAGCTTTGAAAACTATCTTAAAGCCGGCAAAGATATCATTTACACAGGCATTTCAACAGGTTTGAGCGGAACATACAACACCTGTATGATGGCTGTTAAGGATTTAAAGGAAGTTTATCCGGACAGAAAGATTATTGCAATTGATTCTCTTTGCGATTCGGCAGGACTTGGGCTTCTCATCTACCTTGCAGGCAAAAAATACAGCGAAGGCACTACAATTGACGAACTAAAAGAATACATTGAAGACACCCGTATAAAAGTATGTCATTGGTTTGTTGTTGAAGACCTTGATCAACTCAAGAGAGGCGGTAGAATTTCCGCTGTTTCCGCAACATTCGGCAAAGCTTTGCAAATTAAACCGCTCCTCAGTGTTGACGATGAAGGTCATCTTATCAATGTTGCAAAAATCAGAGGTAAGAGCAATGTTGTTCCGGCTCTCGTAAAACACCTTGAAAGAGACGCCGAAAATCTCAAAGACAGCGTTGTTATGGTTGCCAATGCGGATAATCCGGAAGGCGCCGAAGAACTTAAAAAGGCAATCAAGGGTAAGTGCAAGGAAGTTGTCATGACGGATATCGGTCCTGTAATCGGTACTCATGTAGGTTCGGGAATGCTGGCAGTCCTTTTCCTCGGCACAAGAAACCTTAAATCATAATCAAAATACAGCAAAATATGCAATAAGCGTGCAGTCTGAATTAAACTGCACGCTTTTCTTTTGTCAGTCCCTTGTGTAATATAAAAGGCACATTACACTTACGCCGACAAATCCGCCTATAAACAATCCGATAATTAATCCTGCAATCAATAATTTACCTCCTGACCATATTTTGACAATTATTATTTTCCGCTTGTGAGATAATAAGCAAAGGTAATAAATTTAATGGAAATGTTATTAGAACAGCATTCCGCAGGGGGAATAAAATGAAATCTGTTTACATAGATGTACTGATTACCGTAAATGTTTTCATTGACTTTATACTTATTTTATGCACCAAAAAGGCGCTTTGTATCAACACTTCGTTTAAAAAAATGTTGCTTGCGTCGCTTCTGGGGGGAGTGCAAAGTCTTATTGCACTTTTCCCTCCCCTGCCTTTCTTTTTGAATATACCTATCGATGTTTTATGTGCCGCCGGAATTGTGTTATGTGCATTCGGCAAGTGTTCGTTTAAGTGTTTTATCAAACGAATATCCGTGTTTCTTTCTCTCTCATTTTCATTCTGCGGAATTATGATGTTTCTGTACAACGCTTTCAAACCGAAATGTATGGAAGTATACAACGACACAGTGTATTTTAACATTTCGCCCGTCCTCCTGATTATTTTAACTCTTGTCTGTTATTATATTCTCAAATTGACGAAAATATTGACGAAGGGGGGCAACGGTTCGGGAGTTTGCAAAGTTGAAATCAAGGTTAACGAACAAAGCTATTTTTTCCCTGCAAAGATTGATACGGGTTGCAACCTTGTTGAACCGTTTTCGGGAAATTATGTCATTATTGCTGAACAAAATATTTTTGATGACTATGTTCCCGATGAAACCAAAACAAGGATTATTCCGTTTGAAAGCCTTGGCGGAAACGGAATTGTAAAAGGATTTCCTCCCGATAAGGTTAAAATTGATGGCAAGGAAATCTGCAAAAGCATTTATATAGGCATATGTAATGATGTATTGAAAGGAGATGTTAAGGCAATCATACCGTACGAACTTGTAAAAATATCAGAATAGGAGCAATGTTATGTTTTTAATGAAGGTTATTCAGAAAATCCGATTTGCACTCGTTATTGAAAATGAAATATTCTACATTAACGGCAGTAAAACTCTCCCCCCACCGCTTACACGAGAAGAAGAACAGCATATTATGGAGAATATTGCAAAAGGAGACAGTAAGGCAAGAGAACCGCTTATTGTCCACAATTTAAGACTTGTGGTATATATTGCAAAAAAGTTTGAAACTCCGAATGCAAGTGCGGAGGATTTGATTTCAATAGGCACAATCGGGCTTATCAAGGCGGTGAACACCTTTTCTCCCGAAAAGAATATTAAGCTTGCAACCTACGCATCAAGATGTATTGAAAACGAAATTCTGATGTTTTTACGAAAATCATCGCAACTGAAAAACGAGGTATCGATTGACGAACCGCTGAACACGGACTGGGATGGCAATGAACTGCTCTTATGCGATGTTCTCGGAAGCGATCCTGACACGGTAAACAGAAATATTGAATGCGAGCTTGAAAAAAGTCTTGTTTTGCAGGCAGTTTCAAAGCTTCGTGACCGAGAATGTCTTATTATGGAGTTAAGGTTCGGGCTTAACGGACGAAAGGAACACACGCAAAAGCAGGTTGCCGACAAGCTTGGAATTTCGCAGTCCTACATATCAAGGCTTGAAAAGAAAATTATTCGCCAATTAAAAATTGACCTTGACAAAGCAGTATGATTTTTGTCTGAACTCGAACCAATAACATATTTCGTATTAAAAACGAGAGCAACAGGCAATTTTGTCCTGCTGCTCTCGTTTTTATAAAACAGTATCTGAGGGATTGGTGACAGTATCAGAATCATTATTATCTCCGTCACCCATAATATCGTCAATTCCGTCTTCAATATCATCCATCATATCCGAACCCGAATTTCCTGTTTCATTTTCTTCGTTACCGATAAAACCGTCCGAATCTGAAACTTCTCCGTTTTCAGTCATACTTTTTGAAGTTTCCTGCGTATTTGATGTTTGTGAAGTCTGACTTGTTGTGTCAGTCATACTGTCGTTTTTATCATTGCCGCAACCAGTGATAAAACATACTGAAATTAAAGCTACGGCAAACAGACCTAAAAATTTTTTCAAACTAATCAATCCTTATAAAAATAAAATGGTACTGAATCAACAGCACCATTATTATTTACGGAATTTTTCGTAATATTTAATTTGGAATTTAATAATTTTAATCTTTGGCAATAACAAGATGAGGGTACGGAATTGTGATACCGTTTTTATCAAACTCTTTCTTGACATTTTCTTGCAGGAAGAAATAAACCTCGTAGTAATCATCAGGAGTTGCCCATGCAAAAACCTTAATCTGCACTCCGCTGTCAAGATGTTCACCGACTCTTACAGTAGGTTCGGGATCTTTTAAAATCATCTCATTTGTTGCCATAAGGTTGAGAATAATCTCACGCACCTTGTCGATATCATCATCATAACTTACCGAGAAGGTACAGTCAACCCTTCTCTGCTCAACCATTGTGCAGTTTACAACATTGTTTGATGTGAGTCTTGAATTAGGAATTGTCACAAGCTTATTATCAAGTGTATGCACGGTTGTTGAGAAAATATTGATTTCCTCAACCGTTCCTTTTACTCCCTCAAAATCAAGGATATTACCCGACACAAACGGTTTGTTTATCAAAATTACAAGTCCGCTGACAACATTTTTCAGCAAATCCTGTAATGCAAGACCTGCTGTAAGGGCTGCCGCACCGAGTGCCGTAATAAGCGACGCAACATTCACACCGATTGTCCCGAGTGCAGTTACTGCAACAATGAAATAGAAAATCACCTTGAGAACGGACAATACAAATCCTTCGGCTGTACCGTCCATTCGTGATTTATTAAGGATTTTTCGGAGAATCCCTATAATCAACCTGGTAATTATATATCCGATAACAATTACAGCTACACACACAAGAGCCTTTGAAAGATATTCAAGCAACTTTTCTTCAGTGATATTCATACCTACACCTCTGCATCAACAAGAAATTCAGAAATCTTCTCTCCGCTCTCATAAACAGAAACCACTATATTGCCGTTTTCATCAAAAGAAACGCTTTTACCTGTGCGAACACCGTTTTCGTAATAGCTCACATCAATAAGATTTCCGTTTCTGTCAAATCTTGCACCATAGCCGTCAGGAGTATTATTATCCCACTTACCCGCATGCATTGTACCGTCACTCAGCCTGTAACCGACACCGCCGCCGTTGCGTGAATTATCGGTCCAGTTTCCAACATAATTTATACTGCCGTTGTTATAATAGCAAACACCGAATCCGTTGCGCCTATCATCAAGGTATTCACCGTCATATGAGGTCATACCGTCAGGAGAAACCGTTCTGCCTCTGCCTGTTCTGCAATTATTTTCATCAAGATTACCGAAATAGGTATATCTTCCCGATTTAGTAAGAATCACCACATCACAATGGGGTTCTTCTTCATTTACAATTTCAGGATTTTCTTCATCAGATTCTTCTGTTGGCACATCATCTATTTGGCAATGTGTGCCGATATTAGATTCAACATTTTCAAAATCAGTTTCTTCATCTTCGGAAGCTTCGTCGGGACTGTCAACAGTTACAACATTTTCGGAATCTTCTGTCTGTTCATCTGCTGTTTCTGCGACAGCGTCTGTATCATCTGAAATTTCATGTTCTGAAATTTGAGAATTTTCTTCAACCTCATCATCCGAAAGCTGTTCGTCTTTCTCGCCTGTTACAATTTTAACTTCCGCTGGTTCAAAATCTTCTTCGGCAGTATGATTTATAATTTCACCGAACAAATCCTTATTTGTTTTGTGAGCCTCAACAAGAATTTTCTCGATAATATCGTATGCCGAATAATCTTTCTTACTCACGGGTTCAGCCGTGTCGGAAACATTTGGAATATCTTCATCCGTAAGATAAGCGCAATCTTCGAGATTATAAGCATTTTCGGGAACAAAATCATTTTTGAACAAATCACCGTTAAACACAAATCCGCTGTTGCCGTAGGATTTTTTCTCCGTAAACGGCATATCTGACGGTAAAAAACTTGCATCATACCAGAGCATACCCACATTTGAATATATCAAAACCCTTGAATTTTCGTTTGACTGCTTATCAGACGGGAAAAGAGTTTTTACGGAAACAATCCCGTTATCGTCAATATCTTCGGTGACAAGAGTTATAATTCCGCTGACTTTGCGTGGATATATTCTCGTGATAAGCTTATCGGCAATGCTTCTGTTAAAATATTCCGTGCGTAACCATGTATGATTACGGTCAAAAAATTGTCTTTTGAATACAATTCCCCTGTCATTGTAAGTTATAACAGAATAAACTCCGCCTGTTGCCCTTTTTACGGACTGATAAGGACGATTATCCCTTGTTACCTTCCACGAAAGCGGTTCATTCTTCGTCAGCAGACAAGACATCTTGTAATCCATACCGTGAAGTTCGATTTCGGTAATTTCTTTTTGCTCTTTGCAGCCTGAATTAAAATAGTTTGCACGGACACCCGCAAGTGCATCATTCTTAAAATCAAGTTTTTCATAGTCTGAAACAAGAACGGAATATATAATTAAGCCGTCAGTCAGCTTTTGAGATTGTTCAAGCATTATGAATTATTCCTTTCAAGAAAATTCTGTGTAGCGTAACCCTAAAAGAAAATAAAGGGCGAACAATGTCCGCCCTGAAATAATCGAGTTATATTTAAATCAGATAGAAATTGTCATAGCAATCTTGTAAAGCTCTTCATCAAACACACGAGGCATATCAAGTGCTTCGTTGATATCAAGATCAACAATCTTGCCGCCCTGCATTGCAACAACTCTGTTACCGATATTCTGCTCAAGAAGTTCAACAGCCTTAAAGCCCATCTGGCTTGCAACAACTCTGTCACGAAGTGTCGGAGAACCGCCACGCTGTACATGACCGAGGACTGTAGCTCTTGCCTCGATACCAAGACGCTGTTCTACATACTTTGCAAGATCTCTTACACCGCCGACACCCTCGGCAACAACAACGATAAAGTGTTTTTTGCCTGTTTTCTGAGTGTTGATGATTCTTGCGATTACATCTCTTTCGATATTGTACTGAACCTCAGGAACGAGGATAGCTGTAGCACCTGTTGCGATACCTGTCTGGAGAGCAATATCACCGCAGCGTCTGCCCATAACCTCAACTACAGAACAACGGTCGTGTGACTGTGCTGTATCACGGATACGGTCAACCATCTGAATAGCTGTGTTCATGGCTGTATCAAAACCAACCGTGTATTCGGAGCAGGCAATATCGTTATCAATTGTGCCGGGAACACCGATACAGTTAATACCGGCGTTTGTAAGGCAACGAGCACCTCTGAATGAACCGTCACCGCCGATTACAACAACACCGCTTACACCGATGCTTCTGCAAAAATCGGCAGCTCTCTGAATACCGGCAGGAGTAGCGTACTCTTCGCTTCTTGCTGTGTAAAGCATTGTACCGCCGTTACCGATGATATCAGATACACTTCTGAGGTTCATTTCCTCAACATCACCGTTGAGCAAACCATTATATCCACGGTAAACACCGTAAACCTTCATTCCTTTATTTATACCGGCACGAACTACAGCTCTGACAGCCGCATTCATACCGGGAGCATCGCCGCCGCTTGTTAATACTGCAATTGATTTCTGTGTCTGTGACATTATAATCTACCTCCATAGGTTATTAACTTCTACCATTATAATACAATTGTTTTTTGTTTACAAGTGGATTTTCGCAATTTTAAAAAAATAAAAGATTTTATTACAAAAGCATTTAATTCTTTTTACCATTTTGTTACAGAAATCTGTGAATTTGTTCATAAATATACTGTTTTCACCTCTCTGTTTCGATAAAATAACAATATTTTGTAACAAAGCCTGTAAGTTTGTTGACTTTTATATAATATGGTTTTATAATTATCCTAGGATAGAAGACAGCTTTTGTGCCTGTCTTGCGACAAGTCACCTGAGTGACAATTTTTCGGGAGGAAATTTATATGACTAAGTTATATCTGGCTATTCCCTGTTATAACGAAGAAGAAGTTCTGAGGGATTCGGCGGAAAAACTGCTAAACAAATACAGCACGATGATGGCAGAGGGCAAAATTTCTGCCGACAGCCGTATTGTGTTTATTGATGACGGCTCAAAGGACAGGACATGGGAGATTATTTCAGAACTCCATACAGAAAATCCTATTTTCCAGGGCATCAAGCTTTCAAGAAACAGAGGTCACCAGAATGCACTTCTCTGCGGTCTTATGACTCTTAAAGATAAGGCTGACGCTGTTATTTCAATTGACGCAGACCTTCAGGACGATATCAACACCTTTGATGAAATGGTGGCAAAGTACGAGAACGGTTGCGATGTTGTATACGGTGTTCGTTCTAAAAGAGAAACAGACACCTTCTTCAAGAGATTTACAGCTGAAGGATTCTACAAAATTCTTAATCATATGGGTGCTAAGGTTATTTTTAACCACGCTGATTTCAGACTTATGAGCAAAAGAGCACTCAACGCTTTTTCATTATATAAGGAAACAAACATCTTCCTTCGCGGTATGGTTCCGATGATCGGCTTTAAGTCTGATATTGTTACATATGAGCGTTCCGAAAGACTTGCAGGTGAAAGTAAATATCCGTTAAAGAAAATGCTTGCACTTGCATGGGAGGGTATTACATCTCTCAGCATTCAGCCAATCAGAATAATTACATGGCTCGGTGCAATCGTATTCGGCATCAGCCTTATTATGATTATCTACTCGCTCATCAGCTTTTTCTGCGGTTGGTCTGTAAGCGGTTGGTCAAGCCTTTTATGTTCAATTTGGGCAATCGGAGGACTTCAGCTCCTTGCAATCGGTGTTATAGGCGAATACATCGGCAAGATTTATATGGAAACAAAGCGCAGACCGAGATTTATTGTTGACAAAGTGCTTGATGACGATGAACAGTAATAAAATCACCAAAGTCCTGACCAGAATTTTCGGCGGAATATTTACGGTTTGTTTTGTTTTTCTGTTTGTAAATATTATCATAATCGGCTTTGACGGAAATGTTGACAGAAGATTCGATTCATTTTCAAAGATGTTCATTCTTTTGATTTTTGCCGTTTTGACCGTCGGAATATGTGCATTGTATTTTCATTACACCTCAGATAAAAGCTGTAAGAAGATTAAAGCGAAGTCGAGATTTGAATTTAATGATAAAAATACCAAAAAGGTTATTTTTATCGGATGCGGTATCCTTCTGATTGTTGAAATTATTTTTGCGTTGCTTACCGATTTTGAACCTGTTGCCGATTTGCATAACATCAAAAGATATGCAATGTATTTTTCAACTCACGGCAATTTCAACCTCATTGAACAGGATTACGCAAACGATTATCAGTATCTTGTAAGATATCCGAATAATATGGCATTGCTTTTGATTGTGTCGCTTGTCGGAAGATTAAATTACCTTATATTCGGCCATTATGTTGATTTTGCACCTGTTGTTGTTAATATTTTGGCGATTAATATTTCAATAATGCTGACGGCATTTACAGCAAAAAGACTTTTCGGCAACAAAAAGGCTCTTTTTGTACTTGCTTTTTGTGCATTGTTTTTGCCCTATCTCACCTATCTGCCGTACTATTACAGCGATTCAATGTCGATGCCGTTTCTTATCGGAGCTGTTTATCTCATTGTTTCCGCATTGCAGGTTGACAACAGAAAGAGTATGTACGCAAAGCTTTGTGCTGCAGGTGCATTGATTTTCCTCGGATATAAGGTAAAGGGCAGTCTTATCATACTGTTCGCAGTCGGACTTTTATTGTTGTTCTTGAAATTCAGATTAAAAAAAGCAATCTGCCTTATTCTGGTGTTTACAGCAGGGTTAGGTGTGATTGGATTCGCATACAATACAGCCGTTGACGCTATCAATCCGATCACGAAACAGCAGTATGAAAAATATGAATATCCTGTTACTCACTGGCTTATGATGGGGCTTAAAGGTCTTGGTAAATACGATGAGCATGATGACTATTACACTCGTTCATTTCCCTCGAAAAAAGAAAAACGGGATGCTAACATTAAGGTTATTAAAGAAAGAATAAAAGATTACAAATTTAGCGGTTTGTATGAACATATGATTGAAAAAGCTGTTTGGACATGGCAGGACGGTACATATTACATTTCGTACCATAACAGAAAGCCAAAGAATGATAATATTCTTATGGATTTTCTGCATATTAACGGAAAGTACAACAAGGCTTTCCAAAATTACAGTTCGGCTTTACAACTGTTCATTTTATTGATGATTTGTATTTCGGCATTAAAAACTCTTATCAAACCTAAAGTTGATGAGATGCTGTTAATCAAAGGAGTTGTGTTTGCGGCTTTCCTTTTCTTCCTGTTATGGGAAACAAGGTCAAGATACCTATTTGATATGACGCCTCTGTTTATTCTGCTTACGGTTGACGGTATGGATACCGCAAAAGCTTTTCTTGATTCATTCAGAAAGCCTAAACAACAAACAGAAAAACAGGCATAATTTAATAAAGTTTTCAAGTGACAGCCGAAACTGTCACTTGTTTTTTGTCATAAAATCAATGTTACAACATTACAAACTTTTTCATTAAAAATCAATATTTTCGTTTGCAATTTATTGTAATGATGCCTAAATTATGCTATTATTACTATATGTGCAATGATTTGCAAATTTCAAGCTTGAAAGGTAAAAATTATGGATTATGAAAAGTTGAAAAAGAGGGATTCCTCGCTGGACATTTTGCGAATAATCGCAGTCTTTACCGTTTTATCGGTTCATTTTTTTCTGCACAACGGATTTTACAACCAGACAATCGAAGGGGCTCCGATGTATGTTGCGGTTGTAATGAGAACCCTGTTTTCCGTTTGCGTTCCCTTGTTCATGTTGCTGACAGGTTATTTGATGAGTAAAAAAGAACTGAGTAAAAAGTACTATTCGGGAATTACGAAAACACTTGTTGTTTTTGTAATCTCAACACTTGCGTGTATGATTTACAAAAACATTGCACAAGGTGATGTTTTTGACCTGAAATCTTTCATACTCGGAACGCTTGATTTTACCGGTTCCAACTACTCCTGGTACATTGAAATGTACATAGGGTTGTTTCTGCTTACACCGTTCCTTAATCTTGCTTACGGAAAACTTAAAAGCAAAAAGCAAAAGCAGGTACTCCTTGTAACGGCTGTTTTTCTGACAATCATCCCCTCGTTATTTAATATTTTCAATTTTGGTTCACTTGATTGGTGGACTAATCCGACTTCATCTGATGAGTTTCAGAAACTTGTCCCAAGCTGGTGGCAGGGATTCTACCCCGTTGCATACTACTTTGTGGGTTGTTACATAAGAGAATACGGATTGAAAATGAAAACAAGAACAATGCTTATACTCTTTGTTTTTTCACTTTTCGTATTCAGCACATTCAATTATTTCAGAAGCTACGGCACAACATTCAAATCGGGTACATACATTTATTGGTACGGATTTGAACCGTTTGTTTTATCTGTACTGCTTTTTCTCTTGATTAAGAGAATCAAGACCGATAACTTCCCGAAAGCCGCTAAAATTGCACTTTGGAAGGTTTCTGACCTTGCACTTGGAATTTATCTTATTTCCTTTATTTTTGACAGCATTGTTTACCCCGTACTCTGCGAAAAAGTAATATTAATGCCTGACAGACTTCCGTATTACTTTGTTACGGTTCCGATAGTTTTTGTGCTTTCCGCCGCCGCATCATTTATTATGAATCTTGTTGCAAAACTGCTTATTGACGGTTTTAAATCGCTTGCGAACATAATAAAGGATTTGCGTTCAAAGCCTGACAAAGGAAAGTGGCAGCACATAATTTTTGCTCTGCTTATGGCTTTTGCTATTGGATTTTCACTTTGGAAATGCTATTACGGTTTTGGCGGTAACGACGAATCGTTTTATCTTACAATTCCGCACCGATTAACTCTCGGTGATTCGTTACTCGGTGACGAATGGCACCTCACACAGCTTTCAGGATTTCTACTTTTGCCGTTCGTATGGCTCTACACAATGATTACGCAATCTACTGTCGGAATAATCTTTGCGGCAAGAGTTTTCTATGTAATCTGTCACGCTGTTATTGTGTGCGTTATCTATTCAAGACTTAAAAAGTACGGCTATTTCACAGTATTCGGTTGTGTGCTTTATTTCCTCTTTACACCGTTTGACATTATGGCATTGAGTTATAACACAATGGGACTTGACCTAATTGCGCTCACGGGTGTTTTAATGGCAACAGCCGATTATTCAAAAAAATTACCGCTCATAATCAGCGGACTTGCATTTGCAGGCGCAGTTCTCTGCTGTCCGTACCTTGCAGCAGTTTATGTAATGTATATTATTGCAATAGGAGTTCACTATGTAATTAAGAAAACTGCCCTTAATAAAAATGTGTTCAATTCTGAACTTTTCTCGATTAAGACTTTTCTGTGGTTCACCTTGGGAGCAGGAATACTTGCGGCTATTTTCCTTGTATTTGTACTTTCAAGAGTAAGTATTAATGAGATTTTCTCAAATCTCCCCTATCTTCTTGCCGATCCCGACCATCCGCAAATGGGCTTTATGGCAAAGATGAATTACTACTTTAAAACAATCGTAGAATGTCACACTCATTTTAAATATGTACTTATGGCATACGGTGCTACCGCAATTGTTATGTTGCTTGACAGAAAGAGAAAACAACACCGTTCGGTTTATCTTATTCTTACAAGTGCAATCGTTATTTTGTCGCTTGTAATGTTTATGCCGACAATGACAAGCGTTTACTACAATGCGATTATGTTCCCGATGATTTTCATGGGCATAACAGCGTATGTTCTTTCTGAAAATAAGCAAAGAGAACTGTTTGCTTCACTCTTTGTTCTCGGAATTTTTTATTCTGTTGCATTGTGTTTCTCTTCAAATCAGTATTTTTATGTAACTGCAATGGCTTGCACCGCATCAAATATTGCAAGCTTTGTATTCATCGGCAATCTGATTAAAGAAATGAAAGCAAATCCCGATAATCTTGACTACGCTGTTCCGTGTAAATATTTAGCATTCGTGATGACTGCGTTTCTGATTATTCTGCAGGCTTGTTTTCAGATTACCGTCAAGGCAGAACATTGCTTCTGGGACAGTGAACCGAAACAGCTGACACAGACAATTCAGAACGGCCCTGCAAAGGATATAAAAACAACACCGAATAACGCACAAACCTATGAGCAGATTTATGCCGATATCAGTCAGTATCAGAATCTTGAAAAAGGAAACATACTGTTCCTTACGCAAAAAACATGGACTTATCTTGCGGCGGAGGATTTTCCTTACGGAACGCTTTCGGCATATGTTACGGGGGAAAATCAGAACAGTCTTGCAAGACTTCGCTCATATTATTCGGTAAACAGCAAAAAAATTCCGAAATATATCTACATTCCGAAGGACTCAGAGTGGGATAATCTTCAGCAGATTCTTCTTGAGGCACAGCAGAACGGTTACTCTTTGAGCGAAAACGAAGTTTCGTATAAACTTGTAAAATAAATAATATTTTACAGATTTCAGACATAAATATCACGCAGGGATAAAAATTATGATTTCTGCGTGATATTTTTTTGTTTTTCAGCACATATTCTTGAAAATGTACAAATAAAAAACTTGTTTTTTTTTGTGAATTATGGTATAGTGATTTATGATAGGCAAGAAGGGCTTGCCACAGAATTTGGTCGCATTTTTGTGAAAATTTTAAGTTGGGGGCATAATCATGGATATTAAGCAGACTTATAACGAATGGCTTGAAAACGCAGTTGAGGACAAAGACCTTAAGGCAGAGCTTGAAAGTATAAAAAACAACGAAGATGAAATTTATGATCGTTTCTACACAGCTTTAAAATTCGGTACCGCAGGCCTCAGAGGCATTATCGGTGCAGGTACTAACAGAATGAATATTTATGTTGTTCGTCAGGCTACACAGGGACTTGCTAACTATGTGCTTAAAAAGTACGGCAATGGTTCTGTTGCAATCTCTCACGACAGCAGAATTAAAGCAGATTTATTTATGAATGAGGCGGCAAGAGTTCTTGCGGCAAACGGCATTAAGGTTTACATCACATCAGAACTTCAGCCTACTCCCGTTCTCTCTTACCTCGTTCGTTACTTTAAATGTCAGGCAGGTATTATGGTTACAGCCAGCCACAACCCTGCAGCATACAACGGCTATAAGGCATACGGTGAGGACGGTTGCCAGATGACTGATGTTGCCGCAAACACTGTATATGACGAGATTTCAAAGCTTGATATGTTCAAGGATGTTAAAATTGCCGATTTTGACGAGGCAGTTAAGAGTGGCATGATTGAATATGTTGACGAGAGCGTTTATGACACGTATCTTGAAAAAGTTATGGAACAGCAGGTTAACCCCGGCGTTTGCAATGGTGCAAACCTTAAAGTTGTTTACACACCGCTTAACGGTACAGGTAATAAGCTTGTAAGAAAGGTTCTCGGTAAGATTGGTGTTAATGATGTAGTTGTTGTCCCCGAGCAGGAACTTCCTGACGGCAACTTTACAACATGTCCTTATCCGAACCCTGAGATCAAAGAGGCACTTGCAAAAGGTCTTGAGCTTTGTGAAAAAGAACAGCCTGACCTTCTCCTTGCAACCGACCCTGACGCTGACCGTGTAGGTATTGCCGTTAAGGATTATGACGGCAGTTACAGACTCATTTCAGGTAACGAGGACGGTGTAATGCTCACCAATTACATTCTCTCTTGTAAAAAGGCAAGCGGTAAGCTTCCTGAAAAGCCTGTTGTAGTAAAAACTATAGTTACTACAAAACTCATCAACAAGCTTTGCGAAAAATACGGCTGTGAACTCAAGAATGTTCTTACAGGCTTTAAGTATATCGGTGAAGTTATTCTCAATCTTGAGAAAAAGCATGAAGAAAACAGATATCTCTTTGGTTTTGAGGAAAGCTACGGCTATCTTTCAGGCACATATGTAAGAGATAAGGATGCTGTTGTTGCATCAATGCTCGTTTGTGAAATGGCAGCTTACTATAAGAAACAGGGCAAGTCACTTGCTGAGGTTATAGACGGTCTTTACGAAGAATTTGGTTACTACCTCAATCAGACATACTCATTCGAGTTTGACGGTGCCGCCGGTATGCAAAAGATGTCTGATATTATGACAGCTGTAAGAGATAACACACCAAAGAGCATTGCAGGCTACGGTGTTGTTAAGGTTTCCGACTATTTTCTCAGGAAAGAAACAGATGTTGCAACAGGCAGCGTTACCGACATTGACCTTCCTAAGTCAAATGTTATTGCTCTTCACCTTGCGGATGACAACGCTGTTATTATCCGTCCAAGCGGAACTGAGCCAAAGATTAAGCTCTATATTACTTCAGTCGGTAAGGATAAAGATAATGCTGCAGAAATCTGTGAAAAGCTTGTTGTTGCAAGCAAAGAGATTCTCGGCGTTGAGTAATTGGAATCGACATATAATAGTTGCACCTAAAGTTAAGGGGACAGATTTTTCTGTCCCCTGTTTTTATGTGTATTTTATCAAAAACGCAACTCCCCTATTTCTCGTGATAATACATTGTATAACACGCAAAACAGAGGTGACTGCTGTTGCAGTCACCTCCGTAATCGGTTGATTTATAAATAACAATTTTTAAAGGGGTATAGGGGTATGTTGTTATTTTAAATTAAATAATATGCCCTTTGGACTCATCTCCAATATCGGATATTATGCCCTCAACAATAATAACTTTGTATTACATTGGACTTATCTCCGTTCTTAAATTTGAATATAAAAGTCTTTTGACCGTTAAAATTCATAATATCAATCAGTACAAAGATTGCTTAAAAGCTTATCAACTTTTCCTCTGAATCAATTGTACCTGTCCTTAAACTAAGTCTTTGGAATTTTGGACTGTCAGCCTATATAGTCATCGGAATTAACTCCTTTTACTTTAGCTTCGACTAACTGTGTTTATACATCTGAGTATGTATACTACAATCAAACTATAAGACCTAAATTCTCATTGGAATAATCTCCTGTT
>NZ_NNBY01000031.1 GCF_002834235.1 Ruminococcus bromii | reverse complement strand
CCCATGCTACCGGCCAGCGCCTCAAGACGCTGGCTTTCACTTTGTTCAAGCCTATTGCCTTTGCCTCTTTCGCCACCCCTTAAAGGGTGTTTGTATTACTCGCCACCCTTAAAAGGGTCTTCATATTCTCGTACACTTAATTTATCTAGTGCTATATCATGCTTTTCTTGGTCTTCTATGTATTTTCTTATGGTTGCTTCATTTAGACCTACTGTACTCACATAATATCCTTCTGCCCAAAAGTGCCTATTTCCAAACTTATACTTCAGATTTGCGTGTTTGTCAAACATCATCAACGCACTTTTTCCTTTTAAATATCCCATAAAACTTGACACACTCATCTTCGGTGGTATACTTAATAGCAAGTGTACATGATCTATCATCATATGCCCCTCTAGTATCTCCACTCCTTTGTACTGACATAACAATCTTATTATGTCTTGCAAACTCTGTCGATACTGTGCATATATTATTTTTCTTCTATACTTTGGTACAAACACTACATGGTATTTGCACATCCATTTTGTGTGGGATAAACTATTTGTTTTATTTGCCATTAAAATCACCTTTCTTTTTTACAATAGACTTGAACATTCTTATTGTAATACGATTGGTGATTTTTTTGTATAACTTTTTATGCACACCCGCATAGCGGGTGGTTGTTTGTACCACGCAAGCGTGGCACTGGGTAAACCCATTAATACGCCGTCCACGATGTGGACGAACTGCTCCATGCGGAGGAATTACCCGATGCTGAAAAACCAGTGGATATACAATCCAAGGACATCCAGCTTCAGGATGTTTCGTTCTCTTATGATAAAGAGAGCGGTAAACAGGTGCTTTCCCATATCAATCTGAAAATCCCGGAGGAAAAGTTTACGGCACTTGTCGGCCCGTCCGGTGGAGGTAAGTCCACCATCGCCCGCTTGATTGCCCGCTTTTGGGATGTGAACGATGGAAAGATCACCATTGGCGGTGTGGACATTCGCAGTATGCCGCTGGCCCAGCTTGCCGATATTGTCAGCTTTGTTACACAGGATAACTTCCTGTTCAACTGCTCCATCAAGGAAAATATCCGACTGGGAAATCCTGATGCCACAGATGAAGAAGTCTATGCAGCGGCCAAAGCCGCCTGCTGCGATGAATTTATACAGAAATTGGACAATGGCTATGACACGATGGCCGGGGATGCAGGGAACCGGCTTTCAGGCGGTGAAAAACAGCGTATTTCTATTGCCCGCATGATTTTGAAAAATGCCCCTATCGTGATTTTGGATGAGGCAACTGCGTTCACAGATCAGGAGAATGAAGAAAAAATCCAGCAGTCTATCGCTGCTTTGACAAAAGGGAAAACGCTACTGGTCATCGCACATCGTCTGTCCACCATCAAAAATGCCGATCAGATTATTGTCCTGCAAAATGGGCAGGTTGAGAATACGGGCACTCATCAGCAGCTTTTAACTGGTGACGCTCTCTATCGGGATATGTGGGAGGCGCATATCGGAGCGCAGAACTGGTCTGCCGGTTCCGGGAAAGGAGGTAACTGATATGTTTCGGATTGTAAATCGACTGATCCAATGGACAGGAAAATATAAACGGCGTATTTACATCGGGTTTATCTACGCTTTCATTCATAGCATTTTTACCGCAATTCCTATTATGCTGGCTGCAAAGGGACTAAGTACTGTTCTGGATGACTGGGGTGGCGTTAAACCATTGGAGGGCCGGGACATCTGGATCATGCTGGGGGCCATGATTTTAGCTGTATTGGGCCGATACCTGTTCTCATATCTCCGAGCTATCACGCAGGAAAGTGTCGGTTATGAAGCAACCGCTGACGAAAGGATGCGGCTGGGTGATATTCTGAAACGGGTGTCGCTGGGATTTTTCAACAAGAACAATATCGGTGAGTTGTCGGCAGCTGCAACGACCGATCTCTCGTTTATGGAAATGTATGCCATGAACATGATAAACACTGTAGTCAACGGCTATATTACTGTAATTGTCCTGATACTGTTCCTTGTATTTTACAGTCCTTTGGCTGGAGGAATTGCTCTGGCTGGCGTCCTTCTGTCTGCCCTATTCCTCCATCTGTTGGAGGCACGCAGCCACCAAAACGCGCCTATCCATCAAAAGGCACAGGACGATATGGTGGAAAGTTCTATCGAGTATCTGCGAGGGATGCAGGTGGTGAAAGCCTTTAAGCAGGAAGGCGTATCTATTGCCGGTATCCGCAAAGCATACAACGACAGCAAGAAAATCAACATCAAAATTGAAGTGGAATATATGCCCTTCAACTGCCTGCACCTGTTTTCTCTGAAAGCCGCCTCCATTGCCATTGTAGCTGTGGCCGCTCTGCTGACCTATAACGGCAGTATGGAACTTCCTACCATGCTCATGCTGGATATGTTTTCCTTTATGATTTTCGGAAGTGTTGAGGCCATAAACAACGCCGCCCATGTATTGGAGGTCATTGATGCTACGCTGGATAAACTGGACGGCATTGAACACGCTGACATTATAGACAAAGACGGGAAAGATATTTCTTTGCAGAACACAGACATTGCTTTCCGTGATGTGACATTCTCCTACGATAAAGTTCCTGTTTTGCAAAATATCAGCTTTTCCATCCCCCAGGGCAGCACCACGGCCATTGTAGGGCCATCTGGCAGCGGCAAGACCACGATTTGCAACCTGATTGCCCGTTTCTATGATGTGGACAGCGGCGAGGTCACAGTAGGCGGTGAGGATGTGCGAAACATGACCTGTGACAGTTTGCTCCGCAATATCTCGATGGTCTTTCAAAAGGTCTATTTGTTCCACGATACCATTGAAAACAACATCCGTTTCGGCAATCCAAGTGCAACGCAGGAAGAAATTATAGAAGCTGCAAAAAAGGCTCGGTGCCACGACTTCATTATGGCTCTTCCCGATGGATATGAAACGGTGATCGGCGAGGGTGGCTCTACGCTGTCTGGCGGAGAAAAACAACGCATTTCTATTGCCCGCGCCATTTTGAAAAATGCCAACATTGTCATTCTTGATGAGGCAACAGCAAGTATTGACCCCGAAAATGAGCATCTGATCCAGCAGGCAATCAGTGAATTGACCATTGGAAAAACGGTTATCGTTATCGCCCACCGTCTGGCAACGATTGAACACGCTGACCAGATTTTAGTGGTTGATAAAGGTCAAGTTGTTCAAAAAGGAACACATCAGGAGCTTGTTCATCAGGAAGGACTTTATCATCGTTTCATTACAATCCGTGAGCAGGCAGAGGGCTGGAGCATTGCCTGATAATTTGAGGGAGAAGCGCAATATGAAACTTCATGCGTCCGGGGAGGATTACCTGGAAACCATCCTTGTTCTCCAAAAGAAACGCGGTATGGTGCGCTCCGTAGATGTGGCCCGGCACATGGAGGTGTCAAAGCCCAGCGTGTGCCATGCAGTGGCTACCTTGCGGGACGGCGGCTTTCTTATGATGGACGAAGGTCACTTTCTCCATCTGACCGATGTGGGCCGCGAGGTAGCCGAAAAAATCTACGAGCGTCACTGCTTCTTTACCGAGCAGCTTATCACCGCAGGCGTTGACCCCAAAACTGCGGAGGCCGATGCCTGTCGGATTGAACACACTATCAGTCAGGACAGCTTTGAAAAAATCCGGCGTGCACACGAACAGGGAAAATAGAATAAAAATTGCCCGTCGTTCCAACTGCGCGGACAAAAGCAGCCAGCGGGTAAAAATCGTGTGTCTATGCCCGCTGGCTATTCTATAAGTTAAAGCGGCTATCCGCATGGATGGCCGCTTTTACTCACCGTTTTTCAACTTCTCTGCGCTTTGGCACAATGCAATATACCGCTCCGCTTCTGCATCACTCTTTCCAGCAAAGAAATCTGCCACAACTTTTGGAATTTCACGTGGTTTTTCGTCGTGAAACACCACGGCGTCAAGGCTGATTCTCATCTCCTTGGAAATGAGAGCCACGGTTTCAAACTTCGGATTGCTTTTGCAGTTTTCAATCTCAATAATCGTGCGTGTACACATATTCAGTTTTTCAGCCAGTCCACGCTGTGTTATCTTCTGCTGGATTCGCTTCTCCCGAAGTTTGAGGGCAAAAAGGTCAAGAAAGTTCATCAGAAATCACCTCTCCTATATTTTATGGTGAGTTCTAATTCAGCTAAATATACACTTAACTCATGTCAAATGAGCTATACATCATAATTACGAAATATGTGAGGATGTCTTATGGGATTGACTGACAACAGGAGGTATCGCTAATGCGGCTATCCACCGCAAAGGAAGTGGATACAGAACATCTCAAAAAGAAACAGGTGTTGTAGAGACTTTTGCGAGCTGCACTTATCCATGTGAGTTGCAGCTCGTTTTCTGTACATCACAGATTATCTGCGATATAGCTCCGCCCAATTATGAAATAGAATTGCAAGGCACTCGTTCAGGCTTTTATGCCTGTGCGGGTGCCTTTTTGTTTGCACTGTTTTTCTTCTCTGTGGGCTGCCGCTCCCCTCCGCCCTTCGTTCAGACCTTTTTACCCACTCGGATCTGAACGGAGGAACAAAATGTTTAATAGAAAAAGCAGCTATGCGCTGAATAAGAAAGACCCCGATGCCATCGTTTATATGGACGCCAATGAAGTCATCGTCCGCCTGACCCGCGAGGACTTTGCCAGCGAGAAAGAATTTCTGAAATGGAAAGCCCTGTCGGACGAGGACTATCACGCCTCCGAAAAGGAAGCTCACGTCTATGCCAATCACACGCTTGCGCTGGATGAGCTATCCGAGGAAGCGGCCTCCATTCCTGCCGTGGATGTCTGCATGGAGCAGGCGCATGACCGGGCAGAGGCAATCCACCGCAGCGTCAGAAAGGTCACGCAGATTCGGAAGCACCTGACGGATACGCAGTTCCGCAGGGTGTGGATGTATTTCGTGGATGGGATGACGGTTGATGAGATTGGCGCAGCCGAGGGTGTCAGCCATCAGAATATTTCCAAGAGCATCGGCGCGGCGATGAAGAAAATGAAAAAACTTTTCCCTGATTGCTGAAAACAGGGTGCAAAAGTGGCCCAAAATCGGCGATAGGTGAAGGGACATTCTCCACGAAGCCTTTCACCGAACGTTGAAAACTGAATAGACCATGATGCAGGCACAAAACCCGCGTGATAGCGGCATAAGGTGCGCCGCCACGACGTTGGCTTCAAGGAGGTGATTCCGGAAAAGCCATCCGAGCGATCTACGCAGCCTTAGACCCGATTCGGCAAATCGGGCGCGATGACAGCGCGGCGGATAATGAAACTTGCTCACGCCCTCCCACAGACTTGAGGGGGAACCCTGCGGTATGCGCCAGCTCTTTGAGGCAGCGGTATCGTGGAGTTATGACAGCCCTGCCAAGGGCGGCCTGCATCATGCCCACTATCCGGGGCGCGTGGCAAATAGGATAGTTCTTCTCAAATGGACAAGCAGAGCGGCTGCGCCGGTATTCGCCATTATGTTATGTGGCTCCAATTCTGCCCGCGCAGCCGCCTCTCAAAGTCAGATACCATGCGCTGACGGCCTTTCCCGTCAGCGCATTCATGTGACCTTGAGGAAACCCACCAAACCGAGAAAGGAGATCGCCATGATGCAGCCAACGCCAAACGAAACCCGAACCCACACGGATGAACTGGTGGACATCCGGGAAGTATCCGTAGACAAAAATCTTCCCAAGGAAGAACGCATTGCCGCCTTTATCCGCCAGATCAAAAATCCTTACCGCTTCCGCTGCGGCGATTTCGTGGTAAACGCCTGCTTTGCCGGGAACGGTGTTACGTTAGAGGAATGTCTGCAAGGCATTTTGCGCTGAGCGACATCCTCGCTTTTTTCCGCAGAGAGTGCTATGATCGGTGTGGAAAAGGATGAAAACCTAATAGCCAGATAACCACTCTTTTCATGCGGGAGCAGTCCGGGAGAAAGGAGTGCTTTTTCATGCCTAAATACAAAGCCACCGCTTACATCCGCCTGTCCTACACCGACGATCATTCCAGTGAGAGCGACAGCGTTTCCAATCAGCGCAAGCTCATTGAAAACTTTGTAGAGCGCAACCCGGATATTGAGGTCGTTTCCGAAAAGATCGACGATGGATACAGCGGCATCATCTTTGACCGCCCTGCGTTCAAGGAAATGATGCAGGATGTCACCGACGGCAACATCAACTGCGTCATCGTAAAAGACCTCTCCCGGCTGGGGCGCGAGTACATCGAAACAGGCCGGTATCTGCGCCGGGTATTCCCGGCCTACGGGGTACGCTTCATCGCTATCACCGACAGCATCGACACCGCCCACGACAGCGGCGATGATCTGACCGTATCGGTCAAGAACATTATGAATGAAGCCTACTGCCGGGACATTTCCATCAAGACCCGCTCCTCTCTGGACGTGAAGCGGCGCAACGGTGATTTCGTCGGTGCGTTCCCGGTGTACGGCTACATGAAAGCCGAGGACAACAAGAATTTGCTCGTCCCTGACCCCTACGCCTCCCGCGTTGTCTGTGACATTTTCCGTATGCGGCTGGAGGGCGCAAGCGCTTCCAAGATCGCGGCAGAACTGAACCGGCTGGGTATTCTCTCCCCGCTGGCTTACAAGAAGAACAATGGCCTACCCTATGCGAAAAAGGGCTATGCGGACAAGGCTGACTGCAAGTGGTCGGCTACCACCATCATCCGCATCTTGCAGGATGAAACCTACACCGGAACGCTGGTGCAGGGCAAACAGGGTACGCCGCATTACAAGATCAAGCAGATGGAGCAGCGCCCCGCCTCCGAGTGGGTGCGCGTCCCGGATGCCCATAAAGCGCTGATTGCCCGTCAGGATTTTGAGCTGGTGCAGCGCATTAAGGGACTGGATACCCGCACTTCTCCCAACGAGGATACGGTGTACCTGTTCTCCGGTATTCTGATCTGCGGGTGCTGCGGAAGCCGCATGACCCGCAAGACCAACCGTGCAAACGGCAAGGAGTACCACTACTATTATTGTCCTACCGGCAAGAAAAAGGGCTGCGCCCATCCGGTCATGCTGAAAGAAAGCAGCCTGATCGACTGTGTGCGGGACAGCCTGAAAGCCTATATCGGCAATATTGCTTCTCTGGAGGCGCTGCTGACCGGCATTGACCAGACCAGCATCAATCAGGCGCTTGCCAAGGAATACAGCGACCACATTACCGACAACGAGCGCCGGTTGGAGCAGGTGCTGGAGTTCAAGGCACGGCTTTATGAGAGTCTTGTGGGGGGTATGCTTACCAAGGAAGAATACGCTTCCTATAAGGCAAAGTACACCAAGCAGGCTGAGGACATCCGCGAGAGCGTCCGCGTTCTCAAGGAAAAACTCACGGAGGTGCTGGAAAACCGGAGTGAGCGCAACCGCTGGATTTCACAGTTTACGCAGTTCTCCACGCTGGAAACCTTAGACCGCAGGGCGCTCATTCACATGGTACAGAGCATCCGCGTCCGTGGGAAGAAGGAGCTGGATATTACCTTTACCCATGAGGACGAATACAAAAAGGCGTTGCAGCTTCTGGCGCTGGCAGCGCAGCAGAAAGATTACGAACAGAGAAAGGTGGGCTGAGCATGGCAAGGAAAAGCAGAAAAGAAACGGCTGCGGTGGCCGTGCAGGAGGCTGACGCCGCTTGCCGCGCCGCGATCTATGTCCGCCTTTCGGTGGAGGATACCCACACGCACAGCGTATCCATTGAAACCCAGCAGATGATTATTGCCCGCTATCTGGAGCAGTACCCGGAGATCAGCGTGTACGATACCTATATCGACAACGGCGCGACCGGGACAAACTTCCACCGTCCGGGCTTTCAGCAGATGCTCTCAGATATTGAGGCTGGTCACGTCAACTGCGTCATTGTGAAAGACCTCTCCCGTTTGGGGCGGAACACCATCGACACCGGCTACTACATCGAACAGTATTTCCGCATCCGTAATATCCGCTTTATTGCGGTCAATGAAAACTTCGACACCGCCGCCCCAGAGGATGCCCATTCCGGTATCATCATTCCGCTGCGGAACATGATAAACGAAGCCTACGCTTTGGACATCGGGCGCAAGATCAGGGCGCAGCAGCGGCAGGCCATGAAGGACGGCAAGTTCATCGGTGCGCGTACTCCCTACGGCTACCTGAAAGCGGAGGACGATTGCCACCAGCTTATCATCGACCCCGTTGCCGCCGTTGTGGTACAGCGGATGTTCCGGTGGGCTTCTGAGGGCGCTGGCCTCAATACCATCGCCGTGCGGCTGAACGAAGCGGGCGTCCTCACCCCCAGCCACTACAAGAAGATGCAGGGCAAGATCACCCATGAGAATTTGCTCGGCAGCGGCAAGTGGCAAACCCGAACGGTCGGCGTCATTCTCCGCTCCGAGGTCTACACCGGAGATCTTGTTCAGGGGCAGACCAAAACCGTGGATCACCGGCAGGTCAAGGCCGACGCCGAGGAATGGACGGTGGTACGGGACACCCACGAGGCCATCATCAGCCGGGAACAGTTCGCGGCGGTGCAGGAAATTCTCAATCAGACCGCCAGCCGCGCCAAGGCACGGGAGGTCAAAGCCTTCACGCTGAATCTTCTCAAAGGCAAGGTGTTCTGCGCCCATTGCGGCGGCAGCCTGCACCGGCAGCGGAATATCCGCAAGAAGTCCGACGATGTGTACTTCTACCATTGTCTGAGCCAGAGCCGAATCAGCAAAGATGCCTGCCCCGGTGTGACCATCCGCGAGGATATGCTGCTGGATATGCTGGCAGATATGCTTCAGGACGCGCTTGATACGGCGCTGGGGCAATACACCCTCTCCCTTGCAGAGCTACCCCGGCAGGCCGCTGAACGTGCCGAGCTGCGGGAGAAGATCACCAGCCGCAAACAGGAAATCCAGTGGCTTCGCGGTATCGTGCGGAGCTTATATGAAAACCTCGTCCAAGGCGTTCTCACCAAGGATGAATACTTTGACTACAAGGAGAAGTACGAAAGCCGCATTGCCGACCTCGCCGTGGAAATGGAACAGTTGGAGGATGGCCTGCGAACGATGGATGCTCAAACAGAGCAGCACCGGGCGCTGGAACAGGATGCCGCGCAAATCAAGACTGACCGTGCGCTGACCGGCGCACTCATCGAGCGGCTGATCGACCGCATCGAGGTATCCCACGACAAGCAGATCACGGTGCGCTATCGCTTCCAGAGCGAGTTTGAAACCTATGCGGAGGTGCTGAAACAATGCAGAAATATGTAATTGCCCTCTACATCCGCCTCTCCATTGAGGATTACAAGTACGACAGTCTGAGCATTGAAAATCAGAGCCTTGTTCTCCATGAATATGCGGCATCCATGCCCGAAGCCCTGAACGCAGAGATCATGGAGTTTATCGACAACGGGTACAGCGGTACGAATTTTGAGCGTCCGCAGGTACAGAAGCTCATTGAGCTGGTGCGGGCCAATCAGATCGACTGCATCATCGTCAAGGATTTTTCCCGCTTCGGACGAAACAGCATTGAAACCGGCTATTTCATCGAGCGTGTGTTCCCACTGTTCCATACCCGCTTCATTTCCATCAGCGACGATTTTGACAGCAGCAAATTCAAGGGCGACACCGGCGGCATGGACGTGGCGTTCAAGTATCTCATCAGCGAGTATTACAGCCGCGATATGTCCATCAAGACCAAGAGTGCCAAGTACGCCAAGATGCAGCGCGGCGAGTATCAGAGCAAAATCTGTCCCTACGGCTACCGCAAAAGCGCCGATGGCAGAATGGAGCCTGACCCGGAGGCCGCTGCCGTTGTGCAGCTCATCTTCCAGCTTGCCGCCGAGGGCATCAACGCCACCGCCATCACGCGGGAGCTGTTTCGCAGAAGCATCCCCACTCCCGGCCAGTACAAAGCCGCGCACGGCAATCACACCCATGATATTTCCCGCTGTCACGGGATTTGGAGTACATCCACTATTCTCCGCATTTTGGAGGATGAACGCTACACCGGCGTGTATGTGATCGGCAAGCGGGCGGTTCTCGAAGTAGGCGGCACCAGAAGCCACCTGAAGGACAGAGAATCATGGTACATCATCCCTGACCATCACCCGGCCATCGTAGAGAAAGCCGTGTTTGATACCGTGCAGGCCAGCCAGCTCCGCTTTTCCCAGCCCAACAAAAAGAAGCGGGACTACCCGCTGAAAGGCAAAGCCTTCTGTGGCTGCTGCGGTCATGCGCTATCCCGCACCATGCAGAAAACCTCATATTATCACTGCCGCCATTCCGAGGCGGACGTAGAAAGCCGCTGCCACAAGATGCGTCTGAACGCCGCAGAGCTGGAGCAGGCGGTATTCCTGACGCTGAAAAAGCAGATGGAAGCCGCCGCACCACTTGCCCCGGACGGTACGCTCCGGGTGGAGGCTTCCGTACCGGAACGCGCCGAATATGAGCAGCAGATCGAGACGCTGCAAGACGGCAAGCGCACACTTTACGAACGCTATCTCATGGGCGAGATCGACCTGAACACCTACAAGGCGGAAAAGGCCGCGTGTGACGAGCTGCTTTTGAAAACGAAAAATGCCTATGCCGCAGTATTGGCACAGGCGAAACAGAAGCAGGACGAACAGACACGGCAGGACAGCCGCAAGGAAGCGTCCAAGGCGATTTTCGATGCGGATACGCTGACCACCGAGCTGGCCGAGCTGCTGATTGACCGGGTACTGGTGTACCCCGATAAGCGAATTGAGATCGCGTACAAAATCCAGGACATTTTTGATTGAGGTGGCAGTCATGAAAATCGCTTTCTATTGCAGAGTGGACGGACAGGGCTTTGGCTTTGTCCTCCCCGATGAAGCTGACAAGCTCCGCGAGTTTTTCGCCGAGCATCAGGATAAGCCTGCGCTTGAAAAGCCATCGAGCGCAAGCTAAAAATTTTTGTCGTGTGCTTGACATACGGGTGTCTTAAATCGTGAATACGAATACGCTTTACACCTGCGGCTTTTGATCCTCTGTCCATTTCGTGATGAAGATAGCTTTTTGAAATAGGAAATATCCTGTCGCTGTTATTCGGTGAATAAAACATTTTCAAGTATTCTTGCATTTCATCACATAAAAACTGCGGCATTTTTATTGTTCGATTGCTTTTCTCCGTTTTCGGTGGAGTAATAACATCTTCTCCGTGCAATCTTTGATAAGATTTGTTGATTGTAAGCATATTGTTTTTAAAGTCAAAATCACCGGCAGTTAATGCAAGCAACTCGCCTACACGAATACCTGTCCAATAAAGCATTTGAAACGCATAATATGAAATAGGCTTGTCCATCATTTCATCAGAGAACTTGCTGTACTCCTCCACAGTCCAATAACTCATTTCCTTACGTTCTTCCTTACCCATATTACCGACCGTAGATGCCGGATTTAATCTTAAACCATAAATCTTGATTGCGTGATTAAACAAAGAACTTAACTGGTTATGAATGGTCTTTAAATACCCCTGAGAAAGCAGCTCACCGCTTGAATTTGTCATTTTTCTAATCTCGTTTTGCCAAGCGATAACATCTTTCGCCGATATATCACATAATCGCTTATGCTCAAAATACGGCAATATTTTAGTTTTAATAATATGCTCTTTGGTAAGCCAAGTGTTTTCCTTTAACTTTGCTCTAACATCTTTTTCGTACAATTCCGTAAAAGTCTTAAATGGCATAGTGACATCGGCTTTCTTTTCGGTCAGGAATGCTCGTTCCCACTCCTGTGCCTCTCGTTTGGTGGCAAAGCCACGCTTTAATTTTTGCTGTCGCAAGCCTTGCCAGTCTGTGTAACGGAACTGCACATACCAAGTTCCGTTTTTTTCATTTTTAAATGCTCCCATTTTAATCGCTCCTTTCAATTGTTTTGGTTGAGTAAAATTTTTCGTGAAAGAATTTACGGTCAATTCTGCCGGGAATTGTAATACACCCGGTTGACTGCAATTCTTTATTTAATTTGCGTATAAGTTTATAAGCGTAAGAAACGGAAACGCCCATTTCTTCTGCCACATCCTCAACACGCATAAACATTTTGTTTGACATTAACATCATCCTTTCATTCTTAATTTTCATAATTATTTAGTGTCGGAAAACTTTCTGACCGCATTCCGATTTGCCCGAGCGGATACACCATTACCGTGATGTATGACGGCTATTCAGTTGTTTGCAAATAGACTTAACGCTATTTGCTTAATGATTATACTAAACATATTCCGTTATGTCAAGTGGCTTTCGCAAAAATATTAAACTTTTTTGTTTTATGTTACTTGACATTACTTAACTTGTTATGCTATGATATTTAACAGTAAAGTGAGAGGAGCTATAGTATGGCTATCGGCGAAAGAATAAGATTTTTCAGAAATTTAAAAGGTATGACGCAGAAGTACCTTGGTATGCAGGTGGGCTTTCCGGAGAAAACCGCTGACATTCGTATGGCACAGTATGAATCCGGCAGCAGAACGCCTAAGGCTGATTTAACAAACAATCTTGCAAATGTGTTTGGCATATCAACAAGTGCTTTAACTGTGCCGGATATTGACAGTTACAACGGATTAATGCACACGCTGTTTACACTTGAAGATTTATATGGCTTCCGTATTGATAAACTTGATGACGAGCTTTGCATACGACTTGATAAAGGTATGGGAACAAACTATCTTACAATGTTTGATATGTTTTCCGCTTGGCAGGAACAAGCCGAAAAGCTTAAGAACGGAAAAATCACAAAAGAAGAATATGATAATTGGAGATATAACTACCCCGAAAGCGTAGCTTTCAATTATCGTAAGTAAAACGGAACATAATAGAAGACACAAAAAAGGCATTACCGACTGCAAAAGTCAGTAATGCCTTTTTTAGTATTAAGATAATTGTACCTGCAAACCGATAGAACGCTTAGAATAAAGTCATTTTTCAGTTTGCTATCATTTTGCTATCAAATCAGGAAATTAAGAGCCTAAAACCCAGTGTTTATGCGGGCTTGCATTGCTTTTGATATTATTCAAACTCTACAAAGACTAACGCTTTTTGTTTAGGAATTATTCTCTGTAATGTTTCTCGTTCTTTTGATTATTTGATATATCCATATTATCCTGCCTATACGAGCTAATGTTATCATTTTGTTATCGGCATTGATAACACCTACTCGATAACTGTGGATAATAACTATATGTAGCATGTCAAATTATAAGCTATTTTGCTTAGAGATTCAACACAAAACTGAAATTTTACTTTTCCTTATATTCATCTGGTATTGCTATTTGAAATGTTTCACACAACAGCATCACATCATGCACATCATTTTTATCGTGTTCATATCCCAAATGAAGCATTACCTGACTCAATGGTTCAATACAAGAAACAGTTATATCTCCAACTTTTCCAATACCGGAAAAAGTTTTTGATGGAAATATATCTCCCTCATAAACAATTCCGTCATCTGTAAATTCAAAACAATGTAAATCAATGATTCTTTGTTTATCATCTTTCCAGACAGTATGACCATCCGTTGTATAATCAGTATTTACTTCCTCAAATCCATGCTGCTTAATCACATAAATATAATCATGATAATGTTTCAGTTCAACAAACAAATCAATATCATTGTGTATTCTTGATTCTCTTTTAAGAAGTGCATCAACACCCCATCCGCCATCTAAATATACTTTAATTTCGTTTTGCAAAGCATATTTTATAATTTCACATGCATCTTCTGTACGTACCATAATCTATCCTCCAAATTCAAATCTTTGTATGCTTTCCAACTCACTAAAAGCCTGAAATTTGTCAGTCTTTCATCCTTTTTGTTATCAATCACCAATTAGCTGTAATCCATTAGGATTTAGCTGATATATTTTATCGCACACCTCTTCAATATACTTTCTATCGTGAGAAATGCTAATGACAGCCCCCGGAAATTCTCGGAGCATTTTTCTTATTACCGGACCGGACAATGGTGAAAAATTTCTTGTCGGTTCATCCAGAATAAGAACATTTGCACCACTTAAGCTCATCCTCAAGAGAAGCACTTTCGCCTTTTGTCCGCCTGATAACTCCCGAATCGGATGCTCCATTTCATCTGGTGTGTATTTAAGTGAACCAAGGTATGTTCTAATTCTTGTACGCTCTTCTTTATCTCCTGTTTTATCAAGGTAATCAACCGGTGTAACATCCAAATCCAGCAGGTCTTCATAAGTTTGAGGCATATATTCTGCTTTAATGTCATTCCGATTTAGGAGTTCTTCCGCTATCTTTTTTAGAAGAGTCGTTTTTCCTGCCCCGTTGGCTCCTATCATACAGATTTTTTCTGAACCTTTTATTTTTAAATGAATTCCTTCTGCTAAAATTCTTTTGCCATCCGGAGTCACAAGCTTTGAAAGTTCATATTCTATGACCGTTTTTCCTGCGGGAATGTGTGAGTTTTCATCCCCTAATTTGACAAAGATTGCTTCTTCCTGTTCCGGCATCTGAGTCATATTTTCATCTTCTTTTTCAAATCTTCGTTCCATTGCCTTAACCGTATGCATTTTGTCCTTTAAGTTTTTGGCAACAGACGGTGCTTGTCTGGTACAACTTCTTAATGCACCTTGTACACTCTGCATAACTCTTTGATATTTTTCATCGCGAATCTTTTTCTCCCTACGGTCACTCAGTGCCCGCTGTTTTTGGATTTCAAATTTATGAAGCCGTTCTTCCACATAGCGTCTATAGGGAAGCTTTGCCACGGTATATCTCGCCTTTGTTTTTCGTATAATCTGCTCGATATGTATCACCATGTTGGCAGTACGCTCTATCAGCGTTTCATCGTGTGAAATAAAAAGCACAATGTGCTTCCAGTCATTTATGATTTTTTCCAGTAATGTAAGCGTCGCAATGTCGATGTCATTGGAAGGTTCGTCCAACAACAGCACAGAAACATCGCGAATGAAAAGCCTCATAAGTTGTGTCTTGACTTTTTCGCCTCCTGAAAGACTACCCATTGTCTGGTTACTGTAGAAAAAATCATTTTTCATTCCAAATTTTCCCGCAATAACAGACAATTCTTTAGGCGTTTTCTCCCAGAATATTTCCTCTTCAGAAAAATATTCGTATATTGTTTTTTCCTTATCTTCATCGAGCATCTCCTGCGGAAGATAACCAAGACGTTCGTGTCCCATTATCCTTTCCCCATCTGCTTCTATATAGTTTTCTACAAGCGACGGATTGTATATCCACTTCATTAATGTCGATTTCCCATTTCCCTCTTCTCCAATAATAACTGCCTTATCTCCATCATTTAGCACAAGGTTGAAATCATTAAGAATTATTCTCAGGTCTTTTTTATGTGTTAAATTTAATTTTTTTATCTGCAACATTAAAGTTTCTCCTTTTCGAAGTCTGAGCCAATTATTATTTTGAACACACAAAAACGAGTCTTTTTTGCATACGCAAAAATAGACTCGCTAAATAGACCCTTATTTCTTTTCCAAAAGGAAAACAAAGGAAATGCCTCTTGCGATAATCCAACTTAAGCGTACACAAAACAAACCTATTCTCTACAGGCTCAATAACTATATGTGTCTTACTTAAATCAAATTATCTATTAATCATTTCCTCACCTTACACAAAATGTGCCTTTCTTTCTTCTAATGGCAATACTATCATACTTTATTTTTTGTGTCAATACATTTCACCTTATGGAAGTGCAAATTAAAATTTTCACTTCCTAATTATACATCCAACCATTACGAAATTCAATCTTTCACAACCTCTTTACAACCACAACCACAGCACTCCAGCAAACGCAGGAGCACCATACCGTAAAACGCTTATGTGTAAATCAACTCCGTTCCTACAACTTCCCTCACACAAGCCTGAATATTATTCATTCTTCCAATCCATTCGTAGGGATTATCTTTCTTTAATTGTTCCGTCACATCTTGTCTGTCGGCATATTCCTTTACCAGTCGAAGAAACATATCCTCTGCTTGCTTATCGACTTCTGCAAGATAACTATGCAGCTTTCCGCTTGTCAGCAGGTTCATATATAACACTTTATAGTGTTCCTTTAAATGCCTTGCATGTCGTTTCCCCCATAAACCAATCGGCTCTATTTCTTCTTCGGCTGGTACTGTGATGTTCGGCAATAAATAATCACCCACCTGTCTATAAGTTCCGCCCATTTCTTCAAAAATTGTCTTTGTCATTTTCCTTTTCCTCCTGTGATTTTTGTCTATCGTGATCGTGTATTATCACGCTTGCGACCTTTAACTGTTCTTGCCTGCTCCAACAAATCATCTATCTGTTTGCGACCAAAAACCTTACGGAGCAGGCTGTAATCTTTATTTTCTGCTTTTAGGATTTTGTTTTCTTCGGTCAATCTTTCATTGACTTTCTCCAAACGCTGATTGGTGCGGTATAACTGTGCATTCGCTGTATTCAGCCTATGATAGTTGTCCCACCCCTCAAAGCAGCGGGCAAGCACCGTTTTGACAAGTTGCTTCAATTTCCTTACAACCGGCTCTGCCATTTTGGTTTTATATGCCTTTGCAGTCATAAATTTCTCTGGTTCTGGCAACTGATATTTCGGTGCAGTATCAAGCTCTATTTCAAGATTTGACAGCTCGTCTTTTGCCTTATCATAGTTCAATACTCGTTCCGACAACACATCAAATTCAATCTGTTTCTGCTCGATTTTCGCACCTAATGCCGCCACTTCTTTTTCTCTTTCCTGCTTTTTATAATCCAAAACAGAAAGATGTTTTTCGTGTGTGCCTAAATGTTCCCACTCAATCCCATAACGTTCCATCACCGCCGCAAGCTGTTCTTTTTCGGACTGTATCCATTGCGACCACTCCGTATCGCCACGACTGCCGCCCTTAAAACCTTGCGTTGCAAGAGCCTGCTTTAGTGACACTCTTGTATCAAGTCCACGCTTGCTGCCTGTGGTAAAAGGTACAAAATCTATGTGCAGATGTGGTGTAGCTTCATCCATATGCAGATGAGCCGAGAACACCCGAAGCTGTGGATTTCGCTCCTGAAAACCCTGATAGTATTCATCTAAAATCTGCTTTGCCAGTTCTCCGTTTTCCGTATCGGCGTTCATATTTCCCTTACCGCCCACCTGTAAAATGATTTCGTGGAACGGTTTTTCCTGCTTGGAACTTCGGATTTTTTCATAATAATCTTTTATCTTTCGGTCTGACCTTATCTGCTTGGCATTGTATCTTTCCAATGCTTCATCAAACAATTCGTGATAAACTGTCTTTATATTTTCATTGCAGTAGTCGATATTGAGATGAGTACGAGTTCCGTCTACATTTTCTGCTCGGAACTTTCGGCTATTGTGATTGACCGAGCCTTTACCGACCATTGCACTTATCGTTCTCTGCATTTTTTCATCTCCCATCTGTAAATTTCAACATTCTCAGGTTTTGTTACTTTTGTCAAAAGTAACGCAAAAGCACTTTTGACGGGTACACCCATCAAA
This sequence comes from Ruminococcus bromii, assembly GCF_002834235.1. GTDB lineage: Bacteria > Bacillota > Clostridia > Oscillospirales > Acutalibacteraceae > Ruminococcoides > Ruminococcoides intestinale. The sequence goes on along the minus strand of NZ_NNBY01000031.1, from coordinate 141,647 downwards.
AATGCGACCTGTAAACAGGTTTTGCGTTCTCCGAAGGCTCTCCGAGGGGTGAGCGTGTGCCGGTGGCACACACGCCTGCGAACCGACCGAGCCAGCAGGCGAGACCAAAGAGCCGCCTTTGAAAAGGCACTCTCTGCACACTCCCCTAAACTTTATCCGGTGTCAAAGTGTGACGATGGTGACAATGTTTTTCACAGCGTGCTGCTCTCAAAAACATTGACACCTTTGACACCGTTTGTCACGCCGTCTGCTCGGTTTCTTTCCAAAGTGAAACCTTTCTTCCGTCGTGTGTGCGGCTGTTCTGATAACGGATACCGTAATCACGAAACAGCCTGCTTGCGTTGATACTGAGCCTTAAAGAAAGTACATTCGGCTTTATATCCACCGCAAGCCTTTCGCAAAGTTCCGAAGCAGTTCCTTCCCATCTGTCACTTTCCGAAAAGAGCGTATCCGCTATCTTCTCAAGCAGAGGTTCGGGCGGTTCTTTCCACATCTCCGTTTCCGATTTTGCAAAGTTCCACACCAATCGCTCGCTGTCCCTTACAAGATGGATTTTCATATCCTGCTGGTCTCTGCCAGCAACATCAAGTGTGGCATTGTTGGAAGTACGCTTGTCCTTACTGAGAACAAATGCACCGTCTGCCGCACCCATCAGACCATTCGTGCCTGAAATCATATCGAATATATCTTCCGATTTTTGTTTGCGTGTATGATGAACAATAAGCATTGAAACCTTGTAACTGTCTGCCAACGCTTTCAGCCTTGCCACAACATCATAATCACTTGCGTAGCTGTAATCTGCTCCGCCTGCTTCACGCACACGCTTTAAGGTGTCTATGATAATCAAGCCTGTGTCTGGGTGTTCCCTCATAAACCCTCTTATCTGTTCTTCCAGTCCGCCATTGACCGTTTTACATTCCGTTGCGAAATACAGATTGCCTGTCTCCTTTGCACCGAACATCTGAAACAATCGCTTCTGCAAACGTGGGTAATCATCTTCAAGGGCAAAATAAAGCACCGTTGCCTTACGCACCTTATACTCCCAAAGCGGTGTGCCTGTGCTGATATGATAGGCAAGCTGTGCCATCATAAAGCTCTTTCCCACTTTCGGGGAACCTACGAAAAGGTAAGTTCCCCTTTGGAGCAGACCGTCGATAAGTGGTGTCTGAACCTCAAACACCGTATCATACAGCGTTGTCATTGATACTGTTTTCAGATAGGAAGGGTCTAACTGTCTGAGTATTTCCCTTTGCATTTCTTCAAAAGATTGCTCGTACCCCTTGAAATCCGTATCCTGATTGACTATACTATTGTCAGTACATTTGGAAAGTGACTGTTCCGCATCTGTTGCCGCAGATACATTTGGAATAGTCATTTCTTTTTTATTCTCCATTCGCATCCTCTCCTTTCAAACCGCCGAGAATAATGGAAATCAGTTCTATTACACTCAGCAGTTCATCATCCACACCTTTTCCTGCTTCAATCCTTTTCAGTTCCGCAAGGACTGTGGCAAATTCCGTTTTCAACGCCTTATACACTCTCGGATTGCCCTGTACCACCACATCCTGATTTAAGCAACGGCGGTAACAATACTCCTGTTTTGGCAATCCTGATAGAGCTACAGCTCTGTTAATGAGTTCGTTTTCTTCGGGCGATACTCGAAACCCTACTGTGATATTCCTCCAACGATTTTTGTTATCTCTGTTCTTAGCTGACATTTTCAAAATCTCCTTTCCCTAAATCATCTAATTTTTCTGCCATCTCAATCTGCTTTGACGGAAAGAGGTGTGCGTACTGATAAGTAATATCAATACTTTCGTGACCAACTCGGTCAGCAATCGCCACCGCAGAAAAGCCCATATCAATCAAGAGTGAAATGTGGCTGTGACGGAGATCGTGAATGCGGATACGCTTCACGCCTGCCGCCTTTGCCCCTCTGTCCATCTCGTGATGAAGATAGCTTTTCGTCACCGTAAAGATACGGTCTTTCTTCTTCAATCCGTAAAGCATACCGAGATATTCTTTCATTTCCTCACACAGAAACTTCGGCATTTTAATCGTGCGGTTGCTCTTTTTCGTTTTCGGAGAAGTAATCACATCCTGCCCTTTCAAACGCTGATAGGATTTATTGATTGTGACTGTTTCCTTATCAAAGTTGAAATCTGCCGGAGTCAAAGCTAACAGCTCGCCCTCTCGGATACCGCACCAGTAAAGCATTTCAAACGCATAAAAGGAAACAGGCTTGTCCATCATCTCAAAAGAGAATTTCTTGTATTCTTCCTTTGTCCAGAACAGCATTTCCTTGTGTTCCTCACGTCCCATATTTCCCACCTTTGCCGCAGGATTGGAACGCAGTTCATAGTAGCGGACAGCGTGATTGAAAATGGCGGACAACTGATTGTGCAGCGTTTTCAGATACGTCTGTGAATAAGGCTTTTTCTTCTCATCACGATAGGCAAGCATTTCATTCTGCCAAGTAATAATCTCCTTTGTGGAAATCTCGCTGATTTTCAGTTTCCCGAAATACGGAAGTATCTTTGTGCGTATGATATGCTCTTTGGTAAGCCACGTGTTTTCCTTCAAACGGTTCTTCACATCATTGATATAAAGCTCCGTAAAGGCTTCAAAACTCATATCAAGGTCTGAAGAAGTCTGCAATTTGAACATTCTTTCCCATTCCTGTGCTTCTCGTTTGGTAGCAAAGCCACGCTTGCATTTCTGCTTGCGTTCCCCTTTCCAGTTCACATACCTTGCCATCACATACCAAGTACCGTTATCTTCATTCTTAAATACCGGCATTTACATTTCCCCCTTTCCTGCTCCGTAGAGCCTTTCGTAAAAATACTGGCGATTTACACGCCCTGCAATCGTAATAAAGCCCTTTGCTTTCAATTCCTCATTTAATTGTCTGATGAGTTTATATGCATAAGGTTTTGATACGTTTAGTTCCTGAGCCACATCTTCGGCTCGGATAAATCTGTTTTCCATATCCTTTTTCTTCCTTTCTTAAAATAATTTTTTGCTTGCCGCTTTCTCCGTGTTAAAGTTCCAACAGGCACTCCTGCTTGTCGGCAGGCGCTGTGCTGTCCCAATGCACCGCAGTACATCAGGCGCTCGCTCGTATAGGGGTTCCCGAAAAGTCGGAGACTTTTGGGGAAGAGGAGGAGCAGTGCAGCGAATGAGCTTTTGTGCTTGCACACAAGCGAACGATACGGAACTTGCTCCGACGAGGTCTTGGCGGTTTGGCTTTTCGGACGGTCATTCAGTTGTCGCATTAAGCATATTTGTTTAATTCGTAATTTATTTTACTAAACATATTTGCTATTGTCAAGTGGTTGCAAAGAAAATATTAAACATTTTTGTTTCGGTTTTTCTTGACTTCCACTAAACATTTCTGCTATACTTATTTCACTAAATATAAAAGGAGCGTATCATTATGGCTATCAGCGAAAGAATACATTTTTTCAGACTAATGCGTGGTATGACACAAAAGTATCTCGGTACAGCAATCGGTTTTCCAGAAAAGAGTGCTGATGTGCGTTTGGCACAGTACGAAACTGGTACACGCAAACCGAAAGCAGACCTTACAAATGCATTGGCACAGGTGCTTGATGTTTCTCCACAGGCTCTTGATGTTCCTGACATAGACAGCTATATCGGTCTTATGCACACTCTGTTTACCCTTGAAGATATTTACGGTCTTACTGTCAGTGAAGCAGACGGAGAGGTATGCTTAAAGGTCAACAAGGACAAAGGCAGAGAAGCATATGAACTCCTCAAAATGCTGTATGCTTGGAAAGAACAGGCAGACAAGCTATCTTCCGAAGAAATCAACAGAGAAGAATACGATAACTGGCGTTACCATTATCCAGAGTTCGACACCACACAGCGTTGGGCAAAAGTTCCATCACAGGAATTAAGTGACGCTCTCGTGGAAGCATTCAAAGACCACTTGAAAGATAAATAAGCACCTACAGGACCTGCCACTGGCAGCTCCCTACAGATGCTTTGGCAACGACAAAAAAGCCCTTAACTATGGTTATTAACCACAGCTAAGGGCTTAGTTTATAATATGGAATTTGTTCAGAGCCAAGCTCCGAACTTTAGTCTGCAAGCCACCTGTTAATTGTTCCGTTACCCATAAACCACTGGATAACAAGAATAATGGCACTTGCTATGACTGTTATCAATTTGTTATCAAAAGACTAATCGAAATCGCTGAAACCCGCATAAACACTGGCTTTTTTAAGCAACTCGATTTATTCCCACTCTACTGTTCCGGGGGGTTTACTTGTTATATCATAGACTACTCTGTTGACATGTTCAACTTCGTTGATGATGCGGTTGGAGACTCTGCCTAGGATTTCGTAGGGGATTTTTGCCCAGTCGGCTGTCATAAAATCATCGGTTGTAACGGCACGTAGAGCGATGAGTTCGTCATATGTTCTTGCGTCACCCATAACGCCTACGGTTTTAACACCCGGGAGAACTGCGAAGAACTGGCTCATTTTATCTGCGTAACCGCACTTATCCATTTCATCACGAAGAATTGCATCGGCTTCCTGAAGAATACGAACCTTTTCGGCTGTAACTTCACCGATTACACGCACACCGAGTCCCGGACCCGGGAACGGCTGACGCCATACGAGTTCGTGCGGAAGTCCAAGCTTCTCACCTACTACTCTTACCTCATCCTTGAAGAGGTCTTTAAGCGGTTCAATTACACCTGCAAAGTCGATATCTTCCGGGATACCAACCTGATTGTGATGTGTTTTAATTTTTGCGGCATCGCCTTTACCGCTTTCGATACGGTCGGGATAAATTGTACCCTGTGCAAAATAACCCTCGCCGTAGCTTTCACGGATTTTGTTCCAGAACACCTTATAAAATTCTGTACCTATAATGTGGCGCTTTTCTTCGGGTTCTTCAACACCTTTAAGCTTTGCAAGGAACTCTTCCTGACAATTAATGCGGACAAAGTTCATATCAAAAAGCTTTGTAAAGGTCTGCTCTACAAAGTCGCCCTCGTCTTTTCTCATAAGTCCCTGATCCACGAAAACGCAGGTAAGTTGTTTACCGACTGCCTTGCTGAGAAGTGCTGCGGCAACGGATGAATCTACACCGCCCGAAAGTCCGAGAACTACACCCTTATCACCAATCTGCTCTTTAAGCTGTGCAACAGTTGTGTCGATGAAGCTTTCCATTTTCCACTCACCCTTACATTCGCAAATATCATAAAGGAATGAACGGAGCATATCTTTACCGTTTTCTGTATGGTTAACTTCAGGATGGAACTGAACACCGTAAAACTTTTTTTCAGGACATGACATTGCGGCTACGGGACATACATCTGTTGTAGCTGTAATGCTGAATCCTTCGGGAGCTTCATTGATATAGTCACGGTGACTCATCCATGAAATTCCTTCACTCTTTACGGATTTAAAGAGGATATCATTGTTATTATATCTTGTAACTGTCTTGCCGTACTCACTTGATGAATTGTCTGTAGCCGAAACAACATTGCCTCCGAGCGTGTATGCCATAAGCTGACAACCGTAGCAAATGCCGAGAATCGGGATTCCGAGTTCAAAAATTTCAGGAGTATAGTGCGGTGATGACTCGTCATAAACGCTGTTAGGACCGCCTGTGAAGATAATACCTTTTGGGCTAATGTCTTTGATTTTCTGAATATCAACGGTGTAAGGAAGAATTTCGCAATACACATTGCACTCACGAACTCTTCTTGCAATCAGCTGATTGTACTGACCGCCGAAATCAAGAACAATGACAGTTTCTTTTGTAGCATTGCTCATAGTAAAATTCCTTTCAAATTTAAAGAATACCGCACAGAGTTTGTGCGGTATTCAATTAATATTTTAATTATCTGTAAATAATATCGTTTCTGGAAGGACCATTTGAAACCATTGTAATCGGCACACCGATAGCCTTTTCGGCAAATTCAATGTATTCACGGCATTCCTTAGGAAGCTTGTCATATTCTGTAATACCTGAAATTGAACACTTCCAGCCCTTGAGCTTTTTGAGGATAGGTTTGCATCTTTTAAGCTTTGTTGTTGACGGGAAGTAGTCAATTTCCTTGCCGTCAAGCTCATAACCTACACAAACAGGGATTTCATCAAGATATCCGAGAACATCAAGAACCGTGAAAGCAACCTGTGTTGCACCCTGAACCATACAACCGTAGCGTGTTGCAACGAGGTCAAGCCAACCCATTCTTCTCGGTCTGCCTGTTGTTGCACCAAATTCTCCGCCGTCACCGCCTCTTCTGCGAAGTTCGTCAGCCTCATCGCCGAAGATTTCAGAAACAAATTCACCTGCGCCTACCGCACTTGAATAAGCCTTAACAACTGTGATGATTTCTTTGATTTCATACGGAGGAATACCTGCACCTACAGCACCGTAACCTGCGATTGTATTGGATGAAGTAACCATAGGATAAATGCCGAAGTCAGTATCCTTGAGTGAACCAAGCTGTCCTTCAAGAAGAATATTCTTTCCGTCTTTGAGCGCATTATGAACAAAAGTGAATGCGTCACCGACATAAGGAGCAAGAAGTTCCTTATATTCCATTAGTTTGTCAAAAACTTCCTGTTCTGTGATTTCGGGCTTGTTGTAGAGGTTTTTCAGAGTTGCATTCTTGATTTCAAGAGCGTGTCTGATTTTCTCTCTGAGTGAATCTGGATCATCATAAAGTTCATTAATCTGGAAACCGATTTTTGAATACTTGTCAGAATAGAACGGAGCGATACCGCTCTTTGTTGAACCGAAAGAATTTTTGCCGAGACGCTCTTCCTCATAGCAGTCAAATGCTACATGGTAAGGCATAACAATTTGTGCTCTGTCAGAAATAATAATGTTTGGCTCAGGAACTCCGCGATCTTTGAGGTGAGCCATTTCCTTAACGAAGTTTTCAACGCTGAAAGCAACACCGTTGCCGATTATATTGGTGATATTCTGATGGAAAACACCCGAAGGAAGCTGGTGAAGAGCAAATTTTCCGTAATCGTTGACAATTGTATGTCCTGCGTTTGCACCGCCTTGAAAACGAATTACGATGTCGCTGTCGTTTGCGAGAACATCGGTAATTTTACCCTTGCCCTCATCGCCCCAGTTGGCACCTACAATTGCTTTTACCATTTTACAAAACTCCTTTTTACAGACGCATGGTCTGCTATAAATAAAATATATACTTGAACCAAAGGTTCGATTAAATCAGTCTAATTAAACATTGATTTCAGGCTTGTCAGACTCAACATCTGCGTACTTTTCAAGAACAGGCTTGATGCACTCGTTGAGGAAGTCCTCTGTCTGCTCTTTTGCTCTGCCTGTGTAGTTTTCCGGCTTGAGAATCTTTTCAAGCTCTTCAAGAGTAACGCCGAATGCCTCATCTGCGGCAATTCTTTCGAGAAGATCATTTTCGCCGCCTTCAACCTTGACTACCCTTGACGCAGCCATTGAATGCTCACGGATTTTCTCGTGAAGCTGCTGTCTGTCAGCACCACGCTTTTTAACTGCATCCATCATAATATTCTCTGTTGCCATGAACGGAAGTTCTTTTCTGAGTCTTTGTTCAATTACCTTTGGATAAACGACAAGACCATCTGCAACATTTGCATAAAGTGAAAGGATACCGTCAACTGCGAGGAATGCCTCCGGAATGCTGAGACGCTTGTTGGCTGAGTCATCAAGTGTTCTTTCAAACCACTGTGTGGCAGTTGTAAAGTAACCGTTGAGAACATCAACCATAACATATCTTGAAAGTGAACCGATACGCTCACTTCTCATTGGGTTACGCTTATAAGCCATAGCCGATGAACCGATCTGATTCTTTTCAAACGGCTCTTCAACCTCTTTGAGGTGCTGAAGAAGTCTGATATCATTTGAGAATTTAGCGGCTGACTGAGCAATTCCCGCAAGAACATTGAGGAACTGTGAATCAAGCTTTCTTGAATATGTCTGACCTGATACAGGGAAACAAGCCTTGTAGCCCATTTTTTCTGCAATCTTACGGTCAAGCATTTTGCACTTTTCGTGATCTCCGTCAAAGAGTTCAAGGAAACTTGCCTGTGTACCTGTTGTACCCTTTGAACCGAGAAGCTTAGCCTTTGAAAGCTGATACTCAACATCTTCAAGATCCATAAGGAGCTCCTGAAGCCAGAGAGTCGCTCTCTTACCTACTGTTGTAGGCTGTGCAGGCTGAAAATGAGTGAATGCAAGGGTTGGAAGAGCCTTGTATTCATCGGCAAACTTTGAAAGGTTGCGGATAACGGTGATAAGCTTATTTCTGATAAGCTTGAGTCCTTCTGTCATAATGATGATATCTGTGTTATCACCGACATAGCAGGAGGTTGCTCCGAGATGAATAATGCCCTTTGCGTTCGGACACTGAACACCGTAAGCATATACATGTGACATTACATCGTGACGAACAATTTTCTCTCTTTCCTGTGCAACTTCATAGTTGATATCATCGGCATGAGCCTTGAGTTCGTCAATCTGCTCCTGTGTAATTGGGAGTCCGAGTTCTTTTTCCGATTCTGCAAGAGCAATCCAGAGTTTTCTCCATGTTCTGAATTTTTTATCCGGCGAGAAAATGTATTTCATTTCCTTGCTTGCATAACGGGCTGACAAGGGTGATTCATAAGTATCTTTTACCATTATTTACATCCTTTCAATTAGTTGTCCTTTTTATTGTTTTCATCGAAGTTCATTCCGCCGCGCTCTTTGCCCTTAAAGGTTTCTTTTGTGATAGGAGCGGGGTAATTACCCGTAAAGCAACCGTCACAAAAGCCTACGGGAGCGTTGTGAATCATCTCACGAAGTGACTCAACAGGGAGGTATCCGAGGGAATCAGCCTTGCTGAGCTTTGTGATTTCTTCGATTGTATGGTTGCAGGCAATAAGTTCTCCTCTTGACGGAATGTCAGTACCGTAATAACACGGCCACATAAACGGAGGTGAACTGATACGCATATGTACCTCTTTTGCGCCTGCCTCTTTGAGCATTGTAACAATTCGGTCAACAGTTGTACCACGCACAATGCTGTCATCAATAATAACAACTCTCTTGCCTTTGATTTTGTCGGCAATCGGGTTGAGTTTAATTTTTACGCTTTTCATTCGTTCCTTCTGACTTGGCTTTATGAAGGTTCTGCCGATGTAGCTGTTCTTCACAATAGCCTTTTCATAAGGAATTCCGGATTCTTCGCTGTAACCGATTGCGGCATCAATTCCCGATTCGGGAACACCGACAACCATATCAGCCTCAACAGGGTATTTCCTTGCAAGAATTCGTCCTGCCTGCTTTCTTGCCTCATAAACGCTTACTCCGTCAATAAAGGAGTCTGAACGGGCAAAATAAATATACTCAAAAATGCAAAGTGCCTTTTTCTTGTCACCAAAGTCGGGTTTCATACTGCGGACACCGTTTTGGTCTACAATTACGATTTCGCCCGGTTCAACATCACGGACAAATTCTGCACCGCAGGCATCAAGAGCCGCACTTTCACTTGCAAAAACATAGGAATCGTTGTACTTGCCCATACAAAGCGGTCTGAATCCGTGAGGATCACGAGCCGCAATAAGCTTTCTCGGGCTCATAACAAGGAGCGAATAAGCTCCCTCAATTACCTGCATTGCTCTTGCAACGGCATCTTCAACAGAATGACATTTAAGTCTTTCACGGGCAATTACATAGCAGATAACCTCGCTGTCGATTGTTGTCTGAAAGATTGCGCCACGCTGTTCAAGGCTTCTGCGGATTTCAAGCGCATTGGTAAGGTTGCCGTTATGGGCAATTGAAAGCGTACCCTTTACATAACGCATAACAAGCGGTTGTGCATTTTCCAGCACAGAACCGCCTGCAGTCGAGTAACGGACATGCGAAACCGCCATTTGTCCGTTGAGAGAATCAAGAATTTTGTTGTTAAAGACCTCGGTAACAAGGCCCATATCTTTGTGATAATCAATTACACCTTCGTCAGATACAGCGATGCCGCAGCTTTCCTGTCCTCTGTGCTGGAGAGCAAGCAAGCCGTTATAACAAGCGTATGCAGGGTTAATTGTGCCGTCGCTGAATATGCCGAATACTCCGCACTCTTCGTGCAGACCTTCTTTTGCAAAATTATCGAAAGAAAATTCCAAGGTGCCACCATCCGATTAATCAAAATAACTATCCAAAGTTTAATTCACATATCTTAATTCAAAAATTCACAATGTAGTTATTATGCAAGACCTACACGCTTCATCATTTCGGCATAAGCCTCTTCAACACCGCCCATGTCACGACGGAAACGGTCTTTATCAAGTTTTTCCTGAGTATCCATATCCCAGAAACGGCATGTATCGGGAGAAATTTCGTCAGCAAGGAGAATCTTGCCCTTATATCTGCCGAACTCAATCTTGAAGTCGATAAGATCAACCTTGCACTGCTTGAAGAATTCAATCATAATCTCATTAATCTTGAAAGCCATTTCTGTGATTGTGTCGATTTCTTCCTTTGTAGCAAAGCCAGCTGCGAGGATGTGATATTCATTTACCATAGGATCGCCGAGTTCATCGTTCTTATAGCAGAATTCAAGAACAGGAGTCTTCATCGGTGTGCCTTCGGGAAGACCGAGACGCTTTGAAAGACTGCCGGCAGCTTTATTTCTTAAAATTACCTCGAGAGGAACAATTTCAACCTTCTTGAGGACGGTATCTCTGTCGTTAAGCTCTTCAACAAAGTCTGTTGCAATGCCGTGCTTTTCGAGAAGCTTGAACATAAAGTTTGACATACGGTTGTTTACAACACCCTTGCCAACGATTGTACCCTTTTTCTCGCCGTTGAATGCAGTTGCGTCATCCTTGTAGGAAACGATGCAGAGATCGGGATCTTCTGTAGAAAATACCTTTTTAGCTTTTCCTTCGTAAAGTAATTCTTTCTTTTCCATAATCAAATCCTCCATAAAGATGCGGCTTTGCGCCGTAATTAAAAAACAATACAAGATACATTATAATATATAAATCAAAAATAAGCAACCGTATGAGAATTAAAAATAAAAAAATTGACGAATTTTTTTAAAAATTGCCTGTATCAAATAATTATGAAACAAAAATAATCTTAAACAGGGCATTTTTTGCAAAAGGAAAAGGAACAATACGGCGTGTATCGCTCCTTTGAAATTAAAATCTGACTGTATTCTGTTTATTTCTGAATATAAAAAGAATTATAGGTCTTAAAAGTCCGAAGGTAAGGACATTTACTACTGTGAGAACATCCGAATATCTGATGTTAAGATTTTTGAATATTTTATCGGCGATAATTACATCTATCACAAATGAGGCAATGGCACAAGCTAACAGGGCAATCAAGCCGATGATACCGATTTCCAGTTCAAAGCAGAAAAACAGAACGGCAACGGTTGCGATTGAAAGGTTCAGCACACCTTCAATTATGCCTAAAGCCTTATTCCCTGCAATTTTACCGAGCAGATATTTATTATAAAACGGAATCCAAGCTGTACCACTGTGCTTATAGTACAAGTTCTTGCACATACCCATTGCCGCAATGCTCTCAAAAACATAGCTTACTGCAAAATAAATAATCAGCACGGCAATTACTGCTATAAAAAACACATACACAGCCGAAAGCATTCCCATTAAAAGCATAACGCTTATTCCGCCCATAATTATCGCCCTCCGAAATATACTAAAAAAGGACACTAACTCTATGAGTTAATGTCCTTTTGGTGCCGGTGACCGGACTTGAACCGGTACGGTATCGCTACCGGCGGATTTTGAGTCCGCTACGTCTGCCAATTCCATCACACCGGCAAATGCAAAACATATTATACAATACAAATCAGGAAAAATCAAGTTATATTTTTAAATTTTTTGCCTTAATTACTACGCTGTAAATAGAGGTGAATCAATTTGTGTGAAAATACAAACGGTTTTTCTTCTTTGGCGTTGATTTTGGGTGAATTTATTATACTGTATTTTAAAGTTACTTTTTGTCGGATTACATCATTTTAATCATGCAAATACTTTATACGGATGTTTTAATCCTTGAAAATAATATGCCTCTATGTTAGAATAGCTTTGAGGATGTGATAATTTGATAAATAACCAGTTTTCGGGTAATAATATGCCGTTTTACGGCAATAACCTTAATTATAACCGCAATTTCAAAAAAGAGTTCCAGTATGATAATCTCAAGCAAAGATCAAGCGGTTTAGGTTTTTTTGTATTTGCGTATTCGCTTACAATGACAGTAAGCGCAATGATAGTTGTAGAAGTTTTCAAGGCTTTTGGTTCGGCAAAATATATTTATTCTGACAATTATTCAATACTGACTTACTTTATGGATATATTTATTTCCGTATTTGCCGTTGTTGTTCCTGCATTTTTTTATATAAAGCTTTCAAGAAACAGTTTAAATGATATTATCAGCACAAAATATGTAAAACAAAAAAGTATGATACCCATTCTGTTTCTCGGAATGGGGGGTGCGATGATTGCAAATGTTGCCACGAGTGTTATCGCAGACAACTTCTCGCTTTTCGGAATTGAAAACACATCTTCGGGATTGACAATCGGAGATTCAAGTGTTTTGAGTATTGTTCTGAACATAATTTCAACAGCAATCGTCCCTGCTTTTGCCGAAGAATTTGCTTTCAGAGGAATAGTTATGGGTTCTCTGAGAAAGTTCGGTGACACAACAGCAGTTATAGGCTCTGCAATTTTGTTCGGTGCAATGCATCAGAATATATCACAAATTCCGTTTGCGTTTATTCTCGGACTTATTTTTGCGTATGTCGATTGCAAATTCAATTCCATTCTTCCGTCAATTGCAATCCATTTTCTTAATAACCTATATGCTGTTTCCATGAGCATTTTAAGAGATGCAAACATTGTTTCCGATTATGCGGCAACAATAATCAGTTACAGCCTGATTATTTTCTTCTGTATTGCAGGCTTTGTTTCATATATCGTACTTGCAAAAAATGATAAGAACTTTTTTAAAATGTCTGATAAGAAAGACGGAATTGTAAGTGAACTTAGCTTAAAAGAGAAAATGACTGCATTTCTTGTGAATCCCGGTATCATACTTTCACTTGTACTTTTTCTGATAACTACAATCACAAATTTAGGATTAATTAACAATGGATAAAACTTTATACTATATGCAAAAGGCTATTGAACAGGCTGAGATTGCCTCTGCAGAAAACGAAGTTCCCGTCGGTGCGGTAATTGTCAGAAATGATGAAATTGTTGCCACAGGAAGAAATCGCCGTGAACAAGGCAAGAACGCTCTTCTTCATGCCGAAACCGACGCAATATACAATGCCTGTCAAAAGCTTGGCGGTTGGAGATTGTGGAACTGTGAAATTTATGTAACACTTGAGCCTTGCCCTATGTGTGCCGGTGCAATAATCAACGCTCATATTCCAAAGGTATATTTCGGTGCATACGACTTAAAAAACGGCGCTTGCGGTACAATTACGAATCTGTTCCAAATGCCGTTCAATTTCAAACCCGAATCCGTCGGCGGTATTATGCAGGAGGAGTGTTCAAAACTTCTCACTGACTTTTTTAAAAACTTACGCAGTAAAAAATCATAGCAAAAATCCCGCTTTTGTAAGCGGGATTTTTTATTTGCTGTTATAATCAAAGCAACAAGATTATATTATTTTTTATCTCTTAAAATCTTACTTGCCGCAAGCATTACACCGAGCTTACCGCTGTGGAAGTTAAGACTTCCCTGCATCCATACTGCATACGGTTCACGCAAAGGTGCGTCTGCAGAAAGTTCAATAGATGAACCGAGAGTAAATGCGCCTGCCGCCATAACTACCTGACTTTCGTAACCCGGCATATCCGACGGAATCGGAGATACAAAGCTGTCAACAGCCGAACCGCTCTGAACACCCTCGCAAAAGCGGCATACCTTTTCTGCATTACCGAGCATGATAAGCTGAATAATATCTCCTCTTGCATCATTGTACTTAGGACTTGTTTCATAACCGAGAATTTCAAAAAGTGCCGATGCAAATACTGCAGTTTTAAGTGCTTCACCCGTAACATGAGGAGCATGGTACGCACCCATAAAAAGTTCTCTGTTTGCGTTAAGAGTAGCACCGATTTCTTTGCCTGTACCGGGAGTGGTAAGTCTGTAGGCACACATCTCTACAAGTTCTTTCTTACCTGCAATATATCCGCCTGTAGGAGCAATACCGCCACCCGGATTCTTGATAAGAGAGCCTGCCATCATATCAACACCAACCGACAAAGGTTCAACCTTGTCAATGAATTCACCGTAACAGTTATCGAGCATAATAATACTTTTGGGCGAATTGGCTCTTGAAATTTCACAAAGCTTTTTGATTTCTCTCCACGTGAGCGTAGGTCTTGTGCTGTAGCCTCTTGAACGCTGTATGTAAACCATTTTAGGCTTTTTTTCTGCAATGTCGCTTGCGATTTTGTCATAGTCAAGTGTGCCGTCAGGATTAATCTCGGTCATTTCAAAATTGATTGAAAAGTCCTTGAGTGAACCGGGATAGTCACCCTCAATGCCTATAGCAGAACGGATTGTATCATACGGCATTCCTGTTACGGAAAGCATTGTATCTCCAGGTCTTAAAACGCCGAAAAGTGCAACTGTAAGGGCATGAGTACCGCTTACGAAATTATGACGGACAAGTGCGTCTTCTGCATCAAAAACATAAGCATAGACCTTGTCAAGAGCCTCTCTGCCTGCATCATCATATCCGTAGCCTGTAGAACCCCAAAGGTGGCTTTCACGAACATCTGCAAGCTGAAAAGCCTTTATCATCTTCTGCTGGTTGTATTCCTGAATATCATCAATCTCCGCAAGCTTGTCCTTGCAAAGCTCCATTGCCTTTTCGGATGCTTTTATAACTCTTTCATCTATATCAAAAAAACTCAAATATATCACCTTTCAAAATAATATTCCTGCCATGATCCGCACTGTTCAAAACCGAGATTATTATAAAACGACTGATTTGCATTCTTGGCTCTGTGAAGATACACGGTCTTGTTCTCGGCAATCAGTCTGTTGGATATGTACTTTACAACAGTTGAACCGTAGCCGTGCTTTCTGTAGTCGGGATGACACGATACCGCACCCAACACGGCGCCGTTACTGCTTTCGGCAACGGTCATAGCCATTGCAACAAGTTTTGTGCCGTCATAAACACCGTACATTCTCGTTGCATTATGACGAAGCTTGTGATTCACATCAACATAAAAATCATCAAACGGCGGCGGAACAAAATTTTCATCGGCACAGCTTACGATGAGATTATAAACCTCTTTAATATCGGGAACATCAAAATTTATACTTTCGTCAACATTTTCAAACGGTTCTGATTTTTTCAGAATAACACCTAACACAGATTTACTGCCGTATAAATTAAGGTTAAAATCTCCGCTGCATATTGCACTTGACGCACCCGCAACACGCATAAATGACGAAACTTCTTCAAGATTTGTTTTATCTGTGAGAAATAAAATGAAGTTTGTTCCGCATCGGGAAATTGCACCTGTACATTCATCTGTTTTATCGTCAATTATCGTCCAGTAGTCAACAAAAGCAAGCGATGAATCGTAACTGTTGTACTGAGAAATTATTCTGCACGCAAACGGATCTTCCGCCGACAGGTTCATAATTACATTTATATAATTTTCATTGGCGGTTACTATCATTCAGACCGTCTTTCCTTTCGCTAAATTTCCGCCCGCAATATAATCGGACAATGCTTTTGCAAGTTTTAAAACACTTTCGCAATCACCAAGATTTGCCGCAGTTGAAGGAGCATGAATATACCTTGACGGAAGTGATACCGCAAGAGTTCTCACTCCGCCTCTGCTCTGATGAATTGCACCCGAATCATTACCGCCTGCAACTGCTCTCTTATACTGAACAGCTATGTTATTCTTTTCGGCAAGTTCAAAAGCGGCACTTATCATTTCTTTATCATAAACTGTCGCCCTATCCATTACGGTAACCGTTGCGCCTTTTGACAAATTGCATACCTGATGAGATGCATCAACCTCTGCAACATCAGCGGCAGTTGTGCTTTCGATAACAAGAGCAAAATCAGGATTAACCGTAAAAGCCGCAGGTCTTGCACCACGCAGTCCCACTTCTTCCTGAACAACAAATGTGAAATACATATCATATTCGGGTTCGGATTTTATAAGATTAATAAGCACATGGCAGCCGAAACGGTCGTCAAGTGCCTTCGTAACAACAGTTTTGCCGTTAATCTTAAAGTCGCCCTCAAAATTAATGCCGTCACCGTAGTTTACATATTTAAGCGCATCTTCCCTGCTTTCGGCACCGATATCAATGTACATATCATTCATTTTCGGAACAGCAGTTTTTTCATCACCGTTTGTAAGATGAATCGGTTTCACACCGATTACACCGTTAAGACCGTTTCTGCCAACACATACACGCTTACCGGGAAGAACTCTTCTGTCAATTCCGCCGACCTCGTCAAATTTAAGGTAACCGTCAGATGTTATATCCGTTACCATAAGACCTACTTCATCCATATGTGCCGACACCATAAGTTTGCTTTTTGCAGACTTTTTTCCCTTTTTAAACACAATAAGGTTGCCGAGATTATCTGTTTTAATATCATCGGCACAGTCTTTAATCTCGTTAATTATAAGATTGCGAACATTCCCCTCATCACCCGAAATACCGTTGCAAAGGCAAAGCTGTTCAAGCAATTTTATGTCAATCATTGAAAGCACCTCCGCATTTAATGTATTCGGCAATAAGCTTTGCCGTATTGTCAACATCAGCTACAGAAATAACTTCATTCTGTGTATGCATATATCGCTGTGGGATTGATACAACAGCAGTTTTTACACCTTTTCCGCTGATTGAAATATGGTCGGCATTTGTACCTGTTCTGCCTGCTATCGGTTCAAGCTGATACGGTATATTTTTATTCTTTGCAATGCTTTCAAGCGATTTGCTCATTTCTTTGTTGAGAATTGAAGAAATGCAAATCATTGGACCTTTGTCGAGTTCAACCGTAGAATAGAACCCCGAAACATCCGGCTGAGATGCAAAGCTTACATCAACAACAATTGACTCATCTGCTTCAACTGTAAAAGAACCTGTTTTAGCGCCTGTGCCAAATGTTTCTTCCTGAGAGCTTAAAAGGATAATTACTTTATAATCTGTTTCATTGTTTTTCAATAACTCTGCACACTTAACAAGTGATGCAACACCGCATCTGTTATCAAGGCAAGGAGCAACAATTCTGCCGTTCAAAAGATTTGCCGGCTTTGAGGCAAATGTCAGCATATCACCGAATGAAATGAGTTTATTAACTTCATCATACGGCAGACCGAAATCAACCCAGATTTTGTCGATTGGCATAGCCTTGTCCTCTTTTCCGTCAGAAAGATGAGGAGGCATACAGCATACAACACCTGTTACATCAGGATTGTTCTGCAGACAAAGCAGAGTATCGGCAAGAGTTCTTGCGTCAATTCCTCCGCACGGAGAAACTTTTACAAATCCGTTTTCATTTATTTCGGTAACCATAAATCCTATGCGGTCAATGTGAGCGTCAAGCAATATGGTTTTATCTGAATTTTTGTTACCGCAAACAGCCATAAGACTGCCGTTTGATATCTTTATGTCATCCGTGTAATCCGATAAAAACTTTTCGGCAACAGACAAAGCGGGCTCTTCCCTGCCCGACACACCCATTGCACAACAGAGTTCAAAAATAAGTTCTTTTGTGTTCATTGTATATCTTACTTCAAAGCGTTGACAATTGACTTGAAGTGATTACCTCTTTCTTCAAAATTCTTGTAAAGTCCGAAGCTTGCACTTGCGGGTGAAAGCGAAACAATATCTCCCTTTGTTGAACGCTCACGGGCAACAGCTACAGCCTCTTCCATATTTGTTACATTGACAATTTCAATTTCATCTGCATCATAGTTTGAAGCCTCTTTAACGGCTTTTTCAATTTTCGGGGCAGTATCACCGAGAAGAATAAGGAGTTTTACTTTATCGTTGATTACGGGTCCGAGCGGCTCATAAGGAATATGCTTATCATATCCGCCTGCAATAATGCAGATTTTCTGCTTGTAAAGTGAAAGTGTGCCGAGTGCGGTTCTTGTAGGACTTGACGCAATTGAATCGTTGTAATACTTAACACCGTCAACCTCTCTTACAAACTCTGCACGGTGAGCAACACCGCCAAAAGTCTTTGCAACGGCTACCATTGTTTCTGCATCAACAAGTCCCCACACGGCTGAAATAGCGGCAAGATAATTTTCTACATTATGCATACCGGGAATTTTGATGTCATGAATGTTCATAATACGGGTAATTTTTCCGTAGTCATTATAGCAGATTGTATCGCCGTCAAGAAAAGCACCGTTTGAAACATTTTCCTTTACGGAGAACTTTGCGAGCTGACCTCTTACGCTGTCGGAAAAGCCGTTTGTAATCTCATTATCAAGGTTGAGAACAGCCTTTGAAAAAGCATTCTGATGAAGAATGATATTTTTCTTTGAATCAATGTACTCCTGCATATCCTTGTGTATATCAAGATGGTTAGGAGCAAGGTTTGTTACCACGGCAATATCCGGACTCTTTCTCATAGAGATAAGCTGAAAACTTGAAAGCTCAACTACTGCACAGTCATCGTCATTTACGCTTTCAATCTCAGGAAGAAGCGGCTTGCCGATATTACCTCCAAGGTGTACATTAAAACCTGCCGCCTTTAAAAATTCAGAAATAATCGTTGTTGTGGTTGTTTTGCCGTCAGAACCTGTCACAGCAATAATCCTGCACGGGCAAAGGTCGAAGAAAACTTCCATTTCGGATGTAAGAACAACGCCCTTGTTACGAAGTGCAACAAGCTCATCCTTATAAAAAGGTGTGCCGGGACTTCTGAAAACGATATCGGCATCAATCTCGGAAAGATAATTTTCACCGAGTAAAAGTTCTGCACCGTACTCTTTAGCCTTAATACCGTTCTGTCCCAAATCTTCAAAATTCTTCTTATCGCAAGCAGTAACTTTTGCACCCTTTTCAACAAAAAGTTTTATAAGCGGAAGATTGCTTGTACCGATTCCGATAAAAGTAACTTTTTTCCCTTTTATACTGTCAAAAAATTTATCAGCCATAGCATTCATTGTAAAATCCCCTCTGCAATTAGTATTTTATGCCATTTCAGTGACTTTATGCCATACCATATAATTATACATTTTAACGGAAATAATTTCAACCGTAATACACTGATATTGCAATAATATTTTCAAAATGTTAAAATACGGTAGGTGATGTTATGCTGTACGATTTTATAATTATTAATAAAAAAGACAAAACTCCGCTTTACAGGCAGATTTATATGTCAGTCAGAAAATCAATTGAAACGGGAAGTTTGAAAAAAGGAACAAAGCTTCCGTCAATAAGGCGATTGAGTATCGACCTTGATGTTTCAAAAACTACTGTCAACGGAGCGTATGAACAGTTGTGTGCAGAGGGATATATATCAAACAGGCCACGAAGCGGATATTATGTTGAGGCACAGTTCAGCGGTACACCGTCAAAAAGCGATAAAATGTCTTCAAATATCAACAAAACAAAAAGATACTATGAATATGATTTCAGCAGTAAAAGCATTGATGACGGTATAATCAACATAAACGAATGGAAAAAATATGTTAAAGAAGTTTTAAATCAAAACTATCTGCTCACTTCCTACGGTGAAGAACAGGGTGAAGAAATTCTGAGAAATGCTCTGCAAAAATACAGCCTCGGCACACGGAGTGTAAACACCTCATACGAAAATATTATCGTCGGAGCAGGTACTCAGACGCTTTTGCACATACTCTGTTCACTTCTCGGCAATAATAAGAAAATCGCACTTGCGGATTACAGCTACATTCAGAGTGAATATGTGTTCAACAGTCACGGTTATGACATCAAATATTTCAGATGTGATAAATACGGAGCCTGTATTGATTCACTTGAAGAAATCAAGCCCGATATAATTCTTATAAATCCTAATTTTACTGTAAACAGCAACATTACAATGCCTGTTACACGCAGACTTGAGAT
Organism: Ruminococcus bromii; assembly: GCF_002834235.1. Lineage (GTDB taxonomy): Bacteria > Bacillota > Clostridia > Oscillospirales > Acutalibacteraceae > Ruminococcoides > Ruminococcoides intestinale. The sequence goes on along the minus strand of NZ_NNBY01000031.1, from coordinate 121,520 downwards.
AATCAAATGGGCAAAAGAAAATAATGTTTTGATTATTGAGGACGATTACAACGGTGAACTTCGATACAGTACGCACCCTATGCCGTGCGTACAGAATTACGATACCGAAAACACGGTTTATCTCGGCTCTTTTTCAAAGATACTTCTTCCCTCTGTCAGAATCAGTTATATGGTTCTTCCGCAAAAACTCACCGATGAATACAACAAAATCAAAAAATACACAAATCAGACAGCATCAAAAACAGAACAAATTGCCCTTGCAAAGTATATTAATAACGGTAAGCTTGATGTTCATCTGAGAAAAGCAAGAAGAATTTATCTTGAAAAAAGCAACCTTATGCTTTCAAACATAAAGAAATATTTCGGAACCTCCGTTAAAATTGTGTTTAACGAAACTTCGCTTTATGTTTCGCTGATTTTTAAGGATAAAACGATTGATGATTCTGTTATAAAGAAAATTGACGACGCATTAATTAAAACTATGCAGTTCAACAAAGCCGAAAATATGATTGTGTTAAGCTTTTCGGGAATAAAAGATGTAAAAATTGAAAGCGGAATAAAATTACTTTATGAAACAATTTCAAAATAGCATAACAAAACGGGACTGAAATCAGCCCCGTTTTTCTGTATAATCAGTTTTCACAACCGCATTTAAAAGAAGATGTATGAGAAGAGTCACGGTCGCCACGGTGTATTGCGTTCGGCGGGAAGAATGAGTCTGTAGGAAAATCAATTTTACTGAAAACTTCGCACGGATCATCGGGCGCTGACGGACATTCCTTGCGGGGAACACAAAAATCATAGGACGGAATCATAATCTGTACATCTCTTTCAAGCCTTGTAATCGTAAAAATACCGATTGTAACAAGCACTCGCTGTGTTTCAGGCTGTGCAGGTTCTCCGTCAAGGTAATCAATAACGCAATTCGGAAATGTTCTGCAAACAGTTATCGGATTCGCATTATTGTAATCCTGTAGATTTGCAGACAATGCCATTGGATTTGAAATTTGAACCGTTGCTCTCGGCAGGCAATAGGGATATTTGCACGGACAATCCGAATCTGATGTATCGCAAACAACATCTTTGTCGCTGGAGAATGACTTTACGCAGCCTTCACCGCCGTAAAGCACAACTCTTTTGCCGTACATTGCAAGACCTGTGACAGTTTCGGGAATCGCACCTGCGGCTGTATAGGCTTCAACGGTGACGGCAAAATAGTACATCATATCAACCGAATAAAAGCCACGATGGAACGCAACAGGCTCAACCTCTACCGTAGATGTAATTATGCGCACATTACTTATCTTTACGGAACAAGCCCCATCAATAATTTTCTGGTTTGCTTCGGTAAACATAACAGGAAGATTCGAAAGGCAATCTTTTGCTCCGCAACTGTCATAGATTCGTGAAACATTGATACAAACAGGTTCACAACCGTTAGTTTGCTCGCCGCCTTCGGTGCATGCATTTTCCGAGGAACAGAAAGGTACATCTGACATAAAAATAACCTCCGTAAAAGTATTGACAGTTCAATTAATGCACTGTAACAATACATTTTATGGAGGTTTTGATTTTTGGTGATTAACAGCCGAAAATTAACCGTAAAACGGGGCAAGTGTTTTCTGAATGTTATTAAACAGATTAATCGGACTGCTGTTTGAATAGTTTGAAAGTGCTATATAAATTTGATTTTCGTCTTTGGTAAAAACAAGAGCGGCATTATACTTGTCGATTTTTCCTGTGTGAGAAATCATATTGCTGTCTTTTGACACAACAAAGCCGTAACCGTAGTTACCCTTGTACGGCGTTGTCATTTCTTTAAAAGATTTTTCCGAAATGAGCTTGTTTGTACAAAGAGCGTCAACCCATTTGAGTAAATCGGGAACATTGGAAATTAAACTTGTTGCAGAATATCCTACTCCGGGATACAATGTCCACGCATTATCGTAAATATCCTGATATCCTACAGCGAGCTTATCTGTGCTCTCAAAGCCTGTGTTCATCATTTCCAACGGTTTAAGAATATTCTCTTTAATATATTTTTCGTACGAGGTTTTGCTGACCTGTTCGATGATATCACCGAGAAGAAAATATGCGCTGTTTGAGTACATATACTTCTCATCGGGTTCAAAATTAAGTTCCTGATCAAGTATCCAGTCCATTACGGCTTTTTTATTTTTCTTTGCAGAATTTTCGGCTGAAACCTTATATTCAATCTGAGATTCGTTGTATGCATAAGTATTTGTATCGCCGTCTTTGTTGATGTAATCCTTTATGCCCGCTGTCATTGTAAGCAGGTTTTTAACGGTGATTTTTTTGCCGTATTTATATGACGGAAAATATTTGTCGATTGTATCATCAAGTGAAAGCTTTCCATCCTCAACAAGCTGCATAACCGCAACAGCAGTAAACTGCTTTGTGAGCGAAGCAATTCTAAAGCATGTGTCCGTAGAATTCTTTGTGTGCCTGTCCTTGTCGGAAAATCCGTTAGTGCCGATATACTCAAGAGCATTTCCGATTTTGACATAAACCGTTCCCCTGAATTTGTTATCGGTTATTATTGCGTCAAGATTTTCGGAAATATCGGAAGATTTTCTTTTGAGTTCGGAATAGTTCCATGTGGGTTCTTGTGTCTGCTCATCGGAGGTTGCCGCCTTTGTTACAGGCTGTGAAGCAGCAACGGCGGTTGTTTTCTCGGTAGCAGATACAGAAGACTGCGTGTCCTTTCCGCAGCCTGTAAGGCACACAGAAAAAGCTGTCAACGCAGAAATTGCAAGACACAGAACCTTTTTTGATGATATAAGCACTTTAATCACCTCAGATTTTTTTCATATTACTGCAATAGTTCGCCATAAGAGTTTTTGTGCCGGCTTTGTCAAAGGCAATTTCAAGCATAGTATCATTACCCATTTTCTCGGCTTTCATTACCATACCCTTGCCGAACACCTTGTGCTGAACACAATCTCCTACATTGAATACAGCACCGCTCTTAACAGGAGGTTTTGTAAATCCAAATGATTTATTCGGTGAATACGAGCTAACCGACGATTTGCCGACAGAAACTTTTTCACCTGTTCCCGATGCAAACCCGGAAGAAGCCTGTGTGAACATCTGCTTTCTTCCACCGCTGTATTCAAGAAGATTATCGGGAATCTCGTTTAAGAATCTTGAGCCCTTATTATAGCTTGTTGAGCCGAACAGCATTCTCGAATTTGTTTTTGTGAAATAGAGAATTTCCTTTGCTCTTGTAATTCCGACATAAGCAAGTCGCCTTTCCTCGTTGAGTTCATCGGGATTCATCATTGTTGCAACGGACGGGAACATTCCTTCTTCCATGCCTGCGATGAACACAACAGGAAATTCAAGTCCCTTTGCCGAATGTAATGTCATCATTACGCAGGTATCTGCATCTGCATCGTAGTTATCAATATCGGTCTGGAGAGAAATTTCTTCAAGAAATGCAGAGAGGTCTGCCTCATCGCCGTAGTCCTCTTCAAACTTGACGATATTTGAAGAAAGTTCTTCAATGTTTTCAATACGAACTTCAGGGTTGTCCTTTTCGGTTTTAAGATACTGTTCGTATGATGTATGTTCAATCACAAGGTTATATAATTCTGCAAGAGAATATTCGCCACTCTGCTCGGCTTCAATAAGTCCGTCAATAAGTGCAACAAAAGCTTTGAGCTTTGCAGAGGCACGAGAAAGCTGCGGATAGTTTTCCGCCTCCTTGATTACATCGTAAATGCTTTCGCCGAGTCCTGCGGCAATGTCTGCGGCATGGGAAACGGTTGTCGCACCTATTCCCCTTTTAGGAACATTGATAATTCTTGAAAGTCTGACATCATCATGAGGATTATTTATAACCTGAAGGTATGCAACCATATCACGAATTTCTTCACGGTCATAGAATCTGTGACCGCCGATTACACGGTGCGGAACACCGCTTCGTGACAAAGCCTGCTCAATTGCGTTTGACTGGGCATTCATTCTGTAAAGAATTGCATAGTCGGAATATTTTCTTCCGTCGGCTACACCGTCAAGAATAGTCTGAGCAATGAAATTAGCCTCGTCACGCTCATTCTCGGCTGTATGTACCTTAATTTTCTCGCCCTGACCGTTTTCGGTCCACAAAGTTTTACCCTTACGCATTGTGTTATTTGAGATGACCTCGTTAGCGGCATTGAGGATATTCTGTGTACTTCTGTAGTTCTGTTCAAGGCGAATCATCTTTGCGTTCTTAAATGTATTTTCAAAAGAAAGAATATTTTCGATTGTAGCACCACGGAATTTGTAGATACTCTGGTCATCATCACCGACAACGCAGATATTGCCGTATTTGCTTGCAAGCAGGCTTACAAATTTGTACTGCACCTTGTTAGTATCCTGATACTCATCGACCATGATGTACTTGAACTGATTTCTGTAATAGTCAAGTATATCGGGTGCTGTTTCAAAAAGCTTTACGGTATTGCAAAGCATATCGTCAAAATCCATTGCGTCGGCTGTTTTAAGCTTTGTCTGATAGATTTCGTAAACCTTTGCAATCTGTGCTTTTCTGCTGTCAAATTCAGCCTCTTTACGCATTTCTTCGGGAGTAAGCATTTTATCCTTAGCCTTTGAAATTTCGGAGAGAATTGATTTTACAGGCAAAGTTTTTTCGGCAATATTGAGTTGCTTTAAAATATCCTTGACGAGTTTTTTCTGATCGTCAGTCCCGTAAACTGTGAAATGACTTGTATAACCGATTCTGTCGCCGTATCTGCGAAGGATTCTTGCACAGGTTGAATGAAAGGTAGCCGCCCAGATGTCGGCACCGCCCTCGGGAACTGCCGCACAGATTCGTTCTTTAAGTTCTCCTGCGGCTTTATTGGTAAAAGTAATGGCAAGTATCTGCCATGGTTTACAAAGCTCACACTGCAAAATGTAGGCTATTCTGTTAACAAGAACAGTTGTTTTGCCCGAACCGGCACCTGCAAGTATAAGCAAAGGTCCTTCTGTGCAGAAAACAGCCTGTTTCTGCATATCATTCATATGTGAAAAGTTTTTTTGAATCTCAGTCTGTACCATTTTTAACCTGCCTTAAAATATTGCAAAAGAAAGGGGCGAACGATGTTCGCCCTCAGTAAATTTTAAATGAATTATTTAATGCTGTCATTAAACATTGTAAGCATATCGGATGCCTTTTCGCCGATAATCATTGTAACAAAGTTACCGTCTTTTGTAACCTTACAATTTTTCACCATATCAAGCTCTTCAGCCGAATAGGAAGCGTTCTGCTGAAAGATTGAATTATAGCGGTTTGTAAGAGCAGTTTCAACTCTTGAAGCGGCATCCGAATCAGTTGCCTCAACAAGAACTACCTCTGTATTTTTGCTGTCTGTATCAGACTTACCGACCTCAGCGGCAAACTGCTTGATATCGTCGGCATTGATATTGTAATATTTGTACATATCATCCTTTGTTTCATACTTTGTTGCATCTACGCTGTACTCGGAATTCATCTTATCCATAAGATCAGCAAGATTAACTTCCTTTGCACCGCAACCTGCGAATATCGAAAGGCAAAGAACAAGAGCAACTGCAAGCGAAATTACTTTTTTCATAAAATTACCTCCAAATTTTTTAAAAAAGAAAATGCGCCGAACTTAAAAAAGTACGGCGCCAAACTGGTCGAGGTGACAAGATTCGAACTTGCGACCCCATCGTCCCGAACGATGTGCGCTACCAAACTGCGCTACACCTCGAAATAAAAGAGCCCCGAATAACTTCGGGGCTGTGGCTGTGGAATAGGGATTCGAACCCCAACAAACAGAGTCAGAGTCTGTCGTGCTACCGTTACACTATTCCACAAGATGTAATTGCTACCGAACTTGCAACGATATGAATTATAAGACATATCGTTCAAAAAGTCAATACTTTTTTAAAAATTTTTTCAAAAAAGTTTTCAGACCTTCAAAACAGCCGACAGCAACAGGATTTTTGACGATAATATTTTAAAATTATTTTCGTCTGATCCTTATATCTCTGCCCAAAAAATCAAGCTGACGGGCATTTCCGCAGATTCTTGAAACAAATCTGTCAGTATAATTCTCCTGCAAATCTCTTATTGTCAGATTTGTATTTATAATTACGGGCTTGTTTGACAACATTCTTGAGTTAAAAATGTTGTAAAGCTGTGATACGGAAAATTGAGAATGAAATTCCGTTCCGAGGTCATCTATAATAAGTAAGTCGCATTCAACAAGCATATCAAATGTTGAATCATCTTCCTTGTTTGAAAAATATATTTTTTCAAGCTTTGAAACAAGTTGCGGAGCAGACGCATAAATCACACCGTAACCCCTCTTTATTGCCTCGTTTGCAATTGCAAGCGACAAATGAGTTTTACCGAGTCCGGTTGCACCTTTCATAAGTATACTTTCCGAATGTGAGTTAAAGTTATCGGCATAATTCTGACAATATCTTAAAACTCTGCTCATATGGTCGTAAGGAGATACCTTAAGCTTTGGATCAACAGTCTTGTCATAATATTCAAGATTAAAGCTTTCAAATGTAGAAAGTGACAGCGGAGCGTTTCTGTTAAGCTCGGCACATGCACAGGCTATGAGTGCAGACTTCATGCATGAACATCTGACAGTTTTGCCGTTTATGTCAAAATAGCCCTTGTCATTACATTTCTTACAAAAATAATCGGGTTCAAAATAATTTTCGGGATAACCGTTATCTGTAAGGATTTTCCTGACCTCTGCCTGCATTGCAAGATTCTGATCACGAAGCTTTGAAACGGCGTCCTTCACATCTCCGCCCGCAAGAACTGCTCGGGCTGTTTTGATTCCGCCCACGGAAATCTGTTTTTCAAGTTCTTTCACACGTGGGAATTTTTTATAAACCTCTTCTTTTCTTCTTTCCGCTGCCTTTTCGGCGTTAAGTCTGCGTTCATATAATGTGTCCGAAGCAGCCTTATAAACACTATTGCTGTATCCCATACCAACCTCTTAATTAAAAATTATCAAGTGAATTAAATTTGTCGAGTTCATTAATATCATAAGATGACGACTGTTTCTGCGACGGCTTTGACGCTGATTTTTCATACTTATGAAGTTCGTCAAGCGTGTGCAGATTGCTTGCATTCCAACGCTTTAAGATTCCGTCAATGTAGCGAAGATTCATTGTTCCCTTTGTATCAACGCATCTTTCATACGCCTCTCTGAGCATTTCGGGCGAAAACTTCCACTCGCTTACCCACTTGTCACCGTATTCAAGCTGTTTCTTTGTAGGAGAACCGACATTTTTTAGTCCGAATGCTTTTGAAATAATTGAAAAGTTTGCTGTTGTTTTTTGAATCTGCTTAATCTTGTTATCAGCCGCCTCAAGCGAATAAACACCGTCATTTGCCCATTGAATGCCGATATTTTCAATCGTTCTGATATTGCCCTTATCAATACTTGCACAATAATGTATAAGCATAAAGATAACATCAAGCGGAAGTCCGCAGGTGTCCTTGAGCATAAGCAGAGTTGCAATATCGGAATTTGAAAGAACCTTTCCGAGTGTTGTCTGCGTTTCTTCAACAAGCATTTTTAATTCTTCATCAACCGCAAGCCTTTGTGCCGTAAATACAAAATCAGGCTTTTGCGGTCTTGTAGCCGTAAAATGTTTTTGCGGTTCTTCTGCGTTTTCCTTTGGTGACTGTTCTGTTTCCTGTTTTACAGGCTCTTGAACCGTTTGAACAGGCTGTGGCACTGTCTGTTGTGGCTGTAAAACAGTCTGAACAGGTTGCGGTGTCTGTTCCGTTTGAACAGAAGTCTTCGGTACAGAAACAAATTCCTCGTTATTTTTTACGGGAGTAAAGGTATTTTCAATTCGATTAAACACACCAATACTAACCCAATAGTCAAGCGCCTCGGGAATATCGGTTACATTGACACCTGTTGCCTTTGAAATTTCTGTGTCGTCAACGGAACGACCGGCATTACGAAGGACAAACAAAAGAACTTTAAGCTTTACGCCGTCAGAAAATTTTAGTCCTTCATCGACTACTTTGGAGGGAACTGCAAAAATTGAGTTCCATGCTCCCAAATCTATATTAATTGACATTATATCCTACTTTCTGTGATTTGCTTTTTGTAAATGTCTGTTACAATATTTATAATAGTTTAATTCTCTTAAAGTAATGAAACATCTGCACTTGGATTTTAATCAGAACAACGCTCTGCTTTCATAACAGGGAGCAAGGTTTGTAACAAAGTGCAATCTATATTTAAATTATAACATAGATTTTCAATTTTAAAAACAAAAAAATAAAATTATCTGGATTTTTTTCTGTTTCTGTGATAATATGATTTCAAATTATGAAAAGAGGTATTACAATGAAATATTCATATTTCCCTACGGGAGTTTGTTCCAGACAAATTAACCTTGAACTTGATGACAACGGTAAAATCACAAGCTGTGAATTTGTGGGCGGCTGTTCAGGCAACACTCAGGGCATTTGTATGCTTGTTAAAGGTATGGACGCAAAAGACGCTGTTGACAGATTAAAAGGCATTGACTGCCGTGGCAGAGGCACATCCTGCCCCGATCAGCTTTCAAAGGCTCTTGTTGAAGCATTAAAACTTATCTAAATCGTTTTTGCGTATATGTTTAATTATTATTCCAATAAGGAATTTTACTACATAAGAAAATGCAATTACAAACAAGGTAATCACACTCATTATTGTTATGATAATGAACAAACACAACATAAAAACATCCTTACAGATTTTTAATTTCATTATATCTGCAAGGATGTTATTTTTTTGGTTTATTATGTAGTACGGAGCAAAAAATTATTTTGAAAGGAAGTAATCCATCATTGTGAAACCTTTTTCAATATAGTTGCCTGTCTTTTTAGCCTCTTCTTCACAGAATTTGCTTACGCCGCTATCAACTTCGTTTTTGCTGTCATAGATAAGATACGGAACAGGATTTGAAGTGTGTGTGCGGATAGAAAGAGGTGTGGGATGATCGGGACATACGAGTACGGCAAAATCATCAAATGTTCTGAGAAAATCTGTTACAGGCTTGAGAATATGCTCATCAATGAGTTCAATAGCCTTAACTTTGTTCTCAATCTCTCCTCTGTGACCGCATTCATCGGGAGCTTCAACATGGATATATACAAAATCCGCACCGTTTTTGAATTCATCAATTGCGGCTTTGCACTTTCCGTCAAAGTTTGTGTCAATATAGCCTGTTGCACCCTCAACATCAACGCTTTTCATGCCGGCACAAATTGCAATACCTTTGAGAAGGTCAACAGCAGAAATCATACTGCCCTTTTTGCCGAACTTGCCGAAGAAGCTGTCAAGAGCAGGCTTTGTACCCTCGCCCCAGAGCCAAATTGAGTTAGCGGGACGAAGTCCTTTTTCAACTCTTGCCTTGTTTACATGATGATCTTTGAGCAAATCATAGCTTTTCTTCATCAAATCATAGAGAGCGGCAGTATCGTCACCCTTTGGAATGTATTCTTTAATCACACGACCTGAGATATCGTGAGGAGGTGTGAGTTCGCCCGGATGAGGATTGCCGTTTTTCCATACAAGACAATGACGGTATGCAACACCCGAATAGAACTTGAAAATATCGTTGCCGAGCTTTTCCTCAACATAGTTGATAAGCTCTCTTGCCTCTTCTGTTGAAATATCACCTGCACAATAGTCGACCATAGACTTGTCCTCGTAGTTTTCTTCATCGGACAGAGTTACAAGGTTACATCTTAATGTTACATCGGTGTCTTTAAGGTCAATACCGATACTTGCCGCCTCAAGCGGAGAACGACCGCTGTAGTAAACAGCAGGCTCATAACCGAGAACCGAAAGGTTTGCAACATCGCTGCCGGGTTTGAGTCCTTCGGCAACGGTTTTAACCATTCCGACCTCGCCCTTTGAGGCAAGGTAATCCATACAAGGCTTAACAGCCTTTGCCATAGGAGTTGAATTATCAAGCTGTGCGTTTGGCTCATCAGCCATACCGTCACAGAGCATTACTAAATACTTCATACTAATTCATAGCCTTTCCGTATAATATGAAATTTATTTCTGAAGTGTGCCAAGACTTGCACACTTTAAATATGCGTTGATAAAGCCGTCAAGATCGCCGTCCATAACAGCCTGAATGTTACCTGTTTCAAAGCCTGTTCTGTGGTCTTTTACCATTGTATACGGCATAAATACATAGCTTCGAATCTGTGAACCCCAGGTGATTTCCTTTTGAACGCCCTTGATGTCCTCGATCTTTTCAAGATGCTCACGCTCTTTGATTTCAACGAGTTTTGAGATAAGCATATTCATAGCAACATCACGGTTCTGATACTGACTGCGTTCAACCTGACTGGCAACAACGATACCTGTAGGAATATGAGTAAGACGAACAGCAGATGAAGTCTTGTTGACTTTCTGACCACCTGCACCGCTGGCACGGTAAACATCCATTTTGATATCTTCGGGCGGAATGTGAACTTCTGTATCTTTTGCAATTTCCGGCATAACCTCAAGAGATGAGAAGCTTGTGTGTCTTCTGCCTGCCGAGTCAAACGGAGATACACGAACAAGACGGTGAACGCCTGCCTCGCTCTTTAAGTAGCCGTAAGCATTTTCACCTTCAACAAGAAGCACGGCACTTTTAAGTCCTGCCTCATCGCCGTCAAGGTAGTCAACCTCTTTAACCTTAAAGCCGTGAGCCTCTGCCCAACGGGTGTACATTCTGTAAAGCATTTCTGCCCAGTCCTGAGCCTCTGTTCCGCCCGAACCTGCGTGAAATGTAAGAATTGCGTTATTTTTATCATATTCGCCTGTGAGCAAAGTCTGCAAACGCTGTTTTTCAAGATTTTCCTTGACAGCCTCAACTTCACTTTCTGCCTCTTCAAGAAGAGATTCGTCCTCTTCCTCATTTGCAAGTTCAATCAAAGCGTGAGTATCCTCGTATTTGGCAACAAGACCTTCGTAAGCCTCAACCTTGCCCTTTAAAGAGCCCGTACGCTGTAAAACCTTTTGTGATTTTTCCACATCGTCCCAAAATCCCGGCTCGGTTGCCTTGAGTTCAAGCTGTTGAATCTCCGAGAGCATGCCCTTCATACCGAGTGCATCGGACAAATCGTCTATTTCAGGCTTGAGAGCCTGAAGCTTTAAAAGTAATTCCTCAAACTGTACCATAAACATGTACCTTTCTGAATATAGTTTATCCTTTCACAATTTAATATTATAGCAAAAACATCCACAAAAGTAAAGAAAAACAGCTATTTTATTCATAAGTAAACTTATATACAAAAACAAGTTGCATTTATCAATACTATTTGTTATAATTAAAGTGTATAGGTACACCGTATTGTGTATCCTTTGGAGGTTTATAATGGAATTTACAGAATACAAATGTCCGGTATGTGACAAACAGTTCAAAAAGGGTGACGATATTGTAGTCTGCCCTGAATGCGGAGCACCGCATCACAGAGAATGTTATGAAAAAGAAGGTCATTGTCATTTTGCAGACAAACACGGTGCTGATTTTTCTTTTGAAAAGGAACAGCTGGAAGAGGCCGAACAGCAGGCAGAGCAGGACGCTAAAGACGGTGTAGTTCTTTGCAAGCGCTGCGGAGCGGAAAATCCAAAAGAAATGTTCTATTGCTGCAGCTGCGGCGCACCGCTTTACGGTGATGACAAAAATAATCCGAACTTTCAGCAGAATCAGAATAACGGTCAGCCAAACCCGAATTTCAATCAGAATCAGGGTATGCCGCCGTTCGGTGTTCCTTTTGGTCAGGCAAATCCGCAAATGGCTGCCGCTTTTGATCCTATGGCAGGAATGAAGAGCGACGAACCGCTTGTTGACGATATCACTGCAGGTGAAGCCGCAAAATTCATTGGTAAGAACACCCCTTATTATCTGAGGATTTTCAACTTTATCAATAAGTTTAAAAAGAGCAGATTCAATTTTTCCGCATTTATTTTATCGGGAATATATTTTCTGTACCGAAAAATGTATGCTTTGGGAATACTTTTCTCCGTGCTGACATTCGGTTCTACAATCGCTTCGGGTTATATAAAAACTCTTCCTGCTTGGCAAAATATATATAATAATATACTTCAGGCACAGGGGTCGGGTCAGGTTGTTTCGCTAACAAATAATTTTGGACTTTCAACCGAAGATTTTTGGCTGTTTTTATCACCCTTGATTGCAAACATAATTTCCATGGCGGTGATGTTGATATGCGGCTTGACAGCAAACAAATGCTTTTTTAACCATTCAGTTAAAAAGATTAAAAAAATCAAAAGCACAACAGATCAAGAACATCTTGCAGAAGTTCTTGAAACCAAAGGCGGGGTCAACCTTCCGCTTGCAATCTCAGTTGCAGCCGCACTGATTGTTGCAAATTATCTACCGATATTTTTTATTTAAATAAAACTCTAAAACAGAACAGAAAGAAGGAATATTATGCGTATAACAAAGGCGGTTATCCCGGCGGCTGGACTCGGTACAAGAGTTCTTCCCGCAACAAAAAATATGCCGAAAGAAATGTATCCTATCGTTGACAAGCCAACTATTCAGTTCATAGTTGAGGAGGCTGTTGCGGCAGGAATTACAGATATTCTCATCATCACAAACCGTGGCAAAGGACTTATGGAGGATCATTTTGACGCTTCTCCGGAACTTGAAAGTCTGCTTGAAAAGAGCGGCAAAACAGAATTTCTTGAAACAGTCAGAAATATTTCAAACCTTGCAAACATTTCTTTTATCAGACAGAAAGAAATGAAAGGCCTTGGACATGCCGTTCTCAAAGCAAAATCTTTTGTAGGCAATGAACCTTTTGCCGTTATGTACGGTGACGGCGTTATTACAGGCAAGGTTCCTGCAATCAAACAGCTCATCGATCATTACGGTGAATACGGTGAAGGCGTTGTAGGCGTTAAAAAGGTTGACGCCAAAGACATTCACAAGTACGGTTCACTCAAAGTTGAACATATGCACGACAATATTTTTGCCTGTACGGACATGAAGGAAAAGCCGCAGACTCCCGAAGAAGTTCTTTCGCTTTATTCGATTCTTGACAGATGCGTGCTCCCGGCTGAAATTTTCGAAATTCTCGAAAATACAAAGCCCGGAATCGGCGGAGAAATTCAGCTTACAGACGCAATGAGAGAGATTGCAATAACAAAAGGAATGACAGCCGTTGAGTTTGAGGGCAAGAGATACGATATGGGCAATAAATTCGGAATCTTGCAGGCTCAGATAGAAATTGGGCTTGAACACCCTGAAACAAAAGATTTATTGAAGGATTACATAAAAAATCTTGCAAAAACTTTGTAAAAAGGTATTGCAATTTTCAGAAAAGTGCAGTATAATGTGCTGCAGTTAAATATTGGATTCAAAAAAACAAGGAGGATTTCACATCATATCAGTGCGAAATCCTCTTTTTGCTTTTAAGAACTATTTTAATTCTTTGTTATTCAATTGTTATTTCATAAGGGCAACAGTTTTCATATATATAGTATGATTTGAACCCGGCTTTAAAAGCAAGCTCTATCCCCTTTTCAATATCTCTGCCGACATCATTCATATTATGTGCGTCACTTCCGAGGGTTATGTACTTGCCTCCAAGGTCGTGATAGCGTTTAATTTCATCAAATGCAGGGAGAGTTTCACCGAGTCCCTTGAACAGTCCCGAAACATTAATTTCAAGAGCCTTATCCTTTTTAATAAGTGTTTCGTAGATAAGGTCAATCTTATCTCTGTACGGTGAAAGATTCGGAATAACGCCCGTATCACGCTTAATATATCTCAACGGATATGTAAGATGTGCAAGAGTACAAAAGCTGTCAAAAGAGGCGGTTTCGAGAAGTTCATCAAAGTACATATCGAGAATTATATGTGCATCTTCTTTTTTGAAATCCATATAATAAAAATCCGGTCTGTTTCTCAGGTTATGCACGGATGCGATTATTATGTCAAAATCTCCAAAACAAAGTGCTTTTTTTGTACATTCGTCATTGTGCATCGGCTCACCGAGTTCAATGCCTCTCAGTATTTTGATTTTACCCTTGTATCTATCTTGCAAAGTCGAAGTTTCATAATTCGATTTTGGAATTAATTTGCTGAAATCTCCGTACTCACTTTCAGAGCCGAGCAAAATCTCGGGAGCTTCGCAGTGGTCGGTGATTGCAAGTGCAAAAAGTCCCTTGTTACAGGCACTGTTGCACATTTCTTCAACTGTATTTTCAGCATCAAAAGAGTTGCTTGAATGGGTATGAATATCACATATTTTCATTAGTAAAACACCTCACAAAAAAGATGATAACATATGAAAAAATTTTTTTCAATATTGCACTTTACTTTATTAAAAATTAGTTATATAATATGCACAAATAAAGAAAAGCAGTTTTATGCAGAATTCCAACGAAAATCTGCATAAACAGGAGGTAAAAAATGAAGGCAGTTATCACAGTAATCGGTAAAGACAGCGTTGGAATCCTTGCAAAAGTTTCAGAGGCCTGTTCAAAGGCTGATGTTAATATCGTGGAAGTAACACAGAGTGTTCTTCAGGATATGTTTGCTATGATTATGCTTGTTGAAATTGACAAATCCAACATCGGATTTGAGCAGCTCCGTACAAACCTCAAAGCAGTCGGAGAATCAACAAATACAAAGGTTCATGTTATGCACGAGGACATCTTTAACAGCATGCACAGAATTTGATCAGTGCTACCGAATTGAAAGGATATACATAATATGTTAGAAACAAGAGATATACTTGAAACCATAAATATGATAGACAATGAAAACCTTGATGTAAGAACAATTACAATGGGTATTTCATTGCTTGACTGCATTGACGAGGACATTGATAAGGCCTGCACAAAGGTTTATGACAAAATCTGTCGAAATGCAAAAGACCTTGTTAAAACAGGTGAAGACATCCAGAAGGAATTTGGTATTCCGATTATCCATAAAAGAATTTCAGTTACCCCTATCGGTATGGTAGCCGCTCCGTGCCAGAGCAAGAATGTTGTCAAGTTTGCCCACACTCTTGACAAAGCCGCAAAGGAACTCGGCGTAAACTTCATCGGCGGTTATTCCGCTCTTGTTCAGAAGGGTTTTGCAAGCGGTGACTACGCTCTTATCGAGAGTATTCCACAGGCCTTGAGCGAAACCGATTTCGTTTGTTCATCCGTAAATATCGGTTCTACAAAAGCCGGCATCAATATGGATGCTGTTAAGATGATGGGTAAGGTCGTTAAGCAGGCTGCAGAAGTTACAGCCGACAGAAACTGCATCGGTGCCGCAAAGCTCGTTGTATTCTGTAACGCTCCCGAAGACAACCCGTTTATGGCGGGTGCTTTCCACGGTGTCGGTGAAGCCGATACTGTTATCAATGTCGGTGTATCGGGTCCCGGCGTTGTAAGAGCCGCTCTTGCAAAAGACGGTGCAGGAAAAGACATCACGGAAATTGCAGATATGGTTAAGAAAACTGCATTCAAAATCACCCGTATGGGACAGCTTGTTGCAAGAGAAGCAAGCAAGCGACTTTGTGTTCCCTTTGGTATTGTTGACCTTTCACTTGCCCCGACACCTGCTGTCGGTGACAGTGTTGCTTATATTCTTGAGGAGATGGGACTTGAAGTGTGCGGATGCCACGGTACAACCGCTGCACTTGCACTTCTTAATGACGCTGTTAAAAAAGGCGGCGTTATGGCTTCTTCCCATGTCGGCGGTCTGAGCGGTGCTTTTATCCCCGTTTCCGAGGATGCAGGTATGATTCATGCCGCTACTGAAGGTTACCTTGATATTACAAAACTTGAATCAATGACAGCCGTATGTTCGGTTGGTCTTGACATGATTGTAGTACCCGGTGACATAACTCCCGAGGTTATCTCTGCAATTATTGCAGATGAGGCTGCAATTGGTATGGTAAATACCAAAACAACTGCGGTAAGACTTATTCCGGCTATCGGAAAAAGTGCAGGCGAAGAACTTAATTTCGGCGGACTGCTCGGCAGAGGTCCCGTTATGCCTGTAAGGAAAGGTTCACCGGAGGCATTTATTAAGCGTGGCGGAAGAATTCCGGCTCCGCTTCAGGCGCTTAAAAACTGATTTTTCACGGGGGTGGTTTTATGGAGAATATGATTAAAAAAATCGTTGATGCCGACAACGAAGCCAAAGCCATGGAAAAGGATACTCTTGAAGAAAAAGAGGAACTTTCCAAAACTATTGAAGCCGAAACGAAGAAGATTTATGACGACTTCATGGCAAAAGCTGAAGAGGTTGTGAAACGCAACGACATTCAGGAAACAAAGAAAGCCGAACAGCAATGGGAGGAAATTCAGGGCAAGCACAATTCAGTGCATATCAAGCTTGACTCTGATTTTAAACTCAACTGTGACAAGTGGGTTGACGAAATCGTCAAAAGAACGGTTGCACAGTAACATTCCATTTACTGTTTACAAGGAGGTGTATGCGGATAATGTCAAAAACTTCGTTTGCAGTTCTGACAAAAGCAAGGTCAAAGTTCGGCAACAGACTTACCGAAAAGGATTACCAGAGTTTGCTTGCATGCCAGAGTGTCGGAGAGATTATGTCGTATCTTAAAAATAATACGCATTACTCCAAGGCTCTGACTGATGTCAGTGAGCGTGAAATTCACAGAGGACGGCTTGAGGCTCTTTTGAGGCAAAACCTTTTCTATGAATTTGACTCTTTGTGCAGATACGATTCGAGCGTAAGCTCGGGTTTGTCATCGTACATTATCTCGACATTAGAGGTTGAGCAGATTATAAGATTCCTTATTCTGCTCAGTTCAAACTCGACTGACAAGTTCATCTATCAATTCCCGGGGTATATTTCAAAACATACGGAAATAGATGTTAACAAGCTTGCCAACGCAAAAAATTATGAAGAGTTTCTGAACGCCACACAGTCCTCCCAATTCTACGATATTCTCAAGCAATTTTCTCCAGATGAGAAAAATCGACTTCCAATATCGGACATTGAGAACAAGCTGTATAACTTGGTGTTCGGAAAACTGACAAAACTGATTAAAGCTACAACAAAAGGACAGGAAAAGCACGAGCTTATCAATTTTTTCTTTACGATTAACGATTATAATATTTTCTCGAGAATTCTGAGATTGAAAAAGTATTATAAGCTTTCTCCCGATGATATCAAAGCAAACCTCTTGCTTAATTACACAAATCTCAGCGAAAAGACCATTGACATGATGTGTAAGGCGGAATCTTCGGGCGAGATATTCTCAATTATGCAGAATACGCATAACGGAAGATTGATTGATAAAATCGGATATGTTTATGCAAGCGATATTTCACCGAGAGTAAAATACAGGCTTGCAAGGAAAAATATGCACTTTTCCAACAACCCTTCGGTTGTAATGATTTCATATATTTTTGTTGCCGAAACAGAGCTGATGAATATTGTCACTCTGATTGAGGGCACAAGATATGAACTTGACAATAAAATTACACAGTCATTGCTCATTAAATGATTATTTGACTGTCAAGAAGAGGTGATTATAATTTGGCTGTTTCAACCATGCAGGCCGTAAGCATTATCGGACTTACAAGGGATATTGATAATGTAATATCGGTACTTGGTGAATCAGGTGTGTTCCATCCCGATGATGTTTCATCTTTCTACAGCAACACAAAGGATTTTACACATCTGCAATCAAAAAACATCTATGCTGAACCTCTTAACACTCTTAAAGCAACATTAAGCCTTACAAAACGCAAGTTTAATCTTGTTGATGTAAGTGACTTTAATCCGACCTTTAAAGAAATTGAGCTGTTTACAAATCAGATAAACAGCGACATTGAAGTTCTTGCAGATGACAGGCTGTTTGTTGAAGAGCAGTTGATGCAGGCAAAGGAAAATCTTGTTGAAACAACACACTTTGTCGGACTTGGGGTTGAAATTGAAAAGCTTTTAACCTTAAAGTATATCAGTTCACGCTTTGGCAGATTGCCTAAGGAAAGCTTTGAAAAGCTTTCAGCCTATAAAGATAATCCTTATGTGGATTTTATTGTCTGTTCCGAGGATAAATCACATTATTGGGGCGTTTATTTTGCTCCGATAGACAAAACCGAGGAAATTGACAGAATCTTTTCAGGATTGTACTTTGAAAAATGTGATGTTCTCGGAGTTAATGACACACCGAGAATTCATCTGAAAAAACTTGAGAGCCTTATTCCCCATCTTGAGGAAAAGCTTAAAGAAGCTCAGAAGCGAGTTGACGATTATGTTGACAAGTATGAGGTTAGAATCTGTAAATATCTTTCTAAGCTTGAAGAGCTTAATCTTTATGCCAAAATCCGCACAAAAGCATTGCAATACAGCAAAAGCTTTATCATTGTAGGTTGGGTTCCTACAGAGGATGCTAAGCCTCTCAGACGCAGACTCAAAAAAATTGCCAGCGTCAATGTAGATTTTTCAGACGGCAAGACGGAGATTGCAAAATCGCCGCCTGTCAAACTCAAAAACTGTTTCCTTGCAAAACCGTTTGAATTTTACACGGAGATGTACGGTGTTCCGAAATATAACGAAATTGATCCGTCACTCTTTATCGCTATCACTTATGTCATTATATTCGGCATAATGTTTGCTGACCTCGGTCAGGGCATTTGTGTATCAATTGTCGGTGCGCTTATGTGGAAACTCAGGAAAATGAAAATCGGTAAGATTCT
The DNA here is from genome assembly GCF_002834235.1 of Ruminococcus bromii. Lineage (GTDB taxonomy): Bacteria > Bacillota > Clostridia > Oscillospirales > Acutalibacteraceae > Ruminococcoides > Ruminococcoides intestinale. The sequence goes on along the minus strand of NZ_NNBY01000031.1, from coordinate 102,795 downwards.
TGTGCCGTGCGGAATTTCTTCTGCGATATTCGGCTGTGTGTTCGGAAGTGTGTTCGGATTTGAGCATGTGCTCGATCCTCTTTACAAGGCACTCTTCGGACTTGATGAAAAACCGATTGAAGTAATGTCATCAGGCTCAATTGTAATGATTCTTCTTGCGGCGGTTGCAATAGGTATTTCGCTTGTTGTGGTTGCTATGGGACTTAATATTTACAGTTCCTTCAAGCAGGGAGAAGTGGGAAGAGCCTTGTTCGGATCAAGCGGTTGTGCAGGTCTTGTATTCTACTGTTCAATTATTTTCGGTGTTGCAGGGCAGCTCGTATTGGGTCTGCAGGTATTTTCCCTTGCATACATTCTTTGTCTTATCGTTCTCCCCTATCTGCTCATCTTCTTTGGTGAGCCTCTCGGACTTCTTATCGCCGGTGAAAAAGACTGGCAGCCCGAAAGCTGGGGCGGATATATTCTTGAGCATGCTATCGAGTCAATCGAATTTTTGCTTGAGTATGTTACAAACACGGTAAGCTTTTTAAGAGTCGGTGCATTCGTTCTTGTACATGCAGGTATGATGACGGTTGTTTTCGTACTTGCCCAAACAGCTCCCGCAGTAGCATACTGGCCCGTAGTTGTTTTAGGTAATGTTTTTGTAATGGTTCTTGAGGCGCTTCTTGTTGCAATTCAGGTGTTAAGACTTGAATATTACGAGATGTTCAGCCGTTTCTATTCCGGTGAAGGCAGACCTTACGAACCTGTTAAATTAAATATTGATTGATAATTTTTTGGAGGTATTATTATGTTATTCAATTTAATTATGTTAGCTGTTCCGGTAGTATTTCTTTGTGCATCTGCAATCCTCGCAGTAAAGGCTTTTGAGCATGGAAAGAACAGAAAGAAAACAGTTCTTACTCAGATTTGCTCATTCGCTGCTGTATTTGCATTCTGCATGGTATGCCCTATCGTAGCAAGTGCTGCTACAGGTGATGCTGCTGCCGCTACATCGGGTATGGCTGACGGTCTTGCATATATCGGTGCCGCTCTTGCAACAGGTCTTTCATGTATCGGCGGCGGTATTGCCGTTGGTAACGCTGCTCCTGCCGCTATCGGTGCTACAAGTGAAGATCCTAAGGCATTCGGTAAGGCAATCATCTTCGTTGTACTTGGTGAAGGTATCGCTATTTACGGTATGCTCGTTTCAATTCTTCTTATCTTTGCAAGATAATTTAAGCGATTTAAGTTTCGTTAAGGATTGATTATTATGAAATTTTTTCTTATAAGTGATAATGTCGATACCAAAATGGGTATGAGATTTGCAGGTATTGAAGGCGTAGTTGTTCATCAGGAGGATGAGGTACGCAGTGAGCTTGAAAAGGCTGTGAACAGGGATGATATTGCAGTTATTCTTATTACGGAAACACTTGTTTCGCTCTGTCCCGACCTTATTTATGACCTCAAGCTTAACCGCAAACAGCCGCTTATTGTTGAAATTCCCGACCGTCACGGTAACGGAAGAACCAAGGACAGTATTACAAAATATGTTCAGGACGCAATCGGCGTAAAGCTGTAATTATCACATATCTGAATTTATTCAGGGAGGTTATTTTTAATGGAAAACTCCAAAAACAAAACAGATAACTTTCTGAAAGCCATTAAAAAATATGCTGATGAACAAAGAAGTGCCATGCAGACAGAGGTTGCTCAGCTTAAAGAAGAAAAGCTGAAAGAGGCAACCGAAAAAGGCAGACATGACAGCGAAAAATATATCAAGGACAAACTTGAAGAATCAAGAAACAGGCAGACTGGTATTCTTGCAAAGAAAATTCAGGAAGGTCAGAAAAAACTGTTTCTCGAGAGAGCTGAAATGACTGAAAGCGTATTTAAAAAGGCTGAAGAAAAGCTTGTTGAATACACAAAAACATCAGATTACTCAAACAGCCTTGTAAAAAGTGCAAAGGAAGTTGCTAAGCTTTTTGCAGACAACGACTGTGTTGTTTATGTCAACGAAAGAGATATGAAGAACTCAGACAAAATCAAGGCAGTTTTTGCAGGAAGCACCGAGGTTGTTGCCGACAAATCAATTAAAATCGGCGGAATCAAAGGCTTTTGCAAGGCAATGAATATTGTTGCCGATGAAACTCTTGACAGCAAGCTCTATGCACAGAAAGAATGGTTTATTGAAAATTCCGGACTGAGTGTGCTTTAATCTTGCTGACTGTTAATTTCTTTTGAAAGAGATGGTAATAATATGGAAAACAACAATGTTATATATGGAATAAACGGACCTGTTGTTACCGTAAAAAATACCGACAGCTTTGAGATGATGGAAATGGTTCATGTAGGCAAGCAAAAGCTTGTCGGTGAAATCATCGGTATTACAGACGACATCACAACTATTCAGGTTTATGAGGAAACAACAGGACTTAAACCGGGCGATCCCGTTGAGGGTACCGGTGCTCCTATGAATGTTCTTCTCGGCCCCGGTATTATTGACAACATCTTTGACGGTATCGAAAGACCGCTGAAGGCTATTGAAGAAGAGGCAGGTGCGTTTATTAACCGTGGTTCTTCAGTTTCTGCTCTTGATGACAAGAAGCTGTGGAATGTTACAATGAAGGTTAAAGTCGGTGACAAGCTTGAGGGCGGTCAAATTTACGCTACTCTCCCCGAAACTCCTATCATTGAACACAGACTTATGGTTCCGCCTGAGCTTTCGGGTGAAGTAGTAAAGGTTAATCCAAACGGCGAGTACAAGCTCTTTGATACAGTTGTTGTAATCAAGGATGACGAAGGCGTTGAACACAACCTTACCCTTTGTCAGCAGTGGCCAATCAGAACTTCCCGTCCTGTTAAGGAAAGACTTACATCATCTGTTCCGCTTATCACGGGTCAGAGAGTTATTGACACTCTCTTCCCTATTGCAAAGGGCGGTACAGCAGCTATTCCGGGCGGTTTCGGTACAGGTAAAACAATGACTCAGCACCAGCTTGCAAAGTGGTGCGACGCCGATATCATTATCTATGTCGGTTGCGGTGAGCGTGGTAACGAAATGAGCCAGGTTCTTGAGGAATTCTCAGAGCTTATTGACCCAAAGTCACAGCGTCCTATGACCGACAGAACCGTACTTATCGCCAACACATCAAATATGCCTGTTGCGGCTCGTGAGGCTTCAATTTACACAGGTATTACTCTTGGCGAATATTACAGAGATATGGGTTATCATGTTGCCATGATGGCTGACTCAACATCCCGTTGGGCTGAGGCTCTCCGTGAGATTTCAGGCCGACTTGAAGAAATGCCTGCCGAAGAAGGTTTCCCTGCGTACCTTCCTTCAAGACTTGCCGAGTTCTATGAGCGTGGCGGTCGTGCTGAGGTTCTCAGCGGCGGCGAAGGCTCTGTAACGCTTATCGGTGCGGTTTCTCCGCAGGGTTCAGACTTCTCTGAGCCTGTAACACAGAACACAAAGCGTTTTACAAGATGTTTCTGGGCTCTTGATAAGGCTCTTGCTTATTCAAGACATTATCCTGCCATTAACTGGATGGACAGCTACAGCGAGTATTTTAACGACCTTGATCCGTGGTTCAGGGAAAATCTCGGTGAGGATTTTATTGAATACAGAAACAGAATAAGCGCACTTTTACAGGAAGAAAGTTCACTTATGGAAATCGTAAAGCTCATCGGTTCGGATGTACTCCCCGATGATCAGAAGCTTGTAATTGAAACAGCAAGAGTAATTCGTGTCGGTTTCTTACAACAGAACGCTTTCCATGCCGATGATACTTATGTTCCGCTTGAAAAGCAAAAGCTTATGATGAAAACCATTCTTCATCTTCATGCCAAAGCTAAGGATATAGTTGCTCAGAATATTCCGCTTTCCAAGATTCTTAACCTTGGTCTGTTTGATAAGCTTACAAAGATGAAGTATGATATTCCTAACAGCAAGCCTGAAATGTTTGACGATTACATTAAGGAAATTGACGAAAAGCTTGCTGCAATTTCTTAATAAGGAGGGAACGCAATAATGATTATAGATTATGTAGGCGTTAAAGAAATTAACGGCTCTCTTATAGTTATGGACGGTGTTAAGGGCGTTTCCAACGAGGAAATTGTTGACATTCGTCTTGATAACGGTACAATGCGTCAGGGTCGTGTCGTTCAGATTGAGGGCGAAAGAATAGTTGTTCAGGTTTTTGAGGGTACAAGAAGAATCAGCCTTAAAAACACAAGAACAAGACTTACAGGTCATCCTATGGAGATGCCTCTTTCCCCTGAAATTATCGGCCGTGTACTTGACGGTGCGGGCAAACCTATTGACGGACTCGGAGATATTTTCCCTGTTAAAAAGGCTAATATCAACGGTACTCCTATCAACCCTGTTTCCCGTGTTTATCCTAAAAACTACATCAACACAGGTATTTCAACCATTGATACGCTTATGACTCTTATCAGAGGTCAGAAGCTGCCTATCTTCTCCGGCTCAGGTATGAAGCATAATGACCTTGCCGTTCAGATTGTAAGACAGGCTAAAATCAGCGGTGCAAACAGCTCTAACTTCGGTGTTGTATTTGCCGCAATGGGTGTTCAAAAAGATGTTGCAGAATACTTTAAGAAGAGCTTTGAAGAAAGCGGTGTACTTTCAAGAGTTGTAATGCTTTTGAACCTTTCAAACGATCCTATCATTGAAAGAACTCTTACACCGAGATGTGCTCTTACAATTGCTGAATATCTTGCATTTGAGCTTGATATGCACATTCTTGTTATTATGACCGATATGACATCTTATGCCGAGGCTCTTCGTGAGTTCTCGTCATCAAAAGGTGAAATTCCGGGCAGAAAGGGTTACCCCGGCTATCTTTATTCTGACCTTGCATCACTTTATGAGCGTGCAGGTATGATTAAAGGTCACAACGGTTCTGTTACACAGATTCCGATTTTGACAATGCCTAACGACGATATTACACATCCTATCCCCGACCTTACAGGTTACATTACAGAGGGACAGATTGTTCTTGACCGTTCACTTCAGGGACAGGGATTGTATCCGCCTGTTAATGTTCTTCCTTCCCTTTCCCGTCTTATGAAGGACGGTATCGGTGAGGGTTACACAAGAGCCGATCACCAGCCTCTTGCAAACCAGCTTTTCGCTTCTTATGCAAAGGTAATTGACGCAAGATCGCTTGCATCTGTTATCGGTGAAGAGGAGCTTTCTCCTACTGATAAGAAGTACATTGAGTTTGGCAGATTGTTTGAATCAAAGTTCGTTAATCAGGGCTTTAATGAAAATAGAAGTATTGAACAGAGTCTTGACCTTGGTTGGGAATTGCTTTCAACATTGCCGAGAGCAGAACTTGACCGTGTTGACGATGCTTTACTTGATCAGTACTATAAGGGTGACAAATAATCGTTTGAAGAAAGGAGTGTGAGCATTTATGGCAGTACAGACAGTACCTACCAAGGGTAATCTTATGAATACTAAGAAATCCCTTGCACTCGCCAAAAACGGCTATGAACTGTTGGACAGAAAGCGTAACATTCTCATCAGAGAAATGATGACGCTTATTGACCATGCAAACGCAATCCAGCAGAAAATTGATGACGCTTATGCAGAGGCTTACACAGCACTTCAAACGGCAAATGTTACCAACGGCTTTTGTGAAGATATTTCTAACGCTATTCCCTATGAGAACGGCTTGAAGCTTGATTCAAGAAGTGTTATGGGTGTTGAAATTCCGATTCTCACTATTGAGGGACAAGAAGACCATCACTACCTACACTACGGTCTGCGCACAACAAATTCGGCAATTGATAAGGTTTATACAAAATTTACCGAAGTTAAAAACCTTACAGTTGAGCTTGCCGAGATTGAGAACAGCGTTTACCGCCTTGCCGATTCAATCAAGAAAACTCAGAAGAGAGCAAACGCTCTCAAGAACATTATGATTCCCCGTTTTGAGGAAACAGTTAAGTTCATTTCCGACGCACTTGACGAAAAGGATCGTGAGGAATTCAGCCGACTCAAGGTAATCAAGAAGAAAAAGCAAAAAGATGCTGCTTTGAAAAAAGCTAAAGAATTAAGTGCTGAAAGCGCATAAATTATCAGCCCGACCGTAATTGGTCGGGCTGTTTTAATGTGTCAACATAATAAAACGGATTGGCATTTTTATTGAGCCAATCCGTTTTGTTTTAGATGTTGTGAATAAGCTGTTGTTTCTTTTTTGTTCGGTATTTTATAAATACCGAAACAATACATTCTGCAAAAACAACTATTGCAATCCCTGAAATAAGGTAGGCAAACATACCAAATGATGCCTTTGCCATAACAATTCCAAGTATGTCCGTTCCCTGTTTTATTGGTACGCTTATGCTGTTAATTGATTGATACGCCCAACACCATGCGATAATACCGTTGATAATGTTGGATACAGCAAGCGCAGTAATAACAGTACCGTATATTTTCATTTTCTTTATGTTGTGATGAAATATAAATACAAACAAAAGCTGTGCTAACAAGAGAATAAAAAATACAATCGAATTTCTTATAACAGGTATTTGGGTCAGTAAAGACGAAAGTGCCGAAAAAATAAAAAGAACAGTTAAAAATATTTCACTTATTTTCATATTCCACTTCACTTTCGGTCAAGTTTTCTTCTGTGCATTTTCTCTTTTGTCTTTGTGCCCTTTACTTTGAAGATAATCAGGTATCCTGCAAGAAGTGCAAGGAATGTTGTCTGAGTATAGAACAAGGCGTAATCTCCGCTTGAAAAGCCCTTGCCGTGCTTTACGGGCTTGTCCTCGGGCTTTTCTGTGGGAATAGGCTCAATGCCGTCATAATTGCCCGAAATCATCGCCTCATCGGGCGAAGACGCCGCAGATACACTTACACAAAAGGCTGATGAAAAAGTCATCAGAACAGCCATTAACAAGGTGATTATAAATTTAGTCTTTCTCATAATATTTCCCTTTGTAAAAATTAAGATTTAAAATAACTACAGTTAATTGTATCACAAGAGAAATATATATGCAACTGCTCTTTATTCTTCTGTCCAAACCTCTTTTGCCATATTGAAAGCTGCCCAAGCTTTTGACCATCCTGCATAGAATGCGGAATGAGTGATGATTTCTGCAATTTCTTCCTTTGTAATGCCGTTGTTTTTGGCTGACATAAGATGATACTTAAAAGAAGAATCTACAAGTCCCTGTGACATAAGTGCAACAACTGTAACAAGTGAACGGTCACGAAGTGAAAGTTTGTCTTCCCTACTCCACACTTCACCGAAAAGCACATCGTCATTAATTTCTGCAAATTTCGGTGCAAACTCACCGAGTTTATCTCTTCCTGCTGTCTGTTTTACCATTGATATTAACTCCTAAAATTCGTTTATAATAGTTATTTTTAAATTATTTAAATCAAAGCGACTGCATCTTCTGCAATCTGTTCGGGTGTGAGGCGGTTTTCTTTGAGGACATCGGCAGGATTATATCTGTCAATGAATTCCTTTTTAAGACCGAAATTGATAACCTTTACATCTGACGAACCGTAGAAACGGGCAATCTTCTCACCAAAACCACCGTCAAGCACTCCGTCTTCGAGTGTTACAACGACATCATGGTCTTTCTTGAGGCTTTCAAGAAGTTCTGTGTCAACGCCTGTAATGTAGTAAGGATTGATAAGAGTAGGTGCTGTGCCTGTTTTTTCTTCAATAAGCTTTGCAGCCTGTTCGCCCATTCCATAGAATGAACCGAGTGCGATTACGGCAATCTTACCGCCCTGCTGAGCAACTTCATATTTATTAAGTTCTGCAAAATTCTTTGTGCAAGGCTTGCCTGTTGAAACAAGTTCTGCAACGGGAACACGAATTGCAACAGGGTAATCTGTCTGCTCAATGCTCCAGTCGAGGACTGCAAGGTAATCTTCCTTAGTTGTCGGAGCGATATAAACAAGGTTAGGAATGTTTGAAATCATGGGAATATCAAAAATTCCGAGGTGTGTAACATCTGTCATACCGTTTACCGACGCAGTCTGAACAAGGATTGTTGCAGGGTTTGAGTCAATGCACAAGTCCTGTGAAAGCTGATCGTAGGTTCTCTGGATAAATGAGCTGTAAACATTGAATACGGGCTTGCCGCCGTTCTTTGCGATAGCAGATGCCATTGCAACAGCTGTCTGTTCTGCGATACCTACATCAAGGAACTGTCTGCCGAATGCTTTTCTCTCATCAGGAGTAAAGCCGTAAAGTGCGGGAGTGCCGGCTGTAATCGCCACAACTGACTTGTCAGACTTCATCTTATTTCTAAGATAATCTGTTGTAATTGAGCTGTAGTCCTCCTCCTCAGGGAAATTAACAGTAGTTTTGCCTGTTTCAATATCAAACGGCATACACCAATGCCAGCTTTCTTTGTCAGTTTCAGCAGGCTTATAACCTTTACCTTTAAGAGTGTTAATATGAACAACAACAGGATGATCAATGTCTTTTACAGACTTAAAAGCCTTGATAAGCTCTTCAATATTGTTGCCGTCCTTGACATATACATAATCAAGCCCCATTGACTTGAAAAGGTTACATTCAGCCTTGCCGTCTGTGTCACGAAGAAGTTTGAGATTTTTATAAAGTCCGCCGTGATTTTCTGCAATTGACATTTGGTTATCATTTGCAACAATAATCAGGTTTGAATCCATTTCACCGGCAACATTAAAACCTTCAAGAGCCTCACCGCCGCTGATTGAGCCGTCACCAATGAGTGCAATAACATTGCCCTTGCCGTTTGTTACATCTCTGCCCCTTGCAAGTCCGCAGGCAAGGCTGACAGAGGTTGATGTATGACCGACAGTAAACATATCGTGTTCGCTCTCTATGGGGCTTGTATAGCCTGTTACATCATCGTAATGCTCCTGTGCAATATATGCCTCTTTTCTGCCTGTGAGGATTTTATGCGGATATGACTGGTGTGATACATCAAACACAAACTTGTCCTGTGGTGAATCAAATACATAATGAAGGGCAATTGTTGCCTCTACAATACCGAAATTCGGGCCGAAGTGACCGCCGTGAACACTTGCACGGTGAAGTAAAGCGTCACGCATCTCCGATGCAAGAGCGTTAAGTTCATCAATACTGAGTTTCTTAACATCATGCGGTCCGTTTATTTTTTCAATATACATCGTAATCAGAGCTCCTTATCATATAAATTTTAAATATAAATTAGAGATGTTTTTCTTTAGCTATATTATATAGCCTCAAGCTAACTTTAGGTCAAGAGTATTTTTAAAAAATTTATCTTTTGCATTCTTTTTTATGTATATCGTTACAACGCAATAGCATAACCCTCGACAGGTAACTATAATTGAAACAGGCACTTACATAATTGCAAGTGCCTGTTTCATGGCTGAGCCGGCGGGATTCGAACCCACGGGTGACGGAGTCAAAGTCCGTTGCCTTACCGCTTGGCGACGGCTCAGTATATATTCTATTCTTATTGATTATTAAAAAAACAAGCCGCCAAAGAATTTCTTCAGCGGCTGTTGGTGACCCATCGGAGATTCGAACTCCGGACACCTTGATTAAAAGTCAAGTGCTCTGCCAACTGAGCTAATGAGTCAAATGGGGTGGAATGCCGGATTCGAACCGGCGGTCTCCAGTGCCACAAACTGGCGCGTTAACCAACTACGCTAATCCCACCATAAGTGGCGCGCCAAAAGGGACTCGAACCCCTGACCTACTGCTTAGAAGGCAGTTGCTCTATCCAGCTGAGCTATTGGCGCATCAGTTGCTGACCTCAGTCAGCCTTTATATTATACCCATATACGGCATATTTGTCAACACTTTTTTGAATTTTTTTCATATTTAATTTTTAAAAAGTTTTTTTCGGACAAAATACGTCAAATTACGGCTTTCCGTATTTCTGAGCAAGTGCAAGATTCCTATAATCGGGTTCAGATGAAACCTCTCTTATAAGCTTTACAAACTTAGGAAGTTGATACCGCTGATCTTCACTAAGCAATTCAATTTCTATTGTTGCCCTGTCATTCCAGAACGGATAAACATCAAGTTCGTAGTAGGTGCTGTTGTCAACAATGCAATATCTGTCTTTACTGATGACGCCTGTAACATACTGCCTTTGAGCAAGGTACGAATCGTATTGTTCTTTTGAAATATAATTTTCAATTTCGATCCGCTTAATATCCGATATTTTGATTTTTACAGTTTTGATATATACAGCCTTGTCACCCTCTCCCCTTTTGCGGATTCTGAAATATCCTTCCTCGGGAGTAGTGAGGTATGCCTGTGTAATAGGAATTCTGCGACAGGTTTTTATGCTGTTCAAAAATTCAATATCAGGATATTCAATCAAAAATTTTCTTTCAATTTCAAGTGGTTTCGGAATTCCGAGAAATGCGACAACCTCCTTGAGAAGTCTTTTCAGCTTAGTATCAAAGTCGGTCGAATTATCAATAATTCTCAGATGCGGTGTGCCTGTCCACACAGCCATAACATCTGTGTCAACTTCTCTTGCTTTTTCAAGACTTTCTTCTCTGCGGAAAATATTGGTTTCTTTTCCGTAATACTCTTCAGCACCGTCTGCGGAAGTCACAAGATGAAATACTGCGTCATAAGAATTTCGTATTACATCTTCATTCAAATTGTGAATACCTGCATACTTTGCAAACTCATCTTCCGTAACATATGCTCTGCTGTCAAGCAATCCTCTGTCAAAAAGCAAAACCGCCTTTTCGCAATCCATATTTTTGGCAATTTGCGTTTTTTCATTCTCCTCAGCAAGCTGAATTTCAAACAGTTCTCTGTGAAATTCATAAGAACCGACATTTTCAGGGGTTTTGCCCTCACTAAACAATCTGCTTGCAACCTCACCGATTGTAATTGCAGGAACATTAAGCTTTTTAAGCTCTTCGCTGATATATTTTAATGCGGAAGTCTTGCCACCGCAAGGTCCTCCCGTCAATACTATTTTTACAACTTCAGCCATAAAATCACCCATGTAACTTAATAAATTTAGTATATATCCCAACAGCAATTTTTTTATTCTATAGAAGAACATTGTTGTTTGTTTTTGCCCTTTAAAAGATAATATCGGCAAAATGAAAGTTTCTTATGCAGTAAAATTCATATTATACATTAAAAAGCGTATAAATTATCATAAAAAAGGTGAAATATGCTGTTATAACATTGACAAGTTGCGTGTTAAAGTGCTAAAATATGTGTATAACCAATGAGGTTTTTTCTTATATTGAAAGGAAGTATTTATGATGAAAAAGCAGAATATTGACTGGGCAAACATTGGCTTCGGTTATATGCCCATCGGTGAAAGATTTGTAGCTAATTATAAAGACGGTAAGTGGCACAACGGCAGTATGACAGCCGACACCACAATTACTATCAGCGAATGTGCAGGCGTTTTGCAGTATGCTCAGACTTGCTTTGAGGGTATGAAAGCGTACACTACCTGTGACGGCAGAATTGTTGTGTTCAGACCTGACCTTAACGGACAGAGAATGGAGGACAGCTGTAAGCGTCTTGAGATGCCTGTATTTCCAAAAGAAAAGTTTGTTGAGGCTGTTTGCAATGTTGTTAAGGCAAATGCAGATTACGTTCCTCCGTACGGCACAGGCGCAACACTTTATATTCGCCCGTATATGTTCGGCAGCGGTCCTGTAATCGGTGTTAAGCCGTCGGCAGAATATCAGTTCAGAGTATTTACTACTCCTGTAGGTCCTTACTTCAAGGGCGGTGCAAAGCCTATTACAATTAAGGTTTCAGACTTTGACAGAGCTGCTCCTCACGGCACAGGTCACATCAAGGCAGGACTTAACTATGCAATGAGCCTTCACGCTATTGTTACCGCTCATGCAGAAGGTTTTGACGAAAATATGTATCTTGACGCCGCTACAAGAACTAAGGTTGAAGAAACAGGCGGTGCTAACTTTATTTTTGTAACAAAGGACAACAAGGTTGTTACTCCAAAGTCTAACAGCATTCTCCCCTCAATTACCCGCCGTTCACTTATGTATGTTGCTGAGCATTATCTTGGTCTTGAGGTTGAAGAAAGAGAAGTTTACTTTGATGAAGTTAAGGACTTTGCAGAATGCGGTCTTTGCGGTACAGCTGCCGTAATCTCACCTGTCGGCAAAATTAACGACCACGGCAAGGAAATTTGTTTCCCGAGCGGTATGGATGAAATGGGTCCGATTACAAAGAAGCTTTACGATACACTTACAGGTATTCAGATGGGCAGAATCGAAGCTCCCGAAGGCTGGATTAAGGAAATCAAGTAATCAATTTTATACATATAACAAGACGGTCTGCGAGAACAGACCGTCTTTTATTTGCAGTTTTTAATTATATTGTTGTAGGCAACATCTACGGCACACTCATCTGTATTGCAATGCAGTACATAAAATTTTGTATGCCGAATAAGATTATCGAGATTTGAGAGCAAAGACATTCCGTCTGACTTATTCACAAATTTGACAGTTGATTTATAGAGTCTTTGTACAATCTCATTTGTGTCGTGAATTGTAACAAAATTATCGTCTGAGCGTTCTATAAATATTATAGCGCCTACGGGAACGGTTTCGTTGTTAGCAATTCCGCTTCCGCCGTCAAACGGAGTTCCACAGCATAGCGGGACTTCGTTTTTAATTTTCACAACAGGCTTATCGTCATTGAGAATATGAGCTTTTGAGCCGAATCTTTTCAGCCACATCTTTGTATGAGTGGATTTGCCGACACCTGAATCGGCGGAAAACAAATACGCTTTTCCGTCAAAAACAAGTGCCGAGGAATGAACAAGCATAGCACCACAGTGAATTATTTTGCGGTTAAAAATTGACGCCGTTGCAAATTCTTCGGCTTCATCAATGGTTGAACCTTCAACCATACGGCTCAACAGGGAATTTAAGTATGAGTCTGACGGTATTGCAGAAAAATCTGCAATTCTCTCCCCTTCATACAAAAACGGTTCGCACAATTTTTTTAAGTAATCAAATTTTGGTTCAATTTCAACGATAAAATCAGCTATTAAATATTTTGGCAAAGCGTCCTCCGAAATAAAACAGACTCACAAAAAGTGAGCCTGTTTTTTTATTGGTTAGTTTAAATGAACGATAAACTTCTGAATTCCCGTTGCGTCAAATACTGTGATGTCACCGTCGTTGTTATAATCGGCAAGATGTTTTTGTTCTGCCGAAAGTTCAACAATACCGACAACATACTTCTGCACAAGAGTTGCATCTAAAATATTAATCCCGCCATCCATATTAACATCACCGACATCATAAACAGAAATGCCGTTAAACGGAATATTGTTAGCCTTTGCATATTCCTCGGCATAAGAACCGTAACTGCCCTTGATTGTTACATTCGGAGAGCTTCTGAAAGCGTTAGAAGCAATAGAAGTCACGGATGTAGGAATATACACCTCTGACAGTGATGCACATTCAGCAAAAGCACTCTTACCAATCGCACTTGTACCGGCAGGTAAATATACCTTGCCTAAAGAAGTACAATTGTAAAACATCTGATCGGTAATTTTACTCGGCACACAGTTAAAGGTAACAGATTTCAAACTTGTGCAATTCTGAAATACGGCAGCACCAAAATCTCTCACCCAGATAGGAATTGAAATTGATTCAAGTGAAGTACAACCGTAAAAAGAATCAGTACCGATTCTTCTAAGATATCTTGCTTCGTTAAGCCTGACCGATGTTATTGCGGTCTTTCCCACAAAGGCAAAATCAGAAATTTCCGATACCGACCAGCTTTGGAGCTTAAGCGGAAGAACAATATCGGTCTTATCACCTTTATATCCGGTTACGCTCGCATTACCATCGGAAACAGAATATACAAAGCCGTCGGTTTCATATGAAGCCGCAGAAATTTGAAATATAGAAATCAGCACCAACAAAAATGCGAAGATAAAAGCAGAAATCTTTTTTATCGAAACAAAAAACTGTTTATTCCTCTTCAAAGCCATCAACCTTATCTCCATTACTGTCTCCTACTTCCGGAACATCAGTTAAGCTTCCTACTAAAATTACATCCTCAAATTGAAACTTAACAAGCTCAAATTCAGGGGAGAAATATTCTTTTTTCATAAATAACTCCTTAATTCATTCTGTATGTGCAACAGTTGCCTGCTGCACATACAAATTAAAATTTATTATGACTTGTTTGCAATATCATAAAATGTGAAGTAAACCGGATCGCTAAGTTTAACAGCCGAATTACCATCTGCATCGGTATACTGGATATATGTATAGAGTCTAAATACACAATCATTATTACCTTTGACATTTTTAAAAAGAGTATAATACTGAAGTCTGTTCTTGTTATCAAGTCTACTATTATTAATCTGTTGTTTTACAGATTTAATATTAGAAGTGCCAGTTGTAATTTTTTGGATTGCATCACTTTTAGCATTTTCAAGAGCAGTCTTATCATACTTTTTAGCATAATGATTCAAATCGGTTATATATCCAGTACTAGTCTCATTTTCATCAAGTTCTAACCTCTGAATAAGAACGCCTGCCTTAACCTTTTTGCTGTCAGGATCAAATACACTAAGCTGTTTGCCGTTATAGAAAAAGTTAAGTACAAAGTCAGCGTAAAGCTTGTCTTCACCTTTTTCCTTAATGAAATCTTTAGCTGTATCAAGTGTAGTCATACTATCAGCGTTAAATCCTGCAAAATTGGAATTTGTATCAGCTGTCCACTGATTTCTTGTTACTTCCATAAACTGAGTTGAAGTAGAAACTTCCTTAACAGATGCAACTGGAGTTGAGCTTTCGCCATAAACAGGAACTATCCAACAGTTATCATACGCTACATAGCTGAAATTTCCTTCACTGTTGTATGCATTAATAACAAGATTTTTACAGTCCGGATCGGAGTAGATTGCCCAATACATAAACTGAAGTTCTTTACCACTATCTTTATCTTTATATGTTTTCAGAGCAGTGATATCATACTTATAAGTTCCGTCAGAATTTTGTTCATAGAACACTGAACCGTAAGGTAATTCAGATGAACCATTTTTTTCGTAAAGAGCAAAAGTACCAGCATTATTTATAAGCGGAGTAGGATTACCCTCACTGTCTTTATAAATATTAAGGTGGATTGTTCTTTCTGACTGAGTTGAATTAACAACAGCTGACGCTATTGAGCTATTAACTGATGAATCAAAAGGCTTAGAATCTGTAGGATTATCCCAAGTAAGATTCTTTGTAAAGTTTGACTCATACGGTGCAAGAGTAAGGATAAAGCTATCTGTAAGAGTTACCTTTACAGGATGTGATTCTACACCTTCAACATTAGTAGTAGCCTCATCAATTGTGTATGATGAAGTGTCTTCGGGATCAACATAACCAGCCTTGTTGTAATACTTTTGTTCACCCGTTCTGTCAGTGTAAGAGAACTGAACCTTATACGGTACTTTAATAGAAGTAATGTCAGAATAGAAATTATAATATACTGTTCCCGCATCAGCAGCAGTAAGAATGTCTGCATACTTCTTATAGTATTTATCAAACGAGAACGTATAGTCTAATGTAGTTACAAGGCCATCTGTTCTGTTTCCGCTAACAACTGGTGTAGAAGTAGGTTTAAAAGCAGTTATATCTGTTGTGTTTTCAGCAGAATAGTAACCATTGAAATTATAAAGGTTCTTTGTTGTTGTGTAAAGAGTAACAGTTACAGTAAGACCTTCTTGCTTTGCTAATTCAGCAATCTTAGTCTTATCGATTGAAGCTGTGCCGGCAATTTTGCCTGAATCATAAAGAGATTTACCCGTGCTGTCTTTAACAACAACCTGAATTTCTGTAGTGGCTTTACCGCCGCCTGCATTTGTTCCGTTGTACAATGAATGGTGGAAGGTCATTGAACCGCCCGGAGTTTTGATATAACGAGCAACAAGCGTTACATCTGAATTTTGTGTAACTGCACCTGTCAAACTGCTCATATTTGAAGGATTGATTGCCTTGTAATCACCATCAATAAGACGGTACCAACCAACAAATGTGTATGCTGCAGTTGAAGTTGCAGTAACTTTAAACTTATAATCCTGAGTATTATCAGCTACAGTTTTAAGTTTTCTTACATTATTCGTAGGATCGGTAAAGTATGCACTTGCTCCTGTTGTCTTTCCGACAACTGATGAAGCTTGATCATCAGCAAATGTATCTTCTTGGAAACCGCCTACTTTGTAGTCATCAAGGGTATTTGCATACTGAATCTTGATTTCACCGGTGATTTCCTGTTGACTCTTAGTATAGTACCAACGACCGTCAAGACGATTGCCATAATCGGCACCACCTTTGATAGCTGCCTCAAAGTTAATCTGAGCATAAAAACCTTTATAATTTTCATATAAAGTTTTAAATGTTGCCCAATGTTTATCTCTATCTTCCTTACCTGGGAGGAAGTCAGCAGGAGTTGATGCAGAATCAATGGCTTTTTTTATTTGCGCATCGGTCTTGTCAAGGGCATACAAGAGAGCTGATGAAGGAATAGTAGCCACTCTTTTGCCAGCCTTGTTATAAATGCTCCACGCAGTTGCATATTTACCGATGTAGTTATTCTGATAACCGTCCGAAATAATTGACAGGTAATTATCCTTATTCGTTACACTATCAGTATCCTTATAGTCAAGCTTATCATTACCAATTCTATTACCAAAAATATCTGTCGGATAATTCTGGTAGTCGAGGAATACTTCCCAACCGGCAGCATCAGCATCAGAAGTAGCTAATGTAGCGCCTGGTACATTATCGTGTGTATTATACTTAAAACGATAAATAATGTTATCAGCATTAACACTGCTATCAGCTATCTTAACAAAATCATCGTAGTCGTATGTCTGTGCATTATCACTTTTTTGATCTTTACCGTTATAAGCACTATGAATATCGTCCCAAACATAGTTATTAAGCGTCATACCTGTAATTTTTTCTGGGGTATCACCATTGTCTATAGATTTAGGAATCTGAGTAAAGATAGAACCGTTGTAGTCAACCATTGGTTGTCCGGGGTAATAGCCTAATGCTTCTAATGTTGTAGTACCACTACCATAATATACATAACATGAAGGAGTATTGCCCCAAATTTGTTTTGCAGAATCGTAGTTCTCAATGTAGAAATATACGCAGTTAGCATCATCTTTAAGGAAATACACAGGAGTGATTTCAAGCTTTGAACCATAAATCTCTTGATTTACTTCAAAAGTATAAGTATATACATCACTACTATGATTTTTACCTTCAGTCTGTGAAAGAACTCCGCCAAAGATACCGTTTACGCTGAATCCCTTAACATAGTAATCACTGCCATTGTGACCTGCAAAGGTTGCGTCAGGGTCAATTGTGGTTGTAACGGTTACTGTTGAGCCATAAGGAACTTTCTTAGCAGTAACAGCACGATTTTTACCATCAATCTTGTATGAATCAGATGCAGTAATTATTTTATCATCAGGAGTTGTTATTGAAAGAGTTGTATCACCTAAAACAGCGGTAGTTTTTTTATCACCAGTATTAGTAAAGCCTGCACGAATTGTACCGTCTTTACCTGTAATATTTACGGTTGTATCAGAAACACTATCTTTGGTAGCTTTTACCGTATATGTATTAGCAATCGGGTCGTAGATGATTTTTATATCTCCGATATATTCAGAATTTTCACTTACAACACTCATCATACCGAATACATATTGGGTATTATCTGCATTAAAACTTTCTTTACTGGTGGTGACAAGACGTAAATCAACAGGATTATCAGGATTTACACCGGCAAGTTTATCCTTTGGTGTCATGTTCTTATAATAGTTAGATGTTGAAAAAGCAAAATACAGTTGCTTATAATGTTCTTTATTAAGAGTTACTATATATTTTCCGTCTTTTTTATAAACATTATACTTTCCATATCCTGATTGATTATATCCCTGCTGTCCTTCCCAACTTGTTGGGTTGTTAGTGCTACCATACAAAAAGTACATATCATTCACGATTGTACCTGAATCTTCTACTTTAAAGTTAGCGACTACGGTTGTGTCTTTTTGGACTGTAATTGTATACGGATTAGCTGTTGAAGAAGCTGATACACCGTTTACAGTCCAGTCGGAAAGAGCGTAGCCATCCTTTGGTTTTGCAGTGAATGTTACTTCATCACCCTCGGTTACTGTTGTACCGGAAGTGAAATCAGTTCCGTTGTATTCAGCGGAAACAGTACCGAATTTATCGTCACTTGAACTGAATGTTACTGTGTATGTGTTTGCGGTACGGAATGTTACATTTGTTACGGTAACATTCTGATTAGGCATTGCAAATGTTGCGGTGTTGCCACTTACGGTGGTTTCAATTGGAGTACTACCATCTTCACCCACAACAGTTACCGTGTTAAGAATCTGTCCTTGCGGAATCGAGGTTGCAGTAACAGTAACCTTTTCGCCTTTTGCAGCCTTTGTCTTATTAACAGACGCAATTGACTTTATATTTTCTGCTACAGTAACATTGTATTTTGTGGTATTTTCCTCTACCCAAACACTTGGTGTATTTTTACCAGTCTTTACAATATAATGAATCTTGTATGTGCCTGCTTTACTAAAATAGAAGTCGTTACCTTCACCTGAACCTTCGAATGTGTCATACGCTGTAACTGATGAATTACTCGAAATAATATCATATGTACTATCGTTCGGACCATAATATTTGTCCGAACCATTCTCCGACTTAATCAGCTTAAAAAACTTATTGTTTACATCATCATCTGTAACAGTAATTACTTTACTATATGAACCGTCTGATTCAGCGGTATCGAATTTTAAAGCACTATCATAACCATTCCATTCGCCAATTGCTGACAGATTACCTGTGATTCTGTAGTCCGGTTCAATATCAGCAGAATAGTAAAGCTTTAAGTTATCCTTATCTGATGTGTCAAGATACAGAACTACATTTGATGAACTATCAGCTACATCATCAAATTTTATATAATTTTTTTCATCATCCGCTTTAGTAGGATAATACTTTAGCGTCAACTGATTGTTAATAGAATTCTTATGAAATGTATGACCTAATCTATCACTACTCGCATAATATACTTTCTCGTTACCATTACCTGTATGAATGAAGAAATATTGTTTAGCGTTATCAACATTTTGAGAAAGTTGAGATACTGTCATATTTGTTTCATATTTATAAAGATTGGACTCTCCGTCCACCTTCACAAATTGCATATCAGTTCTGTTGGGATTCCAACTTTCACCCTTAAATCTACCGCCAATATAATATTTAACAGAATCAGTTACTGTAAAACTAACCTCGTTGCTTGTAACAGGCGAACAACCGTCTGCTGAAACTGTGACCGTATACTTATAAGTGCCGGCTACAGTCGGGGTTACAGTAAGAGAATTGTCAGCATTCTTTTCTTCAGTTGCTGTGCCATCAGATGTCTTTTTATAAGTATAAGTAAGATTATCCGATTTTGCACCACTTACTGTAGGTGTAAGAGTAACGGAATTTCCGACTTTTACAGATGTAGGGTTAGCTGTGAGAGTTACACTATCAGCAACTTTTTTTACTGTCTTTTGTACAGTAAGTTCAGTACCATTTTCAGCACCGTCTTTAACGGAGATTCTGTAATCACCAATTTCAGATATAATATAGTTGCCACCACCAGAAGCACCGAAACTAATAACCCAATCCTTATTGACACGAGCTTTAAATTCACTCGACTGTGTAATGGTAATGTCTAAATACCAATAACCTGTTGTTTCATCAAAAGTAAAAGGATACTTAGTTGAATCCCATTTAGTGTTACCGTTAATATTACCAACAAGATTTACGGCTTCAAAAGTCTTAGTGACAGCATTAACTGTTGAAACAGTGCCGATAAGCATTGTTGACAGGAGCATCATTACCGCAAGGATGACGGAAACAGTGCTTCTGCCTAAATGAGAAATTTTTGTTTTCATAAATATTACCTCCATAACCGAATATTTTGGTTTTGGTTAGGTTCGGGGTTGACATTTACCGCCTGACCAACGGTGAAACATAATCGGCAAAGCCACGGGATTTTGTTGCTAATTTACAAAAAGTGCCGTGTCTTTAGCTAAAAAATGTGTCCTTGAGCTTGTTTCAGTCAAAATGTGAACACTAACCCATATTCTTTATAGTAGATTATACCATTTTAGATTGATTTTTTCAATTAGGTTGCAATAATTTTATTGTGTTTGTTTAATGTGATAGTTTTGTGTTTGTTTTTACATTCAGTTTTGCCGTTTTGACAAGATATTTTTATGTTATGCACAAGTTATGGTGCGTTTTTTGTAGAATTCGTCTATATATCGGTGTTTTTAATTATTCCGATTAAGAAATTGTTCTGCCGTGTGTTACAAATTTGATAATGTTATTTTGCTGAAAGTTCAATATTTGAATGTTGTACAGTAACATTATAAAATCAGTTTAACGGAAAATTTTCCGCCTTTGCGTGACGGCAGTCCAACGGGCACAGCTACGGATAACCGTGCATAGTTTCATATACAAATAAAAATACCCGACTGCGGTGTCGGGCATTTTGTTTGAAATTATATGATTTTGATTATTTATCCTTACTTAAAAGCATACGGTCGTTTTCAAGCTTTGAACCGCTTGCTTTTTCAAACATTTCGAGGAGGTGTTCAACCGTAAGATTTTTCTTTTCTTCGCCTGAGATATCGAGGATAATTTTGCCGTCACTCATCATAATAAGACGGTTGCCGTGAGTAATTGCGTCATGCATATTATGAGTTACCATAAGTGCCGTAAGATTGTTTTCGGCAATGATTTTGTCGGAAAGTTCAAGCACCTTTGCGGCTGTTTTCGGGTCAAGGGCGGCTGTATGCTCGTCAAGCAGGAGAAGCTTTGGCTTTTTGATTGTTGCCATAAGGAGTGTTATTGCCTGACGCTGACCGCCCGAGAGAAGTCCTACTTTTGATGACATTCTGTCCTCAAGTCCGAGGTCGAACTCTGCAAGCATCTGACGGTAACGAAATCTTTCGTCAGCCTTTACGCCCCATGAAAGTCCTCTTTTCTTGCCTCGTCTTGCGGCAATTGCGAGGTTTTCTATAATTTCCATATCGGCTACCGTGCCTGTCATCGGGTCCTGAAATACTCTGCCGAGGTACGGCGCTCTTTTATGCTCGGGCAATGCGGAAATATCCTTGCCGTCAATGAGAATCTGACCGCAGTCAACAGGCCACACGCCTGCAATTGCGTTGAGTGTTGTTGATTTGCCTGCACCGTTACCGCCGATTACCGTACAAAAATCGCCGTCATTGAGGGTGAGATTAACTCCGCAGAGTGCCTGCTTTTCGTTTACTGTGCCTTTATTAAAGGTTTTCCATACATTCTTGATTTCAAGCATTCTTAACCCTCCTTCTGTGCGTTTTTAGCATTCATTTTTGCAACTTTCTTGAATGAAGTCTTTCTCTTTTTCTGGAGATACGGAACTGCAAGGAAGATTGCAACGATAATTGCCGTGAAGAGCTTTGTATCGTCTGTCGGCATCTTGAGCCAGAGTACGATGCCCATTGCGATATAATAGAGAATACCGCCGACAATTACAAAGACCATTCTGATGATGAAATTCATGTGCTTGCGGAAAATTGCCTCCCCGAGAACTTCACCGATGATTACAGCGGCAAGACCGATTACGATTGCGCCTCTGCCCATGTTGATATCCGCAAAGCCCTGATACTGAGCAAAAAGTGAACCCGAAAGTGCAACGAGTCCGTTTGAAAGTGCAAGAGCAATTACCTTTGTAAAATTGATGTTAATGCCCTGTGCCTTGCTCATTGCAGGGTTTGAACCTGTTGAACGGATTGTTGAACCCTGTTCCGTGCCGAAATACCAATACATTGCGGCAATTACAACGGCACAAATTCCAAGACCTACGAGAATTGCCATATTTATATTGCTTGCAGAAACAACAAGCGTATAGTTTCTGTAGCTGATTGGGAGGTTTGATTTTCCCATAATATTCAGGTTAATTGAATAAAGAGCAATCTGTGTGAGGATACCTGCGAGAATGTCGGGGATTCCGAGAAGCGTGTGAAGAAGTCCCGTTACAAGACCTGCCGCAAGACCTGCAAGGATTGCTACGATGATTGTTGCCCAAACTGGACAGCCGTTGATGAGCATAACTGCGGTTACTGCACCGCCTGTTGCAAATGAACCGTCAACGCTGAGGTCGGCAAAGTTCAAAAGCTTAAAGGTGAGAAATACACCGAGTCCCATAAGTCCCCAGATTATACCCTGAGCAATATTACCCGGAAGTGCGGATAAAAAGCTCATTGGATTAAGAGAACCGAAGTAGTTTGCTAAAAAATCCATAAAAACCACCTATACACAAAATATCGGGGTGTCGCTTGCACGGCACCCCTGCCAATATTATTTTTCTGAATATGAATTATTCTGCTTTGATTTCTGTGTAACCGTCGGGAACTTTGATTCCGTATGTGTCACAACGATCTTTGATATATTCTTTTGTTACATTCGGAGCGGCCTCAACCTTCATCTTTGTAATGTCCTCGCCCTTTACAAGAATGTTGTAAGCCATTTCGCCTGTTTTTCTGCCGAGTTCGTCATAGCTGATTGAAAGTGTTGCAACACCGCAGCCCTTACAGATGCCTTCTTCGCCGGCAACAATAGGAGTTTTTGCGGCTGTGGCAACATTGTCGATGATACCTGTGTTAGATGCCGCTGTGTTATCTGTCGGGATGTAAAGAACATCGCTCTCGTCACAGGCAGTCTTTGCAACTGCGGCAACATCGTTTGAATCTGCAAATGAATATGATTTTACAGTATAGCCTGCATCCTTGAAATAAGGAGTGATTGTATCGCACTGATACTTTGAGTTAGCCTCAGCCGAGCAGTATAGAATTCCGACATTCTTTGCATCGGGGAAAAGCTCCTTGAGCATTGCCGCCTGCTGATCAAGCGGAGCAAGGTCTGTTGTACCCGAAACATTCATACCCGAAACGCCGTTCCAATCAGACTTGTCAAGCGCTGTGCCGTAGTCTGTGATTGAAGTACCGAGAATCGGAATATTCGGTGTTGCCGTGTATGCTGCCTGAAGTGCGGCAGTACCGTTGCCGAGAATAAGGTCATAGTTTGAAGAAACAAACTGGTTACAGATTGTAGCGCAAGTGGCTGAATCGCCCTGAGCGTTCTGCTCGTCAAACTTTACATTGTCTGCACCGAGTTTCTCAGTAAGATAATCTTTAAAGCCTTTTGTTGCGGCATCAAGAGCCTCGTGCTGAACAAGCTGACAGATACCGATATTGTAAACCTTACCGTCCGTGCCTGAATTATCTGCCTTTGAGCTTTCTGCAGAACCGCCGCATCCTGCAAATGCGAGTGACATAGAAGCCGCCGCAAGAGCAACTGCGACAATTTTTTTAGCTTTTTTCATTTAAATTTCCTCCTAAGCTTTCAGCACTTTTACGCTGTAAAGCATCATATACTTCTGCACTTTTATGCAATAAAGTGTTTTAACAACATAAATTATAATACAAAAAAACGAAATTTTCAATAGCTTTCACTAATTTTTATTACAAATAGCTGAAATAAAAGTTTGTTTTTGGTTATTTTGCCACCACATTTTCGTCACCAAGCTGATATTTGAGTTCTTTTATCATTACAGGATTGATATCAACCCACATTGACGAGGGGGCTTTCACCTTTCTTTTAGTGTCGGTAAGATAGAAAATAACAGGCGTTCTGCCGTCAAAAATGTCAAGAACACGCTTTGCACGGTTGTATTTGTCGGTATTGAGGTCATCAATACGCAAATACAACGCAGAAGGCTTTTGTGTATCATTTTTCACGGCTTGCATCTGATAATTTTGCGAAAAATGTTCTGTGTTTTTTATTGCAACAGGGTTATTTTTGCAATCCTCGTTTGTACGGGCAGACGCTATGGAATCGCAGATGATTTTCGGCTCTTCGTTTTCTTTTAAATTGACAGTTCCACGGAACAGCAACGCACCGCCTGCACCGAGAAGGGCGGAATATTTTTCATATACATTCGGGAAAATCACGATTTCAAGCATTCCGTATCTGTCCTCGGCATTGACAAAAGCCATAATCCTGTTATTTTTTGTAAGCTGGGTTTTCAGCTTTGCAACTATGCAGACAAGGCTGACTTTTTTTCCGTCAAAATACATACCGCTGTCATTATTGATTATATCGCCCGTTTTGTCGGCATGGATTGCTTTTGAAAAAGTTGTGTATTCATCGAGCGGATGACCGCTGAGATACATTCCTGCAATTTCGTTTTCCATATGCAAAAGTTCAGAAACGGGAAATTCGGGCAAATCGGGAATTTTTGGCTTTGATGATTGGGCATCAACCTCTGCATCATCAAAAAACGACATCTGACCGCCCGCATTTCTTCTGCTTTCGTACTCAACATCATCAAGTACGGTTTTACTGATTGCGAGCAATTGTCTGCGATTTGCTCCGAGTCCGTCAAATGCACCGCATTTTATCAGACTTTCAATTGCTCTGCTGTTCATATTTCTGCCGTAGAGCCTTTTGCAGAAATCGAAGAAATCTTCATAAGGATTATTTATGCGCTCCGAGATGATTTCATCTATGAAATTTCTGCCGAGATTTTTAACGGCAAGAAGTCCGTAACGGATATCGTTTCCGCTGACTGTAAAATGAAGATTGCTTTCGTTGACATTAGGTGGCAACACACGGATTCCGAGCCGTTTGCACTCAGTGATATATGACGCAAGTTTATTTTGATTATCAAGAACACTTGAAAGCAGAGCCGCCATATATTCACGGGGATAGTGGCATTTGAGCCATGCAGTTTTGTAGGAAATGTTGG
Source organism: Ruminococcus bromii (assembly GCF_002834235.1). Taxonomy (GTDB): domain Bacteria; phylum Bacillota; class Clostridia; order Oscillospirales; family Acutalibacteraceae; genus Ruminococcoides; species Ruminococcoides intestinale. The sequence continues at coordinate 77,923 of NZ_NNBY01000031.1, read as the reverse complement.
CATATGCCGCCGCATGGGATTTGTTAAATGCGTAGTGTGCAAAGCTTTCCATTTCATCATAAACGGAAATTGCCGTTTTTTCATCAACCCCACGGCGAATGCATCCTTCAACTATGATATTTCCGTCATCATCAGTAAGACCGTGAATGAATATTTCACGCTCCGACTCCATTACGGCAAGTTTTTTCTTGCTCATTGCACGGCGCACTATGTCCGCTCTGCCAAGGCTGTAGCCTGCAAGCGTTCTGAAAATCTGCATAACCTGTTCCTGATAAATTATGCAACCGCTTGTAACTCCGAGAATTTCCTTTAAAAGCGGATGTTTGTAACGAATATGCGACGGATTGTGACGACAGTCAATATAAACGGGGATGCTGTCCATAGGTCCGGGACGATAGAGTGCCGTAACGGCTATGAGATCCTCAATTCGCTCCGGTTTTAGCTGAGTGAGGACATTTTTCATTCCTTGGCTTTCAAACTGAAACACACCCTCCGTGTATCCTTTTGAAAACATTTCAAAAACTTTTTTATCGTTTTCATCAACCATATCGGGATTATAGTCTGGATTTTTATGTTTTATCTGCTTTTCTGCATCATTGATTACGGTTAAGTTTCTGAGCCCGAGGAAGTCCATTTTTAAAAGACCGAGTTCTTCAAGTGCCGTCATGGTAAACTGCGTTACAATATTATCGTCATTTTTTGACAGCGGAACATAGTCGCTGACAGGCTTGTCGGTGATTACAACACCTGCGGCGTGCATTGTAGCGTGACGGGGCATTCCTTCAATGCTCATTGCAACATCAAGCAGTTTTTTTATCTGCGGATCGTTATTACAACGATTTCTCAGATCGGGACTCAGTTTCAGCGCCTCCTCGATTGTCATATCATGTTCCATAGGAACAAGCTTTGCAACAGAATCTACTGTCGCATACGGAATTTCAAGCACCCTTCCGACATCTCGGATTGCACCTCTTGCCGCCATTGTACCGAACGAAATTATCTGTGCAACATGATCTTCGCCGTATTTACGCACAACATAGTCGATAACCTCTCCCCTGCGTTCCTTACAAAAATCGACATCAAAATCGGGCATACTGACTCTTTCGGGATTGAGAAATCTTTCAAAAAGAAGATTGTACTTTATCGGATCGATTGCGGTTATGCCTATGCAGTAGGCACAAAGTGAGCCTGCACCCGAGCCTCTGCCGGGTCCGACAGGAATTTGGCATGATTTTGCGTAGCTTACAAAGTCATTTACAATGAGGTAGTAATCTACAAAACCCATTTGCGACACCGTGTTGATTTCATATTCAAGTCGGTCAATCAGAGATTGATCGGGATTTTCTCCGTAGTGTTTATAAAGCCCCTCATAGCATTTTCTTCTGAAATAATGCAGATGATCTTCGTTATTAGGAACATCAAATCTCGGAAGCTTGCGTACACCGAATTCAAAATCCACATTGCACATATCGGCAATTTTCTGTGTATTGTCGATTGCTTCGGGATAACTTGCAAACACCTCACGCATTTCATCTTCTGTTTTAAGATAAAATTCCGAAGTTTTGAACTCCATTCTGTCGCTGTCATTGACTGTTCGGTTGGTCTGAATACAGAGAAGAATATTGTGGACCGTGCTGTCCTGTTTTTCAATATAGTGACAATCGTTTGTTGCAACAATGTCAACACCGATTTCACGGGCAATTTTTATAAGGCTTGGAATTATCCTTTTCTGTTCCTCAATTCCGTGGTCTTGAAGCTCTATAAAAAAGTTCTCACTCCCGAATATATCACGGTAAAATTCTGCCTTTGACTTTGCACCGGCATAATCACCGTCAAGGAGCTTTTGAGGAATTTCACCCGCCAGACAGGCAGAGAGGCAGACTAAGCCCTCATGATACTCGGTAAGAAGTTCATCATCAATTCTCGGCTTTGTATAGAATCCCTCCGTAAAACCCTTTGACACAAGCTTGATAAGATTCTGATAACCTGTATGATTTTTGCAGAGCAGAACCATATGATAGTATTTTCCGTAGGATGTGGTCTTGTCAAAACGGCTTTGCGGTGCAACATACACTTCACAGCCGATTATCGGCTTTATACCCTGTTTTTTGGATTCCTTATAAAAATCGACTGCACCGTACATTACACCGTGGTCGGTGATTGCGAGTGCAGTCATTCCTTTTTCTTTTGCGGCTTTTGCAAGTCTGCTCAAACGGCAGGCACCGTCAAGCAGACTGTATTCTGTATGAAGATGTAAATGTGTAAATGCCATTTTACTCACCTGTTGCTTTTGCCTTTATTTCACCGTCTGAAAAACGGAGTGTAAATTCATCTCCGCTTTTCAGCATTTTTGCGGAATTTACCGCCTTACCGTCTTTTTCGGCAATCGAATAACCTCTTGAAAGAATTTTAACGGGGTTGAGTCCTTCAAGTTTAGCGGCTGTCTTTGTGATGTCGGCAGTCTTTTTATTTATTGTTTCCTGAACAAAATGCTGTATTTTCGTTTTGCAAAGTTCAAGAGATTTTTCATATTCAAAAATTCTCTGTTGTGGTGATACAACGGACAGTCTTGTTTTTAATTCCGTAAGAGCATTATATTCCTGCCTTAATTTCAATGTTGCCATTGACGAAACATACTGCTTTTGCGATTTATAGTAATCAACAAGCTCCGCAGTATCGGGAACTGCAAGCTCTGCCGCCGCAGACGGAGTCGGCGCTCTGAGATCGGATACAAAGTCACAGATTGTAAAATCGGTTTCATGACCGACAGCGGAAATTACCGGAATTTTACAGTTGTAGATTGCATAGGCAAGATTTTCATCATTGAACGCCCACAAATCTTCAATTGAACCGCCGCCCCTGCCGATTATGATAACTTCACAGGCGTTGTATTTATCAAGTTTCTGTACGGCGTCAATAAGTTGAGCGGGAGCATTATCGCCCTGAACAAGTACGGGACACATAATTATATCGGCAGACGGAAATCTTCTTGAAAGAATGTTGCGGATATCCTGTACTGCCGCACCTGTGGGAGAAGTAATTACACCGATTGAATTCGGAAACGGCGGAATTTTCTTCTTATGTTCGGGAGCAAAAAGTCCTTTTTCGGCAAGTGACTTTTTAAGTTGTTCATAAGCAAGCGAAAGCGCACCTATGCCGTCGGGCTGCATATCTTCAATATAAAGCTGATACTGACCTGTGGGTTCATAGACTGCAACTCTGCCACGGCAGATTACTTTCATTCCGTCGGTCGGTCTGAACTTTAAATTACGGGCATTGCCGGCAAACATTACGGCTCTTATAACGGATTTTTCGTCTTTGATTGAAAGATAGATGTGTCCGCTTCTGTAGTGGTCGGTTAGGTTTGAAATTTCACCCGTAACAAAGACAAAATTCAGCCTTGCGTCATTTTCAATAATTGACTTTATATAGAAATTCAGTTGTGAAACACTTAAAACTCGTGGTTTGCTAAACTCGGGTGTGTACATCGTTATACTTCCTGTATCCTAAATATGCAATTCCTGCCGAGTTATCTGCCGAAAACTGCGGCGGTGCGAATATTGCATTGTATTTTTCTTCAAAAGAATTTTTGATTATCCGATTTGACATTACTCCGCCGGCAAAGAGCAATGGAAGTTCTCCGTATTTTTCAAGCAGTCGCTTGGTCATTTCGGACAAAGTCTGTTCAATATATTTAAGACAGAATGCCGAAACATATTCGGGAGATTTGCCTTCGTCAATCAGCTTTTTGGAAAGATTTTCAACTCCGCTCAGGCAACAATCGCAACCCTTGAGAGTTGGTTTCACCTTGATTTTTTCTGTATTTTTAAGGGCAAGCTGTTCAAGCTGAGGACCGCACGGAAATTTTAAACCGAGCATAAGTCCTGTGCGGTCAATTGCCTGTCCTGCATTAAGGTCGAGTGTGTGTGCCGCAAGTTCAACGGAAAAGCCCGTGCCGAATCCTTTGGCAAATACTGCCTCGGTTGTACCTCCGCTGACATGGAAAGCGATAAACTGCTTATCAAACAAATCTGTTCTCTGCGAGCCGAACAATGCCGCCGAGATATGTCCCTCCTGATGCGAAAATGTGTAAAGAGGGATTTTCATTGCGGAAGATAAAATTTTTGCCGTGTTCTCTCCAACGGTGAAACACGGCATATATGAGCCGTCAACAGGTCTTGGACGGCTTGACGCCGCAATTGCGGCTATTTTGCTTGTATCAACATCTTTCAAAAGTTCTTCAATAAGCGTGTGCAGCTGTGCTGTGTGGTGAAACACAGCGTCACTCTGACGAAGTCCGAGCTGACCTTCTTTTACGGGAAGAAGTTTTTTCTGCTGAACCATTTCGCCCGTTTTGCTGTCGTAAAGGGCGGTTGATGTTGTGTAATTTGAAGTGTCAATTCCGAGAAAAAGGCTCATATCACTTCTCCGACTTTCCCGAAATTTCACGGGAATATGTGCCGAGAATACCGTTTACAAATTTGCTCTCGTCGATTGTATATTTCTTTGCAAGTTCAACAGCCTCGTTGATTGATACGCTCTGCGGAACATTGTCGAGATACTTCATCTCATAGATTGCAAGGCGGAGAATTGCAAGCGACGGCTTTGAAATTCTTGAAAGAGTCCAGCCCTTTTTCAGGTGGCTTGCAATGATTTCGTCAATCTCCCCATGCTTGTCCTCAATGCCGGAAACTACAGCCTGAGCATATGCGCAAACACCGCCTACAAACATTTCCGAATTATCATCTATTGTTTCTTCAAGAGGCTCATCGTCAAAAGACTTTGAAAACAAAAGCATAAAAGCCTGCTCTCTTGACTCACTTCTTGTGAGATTAACCTCTTTTTCAAAGATGTCACTTGTTTCAGCGTCATTTACTTCAATTTCATTTAATTCATTGTTAATTTCGTTATTCATAATAAACCCAACTTTTCGTTAAATTACAATATCACTAAAATCATATCATTAAGATTCAAATCAGAGTAACTCCCTAATTTACTTACAAGATTATACCATAACTGAAAATGAATGTAAACAATAATTAACAAAGATGTCCGTTAAAAATCATTTACTTTTTTAACTTTTCTCGCAACCGAATGAGGTTGATTTTATGCACAAAAAAGCAGAGGACACTATGCCCTCTGCTAATTTTATGCCCCTATTACCGATATATCGTCATAATCAACCTCATAATGAGTAACCACGGCATCGTCAATAATCAGAACAGATGTATCGTCAAGCTGAGATTTCGGAACAATTACCGACACACCTTGATCGCTTATATAGCAAAGGCATTCTGAAAATCCTTTGGCTTTGACAATACTTTCAATGCTGTCCTGAATTGTAAAGGTTTTGAGAAGCTCTTCAACATTCTTTTCAGCCTCGCTTTTGTCGGCATCAGACGAGCTTTCAAGATTGAAAATTTCTTTTGCATCATCAATTATTTTATCCTGAGTTGCCTGCCGCTTTGTCCTTTCGGCTGAAAAATAGCTTTTGCTCTCGTTTGAAAGCGCCGCCGTCTGCTGTACTTCATCATCCGACGCCGAAGCGGTTGCACTGACATATGATGCCGCACCGAGTTCTTTGGCACTTTGAGGAGTTTTAGCTCCCGAAAGCTGCCAGTTTATGTACACTGCTGCCGAAAGTGCAAGCACAAGTGATGCAAAAACGATATATTTTTTCTTAGATTTCATATTACTCCCGACCTTTATTCTGATAATTTTGTAATACATACTTTTGCTGTTGAAATATCAAGCGCTTTTGTGACTGCATCGGTGACACGCTCAACCACAACAGGATCATCACCGCCTTCACACACTACAAGCACTCCTCTTATCAAAGGTTCAATTTCCTTTGTTTTGGTGGTGCTGTTGTCAAGATAAACATATTCAACGGAATTTTCCATTGTGAGCAAAACTTCCGTCTTGCCTGCTCCCTGAATTTTTGAAATCACCGTCTGCAAATCATTTTCTATTTTTGTGCTGTATGTTTTTACGGAAAATGCTTCATCTCCTTTTCCTGATGTCAAAGAACCGAAATCAACCCAGTTTGAAAGAAATATTAAACCTATGCCGATAAGACCGACAACGATTATGATATTTCTTATTTTTTTACTGTCGAGCATTGATTTCAGCTTTGAACTTGTTTTGTCTTCCATAATTCACTCCGTCATAATGTTTGATGTAATTCCGAAATTGTCATAAACAATTGACGATACAAGATTTGTGTACCGAACAAATTCTTTGTCTATATATATGCTGATTGACGCTATGATTATGCCGTTGTTTTCAACTCTGCTCAAAATTATGTCACACGATTTGATTGTTATATTATTCTGTAAAAGAAGATTTTTTAATGCAGTTTCAAGATTTATCTCCGTCTGCTTTATAACGGCATTGCTGTATGCCTCATCATCAGTTGATATTTCTTTAACAGAATTTTGCTTTTCCTCAATATCGGTATTAAATGACGATACGGCATTTTTTACGGGAACAACCATACAGCAGATAATAAAAGCGCCTAAAACAAGGCTGATGATTTTCTTTGTACTGCCGTCTGTAACAAAGGTCTGAACAAGCGAGCATATTAACGCAGACGCACACATTACAACAACAACCGTAAAAAGTCCGCTCATGATGAACCTCCGCCAAGCATAATTACCGCCGCCGTTGAAAGAATGTAAATTGACATAATGCACAGCAAAACAGCTATGAGAGTTGAAAACACAGACGATATGTTTTCAAGCAGTTTTGCCGGACCGTTTAGATTGAGAACCTCTGCCGTTGATTTGCCGATCCAAAGGGTGAACATCCACATTACCCCCTGTAAAATCACAGGCATAAACACGATTGTAACGGACAGAATCACTATTATTCCTATTCCCGATTTCAAAAGTCCGATACTGCCCTGAACTACCTTGTAGGCATCCGAAAGTGCCGAACCGACTATCGGGATAAATGAATTGAGGGTAAACCTTACAGCACGGGTTGAAACATTGTCAACCGAAACGCTTATAAGCTGTCTGAATGTCAGCACGGCTGTGAAGATTGTCATAGCAAAGCCCAAAAGCCACTTTACGCTCTTTGAAATCATTGACATAAAACCGCTGAGATTTACGGACGGCGATACGGATGATGTTATTGACAGACCGAGGAACATATTGAGCAGAGGAACGATTATTTTTGATGAAAGCTGTGACACACCCTCCCCTGCCCCTATCATTACGGCATAGTATGATGCCGAACCTGCCACAGAACCCGAGCTTGCCATAATTACAGCCATAACAGGAACATAGGCAAGCATTATATTTGATGCGGTGCAGATTACCGAACCCGTTGATGCGATGACTCCGACAGCCGGGACTACTGCGGCACAGGTTATACAGAGCGTTGCGGTTATATTCAACGAGTTTGAAATATCACAGGACAGCGAACCGTTGTAGGCGCTGATTACGGAACAGAGCAAAAGCAGGGCGGTTATATTGACAAGACCTTTGAGCGGTGAAGAAATGTTGCCGAGTGCAAGCGAGAGAATTTCGCCCATTACATTTTCAAAAGACAGGTTGGCAAGCTTTGAAAAATCCCCCAGATCAACGCCCATATTCTGAAGGCTTTGCTTTATATCGTCGGACAGCGAATCAAAAACATTTGACATATCATAAATCATTTCACCTTCTTCAGCATTTGCACAGACACATGAAAGGGCGATAAGCACAAACACGACAGTAATTATTACAACACTTTTTTTCACTTCTTCACCTCAATTGCCTGCAAGTGACAACACGGTTTTTAAAATATCCGAATAAAGCGGAAGTGCCGTTACCGTAACCATAATTTTTCCCGCAAGCGAAACATTTGATGCAAGCGACTGACTGCCCGAATCCTTGCAGGTATTCACGGCGAACTCGGTGACAAGGCATATTCCGATTGATTTCAGCAGAATTACTATGTAGTCAATGCTTATTCCCGATGAGGCTATGATTTGATTGATTGTTGTAACGATAGCCGAAACCTGAGTAAGCACGCCGATTAAAATAATAACGGAACAGCTTATACCGAGCATTACGGAGATTTCCGCATTTTTCGGTTTGAGCATTACGCAGATTATTACGGTCACAACGGCAAGCACGGAAATTGACAGAATATTCATATTAAAAACCGAAAAGCTGTTTTATTGTGTTGAACAGAGTGCTGATTTGCGTTATTATCAGCGTCAACACAACTATAAGTCCGGCAAGCGAGGTCAGCATTGCCTGCTCCTCTCGACCGCTTCGTATGAGAAGTTGGGTAAGAACCGCAACAATTATGCCGACAGCGGCAATTTTGAAAATAAGCTCAACATCCATTACTACCTCTAAATCATCATAAGGGCGATTGCACTTCCTGCAAAAAATCCCATTGTTTTATATAGCTTTGATTTTTTTGTTATGGCATCAAGGGCTGATGAAAGCTGTTTTGAAAATGACACCTCGTAGAGTTCAAGATGTTTTAACTGCCCCTCTGTATCGGTTTTTCCGAGCTGACCTCCGAAATCGTTCAGCATTGAAATGTCGGATTTTGAAAGCGGTATTTCAGAAGATAATTGTTTTACCCTTTCAAGCCACAATTCATCAAAAGGTCTGTCACATTCTGAAAAAAGCAATAAATCAAGGCTTGAATTTTCCGCACAGGAATTAACCAGAGTAAAGATATCATCACCGCTGTAGCGAAGATTTGTTGCAAGCAATGATATAAATTCCGTGAATGATTTCAGAAAATCTCTGCGTTTGTATAACCTACCCGACAAAACAAAACCTATCATTGTACCCGTGCAGACAACAAGCAAACATCCTATGAGTTTAAACGGCAAAGTTGTCACCTACCTGCGATATTTTTACAATTTCACCTGCGTGGGTTCGATTTGACAAAAACACAAGCGTTTGAAATGCCCCTGTTTTCATGAGAGAAACCATGTTTGCTTTCTGTTTCAGTTCGTATTCATTTGCACAATGCGTTGATGAAATTATCCGAACTCCGCAGTTGACCGACTTTTCAACGGCATAGATATCTTCTTTTGAGCCGATTTCATCGCAGATAACAATTTCGGGTGCCATACTGCGGATTGCGTGAAGCATTGCCTCGCTCTTGTTGTATGAATCATAGACATCGCACATTCCGATATCATTCTGAAATTTACCCGATGCCGTGCCTGCAAGCTCTCCTCTTTCATCAATCAGGGCAACATTCTTCTTGCCCTTGGTTGACAGAAGTCTTGCAAGGTCACGAAGTACGGTTGTTTTTCCGCTGCAAGGTGCTCCGCATATGAGAACACCTCCCGAAACGGCAATTATCTTATTATAAAGAGAATCCGCACAACCCTTATGCTCCCTTGCTATGCGGACATTGATTGAAGTTATATCACGGATATTCACAATTTTTCCGTTGTTTACAACCGCTGTTCCGCAGATTCCTGCCCTGTGACCGCCGTACATTGTGACAAAGCCGTTTACAATTTCGTTCTGTCTGTTATACACGGAGTAGTTGCAAATGTTGTTGAAAGTATCGACAATATCTGCTTTTGAGACAACAAGCATTGCACCGTCAAGGATTGTATTGCTAAGTCCGCCGTTTTGCGTTAGGTAGTATGTATTGTCGGGACAGACAAGTGCAAGCGGTCGGGAAAGTCGTAATCTGATTTCCTGAACCGAATCGGCTAATTTAGGTACAAGCGGTAAAAGTCTGCGTGAAATATTCTTGCAAAGGCAGTTGAGTGCCGCCGTAAATCTCTTTTCGTTTTGTTCAGCAAGCATATTTTAAATTCCTCCCAAAAGAGTTTGTACAATAAATACTATGCAGACAAGCACAGTCATATGTCAAAAGGGCATAAAAAAAATCCCCCGACATAAATCGGAGGATTGAAAATTGTTTTATTTGCTTTTTATTTCACTAAAGATAGCAGCATATTCTTCGTTAGTGTAATCACCTGTAAAATTAATATTGCCGTCAGTAATTTCAACATTTATATACGGGTTTGAAACAGTCTTTCCGTTAATAACAAACCGAACAGCAGAACCGATATTATTTTTAGTGTAGTCTGCAAACTTATCAGTTCCGTCAGCTGTAAGTTTCATATTTAACACCATACCGTTAATATCATCAAGCAAACACACATACTCGATTTGAGATGACTCAATAATAACTTTGTTTTCATCTTCATTATCACGGATTTCTACATTGGTCGGATTATAAATTTTCGGCAATTCAGCATTTGATGTCTGAACTGTTTCATTAACCGAGGTTGAAACCTGAGTAGTTGTATTTTCAGCAGAAGTATCGTTACTTTTTACACTTCCGCTGCAAGCAGATAATGCAACAGCAAGTAAAGTTACGACAGCTAAAATCAAATATTTTTTCATTTTAAGTACCCCTTTCGCCATAATTATGCAACAGCATATATACAGTGTCAAGTATTTATTGTAACTATTCCATTGACAGCATTTCTTTTAATTCTTCTTCGGAAATTATTGTAACACCTAAGGTTTGGGCTTTGGTTAGTTTACTGCCGGCATCTTCGCCTGCCAAGACATATGAAGTCTTTTTTGAAACTGATGAACTTGTTTTTCCGCCGTTCTGTTCAATGAGTTTTGAGGCTTCACTTCTTGTCATTGTGGGAAGTGTGCCTGTGAGGACAAAGGTTTTGCCTTCAAAAAGACCGCCCGTGTTTTTCGGCTGAGAGGGTTTCATTTTTAATCCGAGTGATTTAAGGTCTGCAATAAGCTCCTTTGTACCGTCAAGCGAAAAATAATTTTCAAGGCTTTCTGCCATAACAGCACCGAAACCGTCTATTTTTTCAAAGTCCTCAGCCTTTGCACTCATAATATCGTCAATTGTTGCAAAGTTTTCGCAGATTATCTTTGCGGCTTTAAGACCTATGTTACGGATTCCGAGAGCAAAAACAAGCCTGAAAAGTTCGTTTCCTTTTGATTTTTCTATTGAAGAAATAAGATTCTGCGCAGATTTTTCAGCCTTGCGTTCAAGGCCTGAAATATCTTCTGCTTTAAGTCTGTAGAGGTCGGCAGGAGATTTTACAAGTCCTTCGTCTGAAAGCTGTTCGAGAATTGCAGGACCGAGTCCGTCAATATCCATTGCGTCACGGCTTACAAAGTGAATAAGATGTCTTGTCAGCTGTGCGGGACAGTCTGTGTTTGTACAACGGATTGCCGCCTCGCCCTCATCGTGTGTAACAGGGTTACCGCAAGACGGGCATACGGACGGAAATTCAAACGGCACGGCATTTTCAGCGTGTTCCTTAACTGACAGAACTTCGGGAATAATCTCGCCTGCTTTTCTGATTATAACCGTATCTCCTACGCAAATACCTTTTTCATCTATAAAATCTTTATTGTGGAGTGTGGCACGGCTTACTGTTGTTCCTGCAAGAAGTACAGGTTCAAAGTTGCCTACAGGAGTAAGCACACCTGTTCTGCCGACATTGATTTCGATATTGAGGAGTTTAGTAGGCTTCTCCTCGGGCGGATACTTATATGCCTCCGCCCATTTGGGATATTTTGCGGTACTGCCGAGAAGTCGGCGGCTTGCAAAGCTGTCAACCTTGACAACAGCGCCGTCAATTGCATAATCAAGCTCTCCACGCATATTTCCTATGCGCTCAATTTCCTCAATCACCTCGTCAACATTATCGTAAACGCTGTAAAATGCAGTCGGAAAGCCGAGTTCCGTAAGATAGTCAAGCCCCTGAATATGGCTTTCAATCGTCATTCCCCTGATTTGCTGGATATTGAACACGAATATATCAAGACTTCTCTGAGCGGTTATTTTTGCATTTTTTTGACGAAGTGAGCCTGCGGCGGCATTTCGTGGATTTTTAAAGGTTTTTTCCTCGTTTTCTTCCTGTCTGCGAGTAAGTGCGTCAAACGAATTGAACGACATATACACCTCACCACGAACCTCGAGATATTCGGGTGCATTTGGAATACGCTTTGGCAGACTTTTAATTGTCATAAGATTTTCGGTTACATCTTCACCGACAGAGCCGTCGCCACGGGTTGAACCTCTTACAAAAACACCGTTTTCATATTCGCATGATACGGAAAGACCGTCAAATTTAGGTTCAACAACATAGCGTACATTCGGCACGGTTTCTCGCACTCTTGCGTCAAATTCACGAAGCTCTTCGTGTGAAAAACTATCGTGAAGGCTTTCCATTACAACCTCATGAGTAACGGGAGAAAACTTTTCTCCTGCATTACCTCCGACACGGTTTGTCGGTGACATAGGAGATTTGAGTGACGGAAATTCCTTTTCGATATTCTCAAGTTCACGCATGAGCATATCGTAATCGTAGTCGGAGATTTCCGGATCATCCTGATTGTAGTAAAGGTTGTTGTGGTATTCAAGCTGTTTTGTAAGCTCTTGGGCACGATTCTGTGCTGTTATAAAATCCATTTTGGTTTCCCCATATCATAAATTTATCGGTAAAATAAGTATCTGCACCTGTGTTTAAAATATTACCTGTTATTAACCTGTGAAGTTCCTTTTTCACGGAGGAAAGTTGATTCAAGGTCTGCAAGGTGAAGCTTTACGGCAAGCGGATACTTGTCATAAGCCTGACTGATTGTGTTGCTGTTTTTGTCACCGAATTCACCCATATGCCAACGAATTGCCATAGCCTCATCAATTTTAAGGTGCATTTTGCGTTCAATGAGAAAAACAGACTTTTCACCGTGACCGTAAGGAAACTGATCTTCAATTGCATAATACGGAACTTTTTCCCACTGACCAGTTTTTTCATTCTTGACATTTCTGCTTGAAACCTTGTAGAACTGAGCCTTGCACAAATCGTGAAGAAGTCCGCAGATTGCAAAACTTTCAATATTGTCGGTTTCTTCATCATAGTGCTTTTCCATCATTGTATTGAACACGCTGACGGAGTGCATTACAAGACCGTTTTCACAGGCACAATGATATTTTGAACTTGCAGGGGCAGTAAAAAAATCGGTTCTTTTGAGCCATTCAAGAAGCTCGTCAGCACCCTGTCTTGTGATATATTTGTTGTAGATTTCAATAAATTCTTCCTGCGGTGTCATATTAATCCTCCTCATATTATTGTATTTTTAAAAAGGCAACAGCAGATAATCTGCCGTTGCCCTGCATTAAAAGTTCAAAAGATTTACTTTGCTAAAGTTGTAGCTGTTTCCGTAGCCGCCTCGGTTACTGCTGCTGTAGTTTTTGCCGAATCGTCATCCTTTGTATAGAGAATGTCATTGAGCTTGAGTCCGTTGCTCTCTACGGAATAAGCAACATCCATTTCAACTTCATCTGTGTAATAGTACTTGATGATGATTGTGCCGTTCTTGATTAAGTAAGTACCGTCAACATTGAGTGCGTCTGACTGGTTGATTTCAACAGTACCGTCATCATTGAACTTGTATGTCATCTTAGCGTAACCGTTATCATAAGTCCATGAACCTGTGATTTTCTTGTCAGCCTTGAAGTCCTTATCAACCTTCAATTCAGGCTTAACCTCTGAACCTGACTTGAGTTTAACCTTGTTGGCAGCAGTTGAAGTTGAAAGCTCAAGAGTTCTGCCGGAGAACATATTACCCGAAACAGCGTAGTTACAGCTTGTTTCATTGCCGTTAAGCGTCATGGCAAGTGTCTGATTACCCGAATCATCTGTTGAAACCGTGTATGTACCGTTCCAAACCATTGAACCGATTCTGTAATTGAGAGTATTGTCACCGTTAAATGTGTAGTAAACATCAACCTTTGACGCCTCGTCGGATGATGCTGAATTGCCTGTTACATCAACAGATTCAATCCATGTTCCTACAATGCTTGTATCAAAAAATCCTTTGATTACGAAAAGAGTAGCTGCCGCAACCGCAACAATTACGATACCTATAATGATAGGAAGCTGAATAATACTCTTTTTCTTTGGCTGCGGAGCAGTCACGCCGTTTTCGTTTACAGGTTCTGTTTCAGCAAAAGACATTTCTTCGCTTTCTGTGGGCTCATCTGCAACGAATGTTGTATTTTCTGTTGTTTCTGCTGTTGTATCTGTGTTGGTATTCTCTGCCTCATTTTCAGAAGTGAGAATTTCTTTATTCTCGTCCAACTGTGATACCTCCTTAAATTTTGTCATCGCTTTCTATCATACTATAAATATGAAAGAAAATCAACTGTTTTTTATGCCGTTAAAATGTAATGAAAATTATTTAAAATACATATAAAGTTCGCATTTAAGCGTTCCGTTATAAAGTTTGCGGCGTTTGTCAGCCTTTCTGCCGAAGATTTTTTCAAAATCATCATCGGGGCTTATAACGGTGTAGCTTTTACCCTTCATTCTTTTAAAATGTTCACCCATAACTGCATACAGCTTTTCAGCTGATTTTACATCAAGTAATCGTTCACCGTATGGCGGATTTGTGATGATTGTCTGAAAACCGTCCTCAAGTTCAAAATCTTTAATATCACGGTTTGCAAATGTTATTCTGTCGGCAACTCCTGCAATTTCTGCGTTTTTCTTTGCGATTGCAAGGGCTGAATCATCTATATCGTAACCTGTTGCCCTAAATGTTGCGTCGTGTCTTATTTTCTGTCTTGCATTTTCTCTTGCTGTTTCAAAAACATCTTTCGGAACACAATTCCAATGTTCACAGGCAAAATAACGGTTAAGTCCCGGAGCAATGTTAAGTGCTTTCATAGCCGCCTCAATGAGAATTGTGCCGCTGCCGCACATAGGATCGGTTACAAAGTGGTTTGCCCTTACTCTTGAAAGGTCAACCATAGCGGCGGCAAGTGTTTCTTTTATAGGAGCATCATTTGAATCGGCACGATATCCACGCTTGTGAAGTCCTGCGCCCGAAGTGTCAAGCATAATACTTACCTTGTTGCGAAGAATGAGAAACTGAATCTGATGCGGAGCACCTGTTTCATCAAACCACGGGAGCATATATTTTTGTGAAAGGCGGTCTGCGACTGCCTTTTTAACGATTTTCTGACAATCGGGAACACTCATAAGATCGGAATCAAGACATCTTCCCTTTACGGGAAAAGCCTCGGAAATTCCGATATAATCTTCCCACGGGATTGCCTTTACGCCCTCAAACAAATCGTCAAAGGTGTGAACCTCAAATTCTGCAAGAAGAATGAGTATTCGCTCCGCATAACGGGAATTTATATTTGCAAGTGCAAGTGTTGACCAATCGCCTGTAAAGGTAACTCTGCCGTTTTCGGCATTGACATTTTCAACACCGAGATATCTCAGCTCATTTGCACAAAGACCTTCAAGACCGAAAATGCATGGAGCGGAAAATTTCATATTCATATTTATCTCCTGTTTTATTGATACACAAATTCTATTAAGACTGAAAGACAAAAAAACAGGGTATCGGAATAACCGATACCCCTTGCTTTTAAAAAATTAATCGGTTGTCGGCTCGAGCACACCATAGTTGCCGTCTGCACGCTTGTAAACAACATTGATTTCATCTGTCTCGGAATTGATAAACATAAAGAAGTTATGGTTTACCATATTCATTTCAAGAATAGCTTCATCAACCGAAATCGGCTTTACAAGAACATGTTTTTTACGAACTACGCTGTATTCATCGTCCTCCGGTTCACCAGTCTGAGCAGCTTCCGTGATTAAATCTTCAATACCGGCGGATTTAATTTTCTTTTCAAGCCTCGTTTTATTCTTACGAATCTGACGCATAAGAATGTCGCAAACCTTGTCAAGAGCGTCATTCATTTCGGGCATTGTGCTTTCGGCACGATAAATCATACCGTTGTCACGGATTGTAATTTCAACAGTCTGACGGTTCTTTTCGAGGGTGACAACTACATTGACAGAAGCATCCTCCGAGAAAATACGATTAAACTTTGAAAGCTTTTTCTCGCATCTTTCCTTAAAGTTATCTCTGAGGTTGACTTTTCTTGCTGTGTAGGTGATTTTCATAAAATCTGCCTCCCTTATATAATTTTTTATTTTCTGCCGTTGCCGTTGCCTCTGCGGCTGTAGCCACGGCTTTCTCCGCCACGCTTAAGATCGGACATCTTATCCTCGCTTGTCTGCTTGAACTTTGACATCATATCCTCAAACGAAGAAGGAGCATTTCTGCGTGAACTCTGCCACTCGTAATCACCCGGTGAAGTTACGGGCGGAGCAGGCTTGTATGGCTCTCTGCTTCTGTGATTCTGTCTTTGAGGTCTGTCAGAGCGTTTTCTCTGCTGTTGCTGTTCCTTCGGGAGAGCCTGTTTCATTGACAGACTGATTTTTCCGTCATTAAGAGCAAGCACCTTAACCTTTACTTCTTGTCCGACTTTTACATAATCACTGATTTCATTGATGAAGGTAGGTGCAACCTCCGAGATATGTACCATACCGGTTTTTGAATCCGGCAAATCAACAAATGCGCCGAATTTTGTAATACCTGATACTTTGCCTTCCAGAATCATTCCGACTTCAATAGCCATAAAAATTTATTACCCCTTAAAATTATTTCTACCCTTTTATTCTCCGGCAACATTAATGAAAATTCTTTCACCGTCACCGACATAGCCTAATTCATCCTTAGCTATTTTTTCAATATATTTTTTAAGATCGTCACCCTTGTAATTCTGAACCTTTTTCAGATACTGCGACTGAATCTCAACCACGCTGATCTGCTGTTGCAAATCCGTAAGCTCTGCCTTTTTCTCGGCAATCTGAACATTCTGATTGATAATTGTAATTACGGCATAAAAAACAAAACCGATAATTGCGAGATAAATCAGAATATATCTTCCTTTTTTACGCTTTTTCGGAGTTATCTCCTTTATTGCGCCGTCTTCTGTCTGCCGAGAAGCCGCAGTGCTTTCTTTTACTTTCTTTGTGCTTTTTTTCATCTTCAAAACTATCTGCTTTCTCTGCTGAATTATTATTATCGTTTCTAAATATACCTTTATTCTTACCCTCATTATACAATATGTTGTTGCTGTTTTTCAATAGCTTTTTTAGATTTTTTTTAATTTTTTGCGAAATTTTCACACAGACACTCTCCGTGAAACGAATCATCGGACAATATACAAGCGATAAAAGTCTGCCGAGGGTTAATCGACAAATAACAAAACCGAGAAATGAACCGACCGTTACAAACACTCTGAAAAATCCGAGCATATATGCAACGGAAAAAATAAACAGATTAAGTGATACGATAAAAACATAAAGAAAATCTGTAACAAAAACCGACGCTTTTCCTTTGCAAAGCGTCATTCTGATTATTTTAAATATATCATACAGCAATCCTGCCGCCGCTCCGAATACAAGTGAACAGAGAAATGCGGTTGACTGCTGTGCAAAAGTCAGCTCCAAGATTACACCTACTTAAAGAGTTTTGAAAGTTTGGATTTTGACGCACCGTTGCCGAGGTATTGCATTGCGTTAATTTTTCCGTCAATTGAAACATCTCCCGTTTCAAGGTTTAACTTATCAATGTGCAGATTTTCCCCTTTGATTACAAGGCACCCGCAGGAGGTTTTTACCGACACCGTTTCCTCGTTGAAGCCCGACACATCCTCCGTGCCTGTCATAACAAGCTTCCCCCTGTTATCAAGCATAACCGTATGATTCTTAGCCTTTGGCATTTCCTGCATAAAAAAACCTCCGTATAAATTATTTGTCAGTAATTTATACGGAGAAAAAAATAAAATTATTCTTCTTTTTTTGAGATTTTATGTATAACAACATAGTGCATCAGATTGCCATCAACAATAACATGAGCAATAGCAAGAAGAGGGAATTCAGAGAAGAACGCCTCCTGATTGCCTTTTACACCCTTTGCCGTAAAACCAAGCACCACAATCAGTTATATCACATTGTTTAACACAACAATATTTCATAGTTTAATACCTCAACTTACGATTTATTTATATTTATTAAGTTGATAATTATTCCTACTAGTAAACCTGATGAATGTCGTGGTATACACATATTCTCCTCGTGTGTAGATTATTTTAACGAATTTAAAAATTGGCATACCGAAATAATGAACAATAAAGTCATTATTACGAAAGAGCCATTGGGTATATTTATCTGTGTGTAAAACTTCATTACAATAATCCCAATGTAAGTAATTACAGATAATATTGCCAATATTAAATTAATTGTCTTATTCATAATCTACTCACCTAATTTCATCCAAAGTAATATTTTGTGTTTTAATTTTGGTAAAAAATCAGACTGCCGCCTCATACATTGTTGCCGCATCTTCCTTGCGAACAACTTCTTTTACCTCTGTAACCTTAACCTTTACACTTTTTGAACCGAGTGTGATTTCGATTACATCACCGACTTTTACATCATAGGACGCACGGGCAACCTTGTCATTAACTGTGATTTTGCCTGCGTCACACGCCTCATTTGCAACTGTTCTGCGTTTGATGAGTCGGGATACTTTTAAATATTTATCAAGTCGCATATTATAAACCCTTCCGATTTTTAATAAAAAATTTTTAACAAAAAAGGGTAATGATACAGCGTACCATTACCCGAAATATAAAACAAGATTACTTGTTTACTACATCCTTAAAGCCCTTGCCTGCCTTGAATGCAGGAACCTTTGAAGCAGGAATTTCGATTGATTTACCTGTTCTTGGGTCACAACCTGTTCTTGCATTTCTCTGACGCTGTTCAAATGTGCCGAAACCTGCGATCTGAATCTTTTCGCCTTCAGCTACTGTATTGATGATTGTGTCAATTGTTGAAGAAACTGCCTTTTCTGCATCCTTCTTTGAAAGTCCGCTCTGCTCGGCAACTGCAGCAATAAGTTCTGTTTTGTTCATAATAATAAACCTCCAATTAATAATTCTTAGATAATTTAACTTCATCCCAAAGGGAATCGAGTACAGATAACGGTGCCGTTTTCATATCTATTCCACGCTCGTTTGCAAGCTTTTCAACAGACGAAAAACGGTCGGTGAATTTGTCACAGGCATCGTAGAGTGCATGTTCGCTGTCAATGTTCAAAAATCTTGCAACATTAACTGCTGAGAAAAGCACATCACCGAGTTCTTCACGCTGATTTTCAGCATCATTGTTTTTAACAGCGGCTTTAAGCTCTTCACATTCTTCAAAAAGCTTATCAAGCGCACCGTTTACATTTTCCCAGTCAAAACCGACCTTTGCGGCCTTCTGCTGGATTTTTGTACTGCGCATGAGTGACGGAAGTGCCTTTGACACGCTGAGAATTGCCTGTGTCTGAGTTTTCTGGGATTTTGTTTTCATCTTAATGGCATCCCAGTTTTTGAGAACCTTTTCGGTAGTGTCGGCGTTGACATCACCGAAAACATGGGGATGACGGATAATGAGCTTTTTGCAGATTCCGTCACAAACATCGTTTATATCAAATGTTCCCTGTTCACTTTCGATTTCCGCATGCATAGCAACCTGCAGAAGAACATCACCGAGTTCTTCTTTAAGCAAATCGAGGTCGTCGGTATCAATTGCCTCAACAGCCTCATAGGTTTCCTCAATAAAATTTGAGCGGATTGACTTGTGAGTCTGTTCTCTGTCCCACGGACAACCGTCGGGTGCACGAAGGATTTTTACTATCTCAACAAGGTCATTAAAATTATAATTTTCTTTTTCTGTAAAGTTCATTCGTGACATCTCCGATAATCTTATTAGACAATGCAAATTTTATCTGAGAAGCGGAAACAACCGCAACAGATATATATTTTACCTAATTAATCCTAATTTTTCAAGTGTTTTTGCAATTTTCTCACCTTTCGGCAAAAATTTCAGTTCTGTTGCCGTAAAAGCACGCAATATCAACAATACAGCAATATAAACGATAACCGCAACAAAGATTGCAACTGCAAGCGAAACTGCTATTGACATTCTTGCAGAGCCGATAATGCTTTCCATAAGGTGATATGCGCCGAATGCCGAAGCGGCACTTGCAATTGCACCGATAAGCGGTTTTACTGTTGTACCGAATAAATCAGGCTTGATTTTTGAATACTTGATAAGCAGATACATACCTACGATTGTCATAATTGCATAGGTAATCATTGAACCGACAGTTGCACCCTGAACATTGATTTCCGGAACGCTTACAAACATCCATGTAATGCCGATTTTGACAGCCATACAAACTGTGTATAGCTTCATCGGGAGGTCAACTCTGCCGATGCCCTGGAGCATACTGCACACAGGAGTTGACGCCGCACCGAATATTGTTGTTACGCCCATGATGAGGAGAATTCTTCCGCCGACATCTGTAATAAGCGGATCGTTATACACAAGTCCCATAATCGGGAACGAAAGTGCCATCATACCGAGAGCCATCGGGAATGTAAAAAGCATTGTAAGACGGATAACAGTTTCGATTGACTTTTTGAGTTCGTCCTTGTTGCCCTTTGTCCATGCACTTGTTACATTAGGCATAGCACTTGAACCGAACACCTGTGTTACGGCTGTTACAAGCTGAAGAAAAGTGAGGGCGGCTGAGTAGCAGCCCCAAAGGCTGGTGTGTATTGTCTTTGTGTCGGCATAGAACATATCGGCTGTGAAATACTGACTGTACTGTGCCTGCAGAGCCTGCGGATTAGTTTCAATCATATTGAGGAGTACACGCTGAACAATTACCTGGTCAATAAGCGAACCTACGCTCATAATGAGTGAACCCATTGCAACAGGAATGGCTGTTTTGAGAATCTTGTTAAAAGTTTCTCTTTTTGAACGAGCCTCTACGGAATTACGGTAGTATTCTTCCGGAATTCCGTCACCCTGAATTTTAAATTTGAGAATATAGAACACAAATGATGCGGCGCTTCCGAGGGTGATACCCATAATTGCACCGGCAACCGAGAATGAAACGATTGTCTGATAAGCCTCGGTTTGATTTGCAATGTAAAGTCCGAAAACCGTGCCTGACTCAGCATAAGAATTCATACCGAGGTGCGCAATGATGTAAGCGAGGAATGCACCGATAAAGAGCTTGATTGTTGCCTCTATAATTTCCGAAACGGCAGTCGGAAACATGTTGCGCTGACCTTCATAGTATCCTCTGTAAATTGAAACGAGGCAACCGAATAATACCGTCGGAGAAAGGCAGAGCATACCGAGCAATGAATACGGGGACTCTATAATCTGAACATAGATAAAGCTTGCACCGACAAGAATTGCAAATGAAAGAATGCCGACAATAACGAAGAAAGGAATTGAAACCCTATGAATTTGTTTTACATCGTTAAATCGTTTTTGTGCCGTACTTTCAGATACAAGTCTTGAAATTGCTATCGGCAGACCGCCCGTTGCAACCGTGAAAATTACGACAAAAATTTCATAGGCATTACTGTAAAGACCCAGACCGAAAGATGCAAAATTGACGGTTTCCGTTCCGCCTGCAACAGCCTGTTCAAAAGAAACACCGGAGAAAATACCTGTAAGAATAACCTTGTCAAGAAGTCCGAAAACCTTGACAATTACCATACTTAAAGTAAGAATTGCCGCACCTTTGACAAAGGTTTGAGAAGCGTCCTTCTCAGCGTTTGCAACGGCATTGTATTTTTTAGTTTTTAATTTAGACAAAAATAATCACCCATTAATAAAAAATCAAAGTTCAAAATCCTCATCAGTATCGTCGATCTTGATACCGCAGATGTTGCAGAATACAGAATTTTTAGGAATAACAGCATTGCATCCGGGACATCTTCTCTGATCTTTTGCCACGGCAATATGTTCGTTTACAACATCAAGATTATCTTTCAAATCGGAAATTTCCGAAACAATAAGCTTAATCTGCTGTGAATTGTCTGTTCCGTGAACCTCAGATTTGTATGTAAGAGCACCGAGTTCACGAAGCTTTTTGTTGATATCGCCTCTGATTTCAGCGGCAGTAATCTTGTGCTTTGAAACATCATAAACTGTTGACGCTTTCTGCGAAACAGCAGACGCACAGGCTTTTGCATTGACAACTACATCGTCAAAAATTTCATCAAATTTTCCCATATTAATCCGACCTTTCTTAAAATTATCTCATCAGAAAAACAAATTATGAACAAGAATTCTGTTTTGTTCAATATATGACAATTTCACTTCCGTATGCAATCACATATGTCGTATTATAACACCGTTGACAGCATTAATCAACTGTGTTATTGACCATAAAACTGCATTATCCCGGACTTTCTTTGAATAAGTTCATCAAAACGGTCAATGTATTCGTACGGATATTTAAAATTGAATATTCTTTCGAGATAATCGGGATTGTTGCGTTTCAGTTTTGTAACACCGCCCGAACCGCAGGCAAGGATTGTGTGGGTTTCGTCCATAACATAAACATTGTACAGGCTTTCAAAGCCTTTTTTTGACCAGCCGACATTTTCAAGATTACCGACCATTCTGCTCTGGCGATACATATAGTACGGAATGTACTCGTTTTGTCCGAGAATATTCTGCGTGTATGCAAGCATTTCTCTTGCATCTCTCGCCTGTTGCAAATCAAGCGTTACTCCCTCGGTTGTAAGACGGGACGCTCTTTTCATGCACAGCGTGTGAACCGTAATACATTCTGCATTCAGCCTGACGATTGAATCAAGTGAATTTTTAAAGCTTTCGGGGGTATCTGTCGGCAAGCCCGCAATGAGGTCTGTGTTGATATTATCAAAGCCGCATTTTCTTGCAAGCTCAAAAGCGTCAAAAAACTGCTGAGCAGTATGCTTTCTTCCGATAGTTTTCAGCACCTCATCGTTTACAGTCTGCGGATTTATGCTGATTCGGTCAACTTTATTTTCTTTTAAAGCAAAAAGTTTTGCAATGTCAATTGTATCGGGACGGCCTGCCTCGACAGTAAATTCACGACAGGTTGACATATCAAAGCTTTTGTTTACTATTCCAAGCACCGTATCAAGCTGTTCGGCACTCAGAGTAGTGGGAGTGCCGCCGCCGAAATATACGGTTTCAAGCCTTAAACCAAGCTTGTTTGCAATTTCGGCTGTCCGTTTAATTTCTTCGCATAATAGCTTTGTGTACGGTTCAATCAGCTTTTCAGCCCTTTCGATTGACGCCATTACAAATGAGCAATAACTGCACCTTGACGGACAAAAAGGGATTCCGACATAAAGACTGAACGATTCGGGTTTTGAAAGTTCAAGAATTTTTCGTTCGTTATGCTCGGTTTCCCTTGACAATGCTATTTTTTCGTTGCTGACAAAAAAGTCTTTCTCAAACTTTTTTACAGCCTGTTCTTCATTTGATTCTTCGGCAAGTCGTCTTAAAAGCTTTACGGGGCGAACTCCCGTAAGTATTCCCCACGGCTGTGTAAGTCCCGTAAAATCACAAAGAAGTTTGTACAAAAGCTGTGCCGAAACAAGCTCGTTGTCATCATCCGTAAGCTTTTTCACAGCTGTTTCGGACTTATTAAAAGAGCCGATATTCACCGAAATTGTGATTTTATCCGAAACCTCCGTATAGATATACGGAGGCTGTGGTTCAGAAAAATCTCTTATTACCGTTATTTTTTCATTTGGAAAGAAAAGCCTTGTAAGGTTTTCAAGTTCAAAATGAAAATTGTGATTTTTTACATATAAATTCATATTAAAGAATCCTCATCAGCGGATTGTATTTTCTCTCGTGATCAAGGGTTGTTGTCGGTCCGTGACCGGGAATTACACGATAATCGCCCTCAAGATTTTTAAGCTTTCTGATTGACTTTGCCATTTCGGCATCGTCACCTGTGGGAAGGTCTGTTCTGCCGTATGATTCGCAGAAAAGAGTATCTCCCGAAATGATTGTGTCATCAAAAATATATGAACCGCAACCGCTTGTATGTCCCGGCGTGGTGATATATTTGATTTCAGTATTGCCGAGCATGAAATTGTCACCGTCTTTAAGCAGAATATCGGCTGAGAACGGTTTGAGTGAAAGTCTGTGCTTTTCGGTAAGATTGAGTGCAGGTTTGCTGAGAAATTCGTTATTCTTCTCGCCCGTAACAATTTTTGCGTCAAACTTTTCCGCAAGCTGTTTTGCATAGCTTATGTGATCGTAGTGACCGTGTGTAAGAATTACATATTCAAGCTTTCCGCCGTTTTTCTCAATTTCAGAATTAAGTTCTTCATTCGGTGCGCCCGGATCGGTTACAGCCATTTTGCCTGTTTTTCTGTCTGTAAGCAAACAACAGTTTGTCATAAGAACCGTAACATTAAAAATTTTTACATCTATCATATTTTCAAATCCTTTGTGTTGATTTCAATAGTAACGGGACCGTCATTCACAAGCGAAACCTTCATATCGGCACCGAAAATTCCCTTTTCAACACGCTCAATTCCGTTATCGTGCATTTTTTTGCAGAAATATTCGTAGAGCGGATCGGCTGTGTCAGGTCTTGCGGCAGCCATAAAGTTAGGGCGTCTGCCGTGTGAGCAGTCGGCGCAGAGAGTAAAGTTTGAAATTACAAGCACCGAACCGTTTACATCGGCAAGAGCAAGATTCATTTTATCATTTTCATCCGTAAAGATTCTCAGACCTGCAATTTTTGCGGCAAGTGCGTCCGCCTCTTTTTCGGTGTCACCGTTTTCAACTCCGAGAAGAATAAGAAAACCCGTACCGATTTCGCCCACGGTTTTTGAATCAACTTCAACCTTGGCATCGGTAACTCTTTGTAAAATTGCTTTCATAAATTATAACCTCAATTACAGTCTTTTTACTTCGATTGTTCCGTTGATGTCGGAAAGCTTTGAAATTACACCACGGAGGTGATTTCTGCCCATTACATCAATTGTTGCGGTAACAACGGCAGTGCCGTTGCCGGCCTCTCTTGAATTAAGCGAATGTATAAAAATGTGCATATCCGAAAGCTTGATTGTAACATCTGCAAGAAGTCCTGTTCTGTCGGTTGCGGTAATCTGGAGCGTACTTCTGAACGCCTCTCCTACCTCGTCCTCCCAGTAACAGCTTACCCATCTTTCGGGTTCTTCACTTTTACTGATATCTTTCGGCACATTTGTGCAGTGCCTTTTATGAATTGAAACGCCGTAGCCCCTTGTAATATAGCCGATAATATCGTCACCCGGCAGAGGATTGCAGCACTTTGAAAATTTCACAAGAACATCGTCTGCACCCTCAATTACAACGCCTGCGGATGCCTTCGGTCGCTTTACGGGTGCTTGCGGAACATCAATTTCTTCAATATCTGACGCATATGCTTTCTGATATTCTTCTTTGAGCCTTGGCATTATCTTCCAAAGCTGAATACCGCCGTAGCCTACTGCGGCATAGAAATCATCCATGGAATTATACTGCTTTTTAATCATCAGTTTCTGGAGGAAATCGGGATATTCTTCTTCGGAAAGATTGATGCCGTGGCGCTTGAACTCCTTGTCAAGCATCTGCCTGCCTTCGGCAATATTTTCATCACGCTTTTCATGCTTATACCATGAGCGGATTTTTGATTTTGCCGATGCGGTTTTACAGATATCAACCCATCCCCTGTTTGGGTGTTCCTCTTTCTGGGTAATAATTTCGCAGATATCGCCTGTTTTAAGCTTATAGTCAATCGGAACGATCTTTCCGTTAATTTTAGCACCGACCATTCTGTGACCTACCTGTGTATGAATAAGATAAGCCATATCAATCGGAGTTGAACCCTGCGGAAGATTGAACACATCGCCTCTCGGGCTGAACACATAAACATCGTTTTCCGTAAAATCGTTTCTGATATTCTTTGCGATGTCGGTAACATCTTCTGCCTCAAGCTGATCAAGAATCATATCCTTGACCTTTTTGATGTTCTCCTCCATTTTGTCATTATTTTTGCCGCCTGCGCCCATTCCAAGCTTATACTTCCAATGGGCGGCAATTCCGTATTCGGCGGTGTAATGCATTTCCCATGTTCTTATCTGAATTTCAAAAGGAATTGCGTTTTTGTCGAGTACGGTTGTATGGAGCGACTGGTACATATTAGGCTTAGGCATTGATATATAGTCCTTAAAGCGGTTAGGGATAGGCTTAAATATATCATGCACTACACCGAGAACATTGTAGCAATCGGATACTGTATCAACGATTACACGCACGGCAAAAATGTCAAAAATCTGATCCATTGTTTTGCCCTGCATATATGTTTTGCGGTAAATACTGTTAATACTCTTTACCCGACCGCTGATATACACACCAGGTATTGTGCCCTCGGTTTTTGCGAGAATCTGATTCTTGATGGATTCAATAAACTTGTCACGACCCTCTTCGGTCATAAGAAGATCGTCTTCGATTTCCTTATAGCCGATTGGATCGAGGTACTGAAGAGAACGATCCTCAAGCTCATCTTTTATGGTTTTAATACCGAGCCGATGAGCAATCGGAGCAAACACCTGCATATTTTCAAGTGATTTATCTCTCCTTTTTTGTTCCGGCATACAGTTCATTGTACGCATATTATGAAGCCTGTCGGCAAGCTTGATGATAATTACACGGATATCATCAGCCATTGCGATAAGCATTTTTCTTATATTTTCAGCCTGTTGCTGTTCACGGGTTGAGTACGGAATTTTTGAAATTTTTGTAACACCGTCAATCAGCTTGGCAACATCCGCACCGAAAAGCTTTGTAACCTCTTCAAGTGTGACTCCTGTGTCCTCTACTGTGTCATGAAGCAATGCACCGCAGACAGAATCGGTATCCATACCGAGCTCTGCAACAATACAGGCTACCGAAACGGGATGAAGAATGTACGGAATTCCCGATACTCTGCGCTGGTCACCGTGAGCTTTTTCGGCAAATTTATATGCCTTTTCGATTTTATCCATATCGTAAGTGTTGGCAGCAGATGCGGAAAGAATCTTTTTCAGTTCCGTAAAATCCTGATAGTGTGCAACATTTGAAAATTTACCCATCAGAATACCTCCCTTAATTTCTTGATAATCGGGGCTGATTTGAGGTCAACCCTGCCGTTTACGGGCAGGACTGAAATTTTTGAGGTTTTCATTCCCTCTGAAATTTCGATAAGCCTGAGCTCTCTCATGGCCTCAAGTATCACTTTAATTTTACCAAAAGACAGCCTGTTGTCAAGCATGTGAGACAAAGTTACGGTTTCAAAAGCGTAACCGCCGTTGCTTTTCAGATATCTGTAAAGCAATGCAAAATCGTTTCTGTCGGGCATTAAATCCGAAAGCTGTGAACGGTCAAGCTGTTTCCCTCTGCAAAAATCCTCATAGTTTGTACGGCTGTCAAGGAGCTTTTCGGTATCGCAGTCCGATGATTTTATATCTTTGACAATTACGGAAACAGACACATTTCCGTTGAACTCATTGCGGTCAAGATTTACTGCAAGATCAAGTGTTTCACCGATTTTATACGGAAATTCTTCGGGTGATGTAAAGAATTTCATCGCAGTAATCTGTATGTTATTGCGGGACAGAGTGAGTCTTAAATGCCTGTTCGCCGAAAGCGGAGTAATGTTCTTCAATGTCATATTGTACAAACCGAAAACAGGCGTCGGATTGCCGGCACCGTAAGGCTGCATAAGCGACAGAGAATCAATCAAATCAAGGTTTATGTATGCAGGATTGAGCTTACACTCAATGTTGATTTTATCATACGGCATCTTGCCGAAATTGTCGGCAAATTCGTTTATTTTCCTGCGAAAAGCAGGGATATTCTCAGAATCAAGAGAAAGCCCGACAGCCATAGGATGACCGCCTCTGTGTGTGAGAAGATCCGAACAGGCAAAAACAGCGTCGCAAAGAGGAAATCCCTCTACACTTCTGCCCGAGCCCTTTGCAATATCACCGAGCTTTGAAATGACGATTGCCGGCTTGCCGTAAGCCTCTTTGACTTTGGCGGCAATAAGTCCTATTACACCCTGATGCCAGTTTTCACCGTCAATTACTATGATTTTATCATTGACAAGCGACGGTTTTCTGCGGATTATTCCGTCAATTTTTTCAAGAATATCACGCTCAATCTCTTGCCTTTCGGAGTTGTCAACGCAGAGCTGCGATGAAATTTCAGCCGCCTCGTCATAATCTTCCGTAAGAAGAAGTGACACTGATTTTTCGGACAAACCGAGTCGTCCTACTGCATTTATTCTCGGGACAATTGTAAATGACACATTTGTTGAAGATACGGTTTTGCCCGTAAGACCGGAATTTTTGATAAGTGCCTGCAGTCCGGGACGATCGGTATTTGTAATGCTTTCAAGTCCGTGTTTGACAAATACTCGGTTTTCATCCTTCAACTCAACAACATCACCGATTGTGCCGATGCTCAAAAGGTCGGAATAGTTGTCAAGCAAGGTGGTTGTATCGCAGTATTCGCCTTCAAGCGCCATAATCAGCTTAAATGCAACGCCCACCCCCGAAAGATTTTTGAATCTGCTTTTACAGTCCTCTCTGTGCAAGTCAACTACGGCACAAGCCTTTGGCAACTCGCCTGAGGGCATATGGTGGTCTGTGACAACGGTATCAATTCCGAGTGAGCTTGCGTATGCAACCTCCTGTGCTGCCGCAATTCCGTTATCAACCGTAATTATGAGTTTTATTCCACGCTCATTGAGTTTGTCAACAGCGTTTTTGTTCATTCCGTAGCCCTCGGTTTCACGGGACGGAATATAGTACATTGCGTTTGCGTCAATTGTTTCAAGGTAAGAATATAAAAGTGCTGTTGAGGTGACACCGTCGGCATCATAATCACCGTAAACACAAATCGGTTCACCGCAATCAAGCGCCTTGTTAATGCGTTCAACAGCCTTATCCATATCTTTTATTTCAAACGGATCGGCAATGAAAGAATCGTTGTAAAGAAAGCCTTCAATTTCATCTTTCGTTGTAATATTCCGTATCTGAAGCAGCATTGCAACAATTGCAGGCAGCTCATAGCGGGACTGAATCTCCTCCGCCTTAGTTTTATCAAGTTTTGCAACCGACCACAGCTTCAAAATGCCGCTCCCTTTCGTTTATATAGTTGATTTATATTAGTTATTATACTTTTCAAGCATTGATTCTGCGTGTTTAAGTGCGGCGTCGGTTATATCAACACCGCCGATTATTCGTGCAAGTTCGCCTGCTCTGCCGTTATGGTCAAGGAGGGTTACATTTGTAAATGTTCTTCCTTTTTCAACCTGTTTACGGATAAGATAGTGATAATCCGCAAGAGCTGCGATTTGTGCCTGGTGTGTCACACAGAGAACCTGACTGCTTTTGCTGACTTCACGCAGTTTTAAGCCGACCTTTTCTGCCGCTGAACCCGAAATACCTGTGTCAACCTCATCAAAAATGAGGGTATCAACCGTATCCGTGCTTGCAAGAACTGTTTTGATTGCAAGCATCATTCTTGAAAGCTCACCGCCCGATGCGATTTTTGCAACAGGGCGAGGTGTTTCACCCGGGTTTGCGGAGATGAGCAGTTCCATTTTATCCGTACCCTTTGAATTTGGTTCGCACTTTTCAAAGTACGGAACAAGCTCAACATTCGGCATATTCAAAAATGCCATTTCGGATTTTACTTTTGTTGCAAAGGTTTTTGCGGTTTTTCTGCGCAGAGTACCGAGTTTTTCGGCAGCCGCAAGCATTTTTTCTTCGCTTTCTCTGCATTTTTCCGCAAGCTCGTCACGGTTGCGGTCATAGTTCATAAGTTCGTCAAGTCTTGCCTGATATTTTTCGTCAAGGTCCGAAAGCTCGTCTGACGAACAATTATATTTTCTTGTAAGACGATTGATAAGGTCAAGCCTTTCTTCAACTTCTTCAAGCCTTTGCGGATCGGATTCAAGCGAATCAATGGCGTCGGAAATGCTGTCGCAACAATCCTTTAAATTGTAATATGCATCTGTAAGCGTATTTGCAATTTCTTCATATTCAGCATTATATGATGACGCTTTTTGAAGGGCAGTTGATGCAGAATCGACCGATTCAAGACCGCCGCCATAGTTTTCGTCACCGTCAAGAGCCATTTTTGCATCATTGAGCAGAGAAAAGATTTTCTCAAAGCTCATAAGCGCTGTTCTTTCGCTCTCAAGCTCCTGTTCTTCTCCCTGCTTAACATCGGATTCTGTGAGTTCATTCACCTGATATGAAAGCAAATCAATTTCTTTCAATCTTTCACTTTCGTCCGAATCGGCTGAATTTAATTTCTTTTTGAGAATTTTATATTCATCATAACATTTTTTATAATCAGACAAAAGCTTTTCGCAACCGCCGAAACGGTCAATATAATCAATATGAGTTTCGGGAGAGAAAAGTTCGTAGCTTTCATGCTGACCGTGAATGTTTATAAGGTGCTTTGAAAGTTCTTTGAGCATTGAAACCGTTGCAGGCTTGCCGTTGATTTTACAACTGCTCTTGCCGTTTCTGTTGAGAGTTCTCTGCAAAATGAGTGTTCCCTCGTCATCGGAAAAGCCGAGTTCATCAAGCTTTTCAACAATGCTTTGATTAATATCGTCAAATTGGGCACTTACAAAGGCTGAATCGGCCTCGGTGCGAATAATTTCCTTTGATGTACGCTGTCCCATAATTGCATTGATTGCGTCAATTATTATACTTTTACCTGCACCTGTTTCACCTGTGAGGACATTAAGACCGTTTTCAAAATCTATTGAAGTTTTTTCAATCACGGCAATGTTTTCTATATATAAAGTTCTGAGCATTTCAATCAGTCCTGTCAAATAAGCTTTTTGAGTTCTTCGGTAAGCGACACCGCAAGGTCGGCTGTTCGGCAGGCAATGAAGATTGTATCGTCACCTGCAATTGTTCCGACAACAGACGGATAGTCGGCTGAATCAAGTGCGGCACAAACTGCCTGTGCCATACCGCTGAGGGTTTTTATTACAACAAGATTCTGTGCAATATCTATTGAATTTACCGAAGTGCTGAAAAGATTTGAAAAATTGGTACGGATATCGGTTGAACTGCGAGATGCAGAAACATAGCGATATTTTCCGTCACTTCCGAGAGTTTTAACAAGGCGTAAATCCTTGATATCTCTTGAAATTGTAGCCTGCGTTGCCTTGAAACCTTCCTCACGAAGTCGGGTAAGCAACTCATCCTGTGTTTCAATGGGATGTTCGGCTATAATATCAAGAATTCGTGCGTGTCGCCCTGTTTTCATCAAAAATCCCTCTCTTTCAGTTTTTCATTAAGCAGTTTATAAAAATTGCGGTTGTGGAGTAACGCAAGTTTAAGCTTTAAATCGGATTTGCGGATTACAACCCTGTCGGTTGCAAGAACAGGAACATTTTTTTCACCGTCAATTGTCAGCACACAACAGCATTCTTCGGGGATTTTCACATGAACCGAAAGCTCCGATTCCCCGCTGAAAAGTACGGAACGGGAAAATAATGAATGGGGACAAACGGGAGTCATAAGAATACATTCCATTTTAGGTGCGAGGATAGGTCCGCCTGCCGACAATGAATAGGCTGTTGAGCCTGTCGGAGTTGCAAAGAGCAAACCGTCTGCTCTGTATTTTGAAATTTCGTCACCGTCAAGCGTCAGGTGCAAATCAATTGTTTTTGAAAGCTGACCTCTTGCGACAACGGCATCGTTCACAGCAAGATAGTGCTTTGAACCGTCCTCTTTTATGACCTCAACATCAAGCAAAATTCTCTCCTCTGTTGTGTAATCGCCCGTAATAAGCCGTTCAAGCTGTTCATATTCGTGCGGTTCAACATCTGCGGCAAAACCGAGTCTGCCGACATTAACACCGATAAGCTGTTTATCGGCTTTTGCGGCATATTTTGCGGCATGGATAATCGTTCCGTCACCGCCTACTGTAATTGCCATATCGCAGTATTCAAAAAGCTCCGTAATATTTTTTGAATAATGAATGTGGATTCCCTTAAAATACTGACTGCATTCCTCAATCATAGCAATTTCTGCATTTTTATCAAGAAGAAAAAGAGAAATCTTTTTTGCATATTTAATTGCCCGTTCTTTTGAAAGATTGACCACTAATGCAAATTTCATAAAAGCACCTGCTCATTTTTTGTCAAGAGCGGCATGTGAATTTTCAACAAGCTGCTCGGGTGTTACATCCGTGTATGACTTAGGATCATCACTTTTGCGAAGATGGATAAGGTATTCTATATTGCCTTCGGGACCTTTGATTGGCGAATAGTCGAGATTAAGCACATCAAAGCCGTTTTCAAGGCAAAAATCAAATATTTTTCTGACAACCTCAACATGAACGGCAGGATCACGAACCACGCCCTTTTTGCCCACCTTTTCCCTGCCTGCCTCAAACTGCGGTTTGATTAGGCAGACAGCCTGTGCGTTTTCGCTCATAAGCTGTCTTGCAACAGGCAGAATCAGCTTTAATGAAATGAACGAAACATCAACCGAGAAAAAGTCAATTTCATCGGGAACCTGCTCCCTTGTAACCTTTCTCATATTGGTGCGTTCAAGATTGACAACACGGGGATCGTTGCGAAGCTTCCAAGCAAGCTGACCGTAACCAACATCAATTGAATACACCTTTTTTGCACCGTTTTGCAGCATACAGTCGGTAAAGCCGCCCGTTGACGCACCGATATCCATTGTTATCTTATCTTTTAAATCAAAGTCAAAATTGTCTATGGCCTTTTCAAGCTTTAAACCGCCACGACTGACATACTTCTGTGTGTTGCCCCTTACTTCAATTTTAACATTTTCATCATAAGAAGTTCCGCACTTGTCGGCTTTCTGATTGTCAACATAAACCTGCCCCGACATTATAATTGCTTTTGCCTTTTCACGGCTGTCGGTAAAGCCCTTTTCATATACAAGAATATCAAGTCTTTTTTTCATCCTAATTCTTTTCCTTTAAATTTTTGGTAATGGTGTTCACCATTCCGTCATCATCGAGTTTAAGCTCATGAAGAGCCTCGCTGACAGACATCTGCTTGACAAATTTGTCATTAATAGCCTTTATATGATAATCTCCGCAGAACTGTGTGCAACAGAGTAAATCGGAGAAATTTCTCGCAATACCGCCGTTTTTGATGCCCTCTTCAAAAAACCATACATTATCGAAATCTGCCGCAAAATCAACGGCATTTTCGTCAATCGGTTTAATTCTGCAAAGTTTTAATATGCAAATCTCAACGCCCTGTTTTGCAAGGGTTTCCTTGGCTTTACAGGCATAAGAGAAAAGTCTGCCGTAGGTTATGAGAAGATTTTTACAATTCGGATTTCCGTAAACATCGTATGAAAGATTTTCTTCACCGAAATCATCGGGTTTGTAAAGCTCTCCGCCACGGGGATAACGCACAACAGCGAGGCTGTCGCAAATGTAAATTGCGGTTGAAAGAGATTTTCTCATACCGTCAAAATATGCCGGAGAAAAAATTGTTGTGTTCGGAATGGTGTTGAGTATCGAAACATCAAACACACCCTGATGAGTTTCACCGTCATCACCAACAATTCCCGCACGGTCAACCCCGATTACGAGATGAAGCTTTCCGAGAGCCGCATCATGCAAAAGCTGGTCATAGGCTCTCTGGAGAAATGTTGAATACACGGCAAAAACAGGTCGCATGCCCTTTGCGGCAAGTCCGCATCCAAAAGTCACTGCGTGTTCTTCAGCAATACCGACATCAAAAAATCTTTCCTTAAAAAGCCTTGAAAATTCGGTAAGTCCCGTTCCTCCAGACATTGCGGCTGTAATTGCGCAAATCTTTTTATCGTCCTCGGCTAATTCGCACATAGTCTTTCCGAACTCAGCCGAAAATCCCTTGTGACTTGAAAGCGGTTCGCCCGAATCAATATCGAACCTGCCTATTCCGTGAAATCCGCCCGGATTGTCCTCGGCAGGCTGATAGCCTTTGCCTTTTTTGGTAACAACATGAACAAGAACGGGAGAATTCACCTTTTTTGCACACTCAAACGCATTTTCAAGCTCATCAATGTTGTGTCCGTCAATAGGTCCGAGATAGGTAAAACCGAAGCAGTCAAAAAGAGTGTTTTTGTACACAAGATTTTTAAGTTTAGACTTTCCTCCCTGAAGAAATCTTTTCAAAGGTTTTCCGATAAGCGGAATGTGTAAAAGAATTTTTTCCGTAATTTTCTTGACTCGCATATACCACGGCTGAATTCTTACCGTTGTAAGGTAGCGTGACAATGCGCCTACATTCGGTGAAATGGACATTTTGTTATCGTTGAGAACAACAATAAAGTTCTTGTTGAATCTGCCTGAGTTGTTCATTCCCTCAAAAGCAAGTCCACCCGTAAATGAACCGTCACCAATCACGGCAACGGTGTAGCTTTGGTCGCCCATAAGATGTTTTGCTCTTGCAATTCCGTATGCGGCTGATATTGATGTACTGCTGTGACCTGTGTTAAAATCGTCGTATTTGCTCTCGGCACGCTTCGGAAAGCCTGAAATTCCGCCTTTTTTGCGGATTGTGTCAAACTGCTCGTAGCGTCCCGTCAACAGCTTGTGGGTATATGCCTGATGTCCGACATCCCATACAATGCTGTCTTTCGGCAGATTAAAGCTACGCTCAAGAGCAACGGTAAGTTCAACAACACCGAGGTTCGGTGAAAGATGTCCTCCGTTTACAGACACGGTTTCAACGAGCTTTTCCCTTATTTCGGTACACAGCTTTTCAAGCTGTTCGTCATTGAGCTTTTTGACATCATGCGGTGATTTAATTTTAGAAAGCAGTTCATACTCACCCATAATTTATTTCCTATCCGTTTAATTAATATTTGCAAAGAATTATTTATTTCTCTTTGCAAGCTTGTAAGCAAATTCTTCAAGCTCTTTTGTATCACCGTCAAAGCCATGAAGTGCGTTAACAGCTTTTTCGGTAAGTTCATCAACAAGCTCACGGCACTTTTCAATTCCGAGAAGTGAAACATATGTTGATTTACTGTTTTCTGCGTCACTGCCTACAGGCTTGCCGAGTTCCTCATCGGAGGAGGTTACATCGAGTATATCGTCCTGAATTTGGAATGCAATACCGATGCATTCGCCGAATTCAGAGGCGGCTTTAATTTGCTTATCGTTTGCACCTGCGCTTATACAGCCCAGTTCACAAGCCGCTTTGATAAGACAGGCTGTTTTTTTGTAGTCCATTTCACGAAGGACTTCAATCGGAGCGTTTGTGTTTTCGCTCATAAGGTCAATCACCTGACCGCCTATCATTCCTGTCGCACCTGCGTATTTTGAAAGTACGGAAACACCTCTGCAACAAGCGGGAGTTCCGCAGATTTTTACTGTCTTTTCGTTTGTAAGGGTTTCGAAGGCAAGCGTAAGAAGGGCGTCACCTGCAAGCAATGCGATATCTTCGCCGAATACCTTGTGGTTTGACGGCTTGCCTCTTCTGAGGTCATCGTTGTCCATACACGGCAAATCATCGTGAATGAGAGAATATGTGTGAATCATTTCAACTGCACAGGCAAATGCCGTTGCAGACTCTTCACTTCCGCCGCAAAGGCTGTTAAACGAGAACACAAGATACGGACGGACACGCTTTCCGCCTGCCTCAAGGCTGTAAGCCATTGCGTCAATCAGCTTTTTTTCACGGCAATCCGTACTCGGCAGACAGCTCTTTAAAGCGTTTTCAATATTTTTTGCATAATCTTCAGTCATTGTCATCACCCTTTGAAAGCTTTGAAATTCTCTCGTTTATATCAATAATTTTACCCTTGCATTGTTCAAGCTGTTTCATACAATAAGCAAGGAGTTCACACGCTTTTGCGTACTCCTCCATTGTCTGTTCGAGAGTAAGTTCACCGCTCTCCATTTTTGAAACCGTTTTTTCAAGCAGTTCGTTTGCCTGCTCAAAAGTCAAATTTTTATTTTCCATTGGTTTTTACCTCTGTACCTGCATATTCAAGCAGTCTTTGCATACGGTGATTTGCACCGCTTCGGCTGATTGGGGTTGAAAGATTCTGTCCCAAATCACGAAGTGACATATCGGGATTTTCAAGCCTTAAATATGCGATTTCACGCAAATCCTCGGGCAAAGAATCGATTCCGACTGTCTTTTTTATATGTTCGATTGCACTGAGCTGTTTTGCAGACGCCGTTGCGATTTTTCCGATATTCGCAACCTCGCCGTTAATTCTGCGGTTCACATTGTTGCGAACCTGCTTTATTGCCTTTGTACCCATAATTTCCATTGATCTTATCGGTGAGCCTATGTAGGTAAGCAAGTCACAAATCTGCTCGCTCTCCTTAAAATAGACAATGTAACTGCCGCTGCGGACAACCGTTTTTGGAATAAGGGTACATTCGGTTATTTCGGAAAGAATCTTGCACAAATCCTGGGAAAGATTTTTGTGCGGAACACAGAATTCAAGATGATAGCTTTTCATGGGATCGGATACCGAACCGCAGCTAAGAAAAACTCCGCGCAAAAACGATTGCGAAAGTTCTTCGCTTGAAAGATTTGCCCTGTTGACACGCAAAGTAATCTGACCGTCCGTATGACCGAAATCTTCAAAAATACGCTTGCAATCGTTTCCGTCAACCACAATTATTTTGTAAAGATGGCTGTCGCTTGATTTTGTTCGCAAAGCCGATTGTTTTTCAATTATCGGCATATATAAATTCTGCAAAAGAAATATAAGACGATTTCCCGCATAATTGCTTTCTGTTGTGAAGGTTATTTTGTTCGGAGAAAAATTTCTGCTGAATAAAAGCATTCCGTAAAGCTCCGCTTTGAGAGCCTCACGGTCAAACTGTTCAACCGAACAAATCTCTTTTTTTACATCCGAGGAAAATGACATTTCTGCACCTTACCTGTCAATATCTCTGTGCTGAATAACACACCTATAGCCTTTTTCACGAAAGTGGTCGTTCAGCTGCATTGCGATTGTAACACTTCTGTGCTTGCCGCCCGTACAACCTATGCCGACAACAAGCTCGCTTTTGCCCTCTTTGAGATAGAGCGGTACGGAAAAATCGAGCATACTCAAAAGTCGCTTTAAAAATTCGGTTGTTTCTTCACTTTCAAGAACATAGTCACGCACATCTTTGTCAAGTCCTGTAAGATGTTTGAGTTCGGGAATGTAAAAAGGATTAGGCAGACAACGCACATCCATAATGAGATCTGCCTCAAGCGGAATTCCGTATTTGAAACCGAACGACATAAATGTCAGCGTAATGCTTTGTGAAGTGTCCTCCATGAACATTGACATAATTCGCTCTCGGAGCTGTTTGTTTGACATATATGTAGTGTCAATGTTATAATCGGCTGTTCTTTTAATAGGCAAAAGAAGCTCCCTTTCAAGCTCAACGGCAGACAGTACCGAACCGTCCTTGAGTTTTTCCGAAAGAGGATGTCTTCTTCTTGTTTCCTTATAACGAACAACGAGCCTGTCCGTCATTGCGTCAAAGAACAATACCTTTACATTTTCGTAATGCGTTTTGAAGTGTTCAATCTGGGAACACATTTCCTCAAATTTTTCATTTCCTCTTACATCGACAACAACCGCAACCCTCTTCATTGAATCATCTTCAGATTTGAGGCAAAGCCGATAGAGTGTTGACAACAGACTTGACGGAAGATTGTCAACACAATAATAACCGATGTCTTCGAGCACATGAAGAGCGCCTGTTTTGCCTGCACCTGACATTCCCGTAATGATTACAAATTCCATAAAATTACACCTTTTTTGCTTTATAGAAAAATAAGTTCACATTCAAGCTTGTAGCCTGTTTCATTCTCAACAGTTTTCTGAATTTCCGACACAAGCTGTTTTACATCGTCAGCTGTAGCCTTTGATTTGTTGATGATAAATCCTGCGTGCTTTTCGCTGACCTGAGCACCGCCGACTGTTTTGCCCTTAAGTCCGCATTGCTCAATGAGCGCACCTGCAAACGCACCCTCGGGTCTTTTGAACACACTGCCTGCGCTCGGATATTCAAGCGGCTGTTTTGTTGAACGGCGATTCATATAATCGTTCATTCTGTTCTGAATTTCTTCGGGATCATCTTTTTTGAGTTTGAATACCGCACCTGTGATTATGCAACCGTTTTTGCGGTAAACGCTTGTTCTGTAGCCAAACTCAAGATTCTCCGCCTCTGTTCTGCCGATATCACCGTTCTGTGTGATGTGAGAAACGCTGTATACAACATCTTTCATTTCACCGCCGTATGCACCTGCGTTCATAAACAAAGCACCGCCGACTGTTCCCGGAATTCCCCATGCAAATTCAAGTCCAGAAAGTCCGCATTTTTGGGCAAACTTACACAAGCTTCCCAAAGCCGCACCTGCGCCGCAATAGATTGTTGTATCGTCAATTAATGAAATATTCCTGAAATCACCGTCAAGACGGAGAACCGTGCCGTGGATTCCCTCATCCGGAACCAGAACATTACTGCCATTGCCGAGAAGAATATACTTCTCCTTGCAGACATCGCATTCCTTTAAAATTTTCATCAGCTGAGAAAGATTTGTCACCTTTATGTAAACATCTGCCTTTCCGCCGATTTTAAATGAAGTGTGTCTGCTCATCGGTTCAAATCGTCTTGCGTCACAATCAAGCTTTTGAGCACAGTTATATATAATATCGGTAGTGTCCATTCAATTACCCTCCGTTGTTAGTTTAGAATATGAAATTTCTGTTCCCTGTATTCCGTTACAAAGCGGAATTATTCCCATGTATCAACAATAACCTTTGGTGACGGCGGAAGATCCTCAACAGCCATTCCGAGATTTTTGAGAAGTTCTCTTGCTGCATTGTAGCCCATTTTCTTCTGTCTGTTATTCATTGCGGCAACCTCTATGATTACGGCAAGGTTACGGCCGGGCTTTACGGGAATTGTAAGAGTAGGCACTTCGACACCGAGAATCTTCATGTATTCGTTGTCAAGTCCCATTCTGTCATAAACCTTTGCGCTGTCCCATTGCTCAAGGTTGATTACCATATCAATCTTTTCCTGCAGCTTGATAGCACCCATACCGAAAAGTTTTCTGGCATTGATAATTCCGATACCTCGAAGCTCAATGAAGTGACGGATATTTTCGGGCGACTGACCATAGAGTGTTGTCTGGGCAGTTCTTCTGATTTCTACGGCATCATCGGCAACAAGACGGTGACCACGCTTAATAAGCTCAATTGCGGTTTCACTCTTACCGACACCGCTGTCGCCCGTAAGCAGACAGCCTTCGCCGTACACTTCAACAAGAACGCCGTGACGGGTAATTCTCGGAGCAAGCTCTTTGTTAAGATATTGTACAAGTGACGCAGTAAGATCCGATGTACTCTGCGGGGTGCTGAAAATAGACACCTTGTGCAGCTTTGCACTTTCGAGAATTGCGTTTGACGGTTCAATATCACGGCAGATTATTACAGCCGGAGGACCAAAGCTGAAAATGGAGTCAATAACCATTTTCTGAGCCTCCGGACCGTATCTGCCGAGATATGAGAACTCTGTATTACCGAGAACCTGAATTCGCTTGTTGTCAAAGAATTCAAGATAACCCGTAAGCTCAAGTCCCGGTCTGTTGATTTCAACAGTTGATATGTTAGTTTCCTTGTAATTTTCAGCGACATAAACTTCGGTGAGGTTCAATGCTTCTGCAATTTGCGACAGTGGAACAGAAAATTCAACAGACATAAATCATCGTCCTATCCTAAATATTATTACATTTCACAAATCAGAGCAACCGCTCTGCCGCCTAACGGGCAGATGTATGCTCTCAGGCTATATACTTATTGCTATTATACACCATAACGCAGTTTTGATAAAGTCTTTTTGTGAATTATTTTTCAATTTTTAATAAAATTTTCTCATTTTTCTGTTACTGTTTTAACAATGTCTGCTTTTAATTCTTTATCGGAACTAATATAACAAATACTCAAATAGCCGTTGTTTTTACCCTTAAAATTATTGAATATGGATAAAGATGTCACGGAAAGGTTGTTATTATTATTCTTCAACAGAACAATATGTTCTTTAACTTTATTCAGTGCGTTTTTATCTTTTGAAAAAAGTTGCAAAGTTTTTGTATCCGAAAGGGCAGTATAGGTCAAAGGTGAAATTGCGGTTTCTTTTGAAATATAGTCAATATCGGTTTTGAGAGTTTTTTCTCCGAGATTTGAGTCGATAAGATACAATTCAAGCTTTGAAAGCGTCAGCGCAGGGATATAGGTTTTCTTTGCCGATATTACGGCTTTTTCAAGGCTGTCAGCCTCAACCGAAACACTTTGCACATCCTCGCTGTTCTCAAGCAGATAGAAATTATACACGACTTTGCCCGATTTGTTTTCTGCAGTAATCGTCTGAACAAGCGAAGAAGTATCAATTCGGTTTGAATTTGAACAACCGCCTAAAATCAGAACAATTGCCATAATCGGCAGTAAAAATAATTTTTTATTCATAAAGCTTTCTCCGATATACAAAAAGATAGATTACAGGAATCAGAAGTGCAGAAATAAAATTGAGTGCAGTCAGAAAAATATTGTTCAGTAATAATTCTTTTACAGCATTATAACTATCTGCACAAACAAACAAAACAAACATTATAAAAGCTATTATCGAAACAAAAACAAGCGTTCTTTTTGAAGATGTATTTACAATGCAGTTTGAAACGCTGATGAGGACAGCCGTTACAAAAACGAAAATACAGGCAGTTACTGCGGCAAGGTAAAAGCTGTCAAAGCCTTTCATATCACCAAAATATGCGGTTTTTGACAATAGCTGAACAGAAAACGGTTGCTGTGCAGAATATGCACCGATAACAAAATCAGTAAAAAACAAAGTCAGCATTAATGTGCCGAATATAATAAGAGTTGTAATTACAGGTTGTTTTATCGACAGATTTTTGGTGCTTGTGGAATTGAATCCAAAAATAACAGGCAGAAACGCAAAGATTAAACAGTCTGCAACATTGCTCCGAATATTTGAAAAATCGGGTGTAACAAAGGTGC
Source organism: Ruminococcus bromii (assembly GCF_002834235.1). Lineage (GTDB taxonomy): Bacteria > Bacillota > Clostridia > Oscillospirales > Acutalibacteraceae > Ruminococcoides > Ruminococcoides intestinale. Next base: position 37,087 of record NZ_NNBY01000031.1, on the reverse strand, counting down.
TGTTCGGTGCAAATTCAAAAGATTTTATATTTCCGAAAAATATCACGGCAAAAGCAATTATGAGAAATGCAAGCACAAAAATGCTGACTCTTGAAAGCGGATTTATCCCCTTTGACGCACCGTAAACACAAATGCAAAGTATCAAAAAGGCAATCACCTTTGTGTCGACATCGGGATTAACTCCCGAAACAAACATATCGCAGAATCTAATCAGAAAAGAAACGGTTATCACGGTGAAATACATACAATAATATGAAGAAACAAAGAAAAAGCCCGTTTGCGATGTGTTTTTTGCAAAGGCTGAGAAATCAAGTCTTGTTCTGTGCTTTATCGAATAAAAAGGTACAAAGCACAACAACGTGAAAAATATTCCGAATCCGATTGACGCAAGACTTGAAAAAATATTGTCGCTCTGCAAAAAGCTCCGCCCCATTAACAATATCGGAAGCACAGAACATACAAACAGCGAAAGCATAAGTCTTTTTGACGGAAAAGTTACATTTGATTGCATTACATCTCCTCCGTTTCGGGGAATTTCTGAACCTTGATTGTGTGCTTTGAAAGTCTTTTCCAATCTGCTCTGACAAAGACATCACGCATACTCCGCCACGAGAACGGTGCAAGCGATGACATATACGGCACGCCGACTGATGTTTTGGAACACATATTGACAAGCACTCCGCAGGTGAGCAGAACTATTCCCCACAAGCCGAACATTCCGCCTGCGATAACGCAGAAAAATCTCAACACCATAATAGGCGGATAGAGTGCGAATGTGACATAACTGCAAATTGCCGCAGTTGCAACAACCATAAGAGTTGACGAGCTGATTATGCCTGCGCTGACGGCACTTTCACCGATTACAAGCGCTCCGACAATGCTGACAGCGTGTCCGAGCGGCTTTGGAATACGCAGTCCGGCCTCTCTCATGACTTCATAGATAAAGGTTATGAGAATAACTTCAAGTGTTACGGGTAAGGGTGTTTGCGACAAAGAATCGGATGTTTTCACGAGCAATCCGGTCGGAAAATATTCGGGATGAAACTGTGCAAAAGCCGTGTATATTCCCGGCAAAAATACGGCTATAAGGAACGAAATATACTTTAAAATCCGTATGAATGCCGCATAATACGGGCGGTTTGAATAATCATCAACGCTTTGAAATTCTTCTGCAAAAAGGTGCGGAATGATTATCACCGACGGTGTTCCGTCAATCAGAATTGCCACCCTGCCCTCCGACAGCTTTCCGCAGACCGTATCCGGCCTTTCGGAAATCCCGACACCCGAAAAAAGTGATTTTGAATTGTTGTCTTCAAGATAACTGCTTAAATATCCCGACGCAAGAATCATTTTCAGGTTGCAGTTTTCAAGCCGTTCTCTGATTGCTTTAAGAATTTGCTTTGACACGCTGTTTTGAAGATAACAAATCATCATCTGCGTGTTTGAACTGTATCCGCTTGTTACGGTTTCAAAAACAAGGTCGGGACTTTTGATTCTTCGTCTTATTAAAGTCATATTGATTCTCAGCGGTTCCGTAAAACCTTCTCTGCAGCCTCTCTGGACTACCTCACTTTCGGGTTCCGAAACACTTCTGAACGAAAAGCCCTGTGCTCCGATTGCAAGCATACGACTGCAACCGTCAACAACAAGCAGGGCAAAACCTGATGTTGAAAAGCTGATTGCCTCGTCAATTGTCGTGAACTCGACAATTTCACTTGATGTCAGCACGGTATTTTTGATAAGGTCAAAAACCTTATCGGGAGATTGGCAGTCAAAATAATAATCGAGCAGAGGATTGATTACCGACAATGCAAGCGTGTCCTTTCCGCACATTCCCTCAATTGTGATTATTGCGGATTTTATACTGCATTGCCCCTTTAGATTCATTTCACGAACCGTAAAGTCTGCTGAATTTTTGAACATTTTCTTCAGAGTTAAAATATTTTCTTTTAATGAATTATACATTTAATCACCGTCTTAATATATCTGCTTTTTATTTTGCGGTATATCGGCTCAAATTATGCAAATATTAGTAACGGTGATGTTATGTTAATTTCAATAATCAGAACAATTTTGCTCTATGCCTTTGTCATTCTGGCAGTCAGGTTAATGGGAAAGCGACAGATGAGCGATATGCAGCCGAGCGAGCTTGTAATCACAATGATAGTGTCGGATATCGCATCAATTCCTATGCAGAACACATCTCAACCGCTGTTGAGCGGAGTTATTCCCGTTGCAATTCTCGTTGCACTTGAAATTACCGCAAGCATTATTATGATGAAGTGGAGCGGTTTCAGAAGTCTTGTGTGCGGAAAACCCGTTATAGTAATTAAAGACGGAAGGATTCTGCAATCGGCTATGAAAAAGCTGCGGCTTACTACAGAAGATTTGAGCGTCAGATTAAGACAACAGGGTATTTTTTCAATCGAAGATGTTCAATACTGCATTGTTGAAACAAACGGTGAGTTGAGCGTTCTTGAAAAGCCTGAGAAGAGAAAGCCTTCTGCCGAGGATTTCGGGTTAAAAATTAAGGACAATAAAATTGAAACCGTAGTTGTCAGCAACGGAAAAATTCTTGAAAATTCGCTTAATTTATGTGAAAAAGAAAAGGGTTATGTTAAAAATATTCTGCAAAAGAAAAATATTAAGCAGAGCAATGTTTTTCTGATGACTCTTGACGCACTCGGAAATTACAACATTATAAAGAAGGAATAACGATATGAAAAGAATTTACATTGCACTTTCACTTGTTCTGGCGGCACTATGCTTTGCATCTGTTGAAACAGGATTTATTTCGGGCAAAACGGATTCATTCATTGCAAAAATTGAATGTGCCGACAGACTGATGAGCAGACTTGAATTTGAAGATGCGCTCAAAATATGTGAAGAAACCGAGAAAGAATGGTATGACAATGCCAAATTGATTGACACCATGCTCATTCACGATTATGTTGACAATATCGGATTAAGCATTTCGAGAATGACCGCATTTGCACAAAAGCAGAACCGTGATATGTACTTTGCCGAAAGCGTTCAGGCAAAAAAAGAACTCGCCTCCATTAAAGAAAGCGAGTTTCCGTTAGTTGAAAATATTTTGTAATTAACTTTTATTCTCAGCAGTCTGCAACGGTACAATTGCAAGTGTTTTTCCAAGAGGAGCAAGAACTTTTAAAATAGTGTCAAGTTGTGGACTTGTAACACCTGTTTCCATTCTTGCAATCACCGGTTGTTTCACACCACTAAGTTCTTCCAGTTTTTTTTGACTTATTCCCTTTTCCTGACGGGCTTTAATAAGCTCTCCAATCAAAGCCACTCGTAGGTCACTTTCAGCAATCTCATCCGGTGTAAAAAGCTGATTTCTTACATCAGACCAACTTTTTCCAATAGCATTATTACTCATTAGAAAGTCCCCTTTCTGTCAAATCTGCAAACTCACGCTTTGCTTTTTCAATCTCTCGTAAAGGTGTTTTTTGTGATTTCTTCATAAACTGATGAAGAAGGACAAAAGAATCATCAACCCAAGCTACAAAAAATATTCTGTCTCTAAGAGGTCGAAGTTCCCAAATCTCACCGTCAATATGCTTCATATACGGTTCACCTGCACGAGTTCCATACTCAGATAATATCTGGATGTAATCGTTTATTTTGTTAGCCTTTATACGACTGTCTTTATCCTTTTTACTCAACAAATCAGTAAGGTAATCAAGAACAGGCTGATCCCCATTAGGTGTTTTATAAAAATAGACCTGATACAAATATATTACCTCCCTCAATTACTATTATACTTGAAAATCATTAAAAATCAAGTACTTTTAAGTTATTGCTAATTTAAATTATTCTTTATAATTTTGGAATTGATAAATTCGACCAGTCGGAATATGAGGAAAACGGCGGCATTGACTATTACAACGCTTGCACCTGTCGGGGTATCGCATGAATATGACACGCACATACCGACAAAGAAACAACAGAGTGAAAGCACACCAGAACAGAGAATTACAGACTTGAATTTTTTGCAAACTCTCATGGAAGAAAGCGCAGGGAAAATTATAAGTGCAGAAATTAGCAGAGTTCCCATAATTCTCATACCGATTACAATTGTGAGAGCCGTAAGGAGTGCGATTACCGTGTTATAAACGCCTGTTTTAAGACCGGTTGCCCTTGAAAATGTTTCGTCAAAGGTTACGGCAAAAATCTTGTTGTAGAACAAGATGAATATTACGATTACAACAAGTGCAAGGATTCCGCACATAATTGCGTCGGCTGTTGTAGTGGCAAGAATACTGCCGAAAAGGTATGAGTTGAGGTCGGTATTTACGCCCGATACACTGACAAATACAACACCTATGGCAAGCGCCGTACTTGAAATTATTGCGATTGCCGCATCACCGTTGATTTTACTGTTCTCGGAAAGTCTTAACAGCAGGAATGCTGCAATAATGATTACAGGAACAGCAACTTCAAGCGGTGCAAGATTTAGTGCCGCCGCAACTGCAAGCGCACCGAAGCCCACATGAGATAATCCGTCACCGATCATTGAATACCGTTTGAGAACGAGCGTAACACCGAGCAGTGCCGCACACAAAGAAACAAGCGTGCCGACAATGAATGCTCTGACTATAAAATTGTATGAAAACATTTCAAAAATCATATCAAACATTTTTAGCACCTCCGTGAACTCTGTGCTGACATTCATCACACGGGCAATCGCTGAGAATAAAGCGTTTGCCGGCATCCGAATGCAGATACTGATGTGCCGTACCGTAGAAATACCAATTCTTTGCAAGGTGCAGAATTTTTGAGGCATTGCTCACGGCTGAATTCACATCGTGAGAAACCATAATAATCGTGATTCCGCTTTCATTCAACTTTTTGATGAGAGCGTACATATCAGCCATTGCCATCGGATCAAGTCCCGTTACAGGCTCGTCAAGAATAATCAGTTTGTGAGTTGCACACAATGCACGGGCGAGCATAACACGCTGCCGCTGACCGCCCGAAAGCTCTCTGAAACATTTTTTGCGTAAATCATAAATGCCCGTGAGCTTCATATTCTCGGCGGCAGTTTTTTTCTGCTCCTTTGAATAGAAAAAGGTGTGTTTTTTATTAAGACAGCCCGAAAGCACCACCTCTTGCACCGACGCAGGAAAGTCACGCTGAATATCGCTTGACTGCGGAAGGTAACCGATTTCATTCTGTTTTAGTCCGTCACTATAGGTAATCGAACCGCTCAATGGCTTTAAAAGTCCGAGAAGTGCTTTCATGAGAGTAGTTTTGCCCGAACCGTTTTCACCGACTATGCAGATATAATCCTTTTCTTTTATATCAACCGAAATATCATTGACAACGGTTTTGCCTTCATAACCGAGCGAGGCATTTTCAATTTTAATAAGCGACATCAGTATAACGCCTCCTTTAGTGCTTCAAGATTTTGTTCCATAACAGAAATATAAGTTGCGCCGTTTTCAAAATCATCCTTTGTGACATTGTGACATGAAGAAAACTGCATCGTCTTTGCAGAAGAATCTTCAGAGATAATCCGTGCAATTTTGCCGCTTGAAAGCTCAAGATAGAATACAACGGGTATATCGTGTTCTCTTGTAAAATCAATCAGATGAGAAACAACGGCTGTACTCGGCTCGGTTTCATGACTGCAACCCGGGAATGCACATTCATATCCAAGGTTGTAGTCGCTTACAAAATACAGAAACGGAAATCTGTCGCCGAAAACAAGCGTATCACGCTTTTTGTTATTTGCAACTTCGGTAAATTTCTTATCAAGGCTGTCAAGCTGTGAAATGTAATTTGTTTTTCTGTCATTGTAATATTTAGAATTTTTGCTGTCAACTGACATTAACTCATCTGCGATTGAGGCAGACATACGCTCCGCATTTCTGATTGAAGTCCAGACATGCTCGTCATACTCCTCCCCTTCCTCGTGATCGTGACCTTCGTCATCATCATCCATATCTTCATGACTGTCGTGTTCATGGTCATGATCCATAGATTGTTCATGTCTGAGAGGAACATACTCCATCATCTTCATCACTTTTACATCTTTGTTTTCAATTGACGAAAGAACTCCGTCAACCCATTCGTCGCTTTCACCGCCGTTGCAGATAAAAATATCGCAATTTTCAATTGCTGTAATATCTGACGGTTTGGGTTCATAACTGTGCGGATCGCTTCCGGGCGAAAGCAACAGGCGAATATCAACTTTATCGCCTGCAAGCTGTCTTACAAAATCATAGTAAGGAAAAATCGTTGTTACAACGCTGATTTTACCGTCAGACTTCCTGACATCTTCAGTTCTGTCACAAGCGGAAATTAATAACGAGCCGCAAATTATCACGGCAGAAAGAAAAATTGAAACAAGTTTTTTCATATATCACTCCAAATAACGCTTAAAAAGTCTTAATACACAAAAGGGATTGCATAAAACATCTTTATGCAACCCCTTTATAATTATTTGCAGAATCGGATAAATTTATCCGAAAGTTGTTTTATGCAGCTTTAGCGGCAAGCTTCTTTGCCTTTTTATGACGCTGCCACATAACCCAAAGCGGACCTGCGATACAGATTGAAGAATAACAACCTGATATGATACCGATAATCATCGGAAGAGCAAAGCCCTGAACAGATGTGATATTGAACGCACAGGCAACAACATAAACAACAAGAATAGCCGAAAGTGTTGTTACAGAAGTCATAATTGTTCTCTTAATACACTTTGTGCAGCTGAGGTTGAATATCTTGCCAACATCTGTTTTGCTTCCGACAAGCTTCTTTTCCTCACGAACACGGTCATAGATAACAATTGTATCGTTAAGCGAATAACCGAGAATCATAAGAACAACTGCGATGAAGCTTGCGTCAATCGGCATCTGGAAGATTACATACATAAAGTAAATCATTGCAACATCGTGGAAGAGGGCTACGAGAGCCATAACACCTGCCGAAAGACCGCCGATTTTCTTAAATCTGATTGTTACATAAAGAACCATAAGCACGGCTGCAATTGCAACAGCAGTAAGACACTTGAGAAGGAAGCTGAAACCCATTGAAGCATCAACCGAATTTGATTCAAGACATTTGAAGTTATTGTCCGGATACTTCTTCTGAAGGTCTGATTCAAGGTTCTTCTGAACATCGGTTTTGATTGAATCGTTACCCGAGAACTGAACTGTTACCGTTGTGCCGCTGTCACCCATAAGATCCTGAGCATATGTAGTAGTGATTCTGTCCTCTGTTGTTTTAGCCTGAATAAAATCAGTAAGTTCAGACTGATTGATTTCACCGCTGTAGCTGAATTTAAGTGTGGCACCGCCTGAGAACTGAATGTCAAGCTGTGTACCAAAAATAAAGTTACACACGATACCGATAATAATAATTGCAAGAGAAATTCCGAAGAAAATCTTTTTGTGACCTACAAAGTCAATAATCTTGTGGCCTCTGTTATACTTTTCGGCAAATTCCCCATCTGTAAGGGGGGCATTTGAAACTGCCTTTGTCTGAGTTTTATCAGTCATTCTTAGCACCTCCAAACAACCATTTTTTACGCAGGAACTTAAAGCCTGCAACACTTCTGAGCATAATTCTTGTACAGAATACACCCATGATAAAGTTAGCGATTACGCCTACAAGAAGTGTGTAACCGAATGAGTAGATAGTACCTGTTGTAGACTCACCGAAGATGATTGAGAGAATATTTGCAGGACCAAATACAAGCATAAGGATAATTGATACGATAATAACGGTCATATTACCGTCTACGATAGCGGAAAGTGAATTCTTTGTACCCCTTTCAAGAGCACCGTCAAGAGTTCTTCCTGCCTTAAGTTCTTCCTTGATACGCTCGGCAGTAATAACATTACAGTCAACGCCCATACCGATTGAAAGGATAAGACCCGCAATACCTGGGAGCGTCATTGTGAATGAAGAGAATACAGGGAAGTAACCTGATACAGCCGCAATGGCAAGACCCATCTGACCGAGAAGTGAGATAACTGCAACAAAACCGGGCAAACGGTAGAAAAGAATCATAATGATTGCAATAATGATAAATGCGATAACACCCGCATATGCCATTGCAACAAGTGAGTTCTCACCGAGGGTTGCGCTGATTGTGCCGTAGTTTGATGTTTCAAGCTGGAACGGAAGAGCACCTGCATTAATTTTCGATGCAAGGTCCTGAGCCTCTTTAGCTGTAAAGTCACCTGAAATAACAGCGTTGCCGTCTGTAATCTCTGCATTTACGGTCGGAGCCGAAAGCATAATATCGTCCATCCAGATTGATACTGTCTGGTTGAGATATTCTTTGGTGATGTTACCAAAAAGCTCTTTACCGTTCTTGTCACCGTCACTCTTGAGCTTGAGCTGTACAACATATGAATTCTTACCGGTTGACTGATCTGTTGTCATACCTGCTGTTGCACTTTCAACATAAGAACCGTCCATAAGGATTGTCTTAGCTGTGTCGCCCGAAGGAGTTTTGTAAACATACTCGCCGTTTGAATCAACATCTGTTGTTGAATATTCCTTTCCGGGACGGAAAGTAAGCTGTGCCGTTGAAGAAATCTCTTCGATTGCCTCAATTGCGTTCTGGTCGGAATCTTCCTTCCATGGGAAACGAACAATGATTCTGTCGCTTTTTGCATCCGCATAAAGCTCATAATCTGTGATACCCTGAGATACCATTCTTAATTCAATGATTGACTTTGCAGACTCAAGCTGCTCGTCAGTTGCGTCAACATCTCCTGCCGGTTTGAATGTTGCTTCAACACCGCCACGGATGTCAATTCCCCATCGTATATCGCTGATGCCCTTTAATACTGTTGTTTTGTTATCGCCGGTGTAGTAGGAAATACCAAAAATCGCAGTAAACGAAAAGGCAAGTATCAGCAAAGCTACGACAAAGAATACAGGCTTTGGAACTCTTTTCATGCCTTTGAAACCTCCGTTAAATAATTGGCTGTGATTTTATTTTGCTCAAAAGTCAAAATAACTCTGTCACGAACATCCAATCACAGACCGTAACAGAGTTATTATAGAATTTTTTTAGGAAAATGTCAATGGATACGGAAATATTTAATAAAAAAAGAATTGAATTTATCAAAAAATACATTCTAATGTCATAAACTGCATACAAAATTCTTCCAAAATCCAACCGACAAACCAAATTTTCAAATAATGATTACTTGTTCAGAATCTTTTCGCAAGCCGCAAGCCTTGCACAGATACAAAAAACATCCATAGCAACTTCAAGCTCGTGGTTCGGAGGGAAGGTCGGTGCAATTCTGATGTTGGAATCCTTTGGATCAATTCCGAGCGGATATGTTGCGCCTGCACCTGTAAGAACAACTCCTGCCTCCTTACAGAGAGCGACTGTTCTCTTTGCCGTGCCTTCAAAAACATCAACGCTTACAAAGTAACCACCGTGCGGCTTTTTCCATGATGCGATATCAGCAGGCGCAAGTTCTTTGTCGAGAGTATCAAGAACAATCTCGAATTTTGGTTTAAGGACAGACTTGTGCTTTTCCATATGTTTAAGCACGCCGTCATAGTCCTTGAAGAATCTTACATGACGGAGCATATTAAGCTTATCATAGCTGATGATTTCGTAGTTATATTTTTCACGGAGAACCTTGAGGTTGTTCTCAGATGCAGCCATTGCGGCTACGCCTGCACCGGGGAAAGTAATCTTTGATGTTGAGCAGAAAAGAATCGGGAGGTCTTCATTACCTGTCTTTTTGCATTCATCCATAATGTTGAGCAAAACATCAGGTGTGTCGCTGATTTCATGGATGCAGTAGGCATTATCCCACATAATTCTGAAATCCTTAGCGGCAGGCTTTAAAGCGGCAAAGCGCTTAACAACCTCATCGCTGTATGTGGTGCCGGCAGGGTTTGAATATTTCGGAACGCACCAAATGCCCTTGATTGAGTCATCCTCAGAAACGAGTTTTTCAACCATATCCATATCGGGACCGTTGTCGTCCATCGGAATCGGAATAAGTTCAAAGCCGTAATACTGAGTAATGCCGAAATGACGGTCATAACCCGGTACCGGACAGAGAAATTTTCTGTTCTTTACTTCATACCATGGTTTGCAGCCCTCAACAGCGGGAGCTGTCATAAAGCATGAAATTGTATCAAACATCATATTAAGACTTGAAGAACCGCCTACAATAACATTCTCTGCATCTACACCGAGAATATCCGCAAAAAGCTTTCTGCACTCTGTAATACCGTTGAGAAGTCCGTAGTTGCGGCAATCCATCTTATCCTCACCGATAAAATCGGATTTGCTGTTGATTGTATCGAGCATAGGTAAGGAAAAATCAAGCTGTTCTTTGCTGGGCTTACCTCTTGCCATATTGAGGTTAAGTCCCATACCTTTAAACTCCTCAAATCTCTTTACGAGATTGCCATACTCTTTTTCAAGTTCCTGCTTACTCAGTTCAAGATAACCCATTTTGAATAACTCCTTAAAATATTATTGCAAATGCAATTTAAATTTCTAATATATTTTACTCTATTCGCTCAAGAAATGCAAGATGTTTTTTGCAATCTTGCATTTTTATTTTCACAAAAAAGAACAGACCTGCAACAGTCATTTTTGGTGAAAGTTTGCAAGTCTGTGATTTTGTGTTATTTTTATCGAGAATGTGTAGTTTTGTGCCAAAGCACAAAATTGGGATTAATAATACTGGTAGTAGTAATAACCTTTCTTTCTTCTCTTTGAATCATAAGTACAACCTACCTCAATCAGACCGAGTACAGTTGAATCGGCAAGCTTTACGCTGTCAAGAAGGTGCTGAAGGTCACCGTGAGTTGTTGAGCGTTCACGAACAACTACAACAAAGCCGGCAATCATATCCTTGAGAAGCAGAGCGTCGGCAACCACACCGATAGGAGGCGTATCAAAAATTACATAATCATAATCTCTGACAAACTGCTCATAAAGTTCCTGAAATCTGGTACTGCACATAAGCTCAGAGGGGTTTGGCGCAACCGTACCTGCCGGAAGAATGTCAAGATTCGGAAGAACATCATGCTTAACAGCCTCGTCAATTTCAATCATTTTACCGATTACATTGGTAAGTCCCTTTTTATTGTCAAGCTTAAAAATGTTATGAACATTAGGACGGCGAAGGTCGCAGTCGATAAGGAGAACTCGTTTTTCCATTTTTGAAAAGGAAATTGCAAGATTTGCGGAAACGGTGCTCTTGCCCTCACCCTTTGAGTAACTGGTTACGGCAAAGCATTTTTTTTCTTTTGCAGAAAGCGAGAACATAATATTAGTTCTTGCGGCCTTATACGACTCAACAATTGCAAACTTGCTCTTATCGGAAAGAGAAAAATTCTGTCCGTTATTTTTTTTATCGTCTTTCTTTTTAAATAATTTAAAATCAGAAGCCATAGTTCCTCCTTAACCCTGGTTCTCAAAGTCGGGAATTTCGGCAAATATAGGAATACCGTAGATATCCTGAATATCGTCCTCAGACTTGATTGTTGTGTCGATAAGTTCAATAAGAATAGAAATAAGGCAGGAAGCAATTAATCCGATTGCCGCGCCTATAAGCAAATTCTTTGTGTTACTCGGTGCATACGGAGCCGAAGGAACCTTCGCCTGACGAAGTGTTCCAATCTGACCGTAGCTGAATTTTGAATTATAAACCTCAGCCGCCTTTTCGGCAAGCTGATTGGCAACATTGGCACACTTCTGTGCGTCTGTACCGTCCACTGTAATTGTGATAAAGAAAGTACCGTCGGTTACATCAACATTAACCGTGCAGCCGTCATAGAGTGCTGTCATCTCATCGGAATTTTTAAAGAGTGTAACGCAGATTTCAGCAAGATTTGCAGAGGCAGAAATATCAGCAGGATATATCTTCTGGTTTTCCTCATTGGTTGTCTTTTTGGTTGTATCATCGGCAGCCTTTGAAGGTGTCGTACTCTTGGTGTCGGCATTGGCATTTGCTCGCTGTGACGAACTGTAGTTCTGCACATAAATCATGGTAGATGTGCTGTACATCGGTGCAATTACAAAGCGTGAATACATAAAGAACAACAGTCCCATTACAACGGTGGCAAGTATAATAAACTTGATTCTGTGCAAAAGGACGCCGACAATTCGCTGAATGGTTACATTCTTTGCCATTTATATAGCCCCTTTAATTCATATTAAGTATTAAGAAAACATACCGTAAAGTAAAAAAGGTGTTTTTACGGCACTAATTTACATATTTATATTTCATTATATCTTATGTATTCTCAGCAATAATTCTATCATAGAATATTGATTGAAATAATTTCTTTAATATTATACAAATTTTTCATTGTCGGATTCTTTAACAGCAAAAATAAAGGAAGCCGTAAAGACTTCCTTTATCATAGTTTATTAAGTTACGGTTATCAGCCTACAACATTAAGAAGTACGCCGGCTGCAACTGCTGAACCGATTACACCTGCAACATTCGGGCCCATAGCGTGCATGAGGAGGAAGTTGCCGGGATTTTCAGCCTGACCAACCTTCTGAGATACACGGGCAGCCATCGGAACGGCGGATACACCTGCTGAACCGATGAGCGGGTTAACCTTACCGCCTGTTGCCTTGTACATAATCTTACCGAAAAGTACACCGAATGCAGTACCCATACAGAACGCAAGAAGACCGAGAACGATAATCTTGATTGTGTCAAGAGTAAGGAAGTTCTGACCGGATGCGGTTGCACCTACAGTTGTACCGAGGAAGATTGTGATAATATTCATAAGCTCGTTCTGAGCTGTTTTGCTGAGTCTTTCAACAACGCCGGACTCCTTAAAGAGGTTACCGAGCATAAGCATACCAACGAGCGGAGCTGCGTCGGGAAGGAAGATTGCGATGATAATAACAACAATTACCGGGAACATAATCTTCTCAAGCTTTGAAACGGGACGAAGCTGTTCCATAACTACCGAACGCTCTTTTTTGGTTGTGAGCGCCTTCATAATAGGCGGCTGAATAATCGGCACAAGAGCCATATATGAATATGCGGCAATTGCGATTGAACCGAGAAGATGCGGAGCAAGCTTTGTTGTTACATAAATAGCCGTAGGACCGTCGGCACCGCCGATAATACCGATAGCACCAGCCTCTGCCTCTGTAAAACCGAGGAAAATAGCACCTGTAAATGTTATAAAGATACCAATCTGTGCGGCAGCACCGAGGATAAGGCTCTTCGGGTTAGAGATGAGCGGACCAAAGTCGGTCATGCAACCGATGCCGAGGAAGATAAGAGGCGGATAAATGCCGAGCTTAACACCCTGATAGAGGTAATAAAGAAGTCCGCCGTATGTCGGATTCTCAATATAAGTTACTCCGTCAATCACCGTTTTGGCATGTCCCGACACCGCAACATTCTGTGCGGCACATTGAGCCTCTGTCAAAAGCTGTGTTGTAGGCGGAGCCATAATGCTCGGATAAAGATTAACAAGCAGCATACCGAATGCGATAGGAAGGAGCAAAAGCGGCTCATACTGCTTTTTGATTGCAAGGTAAAGCAAAACGATTGAAATACCAATCATTACATAGTTCTGCCAGTTAAGAGTTGACAGACCCGAGCCTTCAAAGATACCGACAACGGCATCTGCAAAGCCTTGTAAAATTTCCATTAGATAACATCCTTTCCCTTAAAACTTTGCCTTAAAACGGGCGGGTATTATCAAGTACACCGGCTTTTGCCCATGCGGAACGACCGCCGTCTGATGACTTTTTAATACTCTTGATTCTTGCTTTTTCGGAAGAGCCGTACATTGTGGCAACTGCTGCGGAAATTACGGCAACAACCTCATCGGAAACACCGTCTGTCTGAGCAGGAGCAACAGGAGCGGCAACAACGGGAGCAGGAGTTTCTGCTACGGTTTCAGCCTTTTTCTCTTTGCTCTTTTTGCCGGCATCTTGAGCTTTCTGAATGATTGCGCCGTAAATCTTGATTATGAAAATCAAGAGAATCAGCATTGCGAATACAACAACAAAACCTGTAAGAACAACTTTTGCAGAGGCAATACCTTTTTCGGCAAGGGAAAGCTCCTCTTTAGCCAATAAAGCTACATCGGAAAGATTCATAAAACAACCCCCATATTTGTCATTTGCATATAGGAATATTATACTTTATTCCCGAAACATTTTCAATAACAAATATGGGGTGAATAATTTTTTGGCGATATTACTAATTTATTTATTTGTGAGCCTGTTTATTTGTGAATTAAAGCTTTGCAATTTTATCGTTATTTGTCGTTACAGAATTATACATATTAATCCATTACAGCCGTCATTGATAATTTTTTCAACAGTCTCTCCTATCCGCCTTCTGGCATCGGCAGGCATTCTGTACAGCTTGTTGTGAAGTCCCTCGTTAACGAGTTCGTGAACTGATTTTCCGAATATGTTACTCTCCCAGATTTTTTCCGGATTTTCGTCAAATTCTCTGAGAAGATAAGACACAAGCTCTTCGGACTGCTGTTCCGAACCTACAATCGGAGTTACCTCCGTCTGCGTAAAAATCTTCATCATATGAATTGACGGTGCGCTTGCTCTCAGCTTGATACCGTATTTTCCGCTCTGCTTAATAATCTGCGGTTCGTCAAGGGTAAGTTCGTCAATTGTCGGCATAACAATTCCGTAGCCCGTTTCCTGAACCTGTTCATAAGCCTGTGCAATCTTGTCGAATTCTTTTTGTTTTTGCGAAAGAGTCTTTATGCAGTTCAGAAGTTCGTACTCCTCGGTTATCTCAAGCCCTGTTTCTTCCGAAATAACCTTGTAGAAAAGTTCGCTTTCGATAGATACGGCCATCTCCGCATATCCTTTTCCGAGGTCAAGACTCGTAACCTTTGCAGATGTGATGTACTCGCATTGCTCAATATCAGAGATTATCTGCTGAATTTGCCTGATTTTCTCAATTTTTGCGGCATTTTTCTTTATTGAATCAAATACAACCGACTTCAGCCAATGGTCTTTATCGAGCTTTACAACCCATTTCGGAATGTCAACCTTGATTTCACGGATTGGAAATTCAAACAAAAGCTGTGCGAGTATCCTTTTGATTTCGGTTTCGTCAAGCTCCATACAGCTAACGGGAATTACGGGGACCTTGTATTCGGCGGTCATTTCGTTTGACAGGCGAATTGTTTCATCTGCCGTAGGGTCAACTGAATTGAGAAGTATAATGAACGGTTTATTGATTGCCTTCAACTCATTAATTACTCTTTTTTCACTTTCAATATAATCTTCTCTCGGAATATCGCTGATTGTTCCGTCAGTAGTGATAACAAGACCGATTGTTGAATGGTCGGTAATTACCTTTTTAGTGCCTATTTCTGCGGCGTCATCAAAAGGAATCGCCTCGTTTGACCACGGAGTTTTTACCATTCTCGGTTCGTCCTCTTCGCTGTAACCGATTGCACTGTTTACAATATAGCCTACGCAGTCAATCATTCTCACATTGAAGGTTGTGTTGCCGCCGAGATTGATTTCAACGGATTCCTCGGGAATAAATTTGGGTTCTGTGGTCATTATGGTTCTTCCTGCCGCAGATTGAGGAAGCTCGTCAACGGTACGCCTGTAAACTGCCTCGTCACGGATATTGGGCAGAACAAGCGAATCCATAAACCTTTTTATAAATGTGGATTTTCCCGTTCTGACGGGACCGACTACTCCGATATAGACATCACCGTCGGTTCTTCGGGAAATATCCTGATAAACATTTCTCTCTTCCATTTTTTATACCTCCCTATATTCTCGGAATCAACAGCATTTTAGGTGCGTCGAGCACCTGATTTTCAGCCGAATTTTCCGAAAGCAGCAAATCAAGCTTTGTGTTGTGGGATTTAGCAATATCCCAGAGCTTTTCTCCCTTGTCGGCAAAGTATAATGTCAGCGCACAATTTTCGGGAGGTATAGGTTTATCCTCAAAAACATTTACATTTTTTACGGTGTTTACTCTGTTTTCCGAAAAAACAGCACCGCAGATTTTCAGCTCACAACGAATTTCTATGACATCATCCTCGGCAAGTCTGTAGCTTATACTTGCTGTCCTTGTACCGAAAATTTTGGCACAGGTGCAGTCTGTCTGCGGAATAATATGCTCATAATCGGCTGAACGCTCAATAAACACAGGAATATCTTCCCCGTTAAGTGCCAATATGCATATGTTGATTTTTCCGCTTATAACCATACCTCTGTCATCGTGTGAAGCCTCGGCAGTTATTTGTTCTGTGAAAATATCGAGAATTCGTGAGATTTTTCCGTCATCAATCTTAACGGACATTTTTTCCATATGAGGTTCATTAATCGGAACAACCTCGCCCGTAATTTTTAATTGTTCAAACTCCGGCAACGAGGAAAATTCTGTTGAGTAGGCGTCACATACAATTTCCTCCTCACGGGTTATATAGCCCTCCTCCGTAACGCAGAGCTTTACTTCAAGTATCACAGACGGCTTTTCGGAAAGCATATCGTTTTTCAGTCTGATATCATACGACATAACATCACAGGAAACACAGTTGATAGTGTTTTCGTCAATTCCGTCACAATCTAAAATTTTGTTGAACGGCAACAGATAGTCAAGCTTTTCAACTTCTCCGCTCTCTGCGTTTGAAAGGTACAAAAGCTTGAGATTAAGTTCACCGTTGAGCATAAGCTTTCCCGTTACAGCCTTAGCGTCAATCACTCCGACGCTTACATCACTGCGGAGAACGGATTCAATCTGCGGTTTTTCGCCTACCGAAATTTCTTCGCAAACAGAAAACTGCTCCTGGCAGAACGATTTAAGATCGGCACAGGTAATGGTCTTTCGGTCGGTTTCGATATTATCGGAAGGCGTGAAAATGCTCGTCTGAGTTTTTGAAAATACCTTTGCATACAATGAAAACGCTCCGTGCATAACAAGTCTGCGGGGACTTAATGCCCTGCAGTTTATGTATTCCGGCTTGGTTTTTGTGATGATAACCGGATTGTCGGGAGCGTCTTTTACCGAAAAGTTCTGTGAAAAATTCACGCTTTGTTCGCAACAGCGCACGCTTTTCTTTATACTTTCCACATACATTACATTTACTGTGCAGAATCCGTCAATCTGAAGCTGACCTCCCGAAAGGGTTCTGCTCTGAATTTTGGGTGTGAGGGTACATTTCAGAATTTTTTCTATATCCGGACAATAATCGGGCAGAGTGAGGTCAACATCTGCAAGCTGTTCGGCAACCGTGTCAAGCACAGCCGACGGCGTGCAAAACGAGCGGTTTTCCTGATTAAACTCCATATTTTTCTCTCCTTTATGTTTTATAGTTCAATTATATTATGGAGTGCGGAAAAATATTACCCGAAAGATTAATCATAATTTTATTTTAAAAAATAAGATGTGCAAAGTATTTTGTAACTATGCACATCTTTGGCTCGAATTTATTGTAAACTATTACCAATAGCAGGATTTTGGAACAGTGTCCAAACATATGTCTATTATTCCGGCTTGGTTTCCTTTTTGATTCCGTAAATTTTTCTCAAAATTGCCGATATGAATTTTGGTTTCTCAATAAGTACAACTTTCATAATTACCTCCGAACACAACAAATACTGACAACTACGAGTGCGCCTGCCGCAATGACGAGTACCCATTCACTCGGCAGAAGTGATGCACACAGCAGTCCCAGTCCAAAGCATACTGCAGATTTTATTCTCTGTGTGTAACAATTCACTGTATCACCCTATATCAGAATATACACAAAATCAAATTATGTGCAAAAGCGGTTGAATTATTTTTAAAATTGATATAAGATAAACTGAGAAAAAAATTACGGAGAATTTTACAGACTATGAGAACACTTGAAATTAAAAAGAATGACGCAAATCAGCGACTCGATAAATTTTTACAGAAAAGATTCAAAACTCTGCCAAAGTCGCTTATGTACAAATATATAAGAAAAAAGTGTATTAAGGTAAATGGCAAAAAGTGTGATATTCAGACCATGCTCAAAGAGGGCGATATGCTTACCTTTTATATTAAGGACGAATTTTTTGAGGCATCGGAGCAAAAAAGCTATGAGTTCATGAAAGCACCGAAAACCTTTGACATTGTTTATGAGGATGAAAACCTTATACTTATAGATAAAAAACCGGGCATAATCGTACACCCTGACAAGAATTATCACTTTGATTCACTTGTTGCAAGAGTTCAGCACTACCTCTATGACAAAGGTGAATATAATCCCGATGAAGAAAATGCCTTTGCGCCTGCACTTGTCAACAGAATTGACAGAAACACGGGCGGAATTGTTATTGCGGCAAAAAATGCCGACAGCCTGAGGATTTTAAATGCAAAAATGAAAACAAGAGAGCTTGAAAAATACTATCTCTGCCTTTTATACGGAAAGCCAAAAAGGGACTGCGACACACTTCACGGCTATATGACCAAGAATGAAAGTAAAAACAAGGTTACTGTTTTCAAAAATGAAGTTGAGGGTTCAAAAGAAATCAAGACAAAATATGAAATTCTTGACTTCAACGGCAAATTCAGCCTTGCCGAGGTTGAACTGCTGACGGGCAGAACTCATCAGATAAGAGCGCATATGGCATCAATCGGACATCCGCTTGTGGGCGATACAAAATACGGCAAAGGCAAAAAAGCACCCGACAGTATTAAGTATCAGGCGCTTTACAGCTATAAGCTGAAATTCAATTTTGAAACCGATGCAGGCATTCTTGATTACCTTAACGGCAAGGAATTTAAGGTAAACGATGTATGGTTTGCAAAAAACGGAAAGATAAATCTAGATAGATAAAGGCGGTCAATAACCGCCTTTTGCTTTGCAAAAACAAAAATTTTAATCTTCTTTAATACACATAAACGCACTCATTGTACCTCTGTGACCTTTGGTGGCACGGTGACTCCATAAGAGGTCGCTGTTGCAATTGGTGCAGACATCCGAAACTGTTATGTTTTCATTCTTTACACCTGAAGCAGTAAGAATCTGACGGTTGGTTTCTAAAAGGTCAACCATATATTTTCCGTTTCCTTTTTCAAAAACGAACTTTGTGCTGTCAAGGTCTGAAAGATTCAGAAAATGTTCTGCACATGGGTAGTCAACCTCATAGCAACAAACTGAAATTGCGGGACCGATTGCAGCTTTGATATCGGCAGGGTTTGTGCCGTAAAGCTCAGTCATTTTCTCAACAACCTTTTCCCCTATTCTGCCGACAGTTCCCCTCCAGCCGGCATGGGCAAGCCCGATTGCCTTATTCTTTGTATCAACAAAAAACAGCGGTGTGCAGTCGGCATAGTAGGTTACAAGGGTTACCCCCTTTTCATTTGTAATCAAGGCGTCAACGCTCTCCATATCACGGGGCTTGTAGATGCCTATGCCCTTTTCGGCAGATGTTACGGCTCTTACAACAGTGTGGTGATCCTGTGCCGAGGCTACAAGACTTTCATAATCAAAGCCTGCACTTTTGCAGAATCTTTTGTAATTTTCGGTTACGCTGTCGGGATTGTCACCTCTGTTGAATGCCATATTCATTGATGTAAATTCACCCGTTGACACACCGCCGAGTCGGGTTGTGAATGCGTGATTGATGAAACTAATTTCTGATAAAGAATTATATGTAAGATACGGAACCGTATCAATGTTGTTGAGCTTCATTGTTTTTGAAAAAAAATTCATAAGTGTTCCTTCCATATTTTATAATAAGATTATTTTTAACCGATTAATTGCTTTGTCAATATTTTCCGACAAAAAATTATGCTTGAAACACGGCTGAGTTAATGATATACTATATTCATTCAGAGGTGTTGATTATGAAAAAAAGTTTGTTTGGCAAGAATATTCCTGTCAACTGTTCATATTGCGAATACAACGGAATTGAAAACGATATTATGTTCTGCAAAAAGTCAAAGCAAGTCAAGGACGGAAAATGCAGATCGTTCAAGTATGATCCGTTGTTGCGTATGCCGAATGTCACGGTTTTTAAGACAGATTTTTCGGCTAAGGATTTTAAACTTTAATCCGCCGTATTTTTATTATACAGGAATGAATTTTGTTAATATTCCTTTTCAGAATTAAATTACACATTCAAAAGAAAAAGCTTTACCGTTTTTGGTAAAGCTTTTAGTTTTGCAGTCTTTATAAATTTACGCCATCTGAAAATCACGAATATAGCTTGTGATAGCCTTTTCAATGATTTCCTTTGCCTTGTCAACACCGTCAGTTTCGGTTACCGAAGTAACCTTGTCAGCCTCAAGTGTTTTGTAAACCTGGAAAAAGTGCTGAATTTCTTCAAAATAGTGTTTTGGAAGTTCGCTGATGTCGCTGTAGCAATTGTAGTTGGGATCGTTAACGGGAACTGCAATAATTTTTTCGTCACAGCTGTCGTTATCAACCATATTGAGAACGCCGATAGGCTTGCATTCAACGAGCGTCATCGGCTGAATTGTTTCACTGCACAAAACAAGAACATCAAGCGGATCGCCGTCATCTGCAAAGGTTCTCGGAATAAAGCCGTAGTTGGCAGGATAGTGAGTTGATGTAAAAAGCACACGGTCAAGCTTGAGCATACCTGTTTCTTTGTCAAGCTCATACTTGTTTTTGCCGCCCTTTGAAATTTCGATTACTGCATAAAACTTGTCTTTTGTAATTCTCTTCGGAGAAATGTCGTGCCAAATGTTCATAATTTCTGTCACCCTTCTTAACCTTATTTTTTATATATCCTGTAATACCCTGTGAAACATTATGTTATGGTTTAATTATAAGAAATCCGTCAAACTTTGTCAAGGAATTTTTGTAATTTCAATCAAAATAATTCAAAATAAATAATTCTCGGTCATAATTATTCAAAGATTATGACCGAGTTTGATTATTTAAGTGTTTTAAATTTTAAGTGTTGTCATAAACCTCTCGCCTGTGACCTATAGACAAAGCAAGAATAACAAGTTCTTCGTCTTCTATAAGGCAGAGCAGTCTGTAATCTCCGATACGATACCGCCATTGACATTTGCGATTTGCCGTGAGAGCTTTTCCCTTTACTCTGGGGTTTTCACAACCCGACAAATTCTTTTCAATCCACGCTTTAATCATCTTCATGGTATATCTGTCGAGTTTTTTAAATTCTTTTTCAAATCTCGGAGTGGTTCTTACAACATAACTCATATGTCAAGTTCCTTCCAAAAATCAGAGATTGGTCTGCTTTCTTCACCGCTCTTTTTGTATTCATCATAAGCGTCATCAAAAACGGCAAGGTCATATTCTTCTTCGATTTTTTCAAACAAAGCCTGTTTAAAAGCCTCTCCGAGTGATATTGAGTGCAACCGAGCATAGCTGTCTACTATTTTCTTTTCCTGTTCTGTTAATCTGATTGAGAATGCCATAATACTGACCTCCTTGTATAGTACATTGTACTACATTATTATTTCTTTGTCAATGAATTTTATTCGATAAAAGTAAAAGAACACGACAAAATCAATCTGCCGTGTTCAATGTTATTAAATTTACTTTCTCACATTTTCAACAATAACTTTTACAAACTGAATTATAAATGTCGGAATGAATGCAAGTAGGGCTATAAAGCCTGCCTGTGCGCCTGTGAGTGCGGTAACGCTGAAAAGCGGCTGCATAAACGGAACAAACAATACAAACGCGAGCAGTAATGTTCCGATAAAGAAAGCTCCTATGCTTGCCGTATTTGAAAAAAGTCCGAGTTTAAAGATTGAATGCGTACTTCTGCAATTAAAGCCGTGGAACAGTCTTGCAAGCGTGAGTGTTGCAAATGCCATTGTGCTTGCAACGGCTGGGCTTGTCTGAAGTCCGATGTAGAATGAAATGAGCGTTACAACGGCAATCAAAGCACCCTGTCCGAGCATAAGAGCAGAAAAGCTTTTTGTAAGGATTCCCTGTTTCGGATCACGGGGTTTTTGTCTGAGCAAATCTTTTTCGGGCTTCTCCATACCGATTGCAATTGCGGGAAGTGAGTCTGTAAGAAGATTGATAAACAGAAGGTGAACCGCCTCAAACGGTACGGGCAGAGCCATGATTGAACAGAACAACACGGCAAAAATGCCTGCCATATTACCCGAAAGCAAGAAAAGAATTGCATTTTTAATGTTGCGGTAAACATTTCTGCCGTTTGCAACCGCCTTGATAATTGTAGCAAAGTTATCATCCTGAAGAATCATAGATGCGGCGTCTTTTGAAACTTCTGTACCTGTGATACCCATTGCAACACCGATATCCGCTTTTTTGAGGGCAGGTGCATCGTTTACACCGTCACCTGTCATGGAAACAATGTTGCCTTTTCTTTGCCAAGCCTCAACGATTCTGATTTTGTTTTCGGGAGAAACTCGTGCATAAACAGAAATTTTCTCAATTTTTTCGTCAAGCTCCTTATCGCTCATTGCGTCAAGCTCAAGACCTGTAACTGCGATGTCGCCGTCATTGAAAATACCAATCTGCTTTGCGATTGCACTTGCTGTGATTTTGTGGTCACCCGTAATCATAACAGGCTTGATTCCTGCACGGATTGCATCGGCAACAGCCTGTTTTGACTCCTCTCTCGGAGGATCTATCATTGAAACAAGTCCGATGAATGTATAATCATTTTCTGTGTCAACCGTGAGAGCCTCATCAGATTCCTTATATGCAAAGGTGAGAACACGGAGTCCCTGTTCGGAATATTCACGGTTAACTCTTGAAATCTCAGCCTTATCTTCATCTGTAATCGGACGAATACCGTCTTTTGTTGCGATACTTACACAACGGTCAAGAATCGAATCAAGCGCACCCTTTGTGAGAATATGATTTACACCGTGCATTTTGTACTTTGTACTCATCATCTTTCTGTCGGAATCAAACGGAACTTCCTCAACCCTTGTAAGAACATCCCTAAGCACATTTTCGTCAAGTCCGATATGCTGAAATGTTTCAAGCAAAGCGTACTCGGTCGGGTCGCCTATTCCCTTTCCGTCAACGATACTCGAATCGTTGTTTAGAACCATATCGTAAAGGAGATGACGGTGGCTTTCAATATTAAGGTCAAGCTGATTCTCAAGAATACTTTCGCCGTTCACATATATTTTCTGAACAGTCATTTTATTCTGTGTGAGCGTACCCGTCTTATCGGAGCAAATTACAGACACACAGCCGAGGCTTTCAACAGCCTTCAAATCCTTGATAACGGCATTTTCTTTTGCCATTTTTTGCGTACCCATTGCCTGAACAATTGTAACGATTGAGCCGAGTGCCTCAGGGATTGCGGCTACTGCAAGTGCAACGGCAAACATAAGAGAGTTAAGAACCGACATTCCGTTGAACATACTCAAGCCGAAAACTACTACACAGATCGCCATAATAATAACGGCAAGTCTGCTCGAAAATTTATCAAGGCTGAGCTGGAGGGGAGTTTTCTTGCTCTTTGCCTGATTCATAAGTGTAGCAATTTTACCGATTTCTGTGTTCATGCCTGTTTCCGTAACAACAACAATTGCTCTGCCATATGTTACAAGACTGCCCGAAAAGACCATATCAGTGCGGTCGGCAAGCGGAACTTCCTTTTCAATTGTCTCCACACTTTTGTCAATATTTGTAGATTCACCCGTGAGCGAGCTTTCATTTACCTGTAAAGAATAGTTATTTATTATTCTACCGTCTGCAACAACAAGGTCGCCTGCCTCAAGTACAACAATGTCGCCGGGAACGATGTTTTCTGAATCAATTTCAATTTTTCTTCCGTCACGGATTACCTTTGCCGAGGGTGACGAAAGCGATTTAAGGCTTTCAAGCGACTTTTCTGCCTTGACATGCTGAACCGTGCCGAGAATAGCATTGAGTGTGATTACCGCAAAAATTACGATTGTGCTTTCAACACTTCCCGAAAACATTGAAACGATTGCCGCAATTATAAGGATTATTACCATAAGGTCGGCAAACTGACTTAAAAACACCTGAAAAACAGATTTCTTTTTGCTTTCTTCAAGCACATTTTTTCCGTGTTTTTCAAGAAGGCTGTCAGCCTGTTGTGACGAAAGTCCTTCGCTTGTGACACCGAGCTTGTCAAGAGTTTCGCTCTCGGTCAACTGATACCAATTTTTCATAATTTTCTCCTCCGTTCGGATTGCAGAATACAGACAGACTGAAAAAGGCAAATAAAAAAGACCTTTATTGCAAGGTGCAACTCACCCTACAATAAAAGTCTTGTCCTTTAAGATATAACCGATACCGAAAACGGTATGTACTGACGATTAATATCACAGATTATCTGCGAACTACTCCCCTTTATCTGCAACCATTCTATCAAATTTATTCCTCATTGTCAACAGAATTTTCCGAAATTTTGTTGATATCATCATTTTCGGCAACAATTTCATCTGTGACAAGGTGTCTTTTGCGTTTTTTGGGTTTACTGCAGGTTGCAAATATTATGCCCAAAAATGCAAGAAAAGCACCGCTGCATGAAAAGACTGCGGAAAAATACGGGCGTTCAAGAGCATATGCAACAATTGTTGCAACAATGAAAAGCACTGCGGCAACAAGCATTAATATAAAAGCGGTTTTATAAAGACCGTTCATTTTTCTTTTCATAATCAATCACCAAGATTGTTTGCAATGTTTGCAAAATCTTCAAGTTTAAGCTGTTCCGCCCTTGCATTCAGAGGAACGGAAGAATTATCAAGAATTGCGTTGACCTCTGCCTTTGGCAAAGAAAGTCCCGATGCAAGAGAATTTGAAAGTGTTTTTCTTCGCTGTGAAAAGGCGGCTTTTACAACCTTAAAAAACTTCTTTTCGTCATCAACCTTCACAGGCGGCTCTTTGAGAATGTTAAGTCTTAAAACAGCCGAATCAACCTTTGGAGCAGGCATAAACGAGCCGGCACTAACCGAAAACAGCATTTCGGGTTCTGCATAATAGTTGACCGATACCGTTACCGCACCGCTTGCACGAGAACCCACCTCAGCACAAATTCGCTGAGCCGCCTCTTTTTGAACCATAACCGTGATTGCACAAATCGGCAGTCTATCCTCAAGCAATTTCATAATTACGGGAGATGTTATGTAGTACGGAAGATTTGCGCACACAACAACATCCATACCCTGAAATTCTTCTTCAATCAGCTTGTGCAAGTCAATTTTAAGAATATCATCGTTTACAACTTTAACATTGTCGTGTTCGGAGAGTGTTTCTTCAAGAACGGGAAGAAGTCGCTTGTCAAGCTCAACCGCTACAACCTTGTCGGCAAGTGAGCAAAGCTCTGTTGTGAGAACCCCTATTCCGGGACCGACTTCGATTACGCCGACTCCCTCTCCGGCGCCCGAAAGCTCTGCCATTCTCGGACAAACTGACGGGTTTATAAGGAAATTCTGACCGAGTGACTTTGAAAAAGTAAAGCCGTGTCTTGAAAGTATATCTTTGATTGTACCTATATCTGATAATTTTTTCATCTTAATATGCGAAGCCCTTTCGGATATTTATTTTTCAGTCTTGAATTTGACGCTTTGCCAAAGCCTGTTGTGATTCCGTTTACGCAGACAGCCGTATAACCTTTGACATCCTGTGACACGGCAATTTCCTCACCGTGAAGATACGCTGCAATTTCTTTACTGTTCACATCAAAATCAACTGCGGATTTACAGTTTTCCTTTTTAGCTGACATAAATGCGCTGTGATGCGGTTCGATTCTGTTCTTGACAATTTCGCCGAGAATAACTCCCGCACGGAGAATCTGCAAGCCTTTTACATCAAAATTATAATTCTGTGGAAGAACTATAATTTTATCATTTATAACCTCAATATTTTCACCGAACGGTCTGTCGATAAAAATACTGTCATAAAAATCAAAAATTTTCGAGTCAATTTTATTATTCTTTTTAGGAATATTATAATTAGAATACGGCTCACCCTTTTTGTGAAGCTTGGCGGCAAAATGTCCTTCTCCGCCGTCCATCGGGAAAATTCTTCTCGCATAATCAAGCGTAGGTCTGCCGAATGTTACGCCCGAATCAACAAGTTCAAAATCGGGATTTTCTGCAAGGAACCGAGAAATTACGCCCTCGTTTTCTTCCTTTGAAAAAGTACAGGTTGAATAAACCATATATCCGCCGTTTTTCAGGGCATCCTTTGCACTGTTAAGAATCAAAAGCTGACGGGCGGCACAACTCTTTACATGCTCAACGCTCCATTCACGCTCCGCATCATTCTTACGGAACATTCCCTCACCGCTGCAGGGTGCGTCAACAAGAATCCTGTCAAAACGGTTTTCAAGCCTTTTGCAAAGTTCATCGGGACGGCAATTTGATACAACTGCGTTTGAAATACCCATTCGTTCAATATTCGATAAAAGAATATTAGCTCTGTTTCTTACAATTTCATTGCTCCACAAAAGTCCTGTTCCGTTAAGTTTAGCGCCGATTTGCGTACTTTTTCCGCCCGGAGCGGCACACAAATCAAGGACATAATCGCCCTCATGAACATCAAGCATTGTAACTGCCGAAGTTGCAGACGGTTCCTGAACATAGAACGCTCCTGCATGGTGCAGAGGATTGTTGCCGATTGACTTAACATCGGACGGAATATAGAAGCCCTCATCGCAAAACGGAGTTTTTTTCAGTTCAAAATCAAGAAGTGAACAAAGCTTTTCGGGCAAACATTTTAAGGTATTGACACGAAGTCCCTTTATGAAATCGTCACTGTTGTAAAATTTTAAAAATTCGTCAAATTCATCACCCAGAAGTGATTTCATTCGCAATAAAAAATCATTCATGAATAAACAAGCCTTTTCGGGTTAATAATAGTTTTGTAAAGGAGGTGTTGAAATGAATTTCAATCAGAATCGGAACAACAATCAGAACAAGAACGAGCAGAACAGCCAGAATAAGAATCAGAACAACAATCAGAATAAAAATCAGCAGAACAGCCAGAACAAAAGTCAGAACAATTGCAGATGATTACATTCTGAAGTTCTCCCGAGCCGTGTCTTTTGATACGGCTTTTTTCTTTTTGAGAATTAATAACCGTATTCTTCGCCGATGATAATAACCTTGATTCTGTCAATATGTCTTTGCTGAGCAGATACCACATAGTTACAACAGATTCTTGTGTCACCGTGACAGCCGTCACAGAGCTCGGGATTTTCTTTTCTCAATGAAACACATTCGCCTGTTTTTCCGCAGGGGGTTTCAATGCCGAGTCTGATTGTATTCTGCGGAGCGGCAATTGTTTTAACTCTCTTGATTGCCTCGTCGATATTCTTTACAATTTTGTTGATACCGCATACAACGATAACGCTTTTCGGACCGTAAAGAAGTGCGGCAACACGGTTTGAGTTGCCGTCAACATTATAAAGCTCTCCGTTTTCGGTAAGAGCGTTTGTGCTCATAAAAAATGTGTCTGCCCTGAAAGTCTGACGGTAAACCTCTTCAACCTCGGGACGAGTCATTCCGGGTGCGGAACGGTCAAGAAAATTGTAATCGGGTGAATTAATCATCTGATAAATTCCCGTTTCGTCGAGAGTTTTTGAACCTCCGCATGAAATTGTTTCGCCCTTTTTAATGAGTGTTTTTACAAGTGCCTGAGCCTCTTCCCTGTTTTCGCAAAAATAAGGTTTCATCTTGTTGCGTTCAAGATTTTTCATAACTTTCTCAACTTTTGCTCTCATTTCATCCGTCATAATAATTTCTCCGTTTCATAATTTCATAAAGTAATTAAGCAAGTTTTTGCATTAAATAATAGTTCTTTAAAAGAACAATATTCATCCCTACGCTTGACATTCTGCCTACGGTTACAATCTGCTCACACATAATAATTGTGATATCATACACTTGCCAACATTTTCGCCAAAATCATATGTAATCATTATACAATACAAATTGAATTTTGAAAAGAAAATTATTTGTCAACGGCACGGGTTTTGCGAATAAAATGATAAGAGATTAATTTTAGGAGAGATTTTATGCCGTCAGTTTATCTTTCACCGTCATTGCAGGAGTACAACCCTTATATTGACGGAGGAAATGAAGAATATTATATGAATCTTATTGCAGACGCCATGGAGCCTTATTTGAGGGCAAGCGGAATAGATTTCAGGCGAAACGATCCCGATATGACGCTGAGTCAGGCAATTGTAGATTCAAACAAGGGCAATCACGATTTGCACCTTGCAATTCACAGCAATGCCGCTCCCGAGGGTTCGGCAGGCAGATACACGGGTGCAGATATTTATTACTACCCGACAGGCAGTAACGGCAAGCGTTTTGCTGAAATTCTGCAAAAGAATTACAAGGATATTTATCCCGAACCGAACGATGTTGACATAATCCCCACCACCTCACTTGCAGAAGTCAGGCGAACAAAATCACCGTCGGCATTGATTGAGGTTGCATATCACGATAACCCCGAAGAAGCTCAATGGATTAGGGACAACATTAATACAATCGGCAGAAATCTTGCAAAATCAGTTGCCGAGTATTTTAATATGCCGTTTGTCGAGCCGTAATTTAATTTTGACAAAGAATAAAGGTCAACACGATTATGTGCTGACCTTTTGTTATTCATCAAAATATGCGTTTAAAAATAATCAGGTCTTTCGCTCATATTGTTCCTTTCATTACATTTCAATTAGATGTTCACAACATTCGGAACACATATTTCTTTTAATATTAACTGCTTGCCCAACCGCAAATTTCAATTTGTTTTTATACAACTTCAATATCATTCATCTCAATACTGCCCCAGGCTTTTTGCCAGGTGTTTTGGTATTTATCGGGTTTTCTCCTTCTGAAAGTTAGACCGTCTGCGACCTCTAAGGTTTCAAAGGGGGCGGCATCGTTCTTTCGGCTGTAAAAAACATAGCGTGTATAGTATCCGCCACGGACAATTTTTGATATGTCTATTTTCAATTTTGCCGTGTGGGTTTCGCCCTTTTTTCCCGAATAGAAATTTTCAACCACAAATGCGGTAACGGGATATCTTCGGTAATCGCTCACTTCAACACGCAGGCAAAGATTTTCAATATCAGCCTTGTTTTTCCACGTGAGTTCAAGCAGAATCTGCTCGTCATCATAGAAAATATTATCCTCTTTGCCGTTATATCCGGCAAATTGCAGACAAAGGTCGTTTCTGTCGGCATGATGCTTGTGTTCGTTTCCGACATATTCAATGGCACGGAAATTTTCGTTTGCACTTCCGAGATAGATTTTTACAGCATCTTCAACATCGCCGTCAAAAACAATTTTGCCGTGGTCAAGAACTATGCATCTGTCGCAAAGGTCACGAATAGTATTCATATTGTGTGAAACATAGAGGATAGTTCTGTCCTCCTCGGTTGCAAGGTCACGCATTTTCCCGATACACTTTTTCTGAAAGTGCATATCTCCGACAGCAAGCACCTCGTCCATAATCATGATTTCTGCATCAAGGTGTGCCGCAACAGCAAACGCAAGCTTCACGAACATACCCGATGAATAACGCTTTACGGGCGTGTCAATGAACTTTTCGCACTCTGAAAATTCAATAATACTGTCTATTTTTGAAGTGACCTCTTTCTTTGTCATTCCGAGGATTGCACCGTTAAGGTAGATGTTTTCCCTGCCGGTAAGCTCAGCGTGAAAGCCTGTTCCGACCTCAAGCATACTGGCAATTCGTCCCCTGAAACGCACTCTGCCGTCTGTCGGAGAGGTAATTCTGCATAAAACCTTTAACAGAGTTGACTTGCCTGCACCGTTAGCACCTATAATTCCTATGCGTTCTCCACGGTTTACCTCAAGGTTCACACCGTCAAGTGCTAAAAATGTGTCGCCTTTCGTATATTGTTTTGCACCGATTCTCTGATTCGGATCTTCTTTACCTCTTTTTTTTGCATACCAACTCTGCAAATCATGACGGAGAGTTCCCGAACCGATTGCACCGAGTCGGTATTCTTTTGAAAGATTTTCAATTTTTATTACGCAATTTTCATTCATTTCAGTCATGACATCATACCGTATCTATAAAATTCTTTTCTACCCTATTAAAGACGATTATTCCGAACAGAAGAACGACTGCCGTAACAGCGAAGCTCAATATGAGATATTGCCACGGAAATGTTCCGCTGCCTAAGAATCCGTAACGGAATGTTTCAATTAGCGGAGCAACAGGATTTAAGAGTGCAAGCGGACGGAATGAATCCGACACCTGAGAAACAGGATAAACAACAGGAGTAATATACATCCACAATGTTACTCCGAATGAAACAAGCACACCGAGGTCACGGTATTTTGTTGTTACAGATGAAACAATCAGTCCGCAGCCTGTGCCTAAAAGTGCCGAAGAAAGCAAAATCAAAGGCATAAGCAATGCGCATAAATTCGGGTGCACATTTGAACCCGTAAACATATATATAAGAACAAGTATAAAGAACATTACAAAGTTAATCAAAAAACCGATTGTGTTGTAAATTATGTTTGCGCACGGCATTACGAGCCTTGGAAAATACACCTTGCCGAACAGCCTTGCGTTGCCGATAAAGGTTGATGAACTGCCGTTAAGACAGCTTGAAAAAAAAGACCACAAAATATTGCCTGCCATAAAAAACAGAAATTGAGGCATTCCGTCAGTTGAGATATTGGCAATCATGCCGAAAATTACGGTAAAAACAAATGTTGAAAGGAACGGCTTTATTATTATCCACAACGGGCCAAGTACGGTTTGCTTGTAGGAATTTTTAAAATCACGCTTTACGAACAGCATAACAAGGTCACGGTACTTTCGGACATCACCGAGATTAAGCTCAAACAATCTGCGTTTTGAAGTAATATCGGTTATTTCATTATTTTTCAAGCCACATTCCCCTTTTGTCGGTATTTCACATATAAAAAATTTTAACACATTTATATTTTTGTGTCAATTCAGGTTGATTTGCAGACATAATAATGATAAAATAAATTAAGTTTATTTATGAAAGGAATTTGAAAATGACAAAAATTAAAAAGATTTCGGCAATTATGGTTGCCGCAGTTATTCTCTGCACATGCTTTTTAATGAGCGGTTGCGGCGGTAACACAGAGAGCAGTTCTTCTGAAAAAGCAACTTCTGCAGTTTCAAACGAAGAAACAACATCCGCAAGCACAGACACAACCGACTACAAGTCAAGTTACACAGCTACTATTGATGTTAAAGACTACGGTAAAATTGAAGTTGAGCTTTATGAGGAGCTTGCTCCGATTACAGTCAAGAACTTTGTTGACCTTGCAAAAGACGGCTTTTATGACGGTCTTACTTTCCACAGAATCATTACCGGCTTTATGATTCAGGGCGGTGACCCAAAGGGTGACGGCACAGGCGGCAGTAAAAAAACAATCAAGGGCGAATTTGCTCAGAACGGTGTTGAAAACAACCTTTCACATACAAGAGGCGTTATCTCAATGGCTCGTTCAAATGAACCCGACAGTGCAAGCTCACAGTTCTTTATTGTTCAGGCTGACAGCACATATCTTGACGGTCAGTACGCCGCATTCGGCAAGGTAACAAAGGGTATGGATATTGTTGATAAAATCTGCGAGGACACACCTGTTACAGATTCAAACGGTACTGTTGAAAAGAAAAATCAGCCTGTTATCAACTCAATTAAGATTGAGGAAAAATAATGAACGGTATAACTGTTCTTGTTGATGCGGATGCCTGCCCTGTTGTAAAATCGGTTGAAAGGATTGCAAAAAGTCACAATGTTCCCGTTGTGCTTTTATGTGACACAAACCATGTTCTAAAGTCAGATTACAGCGAGATAAAAATTATCGGTGCAGGTGCAGACGCAGTTGATTTGGCGCTTGTCAACCTTTGTAAAAAGGGCGACATTGCGGTAACTCAGGATTATGGAGTTGCGGCACTTGTGCTTGGAAAGGGTGCGTACTGTATTCATCAGTCGGGAAAAATTTTCTCGGATGATAACATAGGCGGTCTGCTTATGGACAGACACCTTGCCAAAAAGGCGAGAATGTCAAACGGCAAGCACCACATTAAAGGACCGAAAAAGCGTACAAAACAAGATGACGAAAACTTTGAAAAGAGCTTTGAATCTTTGCTTGTAAAAGTGTTAAATAATTCTAATCAGGAATAATAATTATTTTTCTGCATATACTTGAAATGCACAGAAATGTGTGCTACAATAATTGTAGGCAAAATGAAATGAGTTGTCCATTGGGCAAAACGAAACCCTCAAAGTCGGTAGCTTTGAGGGTTTCTTCTTAGGTTGTGCTGTTCAAGCATTATCTATCCAACCACTTGCAAATGTAGTAGGCAACTACACTTGCTCCAATAGATAATAAAAATGAAATGAGAAGATCCATTGGGTCACCTCCTTCCTGCCGGAAAGAGTCAACAGCACAATCAGTATATCACATTTGTTGAAATGTGTCGATATATTTTGACACTCATTTACAAACAGAACACCCCGAAGAACTTAATCTTCGGGGTGTTTTATATTTTACCGTAAGAATTTTTGCAGTCGCATACTCGGGCAAAACGATTCAAACTATCTTCCCGACCGCACCTAACAGCTATTAACTTTTCACTCCTCACTTACAACGGTATCCGTTGGATCGGTTGATTTGACTTTTTTTCTGATAGGTGTCAATATTAAAAATTTCGAGATTTTGTTTCCATTTCAGGATTCGCTTTACGGATGCGTCAACCTGAGTTTCGGGAATTTCACCGTTTTGAACAGCCTCAAGAACTGCGGGACATTGGGTATCGACAGATGAACAACAGAGCAAATCGTTACCGCATTTTGCCGCTGTGACTGCCGCCGCTTCATCTCCCGTAAAATCCGTGATTGCGTCCATGATAAGGTCATCAGTCATAATTACACCGTCAAATTTGAATTCATTTCTGAGAATATCATGCACCTTTTGTGAAAGTGACGCAGGATATTCGCTGTCCATGCAATTAACTATGTTGTGTGAAACAAGAATACAGTCGGCACCGGACTCAATTCCCTGATAAAATGGTTTAAAATCTGTATTTTCAAATTCCGAATAGTCACGGTCATCGTATGCAATTCCCGTGTGTGTGTCGCTGTTATTGCCGTAACCGGGAAAATGCTTCAGAACCGTGCCGAGCTTTTTTGATTTGCTTGTTTCAACAACGGTTCGCACATATCTGTTTTCCATATCAACATCCGAGCTGAAAGAACGGTCATACATAAAGCCGTATTCATCCGAGGTCATATCGCACACGGGAGCCAGATTCACATTGATTCCGAGTGAAAGGAGTAAATCCGCTTTTTCTTCTGCATCCTGCTTAACGGCATCCCAACCGCCGTCTGCATAAGTATCTTTTGGAGAAAGAAACGGAGTTTCACGGAGGTTTGGGTTACTGCTGACACGTACAACCGTTCCGCCCTCCTCATCAACCCCAATTAAAAGCGGAATATCCGCCTCGTTCTGATAGCTGTGAATATCGTCAACAACTTCATCTTTGGTTTTACCGTCAAAATCTCTGCCAAACAGGATGTAACCGCCGATATTGTACTCGCTGACCTGTTGCACAGCGTCTTCATCGGGACAGCGTACAAAAAACATCTGCCCCACCTTTTCTTCAAGCGTCATATCAGATATGAATTTATCAAGCTTTCGGTCATTAATTTCTTCGGCTGACATTGTTGTCGGCTGAACAGTCGTCTGCTCTGCAGGCTGTGATTTTTCGGACTGACTGCTGTTTTCGGCACAAGCCGTCATTACAAAAACCATACATAATGTAAGCAAAACAGATGAAGTTATTTTTAATTTTCTGTTAAATATTTTCATAAACGCCTTACGCTTTCTGCATTTTAGTCAGCGCACTGCTTGTGACATATACAAGGCACCTTACCGTTACACCGTTTGCCGTGGTACATGATACTGTGGTTTTGCCCGTTTTGTTGGCTGTAATTTTTCCGCTGTTTTCATCAACAGACGCAACAGTCGGATCTGTTGACGAATAGGTTGTTGAACAGGTCGCCTCACCGTCTGCTACAGAAAGATTCAGCAAGCTTGAATTACCCTCTGAAAGTGAAATTTTATTTTTGCCAAAGGTAACCGCCATTGCAAGAAACTTTACATTCACATTCACATTTTTTGTTTTACCGTCAGATGTCGAAATCGTGATAACCGTATCGCCTATGCCCGTGGCAACAATATTGCCGTTTTCATCAACAGAGGCAACTGACGGGTTACTGCTTGAATAGCTGACATCTATATCTCCCCTCAACTCCGTAATTTCGCTGTTAAGGGTGTAACTTTCAAAAAGTCCCATAGAAATGTCACTTTTCGGCAAAACAAGTTCAGACTTGCTCTGTACTGTTTCGTTAAGCTTTTCGGCAACGATGGGACCGTATATCTTCATATTGGCATATGCAAGAGGATGAATCCCGTCGCCTTTTTTGGTTGTTGCATTATATCTAAAATACTGTGTTGTAATTTCCTCATTATCACCGGTAAGCTCTGTTTCTTCCGAAAGGTCAACATAGGGAATTTCCCACTTATCAAGTATATTTTTCATTAAAGACCAATACTGTGACTGTTTTATTCTTGTTGAGCAATTGTGACAGAGTACGAACAGCTTAATTGAGTCTTTATAATTCTTGTCAAGAAAATAGCAAATACTTTCCAACGCACCTGCTGTGGTGTATTCATTGTATTTTCCCGATTTATTATTTATATCGGTCATTGCACCCATTTCAACATTTTTGAACAGGTCATTAAAACCGCCGTCAAGCAGAATAACATCGTAACTGCCTTTCATTTCACGGACACGCTCAAGGATACTTCTGTGATCTGTGCCGATAAAATCCTTTCTTATTGCAAGAGTTGTGCCGGGAGTGGCCTTGTTGGTCATTGTCATATTATATTTTTCGGCAACATAATTGCAGAAAGAATATGTTGAATTTCCCATTGTGTTCGTACCCGAACCGTAGGCAACGCTGTCGCCGTCACAATACATAGTTCTGCCCGAAAGGTAGTCGGGAGCAGAATACATAGCCTTTGCACACGGAAAAAGCTGTGCGTAAAATTCGTTGCCGACAGCCTGCAAAATAAGATTAACATCGTTTTCTGTGATTTTGCCGTCATCGTCAACATCGGCAGCCGTCAGTTCTTCCTCGGTCGGAACAGTGTCGATAAGGCTTTTGGCAAGCTTTGCATCAGCTACCTCAACAGTTCCGTTGTTATTAACATCGCCGTAAATCACATTGTCCAACGAAACAAAGTTTAGCGAATTATCATTGCAATATTTTTCTGCGACAGTCCCCGAATAGCCTTCAAGAGTGAATAATGAATCGGTTGAATACTGCTGAGTACTTATTGTCTGCTTACTGTAGGTGTCAAAAACGCCCTTTTTGGTTGAACAGCTTACCGCAAACGAATCATCGCAAATCTGCGTTACGGACATTGGAATGCTCACGGATTTAAGATTTTTACAATTCATAAACGCACCGTAGCCTACAGTTTTCAAACCAAAATTCAGGTTGATTTTTTCAAGGCTTTCACAACCGTAAAAAGCCCACCATTTGATATTTTTTACTGTGTCGGGAATTGTCACTTCCTTGATTTTGCATGAATAAAAAGCCGTCCTGCCGATTGAGGTTACAGGCTTTGAATCAATGCTGTCGGGAACAGTCACGACTGTATTCTTGCCCGTATAACCGCAAATTTCGGCTGTGTTATCATCAAGAATTCTGTATTTAAAGTTTTTGTATGTGTGTTCATCGGTTGCGGCAAAAACGGTTGTACCGACACCTGCAACTGATGAAACTATTATTACCGTTGAAAGTAAAAATGATAAAGTTTTTTTGAAATTTCTCATTAAATAGCTCCATAAATCATTATTCCTATATTTTACTACAAAATGCAACATTTTGTAAATAGGCAAACAACCTAGAATTACCAAAAATAAAAAAAACAGAGAAACAACATTGAAAGCAATTCAAAGAATGCTCCGGTTAATCCTCTGTATCCTTTATATATTTTTAAAAAATCAGCCTGCAAGCACAAGCGGAAGAACATCGTTACGGTCAATGTGAAGAACAACCGAAACCTCGTCACAAACCATTTTTTCAGCTTCTTTAAGAAAACGCTCGTCAGTAATGTGAAGTCGTCTGCCCTTTTTGAGCTGGAGCTTACTGTGGAAGTGCATTCTCCTGATAAGCTCAACAAGCTTCATACAATCGCCGCCTGAAATAATCTCCTTGATTTTTTCACATCTTTCGGCTTTATTGTCAATCCATATTTCATTATCGGTTTTCTGTGACAAAATATCTTTAATTTCATCCGAAGAAAGGACAACACGCATTCTTGACACAAGCATTTCATTCTGAGTCGGAACAAAAAGCGTTGAAGAATCCGAACAAACAGGTTTTAAAACATAGTATTCAATAGAATCCTTTCCGATTTTTTTCGTTGTAATTTCGGTAATCTCACAAACTCCGTTTGAGCCGTAAAGAACAATCTCGCCAATACTGTACATACTTTCACCATCCGTATAATCGCATCATCTTAAATTTCAGATAAACACTGAGTTCTTACAGTACTATTATACCACTTTTTGCATAATTTTGTTATAGGCAAAATTACCGAATTTGACAATTTTTTCACTGTGGAAAATTAGAGCATATTCTACCAAAATCCGTTAAAATAGAATTGGTTTAAATCCGAAACAGGGTACAAAATACGCTCTGCGGATATTTTACGAAAAGGCTCTTGGAAATGCAAGGCATTTTAATTGGAGGCGTCGAGGAATTTATGCCTATTGACAAACACATTTAGGTAATTTGAAAGGTCAAAAATGTTATTGTTCGGTATATATTTTAAGTTGATAAAAATATCTGAATCACAGATATTAAATACAATTAAAGGCACGGCGGGTGTTACTGCAACAAAACAAGCGACATTTTAATTTCTGTCGCTTGTTATTACACTTTATTCTGTTTTTACGGGTTGCCACATAACTATTGACATTGAGCCATAAATGTCAATTCATCAGCAAAAGTCGTTTTGTAACGGTTACGGATTGTAGGCTGACCAGTTACCGTTTGAATAAATCTTGCCGACATTCACCGTGAGATCAGCAG
>NZ_NNBY01000030.1 GCF_002834235.1 Ruminococcus bromii | reverse complement strand
TAAAGCGTTTAGGCTTAACTTGGATCAACGCTACGCCCTAAAAACAGTTCGCTGAACTGTTTTCTAAACGGGCTTTCGATTCCCATCTGATTGATTTATTTCTCCAATATGCAAAAAGAAAAGGTACTCATTTTTGAGTACCTTTTAATGGAGCGGATGATGGGAATCGAACCCACACGATCAGCTTGGAAGGCTGAAGTTCTACCACTAAACTACATCCGCTTATCTGCAACATTGTTATTATATCACGCAGTTTGGTATATGTCAAGAATTTTTTGTTGTGAAATATACAGGGGTATTCGATGAACACCCCTGATGAATTTAAAAAAAATATTATTTCACAAATTAGAACTTGTTTCAAATCGTTTTCGCAATTGTTTTAACGCTTTGGTTTCGATGCGGCTGACATAGGAACGGGATATGCCTAACATTTTGGCAACACTTTTTTGAGTCATGGCTTCCTTGCCGTCAAGACCGTACCTCAGTACAATAATCTTTTGCTCACGCTCGTTAAGTTCCTCTCTTATGAACTGACCGAGCTTTTTTGAATTAAGCTTCAAATCAAGATTGTCAATTATGTTATCGTCAACCGACATAATATCAAGAAGGGTGAGAGGGTTGCCGTCCTTGTCGGTATCAATTGTTTCGTTTAAAGAAATATCCTGAGCGCTTTTCTTTGCATTTCTGAAATGCATAAGAATTTCGTTTTCAATGCATCTGCTTGCATAAGAACTTAATTTTATGTTTTTGTTCATGTCAAATGTGTTGATTGCCTTTATCAGACCGATTGTTCCGATTGATACAAGGTCATCCTGTTCGCTTTGTGTTCCGTAATATTTCTTTATTATGTGTGCAACAAGCCTCAGATTGTGTTCAACAAGCATATTTCTTGCCGCAATATCGCCGTTTGCACTTTTTTCAAGACATTCACGCTCTTGCTTTTCTGTTAAAGGTTTCGGAAACGAACCGCCTCCGCAAACATGAAGAATGAAAAAACATATATATTGTCCTAAAAATCCGAGTAACTCAATCATAACAGCACCCCTTAAACTAAAATTTATCGTTATATAATTTTATTCGTGAAATGTTCAATAATTGCCTGTACCTGATTTTCCTCAAAAAACTTCACAAAGCAATCAAAAACTTGATTTTTGCAATGAATTTGTATAATATACCACTTGAAATTTTGGCAAGAATAAACTACAATTTAACTATGTCGTGTTTCGACAAAATATTTTAGGGGGGCTTTCTTTTGGAAAAGATTTTCAAACTGAAAGAAAACGGCACTAATGTCAAAACCGAGGTTATTGCCGGCATTACAACATTCCTTGCAATGGCTTACATACTCGCTGTAAACCCGAGTATTCTTTCTGCCGCAGGAATGAATCCGAATGCAATCTTTGCAGCAACAGCTGTATCGGCTGCTTTCGCAACACTCATCATGGCATTTTATGCCAACTATCCTGTAGCGCTTGCTTCCGGTATGGGACTTAATGCATACTTTGCATATACAGTTGTTCCACAGCTTGCAGAGCAGGGTATCACAAATCCATGGCAGGTAGCTTTGACAGCTATCCTTGTTGAGGGTATTATTTTCATTATCCTCTCAATCTTCAAATTCCGTGAAACACTTGTAAACAAGGTTCCTCAGAACCTCAAGTACGGTATTTCGGCAGGTATCGGTCTTTTTATCACAATTGTAGGTCTTAAGGGCGCAGGCGTTATCACAACAGACGCTTACTATGACGGCAAGGCTGTTCAGTCATCAACTCTCGTTAAGCTCGGTGATGTTGGTTCTGCTCCGGTGGTTCTTGCACTTGTCGGTATCCTCATTGTTGCTACACTCTGGCACTACAGAGTTAAAGGCTCAATCCTTATCGGTATCCTTGCAACATGGGTTCTTGGCATCATTGCTCAGCTTTGCGGTTGGTATCAGGGTGCATCGCTCATTCCTGATTTTGCAAACTACTCTGTATTCGGACCTATCCAGAATATGGCAACAGAAACTTTCTTCAAGTTTGATTTCGGTTATGTGGCACAGCATGCGCTTAACTTTGCCGTTATCGTATTTGCATTCCTCTTTGTTGACCTCTTTGATACAGTAGGTACACTTATCGGTGTTGCTCAGGAGGGTAATCTCCTCAATGAAAAGGGCGAACTTCCCCGTGTAGGTCGTGCTCTTATGTCTGACGCACTCGGTACATGCCTTGGTGCTTGCCTCGGTACATCAACAGTAACATCTTATGTTGAGTCAACAACAGGTGTTGCAGAGGGTGGTAGAACAGGTCTTACAGCTCTTACTTCTGCAATTCTCTTTATCCTTGCTATTCCGCTTTATCCGATTTTCCTTGCTATTCCTTCATTTGCAACAGCTCCTGCACTCGTATTTGTAGGTCTTCTTATGATTAAGAATGTTACAAAGATGGATTTTGACTCAGACATTGCCGATACAGTCGGCGGTTTCGTAGCAATCATCTTTATGCCGTTTGCATATTCAATAGCAACAGGTATCATGTTCGGTATCCTTACTTGGGTTATTCTCAAGATTGTTACAGGCAAAATCAAAGAAATTCATCCGATTATGTGGATTGCGTTTGCTTTGTTTGCAGTAAGAATTGTAACACTGATTTGCGGTGTATCGTCGTAACTTCATATATAAACTCTGCGGGGGCGTTTTTCGCTCCCGCTTTTTGTGTTTTCTTACAAGTTAAATAGGTTATTGTTGTGCAACAGGCTCATTGACATATACAGCCGTTTATGATATGCTTTAATCATATTATTAATATATGAATAGGGTGGTTAATTTGAAAATTTCGACAAAGGGCAGGTATGCGCTCCGACTTATGGTTGACCTTGCTCAGTGTAAACAAGGGGAAAATGTAGCCCTAAAGGAGGTTGCCGCCCGTCAGGGAATATCGCTTAAATACCTTGAACAGATTATTACCGTACTTACAAAGGCTGGTTATGTGCTCAGCGCAAGAGGTTCAAACGGAGGATATCGTCTTGCTCATGAACCCGAATATTATACTGTCGGTATGATTTTAAGACTTACCGAGGGCAGTCTTGCACCCGTGGCTTGCCTTGAGGGTAATGAAAATACCTGTGATCGTCGTGAACAATGTTCAACGCTTTTTGTGTGGGAAAAACTCCAGAAGGCTATTGACGATGTTGTTGACAACATTACTCTTGCCGA
Organism: Ruminococcus bromii; assembly: GCF_002834235.1. Taxonomy (GTDB): domain Bacteria; phylum Bacillota; class Clostridia; order Oscillospirales; family Acutalibacteraceae; genus Ruminococcoides; species Ruminococcoides intestinale. The sequence goes on along the minus strand of NZ_NNBY01000030.1, from coordinate 146,748 downwards.
CATTATTGCAAATTCGGCAGATAACTATGTAATTTAATATAATCCGAAAGCATCCTTTACGGGTGCTTTTGTTGTTTACACAGCAATTTAGTAGGTATGCGGTGTTTTGCCGTTTGCAAATGATGCTTTTGAATATTAGTTTTAAAAAATCAGAAAAAATTTCAAATTGACTGCTTAACGGTCGGGATTTGAAAAACGGCTTGAATATCGGCTTTTTCGACCTTTTCAATAATCAAAACCCAGCAAACCTACTAAACCAATAGGAAAGATAAGAAAAATTTCAAAAAACCTATTGACAAATATAAAATCTGTGGTATGATATAGACAATCCAATTAAAACCCACCAATCAAATAGGAAATATGGGAAAGGTGATCCAAATGAAAAATCTCAGATTCAAACGATGTTGCAGTAATGCACGAATGTGATACGGGACACATCAAATCCGCAACATAACTTCTGAAATTAAAATTAAAATGAAATGAGGACATTAAAATGAGTAAATTAAGCGAAAGAAATCTTAAATTTGAAACAAAACAGCTTCACATCGGTCAGGAAACAGCAGACCCTGTAACAGATGCAAGAGCAGTTCCGATTTACGCAACTACTTCTTATGTATTCCACAACAGTCAGCACGCTGCAGACCGCTTTGCACTCAAAGATGCAGGTAACATCTACGGCAGACTTACAAACCCGACAGAGGATGTTTTTGAAAAGAGAATCGCAGCTCTTGAGGGCGGCACAGCAGCTCTTGCAGTTGCATCAGGTGCAGCGGCAGTTTCATATGCACTTCAGGCTCTTGCAAAAGCAGGTGACAACATCGTAGCCGCAAAGACAATCTACGGCGGCACATACAACTGGCTTGAGCATACATTCTCAGAGTATGGTGTAACAACAAAGTTCGTTGATCCTGACGAAGAAAACGCATTTGAAAATGCAATTGACGAAAACACAAAAGCTGTTTTCATTGAATCACTCGGTAACCCTAATTCAAATATTATTGATATTGAAGAAGTAGCAAACATTGCTCATTCACACAAGATTCCTCTTGTAATCGACAGCACATTCGCTACACCTTATCTTCTCAGACCGTTTGAGTACGGCGCAGATATCGTTGTTCATTCGGCAACAAAGTTTATCGGCGGTCACGGTACGGCTCTCGGCGGTGTAATCGTTGAAAGCGGCAAGTTTGACTGGGCTGCATCAGGCAAGTTCCCACAGTTCTCAGAGCCTAACGCATCATATCACGGTGCAGTATTTACAGAGGCTGCTCCGGGTGCTGCTCTTGTAACTTATGTTCGTGCCATTCTCCTCAGAGATACAGGCGCTACACTTTCACCGTTCCACGCATTTATGTTCCTCCAGGGCCTTGAAACACTTTCACTTCGTGTTGAACGCCATGTTGAAAATGCACTCAAGGTTGTTGACTTCCTCTCTAAGAACCCGAAGGTAGAAAATGTTAATCATCCTTCACTTCCTGACAGCAAGTACAACGCACTTTACAAGAAATACTTCCCGAAGGGTGCAGGCTCAATCTTCACATTTGAAATCAAGGGCGACGCTGAAACGGCAAAGAAATTCATCGACCACCTCGAAGTGTTCTCACTTCTTGCAAATGTTGCAGATGTTAAATCTCTTGCAATTCACCCTGCATCAACAACTCATTCACAGCTCAGCGAGGCAGAGCTTGCAGAACAGGGCATTAAGCCAAACACTATCAGACTTTCAATCGGCACAGAGAATATCGACGATATTATCTATGACCTTCAGGAAGCATTTGATTCACTTGATGACTGATTTTAATTTGTTGAATTTTGAAAGGACTTGATTTTTGTGAGCAAAGTATATACAAGTGTAACAGAACTTATCGGCAGAACACCGCTTATCGAACTCGTTAATATAGAAAAGAAATATGACCTCAAGGCAAAGGTTGTTGCAAAGCTTGAACTCTTTAATCCTGCCGGCAGTGTTAAGGACAGAGTGGCAAGAGCTATGGTTGAGGACGCTGAAAAGAGCGGTAAGCTCAAAAAGGGTTCAACAATCATTGAACCGACATCAGGTAACACAGGCATCGGTCTTGCATCTGTAGCTACTGCAAAGGGCTACAAGACAATCCTCACAATGCCCGAAACAATGAGCGTTGAGAGAAGAAACCTCCTCAAGGCATACGGTGCTGAAATCGTTCTTACTGACGGTACAAAGGGTATGAGCGGTGCAATTGCAAAGGCTAAAGAGCTTGAAAAAGAAATTGAGGGCGGCATTATCCTCGGTCAGTTTGAGAATCCTGCTAACCCTAAGGCTCATTTTGATACAACGGGTCCGGAAATCTGGGAGGATACGGACGGCAATGTTGATTTCTTCGTTGCAGGTGTCGGCACAGGCGGTACACTCAGCGGTGTGGGTAACTTCCTCAAGTCAAAGAAGGCTGATGTAAAGGTTGTTGCAGTTGAGCCACAGACTTCTCCCGTACTTTCGGAGGGCCACGGCGGTCCTCATAAGATTCAGGGTATCGGTGCTGGCTTCGTTCCGGATACTCTCGATACAAAGGTATATGACGAAATTCTTCCGATTGCTAACGAAGCCGCTTTCTCAAATGCAAATGATATCGCAAAGACAGAAGGTATCCTCGTAGGTATCTCTTCAGGCGCCGCTCTTGCAGCCGCAATTGAGCTTGCCAAGCGTGAAGAAAATGCAGGTAAGACGATTGTTGCATTGTTCCCCGACACAGGTGAGCGTTACCTCTCAACAGGCGTATTTAACAGCTAATAAGTAATTGGATTACTTCCCGATATTGACAAAGGACAGCCACAAAGACTGTCCTTTGTCTTTTTTTATTGCAACCGTTAATTCGATATGGTACAATTGTTTTGTAGGTGAGTTTATGAAAGTTAAAATTTGCGGAATTACATCCGCCGAAGACATTAAGATAGTAAATGCCTGCAAACCCGATTTTGCGGGCTTTGTAATGTTCTTTCCAAAGAGTAAGCGGAATATTTCTCCCGAAACCGCCAAGAGCCTGATTGAAACGCTTGATAAAAATGTTTTGTCGGTTGCGGTAACTGTTTCTCCGACTCTTGAACAGGTGAAAACTGCATATGATTGCGGTTTCGACTACATTCAGATTCACGGTGAGGTTGGAGAAGATGTGCTTTCAAATCCATATTTAAAGGTAATTCGTGCCTTTAATGTGAGCGACCTTGAAAAGTTTGAAGAATACAGAATGAATCAGAACATTGTAGGCTATGTTTTTGATGCACACGAACCCGGCAGCGGAAAAACCTTTGACTGGACAATGCTTGAAAATCTGCCTCGTGATGATAAATTGTTTATGCTTGCAGGCGGTCTGAATCCCGAAACCGTGGCAAAAGCCGTAAAAGCCGTTAAGCCTGACGGAGTTGATGTAAGTTCGGGTGTTGAAAATTCAAACGGCAACGGTAAAGATTTTGAAAAAGTGAAGAAATTTATTATATCGGCTCGAAGTGAAAATTAATAAAACAGTAAAAAAATGTTGACAAACCGTGATTTTATGTTATAATAAATCTGTTATGTTGTGTACATAACAATCCTTGCGGTGAAAACCGCCATAATGTCCAGAAGGAGGTGCAATATTAATGGCAGTAACAGCTAATTACGAAACAGTAATGATCGTTTCAATGAAGAAGGGCGAAGAAGGTATCCAGGCCATCGTTGAAAAGTTCAAGGCTCTCATTGAGAAGCATGCCACTTTGAAGAATGTTGACGAATGGGGCAAGAGAAAGCTTGCTTACCTTATCAACAAAGAGAGCGAAGGCTATTATGTTCTTTTCGATTTTGAAAGTGAAGCTGAGTTCCCTGCAGAGCTCGACCGTATCTACAAGATCACAGAAGGCGTAATGCGTTCAATGATAATCAAGAAGGAAGTCGAATAATCAATTTGTAGGGGTTAACCCGAACACGAAAGGAAAAGTATGTTAAACAGAGTAATCTTAATGGGCAGAATTACAGCTGACCCTGAATTAAAAACAACAAACACAGGCGTAAGCGTTACAAGCTTCAGCATTGCAGTTGATCGCAACTATGTAAAGCAGGGCGAGGAGCGTAAAGCCGACTTCTTTAACATTGTATGTTGGAGAAGTACAGCGGAATTTGTATGCCGTTACTTTGGAAAGGGTTCTCTCATTGCTGTTGAAGGACAGCTCCAGAGCCGCCAGTTCCAGGCTAAGGACGGTTCAAACCGTTATGTTGTTGAGGTTGTAGCAGACAATGTTTCGTTCACAGGCGAACGCCGTGACAACAATGCAGGCGGCTACAATCAGTCCTATGGCGGCAATCAGTCATACGGTGCTCCGTCTTACGGCGGAAACCAGGCTTATCATCAGGAACCTGCTCCGCAGACACCTGCGTCTTATCAGAGCGGTTCAAACTCTGATTTTCAGGATATGCCGTTGGACGATGATTTACCATTTTAACTTCAACTTAATTTAAATAATTCTCATTGAAAGGAGAACTTCATCATGGCAGACAGACCAATGAACCGTGGCAGAAAAGCTCGCAAGAAGGTTTGCGGCTTCTGTGTTGACAAGGTTGAGAATATCGATTACAAGGATATTGCTCGTCTTCGTCGTTATATGTCAGAAAGAGGAAAGATTCTTCCTCGCCGTGTAACAGGTACTTGCGCAAGACATCAGCGTGAGCTTACAGTTGCTATCAAGCGTGCTCGTCACCTTGCTTTGCTTCCTTACACAGCTGACTAATTTAATAACAGCTTTTAACACCGTACATTTTGTACGGTGTTTTTTTATGCAATAAAAGCAGGGTATTTTTAGTACCCTGCTTTTGTTAAAATAAATCGCTGTGTGAACCTGTTCTTGTAAGAAACAGTATCAATTCATCATCTAAATATTCGTAAATTAACAGCCAGTCAGGCTCTAAATGACATTCGTGTTTGCCTTTGTAGTTTCCTATCAGCAAATGATCACGATATTTGTCGGGAAGAATTTCGTCATTTGCGAGTATATCAATTACTTTCTTCAGAATGTTCAAATCTTTGTTTTGCTTTTTAATTTTTTTAAAATCTTTTTTGAATTGATTTGTGGGTTTGATTATATATTTCATTTATCCAAATCCTCAAATAATTCATCGGCACTACTATAGCTCTTATAAAGTTCGGGGTGTTTTTTCATCTCTTCAACTTCGGCAAAAGCGGCTTCGGTCTCTGCATTATATTTGCGAATAGTAAACGGAATACCGTTAAATTCAAGCGACTGCTGAATGAAAAGATTGATGGCGGTAGTCATATCTAGTCCTAAAGATGAAAACAGTTCCTGTGCTTTTAATTTTTTATCAGCATCAATTCTGATGTTTATATTTGTCATAGCCATAAAATCATCTCCTTGTTATTATGTTATCACAATGTAATAACAATGTCAACATTATCTTGCGCATATTTTTTGTTAGTTTTTTCTGTAATTAACCTATTGACAAATACCCCAATGGGGTATACAATCATAATTGTAAGATACCTATATGGGGTATCTTAAAAGGGCTTTGAATAATATATCCCATTTTGAAATTATGAGGTTGATATTATGGAGAATAATAAGTGTGAACATTGTGCAAAACACAAGTACCGCACCGAAAAAGAATACAAGTCGCTTGTAAACCGACTTAATCGTATTGAAGGTCAGATACGGGGGATAAAGGGTATGCTTGAAAAAGACGCCTACTGTCCCGATATTCTGGTACAGGTTGCCGCCGCCAATGCGGCACTCAACGCTTTTAACAAGGAGTTGCTTGCTAATCATATCCGCACCTGTGTTGCAGATGACATAAGGGCAGGTAACGATGAAACAATTGACGAGCTTGTCGGTGTTTTGCAAAAGCTTATGAAGTAGGAGAAACTATGACTCAATACAATGTAACGGGTATGAGCTGTGCCGCCTGTGTTGCCCGTGTTGAAAAGGCGGTATCAAAGATTGACGGAGTAAATTCCTGTTCCGTCAGTCTGCTTACAAATTCAATGAATGTTGACGGTTCAGCTGATTCGTCTGCAATTATAAAAGCCGTGCAAAATGCAGGCTATGGTGCGTCTTTGAAAGGCAAAGAGAAAAAATCGCCCGATGCAGAGGATTCTCTCAAAGATACCGAAACACCTAAAATTAGAAAAAGACTTATCGCATCGCTCATTGTCCTTGCAGTGTTGATGTATTTTTCAATGGGACATATGATGTGGGGATTGCCTTTGCCGTCATTTTTTGACAACAACCATATTGCAATGGGACTTGTTCAGCTGATTCTTTCAGGCATAGTGATGGTGATTAATCAGAAATTCTTTGTCAGCGGATTCAAGGGGATTATCCGCCTTGCTCCCAATATGGACACGCTTGTTGCACTTGGTTCGGGTACAGCCTTTGTTTACAGCACAATTGCGTTGTTTATGATGACCGATGCACAGGTGAGAGGTGACTCGGCGGCGGTTATGTCGTATATGCACGAGTTCTATTTTGAATCAGCCGCAATGATTTTGGCACTCATCACAGTCGGTAAAATGCTTGAGGCTCACTCAAAGGGCAAAACTACCGACGCTCTTAAAGGTTTGATGAAACTTGCACCAAAGACTGCTACGATTGTAGTTGACGGTGTTGAAAAGACTGTTCCGATAGAGCAGGTGAAAAAAGGCGATATATTCGCAGTTCGTCCGGGTGAGAGTATTCCTGTTGACGGAGTTGTTATTGACGGTGAAAGTGCCGTCAATGAATCAGCGCTGACGGGTGAAAGCGTTCCTGTTGACAAGCTTGTAGGCGATACGGTTTCAGCCGCAACAATCAATCAGTCGGGATATATCCGCTGTGAAGCTACGAGAATCGGCGAGGATACAACGCTGTCGCAGATTATTAAAATGGTCAGCGATGCGTCTGCCACCAAAGCGCCTATCGCAAAAATTGCCGACAGGGTATCGGGCGTGTTTGTTCCTGCGGTAATCACAATTGCCGTGATTACTGCAATCGTGTGGCTGTTGCTCGGTCAAAGTGTAGGATTTTCGCTTGCAAGAGCCATTTCCGTTCTTGTAATCAGTTGTCCGTGTGCATTGGGACTTGCAACCCCAGTTGCGATTATGGTCGGCAACGGTGTCGGTGCAAAGAACGGAATCCTCTTTAAAACCGCAGTTTCGCTTGAAACGGCAGGCAGAATTGACACGGTTGTTCTTGACAAAACAGGCACGGTTACTAAGGGTGAACCCGCCGTTACCGATATTGTTACAGTCGAAAATATTTCGGAAACCGAGCTTTTGAAAACAGCCGTTGCTCTTGAAAAATCAAGCGAACATCCGCTTGCAAAGGCAATTGTAGTTTATGCAAACGACAGGCATATTATCGGCGATGCCGTGACTGAGTTCAATGCCGTAACGGGTAACGGACTTACCGCAAAAATCGGCTCAGAAAGCGTTTACGGCGGCAATTACAGATATATTTCACAGTTTGCTGAAATTTCATCAGACGAAAAAGCAAAGGCTGAACAGCTTGCGGATGAAGGCAAAACTCCGCTGTATTTCTGTAAAGGAAATAAGTTTCTCGGTATTATTGCTGTTGCAGACATAATAAAAGAGGACGGCAAACAGGCTGTTAAGGAACTCAAAAATATGGGTGTGCGTGTTGTAATGCTTACGGGCGATAACGAAAAAACCGCAAAAGCCGTTGCAAAAAACGCAGACATTGATGAAGTTGTTGCAGGAGTTCTTCCTGACGGTAAGGAAAAGAATGTAAAAGAGCTGAAAAAATACGGCAAGGTTGCAATGGTCGGTGACGGCATTAACGATGCGCCTGCCCTCACAAGCGCAGACTTGGGTATTGCAATCGGAGCGGGAACGGATGTTGCAATTGATGCGGCAGATGTTGTACTCGTAAAGAGCCGCCTTGCAGATGTTCCTGCAACAATCAGACTTGGCAGAGCAACACTACGTAACATTCACGAAAATCTTTTCTGGGCATTTATTTACAATGTAATCGGTATTCCGCTTGCCATGGGTGCATTTATCAATCTTTTCGGCTGGCAGTTAAATCCGATGTTCGGTGCGGCGGCAATGAGCCTTTCAAGCTTTTGCGTTGTAACAAACGCATTAAGGCTTAATTTTGTTAAGGTTCACAGCTCAAAGCATGACAGAAAAATAAAACATAAAAATAAAAAGGAGAATAAAACCATGGAAAAAACAATGAAAATCGAAGGTATGATGTGTCCGCATTGCGAGGCAACAGTAAAGAAAACTCTTGAGGCAATTGACGGTGTTGAATCGGCAGAAGTAAGCCACGAGAAAGGCTCAGCCGTTCTTACAATGTCAAAAAATGTTGAAGATTCCGTTCTAAAAAAAGCAGTAGAGGACGCAGGCTACACAGTAAAATAAACGGTGTGCCACCGTTCTCGGTTCGTGAAGACAGTTTCGTGTAGGCAAAAGTAAATATTCCCGAGCGTAACTTATAAATTGAATTTTACAAAGCATAAGCGGTGTGCCACCGTCCCTGGTTCGTGAAGACAGTTTTGTATAGGCAAAAGTAAATATTTCCGAGCGTAACTTATAAATCAAATACAAAAATCAGCAGGACAACATAATTTTGTTGTCCTGCTTTTTTTAACCTTGAGCAGTAGGGGCGTTCATTGGACGCCCGCCAAGTAATAGCAAAATATTGATGATAAAAAATAATTTTATAAATGCAACAAAGATGTTGTTCTACTGTAGCGGCGAACCGTGTTCGCCAATTGAACCGATTGTAAAATCGGTTCAACAATACATTTCAGATGAGAAAATGAAGTTCACCGTTATGGTTGATTTTGTCTTGCAAACAAATCAAATGGCGAACACGGTTCGCCGCTACAAAGGAATGCACTATTTTCATCATATCAACCATATATGATGAAACAAAAGTTTCTCATCAAAGCGGACGTCCAATTTACGCTCGGGCAAAATATGTTGTTATACTTGCGAACTGTCTTCACGAGAAGGGAACGGCGGCTCGCCGTATAAGAAAAAACGGAGTAACCAAAACCGATTACTCCGTAAATTCAATGTTAAATTACATTTTGTTTGCAAGGGCTCTTTCAAGCCAGATGTCTGCAATATCCATAGCAAGGAACAATCCCTTTTTCTCGCTTGACTTAATAAGCTGTTTTCTCGGTGAAAGATAAGGGTCTGTAGCCATTAGCTGAACTGTTACCTTATCGGCAATCTCAGTTCCGTTGACATCCTTTTTGCTTTTGATTTGCATTCTTATAACATACGGTTCTTCCATACTGCCGTAGTAAATCTCGTCATTGCAACGAACGAGCGGTCTGCCCTTGTAAGTCGAAAATTTCTTTTCGGTCTTTTTGGTATCTGCCACAAGGCATCATCCTTTCTTAAACATTAAGATACGATTTTACCAGTGCTTCAAGTAGGTCGTCACGGTCGATCTTGCTGATGATGTTGCGAGCGTTATTATATGTTGTAATATAGGTCGGATCCTCGCTTAAAATATATCCCACAATCTGATTAATAGGGTTATATCCTTTTTGGCGGAGGGCATCATAAACGATTGTAAGCCCTGCTTTTATCTGGTCATCTTTTTCCTCACCAAGAGAAAAAATCATTGTTTTATCCAACATACTGAAACACCTCCTATTCTGCTACTATACCATATTTCAAAGTAAATTTCAAGCACTTTTTAATAAATATGCCTAATTTATGTTATTTCAATGTCAAAAACATTGCTTTGTGTGATAAAACAGCAGTAATATTTTTTAATTTTATCTTATGCTTGTCAGATTATGTCACAAAAAGGGGACGGAAAAACCGCCCCCCATAATTTTTAGCCTCTGAGCTTTACTCCGTTTTCAGAAAGATTTGAAATTATCTTGTCCATAATCTTCTGAACCTCGGCTGATGAAAGTGTTCTTTCATTTGATGAGAACTCAAAGCGGATTGTTACGCTGTGAACTGTATCTGTGTCATATGTGTCAACAATCTTTGTGCTTTTGAGAATCTCTCCGCCTTCGTTTTTCCAACACTCTGCAAGGTGTGAGAAGAACATTCCCTGAGGAACTTCAACGCTGATGTCGTAGTCCATCGGCGGGAACTTTGACGGTTCGTCATAAACAATCGGAGCGGCATCTGTGTTTGCATAAGCGTTCACATCAATTTCTGCAAATACGATTGCGGCTTTTTTGTCAATCTTCTTGTTTACTGTCGGATGAACAATGCCGATTGTACCGATATTTCTGCCGTCAAGGCATACCGAATAGAGGTTTACGGGGTGTTCGTAGCTGTGAGTCGGTTCAGCTTTTTCAAATGTGAGAGCCTTGTGCTTGATTTCATCCGTTACAACTGCAAGAATGTCACGGAGTTCAAAATAGATGTCCTTAACATTTCTTGTCTTGCTGTAAAGTGTGATTGCAAGTTTTTTGTTTTCAATGCAAAGACCGTTTTCATCAAGACCGTTTACAACTCTGCCGATTTCAAAAATACCGAAATCGTTTGAGAATGAAAGGTTTGATTTAATCTGACAAAGCTGTGTGGGAACAATTGAATTTCTTAATGTTTCAATATTCGGGTTAGTTGCGTTTGCAAGCTTAACATTATCCTCAACAGGAATGTCAATTGCCTTGAGTTCATCGTTGTATGCCCATACATATGAGTGAAGTTCGTGGAGATTGTATCTCTTAACGAGCATATCCTTGATTTTGTTTTCCGTAGTTTTAACAACGCTTGCTCTTACGGGGTAGAGGGGAGAGCGTGTTGTGTGAATTTCAAAGTTGTCATAGCCGTAAATACGGGTGATTTCTTCAATGATGTCAGCCTTGATTGTAACATCCTTTGTTGCTCTCCAGCTTGGAACCGTTACGCTGAAGTTATCGTTGTTGAGCTCAACCTTAAAGCCGAGGCTTTCGAGTGTTGCAACAATTCTGTCGTTGCTGATTTCGATGCCTGTGTAGCGGTCAACAAAGTTTTTGTCAAAGTCAAGAACAACTGTGTCATACCTGAATGCGTACTCGTCTGTGAGCGAAGAAACAACCTTAATGTCGCTGTCATACTTTTTGAGAAGATATACAAATCTTGCAATTGCAGTAACCGTCATTTCAGGATCAAGACATTTTTCATATCTCATTGATGCGTCTGTTCTGTGAGCAAGTCTTACTGTTGACTTTCTTACGGAAACTGCGTTAAATGTTGCAGATTCAAGTGTGAGAGTAGTTGTATCGTCAACAATTTCCGAATCAAGACCGCCCATGATGCCTGCAATTGCTACAGGAGCGTCACCGTTGCAAATCATAAGTGTGTTTTCGTCAATGTTTCTTTCAACACCGTCAAGTGTTTTGAAAGTGAAAGTCTTGTCAAAACGCTTGATTCTGATTTTTTCGACCTTTCTTGAATCAAAAGCGTGCATCGGCTGTCCCATTTCAAGCATAAGGTAGTTTGTAAGGTCAGCAAGATAGTTTATTGCTCTCATACCGCAGTAGAAAAGACGGATTCTCATATTTACGGGGCTTACATTGCGGTTGATGTTCTCAATCTGTAAGCAGCTGTATCTCTGACAGAGAGTGTCCTCGATCTTCATATCAATCTTTTTAAGACCGTCATACGCCTTTAAATCGTCAAGGTCAAAAGGTTTAAGCTCTCTGCCTGCAAGTGCGGCAAATTCTCTTGCAATTCCGTAGTGTCCCCAAAGGTCGGGACGGTTTGTAAGCGACTTGTTATCAACCTCAAAAACAATATCGTCAATTTCGTAAATATCCTTAAGGTCTGTGCCGTTTTTAACATCATCTGTAATTTCCATGATGCCGGAGTTGTCATCGCTGATACCGATTTCAGCTTCACTGCAGCACATACCGTTTGATGTAAAGCCGGCAAGAGCTCTTGGTGTAATCGTGATTTCGCCGATTTTAGCGCCAACCTTTGCAAAAGCGGTTTTAAGACCGACTCTTACATTCGGAGCACCGCAGACAACATCAATAAGTTCATCTTCGCCTGCATCAATTTTGAGGAGATGAAGTTTCTTTGAATCGGGATGATTTTCAACCGACTTAATTTCACCTACAACAATACCGCTGATTTCACTGCCCTTGCGGAGAATATCGTTTTCAACCTCGGCTGTGGAAAGAGAAAATTTGCGGATAAGTTCAATTTTATCAAGACCGCTCAAATCAACAAAGTCCTGAATCCAGTTCATAGATAAAAACATTTTGTATCTCCTCTCTTATTCGTCATCAGTAAACTGTGAAAGTGCTTTAAGACTGCCGCTGTTAAGGTCACGGATATCCTTGATTCCGTACTTCATCATTGCAAGTCTTGTAAGACCGAGACCAAACGCAAAGCCTGTGTATTTTTCGGGATCAATTCCGCCCTCACGCAGAACATTGGGATGAATCATACCGCAGGGGCATAGCTCAAGCCAACCGCTGTGCTTACATGACGGACAACCCTCGCCGCCGCAGATAAGACAGCTGATGTCGAGTTCAAAACCCGGTTCAACGAACGGGAAAAAGCCGGGGCGAAGTCTTACCTTGATATCCTTTTTGAATACCTCGGAAAGCATTGTTTTCATAAAGTAGATAAGGTTTGAAATTGAAATGTCCTTGTCAACCATAACGCCTTCCATCTGGAAAAATGTGTTTTCGTGACAAGCGTCCGTAGCCTCGTTTCTGAAGCATCTGCCGGGGAAGATGGCTTTTATAGGTGTGCCGTTTTCGATAAGTCCCTTGCCGTACTTTTTAAGAATTGCGTTCTGTGCGGCTGATGTGTGTGACTTTAAAAGTTGACCGTTGTCAAGGTAGTAAGTGTCCTGCATATCTCTTGCGGGGTGGTGCTTCGGAATGTTAAGGGCTTCAAAGCATTCGTAGTCGGTTACGATTTCGGAGTAGTCCTCAATGTTAAATCCCATTGATGAGAAAATCTTTTCGCATTCTCTCTGAACAAGGGTGATTGGGTGATAAGAACCCCTTGCAAGCGCAACAGGCGATGTAATGTCAAACTGCGGCATCAAGGCGATTTCACGCTGAATTTCCTTTTCTTTAAGTTCCGCAAGTCTTTCTTCAATAAGCTGTGCGGCCTGTGCTTTGAGCTTGTTTACCTCAGCGCCGAAAGTTTTTCTTTCCTCGTTGGGAAGGTCTTTCATACCCTTTAAAAGAGCCGTGATGCTGCCCTTTTTGCCAAGATAAGAAACTCTGATTTTATCAAGATCGGTCAAATCTTGTGTTTCGCCGAGTCTTGACTTGATTTCGTCTTTTAAACTTAATAATTTCTCGTTCATAAATTACCTCCGTAAAAATAATAAAGCCCTGCGTAAAATCAATTACGCAGGGACGAAATAATCCGTGGTACCACCCTGATTTTTGCATCAAAGCAAACACTCCCGAAAGCAGACACTTTCACAACCTGTAACGGAGTCAGCCGTTGAGATCTACTGAAAATTTCAACCTCACCACTCGGAAGGGAACTTCACACCTGCAACACCGTTGTATGCTTTCAGCCTTGGCACACATTCTCTTTGACGGTATCACGCAAACGCTACTTTCTTCGTCATCATGTTATCTTATTCTATGATAACACCAAAACATTTTTTTTGCAAGAGTTTTTGTATCTTTTGTTGAAAAAAACAACAGCCTGTGATATCATATGAAATATCAATCAAAAAGGAGAAAATACATTGAATAATTTTAACGAACAGGTTGTAAGACGGGTTAACAAACCTAAAAATCTGATTATAAAAATTGTTTCGGTGCTTTTGCTTATTTTAGTGCCGACAACATTGTTTTTACTTGCTTTTGCAACAATTGCATACCTTATCTATGTGGCTTTTTTCGTGTTTATAGGCGGAATTTATGCTGTTTGGTATGTGTTCAGTATTCAGAAGGTCGATTTTGAATATTCGGTTTCGGGCAATGAGCTTGAAATTGCAAAGGTTGTTGCATTGCGCAAAAGAAAAACCATGTGCAAGGTTCAGATTAACGAGATTGAAAGACTTGAAAAAGACGATACCGAAATCAAGAAGATGAGATTTCTCAAAACTTTTATCGCAGCAAGAGATATTGACTCCAAGGACGAAAACTATTTCGCTGTTTTCAACAGTCCTGCATACGGCAGATGTCTTCTTGTCTTTACTCCGAACGAGGATATTCTCAACGGTATGAAACCGCACCTCAACAAGAATATTGTGGTTCAGTTATTCTATAAAAGAAAAATGAGTTGATTGTATGACAGTAACAGATGTAAATGTTGTAAAAAGTGCAATTTTTGAACGCCCCGATGATGCAAACAAAGGAACTCTGGGTTCATTGCTCTGCGTTTGCGGAAGCTACGGAATGGCAGGGGCGGCGGTTATGTCGGCAAAGGGTGCATTAAGAACGGGCATAGGTCTTGCAAAATGTGCCTTGCCGAGAAGTATTTACCCGATTGTTGCCCAAACGATTCTTGAGAGCGTTTACTATCCGCTCAGCGAAAATGCAGACGGCAGAATCTCAAAGGTAAATGTTCCGTTTTTAGTCAGCGAATCGTGCAAATCCTCTGCAACTCTTGTCGGTTGCGGACTCGGTGTGTGCGACGATACATTAAAAATTGTATTTTCTTTAATAGAAAATTCCACAACACCGCTTGTGCTTGACGCAGACGCACTCAATTGTGTTGCAAAACAGCCTGAAATTCTTTTAAGGAAAAAAGCACCGATTATAATTACTCCTCACCCGGGCGAAATGTCAAGACTTACAGGTCTTGCAACTCCGCTTGTAAATGCGGAAAGGGAGAGAGTTGCCCTCGATTTTGCACAAAAGTACGGTGTTGTAACCGTTCTCAAAGGAGCGGGCACGGTAATTGCCTCGCCAAACGGCAAGGTGCTTGTGAACCCGACAGGCAATTCGGGAATGGCAACAGGTGGCAGCGGTGATGTGCTTGCAGGAATGACCGCATCAATCCTTGCACAGGGCGCAAGTGCGTTTTCATCAGCCGCAGCGGCAGTATATCTCCACGGCCTTGCAGGCGACATTGCCGCCGAAAAATACGGCAAAATCTCAATGCTCCCCACAGACCTGATAAATTGCATCCCACTTGCATATAAGCGTTGCGGTTTTTGATTTAAAATACAAGTGGAAACGGGAATCTTTTTGCGAAAAAAAGTTGTGAAAATAATGACGATTTTGTAGGGCGGATATTATCCGCCCGCAAGTAACAACTCAAAATTTATATTAAGTCAGATTATATAAATGTCACAAAATTAATTTTATGCAGTAGTGTGAGGTAATGTTTTGCATATAACTCTGTTTATGGAGGCGAATAAAAATGATGCCAACAAGAGCGGAAGCTGAAAAAATATTAGAAGAAGCTGAACAATGTAATTCGGGTCCTTGGGTAAATCACAGCCGCATTACAGCAAAATGTGCTGAAAAGATTGCAAAATTATGTGAAAATTTGGATTCGGAAAAGGCATACATATTAGGGTTACTCCATGATATTGGCAGAAAGTTCGGTGTTAGGCATTTAGGTCATGTTTCTGACGGATATAAATATATGATGTCATTGGGATATGATGAGGTCGCAAAAATTTGCCTGACACATTCATTTAATAATTCAACTATACAGGAATACATTGGTAAATTCGATGTTTCTGACGAAGAACTTGAATTGATAGAAACTGCTCTTGCTAAAGTAAATATGGATGATTATGACAAACTAATTCAATTATGCGATGCGTTGGCAGGCAGTGACAGTGTGTTGAATATTATAGACCGCATGAGAGATGTAGAGCAAAGATATGGTTATTACCCACAAGAAAAATGGAATTCAAACATAAGATTAAAAAATTATTTTGAGAAAAAAACAGGAAATAATATATACAAAACAGTTAATCAATCGTAAGTTGGATTGTTCTTTATAAGAATAAAAAAGTGTTATGGATTTTGATTTGGGTTGCAACTAAATCAATTGGCGGTCGCTGACCGCCGTTACAATTTTTTTACACAACAAAACTTGATTTTAAAACAAAACAGTGTTATAATCACCGTGAAAAAGAAATTTAAGGAGGCGAACAGTATGGACAGTTGTGATAGTCGAAGTCGAAGTACACATAACGATGGATACAGACTTGGAAGCTATTTCAGGTGTCTGTAGGTGCGCCGTTTTTAAGCAGTAAATAATCAGAAAGCCTTTACCCATCGTTACAAACTATTCACAGCTTATTTTTGTGGCAGTTAATGTTACGATGGGCTTTTTACGCCCTTTTTTAGTGAAAAGGAGGCTAAATGATGAAAAATAAAGTATTAAAAGAACCAATTTATGCAGAAAGAATTGTAAATGCAGTCAAGCTGTCTTGTTCAATGGAAGAAATGCGCAATAAGCTGAAGGATTACCATGACAATGACATTGCGCAAAGTTTTGAATTTTTAAACAGAGCCGAAAGAAATCTTTTGTACAGCGCACTTGATGCAAAATGGCTTGCCGAAATTATTTCTTACATTGATAACCCGTCACAGTATATCGAAGAAATTGAAATTGATAAATTGGCTGAAATCGTGAACGAAATGGATGCCGATGATGCGGTTGACCTTTGGCGTGATATTGATGAAAGTGTAAAAATAAAGCTTCGTCCGATGATTGATGATGAAACCAAAACGGACATCAGGCTAATCTATTCCTATGACGATGACGAAATCGGAAGTTTGATTACAACAAACTATATATGTATCAGGGAAAATCTTACAATTCGTGAAGCAATGCACGAGCTTGTAAGACAGGCGGGCGAAAATGATAATATTTCAACAATATATGTGGTTAATGACAAGGGGTGTTTTTGCGGTGCAATTGATTTGAAGGATTTGATTGTCGCAAGAGAAAATGTTGAACTGAAAACCCTCATAAGCTACGCATATCCCTACTTGTACGATAACGAGAAAATTTCCGACAGCGTTGTTAAAATAAAAGATTATGCCGAGGATTCGCTTCCGGTTCTTAACAGGAAAAAGAAAATGGTCGGTATTATCACCGCACAGGATGTCATTGAAACGGTTGATGACGAAATGGGCGACGATTACGCAAAGCTTGCCGGCTTGTCCTCGGAGGAAGACCTGAACGAAACTACAAAGGAAAGTATGAAAAAGCGTCTTCCGTGGCTGATTATTCTTCTGTTTCTTGGAATGGGCGTTTCGGCAGTAGTAGGTGCTTTTGAAGGCGTTGTGGCTGTTTTGCCTGTTGTAATTTGCTTTCAGTCTTTAATTCTCGATATGGCCGGAAATGTCGGCACGCAGTCGCTTGCCGTTACAATACGAGTGTTAATGGATGAAAAATTAAACGGTAAAGACAAGCTTAAACTGACGCTTAAAGAGATGAAAATAGGCTTCTGCAACGGCGGATTGCTCGGTGTATTTGCACTTGTCTGTCTGGGAGTTTATATAGTTTTGTTTAAAGGCTATGCAATCGGAACGGCATTTTTAATTTCGGGATGCGTCGGTGTTGCATTGCTTGTTTCAATCATTATCTCAAGCCTTGTCGGAACTTTAGTTCCTATATTCTTCAAGAAAATCAAAGTTGACCCTGCCGTTGCTTCGGGTCCTCTCATCACTACGGTGAACGATTTGGTTGCTGTTGTAACATATTACGGTCTTGCATGGCTGTTTTTAATTCAGATTATGCACATAGTTTAAGGAGGTCAATATGAAAATATTAGTGATTAATTGCAGCCCTGTGAGAAATGGAGCTACAGCAGAAATTGTAAATACAGTTAAACAGTATGTTGAAAATGAAAATACAGTAAAGACCGTATGTATAGATGATTATGAAATAAAGATGTGCAGAGGTTGCCGTAAATGTCACAAAACTGCTGAATGTTTTCAAAAAGATGATGTTACAAAATTGATGGAAACATATGATTGGGCAGACAAAATTGTTTCGGTTTCTCCGTCTTATTGGGCTGATATTCCGGGTCAGTTCAAGGTGTTTATAGATAGGTGTACCCCTTGGTGCAATACGCATGAGCCACACGCAAAATTATTAAGTGGTAAAAAGGGATACACAATTGCGTTAAGAACCGGTCCGAGTATGCCTGAGTGCGAAAGAATTATTAGCAGTATAGAACATTTTTACGGACATTTGGAAATTGAGCCTTGCGGAAAATTAGGATTGTGCGGAGTTGAATATAAAGAAGATTTAGAAAACAGATTGGAAGAAATAAAAGACTTCTGCAATTTAATTAAAGAACAGTAAATATTTCAATTATAAATTTCAAACCACACACTTATTTGTACAATGTATTAAAAAATTCACAGGACATATAATGTATCGGGAGGTGTCTTATGGCACGGAAAATCTTGATTGCATTATGTGTCCTTTTTGTTATGCCTGTTTTTGTCATTACGGGGTGTGATGAACCGCAGGAAAATCTTACTCCGAAATCCTCGTTTATTGCCGATTTCAGCTGTGAATACAGAAAAATGAACATCACGGGAAAGCTGTCGGCAAGCGGCAAAAAGCTTATCAACATTTCGCTTGATTCTCCGAACACGGTCAGCGGTTTGTCGGTTACATATAAGGGTTCTGATCTTGAAATTTCAAGGGAGAATATGATTTGCTCCGCCGATGAAGCGTACATTCCCGAAAGCAGTTTCCCGAATATTACAAAAGAAATTTTATACGGAATTGCAGACGGCAGGGCGGTTTTTGAGGGGAAGTGCGAAGATGTGTGTACATACAGACTTGATTCAGCGTTCGGCAAAGCCGTTGTCAGCACAAATTCAAAGGGTTGTATAAGCAAAATCAGCGTTGACGGCGAAGATTACGAAATGGTGCTTTCCAATGTGAAAGATGCAAACGGCTGAACCGATTCACAAATTTTACGCTCAAAAATATTATGTAATAGCTGTATAAAAGCTTTTGGAAAGGCAAAAATACAAGTAAACAATTATTTGGAGCGTGAAAGCCTTGAATATACGAAGAGGAGATATTTA
The DNA here is from genome assembly GCF_002834235.1 of Ruminococcus bromii. Lineage (GTDB taxonomy): Bacteria > Bacillota > Clostridia > Oscillospirales > Acutalibacteraceae > Ruminococcoides > Ruminococcoides intestinale. Next base: position 127,820 of record NZ_NNBY01000030.1, on the reverse strand, counting down.
TTATGCCGACCTGAGTCCCGTTGTAGGCTCTGAGCAGGGCGGAATCAGACCTGTGCTTATTGTTCAGAATAATGTCGGCAACCGATTCAGTCCGACTGTAATCGCCGCCGCAATTACAAGTCAGCAGTCAAAGGCGAATTTGCCTACCCACATTCCATTGCACGCCGACAGCTCGGGACTCGCCAAAGACAGCGTTGTTCTGCTTGAACAGGTACGAACAATCGACAAAAAACGGCTCAAAGAAAAAATGGGTACTGTTGATGAAAATTCTATGAACGAAATAAATAACGCAATATCAATCTCGTTCGGTCTTAATGCATAATTCCGCATTACATACGGATAATGCTATAAAAGAAAATAAACAGACAACAAAACGGTCGGTTTAGCTTGAGAAAAACTCCAAGCCAACCGACCGTTGTTTGTTGTAAGTAAAGTTATCTTTTTCCTGCATAGACATTTTTTATGTTTCTTTCGGAATATTGAATTAGGTTGAATAGTGACGGGGCGTCTTTTTCAAAACATACCGAAATGACATCGGGAGAGAGGGTGAGGGTAAGCTTATCATTTTCAATAAGTTCGTTGATGATTTCAAGGTCAAGAATCATTGATGCGTCCGTGAGATTTCTGTAGCGGTTCTTATCAAGCGAAAACATAGTTTGCGAGTTATTTTTTTCGGAATTATAAATTGTGCGGAAAATTACATATTCGGCGCTCATAAGGTAGTTGCTGACTGCGTTTGTAAGGTGCTTGCTGCCGATTTTTGCAAGCAAATCGTAGATTACCGAGGTGGTGTTCATCAAAAGACTGCGGTTTATTTTATTGATCATACTGCCCTTTTCGGTATTGATGACAACCTCTTTTTCGGCAGCCTCAAAAGGATCGGCTGTGAAATTTCTCTGTACGGTTCTGCCGAGAAGATAATCGGTTGAAACACCGTAGTATTCGGCTGTTTTTACGAGAAAATCAAGACCGCATTCACGGATTCCCTTTTCATAATGTGACAAAAGTGCCTGCGAAATTCCCATATCGCCTGCAACCTGTTTTTGACTCAACCCTCTTTCTTTACGAAGAAATGTTATAATTCTCGGAAAATCTTTGTTCAAGACTTGACACCTCATTTTTAAAGATAGTATAATTAACTTGATTGTCAGAAAAAGCAAAGCAGAATTTGCTCTGATAATATATAGTGCATAGTCAGTGCATAGAAAGCATTTACAGCAATATGCTTTCTATACAGACAGTATAGTACAAAATTTACTTTTTGTAAATAATTAAGTGCCGATTTGCTGAAAGTCGGTTTATGGGAGAAGCTATGAAATCATACATAATTCATTTTATAAGACACGGTTCGATTGATGATACACTTGCGGGGAAATATATCGGAACAACAGACGCTCCGCTTTCCGACAGGGGCAGAATGGATTTGAGAAAACTCGATTATGAGTACAAATATCCGGGTACGCAGGTTGTGTTCACAAGTCCGTTAAAGCGTTGTACCGAAACCGCAAAAATTCTTTATCCCGAACAAAATCCGCTTGTTATCGACAACCTTTCCGAATGTAATTTCGGTGAATGGGAGGGCAAAACTGCCGATGAGCTGAAAAACGATCCCGATTTTAAAAAGTGGCTCGCAGGCGATTCTTCCGTAAAACCTCCGAGGGGGGAGAGCAATGCCGATTTTACACGCAGAGTATGCAAAATGTTTGAAAGCATTGTTGAGGGACTTATGAAAACAGGTACAACCGAAAGTGTAATTGTCACTCACGGCGGTGTTATTATGACCTTGCTTGCAGTCTACGGACTTCCGCAGGCAAAACCGTTTGAATGGACAATGGACAACGGTTTCGGCTATTCACTCAGAGTTACTCCCGTACTTTGGCAGAGGGATAAAGTCTGTGAAGTTTTTCAGACAATTCCGCTTCCGTCGGAGAATGACTGATTTTTTGAAACTTTGGCAGAATTGTAGCACAGTTTACAATCTTTTGCCGTATATTGTGGGATAATATCCATTGATAAACAATTGATTAAGGAGATATAAAAATGGCAGATTATAAAATTACTCTTTTAAAGGGCGACGGTATCGGTCCTGAAATCGTAAATCAGGCTGTAAAGGTTCTTGATTGTGCCGCTGAAAAATTTGGTTTTGGCGTTACATATGACGAGGCACTTCTCGGCGGTTGTGCTATTGATGCAACAGGCGTTCCGCTCCCCGATGAAACAGTTGCAAAGTGTAAGGCATCGGACAGCGTGCTTCTCGGTGCGGTAGGCGGTCCTAAGTGGGATTCACAGCCGGGTAACAACCGTCCCGAGGCAGGACTTCTCGGTATCAGAGGCGCACTCGGACTTTTCGCAAATCTTCGTCCGTCGGTTATTTTCGGACCGCTCACGAGTGCATCACCTATCAAGGATGAAATTATCGGCGGCAACCTCGATGTTATGATTGTTCGTGAGCTTACAGGCGGTATCTACTTTGGCGAAAGAGGCAGAAAAGAAGTTAACGGTCAGCCTGCGGCTTGGGATACGGAAATGTACACAATCGGTGAGGTTGAGAGAATTGCAAGAGTTGCTTTTGACCTTGCCATGAAGAGAAATAAAAAGCTCACAAGCGTTGATAAGGCAAATGTTCTTGAGTCTTCAAGACTTTGGAGAGAAACAGTTAAGAGAGTTGCCGAGGATTATCCCGAGGTTGAGCTTAACCATATGTATGTTGACAACTGCGCTATGCAGCTTGTAAGAAATCCACGTCAGTTTGATGTTATTCTCACATCAAATATCTTCGGTGATATCCTTTCTGACGAGGCATCAATGATTGCCGGCTCAATCGGTATGCTCGCATCTGCAAGCCTTTCGGGCAGCAAGCTCGGTCTTTATGAGCCTATCCACGGTTCTGCTCCTGACATTGCAGGTCAGAATATCGCAAATCCGCTTGCTACAATTCTTTCTGTTGCAATGATGCTCCGTTATTCACTTGATCAGAGCGAGGCGGCAGACGCAATTGAGGCAGCTGTTGCAAAGGTTCTTGAAACCTACCGTACGCCCGATATCTATGAAGAGGGTTTCACAAAGGTTGGCTGTGATGAAATGGGCGACCGTGTTTGTGAGGCACTTTAATTGGTGAACGGTATGCAGCTTTTCGATATGCACTCTCATATTCTTCCGGGTATAGATGACGGTGCAAAAACGGTTGAGGACAGTCTGGAGTTGCTCTCCTGTCTTAAAAATCAGGGAGTAACGAATGTTTGTCTTACACCTCATTTTTATACAAATGAAATCAGCCTTGAAGATTTTATTGCCGAGAGGGCGGAAAAGTTTGAAAAATTCAAGCCGCACATTCCGAACGGTATGAATATCGTTCTCGGAACAGAGGTTTATGTTACAAAGTATCTTTTCAACAATGAAAATATCAAAGGTATAAACTACGGAAAATCAAACTATATTCTCACTGAGTTTCCGTATAATGCAACATTTTCGGATAATTCGTATGAAATGCTCGACAGGCTTATGAGCGAACAGGGACTTATTCCCGTAATTCCTCATGTTGAGCGTTACAGCTTTCTTGTTGACAATCCTGATGTGATTGAAGATTTAAAACGGCTCGGTGTTGTTATTCAAACAAATATTTCAAATTACACAAAGAAAGCTCCGATGATGAAACGCCGCAGAATGTTAAAGCTTGTAAGTGCGGGACTTATCGACATTATCGGTACGGATGCACATTCACTCAATCATAATACACCTGAGCTTTATTCCGATGCAATCGAATGTATTGCCAAAAAATGCGGTCGGCAGGCGGTTGACATATTGATGAAAAACAGCGAAAAAATCTTTAATGCCGCAATCGGCTGATATATTGCAAAAATAATAATCACACAAATAAAAAAAACGATTGATTTCCTTTCGGATTTCAATCGTTTTTTTGTTCAACTAATCCCACGGTATAATCGGGAACGGCACAAAAATGCCCGACTTTTACGCAGTCGGGCAGATGTATGATTTTAAGTTAATCAGCCTTCACAGCCACAGCTGTCACATTCGGGAACATTGCCCACGATTGGCTCGGGATCAACGCCTCTTCTTTTGTAGTAGTCCGAAACGGCTGCCTTGATTGCCTGTTCTGCAAGAACAGAGCAGTGAACCTTGACAGGCGGAAGTCCGTCAAGAGCCTCCATAACCGCCTTGTTTGTGAGCTTGAGAGCATCATTGATTGACTTGCCCTTGATAAGCTCTGTTGCCATACTGCTTGTTGCAATAGCCGCACCGCAACCGAATGTTTTAAATTTTACATCAGTGATGATATCGTTATCAACCTTAATGTACATCTTCATAATATCGCCGCATTTTGAGTTACCGACCTCGCCGATGCCGTCTGCGTTTTCAATTTCGCCTACATTTCTCGGATTAGCGAAATGATCCATTACTTTTTCCGAATAAGCCATTTTAATCCTCCTGAATATATTGTTGCCGAATATCTATTCAATTCTATACGAATTTTAACGGGTTGTCAATCAACCCTGAGCTTCCTGCTTTTTAATCTTTTCCCAAAGAGGTGACATACTTCTGAGGTACGAAACAATTTCGGGAACGATTTCAAGAATATAATCAATATCTTCCTCTGTATTGTCGTCAGAGAATGAAAGACGCATACTGCCGTGAGCAATTTCGTGGGGAAGACCGATTGCAAGAAGTACATGACTCGGATCAAGACTGCCCGATGTACAAGCAGAACCCGATGATGCCGAAACACCCTTGAGGTCAAGTCTTAAAAGAAGGCTTTCACCCTCAATGCCCTCAAAGCACATATTGACATTGCCGGGGAGTCTGTGAACTCTGTCACCGTTGATTCTTGAACGCTCAATCTTTAAAAGACCGTCGATAAGTCTGTCACGCATCTTTTCAAGCTTTGCGTTTCTTTCGTCCATACCGTCAACTGCAAGCTGAAGTGCGGCATCAAGACCTACGATGCCTGCAACATTTTCGGTACCGGCACGCTTGTTCCTCTCCTGAGCACCGCCGCAGATGAGGTTTTCAATTCTTACGCCTTTTCTGATGTAGAGAAGGCCGCAGCCCTTCGGTCCGTGGAGCTTGTGTGCTGTCATTGAAAGAAGGTCAATGTTTTCTTTCTGAACATCAATCTTCACATAACCTGCCGCCTGAACTGCGTCTGTATGGAAAAGAACACCGTGCTTTCTGCAAATTGCACCGATTTCTGAAATCGGCTGAATTGTACCGATTTCGTTGTTTGCATACATAACCGAAACTATGGCCGTATCCTCACGAATTGCATTTTCAACATCCTCGGGATGAACGATACCGTTTTCGTAAACATCAAGATAAGTAACCTCAAAGCCTTCCTTTTCAAGAGCCTCACATGTGTGAAGAATAGCGTGATGTTCAAACTTTGAAGTAATGATGTGCTTTTTGCCCTTTGCCTTGAGAGCGTGACAAACACCCTTGAGTGCCCAGTTGTCGGATTCACTTCCGCCTGAGGTAAAGTAAATTTCATTCGGGTTAGCCGCACCGAGATTCTTTGCAATGTTTTCTCTTGCAGTTTCTACGGCAGCCTTTGCCTTTGCACCGATTGTATAAATGCTTGACGGGTTTCCGTAAACCTCAGTGAGGTATGGCATCATTTTTTCAAGCACCTTCGGCGAAAGTGCTGTAGTAGCCGAGTTGTCGGCATAAACATATCTCATTTTATATCCACCTTTATATAAGTTTATTGTTATGCAAATTGTTTTGCGGCTGCAACGGCAAGTCGGTCGCAACGCTCGTTTTCGGGATGACCTGCGTGTCCTTTTACCCACACAATTTCAACCTCGTGAGTATCATACAGGGTAAGAAGCCTGTCCCAAAGTTCGGGGTTCAAAGCCTTTTCTTTTTTATTACGCATCCAGTTGTTCGCTTTCCACTTTTTAGCCCAACCGAGTTTTAGTGCGTTGCAAACATACTGCGAGTCGCTGTAAAGCGTTACCTTGCACGGTTCTTTGAGCAGAGCAAGTGCATTGATAACAGCCGAAAGCTCCATACGGTTGTTGGTTGTGTTTGCCTCACCGCCTGAAATTTCCTTTTCATGACCGTTATATCTTAAAACAGCACCCCAACCGCCGGGACCGGGATTTCCGCTGCAAGCACCGTCTGTAAAAATTTCAACTTGTTTCAAAAATAATTCTCCTTTAATTCAGAGTGTACTAATTATTCAAAATATTAAAATCCGCACTATAGATTATAATACGCTGAAACGACAATTGCAACCCATTATTTGATATAATTCTGATAACTTTGGTAGGTGTTTGAACAAATTTTGAAATTTATACATAATATTGCAATTAAAAAATCGCTTACGGGTTTTATTTTACGGAAATTTCAAATTTTTATGCATAAAATTGCCTTTGTTATGCGGATTGCAAGCCTTGGGTTTTGTGTTTGTTATGAAAATTTCTTGACATTACAGTAGGATATGCGGTAAAATAAAATGAAAAACTATGATAGGGTAGCTATGTGTTGCCATAATTACGGGAATAAAATTCGTATATTTTGCGGATATTATTATAAATACAGATGTTCACCGTTATCAGAACGGAGAATTTATTTTATAAATAAATTAAGACCTCACGGGCGCTCAGAGGTCTTTGATATATTTATTTTTCTTTTATTCAGTACATATTTCAGAAAACGGAGGTAGATTTGTGAGTACAGAAAAGAGGAACGAAAACTTTATGCTTAAACAGTCAAGGTACTCAAAAGGCAAAAAGAATGTGAAGCAATACTCTAAAAATAATGCTTCAAAAAAGAGCGGTTCGGGTAAAAATTCCTACAACGCTTACTATAAGAAAAATGATGACGGATTTCAGCCGAAATCGAACGGAAAGTCAAATTACGGCAAAAAGAAATATCCGTCAAAGTCAAAGGGTTATCCAAAAAAGAATGCTCAGAAGCCGTCAATTAAGATTGCATTTCTCGGCGGTCTTAACGAAATAGGCAAGAACATCACCCTTGTTGAATGTGAAAACGATATAATCATCATCGACTGCGGCATGGCATTTCCTGACGGGGATATGCTCGGTGTTGACCTTGTAATTCCGGATTTCACATATATTGAACAGAATGCCGACAGAGTTAAGGGTATTATCCTTACACACGGACATGAGGACCATATCGGCGGTTTGCCTTTTCTTCTTTCAAAGGTGAATGTTCCGATTTACGGTACACCGCTTACGCTCGGTCTTGTAGGCAACAAGCTCAAGGAGCATAGTCTTTACAATCAATCTCAGCTTAATGTAATAAATGCAGGTCAGTCAATAAAGCTCGGTTGTATGAAGATTGACTTCATTCATGTAAACCATTCGATTCCCGATGCTGTTGCTTTTGCAATTCACACTCCGGGCGGTACTATTGTTCACACGGGCGACTTCAAGATTGACTGCACACCTATCACGGGTGATATGATTGACCTTTCAAGCTTTGCAAGAGTGGGCGACGAAGGTGTTCTTGCACTTCTTTCGGAGAGTACAAATGCCGAAAGACCCGGATACACCCCTACGGAAAGAACTGTATCCGACAGCCTTGACAATCTTTTCAAGAGTGCGGAAAATTACAGAATTATAATTGCAACTTTTGCGTCAAATGTAAACCGTGTTCAGCAGATTATTGACTGTGCAGAAAAGTACGGAAGAAAGGTTGCTTTTTCGGGCAGAAGTATGGTCAACTATATGGATGTTGCACAAAAGCTCGGATATCTTCATCTTCCCGAAAATATTCTTATCGATATTGATATGCTCGACAAGTATATGCCGCAGCAGGTTGTTCTTGTTACAACAGGCAGTCAGGGCGAGCCGATGAGCGCACTTTCAAGAATGGCATATTCAGACCACCGCAAGGTAATGGTTGGTGAGGGTGATTTCATCATAATTTCAGCCAATCCGATTCCCGGTAATGAGAAAACAGTCGGCAATGTTGTTGACGAACTTCTTAAAAAGGGTTGTAAGGTAATTTATGAGTCAATGTATGAAGTTCATGTTTCAGGTCATGCCTGTCAGGAGGAACTCAAAATCATGCAGAAGCTTGTAAAGCCAAAGTATTTTATCCCTGTTCACGGCGAACAGAAACACCTCAGAAAACATGCCGACCTTGCAATGTTTCTCGGTATGGAACGCAAGAACATTTATATCGGTGATGTCGGAAGTGTTCTTGAAATCAACGAGGATTATATGAAAGAGCTTCCGCCTGTTCAGGCAGGCAAGGTGTTCGTTGACGGTCTTGGCGTTGGTGATGTCGGAAGTATCGTTCTTCGTGACAGAAAGCACCTCGGACAGGACGGACTTATCATTATTGTTGCTTCTCTTGATGTTTATGACGGTCATGTTATCAGCGGTCCCGATATTGTTTCAAGAGGATTTGTATATGTTCGTGAGAGCGAAAGACTTCTTGAAGAGGTCAAGCAGACCGCTCTTGCAATTCTTGAGGATTGTGCAGAGAATAATGTTCACGAATGGGGCATTATTAAGAACAGAATCAAGGATGATGTTTCAAAACTTATCGGTCAGCGTACAAGGAGAGCTCCGATGATTCTTCCTATTCTTCAGGAGGTTTAAGTTTTATTCGCTGATTTATTTTTTGCTATTTTGTTATTAACAGAGGTTTGACATGAGAAAAAGAAATTGGACGCTTACACCGTGGTTCATAATTTTTTCGGTGATAATGTTTGCCATGGCTGTTGTCAGCTATGACTATTCGCCTGTTGTGTTCTATATCGAACTCGGTGTGTCTGTTCTTTCCTTAGCCGTTGTGCTTATAACTTCATTGCGATTTACAAGCTATGTAAAAAGTACGGTAAAAAATATAGTCGGAAGTATAAAGGGTATTAACGAAGATTACCTTGAAAAATTCAGTTGCCCTGTTGCCGTTGTAGGCAGACAGGGTGACATTGTATGGTGCAATTCACGATTCCGCAAGGCTATGTGCGGCGGAAAGGGTGCAGAGGGCGATAATATCAAAGCCTACCTTTCGGGAAAAGAAATTGACTGCCTGAAAAAGGGTGAGGGCTGTGATGTTGCCATTGACGGCAGGGAATACACGGTTTATTGCCGTTCTACAGGCGAGGGCGCTGTCTGTGAATTTATCGAAAACACCTATTACAAGCAGATTACAAGGGAATATCTTGCTTCCAAGCCGTGCGTTGCGATTGCCGTTTTTGATAATGCAGAGGACTTTTCCGATAACTCGGACGAGTCGTTTTCCGAGGCAATGCTTGATATTGAAGTTTGCCTGCAAAAGTGGGCTGAGCAGTATTCGGCTCTTTACAAAAAAATCGGCAACAACCGTTATATGATAATTTTCAGAGATGCCGATGTTGAAAAAATGGCAGCCGATAAGTTTCCGATTCTTAAAACTATCCGAGGAATCACGATAAATAACCACAGTGCGTCAATCTCGGTAGGTCTTTGCCGAGGTTATAATAACATCAAAGAGAGTGAGCTCAACGCAAGGAAAGCCCTTGAAATGGCACTGGGCAGAGGCGGCGATCAGGTTGCTGTCATTAAAAAAGACAATACATACGAGTTCTTCGGCGGAAAGGTTGCCGCAGCGGAAAAGGCAAGCAAGGTGCGTATGAGAGTTATTGCAAACGCAATCAGCCGTGTTGTTGCCGACTGCGACAAGGTCTTTATTATGGGACACAAGTTTTCCGACCTTGACTGCGTAGGTGCGGCAATCGGACTTCAATGCATAATGGAGAAAACTTTCAAGCGTTATTCAAAGGTTGTCATTAACCGAGAAACCTCAATGGCAAAACAGCTTATTGATTATACTGATGAAAAACTCGACACCGATATATTCATTTCTCCGGAGGCCGCTCTTTCGGGACTTACTCAGAAGTCGCTTCTCATCATAGTTGATACGCACTTAAAGCGTTCTCTTGAAAGTACGGAGCTCTACGAAAAATGTAAAAAAGTTATCATTATCGACCACCACAGAAAGGCGGTTGATTACATAAACAACGCTCTTGTGTTCTGTCACGAACCCTCGGCGTCTTCAACCTGTGAAATGTGCAGTGAAATAATCAGCTGTCTTGATGATTCTCCGCTCACATATGTTCAGGCAGACGCAATGCTTGCAGGCATTACACTTGACACAAAGAATTTTGCCGTTAAAACAGGCGTGCGTACATTTGAGGCGGCGGCTTATCTGAGAAAAAGGGGTGCAAACACGCTCACCGTAAAGGGTATGTTTTCCGATAATATCGAAACCTACCGTGAAAAGGTTGACATTGTGTGCAAGGCTCATGTTTACCGTGGCTGTGCAATTTCGATTGCGCCGAGCGGTGACGGCGATATAAGGCTTGCGTCGGCTCAGGCGGCTGATGAAATGCTCAATCTCAAAGGTGTTGACGCATCCTTCGTTCTTTTTGAAGACAACAGTCAAATTAACATTTCAGCAAGAAGCTACGGTAATGTTAATGTTCAGATTATAATGGAAAAGCTTGGCGGCGGCGGTCATCAGACCATGGCGGCGACACAGCTTAAAAACACTACAAAAGAGCTTGCTTATCAACAGTTGCTGTCTGAAATTGACAACACACTTGATGATGAGGAAAACTCGTAAGAAAGGTTGATTGGTTATGAAAGTAATTTTAATGCAGGATGTAAAATCACTCGGCAAAAAAGGCGAGCTTGTTGAAGCATCTGACGGCTATGCAAGAAACTTTCTCCTTCCGAGAAAGCTTGCAAAAGAGGCAAACGCTCAGGCTATGAATGAATATAAGAATGCCGAGAATTCAAAAAATTATAAAATTGCAACCCAAAAGGCTCAGGCAGAACATGACAAAAAGACTCTTGAGGGCAAAACCTTCAAGATGACTGCAAAAGCAGGACAGGGCGGCAGACTTTTCGGCAGCGTAACTTCAAAGCAGGTTGCCGAGGAAATCAAAAAGCAGTACAACATTGATGTTGACAAGCGCAAGGTTGTTCTTGACTGCGACATTAAGGAATTCGGTACATATCACGCAGAGGTAAAGCTCTTTACAGGCGTTTCTGCAAAGATTGATGTTCAGGTATCCGAGGCATAATAAACAGGAGTAAAAATGGCTGATTTAAATTTTGCGGGCAGTTATGACGGACTTCATCTGCCGTACAGCCCCGAAGCGGAACAAGCGGTTTTAGGTGCAATCATTCTTGAAAGCGACACCTTTGACAAGGTTGTTGATACTCTGAAAAGCCCCGATTATTTCTATGTTTCTTTGCACAAGCTGATTTTTGCACAGATGCAGGAGATGATCGGACTCGGCCTTAGCATCGACTTTGTCACTCTGCTTGAAAAATTAAAACAGAATAAAGCTTTTGACGAGACAACGGGAAAAACCTATCTTATGGATCTTGTCAACAATTGTCCGTCAATTTCAAATGCCGAGGAGTATGCGAAGATTATTGCGGAAAAGTACAATGTTCGCAGACTTATTACGGCGTCCCGAGAAATTATTGATGACGCAACTGCAGGCAACGATGATCCCTCGGTTCTGATTGATTCGGCAGAACAGAAGATTTTTGACATCAGACAGGGCAATGAAAAGCACGGTCTTGAGCGTATCAACTCGGTAATTTTACAGACTTTCGACCGACTTGACGCACTCAACAGCGAAACCGACAACAGTATGAAACCTATCCCAACGGGCATAGGCGACCTTGATCGAATGATTACGGGACTTAACCGCTCCGACCTTATCATTCTTGCCGCCCGACCGGGTATGGGCAAAACGAGTTTCGCACTCAATATTGCACGAAATGTTGCGTGTAAGTCTAAAAAGACCGTTGCGTTTTTCTCGCTTGAAATGTCAAAGGAACAGCTTGCAAGCCGTCTGCTTTCAAGTGAGGCGCTTATAGGCGGTACAAAACTGAGAACAGGTCAGCTTACCGAGGAGGAGTGGTCAAGACTTATCCCCGCAAGTGATATTCTCAGCAAAACCGACCTCTATCTTGACGATACTCCGGGTATTACAATTCCTGAGATGAAGTCAAGACTTCGCCGACTTCACAACCTTGACCTCGTTGTAATCGACTATCTTCAGCTTATGTCGAGCAGCAGAAAGATTGACAGCCGTGTAAATGAAATTTCGGAAATTACACGAAATCTGAAAATTCTTGCAAAGGAAATGAATGTTCCCGTAATCACCCTGTCACAGCTTTCCCGTGCCGCAGAAAAGCGTGATGACCACAGACCGCAGATTGCCGACCTGAGAGATTCGGGTTCTATCGAGCAGGATGCCGATATCGTACTGTTTCTTTATCGTGAGGGCTACTATGACAAAGAGGGTGGAGAGGATTCTGCCGCACCGACAGCCGATATGAATTCGGGCGAGTGTATCGTAGCAAAGAACCGTCACGGTGAAACTAATATTGTAAAACTGCATTGGCAGGGCGAGTTTATGCGCTTTACGGGAACGGACAACCGAGATGCTTAACCGTATTATAGCAACCGTTGAAAAATACGGCTTGCTTGAAAAAGGTGACAGCGTAATCGTTGCACTTTCGGGCGGAGCTGATTCCACGGCTTTGTTAAGCGTTTTTGTTTCTCTGAAAGAAAAATACAATCTTTCGATTTATGCCGCTCATATCAACCACAATATCCGTGGTGATGAGGCAAAGCGTGATGAAAATTTCTGCAAAATTCTTTGTAAGAAATTTAACACGGAACTTTTCATAAAAAGCGTTGATGTTCCCACACTTGCCAAACAGCAGAAAATCAGCGAAGAGCTTTGCGGAAGAAATGTCCGCTACGCTTTCTTTGACGAGCTTTCGCAAAAACTTTGTGCAAAGATTGCAACCGCTCACACGGCATCCGACAATGCCGAAACGCTGATATTCAACATTGCAAGGGGTGCGTCTTTGGCAGGCTTGTCGGCAATTCCTCCAAAACGGGGGAACATAATCAGACCGCTGATTGAACTTTCGAGAGGTGACATTGAAAGCTATTGCGAGGAAAACAACCTTGAATATGTTACCGACAGTACGAATCTTGCCGATGATTACACACGAAATTACATTAGGCATAACATTATTCCGTGTCTCAAAAAGCTGAATCCTTCTTTTGAACGGACGGCTTTAGGCTTGAGTGAAAATGCCGGAGAGTCGGCTGATTTCATTAAGAAATGTGCCGAAAAAGCCGTGCATGACTGCAAAGCTGATTTTGGCTACGACTGCAAAAAGCTGTTGAGCCTTGATTCTGCCGTTCTGAAGGAAATGTTGTTTATTCTGTTAAAGAATAATTGCAACATTTCTCCCGAAAGAAAAACAATTTTGCTATTGTGTGAAATAATCAGAAACGGAGGAAGCGTTGAACTGTCAAAACAATGCACAGCCGTTTCAAAACAGGGAATACTCCGCTTTGTATGTTCCAAAAACTCCCCTGATTTTAATGAAATTCCGTTAAAGAATAATATGACCTTTTCTTATGACGGAAAAATATACACGGTAAATGAAATTACCGAAAAAGTAACAAATCAAAATAACCTCGTTTCCAAAAAGCGGCTTGGCGAAAATCCTGTTTTTCGCACACGCAGAGCAGGCGACAGGTTTACATATCCGGACCGCATGGTCACAAAACCGCTCCGCAAGGTTTTTAACGAACAGAAAATCCCGTCCGAAATGAGGGACAGGCTGTTACTGCTTGCGGTATCCAACACCGTTTTGTGGTGTGAAAAGCTTGGTGTTTCATTGCAGGGAAAGGCAGATGACACCGAAAAAACCGAAAAATTACTCATAAATATAGACAAAGAGGGTTAATTATGCATAAGGATATTGAAAAAATTCTGTATTCGGAAAAAGATATTGAAAATATTGTGAACACTATTGCAAAACAGATTGAAAAAGATTATAATGACAAAGATTTTATAATGGTCGGTCTGCTCAAGGGCAGCGTTGCCTTTATGGTTGACCTTATGAGAAAGGTTAATCTTGATTTTTCAATCGACTTTATCGTTGCTTCAAGCTACGGCAGCGGTACTGTAAGCTCTGGCAGAGTTAATATTCAGAAGGATATTTCCCAGTCTGTTGAGGGCAAGGATATTCTCATTGTTGAGGATATTATCGACTCAGGCAATACTCTTGACTTTATCACAAAATATCTCAAAGCCAAGAAGGCAAAATCAGTAAAGCTCTGTACACTTTTCAACAAGCCGGACAGACGGGTTGCCGATATCCATATTGACTACGCAGGTGCGGTAATTCCGGATGAATTTATCGTCGGCTACGGTCTTGACTATGACGAAAAGTACAGAAATCTTCCTTATGTAGGCGTATTAAAGCCGTCAGTTTATTCGTGATTTTAATGCGAAAATAAGCCGCAAATTTTCGTGGCATTACATATTTCCACCTCGGAAAAATAATACTATACAGAGGAGTGACAGCATTGGACAATAAAAAGAAAGTGCGCAATCTGCTGCTTTATCTCGGAATTCCCATTCTGATAATCATTATAACAGCGGCTGTGCTGAGCACAAATAAGTCAACTTCACCGAAAACCTCGGAGCTTGAGCAGTATTTTGTTCAGGATATGGTTGACAGCTTTAACATTGACTACGGTTCAGGTCAGATTGAAATTACCCTTAAAGAGGGCATGAGTCCTATCAAATCAACCGATTCCGACTCTCAATCTGCAACAACTGCTACTCAGCCCGCAACCGAACAGCAGAAAACCCAGTCAAACAGCAAAAAATCAAAGATTGTTGTAAAAGGACAGCTTGCCGACATTCAGCGTTTCCTTGATGACATCAAGCCGTACTACAATCCGGCGTCAACTGATGAAATTCCGCATAACCTTACCCGTGCAACGGATAATTCCATACTTATGGAAATGATTCCGACACTAATCATTATGATTATTCTCATCGTTGCCTGGGTGCTCATTATGAAGAAAATGGGCGGCGGAGGTCTTGGCGGCAAGGAAATGAGCTTTGGCAAAGCCAAGATTAAGAATACAAACGATGAAAAGCGCAAGACAACATTTGATGATGTTGCAGGTGCCGATGAAGAAAAGGAAGAGCTTGCAGAGGTTGTTGAGTTCCTCAAGGCTCCTGAAAAGTATAACAAACTCGGCGCAAGAATACCAAAGGGCGTTCTCCTTGTAGGCCCTCCAGGTACAGGTAAAACATTGCTTGCAAGAGCTGTTGCAGGTGAGGCAGGTGTGCCGTTCTTCTCAATTTCAGGTTCAGACTTTGTTGAGATGTTTGTCGGTGTCGGTGCGTCCCGTGTTCGTGACCTCTTTGATCAGGCAAAGAAAAACTCGCCTTGTATCATCTTTATTGATGAGATTGACGCCGTAGGTCGCCAGAGAGGCGCAGGTCTTGGCGGCGGCAACGATGAGCGTGAGCAGACTCTTAACCAGTTGCTTGTTGAAATGGACGGTTTCGGTGCTAACGAGGGTGTAATCCTTATTGCCGCAACCAACAGACCTGATGTTCTCGATCCGGCTCTTATGCGTCCGGGCAGATTTGACCGTCAGGTTGTTGTAAGCTATCCCGATGTAAACGGCCGTGAGGCTATCCTCAGGGTTCATGCAAGAAAGAAACCTCTTGCACCCGATGTAAATCTCAAGACTATTGCTAAAACAACAGCCGGATTTACAGGTGCAGACCTTGAAAATCTTCTTAATGAGGCCGCACTTCTTGCCGCAAGAAAAGATAAAAAAGCCATTACTATGGACGAAATCAAGGAGGCAACAGTCAAGGTTGTTGTCGGTGCAGAGAAAAAGAGCAAAGTAATGAGTGAGAAAGAGAAAAAGCTCACAGCCTATCATGAGGCAGGTCACGCAATTCTCTTCGATAAGCTCGAAACTCAGGATCCTGTTCACGAGATTTCAATTATCCCGACAGGTATGGCAGGCGGTTACACAATGCCGCTCCCGAGTGAGGACAAGTCATATAACTCACGCAGAGGTATGTATGAGGATATCGTTGTAAGTCTTGGCGGTCGAGTTGCCGAAGAACTTATTATGGATGACATCTCAACAGGTGCGTCAAACGATATTGAAAAGGCTACAAAAACAGCCCGTGCAATGGTTACAAAGTACGGTATGACTAAGGAACTCGGTTGTGTATGCTACGGCACAGACAACAATTCCGTATTCCTCGGCAGAGATATGGGCAGCAGAACTCAGGATTATTCCGAGGCTACCGCAGCTAAAATCGATCAGCTTGTTCTTGATATGGTCAACAAGGCATATGGCGACGCTACTAAGATTCTCAGCGATAATATGGATAAGCTCCACGATATTGCAAAATATCTTATCAAGCATGAGAAGATGGGCAGCGAGGACTTTACTGCCGTAATGAACGGCACATATAAAGAACCAGAAGAAGTTGAGCAGGAAACTGCCGACAAAGAACCCTCAGCCGAAACAAAGGTTGACGAGTCCACAGAAGGTTAATATCAAATAAACATAGCCTCTCGCAATGAGAGGCTATGCGTGTATATGAATCAAAATTTAAACGAATGTATGAAGTTGTGTCAGATGTTTGACACAGTAAAGGGTAGATGAAATGGCACAGGATAAAATTATTGTGAGAGGTGCAAAAGAGCATAACCTCAAAAATGTAAATGTTGAAATTCCCCGTAACAAACTTGTCGTAATTACAGGACTTTCGGGTTCGGGCAAAAGCTCGCTTGCGTTTGACACAATCTATGCCGAGGGACAGAGAAGATATGTTGAAAGCCTTTCTTCCTATGCAAGAATGTTTCTCGGTCAGATGGACAAGCCTAATGTTGAAAGCATAGAGGGACTTTCGCCTGCAATATCAATCGATCAGAAAACTACTTCAAAGAATCCCCGTTCAACGGTCGGTACGGTTACGGAAATTTACGATTATCTCCGCCTTTTGTATGCAAGAATAGGTGTTCCGCATTGTACGGTTTGCGGAAGGGAAATCCGTCAGCAGACAGTTGACCAGATTGTCGACAAGATTATGACCTATGAAACGGGTACGAAAATTCAGGTTATGGCTCCCGTTGTAAGGGGCAGAAAGGGCGAACACGCAAAGGTTCTTGACAGTGCCGGAAAATCGGGCTATGTCCGTGCAAGAGTTGACGGGATCATCTATGATTTGTCGGAAAATATTCCGATTGAGAAAAATAAAAAGCATAATATAGAAATCATTGTTGACCGTCTTGTAATCAAGCCTGAAATAGCATCAAGACTTTCAGACAGCATCGAAACAGCGTCAAAGCTTGGCGGCGGTCTTGTTACGGTGAACTTCAACGGCGATGAGGATGTGACTTTTTCACAGAAATATGCCTGCCCCGAACACGGTGTGAGCATTGACGAGCTTTCACCGAGAATGTTTTCATTCAACAATCCGTTCGGTGCGTGCCCAAAGTGTACGGGACTCGGCGTGTTCCTCAAAATTGATGAGAACAAAATTATTCCCGATATGTCAAAGAGTATCCGTGACGGCGGTATCAAGGGCAGCGGTTGGGCAATGGAAGGCAGTACAATTGCCGCAATGTATATGGAGGCTTTAGCGAAAAAGTACAATTTTTCGCTTGATGAACCGCTTGAAAATCTCCCGAAAGAAACTATCGACAAAATTCTCTACGGCACAGGTGATGATGAGCTGACAATCAATAAAAAATCGGTTTACGGCGGAGGTACTTATCAGCATAAATTTGAGGGTATAATCAACAACCTTGAACGCCGTTATCATGACACAAGCAGTAACTGGATTAAGGATGAAATCCGTTCGTATATGGCAGAAATTCCGTGTGATCTTTGTCACGGTGACAGACTTTCAGCCGAAAGCCTTGCAGTAACAGTCGGCGGACTTAACATTGCCGATTTCTGCAAAATGTCGGTTATTGACGCACTCGACTTTGTAGGTCAGCTCAAGCTTACGGAAAAAGAGCAGATTATCGGTGCTGAAATTATAAAAGAAATTAATGAAAGACTTAACTTTCTCAAGAGCGTAGGACTCGGCTACCTTACTCTTTCAAGAAGTTCGGGAACACTCAGCGGCGGTGAAAGTCAGCGAATCCGCCTTGCAACGCAAATCGGCAGTTCGCTTATGGGTGTGCTGTATATTCTTGACGAGCCGAGTATCGGACTTCATCAGCGTGATAATGAAAAACTTCTTGCAACCTTAAAGCGACTTCGTGACCTCGGAAATACTGTTATCGTTGTTGAACACGATGAGGACACTATGTATGCCGCAGATTGCATTGTGGATGTAGGCCCCGGGGCAGGTATTCACGGCGGTGAAATTGTCTGTGTCGGTGATGTTGAAAAGATTAAACAATGTCCGAATTCAATCACAGGTAAGTATCTTTCGGGCGAACGCAAAGTTCCCGTTCCCGAAAAGCGCAGAAAAGGCAACGGACTTTTCCTTGAAGTCAGAGGAGCGGCTGAAAATAACCTTAAAAATATCAATGTTAAAATTCCGCTCGGTGAATTTGTTTGCGTAACAGGTGTTTCGGGTTCGGGCAAAAGCTCACTTGTAAACGAAATTCTCTACAAAGCCCTTGCCCGTGACCTTAATCGAGCAAAGACAATTCCCGGCAAGCACAAGGAAATCAGGGGTATGGAAAATCTTGACAAGGTAATTGCCATTGACCAAAGTCCTATCGGCAGAACTCCCCGTTCAAATCCTGCAACATACACAGGTGTGTTTACGGACATCAGAATGCTTTATGCCGCTACAACAGATGCGAAAATGCGTGGTTTTACACCAAGCAGATTTTCATTCAATGTAAAGGGTGGCAGATGTGAGGCTTGTCAGGGTGACGGTATTATCAAGATTGAAATGCACTTTTTGTCAGATGTTTATGTTCCGTGTGAGGTCTGCAAGGGCAAGAGATATAACCGTGAAACCCTCGAAGTAAAGTACAAGGGCAAGTCAATCAATGATGTTCTTGAAATGTCTGTTGAGGAGGGAATGGAGTTCTTCTCAAATATCCCAAAGATTTACAGAAAGCTGAAAACCCTGTATGAAGTAGGTCTTGGTTATATAAAGCTCGGTCAGCCTGCAACAACGCTTTCGGGCGGTGAGGCTCAGCGTGTAAAGCTTGCAACAGAGCTTTCAAAACGCAGTACGGGCAAGACAATTTATATTCTTGACGAGCCGACAACGGGCTTGCACATTGCCGATGTACACAGACTTGTTGATGTTCTTCAGCTGCTGGTTGACGGCGGAAACACGGTTGTTGTAATTGAGCACAATCTTGACCTTATCAAGACAGCCGATTATCTTATCGACCTTGGTCCCGAGGGCGGTGACGGCGGCGGTACAATCGTTGCCAAAGGCACTCCCGAACAGGTTGCAAAGGCTGAAAAATCATTTACTGGACAGTATCTTAAACCATTGTTATAATTCTTATAGAGAAAAATAATTGTTTAAAAAATGGTTCATCACGATTTTTTGTGGGATGGAGAACGGACAGAAGGAATAGAAAGATAGCGAATCAAGGTAAAGAAGAAATCATCATCGCGGTAACCGTAGCCGATTCTTTTAGCGACCTTTATCTTGTTGTTGAAGACTTCGAGCTTGCCGGTGCTGATTGGGTGGATGGCATGGGCAGTTAAGCCGGGGAGCTGTTTTTCTTTTTGAACTGCAAACCGTACCAATAAAAATCTCAGTTTATAGGGGGCGAATATCTATTTTGAATTTAGCGAGAGCTTGTAAAATGGCACCCCATAAAATACTGGAGCCGAAGTAGAAAATACTTCGGCTGTAATTACAATATATAGATTTTAAAAACATAAAATTTAATAATCTACTCCCTCTTGTTTTATCATATTATCTTCAATTTTATAGTGTTTGGTAATTTCCATATTATCAGCAACCCACAGTGCTAAATCGCCCGAAGAAAGATCTGCATCATCATCAAAAGCTCCGCATACGGAAAAGTCGTCATCACGGTAGCAATTAATAGCTTTATAGGTTTTATCTATAATTACATAGGAATATTCTACCGCAATAATCTTTCCGTTCTTACCGTTATATTCACTGAAAGTAAAATCAGTTGCCCATTTTTTGTCATTCCATGACTCCGGCATTGTAACATCCGGTGTACTTGTACCGTCAACAAGTATATTAAAGTAATCCATAATGCTTTCAGGAGTTTCAAAAGTAACATCCGGGAAACTGTCCATTACCTTACCTATATTTATATATTCAATGCTATCGCAAATTAATTCTTTAACACCATCATATTTGCCATTAAATAAATCTTTATAAGCTTGTTTATATTTGTCATCTATTGGCATTAGTGATGGAATGATATAGTTATCTATGCTTAACTTGTAGGGAGAAATTTTTTCGCCGGCATTTGTTTCGTTTGCATCAGGACTAAAACAAGCAATAGATGTATAATTCTGAGCGTATAATTTCCAGTCTGCTGGGACATCAAGTGAAAAAGTGACATAATCACCTTCGCTGTTTTCCGTCACAGTTTTTGTTTCTATATCAGGCTTAATAATTGTATTGTTCTGCTGACAGCCTACAAGCGAAATCATAAGTACGATGGATATTATTGCTGATAAGATTTTGTATTTCATTTGTATGCTCCTATTAAATATTTCAATTTAAAATTACTTGAGATTTTTGATTTTATTCATTTAATATTACTAAATTGTGATATCTATTGTACTATTTGTATTGCTTTTTGTAAAGTAATAATAAAAATAAATATAAAAAAATTTCGGAGAAATTGCATTGTTTAGTGCAATTTCTCCTTTTTTTGAGCCTGTAAGTGGGAGGTGATTTTTTTGACAGACCAAATTCTTATAGCGTTGATTTCATTTGCTGGAACTCTTGCCGGCTCACTTGCAGGCATTTTTACAGCGTCAAGATTATCAAATTATCGCATTGAACAGCTCGAAAAAAAGGTTGACAAGCATAATAATCTTGTTGAGCGTGTATATCTTATTGAGCAGCACGAGGCAGTTAATGACAACAAAATCAAAACAGCGGAACACAGAATAGCGGATTTGGAAAACGAACAAAACAAGGAAAGGAAAATATAATATAATGAGTAAAATAAAAATATGCTTAAAAAAGCCGTGTTTAAAAAGAGCGTTCAGAACATTTATTCAGACTGCTCTCGGTTATGTTATCACCAATGTAACGCTCGCTTTGGGCGGTCTTGATTTTAACGACGGTGATGTTGTAAAGAACGCTCTCATCGGTCTTGCTGTTGCGGCTGTTGCGGCAGGTGCATCGGCAGTAATGAATTTAAAAGAGGGAGAAGATAAAGACAATGAGTAAAAAAATATATCTCAGTCCGTCAAACCAAAACGGCAACACCTATGCAACGGGCGGTACGAATGAAATGGCTCAGTGCGACAAAATTGCCGCCGCAGCAGCCAAAGCACTCAGGCGTTGCGGATTCGATGTTATGGTCGCAAAGTCGGGTACGCTTATGCAGACACGCTGTCCCGAGTCGGATAAGTTTGGAGCAGACATTCATATGCCAATCCACACTAATGCGTTTAACGGCAAATATACGGGCGGTACAAGAGTGTTTTGCCTGAACTCAAACGGCAGAAAGGCTGCCGAGGCGGTAAAGTCTGCCCTCGGAGCAATCTCGCCCGGCAAGGACGATTCAGTCAGCTACAAAACCGATCTCTACGAAATCAATGTGCCGAAGGCTTTGTCGGTATATGTTGAGTGTGAATTTCACGACACCGTGACAGGCTCGGATTGGATACGCAGGAATACTGTGGCAATCGGAGAGGCAATCTGCAAGGGTATGTGCAATTATTTTGATGTGAAATACAAAACTGACTCTGCAGGCTCAGACAGTTCAAAAGCGGGTTCGGATAAAGCTTTCAGGCGTTATATCGTGAGAATAACCTCGTCAAACGGCGTGAATATCCGTAAAGGTCCGGGTACAAATTACGATGTGAACGGTGCTGTTCCAAAGGGCGGAGCGTACACGATAGTCGAAGAAAAGTCGGGTGCAGGTGCAGCCAAGTGGGGCAAACTCAAAAGCGGTGCCGGATGGATAGCACTTGATTATACTGAAAAAATAAGATAAAGCAAAAAAGGAGTCGTGATTTTTCACGGCTCCGATTTTTATGCAGAAATTATTTAATTATGAATTTTTTCCAAACGCAAAAAAGACCGTCAAATGACGATCCTTTTCGCGATTGTGTGTTTTATGAAAATGAATGTTTCAATAAAGAAGCAAACATTTTTGCCGAATATTTAATGAACAGGTAAGATTAAAGTTTTGAACTTTATCTTTGTTCATTGTCTTATATTATACCGATTTTTAGGGGTAAATTCAAGGTGAGAGGGTGCAATTCTAATATTCATACAGTCGAAAAGACAAACTGTACAAAAAATCAAGAAGATGTTTGTGCAGTATTTTTTTAGAATCTTAAATTACCCGACAAAAACGATGATTTTAATAATTGGCTCTATACAAAATAAACAAAAAGTAAATCAATAAGAAATATTGTTTTTACTGTTAAACACCATTTTTAATTGGATTAATCTTTTTTCTGCGGATATTTGCCATAAAAACAAGTGCAACGATAAAGGCTACAGCTTCGCCGATCGGGAATGCAATCCAGATTATTGAAGATGCAAAATCAAAGCATGAAAAGATGTATGCAAGGGGCAGAGGAACAACAATAAGTCGTACAAGCGAAAGTATCAGCGAATGCACACCGTTGCCGAGTGCCTGAAAAATTCCCTGATACGCAATGTTAGCACCGACAAATATAAATCCGGGTGTGATAATTCTAATTGCAAGCATTGCAAGGTCGGTTGTAGATTCTGTAAGCGAGAATATTCCGAGTATCTGTTTTGCAAAAATTTGAAGAATTATAATTCCTGCACAAAGAATTGATACCGTGTAAATAAGTCCGTATTTAATGCTGTCGTTTACTCGCTTTTTATCCTGTTTGCCGTAGTTGAACGCTATAATCGGAATCATCGCATTGTTCATGCCGAATGCGGCAAAAAATACAAACTGCTGAATTTTGTAGTAAATACCGTAAGCCGTAACCGCATCAGTTGAAACTCTTACAAAAATAACATTAATGCTGTATGTCAAAATCGACATAAGCGCCTGCATAATAATAGCGGGGATACCAACCTGATAAATCTGCCTGATAATCTTGCCTTCGGGTTTCATATACTTTAATGATGTGTTGAAATGCTTTGAATTGCATCTGAAATAGAAATATGCGTCAATAAAGAATGAAATGAACTGACCTATAACCGTTGCGACAGCCGCACCGTCAATACCGAGCTTCGGGCAACCGCACCAACCGAAAATCATAATCGGATCAAGTATCATGTTCACAACCGCACCGACAATCTGCGCAACTGTTGTCTGCATTGTATATCCCGTTGCCTGTAACAGCTTTTCAAAAATCATGTACATACTAACGCCCAGTGAACTGTAGGTGCAGATTTTCAGATACGAAACAGCCATTGATGTGATAATCGGATCGCTTGTTTGTGAGGCTATGTATGTGTCAACTCCGAAAATTCCGAAAAGCACAAATACAACACAGGTGCAAAGTGCAAGAAAAATTGAATTGCCCGAAATTTTACTGCACTTTTCTTTATTGCCCTCACCAAGACTTCTTGACAAAATCGAGTTGATGCCGACTCCCGTACCGACTCCGACCGCAACCATAAGCATCTGAACAGGAAATGCCAGCGTGAGTGCATTTACCGCATAATCACCGAGTGCGGGTATATTCGGATCTTTCATACAGCTTACAAAGTAGCTGTCAACGATATTGTACACAGCCTGTACAACCATTGAAATTATCATCGGAACACCCATAGTAAGCAAAAGCCTGCTTATTTTTTCAGTTCCCATTTTATTCATTTTTTGCGTTTTTTCCATTATATAACCTCCGATGTTTTTAACACAAAAAATGTGCAGCATTGAAAATCCGGACTTATGCCATTCAATGCTGCACGATTACTCTTATTATACACTTTTTATTATGCTTTTGTAATTGATTTACACACCAAAATTTTGGTAAAAACGCAAAATCTTTTTGTTGATTATCCGAATTATATGTCATAAACAAAGAAATTTTGAAAAAACAGAGCATAGTCCGTACAAAGGGACAGTGAATGTATGTCACTTATAATATCGAACAAATGTTCTTGAATTTGTTCGATATGTTCTGTATAATGGAATTAGAAGGTTGAAAGCCCCGCCGACCTTCTAAATGAATAAAATCAAGGAAAGGATATCGGTATGGTTAATTATTTTGAATGGTCAATGGAATATAAAAATACTGCCGACAGCATTCAGGATGTTATCGACAGACTCAAAGCAGAAAAAAGAGGCAAATCGGGAATCAACAAAAAAGAACTTGATTTGAAAATTGCAAAATACAAGATTTATTATAATGAATGCATTCACATTTCAAATCATCTTATGGATAGATATTACGGAGTATGATAAAATGAAAAGAGAATTTATACATATTACAGATAACAACAAACACAGATTAATGTCGGATTCGGGATTTTGGCACGGCAGTACAAATGAAAATTCCCGTGATAAGATGAAGAAAATTCTTTCAATGGCTGTTCTAAACGAGCTTACCGAAAGACAGAGAATCTGTATTGTAGATTACTATCTCAACGGCAAAAAGGAAAAGGAGATTGCAAAAGAGCTGGGAGTCAACTCGTCAACGGTTTCCCGTCACATTATGAAGGCAAGGGATAAACTCAGACATATTGCGTCTTATTATGTAAATTAATCGTCAGCAATTTCAAAATCGGGAAGATACCACAGCAATGCTTCTTCGGCACTGCAGCCGTTTTTGCAAAGGTAATCAATTCCAGAAAGACTCACTCCGACACATTCGGCATTTGCGTCAAAATCGGTTTGGTAACAATCCCACGGAGATGCAACGCTGTGAATATACCTGTAATTTTCGTTTTTGTATGTAGTACCGTTTGAAGTTTCGGAATAGGGAACAAACAACGCTTCGCTGTTTTTGCGGAGCGTTTTGTTTTTTGCACTATCAGCGGCTTTTTTTATTTCACCGTAAACATCCTTTATACTTCCCGATGCGTTTTCTTCATACAGAAAATCGTTTTCCTTGAAAGAATCGGGATTAGCTTTGTAATTTGTGTTCATAAGAATTGCAATCGCCTTTAGTGTTTCGGCAGAGTAGCTGTCCTTATACAATCCTGCCGTCAATGCACAGAGAATTTCACCCGAATCTTTTGGCTTTTCGGGGGTGTCGGATGTTGAAACTGTCGGTTTTGCAAAAGACCGTTCAGAACATTTTGAAACTGCAATGGGGAGGCTTGCCGTGAGAATCAACAGAAGGACAACTGCAATTAATTTTTCCTTCATTACCATGCTCCTTTATTTCGCACAAAAAAATAAATAATACTATTGTATTTTGTGACTTATTTTTTCTTGACATAACGGTTATGTTGGCTTAAAATAATATATGATTGATTCGAAATAATAATTACTTACAATTCATTTTGTATTTGTTCTTGCTGTTTGATTTTTCGGCGGCATATCAATAATCGTGTAACAAAGTCGTTTTTAAAATTGTCTTGTTACGGTACAGAAACGGAGATTTTTATGAAAACCAAATATTCAGTTATACCATTTATTCCGGCTGTAATAGCTGCTATAGGTCTTAAAATTATGAGTATGTTCGCAGTTGACGGCAACGGATTGTTGTTCGGCATGAACAAGTCGGGCATTAACTATTTCATAATTGAAATCATACTCGGGCTTTTTGCGGTTTGTGTTTTAATTAACCTTTTTGACAGAAAGACGGCTCCCGTATATCCCGTTAAAAAGAATTTTGTTTCGGGTGCGTTTGCAGTAATTTCGGGTATTGCGATTGTCGGTTCGTCATTTTTGGCTTTGATTAACGCAACTCCGGATAACACGGATAATTATCTTTTGAGCATCATTGCGGCTCTGTTCTCAATTCCTGCGGCTATTGCTATGATTATGATCGGCAAGGTGCATTTTTCAGGCAAATCAATCGTATCAAATGTGTCGATGTTTTTTGTTTTCCCTGCACTCTGGGGATGCAGTGAACTCGTTTCGGAATTTCTCGCCGCAACAAAGGTTTCAATCTCAGCAAGCGATATGACGCCGCTCTTCTGTTACATTTTCATCACACTTTACCTTTTCTCAAGTTCAATGGTTGTTTCAAGGGTAAAGGGCAGAAACCCTGTTAAGGCCTGCTTTATTTACGGTATGCCCGCTGCCGCTGTTTCACTTTCATACGGTGTCGGTGCTGTTCTGACATCATCCGTTGAAAACACAGGCATCAGTGCTCTTGTGAACGGAGTTATGTTTATTGTTCTCGGCATTTATATTGTTTCGTTTTCTGTTGAAATGTTCGCAGGCTGCCTTACAAAGGCGGAGGTTGAGATTATCGAAAGCCTTCCCGAAGATGAGGATACATACGAAAACAGCTATATCAGCTCAGGCGGTTACGATGAGCTTGTTGTTTCCGATAAAAAGGAAGATGATGTTCCTGCAAGCGATGACAGCTACGAGGCAGTTGCACAGGGACTTTCCGATTTTGTGATGGGCTACGATGAGGAAAAATATGACGATGCAACAATCAAAAACGAAAATATAAATGACGGTCTTGTTCTCGGCTACGGCGATGAAAATCAGACTCAGCTTGCAGAAAAAATTGCCACAGAGCCTTTAAAAGAGGAAACTGCAAAGCCTGTTGCAGAAGCTCCTGCAGAGCCTGAAATTCCCGAAGAACCCGTGTACGCAAAGCGTCTTGATGTTTCAGAGGAAAAAACCGAGCCTGTAAAGGCAGAAGCTCCTGTTAAAGCCCCTGTTGAAGACACAGAGGTTTCAGACGACAGAATGAGCGAAATCGACAGACTTCTCAAGGAACTTGAAGATAAAAAATAATTAAGAACATCGAATTAGGTGTTGACATTCAGGTTTTAAAGTGGTACTATACAAACGAAAAGAAAATTGATTTTTGATGAGGACATGATTTGCAGTCCTGCTTTTTCCAGAGAGCGAAATTATTTGCTGTGATATTTCGCAAAAAGCATTGCAAGTTACCACCTTTAAGACTGTGCAGGAAATGGCACGGCGTTTGGTTGCGTTAAAACCGTCAAGAGGGCTTTAAGCCGAACTTGGGTGGAACCACGATTTATTCGTCCCAATATTCCGTTTTGGAATATTGGGATTTTTTGTTTTCATCACATATTAAAAAGGAGAATGGTTATGATTAATGTTGAATTAAAAGGCGGAGCAGTCAAGGAATTTGAAAACGGTACAACTCCTGCCGAAATTGCAAAATCAATCGGTGCAGGCTTGTACAAGTCTGTTTGCTGTGCAAAGGTTGACGGCGACCTTTGTGACCTCAGAACACCGCTTGAAAAAGATTGTAAGGTTGAACTTCTCACATTCGATAATGTTGACGGTCAGAAAACTTTCTGGCACACAGCCTCTCATGTTCTTGCTCAGGCAGTAAAAAGACTTTATCCGAATGCAAAGTGTGCAATCGGTCCTGCCGTTGACAACGGTTTTTACTATGATTTTGATGTTGAAAAGCCTTTCTCACCCGAAGACCTTGAAAAAATCAAGGCTGAGATGAAGAAAATCGTAAAATCAGGTCTTGAGCTTGAAAGAGTTGAGCTTTCTCCCGAGGATGCTGAAAAGAAACTTGAAGAGATGAACGAGCCTTACAAGGTTGAACTTGTTAAGGAACATTCCGACAAGGGCGAGCATATCACATTCTACAAACAGGGTGAGTTTATCGACCTCTGCGCAGGTCCTCACCTCATGAGTGTTGCACCGATCAAGGCTATTGAACTGACTGCCTGCACAGGCGCTTACTGGAGAGGCGACGCAAACAACGCACAGCTTTGCCGTGTTTACGGTGTAGCTTTCCCTAAGGCATCAATGCTTGAAGAACACCTCAAAAAGCTTGAAGAAGCAAAGCTTCGTGACCACAACAAGCTCGGTCGTGAACTTGAATACTTTACAACTGTTGACTATGTCGGTCAGGGACTTCCTATTCTTCTTCCAAAGGGTGCAAGAGTTGTTCAGCTTTTACAGAGATGGGTTGAAGATGTTGAGCAGTCAAAGGGCTGCCTTCTTACAAAAACTCCTCTTCTTGCAAAGAGAGATCTTTATAAGATTTCAGGTCACTGGGATCATTATCTTGACGGTATGTTTGTACTCGGCGATCCGCATGATGAAGAAAAGGAATGCTTCGCACTTCGTCCTATGACTTGCCCGTTCCAGTATCAGGTTTATCTTAACAAACAGCGTTCATATCGTGACCTTCCGATGCGTCTTACGGAAACATCAACACTTTTCCGTAACGAGGCAAGCGGTGAGATGCACGGCCTTATCCGTGTTCGTCAGTTCACAATTTCAGAAGGACACTACATTCTCCGTCCAGATCAGCTTGAACAGGAATTCAAGGGTTGTCTTGAGCTTGCTAAATATTTCCTTGACACGGTAGGACTTCTTGAAAACTGTACTTTCAGATTCTCACAGTGGGATCCCGAAAACAAGAATAATAAGTATGAGGGTACAAAGGAACAGTGGGAAGAGTCACAGGCTGTTATGAAAACTATTCTTGATGACCTTGATGTTGACTATGAGATTGGTATTGACGAGGCCGCATTCTACGGTCCGAAACTTGATATTCAGTACAAGAATGTATTCGGTAAGGAAGATACAATTGTTACAATCCAGATTGATATGCTCCTTGCCGAAAGATTCGGTATGTACTACATCGACAAGGACGGTCAGAAGAAGCTTCCGTATATTATTCACAGAACTTCACTCGGTTGCTTTGAAAGAACTCTTGCATATATGATTGAGAGATTTGCCGGTGTAATGCCGCTTTGGCTTGCTCCTGAGCAGATCAGACTTCTTCCGATAAAAGAGGGTAATGTTGAGTATGCACAGGGTATTGCAGACAGACTTACTTCACTCGGTATGAGAGTTACTGTTGACAGCAGAGATGAAAACATCGGTCCAAAGATTAAGGCTGCAAGACTTGAAAGAATTCCGTATATCCTTGTAATCGGCGACAACGAGATGAATTCATCAACAGTTACGGTTCGTTCAAGAAAAAGAGGAGAAATCCCGAATATGTCTGTTGACGAATTTGTTGCTCTTGTTAAGAACGAAGTAGATACAAAAGAAAAATAATTCTGAAATTTTTTCGGAGGGATGCTGATGTCCGGAGGATTCACTCCGTTTGATAAAAACAGCTACAGAGAATCAAAACGCAGACGAAAACAGGCGCTTATTGAGGAGAGAACGGGAAGAATTCTTCCCGTATCAAATCCTCGCCGAAGGTACATTGCGTTAGCTTGTATCGGTGTGATTCTTGTCGCAGCTATTGCGTTCGGAATTTTTTCAATACTTAAAAGTAATCAGAAAAGTAATCCCGAAACTCCCGAACAGATTCAGGCAGAAAGCGAAATGCTGCTGACGGTTGTTGACAGCGCAAATCCGCTTGATAAGGATTATGTGCCCGATCTTGAAACCGTGAACGGATTCAGAGTGAACAGGGACGCACTGAATCCGCTTGAGAATCTTTTGAAAGCGTCAAAAGAAAACGGCACCGAGCTTAAAATCAAGACTGCATATGTGAGTTATGGTGAACAGGAAGAAAGGTTTCAGTCCGAACTTCAAAAGATGTTGCAATCATCAAAATATACAACTGTCAGAGCAGAGGCGGAGGTCTTAAAAACCACGCCTCACGGAGGACAGTCGGAGTCACAGACGGGCTTGCTTGTCGAATTTGATTTTTCAAATTCGGGTTCAAAGGCATTTCTTGAGCGAAACTGCGTTGAATACGGATTTGTTCAGAGATATACCGAAAGCAAAACCTCAGTAACACGAATGAATCCGTCAGACTCGCTGTACAGATATGTGGGGATTGAAAACGCAAAGCGTATGCGTTCCTACGGAATGTGCCTTGAAGAGTACAAAAGCTACCTTCAAAAACAGGCAATCCCAAAATAAAATAAATATTTTTTAAAAACGCTTGCATTTTGCAATATTATGTTGTATAATTAATCCGTTAATTGTGTAATGTCAGGTAGGTGAAAACAATGAAAGAGAATATCCATCCTAAGTATGAGAAAACAACAATTACTTGTGCTTGCGGTAATGTTATTGAAACAGGTTCAACAAAGAAGGACATCCGTGTTGAAATTTGTTCAAAATGCCACCCATTCTTTACAGGAAAGCAGAAATTAGTTGATACCGGCGGACGCGTTGACAGATTCAAGAAGCGTTTCGGTATGGATAAATAATTTATTATGTAATTGTTTAGGCGGCACATTGTGCCGCCTTGTTTACTTTACGGAAACTTTGCATAATCGTGTGCAGAGTGTCTGTATAATTGAGGTACTATTATGGCAAAGGATTACAAAACCGTTTTAAGTAACGCAAAAGACGAATTTGTTGAAAAGCGTTCACGCTTTATCGGCTATTGCAAGCCTGTAACCTGTGAGCAGGAGGCTGTTGATTTTATCAACGAAAAACGCAGTGAACATTGGAACGCAACTCACAATGTCTATGCCTATTCTCTGCGTGAGGGCAACATAAAGCGTTACAGCGATGACGGTGAACCCTCGGGTACAGCCGGTATGCCTTGCCTTGATGTAATTGTAAAAAATGAAATTTATGATGTATGTGTTGTCGTTACCCGCTACTTCGGCGGTGTTTTGCTTGGCACTGGCGGACTTGTGAGAGCATATTCTCACGGTGCAAAAATTGCCCTTGATGCCGCAAAAATCGTTATGATGCAGAATTGTCTTGTCTGTTCTGCTCGTTGTACATACAACCGGTACGGCAAGGTTTCGGCACTTGTAACTGATAACGGCGGTGCTGTTGACGATACTGTCTATGAAGGCGATGTGCTGATTAAATTCCATATTAAACCCGATTTACTGCCACAGCTTAACAAAAAGCTTGCAGATGCAACTGCGGGTGAGGTTCAGGCGGTTTTTGATGAGGAAAAATATTATGCCGTTGAGTTATAAAGTTTTCTTTATGACAAAACTTTTTATGCTTTCGACCTCAAAAGCTAAAAAATGAAATACTTTTCAAAATAATTTCAAATATTTAAAGGAATATTCAAAAAAATTTCGTAAAAAGCTAATAGGTAAGCGAGAGGAGGAGTTTTATGGCTTTCCCTGAAAGTTTCTTGCAGGATTTAAAAATGCGAAACGATATCACGGATGTTGTTTCGGGTTATGTCAATCTCAAAAGACGGGGAAGAAATATGGTCGGTCTTTGTCCGTTCCACGGCGAAAAAACTCCCTCTTTTAATGTATATACCGAAAACGGTTCGTTCTATTGTTTTGGCTGCGGAGTAGGCGGAGATGTCATCTCTTTTATTATGAAAATTGAAAATCTTGACTATGTCGATGCCGTGAAGTATCTTGCACAGCGGGCAGGACTTGAAATGCCCGAAAACAGCTATGATGACAGCATGAGCCGTCTTAGAAACAGAGTGTTTGAAGCTAACCGTGAGGCGGCAAGGTTTTATTATGCCGCTTTGTGTTCTCCACAGGGCAGAAAAGGTCTTGATTATTTTCATTCAAGAGCCTTATCCGACAGAACAATCCGTCATTTCGGACTCGGTTATGCCGATGATAACTGGTCGTCACTATGCAATCATCTCAAATCAAAAGGCTTTAATGACAGCGAACTTGTTGCCGCAAATCTTGCGGTTCGGCACAGAAACGGCAACGGAATCTATGACAGATTCACAGACCGTGTTATGTTTCCGATTATTGATCTGAGAGGAAATGTTATTGCATTCGGCGGAAGAATTATGTCCGATGCAAAGCCTAAATATCTCAATACCTCCGATACCCCCGTATTTAAAAAGAGTGCAAACCTGTTTTCACTCAACAACGCAAAAAATTCGGGCAAGAGAACTCTGATTCTTTGCGAGGGCTATATGGATGTCATCGCTGTGAATCAGGCAGGTTTTACAAATGCCGTTGCAACCCTGGGAACGGCTCTTACAGGTGAACAGGCTGTTTTGATGAAACGGTATGCCGATGAGTTGATTATCTGTTACGATGCCGATGAGGCAGGTCAAAAGGCTACCGCAAGGGCAATTCCTATACTCAGAAATTCGGGACTTAATGTTAAGGTCCTGACAATTCCAAGCGGTAAGGACCCCGATGAATTTATCAAATCAAAGGGTAATGACGGTCCTGCCGCATTCAAAGCGTTGCTTGACAAATGCGGAAACGATGTTGAATACCGACTGCAAAAGCTAAAAAATGCACACAATATTCAGCTGACGGAGGGCAAGGTTGCTTTTCTTGAGGAGGCGGCAAAACTGATTGCAACAATCAGCAGTCCGATTGAACGGGATGTCTATTCTTCAAAGGTTGCATCCGAACTCGGAGTTGACAAAAATGCATTCAAACAGCAGGTGTCAAGGGTGTCACGCAGAGGTGAAAGGGCAGAAGAAAAGAAACAGGCTCGTCAAATTCAGCTTGAACTCAGCCGAAGAAATGACAAAATCAATCCTGAGCATTTCCAAAAGCCACGCAGTTCAAGTGCCGAAGAAGCTCTTTTGGTTTATCTTTTAAACAATCCCGATGCATATGAGGAGATTTCTGCAAGGGTAAAGCCCGAACAATTTCAGAATACTCTGATGCGGAGGTTTTTTGAATATTTCAGCGCTCGCATTGAGAGGGGAGAAGATCCTCTTACGAATACGGCGGCAGATTTTACACAGGATGAAAATTCAAAGCTTTATCAGCTGATGTCACAGGCAATTCCGGGGGCGTCAACCGCTGAGGCAATGAATGAATACATAAATGTTATCAACGAGGAAAGCTCAAAGCTCAATTCCGGCGATTTAGCCGATGTTTCAAATGAGGAGCTTATGGCATATCTTGATAAAATAAGGAAAAAGAAGCAGTAAACGCAGGAAAGGAAAATGAGTATGGCAGCTACACCCGATAAGAAAACAGTCGTAAGAGAACTTATGGAACTCGGTAAGCAGAAAGGTCAGCTTACAAACCAGGACATTCTTGATGCAATCGGTGAAATTGACTTTGATCCCGAACAGCTTGAAAAACTTTATGATTCACTTGCACAGCTTGGCATTGAAATCGTAGAGGATTCGGGCGATATTAAAATTGACGATATCGACCTCGGCTTTGATGAAGGCAAAGACAGCGACTCACACGCTCAGATTGCAGAAACGGGCAGCGTTTCGGTTGACGATCCTGTAAAGGTATATCTTAAAGAAATCGGACGGGTTCCGCTACTTTCTTCCGATGAAGAAATCAACCTCGCAATCAGAATCGCTGACGGTGATGTTGCCGCAAAACAGCGTCTTTCTGAGGCAAACCTTCGTCTTGTTGTTTCAATTGCAAAGCGTTATCTCGGCAGAGGTATGCAGTTTCTTGACCTTATTCAGGAAGGCAATCTCGGCCTTATCAAGGCTGTAGAAAAGTTTGACTATACAAAGGGCTTTAAATTTTCAACATATGCAACATGGTGGATCAGACAGGCTATTACCCGTGCAATTGCCGATCAGGCTCGTACAATCCGTATTCCTGTTCATATGGTTGAAACTATCAACAAGGTAAAAAAGGTTCAGAGTCAGCTCCTTCACCAGAACGGTCATGAGCCGTCTGCCGATGAAATTGCCGCAGAAATTGATATGCCTGTTGATAAGGTTCGTGAAATTATGCGTGTTGCTCAGGAGCCTGTTTCACTTGAAACTCCTATAGGCGAGGAGGAAGACAGCCATCTCGGTGACTTTATCCCCGATAACGATGCTCCAGCACCTGCCGATGCCGCATCACACACAATGCTCCGTGAACAGCTTTCGGATGTTCTTTCAACCCTCACTCCCCGTGAAGCCAAGGTTCTCAAACTCCGTTTCGGTCTTGAGGACGGCAGAAGCAGAACCCTTGAGGAAGTCGGCAAGGAGTTTAATGTAACCCGTGAGCGTATCCGTCAGATTGAGGCAAAGGCTCTCCGCAAGCTCCGTCATCCTTCAAGAAGCAGAAAACTCAAGGACTATCTTGACTATTAATCAGACTTTATGATTACTTTTGATGAATGCGGCGCAATGCTTGACGAAATTGCAGATTCCATGCCTTATGAATTATACAGAGATTTAAACGGTGGGATTTCACTTCTTCCGCAGTTAAAAGTTCATCCAAAAGCACTTAACAATGATTTGTTCATTTTGGGTGAGTACATACGCAATTCTCTCGGCAATGCAATTGTGTTTTACTACGGTTCAATCAACAGGGTTTATGGCTCACTTGATAATGAGGAATACCGAAAAAAGCTTGTTGAAATACTTCATCACGAGGTTCGCCATCATAACGAGTATCTTGCAGGTTGCGATGACCTCGGAATTTTTGACAGAAATCAGATTGACGATTATCTTAGAAAACACAGGAAATAATCAAATGAAATTTTAAGAGGACAGCTTTCCCAAACGGAAAGCTGTCCTCCTTTGTTATCTTACCTTTATAATCTGCCCCGGATAAATTACATTCGGATTTGAAAGTCCGTTAAGCCGTGTGAGATTGTCAACGGTTGTTCCGTGCATTTGTGCAATTATCCACAGCGAATCGCCCGGACGGGCAACATGATACTGCGTTTCCGCACTACCGGCGGGAACCGTAAGAACCTGACCTACAAAAATAGCGTCAGGAGTTTGAATGTTGTTGTATTTTAATATGTCATTCACCGTTGTCTGAAAGAACTGCGCAATGCCAAAAAGCGTATTGCCGGGACGAACGGTGTACTGAACCATTTCCATATCTGTCCTCCTTGCTTTTCATAGTAACAATATATGCCTGTGACAAAAATGCGTTACTCCTGCATAAAATAAACCGTGTACGGAAAAATAACAATGCAGACAAAACACAGCGTTGCTCAGATTTAAAATATCTGAAAACGGTTTATGTTATAAAATTTCAATACGAGAGGGCATATAAATGGAAATAAAAATAGATACGATAATCGGCAGAGAAATAATTGATTCAAGAGGAAATCCTACGGTTGAGGCGGAGGTCGGACTTTCTGACGGAACCTTTGCAAAAGCGTCTGTCCCTTCGGGTGCGTCAACGGGAGAATTTGAGGCGGTTGAACTTCGTGACGGTGAAAAACGCTATCTCGGCAAAGGTGTGCAGAGAGCCGTTGAAAATATCAACAGCATAATTTCGCCTAATCTTTGTTGTGACTCACCTTTTGACCAGTGTGCAATTGACAGCAAAATGATTGAACTTGACGGCACAGAAAATAAGGAATTGCTCGGTGCAAATGCTATTCTTGCCGTATCGATTGCCTGTGCAAAGGCGGCGGCAAAGAATCTCAGACTGCCGTTATTTCGTTATATCGGCGGAACATATGCGGTCAGAATGCCTGTTCCAATGATGAATATTCTCAACGGCGGTGCTCATGCATCCAACAATATCGACATTCAGGAATTTATGATTATGCCTGTCGGTGCAAGGTGTTTTTCCGAGGGAATGATGCAGTGCTGCGAAATCTACCATACACTCGGCAAAATTCTAAAAGAGAATAATATGTCGACAGGTGTAGGCGATGAGGGCGGTTATGCACCGAGCCTGAAAAGTGATGAGGATGCAATTGAGTATATAATTAAGGCAATTGAAAAAACAGGTTATACTACCGATGAAATTAAAATTGCGCTCGATGCCGCATCTTCCGAATGGTATTCCGACGGAAAATATATTCTTCCAAAGAGAGGCGATTCGCTTTCAAGCGACGAACTTATTAATTATTTTGACAAGCTCTGTTCTGATTATCCGATTATCTCGCTTGAAGATCCGCTTTCCGAACACGATTGGGACGGTTGGCAGAATATTACTTCAAAAATCGGCAACAAAGTTCAGCTTGTGGGCGATGATTTGTTTGTTACAAACACAAAAAGACTTAAAAAAGGCATAGCACTCGGAGCAGGCAACGCAATTTTGATTAAAATTAATCAGATAGGAACGCTGACGGAAACGCTTGATGCAATTGACACGGCTCACAAGGCGGGTTATCGCACGATTATTTCACACAGGAGCGGCGAAACGGAGGACACAACCATTGCGGATATTGCCGTTGCGGTTAATTCGGGACAGATAAAAACAGGTGCTCCATGCAGAACCGACAGAGTTGCAAAATATAACAGACTTCTTCGGATTGAGAGCGCAATTGTCAACACTTCAACCTACGGAATATAATAGATTTCACCCTGACCGAGGTTGGGGTGTTTGTCTTTTAAGAACAAAATTTTATTATTATGTAAATTTAATTGCCAAATTGTATTTTTTTGACAGATTTTTCTTTGCTTAATATAAATTTAAAAATAAACTTTTAGAAATTCAGCATACTGCACATATTTGTCAAAGAAAATTCTACAACAATAAAGCCTTTATCAATTGCTATATTCTTAATCGGAATTAAAATATATTGCCTTATATGATAAAATTAACTAATGAAATGCTAACATTGGAATTCGTATGGACTATTGTAAAACAGTGCTGATTGTAACCTTTGTTTTGCTCATATCCGAATAAGTCAGGAGGCATTTTTGATTGTTTCTAAAAAGATTATTGGCAGGAGTAATGACAGCTATGATGATTACGGGAATGTGTGCGGTTGATGTTTCGGCAGCGGAAAAGAAAACTGTAACAGATTATCAGGCATATGCTGCAAATCTGGATAAGTCGGCATATTCAGGTAATGATTTGGGAGCTTCTTACTCAAAAAAGGCAACTACCTTTAAGGTATGGTCGCCTAATGCGGCGTCTGTTCGTGTGAATATTTTTGAACACGGCAGTGATAATGAGGGAGATGCAGGTTCTATAATGTCAAGAGCCATGTCGCTTGACAAAACAACGGGCGTGTGGTCCGTTACAATTAATGGTGACCTGCTTAACAAATATTATACCTACTCGGTAACACACGGAAAAACTACCAAGGAAACAGCCGATGTCTATGCAAAGGCGTGCGGTGTGAACGGTCAACGCTCAATGGTTGTCGATTTAAGCACAACCAATCCCGATGGTTGGGAAAATGATAAGCATGTGCTTGTACAGAATCAGACTGATGCGTCGGTCTGGGAAATTTCTGTAGCAGACTTTTCATCATCCGAATCAAGCGGCGTGAGTGAGGCTAACCGTGGCAAGTACCTTGCTTTTACCGAAGAAGGTACAACAGTCAACGGTGTTCAGGGTGCGTCATCAACCTGCATTGACTATCTGAAAAAGCTCGGCGTTAAGTATGTGCAGATTATGCCGTTCTATGATTTCGGTTCTGTTGACGAGAGCAAGAACATTATGGACCAGTACAACTGGGGCTACGATCCCGTCAACTACAACTGCCCCGAGGGTTCTTATTCAACAAATCCTAAAAAGGGTGAAGTGAGAATCAAGGAATGTAAGCAGATGATTCAGGCACTTCATAATGCCGGAATCGGTGTAATTATGGATGTTGTCTATAACCACACCTACACCTCTGATTCTTGGCTTCAGAGAACAGTTCCGAATTATTACTACAGAATGAACAATGACGGAACTTTCTCAAACGGTTCGGGCTGTTCAAACGATACAGCAAGCGAACATCTTATGTTCAGAAAGTATATGATTGATTCCGTTACATATTGGGCAAGCGAATATCACATTGACGGTTTCCGCTTTGACCTTATGGGACTTCATGATGTAACAACTATGAATTCAATTCGTACCGCACTTGACAATCTTTATGCAGACGGCAGCGGCAGTCAGATTCTTATGTACGGTGAGGCGTGGGATATGGCAACCAATTGTGACGAAGGCACAGTATTGGCAAGTCAGAAAAATCTCAAGCAGTTGAGCGACCGCATCGGTGCGTTTGATGATACAATCCGTGATGCAATCAAGGGCAGTACAGGCGGTACGGACGGTGCTTTTGTTCAGGAAGGTTCACGCAGAGCCAACCTGAAAACAGGTATAGCAGGTCAGAGTGACACAACAACAGGCTGGGCAAATGTTCCGTCACAATGCGTAACATATGCGTCATGTCACGATAACCTTTGTCTTTACGATAAGCTTGTCGGCTCTGTTTACGGTGCCGACGGTAAATATCGCAAAAGATATGAAGATCTTGTTGCGATGAACAAGCTTTCTGCGGCAATTGTTATTACTTCACAGGGTATTCCGTTCTCACTCGGCGGTGAGGAGTTTTGTCGCAGTAAAGACGGTGATGAAAACAGCTATGCGTCAAGCAGAAAAGAAAATATGCTTGACTGGGAAAATGTCGATCTCTATTCAGATGTAATTGAATATTACAGAGGTCTTTATAAAATCCGTGACGCTTTTGCGGCATTCTCGGATTCTACTGCTGCAACAGCCAACAGCCTTACATATCTTTCCGATGTTCCAAAGGGTGTTATGGGCTACACAATAAATAACACCGAGAGCGGAAAATGGAGTCAGATGTGCGTAATCTTCAACGGCTCCGATTCTGCACAGAATGTTACCGCAAAAGGCGACTGGGTTGTTCTTGCAGATAACAAGACAGCCGGACTTCGCAACATAAAGAATGTTACAAACAGCGTAAAGGTTGAGGCTCATTCAGCCGTTATTATGGTTGACACAAAGAGCTATGATTCTGCGGGAATTATGGATGATGAGGGCGCTGTTGTCATTGATTATTATGACAACAAAACCGAAAAACTCATCAAGTCACAGACGCTCACAGGCGAGCTCGGCACAAGCTATGATTTGACAAATCTTGCGTCAACTCTTAATTATGATGTTAAGAAAACCGACGGTGAAATCAAAGGTGTGTTCACGGATCAGGTAGGTCATGCAAAGGTTTATGTTGAAGAATATGACGGCGAGATGTCAACAGTTACCGTAAAGTTTGTTGACGAAACAAATAATACGGAAATTGAAGATTCTTTTCTTGTAAAAAACAGAAAGGGCGAGCAATATTATACTCCCGACCTTCCGTCAATTAAAAATTACAAGCTTGTTCTTGACGACCTCCCGACAAACGGTGCAGGCAAGCTTGATTCCGTAAGCAAGACCGTTACATACAAATATACCCGTGTAACTGATGATGAGGATAAGACTGTTTGCAGAGTCAATGCCATTTATATGGACGATTCGGGTAAAATTCTTGATACAAAGACAATCACAGGTGTTGAAGGACAGGCTTATTCACTTTCTCAAAATACATATGAGGAAAAAGATCTTGTGAGCGTTCCCGAAAAGGCAAACGGAACATTTAAATCGGGTGAAATCAATGTAGTGTTCAGTTACTCGTCAAACCCTGATCCGCTCAAGCAGATGCTTCCGTTTGTGTATGTCGGCACCGGTCTTATAATTGCTCTATGTGCGGCGTCGGTTATTTATTCTTCAAACAAGCGTAAAAAACGCATTATGGCAGAGCTTGACATTGAAGAAGATTAATTAAAGGTAGTTATTTCCGTTTGCTAACGGAATAGATTATAAGAATTAATAAGGAGGAATATTATCTATGAGAACTACGAAGAAAATTGTTTCTGCAGTTCTTGCAGCGTGCATGCTTGCCTCAACAGCGGTTGTATCAAGCTTTGCCGCAACAGCCGATGACAGTTCGGCAGTTTCAAGCGACTACGCAAGAGACAATTCTTACACAAAGGCTGCTGAAGATATTGACGCTCAGTATGCTTATTCCGGCGATGATCTTGGTGTTACTTACACAAAAGATGCTACAACATTCAAGGTTTGGTCACCGACAGCAACCGGTGTTAAGCTCAATATCTTTACAAAAGGTTCGGATGACGAGCAGGGTGCATCTAAAGTTGCCAGCTACACACTTGAAAAAATGCTCGTTGACGGTGAGTGGAACGGTGTTTGGACGATTACACTCGTCGGCGAATGGAAGGATTATTATTACACATACTCAGTCACAACAACAGACACAACACACATCGGTTCAGATGCAACAAAGACTTATGAAACACAGGATGTATACTCAACGGCAACAGGCGTAAACGGCAAGCGCTCAATGATTGTTGATCTTGACGAGACAGATCCTGAGGGCTGGTCAAACGATAACCATGTTCTTCTTGACAAATCAACAAAGTCATCAGTATGGGAACTCCATATCAAAGACTTTTCTTATGACAAGGCCTCGGGCGTAAGCGATGCTAACAGAGGCAAGTACCTTGCTTTCACAGAAAACGGTACAACTCTTAACGGCGAGGGCAAGGTTTCAACCTGTATTGATTACCTCAAGGAACTCGGTGTAACAACAGTACAGCTTAACCCGTTCTATGACTTCCAGTCAGTAAATGAGGCAGGCGATGATTCTCAGTTTAACTGGGGTTATGATCCACAGAACTACAATGTTCCGGAGGGCTCATATTCTTCAAATCCGTATGACGGTAAAGTAAGAATCAAAGAATGCAAGGAAATGATCAAGGCTCTCCATGACGCCGGCATTTCTGTTGTAATGGATGTTGTTTACAACCATACTTATTCAACTGATTCATGCTTCCAGTACACAGTTCCTAACTACTACTACAGAATGAAAACAACAGGTACATTCTCAAACGGTTCGGGTTGCGGCAACGAAGGTGCAACAGAGCGTGCAATGTACAGACAGTATGTTATTGATTCACTCAAGTATTGGGTAAACGAATACCATGTTGACGGCTTCCGTTTTGACCTTATGGGTCTTATGGATGTTGAAACAATGAATATGGCAAGAGAAGCGCTTGACCAAATTGACCCACGAATCACAATGTGGGGTGAAGGCTGGGCAGGCGGTGACTCCTACCACCCGACTAACACTTGCTCAGGCACAAAATTCTATCCTGCAACACAGGCTAATGCGTCAAGACTCAGCGACAGAATCGCTATCTTCAATGACGGCATCCGTGACGGTATAAAGGGAAGTGCAATGGACATCAGCGATGTTGGTTTTATACAGGGCTCAAAGTCATCCGCAAAGGGTGTAAGCTACGGTGTTCGTGCCAACAGCTCAGGTACATACAAGTGGAAGGCTCAGGCTCCTTCACAGTGCGTAACCTATGATGCGTGTCACGATAACGCAACACTTTACGATCAGATTATTGCGTCAACAGGTCTGGCAGACTACGGAGAGAGAAATTCCGAGGCTGTTAAGATGAACAGGCTTGCAAGTGCAATTATCTACACATCACAGGGTATTTCATTCACACTTGCCGGTGAAGAAATGGCTCGTTCAAAAGACGGTGACACAAACAGCTACAAGTCGGCAGCTGACCTTAATATGATTAAATGGCAGAATGTTGTTGACTATGCCGATGTAGTTTCTTACTACAAGGGTATGATGCAGATTAAGTCAGCATTCTCGCCTCTCACAGCTATGGATAATTCATATGCTGACAAATACACATTCACAAAAAAGGTTTCTGCTTCAACAAATCAGATTTCATTCACAATTCAGAACGATGTTGAGGGTGAATGGAACAAGATGGCTGTTATTTATAACAATGCAACCACAGCTGCAGATGTAACCCTTTCGGACACATCCGTAACAGATTGGGTTGTTATCGCTAACGGTGAAACAGCAGGTCTTGACTCACTCGGCGAGGTGACAGGCTCAACATTCACAGTTCCTGCTCGTTCGGCTATCGTAGCTGTTGACAAGGCAGGCTATGAGTCAGCAGGCATCAAATCTTCAAACGGTAAGGTTAAGGTTAACTATGTTTACGAAGCAACAGGCGAAAAGCTTGAAGATTCTGTAATCCTTCAGGGTCCTGTAGGCTCAGGTTATGTAACAGTTCCGAGTGCAGTTGTTCCCGATACATACATCGTAAGTCGTATTGGCGGAAATGCAGAAGGCAAATATACTTCCGATATGCAGGAGGTTACATACTACTACACAGACTACATTCCTGAATCACTCAAGAACGCTGACTTCAACGGTGACGGTGAAGTTAATGTAATTGACGCTACACTTCTTCAGAAGTATATTGTAAAGCTTGAAACTCCTACAGTTGATGAATCAGTTCTTGACCTAAACTATGACGGTACTTTCAACGTTGAAGATTCAACAATGATAATGAAGTATGTTGTTGGAATTCCTGTATCTTCCGGTAAAGTAACAGTAAACTACTACTACACAGACGCTGACGGAAAACAGCAGAAGCTCACCGATTCAATCGTATTCGCAGGCAGAGCAGGCAGCACATATGAGTCAACTGCATTCAAGGTTGTTGGCTACGCTGTTGATCCGAACAGAATGCCGGAAAATCAGTCGGGCTTAATTCCTTACGGTGAGGCTGAGGTGAACTACTACTACATCGCATCAAGCCTTGACATCAAACTTCATGTAAAGCACAACGGTTCAGATACATGGACACCATATCTCTGGATATGGGGTTCAGACCTCAAGGGCAAAGACTCAGGCAACTTTATGTCAGAGTGGCCGGGTGATCCTATGACTGAAGGTGAAAACGGTTGGTTTGATTACAGCTTCACATATAAGGGAGCAGGTACATACAATGTAATTGTATCCGATAACGCTACTAACCAAACAATTGACTACAAGGGCTTTGTAGATAATGAAATGTGGATTGTAATTGATGACTCTGCTGTTATGGGCGGTACATACCTTACATTCTACACAGATAACCCTGACACTAACCCCAACGCTCCAATCGCTGAGCAGGTTACACTCGGTTAATCTTAAATCACAAACACAAATTGCAAAAGAGGGCTGACCTTAAACGGTCAGCCCTTTTAATCGCTAAAAAAGGTTATTATTGCTTTGTAACGGAAAACTCCCCGACAGCTTATAAAACTGTCGGGGAGTCATTGGTTTATCAGTTGTTGTTCATTCTGTAGCAGAGAGTCATAAGGCTGTCGCTGAGATGAACATTCTCTACCATAGTATCATTATAACGAGCATTTATATCATAGTGGCTGAAATTCCAGTAATTCTTGATTCCGTGTGAATATAGCTTATCGAGAACATTTTCAACACAAACACGGGGAATGCACAAAAACGCTGTGTCAATATGATTTTTATTACAAAAATCGTCGAGTTCACTTTCGTTTTTAACTGTAATTCCGTTGAGCTTTGAACCGACTTTTTGTTCGTTGCTGTCAAAACAAGCGATAAGCTCAAAACCGAGTTTTTCAAAATTCATATGCATTGCAACGGCCTTACCAAGATTACCGGCACCGATAAGAATGGCCTTGTAATCGTTGTTAAGTCCCAAAATGTTCTTGATTTCCTCTTTCAGCTGACTTACGCTGTAACCGTAACCCTGCTGACCGAATCCGCCGAAGCAGTTAAGATCCTGTCTTACCTGTGAGGCGGTCACATTCATAATTTGTGCAAGCTTAGTTGAAGAAATTTTGTCAATGTTCTGGTCATTCAGTTCTGATAAAAAGCGGTAATATCTTGGCAAACGCCTGATAACCGACATTGAAATACTGTCATTCTTAGACATTACTCACTATGCTCCTTTAACTTTAAAATCAGAGAGATGCTGCAAGGCGCTCGTCAATAGCCTTGAGAAATTCTTCTGTGTTTACTTTCTTTTTGTTCTCAAGTGTCGAGATAGCGTAGAGATCGCCTGTCATAACGCCGTCCTCAATTGTCTTGATTGTTGC
This sequence comes from Ruminococcus bromii, assembly GCF_002834235.1. Classification (GTDB taxonomy): domain Bacteria; phylum Bacillota; class Clostridia; order Oscillospirales; family Acutalibacteraceae; genus Ruminococcoides; species Ruminococcoides intestinale. Next base: position 84,214 of record NZ_NNBY01000030.1, on the reverse strand, counting down.
GGCCTCAAGCTTGTCTGCAAACTTCATAAGATCGTCAAGACCGTCAAGCTCGCCTCTTTTGCGGAGAGCGCCTGTCCATGCAAACAATGTTGCAACAGAGTTTGTGGAAGTTTCTTCGCCCTTGAGATACTTGTAGTAGTGGCGCTGAACTGTGCCGTGAGCAGCCTCGTATTCATAGATGCCGTCGGGAGAAACAAGCACGCTTGTCATCATTGCGAGCGAACCGAATGCAGTTGCAATCATATCACTCATAACATCACCGTCATAGTTCTTACAAGCCCACATATAACCGCCTTCACTTCTGATAACTCTTGCAACAGCGTCATCAATAAGTGTGTAGAAATATGTAATACCTGCGTTCTCAAACTTCTCTTTGTACTCATTCTCAAAGATTTCACTGAAGATGTCCTTGAATCTGTGGTCATAAATTTTGCTGATTGTATCCTTTGTAGCAAACCAAACATCAAGCTTCTGATCAAGTGCATAGTTAAAGCATGAACGGGCAAATGATGAGATACTCTTGTCAATGTTGTGCATACCCTGAATAATACCGTCAGTCTTAAAGTCAAAGATTGTGCTTCTTTCCTCGGTACCGTCAGGCTTTGTAACGCAAAGCTCTGCCTTGCTTCCTGCCTCAACCTTCATCTCTGTGTTCTTATAAACATCACCGTATGCGTGACGGGCAATGCAGATTGGCTTTTTCCATGTAGGAATGTAGGGAACAATACCCTTAACAAGAATCGGGCTTCTGAATACCGTACCGTCAAGGATAGCACGAATCGTACCGTTAGGTGACTTCCACATACTCTTGAGGTTGTACTCTGTCATTCTTGCGGCATTGGGTGTGATTGTGGCACACTTAACGGCAACACCGTATTTCTTTGTTGCGTTGGCGCTGTCAACTGTAACCTGATCGTCTGTTTCGTTTCTGTGCTCAAGACCGAGGTCATAATATTCTGTTTTGAGGTCAACGTAAGGTGTGATGAGAATGTCTTTAATCTGTTTCCAGATGACTCTTGTCATCTCGTCACCGTCCATCTCTACGAGAGGTGTGACCATTTTAATTTTTTCCATATCAGCTGTTCTCCTTTGTGTAGTCAAGCAGACCGCCTGCAATGATAATGTTTCTTGTTCTGTCTGAAAGCTCACAGTCAGCAACAATTGTGTCGCCTGTTGTCTTGTTTACAACAGTAACCTGCTTGCCGTTTGCAATTTCGTCCTTAACATTCGGAAGCTCAAGCATATCGCCAAGCTTGATTTTATCATAATCTTCTGCGTTTACAAATGTAAGCGGAAGAATTCCTGCATTAATAAGGTTGCTCTTGTGAATTCTTGCAAAGCTCTTTACGAGTACAGCCTTAACACCGAGGAAAAGGGGAGCGAGAGCCGCATGCTCACGGGATGAACCCTGACCGTAGTTTTCACCGCCGACAATAATGCTCTTGCCGAGTGTCTTTGCACGGGTTGGGAATTCCTTGTCGCATACTGTAAAGCAATGCTCTGAAATTTTCGGAATATTTGAGCGGAGCGGAAGAATCTTTGCACCTGCAGGCATAATATGGTCGGTTGTAATGTTGTCGCCGACCTTGAGTGAACACGATGCTTCGATAGAATCTGTGAGCGGATGAGTTTCGGGATAGCTCTTGATGTTAGGACCACGGAGAATTTCTACGCTGTCCATTTCTTCAACAGGAGCGGGATCAATAACCATATTGTCATTGATGAGGAATTTTTCGGGCATTTCAATCTCAGCAGCCGCACCAAGACATCTCGGGTCTGTGAATACACCGTTAATTGCTGAAACTGCTGCAGTTTCGGGAGATACAAGATAAATCTGACCGTCTGCCGTTCCGCTTCTGCCTTCAAAGTTACGGTTGAATGTTCTAAGAGAAATACCGCCACTGTTAGGTGACTGTCCCATACCGATACACGGACCGCAGGCACTTTCAAGGATTCTTGCACCTGCCGCAATCATGTCGCCGAGTGCGCCGTTGAGAGCGAGCATATTAAATACCTGCTTTGAACCCGGAGCAATTGCAAGCGATACATTGTCTGCAACCTTTTTGCCCTTGAGAATGTGAGCAACTCTCATAAGGTCAAGGTAGCTTGAGTTTGTACATGAACCGATACAAACCTGATCAATCTTCTTGCCCTCAAGCTCTTTGATTGGCTTAACATTGTCGGGTGAATGCGGACAGGCTGCAAGTGGTTCAAGCTCTGAAAGGTTAATTTCGATAACCTCATCATAAACAGCGTCATCATCAGCTTTGAGTTCTGTATAATCTTCCTCACGGCCCTGAGCCTTGAGGAACTTTCTTGTTGTTTCATCAGACGGGAATACAGAAGTTGTAGCACCAAGCTCTGCACCCATATTTGTGATTGTTGCTCTTTCGGGAACCGTAAGTGTGGCAACACCTTCTCCCCCGTACTCAACAATCTTGCCAACGCCGCCCTTAACGCTCATAACACGAAGAACTGCGAGAATAATATCTTTTGCAGAAACCCACGGACTGAGTTTGCCCGTAAGATTAACTCTTACCATTTTCGGCATAGTAATATAGTATGCGCCGCCGCCCATTGCAACAGCAACATCAAGACCGCCTGCACCGATTGCGAGCATACCGATACCGCCGCCTGTCGGGGTATGGCTGTCAGAACCGATTAAAGTCTTTCCCGGTTTACCGAATCTTTCAAGGTGAACCTGGTGACAAATGCCGTTGCCGGGTCTTGAAAAATAGATACCGTGTTTTTTACAAACAGACTGAATAAATCTGTGGTCATCGGCGTTTTCAAAACCTGTCTGAAGTGTGTTGTGGTCAATGTAAGCAACGCTTTTTTCTGTTTTTACTCTCGGAATGCCCATAGCCTCATATTCGATATAAGCCATAGTGCCTGTTGCATCCTGAGTAAGAGTCTGGTCGATTTTAAGACCGATATCACTGCCAACGGTCATTTCTCCGCAGACAAGATGATTCTTGATGATTTTCTGCGCAATCGTGTAGCCCATAATATTACCTCCTAAAAATTAATGCCTATCATAATTCAGGTCCTGCGAAAAAATGCAAAACACTATGTTAATTATATAACAATCTTGAGATATTGTAAAGAAAAAATCACACGAAATGAGCAAAAATCGTTATTTTTTCACTAAAAAATATTTTTTGCGGTTTTCTATCGGAAAAATGTTCAAAAAGTGTCGGATATTAGCATAAAAGGTGATGAAAAATATAAATTGAATTTTAGCTTTCATAGTGTTATAATGCTTGATGTATGCAATAAGATTTAAGTGATTTTAGCAAAACGAGGTATTTTTATGGATGTAAGAGAGAATTTAAGAAATATTGCAATTATCGCCCATGTTGACCACGGCAAAACTACTCTGGTTGACCAGCTTTTGAAGCAGAGCGGTGTTTTCAGAGCAAATGAAAATGTAGAAGAAAGAGTAATGGACTCTAATGACCTTGAGCGTGAAAGAGGTATCACAATCCTTTCAAAGCCGACAGCCGTAATGTACAACGGCATCAAAATTAACATTGTTGACACCCCCGGTCATGCCGATTTCGGCGGTGAGGTTGAGCGTATTCTCCAGATGGTTGACGGTGTTGTATTGCTTGTTGACGCATTTGAGGGTTGTATGCCACAGACAAGATTTGTTCTTAAAAAGGCACTCGGCCTCGGCAAAAAGCCGCTTGTTGTTCTTAACAAAATTGACCGTCCCGGTGCAAGACCCGAGGAGGTTGTTGACGAGGTTCTCGACCTCTTTATCGAACTCGGTGCCGACGAAGATCAGCTTGAATTCCCTGTAATTTATGCGTCTGCCCGTGACGGCTATGCATCAGAGGATTATCATGAACCCGGTACAGATATGAAACCCCTCTTTGACGCAATCGTAAAAGAAATCCCTGCTCCTCAGGGCGATATGAACGGAGGACTCCAGCTCCTTATTTCAAACATTGACTCTGATAAGTTTGTCGGCAGAATCGGTGTAGGCCGTGTTGAAAGAGGTACTGCAAAGAACGGAGAGGCTGCCGTTCTCTGTCACACAGACGGTACCACTCAGAATGTAAGAATTGCAAAGCTCTATCAGTTTGAAGGACTTAAAAGAGTTGAATGTGACACTGCAACAGTTGGTGACATCGTTTGCGTAAGCGGTGTTCAGGATATCAACATCGGTGAAACAATCTGTTCAAACGATTGCGTTGAGCCGCTTCCGTTTGTAAAAATTGACGAGCCTACGGTTTCAATGAACTTTATCGTAAACAACTCACCGTTTGCAGGCAGAGAGGGTAAGTATGTAACCTCTCGTAACCTCCGTGACAGACTTTTCAAGGAAATTGAAACAAATGTTGCACTTCGTGTTGAAGAAACAGACAGCGCCGATACATTCAAGGTATCGGGCAGAGGTGAACTCCACCTTTCAATTCTTATCGAAACGATGCGCCGTCAGAATTATGAATTTCAGGTTTCCCGTCCGCAGGTTATTACAAAGATGATTGATGGCAAGCTTCATGAGCCTATGGAGTTTCTTATCATCGAAGTTCCCGACACATATGTCGGTCCTGTAATGGAAAAGCTCGGTTCAAGAAAAGGTGAGCTTATCAATATGGGTACTCGTGAAGGCGGTGTTACTCACATTGAATTCAGAATCCCGTCAAGAGGTCTTATGGGTTATCGCCCCGAATTCCTTACAGATACAAACGGTAACGGTATTATGAACCATGTATTTGACGGTTATGAGCCATACAAAGGTGAAATCGTAACCCGCCATCAGGGTTCACTTATCGCTTTTGAAACAGGCGAAACTGTAACCTACGGTCTTTATGCCGCTCAGGAAAGAGGCAGACTCTTTATCGGACCCGGTGTTCCTGTTTACGAGGGTATGATTGTAGGTGCAAGTCCTAAGTCTGAGGATATCACAGTTAATGTCTGCAAGAAAAAGCACATCACAAACACCCGTGCATCGGGTTCTGATGATGCCCTCAAGCTTACACCTCCGACTGTTATGTCGCTTGAACAGTGCCTTGAATTCATCGCTGATGATGAGCTTGTTGAGGTTACTCCCGAAAATATCCGTATGCGTAAGCGTATTCTTTCAAAAGAACAGCGTATGAAACAGGCATTCCGTAAGAAATAATTAAAATAATGAGTTATGTAATTCTTGACCTTGAATGGAACGGTTCATACAGCAAGGTTCTGCACAAATTTGTCAATGAAATAATTGAAATCGGTGCGGTTAAGCTTGATGATGAACTGAATGTATGCGACACCTTTACAATGCTTGTTGCTCCGAAAATCGGCAAAAAGCTATGCAGTAAGGTAAAACAGCTTACTAAAATAACAAATGAAGAGTTGAAGGACGAGGGCGTCAGCTTTATCAAAGCAATCAGCCTGTTCTCGGATTTTCTGGGTGACGGTGTGCTTATGACATGGAGCGACTCCGACCTTCACGCTCTTATCGAAAACTACAGCTACTACACGGGCAGAACCAGACTTCCGTTTCTCTCACGCTATTGCAATCTGCAAAGCTATTGTGAAGATTGTCTTGATTTGCATGATTCATCCTGTCAGCTGGGACTCGGTGCCTGTGCCGAAATGGCAGGTGTTGATTTTTCGGAAGATGATCAGCACAGGGCTCTTGCCGATGTGTACCTAACATTGGAATGTATGAAGGCTTTTTACGGTAAGTATCCGTTAAAGCCGTACATTAAGGATGCTGTTTGTGACGAATTCTATGACAGACTGCTGTTCAAAAATCATTTTGTTACAGATATCAACAGTCCCGATGTTGACAAAAGCGTTATGTTTTTCGATTGTGAAGATTGCGGAAAACCGCTTGTTCAGCTTTCAAAGTGGCGACTTCACAACAAAAGCTTTACCGCCGAATTTTCATGCAAATATTGCAGAAAGAAGTTCAACGGCAGAGTATCCTTCAAAAAGAAGTTTGACGAAGTTTCGGTAAAGAAAAAGCTTAACGAAAAGGTTGAAAAGAAGCCCGAAACAAAAGAACAGGTCAACACCGTTTCGGCAAACTGAGTGCCTTTTGTATATGGAGTTATTTCTATGATTATAAAATTCTTTGATAAACTTCATTATAAACTTTCTTTATCCGAAGAACACATAAATGATATAATTAAAAGTAATTCTAAGTATGGTGCTGACATTAAGAGAGAGGATTACTCCTATGATGTAAAATTTACGGATAAGGGCTTTAAAATGAAATTTGTACCGGCTAAAAATTACGGTGGAATTTATAGCCTGAGTCCGATTTTTTCAGGTAAGATAGAGGGAGATTGTGGATATTCTGATTTAACTGTCAGAATGATTCCAAGTCCGATGATGGTTGTTGCTTTCATAATCTTTTCGTTTCTCTTCTTTATCGGTTGTAATCTTATTTTGACAGGAACGCTTAATCCTCGTTTTAAAGGTGTAGGCTTTGTGATTATATTCTTTTGTGTGTTCATACAACTGACCAATAGGTTCTTCAATAATATGAAAAGTATTGTTGACGGATTATTTAGTAAATATCAGATTAAGGATAACTGATATTTAAAATTGTTATTATCTTAAACATTATATAGGGCAGAGCGTTTTGTTCTGCCCTTTTTTTGTGAATACAGATGATTGTGCCGTACTCCTCACAACGCACACCGAATTTTCACATACTATTTTCTTGCTTTCAACATTAATTCAGCCGTATTTCATATACTTTTCACTTTGGGGCTTTATTATATCTACAACATCAAAAAACAACACCGACATTCGATGAAGTCTTTTGAAAATATAACTTTTAATCGGAGGTACAGTTATGAACGATAACTTTGAAAACAATAAAAACGGTTATGACGGTTATTCGTCAGATAATAATACTGCTGACAACAACTATCAGGATATTCATTCATCATCAGATTCACAGTCTGCATCAACTGCAGAAAATACAGAAAGCTCTTATGAATGGAACACAAATTCAACATCAAGTGTAAATTCGGGTGAGTACCGCCATTCGTATATAAACGGTAACAACGAGAATGCGTCACACAACCCTAACCGTTATGAAAGTGCTTATTCTTCAAACACAGCATCGGGTACATCTTCACAGAACTACTCATCGGATTCATACGGTTCACAGTATTCTTCAAACCCATATTCTTCACAGCAGACTAACAACTATTCATACGGCAATCCGTCACAGAATCCATACGGCTCACAGTCGGGTTCACCGTATGCAAATCAACAGTATTCCGCACCAAAGGCTAAGAAAGTAAAAGTTAAAAAGCCTAAAAAGCCGAAGAAACCCGCATCAAAGGGTTTTGTAGCAGCAATGCTTGTAGCTGCAATCATTCTCGGCGGCGGTGCAGGATTCGGTGGCAGTATGCTTGCATCATCACTTAACAACAACTCATCTTCAAGTGTAAACATCAAGCAGGCATCCGCAAACAGCACATCAACCACAAGCAATGCCGCTCTCAGCGGAACAACTTCCCAAATTGTTAAGAAAACAGCCGACAGCGTAGTTGAAATTGCTACCGAAAGCGTTGTAACAGGCGGATTTGCTCAGCAGTATGTTCAGCAGGGTGCAGGTTCAGGTGTTATCATTTCCGAGGACGGTTACATCATCACAAACTACCATGTAATCGAAGGTGCGGAGAATATCACGGTAACACTCCGTGACGGTGCAACTTCATACAAGGCTAAGATAATCGGCAGTGATGAGGACAACGATATCGCACTTCTTAAAGTAGATGCAACAGGTCTTTCAGCCGCAACAATGGGCAACAGCTCAGATCTTGCAGTAGGCGACTATGTTGTTGCAATCGGTAATCCGCTCGGACAGCTCGGCGGTACAGTAACAGACGGTATTATCAGCGCACTTGCCCGTCAGGTAACGGTTGAGGGTAAGAGTATGACGCTTCTCCAGCACAACGCTCAGATCAGCCCCGGTAACTCAGGCGGCGGACTCTTTAACTCAAACGGTGAGCTTATCGGTATTGTAAACGCAAAGGACAGTGCAACAGAGGTTGAAGGTATTGCGTTTGCTATTCCGATTAACAATGTTCTTGATATAATTGACGATCTCAAAACCTACGGTTATGTAAAGGGCAAGGTTGACCTCGGTATGGAGCTTACAGATATCACATCCGACGATTCCGCATTCTACTACGGACTCAGCAACACAGGCTGTTATGTTCTTTCGGTAACAAGCGGTTCTAATGCAGAAAAAGCAGGATTTATGAGAGGTGATATGATTACCGCAGTAAACGGTACAAGTGTTTCTTCAAAATCAGACATTGAAACAGCCCTCAAGGATTCAAAGGTTGGAGATACAGTAACATTTACCGTTACAAGAAGAGGTAAGACTGCAAATCTCAAGCTCACTCTTGCAGAATATTCACCGAGCGGCAGTTCTTCAACAGGTAATTCAAAAACACAGAATAAGTCGTCACAATCACAGAGCAAAAGTTCCGATAACAGTGACAGCGACTCAATCTGGAACTATATGTTCGGTCAATAACAGCCAACAAGCTTTTTAGCTTTTTATATAAATATTCATACAGCCAAAGCTGTAGACAAAAACTCTCTCTTAATGAACAAAGCTCCGTAACCGCACGGAGCTTTGTTCATTTTTACTTAATATTCAATAAAAGAAAAAAGAACCGTGCCATAAAAGCACGGTTCTTCTGTTTATTTAAAAATCTTATTTATTTTCTTCCATATATTTAAGCTGTTTGTAAATCATATTGGCACACATATACACATTACCGCCGCCCATTGTGAGAATGAGGTCGCCCTCTTTTGCATTCTTGCAAACATAGTCGGTAATTTCTTCAAATGTGTCAAGACATACAGAACCCGGAACCTTTGCACCGAGGTCAGTAGAATAGATGTTATATGTGTTTGTTTCACGAACAGGGAGAATAGCCGAAATAATTGCCTGATCCGGAATTTTAAGAGCCTCCGCAAAATCGTCAAGGAGCATGGCTGTTCTTGAAAATGTATGCGGCTGGAATATTGCCCAAACCTTGTTAAAGCCCATTTTCATTGCGGCATTGAGTGTTGCAGTAAGTTCTGTGGGATGATGAGCAAAGTCATCGGCAACAGTAATTCCGTCAGGTGTGCCGAGAATTTCAAATCTTCTGTGAACACCGCCGAACTTGTGAAGATTCTCCGAAATTTCCTTCGGAGTAGCGCCAAGATAATGTGCAGTAGCCGCAGCGGCAAGTGCATTATAAATGTTGTGCTTTCCGGGAACGATAAGCTTAATCTGTGTGAGCTTATCCCCCTTGAAGTAAAGGTCAAACTGCTCGTGAACACCCTTGTCTGCGCTGATGTTTTCAGCTCTGTAATCGCAGTTTTCGCCAAAACCGTAGGTGATTTTCTCAATCTCAACATCCTTTACGGCATCAAGAGTGTTTTCGTCGTCACCGTTGATAACAAGCAAGCCTGTTGTCTGATGAGCAAATTTGTTGAATGACTTCTTAATGTTGTCAAGATTCTTGAAGTAGTCGAGATGATCTGCGTCAATATTAAGAATAATCGAAATAAACGGATTGAGCTGTAAGAATGTGTCAACATACTCACAAGCCTCACAAACGATTACATCGCTGTGACCGACATAGCTGTTACCGCCGATGAACGGAAGTTTTCCGCCGATAATAGCTGACGGATCAAAACCGCTGCCGATAAGCACCTGTGAAAGCATAGCTGTTGTAGTTGTTTTGCCGTGTGTACCCGAAACCGCAATACTTCTTCTGTATCTTCTTGTAACAATACCGAGCATTACGCTTCTTTCAATGCACGGAATACCGAGTTCCTTTGCTGCCTGTCTTTCGGGGTTAGTTTCCTTAATAGCCGCTGAGTAAACAACAAGCTCTGCGCCCTTGATATTTTCTGCGGCGTGTCCCATAAATACGGGAATGCCGTAACCCTTAATTCTGTCAAGAGTTTCACCCTCGTTCATATCCGAACCCGAAAGTTCGTAACCCTCGTGGTGAAGAATCTCAGCCAGCGGACACATTCCGCTGCCGCCTATACCGATAAAATGTATTCTTTTTATGTTATCCATAAGACTGTCGTAATTCACAATAGTCCACTCCATTCCTGATAAGTATATTTGTCTGTCAGAAAAATCATTCCGCTTTGCCTGTATTTAAGTCGGAACACAAGTTGATTTGCATTCAAAGAGCAATGCCGTGACAGAACTGCAATACTCATATTATAAGACGAATGGACAAAAAAATAAATACCTAATTTGATATTTGTGCAATTTTTGTGTATTGTACGGATACTGTGTTTTAATTGTTGCCAAATTGTAGAGTAAATGCTAAAATAAAAGGGAATAGGATTATAACTAAAAATACACATAAAATGGCAGAGTGATAAAATGACTTTAAAAAAGAACGATATTGTAAACCTTACAATAACTTCGGCAACTGCCGAGGGCAGCGGAGTCGGAAGAACAGATGACGGCATTGCCGTTTTTGTACAGGGTTCTGCAATCGGTGACGAACTCAAGGTGCGTATATTAAAGGTTAAGAAAACCTACGCTTTCGGCAAAATCGAAGAAATTCTCGTTCCGTCCAAGGCGAGAATTACTCCCGACTGCGAAAACTTTATGAAGTGCGGCGGTTGCACATGGCGACATATTTCTTATGAAGAAGAATGCAAAATAAAACAGCAGAGAGTTGAGGATGCCGTAACACGCATTGGCGGTCTTGATAATGTTGTTTTCAAGCCGATTATTTCGTCGGATAATATCACAAGATACCGCAACAAGGCGCAGTATCCTGTCGGTCTTGACCGTGACGGAAATGTTGTGACGGGCTTTTACTCATTCCACAGCCACCGCATAATCAATTGTACCGACTGTATTTTACAGCCCGAAATTTTTGCAAGGGTAATTGAAATTACAAAAGATTTTATCGCAAAAACTAACACGGAAATTTATGATGAAACAACAGGCAAGGGCAGACTTCGCCACATTTATATCAGAATCGGCGAGGTTTCGGGCGAGCTTATGGTGTGCTATGTTGTCAACGCAAACGGTCTTAAACAGGAAGATTTACTCGTGAAAATGCTCAAATCCGAACTTCCGCAGTTAAAAAGTGTGATTATTAATTCTAACAGAGAAAAAACCAATGTTGTTCTCGGCAGAAAAAACAGAACAATCTACGGAAGTGACCATATTACCGACACACTTTGCGGATTGCAGTTTAAAATTTCACCGTTTTCGTTCTGGCAGATCAACAGAAAACAGGCTGAAAAGCTTTACGGCAAAGCCAAAGAATATGCAAATCTTAAATCTGACGAAATTCTGCTTGATTTATACTGCGGAACGGGTACAATAGGTCTTACAATGGCTGATTCCTGTAAACAGCTTATCGGTGCGGAGATTGTTAAAGATGCCGTGAAAGATGCAAATGAAAATGCAAAAGCAAACGGCATTGAAAATGCACGATTCATCTGCGGAGATGCCTCAGATGCCGCATTTCAGCTTGAAAAAGAGGGTTTAAAACCCGACTGCGTAATCCTTGATCCACCGAGAAAAGGCTGCGGCGAAGAGCTTGTAAAGACAATTTCAAGAATGTCGCCGAGCCGTGTAGTCTATGTATCCTGTGACCCCGCAACCCTCGCAAGAGATTTAAAATTCTTCACAGAAAACGGCTACACCCCCAAAGAAATCACCCCCTGCGATATGTTCTCCGGAACCTCCCATGTAGAGAGCGTGGCTCTGTTGACTAAAGTACAGGAGTAAAAGTGTGAAAATTATTAAATTTGAAGAAATCTATCGTGATGATATGATTTTTACGGTTTTACAGGCAAAAGATGCTTTGGGTAGAAAACCTACTATAAATCCTGACCTTCTTGATATTAAGGCAAACTATCTTGATTGCAATGATATGTTTTGGCTTGCAATAGATGAAAATGACAGGGTAGTCGGATGTATTGGATGTTCAAGAATTACTGATACAGATCAGGCATTTTTACATAGGTTTTATATAAAACCGTCATTAAAACGAAAGGGAATCGGCTCAAAGTTACTTAATACGGCAGAGTTATGGATGCGTGAAAACGGTATTGCTGTTTCAAAAGTACATTTGGGGACACCAAAAGAGCAGTGGTTTGAATCTTATGTTTTTTATCCGAAACACGGATATATAGAATATGAACCAAGGTATATGATGAAGGTTCTGTAATTAATGAAAGTCAAAAGTAACATATTTATTATGATTATTGAATAGTGCAACAAATAAAATGAAATATGTTTGGGGTTTGGGGTACGATATTGAATTGACTTATTTAAAAAGAAAAAGTGACACCGATGGTGATGCTTTTTGATAAAGGTGTACAAAATGGCAAAGAAGAAAAATGAAATAAGTATTCGCTCAAGTGCTGCGGAATATCTCACATATGTTGCTTCTGTGGGAAATCAGGCAGATAGCTTTGAAATGCGTTATGAGGACGAAAATATATGGCTCACACAGAAAATGATGGCAACGCTGTATGATGTTTCTGTGCCTGCAATCAATCAACATCTGAAAAAAATCTTTGAAGACGGCGAATTAGTCGAGGATTCAGTTATTAAGAAATACTTAACAACTGCCGACGACGGGAAGAATTATCAAACAAAACATTATAATCTTCAGGCAATTATTGCAGTTGGATTTAAAGTTAATAATGAACGAGCAGTTCGATTCCGTAAATGGGCAGGTCAAATTGTAAAAGATTATACCATTCAGGGCTGGACAATGGATGTAGAACGTCTGAAGAAGGGCACGATGTTCACAGATGAATATTTTGACCGTCAGTTAGAGTACATTCGTGAAATTCGCCTGTCTGAGCGAAAATTCTACCAAAAGGTTACAGACCTTTATGCAACAGCTTTCGACTATGATAAAGATGCAAAAACCACAAGACTCTTTTTCAAAACTGTGCAGAACAAAATGCACTATGCCACGCACAGACATACTGCTGCGGAACTGATTTTTGAACGAGCGGATGCGGAAAAGGAACATATGGGGCTAACCTCTTGGGAGAATGCTCCTGATGGTAAAATAGTGAAAAGCGATGTATCTGTAGCAAAAAACTATCTTACTGAAAAAGAATTGTCTTTTTTGGAACGTATTGTATCGCTGTATCTCGATTATGCAGAGTTGCAGGCCGAACGTCATATTCCTATGAGTATGGAGGATTGGGCGAAAAGACTTGACGGTTTCCTCGAATTTAACGGTACTGAAATTCTCACAGGAGCAGGAAAGATAAGTGCAGAGCAGGCAAAACTTCACGCAGAAACGGAATTTGAGAAATATCGCATCATTCAGGACAGATTGTTTATGTCTGACTATGACAGATATTTACTTGAACTGGAAGAAAAGATGAAAGAAGAGTAAATGGAAATTTTAATGTTTTGCGAGAAATTATAAAAGCGTCTCATTGCATGAGTCTGTTTATTGAGATATGATTGGCTTGGAGGTGATACATTATGGCAAATGAAGATAAAAAGGATTTTAATGCTATGCTTATGGATAGCAAGGATATGCCTAAATTTCAAATAATCACAGATGAAAAGAGTATTAAAAAATATGGTGGAGATAAAATGTATTTTGCACCGCCAATCGACTATGACAAAGTAATGAAAAAAATTCCGTATGGTAAAGTGATTACTGTCGGAAAAATACGAGAATACTTTGCAGAGTTAAGCAGTGCCGATTTTACAGAGCCTATTACAGCCGGAATTTTTGTTTCAATAGTTGCATGGGCGAGTTATCAGCGCACAGAGGATAAAACCCCTTATTGGAGAACATTAAAAGCAAATGGAGAATTAAATGCAAAGTATCCCGGAGGAATTGAGGCACAAAAGAAAATGCTTGAAACTGAGGGACATACTGTAGTGCAAAAAGGAAAAACTAATATCAAGTATTATGTTAAGGATTATGAAAAAGCATTATTTACATTGAAATAGATAATGCGAAAACTTCAGTTTCACGGACATATCCCCACAAACGGCAGAACCACGAAAAAGGCTGTGGATGTATTCCCTTGAACCAAAAATCAGCCAAGAAATTCATTGTATTCAGATGAGCCATGTAGAGAGCGTGGCATTGATTGAAAGAAATTAACAAAATAATATAGAAAAGGAATTTAAAATGCAAAATACACTTAAAATAAAACGAACAAAAACAGCTTTGGCATTTAATCTTGCGATTATCGCTTGTGAGATTGCCGCAATAATTATCGTGTTTTTCAAAATAGGCTGCTATCCGCTTGTATATTACACTGAGGACAGCAACCTGTTTGCACTTGTTGCCTGTGCTGTTATGGCAGGCTTTCAGGTGCGATATCTCAAAAGCGGAAAAGAAATTCCGCACTCGGTTCAAATGTTCAAATATATGGCGGCGGCTCTGCTTTCGGTAACATTTGTCGTAGTTCTTGCTGTACTTTCTCCGATGCGTGGAGAGGGCATAAACGGTTGGCTCTATATGCTTTTTAACAAAGACTTCACCTTTTTACATACTTTGTGTCCGATTCTTACAATTTTATCGTTTGTGCTTTTTGAAAAAGAACCTTACCTTAACACAAAATCAGCTTTCACGGCTACAATCCCTACATTAATATATGCGATTCTGCTTATTATACTTAATATAGTCGGTGCAGTTGACGGTCCGTACCCGTTTTTGCGTGTGATGAATCAACCGTTGTATATGTCATTTGTTTGGTTCATCGTTATAGTAGGCGGTGCGTTTTTCCTTGCCCTCTTACTTCAAAAACTTAATTCAACAGGAAGAAAAAGAAAATAATAGATAATAAGACAGTAAACAGATGAAAATTTCAGATTGGAGTGATTTTTATGAAATACCGCAAGTTGGTGGAGAATGCTAAAAAGCCAAACGGCTTTTGGGGCAAAATGATGATTAAGGCTATGAATAAAGGACATTCAAGCCTTACCTCATGGGGACTTGAACATATGAATATTGAACGCACCGCAACTGTACTTGACATAGGCTGCGGCGGCGGAAAAACCGTTGACCGACTTTGCTCAATTGTTGCCAACGGCAAGGTTTTCGGAATCGACTATTCCGAACTCTCGGTAAAATCCTCCGAAAAACTCAATTCAAAAAATATACTCTGCAACAAAACGAAAATTCTTCAGGCATCCGTATCCGATATGCCTTTTGATGACAATACATTCGATAATATCACGGCAGTTGAAACCTACTACTTCTGGCCTGATAAGGAAAATGATGTAAAAGAAGTTTTCCGTGTTCTCAAACAGAGCGGAACGGTTATGCTGCTTTTTGAAATGCTCAGAACAGACGATGATCCGTTCAAGTGGGAAAAGGTTGAAAATATGCTGAATATCAAGTCGGTAACTCCGCAGGAAATCAGATCCGTACTTGAATCGGCAGGCTTTGAAAACATAAACACATACACTAAGGAAGGTACAACATGGCTTTGTGCTACAGCACAAAAACCGAAGGATGATGAAAACTAATGAAGGCTTTGATTACAGGCGCAAGTTCGGGCATAGGAAAAGAAATCGCCAGATATCTTGCAGAACTCGGTTATGACCTTATTCTTGTATCACGCTCAACAGATAAGCTTAACAAGCTGAAAGAGGAACTTTCAAATGTGAATGTCAGGGTAATTACGCTTGATTTTTCACGAGAAAGTGACAGCATGGATTTGTATGAGCATATTAAGAATGAAAATGAACAGATTGATTTTCTTGTCAACAACGCCGGATTCGGTGCTTACGGAAAATTTTTGGATGTTCCGCTTGAAAGAGAGCTTGAACTCATTCACACCAATGTTTCAACGGTTCACATTCTCACAAAGCTTTTTCTTAAAGATATGGCGGAGAGAAACAGCGGATATATTCTCAATGTAGGTTCTGCCGCAGGATTTCTTGCAGGACCGACATTTGCAAGCTACTATGCATCAAAGAATTATGTTGTCCGCCTTACTCAGGCGATTCATGAGGAAATGCGTAGGGATAATAAAAATGTCAAGGTTTCGGTACTTTGCCCGGGTCCCGTAAAAACCAACTTCAATAATGTTGCGGATGTAAAATTCTGCATAAGAGGACTTGACCCGAAGTTTGTCGCAAGGTATGCCGTTGACATGACCATGAAGGGCAAAATGATTATCACACCCGGCTTTGAAATGAAAGCGGTGTCGTTTTTCAGACATTTTGCACCCGAAAAACTTCTCACAAGAATTTCTTATAATGTGCAGATGAAGAAAAACGGTATAAAATAATTATCATATAGAAATAGGGGAGGTGACACATTGAGGATAAAATTCGTTGACAAGGCGATAAAACTTTACAAAAGAATAACAGGCAGATTTGAACCGATAACAAGCAAATGCGTTCACGATAATATTTTTGCAATTGCCGGACAGTCGGCATTCTTCATCATATTATCGTCTGTGCCGCTCTCAATGTTCTTTGTGTCACTTTTGCAAAACCTGCACATTCCGATTGATTTTGTTTATCACGGACTCAGCAGTGTGTTTTCGTCAAAAATTGCCGATGACTTAACATACTTTCTGACCTCTGCCTATGAAAGTGCTGTGGGAATTTCTCTTGTAACGCTTGTAGTCACTCTGTGGTCGGCGGCACAGGGAATCCATGCAATCACAAACGGTCTTAACAGAATTTATGACGCTTACGAAAACAGAAACTGGTTCTTTTTAAGAATAAGAGCAATGTTCTACACAATTGCGCTGTTTGTAATTTTGCTTGCGTCACTTGTACTTATTGTCCTCGGTTCAACAATTAACGATTTTCTTTCACCGCATCTAAAATCATTGCCTGACATAATCGGAATAATCTATCATCTAAGATATATACTTATCTTTATGTTTCTCACGGTATTGTTTGCACTGATTTACAGGAACTTTCCGAACATCTCACGCAGCGAGCATAAGGAATACGGCTTTAAGTCACAGTTGCCCGGTGCGTTTCTCTGCACGGTTTCGTGGTATGTGCTTTCGTTCGGTATTTCGGTTTATGTGTCGGATTTCAACGGATTTTCCGTGTACGGAGGTCTTACAAGAATTGCCGTTATTATGATCTGGTTTTACTTTCTTATGGTTTGTCTTATGGTTTGTGCGGAAATCAATTATGTCTATCATGACAGGATAAAAGCGTTTACCGTTGCAAAATTTAAAAGAAAGGTAAAAACCAAAGGTTCAGAGCTTAATCAAATAAGAAAAGAAAGAAAAAATAATAAGTCAAATAAAAGTAAATAAATCAAAATAAAACACTTCCGTTCGGTGATACTACCAATGGAGGTGTTTTTTGTGAAAAGAAAATTTTCTAAAAAGGTGATTTCAATATTGCTCGTATTTGCAATGCTCATCGGCGGAGCGTGCTTTTCATGCACAAGTGCAGCGGCATTTGATCTTGGCTATATCAGCGAGGACGGAATGAAGCTCGGCTACAGTATAATCAAGGGCTATTCCAAAATGTCGATGAAAAAAGGTCAGTACAAGGACGGGAAAATTGCCGTTTACTGCGGACTTGATGTGAATAATCTATATGTTATGGGTTCGCTCGGTTGGTTCTATATGACAAACGGTGTTGATCTCGAGCGTGCAATGACGGATAACGATTACGCAATGGAGATGATTGCAAAGCTTGATTCACATCTTCAAGGTGCAGGCATAACAAATGACAGGGCAAAAGAAAAGAAAGCCGAGATTTTAAAGGATGCAAAGTATGTTTATCAATGCTTTGACACATTGGGACTTTACATTGTTGATGTTGACAAAAACAGAGCCGATGAACTCATGAACGACAGCGGTATTGATTTTGTACTTGACGGCGGTTGCGTTCCCAAAAATATGAAAGACCTCAACATTGACGGAAAAACAGATGAAAAGGACGCTGAGCTTATTCAGAAGTATCTTATCAAAGACCTGACCTTTGACGATTATGACGAAAATCAGTATGCTCTTTTTGTTTGTGATATTAACGGTGATAAAACCCCCGATATCCGTGATGCGACAGAAATTCTAAAAAAGTGACAATTGTCATAATTTGTGCAAAGTGAATATGATTTTAACTGCGACAGCTGTAATTTTAGCTGTCGCTTTTGATTTGTGACAGCAATGTGAAACTTTGAATAATTATTTGTAATTTCTCTTGACATTCAAAATGAAGGTGCTATAATTACTGATACAAATTGTTTTGTATCGAACTATTCTATATAGAACAATATCTCGTAAGTGTGATTTCGGAGGTGAAATAATGTGTGATGACGAAAGCGTAAAAAGCTGTAAGTGCAACAAACGCTTTAATGATTCAATCGGTCACGAAATCAAGGTGCTTAATCAGGTTTTGCAGAGAAAGTTAATCTATTCCGCCAAGGATAAGGGTGTGGATAAGCTGACTCTTATGCACGGCTGGATTATTGCATATCTCTATGATCATCGTGATGAAGATGTTTATCAAAAAGATATTGAAAACGCATTTTCAATTGCCCGTTCAACCGTTACAAGTATTCTTAAACTTATGGAAAAGAAAAATTACATAACGAGGGAGAGCGTTGAAAGTGACGCAAGGCTCAAAAAACTTGTTTTGACCGAAACAGGTATTGAACTTCATTACAAAATCGAAAATATGATAACTAAAAACGAAACTTTGCTTGACAGTCTGCTGACAAAAGAAGAAAAGATACAATTTCTTTTTCTTATAAATAAAATTCTCAGCGGACTTGAAAATGCAAATTAAAACGGAAGGAGATAAGTATGATAAAAACTTTGGCAAAAAATATCAAAGGTTTCGTCAAAGAGTCTGTTCTTACACCGTTCTTTATGATACTCGAAGTAATTGTTGAAACAATTATTCCGTTTCTTATGTCATCAATGATTGACGACGGTATCAACAAGGGCGATATGCAGCACATACTCATAACGGGCGGTTATATGGGCGCACTTGCACTCACGGGCTTGTTTGCAGGTATGATGGGCGGTATCTACGGTGCAAAAGCTTCGGCAGGCTTTGCAAGAAACCTCAGACGCTCAATGTTTGCAAATATCCAGTCATTCTCGTTTGCCAACATTGACCGTTACTCAACCGCAGGACTTGTTACCCGTATGACAACGGATGTAACAAATCTTCAAAATGCATATCAGATGCTTTTAAGAATGTGTTTCAGAGCGCCTGTATCGCTCATCTGTGCAATGGCAATGACATTCATCATCAATGCAAGGCTTGCCTGTATTTATCTCATTGCAACAATTTTACTTTCTGTTGTTCTTGCCTTTATTATGAAGGCAACATACAAGTATTTCAGTCAGGTTTTTGAAAAGTACGATGAACTCAACGCAAGCGTTCAGGAAAATGTAACTTCAATCAGAGTTGTAAAGGCTTTCGTTCGTGAAAAACACGAAGTTGGCAAGTTCCGCAAGGCAGCCGACAATGTTTACAGACTCTTTGTTAAGGCTGAAAATGCCATGGTAACAGTATCACCGATTATGATGGTTACTTCATACGCATCAATCATCCTTGTAAGCTGGTTTGGCGCAAATATGATCGTAAGCAGTGAGCTTACAACAGGTGAACTTACAAGTATGCTCACATATTGTATGAACATTCTTATGAATCTTCTTATGGTGGCAATGGTGTTTGTAATGCTCACAATGAGCCTTGCAAGCGGCAAGCGTGTTGCAGGTGTGCTTAATGAAAAATCAACGCTTGCAAATCCCGAAAACCCTGTTTACGAGGTTAAGGACGGAAGCATTGAGTTTGACAATGTTTCATTCTCATACAACACAAAAGCCGAAAAACCGATTCTCAACGATATCAACCTAAAAATCAAATCAGGCGAAACAATCGGTATTATCGGCGGTACGGGTTCTTCAAAAACAAGCCTTGTAAACCTTATTGCAAGACTTTATGATGTAACCGAAGGTTCTGTTAAGGTCGGTGGAAAAGATGTTCGTGACTATGATATCGAAACTCTGCGTGACAAGGTTTCGGTTGTGCTCCAGTCGAATGTTCTTTTCAGCGGTACAATCCTTGACAACCTCAGATGGGGCAACGAAAATGCTACAGAGGAAGAATGCGTCAATGCCTGCAAGCTGGCGTGTGCAGATGCGTTTATCGAAAGCTTCCCCGATAAGTACAACACAAAAATCGAACAGGGCGGTACTAATGTTTCGGGCGGTCAAAAACAGCGTCTTTGCATTGCAAGAGCTTTGCTGAAAAATCCGAAAATTCTTATTCTTGATGATTCGACAAGTGCAGTTGATACCGCAACAGACGCAAGTATCCGCAAGGCATTCAGCGAGAATATCCCCGATACTACAAAGCTGATTATTTCACAGCGTGTATCAAGCGTTTCACACGCAGACAAGATTATTGTAATGGATGACGGTGAGATAAGCGCAGTGGGTACTCACGAAGAACTTATCAAAAACAGTCCGATTTACAATGAAATTTATGTTGCCCAGACAAGCGGCAACGGTGATTTTGATGCGAAAGGAGAGCTGTAATTATGCCGGGACCAATGGGAAGAAGAAACCGAGGACCTGCACAAAAGGTCGAAAATTCAGGTCAGGTTCTTAAAAGACTATTCGGTATTATCTTCAAAAAATATAAATTTCAGATGATTATTGTTTTCGTCTGCATCCTCATCAGCGTACTTGCAAATGTTCAGGGTTCATTGTTTATTCAGAATCTTATTGACGATTACATCACTCCGATGATTCAGAGCGGAAGCCGTGACTTCGGACCGATGCTCGGAGCAATTTTAAGAGTTGCAATTTTCTATGCAATCGGTGCGGCGTCGGCGTTTATCTACGCCAAAATTATGGTTTATGTAACACAGGGTACAATGCGTGATTTGCGTTGTCAGATATTTGAACATATGGAAAGCCTTCCGATAAAATACTTTGACACACACCCTCACGGCGATATCATGAGTGTTTACACAAACGATATTGACACCCTCCGTCAGATGATCAGCCAGAGTATTCCTCAGCTTTTCAACAGCGGAATTACAATCATAGCCGTTCTTGTCAGTATGTTTACACTCAGTATTCCTCTTACAATTCTTACACTTATAATGGTTGGTGTAATGCTTTTTGTAACAAAACAGCTTGCGTCACGAAGCGGAAGGTTTTTTGCAAAACAGCAGGCAGACCTCGGTGCGACTAACGGTTACATTGAGGAAATGATGAACGGTCAGAAGGTTGTAAAAGTATTTAACCATGAAAAAAAGAGCATTGAAGAATTCAATGAGCTTAATGACAGGCTTTTCAACAGTTCATACAACGCAAACAAGTTTGCAAATATCCTTATGCCGATTAACGCACAAATCGGTAACATCAGCTATGTACTTTGTGCAATCGTAGGTTGTATCTTTGCTCTCAACAACTTCCTCGGATTTACAATCGGTAAACTCGTAAGCTTCCTCACATTTAACAAGAGCTTTACCCAGCCTATCAATCAGGTCAGCCAGCAGTTTAACTCAATTGTTATGGCGCTTGCAGGTGCAGACCGTATCTTTAAACTTCTTGACGAAGAGCCTGAGGTTGATGACGGATATGTAACACTTGTTAATGTACGCAAAGAGGGCAACAGGCTTGTTGAAACTGAGGAAAAAACAGGTATGTGGGCTTGGAAACATACTCACAGCACAACAGGCAAAACAGAGTATCGTGAACTCAAGGGTGCGCTTGTTATGGACGATGTTGACTTCGGTTATACAGATGATAAAATCGTTCTTCACAATATTGATTTGTACGCAGAACCCGGTCAGAAGATTGCGTTTGTCGGTTCAACAGGTGCAGGTAAAACAACAATCACAAACCTTATTAACCGATTCTATGATATTCAGGACGGTAAAATCCGTTATGACGGAATCAATATCAACAAAATCAAAAAAGGCGATCTTCGCCGTTCACTCGGTATAGTTTTACAGGATACACACCTGTTCACGGATACCGTAATGGAAAATATCCGTTACGGCAGACTTGACGCAACAGACGAAGAGGTTATCGCAGCGGCAAAGCTTGCCAATGCAGACAGCTTTATCAGAAAACTTCCTGACGGCTACAACACCCTGCTCAAAGGTGACGGCGGCAATCTCAGTCAGGGACAGCGCCAGATGCTTGCGATTGCAAGAGCCGCTGTTGCAGATCCGCCCGCACTTATCCTTGATGAGGCTACAAGTTCAATTGATACCCGTACCGAAAAGATGGTTCAGGACAGCATGGATAAGCTTATGCACGGCAGAACAACCTTTGTTATTGCCCACAGACTTTCAACAATCAAGAATTCAGACTGTATTATGGTTCTTGAAAAGGGCAGAATCATCGAGCGTGGTTCACATGAACGGCTTCTTGAACAAAAGGGCAGATACTATCAGCTTTATACAGGCAAAACCGCATAATGATAATCTAAAGGGGAGAGTCGCAAAGGCTCTCCTTTTTCTGTTCTTGAAATATTGACTTGTTTATTGTACAATAAGACTCAGAATTGTGAGGTGTTAAAAATTAAAATTAATTCAAAATTAATATTAAAGCTTACTGCATTGTTTGCGGTAATCTGTCTTGCACTTTGTTCGTGTTCAATCAATATCAATGTGAACGGTTCCGATTCGGAAAGCAAAACAACTGTTTCAGAAATCGGAACATTATCGGTTCATTACCTTGATGTCGGACAGGGTGACAGCATATTCATTGAACTGCCGAATCAAAAGTGTATGCTGATTGATGCAGGCGAAAATATGTACGGCAAAAGTATTACCGAATATATCAATAATCTCGGATACACAAATATTGATTATCTCGTTGCAACTCACCCTCATGCCGACCATATCGGTTCAATGGCTTATGTTGTAAAGCATAACAATATCGGTGAAATCTATATGCCTAAGGTTACAACCACAACCAAGACCTATGAGAATCTGCTCACGGCAATTGCAGACAAGGGACTTAAAGTCAAGTCAGCCAAAGCAGGTATGAATATTATTGATGACAACGATTTCAGTATAAATATTCTTGCTCCCGTAACAATTGACGAGGATAATCTGAACAATTGTTCTGTAATTCTAAAAATAACTTATAAAAACGACAGCTTTCTGTTCCTCGGAGATGCCGAAAAGAAAGAGCTTGAAACTGTTACGGCAGATATGAGTGCAGAAGTTCTTAAAGTAGGTCATCACGGAAGCAGAACTTCAACAACAAAAGTGTTGCTTGAAAAGGTAAATCCAAAATATGCGGTTATTTCACTCGGCAAGGATAACAGCTACGGACATCCGCACAAAAGCACATTAAAGTTGCTTGATGAATTCGGAGTTGAAACATACAGAACCGATGAAAACGGAACGGTTGTCATTTCAACCGAGGGTTCAGGTGTGACAATCAAAACGGGACAAACTTCAATGAAAAGGGATGAATAAGCTTGAAAAAATTTATTGTTGACAGAATAGAAGGCGACAAGGCTGTTCTCGAGTGTGAAAACGGCGATATGGTGAATCTTGAACTTAAAGCCCTGCCGAAAAATATCAAAGAAGGCGATGTAATCAACTTTCAGGAAAACAGCTATTTTCTGAACAGCGATGAAACAAAAGCCAGAAAAGAAAAAATTAAAAATCTGATGAATTCGCTTTTTGAAGATTAAAAATCATGCAAAAACAAAAATGCTCTGTACCAAATCAAACGGTACAGAGCATTTTTATTTGTAATTGTGTAATCAATGTGTGTTGTCTGCTGTAAGTGACCTTCTGAAAATATGTCTGAAAATGAATCTGACAATCGGGCCTGCAAAAAACAACTGCCAGCAAAGTGCCATAGGGAAGTTGAGTGCGGTAGTTTCAAGCCATACCGAAATAATCTCAACACCCGCATTTTTGAAAATAAGAGTGGCAGCAAGGCTCATAAGAGAACACATAAAGATAACCGAAATTGCAGAAATTGCGAGTACAAGGAAGAAAGGATTATCCTTTGCAGGGTTTACAATCTTAAAAGCAAGCTTTTTGGCAATGTGACCGATAATGAAAAAGTCAAGAATAAATGCAATCGGCCCCATAAAAGAAAGTTCTTTGAAGGCGGAAAGAAAAACTTCGTTTTTCATTCCGCCAATGTTGAGAGCTGTGTTGTAGCAAATCATGGCATAAACCATAAAGAACACCATGATAATCGTAAAAATAACTTCCTGAAATTTAGTTTTTGGCATAAAAAAACTCCTTTATAAAAATGATAACTTAGTAAACATATAAGTGTTGTTCGTTATCATTTCCTTAAGGAGAAATGTGCGTTTCCAATTAAACCATTATATATTTCGGAAATTATACTATAATTTTTTTATTTTGTCAACTTCAAAAAAATTTTCATTGCAATTACTCTGTTTAATACATTTTGTGACACTTTTATTACAATTCAGATTCATTTCTCGGTGGATTTTTACTTTGAAATTTGGTATAATAAATGTGATTGTAATGAAAATTATACTTAAAACTTGCGGTTCTGTTCAGAAAGGGCATTTTTACTATGGGTGCATCAATTTATATTGCGGATGATGAAAAGAACATTCGTGACCTTATTAAAAAGTTTCTTGAGTGTGACGGTTACAGCGTTACCGCATTTGAAACCGGTGACGAGCTTATGGAGGAATTCCTTAAAAAACCGTGTGAACTTGTAATTCTTGATATAATGATGCCCGGAACAGACGGCTTGACAATATGCCGTCAGCTCAGAACGATAACGGATGTTCCTATAATTATGCTGACCGCTAAAGATTCCGAATATGACTATGTAAGGGGAATAACCCTCGGGGGCGATGATTACCTGACAAAGCCGTTCAGACTTACAACCCTTTTAATGAGAGTAAAATCCCTTTTAAGAAGAATGGATATGAACACCAAAAAGGTGACAGGTCAGGAGCTTTCAGATATTAAAATCGGCAATCTTAGATTTTCGGCACAGGAAAACTGCCTTTATTGCAAAGGCAAGCCTGTTTCTTTGAGCAAAACAGAACTTAAAATGCTTACATATATGTTAAAAGAACCGAAAAAGGCATTTTCAAAAGAAGAAATTCTTGAAGGTGTGTGGGGATTCGATACCGAAGTTGAAACCCGTGTAACAGATGAAACCTTGCGAAGAATACGCAGAAAGTTAAGCCTTGCAGGCAGTAATGTCAGCATAGGTACGATATGGGGCTTTGGTTACAGAATAAGCATTGCGGAGGATAAAAAGTGAAACACATAAAATTCCGTATTTTGATTATTGTATGGTCGTCAATGATTTTACTTTTTTTCGCATTTGCAGGAATTTTAAATATAGTTTTGCCGTCCCACTTCGTAAGTGAGGCAGAAGATGCTCTTGAATACGAAATGGATTATCAGCATTATATTTCTAACAGCAACGATGAGAGCGAAGATGATTCTTCGGATTATTATGAAGAATCAACTCTTCAAAAAAAGTTTGAAAGCGGTTATCAGGATTCGTATTTCACCTCGGATATTTACTATATTGATGTAACAGACGCTCTTAATGACAAAAATACCTCCGAGGGCAACAGCCTTGTCGGCTCAAATTCAACTTCATTAAAAAGTACATACGAACTCACCGAATGGGTTAAGAATCACAATATATCCGAAGAACAAATATATACACTTCAAACAGATAACGGCTATTATGTATTTACAGTTTATGAAGAACCGCAGAATTATGATTATTGGGACGATGCAGAATCCGATGAAAACGATTCTCCTGTGTATTTAATGTACATAAATATCGACCATATCGTAAAATATACCCGTTCGCTTAACTGGCTTATTTCAGCAATTTTTCTTTGCGCAATTGTTGTGATGAGTATAATCGGTTACAGACTCGGTGTTAAAATCGAGGAGTCACAGAAAACTCAGCGCAGATTCTTTCAGAATTCTTCTCACGAACTCAAAACCCCTCTTATGGCAATTCAAGGCTATGCCGAGGGCATTGAAATGGATGTTGTAGATCCGCAAAATGCCGCAGACATAATTATGCAGGAAACCGAGAGAATGACAGGTCTTGTTGAGGAAATTCTTTCAATTTCAAAAATTGATTCACGACATTTTAAGCTTGACCTTGTAAAGCTCGACATAAAAGAGGTTCTTTATGATTGTTTTCGGTCACTTGATGCTGTTCAGCAGATGAACGGCATAAGCATTGTGCCTGAATTTCCCGATGAAGAAATCTATGTAAAATGTGATGAAGATCAAATGGCAAGGGCATTCCGAAATATCATAATAAACGGTCTGAAATATTCAAAAAAGAAAATTACTGTTGCCTGCGAAACCAATCAGAAATATGTTTATATCCGATTCAAGGATGACGGTAACGGTATAAACCGTGATGATATTGAACATATCTTCGACAGATTCTACAAAGGCAGTGACGGCGGAACGGGCATCGGTTTGTCGCTTGCAAATGAGATTATACATCTTCACAAGGGCAGCGTAACAGCGTATAACTACCTTGACGGTGCCGTATTTGAAGTGAAACTGCCGATTGTTGACTGATTATTTGTGCAAATTGCTGAAAATACAAATAATCGCTTACTTGTGACATTTTTGTGATGCTTTTTGACGAATTTTGTGGTATTATAGTAGTGCGTTTGCAATATATAATATTTGGTCAACGAATTTATAATTTGATAATTAATATACAGATATATAATGAGGTGCAGCTATGAACAGCAGTGTGCTGGCTTATCTTGAAAACTCAGCCGAATACTTTCCTGAAAAATGTGCGGTAACTGACGAAAAGGTTTCCTATTCATATTCCGAGCTTGTAAAACTCAGCTCATCTGTCGGAACCGCCCTTTCTGAGCTTATCGCATCGGGAGATGCAGTAGGCATATATATGGAAAAATGCGCCGATGCGGTAGCGGCATTTTTTGCAACCGTTTACGCAGGCGGATTTTATTCTGTTCTCAACACGGAGCTTCCGCAGAACAGACTTCAGACCACCGTTTCCGTACTCAATCCAAAGGTGATTGTAACTTCTGAAAGCTTGCTTGAAACAGCGAAAGAATATTTCTCTGAAAGAAAAATTGTGACCTTTGAGGATTTGGCAAAATCGGAACCTGATTATGCAAAGCTTGGCGAAATCCGTAGCCATAAAATCGACACAGATCCGCTCTACATCAACTTCACTTCCGGTTCAACAGGCACTCCAAAGGGAATTGTTGTGTGTCACAGAAGTGTAATTGACTTTATTGACCATTTTACCGAAATATTCGGCATTGATAATAACGATGTAATAGCAAATCAAGCACCGTTTGATTTTGATGTGTCCGTCAAGGATATCTATTCGGCTGTTAAAACAGGCGCAACTCTTGTTGTTGTGCCGAGGAGAATGTTCTCCGCTCCTGCCGAACTCATTGATTTCATATGTGACCGCAGGATTACTGTTATGATATGGGCTGTTTCGGCTCTCTGCCTTATCAGCACATTCCATGCGCTTGACTACAGAACTCCCGAAACCGTTAATAAGATTCTTTTCAGCGGTGAGGTTATGCCACTCAAGGCACTTAAAAATTTCCGTTCACATCTTCCAAATGCAAAGTATGTCAATCTTTACGGACCGACTGAAATAACCTGTAACTGCACATACCATATTCTCGACAACGATTGCGACTATGCAGACGGTATTCCGATAGGCAAACCGTTCCCCAACGAAGATGTTATTCTTCTTGATGAGAATAATAACAGAATTTCAGAGGTTGGCAAAGTCGGTGAAATCTGCGTGAGAGGTACTGCTCTTGCACTCGGTTACTACTCAAATCCCGAACAGAATGCAAAGGCTTTTGTTCAGAATCCGCTTAATCCGTACTATCCCGAATTAATTTACAGAACAGGCGACCTTGCAAGATACAACGAAAACGGTGAACTTGTTTTCAGCGGAAGAAAGGATTTTCAGATTAAATATATGGGACATCGCATAGAGCTTGAGGAAATTGAGCGTGAGATGTCAGCCGTTGACGGTGTTGAGCAATGCTGTTGTATTTTTGATGAGAAAAAATCAAGGCTCAAGGGCTTTTTCGTAGGCTCAATTGAAAAGGACGAGCTTGCCGCATCAATGTCAAGAGATTTGCCTGCGTTTATGGTTCCGGGCGTTATCCGCAGGGTTGATGAAATGCCGCTAACAAAGAACGGCAAAATTGACCGTAAAAAGCTTGCTGAAATTGCAGGGGGCAGAAGAAAATGAACGAAATATTAAAGCAGAACAAAACTGCATTCTATGTTTTTGATGTAAAAACTCTCAAAGACAGAGTAGCATATCTCAGAAAAATGCTTCCCGAAGATGTTGCAATCTGCTATGCAATCAAGGCGAACACATTTATTACGGCAGAACTTGAAAATGATGTTGACCGCTTTGAAATCTGCTCACCGGGTGAGGCTGAAATCTGCGATTTACTTGATATTCCCGACAAAATGATGGTGATTTCGGGTGTGTACAAAACTCCCGAAGTTATGGAAAATATGGTTGCAAACGGAAAATGCGACAGAATATTCACCGTAGAGTCACTTACACAGTTTAATCTTTTCAGAGAATTATCCGAAAAATATAAAAAGAAAATTTCTTTGCTTTTAAGACTTACAAACGGAAGTCAGTTCGGAATTAATTCCGATGAAATCGAAGAAATTATTTCAAAAAGAAACGAATTTGAATATCTCGACATACTCGGTATTCAGTTCTTTTCAGGAACACAGAAAACTTCTCTTAAAAAACTCAAGAGAGAAATTGACAAACTTGACAATCTTCTTATTCTTCTCAAAGAGAAATATGATTATACCGCAGAAGAGCTTGAATACGGCACAGGATTCCCTGCAGCCTATTTCAAGGAAGATACCATAAATGAGGACGAGCTTATCGGCGGATTTGCACAGTTTTTGAATGAGATGACTTCAAAGCCGAAAATCACGCTTGAGCTCGGACGAAGCATTGCCGCAATCTGCGGTAAATACTACACGCATATCGTTGATAAAAAGTGCAACAAAGGGGAGAACTACCTCCTTGTTGACGGCGGAATGAACCATATTGTGTACTATGGTCAGCATATGGCAATGAAACAGCCGTACCTTTCGGTTTGCGGAAAAGAAACCGAGCCGTGTACCGAATCATGGAATATCTGCGGTTCGCTTTGTTCAATGAATGATATAATCGCAAAACAGATTTCTTTGCCTGATATTGAAATCGGTGATGTAATTTGTTTTGAAAACACAGGCGCTTATTGTATGACAGAGGGAATTTCTTTGTTTTTAAGTCGTGATATTCCCTCGGTTTACATAAAAAAGGAGGACGGAACATATCTTTGCGTCCGTGATTCCTTTGAAACATTTAATTTAAACAAACCCAATTACAGAAAGGAAACGAATTAAAATGGATGAACTTATTGAGATTTTAGAGGACATTAAACCGGATGTAGATTACGAAGGCTGCGAAAACCTTATTGACGGTCACTATCTTGACTCTCTTTCAATCATTTCTCTTATTGCTGAGATTGAGGACGCTTTTGATGTGACAGTTCCTGCAGTGGAAGTTGTTCCTGCAAACTTTAATTCAGTAAAGGCAATGTGGAGTATGATTGAAAGACTCCAAGAGGAGGAATAAGATGGATCTTCCATCATTACTGATGGCGGGCAGTCTTGACACGCTGACCTCATATTTTTCGGTAGCGTTTCTTGTCATTTTTCTGCCTGTTTCAGTTGTTGTGTATGCCGTCATTCCGCAAAAAGCAAGAAAGTATTTTCTGCTTATTGCAAGCTTTGCTTTCTTTTGGCTGATAAGCGGTCAGTTGATTGCCTATTTATGCCTGATAATAATGGGCGTCCATTATTTCGGCTTGTGGCTTGACAGGATTCAAACGCAAAAAAGTGCGGCACTAAAGGCTGTGCCTAAGGAGGAGAAAAAGGCTCTTAAAAAGGTATATCTCCACCGCAGTCGCAGAGTTCTGTTGTTTGCCGCCGTACTTATGATAGGCGGTCTGCTTGTAATCAAATACTCACCGTTTTTTACAACAAATGTAAATTCGCTGTTATTGCTTTTGAATATTCCGATTCAGTTTGATATTCCGAGTTATATAATGCCGATTGGTATTTCATTCTTTACTTTGCAGGCTGTATCGTACCTCTTTGATGTTTACAGAGGACTTATTAAAGCAGATGACAACATATTAAGACTTGCGTTGTTTATGTCTTTCTTTCCGCAGATTGTAGAAGGTCCTATCTGCCGTTACGGTCAGACAGCCAATCAGCTGTGGAATGTAAAGCAAATTGAGTTTGAAAACTTAAAACTCGGTGCAGTCCGTATTCTTTTCGGTCTTATGAAAAAACTCGTAATCGCTGACAGACTTAATCCTATGATTAAGCAGATTTTCAGCCATTACGATGACTATCAGGGCGGAATAATCGCTCTCGGAGCAATTGCCTATACAATTCAGCTCTATTGCGATTTCTCCGGTACAATGGATGCCGTAATGGGTGTTGCTCAGATTTTCGGCGTTACAATGCCCGAAAACTTTCAAAGACCTTTCTTCTCAAAATCAATTTCAGAATTTTGGAAAAGGTGGCATATTACACTCGGCACATGGTTCAAGGATTATATCTTCTATCCCGTCACCATGTCAAAGCCGATGAAAAATCTTACATCTTCCGCACGCAAAAAGCTCGGCAACCACTTTGGTCCGTTGCTTGCGGGAAGCATAGCGTTGTTCTGTGTATGGTTCTGCAACGGACTGTGGCACGGTTCTGCGTGGGGTTACATATTCTTCGGTATGTACCACTTTGTGCTTATTCTGTCGGGCAACATCATTGCCCCTGCGGTTACCGCATTCAATAAAAAGCTTCACATCAATTCCGAATGCTTTGCGTACAAAGTGTTTCAGATAGTTCGTACATGCATACTTGTTGTTATCGGCGAAATGTTTTTCAGAGCAGAAAGACTTACTACAGGTCTTTCAATGTTTGGAAAAATGGTGACCGATTTCAGCTTTTCAAGCCTTAACTATGAGCTTATGAAAAAGCTTAAAATTGATATGCATGATGTTATGATCGTGCTTATTGCGCTTGCATTTATTTTTGTAATCAGCGTTCTCAATGAAAAGGGAATATGTGTGCGTGGTGCAATTGCAAAGAGAAATGTTGTTATAAGATGGGCGGCTGTTTACGCTCTTATTATGTTCATCATAATCTTCGGTGCTTACGGCAAGGGCTATGTTGCCGTTGATCCGATTTATGCGAACTTCTAAGGAGGTCTGATTATGAAGAAAATAATTAAGAGAATTGTCAGCTGTGTCCTGTTTGTTGCAATACTTCTCGGATTACTTCAGGTGTCCTCACTCGTATTTCAGCCAAAGTCAAATGACAAGGCATCTGGCATTCATTATCCGAGAGCAAACGGTATTTTCAGTGAACCTAAAGACAGTATTGACACTGTATTTATCGGTGACAGTGAGGTGTATCATTCGTTTATTCCGCTCAATATCTGGAGGGATTACGGAATTACCTCGTATGATGTTTCTTCTCCGTCTCAAAAGCTTGTGTACTCAATGGAATTTTTGAAAAAAACTTTTGAAAAACAAAGTCCGAAGATTGTGTTCCTTGAAACCAATGCGATTTTCAGAAAATCTTATTTTGAGGATGAAATCACATATAAGGCAGAGCAAATTTTCCCTGTGTTCAGATATCATGACCGTTGGAAGAATCTTCAGCTCAAGGATTTTTCGGCTGCAGTTGAATATACTGCGAATGAGAATAACAAAGGTTATTACTTTACTAAAAAGTCTAAGCCTGCGACTGATAAGGCTATCAAGAAATATATGAAATATTCCGATGTTTCTGCACCGATACTATCTACCAACAAAAAGTATCTCAAAGAAATTGCGAAATTCTGTAAAAAGCACGGTACAAAACTTGTGCTGATAAGTACCCCAAGCACAAAAAACTGGAACTACCAGCGACATAACACTATGGAAGCAATTTCAAAGGATCTCGGTGTTGATTATATTGACACCAATCTTCTCCGTGATGATATCCCGATTGATTGGAAAAAGGATACAAAGGATAAAGGCGATCACCTTAACTATAACGGTGCGGTGAAGATGACGAATTATATCGGAAAGTATCTTGACGATACAAAGCTCTTCAAAGATAAGCGTAACGATCCGTCATACGATAACTGGAATACCTGTCTTGATAGGTTTGAAAAGCAGGTCAAAAAGGGTACAAGTTCGGAAAACTGATTTATTTAGAATCTAAAATCTTTCCCCTGTGTTGCAATTCAATGCAGGGGAAAGAAATATTAAAAAACTTTTAAAAAAGTATTGACAAAATTACAGTTTTACCGTATAATCAATACTGCTCACGAAAAAGGTGAGAGATAAATGCGAGTGTGCTGGAATAGGCAGACAGGCACGTTTGAGGGGCGTGTGTTTCACGACGTACGGGTTCAAGTCCCGTCACTCGCACCATAGAAAAGACTTGATACCTTGCGTATCAAGTCTTTTCTATTTTATGCAAGCAAGCGATGACGGGACTTGTTTTTTACCACATAATTTTTTTGTAGTCAGTAGGGCGTTTATCGAACGCCCACAGGTAAAGTAACATATCTACAGCACCATACCTTGACAACCAAAATACGTTGTGATAATATCGTTTTGGCAACGGGAGTCCGTTAAACATATTTAATTTGGAGATATGAATTTATGAAAAAAGCAGTTTTATTTGACCTTGACGGCACATTGTGGCACACTTGTGATGTGATTTTGCCTGTGTGGAACGATATACTCAAAAAACATAAAGAAACAACAAAGCAAATCACACTTGAAGAAATGAACAGCTATATGGGAAAGACGGTTGAACAGATTGCATCAATAATGTTGCCTGAGCTTCCGCTTGAAAATTCGGTCGCAATTGTAAAGGAGTGTTGTGCGGAACAGATTCCGTCACTTCGCAAAACGGGCGGTCATTTGTATGATAATCTTGAAAGTACACTTGAAATTCTTTCAAAGAACTATTTTCTCGGCATAATCAGCAATTGTCAATGCGGATATATAGAGGCATTTTTGTTTGCTCATAAGCTTGAAAAATATTTCTCCGATTTTGAAATGTCAGGCAGAACAAATCTGACAAAGGGAGAGAATATAAAGCTTGTTATGGAGCGTAACGGCATTGATAAGGCTGTGTATCTCGGCGATACAATTGGTGATCAGCTTGCCGCCAAAGATGCAGAAATACCGTTCGTGTTTGCATCATACGGATTCGGCACAACGGAAAATCCCGAATATACAATCAGTTCGTTCGATGAATTGCCAAAAGTTGCAGAAAAAATTCTCGGCTGATTGCCAGAAAATAGGATGATGTCGGGATACAGCCTATCCCGATGTCATTTTTGTAAAAGCATAAAGTTTCAGTTTTTATGCGTTTTTTGCAGATAGAGAAAAAATTATGTAAGAAAATTGAAAAAACTTTCAAATATGTGTTGACAAGTTAAATGCCTTATGATATAATCTTGATTGTTGAGTTGAGAAACCGACAAAAATCTGATAAATGCGAGTGTGCTGGAATAGGCAGACAGGCACGTTTGAGGGGCGTGTGTTTCACGACGTACGGGTTCAAGTCCCGTCACTCGCACCATAGAAAAGACTTGATACCTTGCGTATCAAGTCTTTTCTATTTTGCAAGCAAGCGATGACGGGACTTGAGGTAGCCTTGCGACCGCCGCCTGTGGCGGAAAAAGGGAGCAAAGCGCTGTCTGAAATAAGGAGCATAAGGAAGTGCGTCCATGCACAACGCAATGCGACTATATTTCAGACGGGGAGAGAGTAACCGTAAAAATAAAAGTGGATAAAAGAAAACAACTGTTTTTAGGGAGAGCGTTGATGAAAGTATGACGATGAACAAGCCGCATTGGCGAGGACGGAAGTTTGACATATAGCAATCACCGTCACTCGCAAGTTACCGTTATATCAATTTGTATTAGTGAATATGACGGGGAGAGAGTAACCGTAAAAATAAAAGTGGATAGAAGAAACAACTGTTTTTAGGGAGAGCGTTGATGAAAGTATGACGATGAACAAGCCGTATTGGCGAGGACGGAAGTATGACATATAGCAATTTTTCTATTTCAACGGGTAAACCCGCTGAAACACTTGTCGGACACAAACACAGCTCAATGTTTTGGCAACCCGAAAAAATAAAAATACGGAACAGATTTCTGCTCCGTAAAAATTATTTAAAGAATATCCAACTTTCAACCTTGTCGCCGTCAACCATAAAAGCTTTTTCTGCAATCTCCGCAAGCGGTGAATCACTGTAACTGTCCGAATAAAAATTGTCAATTTTTCCGTCAGGAAAAGCCTCATAAAATCGCTTTACCTTTTCCTTGCCGTGACAGTTTACACCCGAATATTTTCCGCTGTGCATATCTACCTTTGACGCCATAAGGTTTTTTATTTTGAGCCTTTTGCAAACGGGTTTCAGCAAAAATTCGGGTGACGCC
The DNA here is from genome assembly GCF_002834235.1 of Ruminococcus bromii. Lineage (GTDB taxonomy): Bacteria > Bacillota > Clostridia > Oscillospirales > Acutalibacteraceae > Ruminococcoides > Ruminococcoides intestinale. The sequence continues at coordinate 49,717 of NZ_NNBY01000030.1, read as the reverse complement.
GAAATAATTACATCATCATCTTTCTTTTGTTCAAGGTAAAACGGTTTTATATTTCCTATGTATTCCTTCCAGAAATCATTTACATCCTTTTCAGTATCGCAATAGGTAAGAAATCTGTACATTTTTTCTTTAAAATCAGTTTTTGTACCTTTTTTGAATACATAGAATTTTAAAAATGCTCCCAAAAGCGATGGGGCAAGAGTGAGTATTTTTTTATGCCTTTTAAGGCAGAATAAATAGAAGTCGGCTGTTGAGTCCCCGTAGTAAATCGTTTTGTCAAAATCGTAAACATTCATAATATGCAAATTCCTTTTTAGTTTTGCAAATAATTTTTGACATTCAATTCTTAACAGAAGAGAACATCTGCACTATGATTATAATATGAGAAGAAATTTTTTGCAACATTTCCCGTTAATAAGCTCATTTTGGCTGATTATCCAAAGAATATACCGTTATTCTGTTGCTTTTAACTCTGTTTTGTTGTACAATATACTATGTATTATTGTATAAAGGAGAAAATCCGTGTTTGGTTATTTGCAGATTCAAAAGAGCGAACTGCTTGTTCGTGAATCCGAAGCTTATAAGGCTGTGTATTGCGGTCTTTGCAGGCAAATGGGGAAGGATTACTCCGTGTTTACAAGATTTACGCTAAGCTATGACTGCACATTTTATGCAATACTTTTAATGTCGCTTAACCGTTCATGCAAAGGCTTTAAAGACGGCAGATGCACCTGTAATCCTCTTAAAAAATGCAAGTTTGCAACAGATTCCGGTGACGCATACAGAAAGGCTGCCGCATTTTCAATGATATCGGTTTATTATAAAATCATTGATGATATTCAGGACAGCGGATTTTTTAAAAAGCTTTTGTGCAGAATCATAAAGCCTTTCTTTTCTCATCAGAGGAAAAAGGCGGCAGATAAGTATCCCGATATGGACAAAGCGGTTTCTGATATGATGAAAATGCAGTATGATGCAGAACATTCGGAAAAGACGTCTGTAGATATGTCGGCTCATCCAACGGCATTAATGCTCGCTGCTGTATTGTCGGCTGAGGCTCATGATGAAATTCAAAAAAGAGTTCTCTATGAATTCGGCTATCATATCGGCAGGTGGATTTATCTTGTCGATGCCGCAGATGATATAGAAAAAGATATCAAATCAAACGGATTTAATCCGTTTGTAAACAAGAAAACAGGTGAGGTAAAATCATCGGATTTTATAAAAGCGGTGCTGAATCAGTCACTTGCAAGGGCATATGATGCCTACAATCTTTTGAACTTTACCGATTTTAAGGGAATTTTAGATAATATGATGCTTTTGGGATTTCCTGCATCACAAAACAGAGTAACAAGCAAACTTGATACGGAGGTCAATAATGAATAATCCTTATGAGGTTCTCGGTGTGTCTGAAACAGCTACCGATGAAGAAGTAAAAGCAGCGTACAGAAACCTTGCTAAAAAATATCATCCCGATAACTACACCGACAGTCCTCTTGCAGATGTTGCGGAGCAGAAAATGAAGGAGATTAATGAGGCATACGATATGATTAATCAGATGCGTCAGAAGGGTAAGGGTACAGGTTCAACAGGCAGTTCGTCCTATAACGCAAATTCTTCAAGCTCACAGTTCTACAATGTAAGAATTTACATTCAGAGAGGACTTCTTGATCAGGCCGATCAGATTCTTGAAAACACAGCACAGTCGATGAGAACCGCCGAATGGCATTATCTCAAGGGCATGATTGCATACCGCAGAGGTTGGTCTGAACAGGCTTTTTCATATTTCACAACTGCGTGTAATATGGACCCCAACAACACGGAATACCGAGCCGCTCTTAACAATATGCAGAGCCAGAGAGCATACAACTACGGCGGTTATACTCAAACAAATCCTAACGCAACAGGTTCATCCTTCTGCGATATTTGTGCAGGAATGATGTGTGCAAACTGCTTGTGTGATTGTTGCAGAATGGGATGTTAATATGAAGAAAAACGGTATCAAAAAGGGGACAATGCGTATTGCGGTTTGCGGAATTATTGCGGCGCTCTCACTCGTTTTTATGATGATGACATCTCTCGTTCCAATCGGAACATACGCTTTGCCCTGTCTTGCAGGAATTCTCATTTCCTGCATAGTTGTTGAATACGGTTATGGATGGGCAATCGGTGTGTTTTGTGTAACTGCCGTGCTTTCAACGCTCCTTGCCGGCGATAAAGAGGCTGTTATATATTTCATTGCACTTTTCGGCTATTATCCGATTTTAAAGGGTGCTTTTGAATTTAAAATCAAAAACAGGGCAGTTCAATACATACTCAAGTTTGCGGTATTTAATGTTGCCGCCATCGGTTCGTTTTTTATCGCAACATGGCTGTTGTCAATTCCGACAGATGAATTTACCGTTTTCGGTTTTTATGTTCCGTGGGCATTTTTGATTGCCGGAAATATTTTCTTTTTGCTCTATGATTATGCAATTACCGTATTTGTTATGCAGTATGTTCGCAGATTAAGAGGAAAAATATTCGGTAATTTTCACAAGTAATTATAATTCAAAGAAGTTTTGAGAAGGTGGACCTAAATGAAAAAGCAAAAATTGTTTGTCCGTATAGTCTGCATTGCCCTTGTGGTTCTTATGGCAGTATCGGTAGGTGCTGTTGCAATAACTGCATTTTCGGCTAATGCGGCTCAATCAACCGAGGAGGTTTCCGCAAGCGTATCAGCAGGCGCATCAGGCTATATAAATGCGTCGTATGTAAATCTGAGAAGCGGTGCAGGCACGAATTATTCGGTTATAACCTGTATGGCAAAGAACACAAAATTTACTTTTGTTGACGGAAAGCTCTATAACTCAAAGTGGTACAAAATCAAGCTTAAATCAAATTCAAAGACAGGCTATGTTACAAAGGAATATGTTGCCGTAAGTTCTTCGGCAACGGCATCAAGCGTAACAGGCTATGTTTCTGACGATTATGTAAATCTCAGAAGCGGAGCAGGCACAAATTATTCGGTTGTTGATTGTCTGAGAAAGAATACTAAGCTTACTTTTGTAAGCACTTCACTCTACAACTCCGCCTGGTATAAGGTTAAGGTTACTTCAACTGCTAAAACAGGTTACATAAAGAAAGACTATGTAAAAATGAACAGTTCAACCCAACCTGCAACAAAGGCAACACAACCCGCAACAAAGGCAACCAAACCTGTAACTCAGCCTACTGCGTCAGCGTCAACCGTAAGCGGTTATATAACAGACGATTATGTAAATCTCAGAAGCGGCGCCGGTACAAGCTATTCGGTTGTTGAGTGTATGCGATTGAATACAAAGGTTACTTTTGTAAGCACAAAGCTTTATAACAATGATTGGTATAATATTAAGCTTACATCAAATTCAAAAACAGGCTATGTAAAGAAAGACTATGTTAAGATGAACGGTCAGACACAGCCTACGACGACTCAGCCTACAACCGCAAAACCGTCAACAGGTTCATCTGTTAAACTTTCCGTATCAAGCAAATCAATTTTCACAGGCAACAGATTTGCAATTACTGCAACAGCGTCCGGAAGTGTTTCATGGTCAAGCTCAAATACAGGCGTTGCAACCGTTGACTCTCGTGGTATTGTAACAGCCAAGAAAGCAGGCTCTGCAACAATTACTGCGAAAAGCGGTTCGCATTCTGCAACCTGCAAAATTACCGTAAAATCCGGCTCATCTGTAAATATATCCAACAGCAATGTAAATCTTCCGTGGCAGAAGTCAATGCTTTTGAAATCAAGCACAAGAGGCGTCACATGGTCAAGTTCAAATACAAAGATTGCAACAGTTAAGAACGGTGTTGTTGATACGGTAGGCAAGGGCTATGTAACAATCACAGCATCAACATCATACGGTGCGGCAACCTGTCTTATCCATGTTATGCCGAGGGAAAGCGTGCGTTTCTGCTATGCGTCACCAAACTCCGCTCCGCTTAATTCAAATGTAAGCTTTAAGGCTATTACCGACACAGACAGGGTAGGTGTGTATTTTGTAGTTACAAACGGCTCAACCTCTTATAAGGTCACCGCAAAAAATAAGGTTAAAGACGGTAACTCCTATATCTGGACAGGTACACAAAAGCTTTCAAAATCAGGCAAATGGTCTGTAAAAGCATATTCTAAATTTAAAACCGAATCAAAGTATTACACCACGGCAGGCGGCGGTGAGGGCGAGGTGTTTGTAACCTCAACAACCAATAAAACCACCACAGCCTGTGCCGAGCGCAGAGCGAGTGACGAGGTAATCAAGCTTATTGCAAACTATGAGGGATTTCTCTCGAAAGTCACAGCAGACAGCATTACAACCGATCCTACACTCGGTTATGGTAAGGTTGTAATTTCAGGCGAACAGTTCTACAACAACATAACTTCAAATCAGGCATATGCTTATCTTTGCCAGACCGTGAACAAGGGCGGATATACCACCACAACAAATTCCTACCTTGTAAATAACGGCATAAAGTTCAATCAGCAACAGTTTGACGCACTTGTGTGCTTTGCATACAATGTAGGCAGCGGTGTGTTCTACAATGACTCCGAACTCCAGTCTGTTCTCTTGAACACAGGTTCAAGAGGTACTATCAAAGCAGGCGCTTCGGGTACGGTTACAGGTTCAGATGTAAACCTCAGAAGAGGTGCAGGAACTAACTACTCCGTTGTTACCCGTATGAACTACGGAACAAAACTTAAATTTGTTGACGGAAAGCGTTATAACACAAACTGGTATAAGGTTAAGCTTTCAAACGGCACAACAGGATATATCCACAAGGACTATGTTTCTGCTTCGGGCGGTTCAAGAGATTTGAATAATGTCAATAAGCAGAACCTCATTGATGCACTTTTGCAGTACCACCATGCGGCAGGTTCTTGCTATTGGGGACTTTTGTACAGAAGAGTTGACGAGGCGGAAACATTTCTCTACGGCGATTATGACCGTGACGGTCAGCACAATTATCACCACTTCCATTTCTCATGTTACTCAAACCCGAGTTTCGGTATCTGATATTAATTTTTGCAAAGAAGGTCTTAAAATGAAAAAAATAGGTTTCATAGGCGCAGGCAATATGGCAACAGCCATTATAAAAGGACTTATGGCACAAAACGACGGCAAGGCTGATTTTATCAATGTTTTTGATGTAAGCGAAGAAAAGTGTGCCGCTATGAAAAATATGGGTGCAAATGTAATGACATCTGCCGATGAAATTGCAAAGAACAGTTCAATTGTTGTTCTTGCAGTCAAGCCGCAGAATTATCCCGAAGTTCTTGAGTCCCTCAAAAACAGCATTACAACAGCCAAAACCGTAGTATCAATTGCCGCAGGCATATCTATTGCATATGTAAGAAAAGGTCTTGAATGTGACTGCCCTGTTGTAAGGGTTATGCCTAATACGCCTCTCTTGCTCAAAAAGGGTGCAACAGCCCTTTGTCCGTCTGAGAATATCAGCGATGATGACAAAACAATCGTTTACAATATGTTTGCAGGCAGCGGTGTTTGCGAATATATTGACGAAAGCCATATGAATGAAATAATTGCGGTAAACGGCAGCAGCCCTGCTTATATTTATCTTTTTGCAAAGGCTATGGCTGATTATGCAAAGAATTGCGGAATCGACTATGACAAGGCCATGAACCTTGTCTGTGCAACTCTTGAGGGTTCGGCAGCAATGCTCCGTGACAGCGGTGAGCCTGTTGAAACACTCATAGACAGGGTTTGCTCAAAGGGAGGCACAACAATTGCCGCTATGGATAAGCTTAAAGAACACGGTTTCTATGAGGCTGTTCTTGACGGCATGGACGCTTGTACAAAGAGGGCAGAGGAGCTTGGCAAATAATTTTGCCTTAACATAAAATGAATACATTCCTCATATATTTTAACGGACAACCAATGAGAGGAATGTATTTTATGAAAAGCATTGTATTTTCTTTTAAAAAGCGTTATCTTTTTCGCAGATCAAAGGGAATTTCACCGTCTGATGTCAGATTTTTTATAAGGCGATATTCCGTGGTGCTTATCTTTGTTTCGGCTTTTCTTACCGGACTTGTTTTCGGTTCAATTTATGCATCCAAAGCCGATAAGCAAATGCTTGATTCCCTTGATTTTCTGTTTACTACAAATCTTGATGCAAGGCTCGGTCAGAATGCCGTCAGCACATTTTGTGCCTGCTTTGCATCTGATTTTATATTTCTCACGGTTGTATTCCTCTTGGGACTTGCACCGTGGGGAATACCGTTTTTGCCGTTTGTTTCAGCATTTAAAGGCTTTGGAACAGGACTTACTGCGGCATATCTTATTATTACATATTCACTTAAAGGAGCAGGTTTTTATCTGCTTGTTGTGTTGCCGGGAACATTTTTGTTCTGTCTGGCACTTGTAAAGCTGTCGGCATATGCTTTTGAAATTTCAAAACAGATGTTTTTCAGCTTAATCGGTCATTCTCATCAAACAAATTCTTTGAAAAATGAGGTGATTGATTTTTGTTCTCGATCCGTTTCGGCACTAATAATGACCTTTTGTTCAACCTTGCTGGACACGGCTTTGTGGTGCTTGTTTTCGGGAGCGTTCAGTTTTTAATTTTGGAGGGCGCTATGGCATCGGAAAAGAACGCTGTAGCATTGACAGGATTTTTCTCGTCATTGTTTCACAATTTACCACGACTTTTGCTAACGAATGTGCTTTTTGCATTGCCGTTTGCCGTAATATTCGGAATTTTCTTTTTGATTAATACCATTACGGGTATTAATTCAATGTTTATATATTTTCTTACGATAATTCCGCTTTTTCCGTTTTATGCCGGCGTAACTCAGGTTACTTCCCATATGGTAAGGGGAGAGGAAAATGTTGATGTTTTCTCAAATTTCATCGGTGGAATAAAGGAAAATCTGCTCAGATTTCTCATACACGGCGTTGTGATGTATGCCGCTGTTTTTATCAGCTACTACTCAATTGTCCTTTATCTCGGACTCGGTTCAAAGAACGGAATGTTTTATGTTCCGCTTGTTATTTGTATTTTAATTGCAATTTTCTTTCTGTTTATGTTCTTCTATGTTCCGCCTATGACGGTTACTTTTGATATCAAGATGAAGGATATTTACAAAAACAGCGCACTTATGACAGTCGGTGAGCTTAAACACAATCTATTTGCAGTTTTCGGAATTCTTATTTTATTCCTCGTTTGTGCAACAGTGCTTATGTGCAGTTTTACTCCGGTACTGCTCATCATTTTCACAATTGTTCTTGCATTGTTCATTGTTCCGTCAATTTTATCTTTTATAATCAATTCTGCAGTTTATAAGAATATGTATTCAATGATTGTTGACAGGGATTCAAAGAGCAAGACAATTGATAAGAAAATGGAGAACAGACGCAAAGGTCAGTTCCGTGATGATGAAGAGCCTGTTGCGGAAGATTATTCGGATCTTGAAATTGATGAATCGGCTGACGGTGATGAATTTATTTTCTATAACGGAAAAATGATGAAAAGAAGTTATCTTTTAAAGCTTAAAAAAGAGGCTGAAGAAAGGAAGAACGCAAAATGAGCGGTAAACACGCAGTTAAAAGTTCAAAAAAATCATTGATAATAATTATTTGTGTTGTTGTACTTGTTGCAGTAATTGCAGGTGCGGTTATCCTGTTTATGAATCTTTCGGGTAAAAATAATAATTCGGCAACAACAGTACCGACTGTGGCTGCTTCAACAACCGCCGATAATACAAACTCAACACAGAATGTTTCCGACTCTGTATCCGAAACCACACAGCCTGCAACCAAATCGGGTGAAGCTTCACAAGAGCCGACAGAACAGGGATACACAGCCGAAACATCTGCAAATGACAGTGAAATTGTTGTTCCGACAATCAGCGGAGAGAAGCAAAAGCCAAAATTCAGTGCAACTCTTATTCCGTACTATGCAAAAGACGAAAATTCTTCTGAAGAATATTCTTTGAGAGATCTTTTCGGCTCTGCTTATTCAGGCGGCGGATTTACTTTTAATGAGGACGGAACATTCATTGACGGAATCACAAGTGCCTCGGCAAATTCGGGTGCGTACATAGTTGAGGGCGACTCCGTTGTAATAACATATTCCAACGATAAAAATGTTATTGCTGCCGTAACCAAATGGAACGGTGATGTTCCTGCTGAAATTACCGTAAACTACGGCGGAATTATTGTATCCTTTAAGTAAAATATCGGTGATTAAATGAGTAAGAAATCTGTTAAAAAGCCTGACTATGCAAAATTTGAGGCTAACAGGGCTGTAAAAAAGAAGAATAAGAAAAAGAAAACAACAGCAATCGTTTCATCGGTTATTGCTGCCTGCATATTTATTATTGCGGCAATCGTTGCCGTTAATGTGCTTTCACCGTCAGTAACCGCCGAGCTTACCTCATCTGCATGGGTTCCCGAAGGTGCTAATAATGCGAGCGGTGATGAGGTTGAAATGAGTGAGGTTTACAACACAAATTACAGTGCTTATCAGGGTTCTATGTCATTTTCCGATGACGGCACTTTTACTTTATGGCTTTCGCCGGGAAGTCCGGATGACGGAACCCACAGCGGAAAATATACCGTGTCAGCTTCGGACAAAGTCAATTTGTCATTTGATGACGGAACAAATACTTCCGCCATACTCACACAAAAGAACGGTAAAATTTCGGCTGTTGTACTTAAATATAACGACTATGAAATCACATTTGTAAAACAGTGAATACTTAAAAAACAAAAGATATACGGTAAAATTTTCTGCCGTATATCTTTTTTATTTTTCTATATTCCGTCAAACAGACTTAGCTGTTCGGTTTTGCTTTCAAACTTATGCAAATACGAAAACACATTTTCAACTCCGAACATAATTCCGTGATTTCTGCAAACTTCTGAAATCCTGTTCATCAGAACATTATTGTTACTGCTCGTAAGCTGATATGAATTTCCGTATGTATAAATGTATCGTTCTTTCATATTCGGAAAGTGTTTGTCAAGCCGGCTGTAAAAATATTCTCTGTCACCGTCACGCAGAGTAAGACCTATGCCAAAGCATATTATTCCACGAACCTTTGCGTCAATGCAATACTTTAAAAGTCCGTCGATATTTTCTTTTGTATCATTTATAAACGGTAAAAACGGAGAAAACCACACAACACTCGGAATACCGTTTTCGTGAAATGCCTTGAGCGTTTCAAATCTTTCTTTAGTAACGGAAACATTCGGTTCAATTATTCTGCAAAGGCTTTCGTCTGCCGTTGTAAGCGTCATCTGTAACACAGCCTTGCTTTTATCGTTTATTTTCGTAAACAGGTCAATATCTCTCATAACAGATTCTGATTTTGTCTGTACAGTTACACCGAATCCGTAGCGGTCGATTATTTCAAGACATCTTCGTGTCAGTTTCAGTTCTTTTTCAAGGGGAATGTACGGATCGCTCATCGCACCCGTACCAATCATACATTTTCTGCGTTTCCTTTTTAAAGCATTTTCAAGTAATTCCGGGGCATTTTCTTTCACCTCAATATCTTCAAATCGGTGATTCATCTGATAGCATTTACTGCGTGCGTCACAATAAATGCATCCGTGTTGGCATCCTCTGTAAATGTTCATGCCGTTTGCGGCAGATAAAATTCCCTTTGCTTTGACCTTATGCATATAATCCTCCGCTTATTATTTGGCATCGACAAACCACCTGTTTTCCTCCAAAAACAGGTATCGTTCTTTGCCGAGAATATGGCAGGTGTAGCGTATTCCCGCACCGCCTGCTTTGAGAGACGCCGCATACCGCACATCGGAAATTTTGTCAATGCGGTATCTCCTTCCGTCATCCCATACAATATATTCGGGAATAAGATCTCCGTCACAATCAAATGTGGCAGTAACTTTAACATACTTTTTCATAGCTTGTTACCTCCATTAAAATCAGAGAAACATCTTTAATTTTTCGCCTAAGATGCATCGTTATCATAAGTATCCGACAGGATGAATTGTATGGTCCTCCTTTGGGTTAAAATCCGAAAGTTCCTTGTCATCGAGCAAAACGGCAGGGCGAACAGCATAATTGCCGAATCGCTTTTTTAATCTGTCAAGTGTTTTGTCAAGCTGTTCATTCTGAATAAGTCGCTTTTCATCACGCAAAAGGCTCATCTGGTGCGGCTGATCATCGTGAATAAAATCCGTAACGCTTACCCCGATACTTCTCAGCGGCTTTTCCATTTTATAGCTTTTTTTGAAAAGCTCAATAGCCGCATTTGTGATATCCTTTGTAAGATTTGTGTGGATTTCCGTTGTATGCTGTCGGTTGAATGACATCAGCTCGTTGTCACGAATCGTAATGCAAACCGTTTTTGCCATAAATCCCTGTTCACGCATTCTTCTGCAAACGCTGTCACACAAAACGAATATAACCTGTTTTACATCGTTAAAGGTTACCATATCTTTCGGAGTTGTGGTTGAGTTACCGATTGACTTTACCTCGCTGTTTTCGTTCATATGGGCAACAGGGGAAGAGTCGTATCCGTTTGCAAAGCCGTAAATTAGGTCGCCCCATTTTCCAAGATATGACCGCAACAGCGTAACATCGGCGGTTGCTATATCTCCAATCGTATAAATGCCGATAGATTCAAGCTTTCTGCCCGTTGCTCTGCCAACATACAAAAGGTCTTTTGCAGGACAGTTCCACACAATATCTCTGTAATTTCCCCGTGTGATTTCCGTTATAGCGTCAGGCTTTTTATAGTCACTTCCGAATTTGGCAAAAATTTTATTAAAGCTGACTCCGATGCTTACGGTTATTCCGAGTTCCAGCTTTATACGGCGATTAATTTCGAGTGCAATCTCTTTGCCGTTCATATTCTTATTGTCGGTAACATCAAGCCATGCCTCGTCAAGTCCGAACGGCTCGATTTTGTCGGTGTATTCACTGTAAATTCTCCTCGCCATTTTTGAAAATCGCTTGTACAAATCAAAGTGGGGAGGAACGGTTATGAGGTCGGGACATTTCTGCTTTGCCTGCCAGATTGCCTCGCCTGTTTTTATATTATATTTCTTCGCAATCTCATTTTTAGCAAGAATAATTCCGTGCCGATTTTCCGCATCACCGCTCACGGCAACAGGTTTGTTCCTAATTTCGGGATGATGCAAACACTCAACGCTCGCATAAAATCCGTTGCAGTCGCTGTGAAGAATAACCCTGTCTTTTTTATATTTGCTTTTGTCAACGGCACAATTAATATTCACAACGCATCACCTCGAACATTTGTTTTTATTCAATTATAGAACACTTGTTCTATAAAGTCAAGCGTAATTTAGTCGTGTATATTAAAAGTAATGATACCAATGATATTAAAAATATTTCTAAAATACGATTTTTCTTTTAAAAAAACATTGACATATACTTATATAGGTGATAAACTGGAACTAAGGTAGAATGGTTGTATTTAAAAATAGTTAATCAGGGACACAAATATAAATATTATAAAGGAGAAGAGTATGAAGAAAAAAATTAGAATAATTTCGTTGGTTTCATTATTGTTGTTGTCGATTTTTTCCACTCAAAGTGTATTGGCATCAGAGTCCGTAGATGATGAAAACGATAATGGTGGCTATATCGCAGATGATACAGAACGTTTGGAGGAATCATTCAGTTACGATGGTTATTCTTTAACTACAAAGTATGATCCAAGGGAAAGTAATCATTTAACAGATATAAGAAATCAAAGCGATGTCGGTATTTGTTGGATGTATGCCGCTGCTTCCACAGAAGAACAATTTATTGCAACACGGTACGGTAGAAAATTTGATGTTTCTGAATTGCATGGTGCAGTTGCTTTATCTGATTGTATTAAAAAAGAAAATAAAAATCAGACAGAGTCGGGTTATTATAACACAGGACCTGAAAGAGGTTCTACTCAGTCTGTTGCGGCGCAGTATTTGACAAATTGGAATACTCCGATTTTTTACAAGGACGTTTATAAGTGGCACGCAAATGTTAGTGAAGCAGAGTATCCATTGTCTATTTTTCAAATCCGTTATAATAGAGATCACAATTTAGTTGAAATAAAGGACAATGGTGATGCATTTACTGATTCAAGATCATTGTTTAATCTTACAGATTTTCGATATATTTCTAAAGATATAGATAATGTTAAATATGCCATTCAGAATTATGGTGCTGTTGGTGCGGGTATATTTTATAAGTCCAATATGGTGAAAAATGTAAATGGAAATGAACAAACTCTTAATAATTTGTCTGATGCTTATTTGAATCATGCTATAAGTATTGTTGGGTGGGATGATGATTTTTCAAAAGATAATTTTAGAAATGGTTATAAACCTAAAAGTAACGGTGCATGGTTGGTGAAGAATAGTTGGGGATATCAAGACATAAGAAGTGGATATATGTGGATTTCCTATGAGGATGCTACATTGAACGCAAAAAACAATCCGTTTGCAGTGACAACAGGAGTCCAACCTGCAGACGAAAGCGAATATATGCTCTCTTATGATTATTTACCAATAACAAACATGGTTAAACCAGAATATATTTTAAAAGATAGAGTGTTTTTGGCAAATGTATATGATGTGTCATCTTTTACTGATACTTATGAATGTATAAATAAGGTAATGCTTTATTTAAAAACTATTGATTGTACATACAATGTGAGAGTAATTCCTCTGCAAAATGGTTCTATTCCTAATAGTGTAAGTGATTATGAGGTTTTAGCATCCGGAATTTATAATGGAGAGGGATATTTAACTGTTCCTCTGAATAAACCATTTACTTTTTCCTCGGATGATAGATGTGCTGTAATTGTTGAGATAATACCTAACAGTAGCAATTCAAAAATTTATATTCCTTATGAGGGGGATTATAATGGAGCAAAAGGTATTTTAAGCGGAGAAAGCTATTATTGTATTGATAATGGCAAAAGTAGTTTGGAGTGGAAGGATGTAACAACAAATAAACTTTACGGAAATTTTTGTATTAGACCTGTATTAAAAGATACAGATAGTCAAAATTATTCTGTGTCGTTATCTCCGAGTTCTATAATAAATACAGATGAGGATGCTACTATAACATGTGTATCTGATTGCAAATTATTTAATATATCTAATTCTGACAATAGAGTGCTATATCAAGATACAGACTATGAACTTGAGAATGGTATTGTTACACTAAAAAAAGAATATTTGTCTTCACTTAACGGTAAGTATCAGGAATTATATTTTAGATTTAATAATAATATTGTAAAAACGGTTGTGGTAAATCCTAAATCTGAAATTAGCGATGTTAAAGTTGACGGACTTCCAATAGTGGGAGAAACTTTAAACGCTGTTTGCATAGGCAATCCAGTAAAAGATTCGTATCAAGTGAATTACCAGTGGCAATCATCAATCAACGGAAATAATTGGTATGATATAGGTAATGCTGTAAACTCAAGTTATGAAGTAACTGACAATGATTTTGGCAGATATATTAGGGTGAAAATTACCTCAAAAAAGTATGGAAATGTTGTTTATCCAACAACATTATACTCAAAGTCAACGCAATGTAAAGTTGTCATATTAGGCGATGTTAATTTGGACGGCGACATTTCTATGATTGATGTAACATCTATACAAGAATACTTAGCTAAACTAATAACATTTAATGAAGAACAGAAGTTGGCTGCGGATGTCGATATGGATGGCAATATTACCGTGTGTGATGCGACAAGATTACAGAAAATAATAGCTCATATTTCTTGAGATTTGTATGATGTTACGAAAGTTCGGTTAAATAAAAAATTATTTTGAAAGGAGATTATTATGAGTATTAAAAAAAGATTAAGCGCTTTGCTGATTGCAGTTGTGTTAATTTCAAGTATAACAATTCTGCCGGTTTCTGCTGCTTCGGACGATGAAATTGATGTCAGTGAGTGCGAAATCTATGCACAACATATTATCAATGATCTTATGTCGACCGGTTGCAGAAGACCTTATTCAGGAAATTATTATAATAAATCCGGTGATTTAGCAGATGAACTTCTTGATGTAGCGTACAAGTACGAAAAGGGAGAAGTAACCGCCGTTGAATTGCAAAACAAGTATGACGAAACAAAAGAATTTTATGAAAATCCATGGATAAGTCCTTGTTATGCTGAACAAACCTGTTATGTTGCAGTACACGAGCAAAACTATAATAATTGGTACACTGACGAACAGTGGAATACATTTATCGAAAAGCGAGATAATCTTCTTCAGGCATTAAGGGTTATTGATTCTGATTTAGAACCTGCCAAATGGGGTAGTGTATATGATTATGATTATACAGTTAAACAACAGAAGTATATAAGTAAGTGCTTCTATGAGCTGTTGTACATCTACAATGAAATGACTTGTAAAGATATTATTCAGGGTGATGTAAACAGAGACGGTGTTGTCAGCGTATCGGATGCTACATTAATTCAAAAATATATAGTTGGTGAGGTAAACTTTACCGGTGCACAAGAATTAAGGGCAAAGGTAAATGTGGATTCGTATTCGGTAAGTGTTAAAGATGCTACTCTTATACAAAAATATATTGTCGGTTATACAGATGTATATTTCTATACCGGTGGAATCGTAAAAAATGAAAGCGATTTTGCAACATCTTTGGATAACTGGGAGATTTGTTCTCGGTGGTAATTAAAGTTATATCAAAAAAGACTTCGTACTCTGTTGCGAAGTCTTTTTCTGTTTTAACATAACATTACGATTGATTACAGCTGTGTAACTGTCATTTACAAAAACGAGATATTGTGGTAGAATTTACAATGTTGAATTATGTAAAACTGTCGGATATTACAGATGTTTGTCCGAAAGCTATTTTGTATCGGAGGTTTTATTGATGGAAGCTTACAAAAAGGAATTCATTGAATTTATGGTTGATTGTCAGGTTCTAAAATTTGGCGATTTTGTTACAAAGAGCGGAAGAAAAACTCCTTTCTTCGTAAACACAGGTTTCTACAGAACAGGCGCTCAGCTCCGCCGTCTCGGTCAGTATTATGCAGAGGCTGTCAACAGCAAGTTCGGTCTTGATTTTGATGTTCTTTTCGGACCTGCATACAAGGGCATTCCGCTTTCTGTTGCCGCAACTATCGCAATCAGCGAAAAATACGGTCAGGATATTCGTTATTGCTCAAACAGAAAAGAAGTTAAGGATCACGGCGACAAGGGTATTCTTCTCGGCAGTCCTATCAATGACGGTGACAGGGTTGTTATTATCGAAGATGTTACAACAGCAGGCACTTCAATTGAAGAAACTCTCCCGATTATCAAGGCTCAGGGCGATGTAAACCCAATCGGTCTTGTTGTTTCCGTTGACCGTATGGAGCGTGGCAAGGGTACAAAGAGCGCACTTTCCGAGATTGAAGAAAAGTACGGCCTTAAAACAACTGCAATCGTAACAATGGCAGAGGTTGTTGAACACCTTTACAACAAGGAATACAAGGGCAAGGTTATTATTGACGACAAGCTCAAAGCCGCTATTGACGCTTACTATGAGCAGTACGGCGTAAAGGAATAACAACTTTTAATTATTAATATTAATCAGTCGGGGCGGTTTTATCCGCCCCCAAAGTTTGAAAAAACTTATTTTGCGGTGGGGATAATATGGCACGGACAACCGATAACGAACACAGCGGTCATCGTGAAAGAATGCGTAAAAAGTTCATAGAAAACGGCTTTGATGTGTTTGAAACGCACGAGGCTCTTGAAATGTTCCTTTACTATGCTATTCCGAGAAAGGACACAAATCCTCTTGCACATCGTCTGCTTGACCGTTATATCACTGTCGGCGGAGTGTGTGACGCTCCGATTGACGAGCTTATGAAGGAATTCGGTCTGTCTGAAAATGCCGCCGCATTGCTCAAAATGTTGCCCGAAATGGCAAGGCTTTATACCGAATCAAAGATGTCACATGATAATATCATCGACTATGAAAATCTCGGTAAAATATTTAAAGCAAAATTTATCGGTCGAACAAACGAATGTGTCGCTCTCATGCTCGGTGATGCAAAGGGCAAGATGATTTATTTTGATATAATTTCAAAAGGTTCACTCAATTCATCCGATATGCCCGTCAGAAAAATTGTTGATTTGTCACTTCGTCACAATGCCAAAACTGCGTTTATAGCACATAATCATCCCAGCGGAACGGCTTTGCCTTCGGGAAGCGACCTTGACACAACAATAGTTTTGAAGAGTACGCTTGCAACTGTCGGAGTTGAGCTTATCGACCATTTCATAATAACCGATGATGATTATGTTTCTCTCCGTGAAAGCAGGCTTGCGGGGAACATCTTCTATTATGAAAAGTAATAATGTTCTTTAAAAGAAACATTTGACAATTTAAAACATCTGTTCTATAATTAAAATCGAAATTTTGTTCGGATATGTTTTCTGTTACAGGACTTTTGTAATAAAGAGCCTTGTAACAGGAAACATAATAAGAAAATCCGTATTTGGAATGTGATGTGTATTATGGAATTTAAACTTCATTCAAAATATCAGCCGACAGGCGACCAGCCGCAGACAATCGAAAAGCTTGTAAACAGTATAAATGCAGGCAACCGTGAACAGACGCTCCTCGGTGTAACGGGTTCGGGTAAAACTTTTACAATGGCAAATGTTATTCAGAGGGTTCAAAGACCGACACTTGTGCTTGCACACAACAAAACTCTTGCGGCTCAGCTTTGCAGTGAGTTCAAAGAGTTCTTTCCGGAAAATGCGGTTGAATATTTTGTGTCATACTACGATTATTATCAGCCTGAGGCATATGTTGCACAGACGGATACTTATATTGAAAAAGACAGTTCAATCAATGATGAGATTGATAAACTCCGCCACAGCGCAACGCTTGCACTTTCCGAAAGACGAGATGTAATTATTGTTGCCTCGGTTTCTTGCATATACAGCCTGGGCGATCCTATTGACTACCGTAATATGGTAATCTCACTTCGTCCGGGAATGGAAAAGTCACGTGATGAGCTTGTAAAAAAGCTTGTTGAACTGCAGTATGAACGCAATGATGTAAGCTTTACCCGTAATAAATTCAGGGTTCGTGGTGATGTGGTTGAAATTTTCCCTGCCGCATCAAACGATTCTATAATCCGTGTCGAATTTTTCGGAGATGAAATTGACAGAATTTCCGAAATCAATCCGCTTACGGGCGAACTCAAAGCTGTTCTGAAACATGCCGCAATCTATCCTGCGTCACACTACATTGTGTCGGGAGATAAGATGAAAAAGGCTCTTGCGGAAATTGACAGGGAGCTTGAGGAAAGACTTGCATATTTTCGTGAAAACGGAAAGCTCCTTGAGGCACAACGACTTGAACAGCGTACAAGGTACGATATGGAAATGTTGCAGGAAATCGGATTTTGTACGGGTATCGAGAACTATTCAAGAATAATGTCGGGCAGAGCGCCAGGCTCATCGCCGTACACGCTTTTAAGCTATTTCCCCGATGATTTTCTGCTCTTTGTCGATGAGTCCCATGTAACGCTTCCACAGGTACGGGGAATGTTTGCGGGTGACTATGCAAGAAAAAAGAGCCTTATTGACTACGGTTTCAGACTTCCGTCTGCACTTGATAACCGTCCGCTCAACTTTGACGAATTCTATTCAAAAATAAATCAGGCTGTTTATGTAAGCGCAACACCAGGCGATTTTGAGCTTGAAAAATCGGCTGTTGTTGCAGAGCAGATTATCAGACCTACAGGACTTCTTGATCCTGAAATTTCGGTAAGACCTACCGAAGGTCAGCTTGACGACCTTGTGTCCGAAATCAATATTCGTACAGCCAAAAATCAAAGAGCCCTTGTCACAACCCTTACCAAGAAAATGGCGGAAGACCTTACCGCATATCTTGAAAAGCTGGGTATCAGGGTTCGTTATATGCACCATGACATTGACACCGTTGAAAGAATGGAGATTGTCCGTGATTTAAGACTCGGAGAATTTGATGTTCTTGTCGGAATCAACCTTCTGCGTGAAGGACTTGATATTCCCGAGGTTTCTCTTGTTGCCGTACTTGATGCCGACAAAGAGGGATTTCTCCGTTCAACCCGTTCGCTTATTCAGATTGCCGGCAGAGCCGCACGAAACAGCGAGGGTACGGTTATTATGTATGCCGACAGCGTAACACCGTCAATGAAGGTTGCAATAACCGAAACACAGCGGCGCCGTGAAATTCAGAATAAATATAATGTTGAACACGGCATCGTTCCAAAGACTATTGTCAAAAAGGTCAGCGATATACTTGAAATTTCTACTCACGATGACAGTGAATTTAAAAATACAAAAAAGCTTTCAAAGGCACAAAAACAACAGTTGATAGAAAAACTGACAAAGGAAATGAAAGCTGCCGCAAAGTTGCTTGAATTTGAACACGCCGCATATCTGCGTGATAAAATCAAAAAACTGCGTGGTGAAAAATGATAAAGGAAGAGTAAAATGCCAAGAAAGAAAACCACCGATTATGATAATACCAGTATCACAACGCTAAAGGGTGCCGACCGTGTCCGTAAGCGTCCTGCCGTAATTTTCGGTTCGGACGGTATTGACGGCTGTCAGCATTCCGTGTTTGAGATTCTTTCAAACTCAATAGACGAGGCGAGAGAGGGTTACGGTAAAAAAATCACAGTTACACGCTATTCCGACGGCTCAATTGAGGTTGAAGATCACGGCAGAGGAATTCCCGTTGACTACAACGAAAACGAAAAGCGCTACAACTGGGAACTGGTTTTCTGCGAACTCTATGCCGGCGGTAAGTATAATAACAACGAGGGTGAAAGCTACGAATTTTCCCTTGGTATGAACGGTCTCGGTCTTTGTTCAACTCAGTACAGCTCCGAGTATATGGATGTTGATATCCGCCGTGACGGCTACCGATACACTCTCCGTTTTGAAAAAGGCGAGATTGTCGGCAAGCTCAAAAAAGAGCCGTACAGCAAAAAGGATACGGGTACAAAAATTCATTGGAAACCCGACCTCGAAGTCTTTACGGATATCGACATTCAGCCCGAATATTTTCTTGACATAATGAAAAGACAGGCTATTGTCAACGCAGGAATTGAATTTGTTTTCCGCAATCAGAACGGCAAAAGCTTTGATACAACAAGCTATAACTATGTAAACGGTATTGTTGACCATGTTGCCGAGGTAGTCGGTGAAAACGGACTCAGTTCAATTCAGCATTGGGAAACCGAGGTTAAAACCCGTGACCGTGACGATAAGCCCGAATATAAGTGCAAAATGGATATCTCGGTTGCATTTTCAAATAAAGTGCATCTCACCGAATACTACCACAACTCAAGCTGGCTTGAACACGGCGGCGCTCCCGATAAGGCGGTGCGGAATGCCTTTGTTTACCAGATTGACAGCTACTTAAAACAAAATAATAAATATAACAAAACCGAAAGCAAAATCAAGTATGACGATGTTGAGGACAGCCTTGTGTGTGTTATTTCGTCTTTTTCAAGTGTTTCATCATATGAAAACCAGACCAAAAAGGCGGTTACAAACAAGGGTATTCAGGACGCTATGACTGCATTTCTCCGTCAGAGTCTTGAAATCTATTTTATTGAAAATCCGCTTGAGGCAGAAAAAATCTGCGAACAGGTGCTTATCAATAAGCGCAGCCGTGAAAATGCTGAGAAAACACGACTTAACATAAAGAAAAAGCTTTCGGGCAATCTCGACATAACAAACCGTGTTGCAAAATTTGTCGATTGCAGAAGTAAAGACACGGAACAGCGTGAACTGTTCATAGTAGAGGGTGATTCTGCTCTCGGTGCCTGTAAACAGGCAAGAAACCCCGATTTTCAGGCAATTATGCCAATCAGAGGTAAAATACTTAACTGCCTTAAAGCCGACTACGATAAGATTTTTAAGAGCGAAATCATTACCGATTTGCTCAAGGTTCTCGGTTGCGGCGTTGAGGTTAAGTCAAAAGCAAACAAGAATCTTTCAAGCTTTGATATGAACGCACTTCGTTGGAGCAAAATTATTCTCTGCACCGATGCCGATGTTGACGGCTTCCAGATCAGAACACTTTTACTTACCATGCTTTACAGACTTACACCTACACTCATTGAAGAAGGCAAGGTGTTTATTGCCGAATCGCCTCTTTATGAAATTACAGCCAAAAACGATGTTTATTTTGCATACGATGAGGTTGAAAAGGATAAGTTTATTGAACAGCTCGGCAAGGAGAAATTCACAATTCAGCGTTCAAAAGGTCTTGGTGAGAACGAACCTGATATGATGAATCTTACCACAATGAACCCCGAGTCACGCAGACTTATCAAGGTTCTTCCTGCCGATGCAGAACAGACAGCGGAAATTTTTGATGTTCTTCTCGGTGACAATCTTCAGGGAAGAAAAGATTATATAGTAGAACACGGCAACGAATATATTGACCAGCTTGATGTAAGCTGATTGGAGGTGGAAATAAATGGCGAAAAAATCTTCAAAGACTCCCCGCAGAACTTCACCGTCAAAAACTCACGGTGTAATCAACGGTGCGGGTGAAGTAGTGGAACAGCCAATCGTTTCCACTATCAGAGAGAACTATATGCCGTATGCAATGAGCGTAATTCTCTCCCGTGCAATTCCAGAAATCGACGGGTTCAAGCCGTCGCACAGAAAGCTCCTGTATATGATGTACAAAATGGGACTTCTGAACGGCGGAAGAACAAAATCGGCAAACATTGTCGGTGCAACAATGAAGCTCAATCCTCACGGCGACTCTGCAATTTATGACACAATGGTTCGTCTTTCAAGGGGCTATGAGGCACTTTTGCATCCGTATGTAGATTCAAAGGGTAATTTCGGTAAATTCTACAGCCGTGACATGGCGTGGGCGGCATCCCGTTACACAGAGGCAAAGCTTGACGCAATCTGCAACGAGCTGTTTCGTGATATAGACAAAGATACCGTAGATTTTGTAGATAACTACGATAATACAATGAAAGAACCGTCACTTTTGCCGGTTGCATTTCCGTCTGTACTTGTAAACGCAAACACAGGTATTGCCGTTGGTATGGCGTCAAATATCTGTTCATTCAATCTGCGTGAAATCTGCGAAACAACAGCGGCACTTATCCGTGATCCCGACCATGATATAAAGTCTACTCTGCCGGCTCCTGATTTTACAGGCGGTTGTCAGATTATCTATGATGAAAATGTCATCAATCAAGTCTATGAAACCGGCAGAGGAAGTATCAAGCTCCGTGCAAAGTATGTCTATGACAAGTCTGCAAACTGTATAGATATTCTTTCAATCCCGGCTACAACAACTTGTGAGGTTATCATTGAAAAGGTAATCGACCTTGTAAAGCAGGGTAAAGTCAAGGAAATTTCCGATATTCGTGACGAAACAGGTATTGACGGACTTAAAATTACAATTGACCTCAAGCGTGGCGTTGATGCCGACAAGCTTATGACAAAGCTTTACCGCTTTACAACACTCGAAGATTCCTATTCCTGCAACTTCAATGTGCTTATTGCAGGTGTTCCGAGAGTTCTCGGTGTAAAGGCGTTGCTTGAAGAATGGATTGCTTTCAGAATTGAGTGCGTCAGAAGAAGAACATATTTTGACCGCAACAAAAAAGCTGACAAGCTTCATCTTTTAAGAGGTCTTGAAAAAATTCTTCTCGATATTGACAAGGCAGTAAAGATTGTCCGTGAAACCGATGAAGAATCCGAGGTTGTGCCAAACCTTATGATTGGATTCGGAATTGACGAAATACAGGCTGAATATGTTGCCGAAATAAAACTTCGTCATCTTAACCGTGAATACATTTTAAAGCGTACAAAAGACCTTGAAGACCTTGAAAAAGAGATTGCCGAGCTTGACGAAATTTTAAAAAGCAAGGCAAGAATCAAGACAATCATTGTCAAAGAACTCAAATCAATTGCCGAGAAATACGGTCAGCCGAGAAAGAGTATCATAATCTATGATGATGTTGCAAGGTATGAGGAAGAGACAGTCGAGATTCCCGATTATCCTGTTAATCTTTTCTTTACAAAAGAGGGATATTTCAAGAAGATTACTCCGCAGTCGCTCAGAATGAGCGGTGAACAAAAGCTCAAAGACGGTGACGAAATTATTCAGGAGCTTGAGTTCACAAACAACTGCGACCTTTTGTTCTTTACAGACAAGTGTCAGGTGTATAAGGCAAAGGCTGATGATTTTGCACAGACAAAGGCAAGTGTACTCGGTGACTATGTTGCCGCAAAGCTTGGCTTTGATGAAGGCGAAAATGCTGTGAAAATGGTTGTTACAAAAGATTACAAGGGTATGCTGCTCTTTGCTTTTGAAAACGGCAAGGCTGCAAAAGTTCCGCTTGAATCCTACGCAACAAAGACTAACCGTAAAAAGCTCACGGGCGCATATTCCGACAAATCTCCGCTTGTCGGACTTCTCTATATGCCTGAGGATGAAGAGGTACTCTTCAAGGCGTCATCGGGAAATATGCTCCTTGTTCACACGGGTGCACTCGCTCTCAAAACAACCCGTTCAACACAGGGTGTTGCCGTTCTCAAGCCCAAAAAAGGTCACAGACTTTTCAGCATAGAACGCTATAAAGACGGTACTTTTACAAATCCAAAGCGTTACAGAACAGGTTCACTTCCTGCAAGAGGTGCGTTGCCCGTGAACGATGATTCAAAAGACGAACAGCTTTCGCTGATTTGATTTTGAAAAAATTAATAAAAATCTTGTAATATCTCTTGAAAAAGCTGTGTTTATGTGGTATTATAAAACAGTTATTAAAGCAGAATTTGTTTTATTCGTATTTATTAAATGAAAGGAAGATAAAAATGAGCATTTGGGGCATTGTTTTAGGCGTATTGCTCGCAATCGTATCTGTTGCCATTATCGTTGTAATTATCCTTCAGGAGGGTAATCAGCAGGGTATCGGTGCTGTAACAGGTGTTGCCGATTCTTATTTCTCAAAGAATAAGGCTCGTTCGATTGATGCGTTCCTCTCACGCTGGACAAAAGTTTTTGCTGCAATATTCGTAATTTTTGTAATTGCACTTAATGTGCTTTCAAAGTTCGGTATACTGTAAGCATATTAACTTAATAATCAGCATAAAATTAACCGTCAGGGCAATCCTCTGGCGGTTTTACTTTTTATATGGAGTTGTTAAAAATGCCTTGGTGGGGAATATGTCTGATTATTTTTGTAACATTTATAACTTTCGCAATCTTGCACTTTCTCGGCAAAAACAAGCATCCGTTCAAACGCTCTCTGCTTTCAATGACTTTGGGAGCGGCAACATTGTTTGCGGTCAATCTGACGGGAGCTTTTACGGGCGTAACTTTGCCCATAAGCCTTTTATCACTTTTGGTATCAATAATAGGAGGAATACCCGGAGTAACGCTTATGCTCGGTCTTAATCTTTTTTTCTGAATAATCACAGAAGGGGCGGTCACATCGACAGCCCCTTAATTGTTTGTATGAAATTTTATACAATGCCGTAAAGTTCCTCAAGAGCCTCACCAACGGTTTCTTTGTCTTTGGTCAGGAGCGCAAGCATAATTTTGTACGCTTTTTTCGGATTGTCAAGAAAATTTTTTTTGAGAATAAGAGCCTGTTCCATTTCGGGAGCATAAACATCAAGCTTCATCAAATCCATATCACCGCCGGATACAGAACATTTAACAGTAAATCCGTTTGAATTTTTTACAATATCAACCTTGTTTTCAATCTCATTTTTCTTTACGGCAAGGAGCTTAACCGCACAAGCGTATGCCTTTTCTTTGATAGAGTACGCAAGAATGCTGTCAAGCTGTTTCGCAATTTCAACACCGTTTTCCGTGAGCGCATATGTTTTGTGTTCATCATCAGCAGGCACAAGGTTACCGTTTGTAACAAGGTCGTCAAAGGCGGAACTTGTTTCAAAATAATTGGCAAGTCCCTGCTTTAGAATTGCCTGTATGACAATTCCTTTGTCTATATTTTCTTTTACAGAATTATACAAATAACATATCAAGGTTTTAATTTCGTTTTTGCTTCTCATTCCACCGGGATTAATACCCTCGTCAAATGTATCGAAAGCCATAAAATCACCTGCTTTTGCTGATAGATTCGTA
The DNA here is from genome assembly GCF_002834235.1 of Ruminococcus bromii. Taxonomy (GTDB): domain Bacteria; phylum Bacillota; class Clostridia; order Oscillospirales; family Acutalibacteraceae; genus Ruminococcoides; species Ruminococcoides intestinale. The sequence goes on along the minus strand of NZ_NNBY01000030.1, from coordinate 25,576 downwards.
GTGACAGCTTAATTTGTGCAAAAATAACTTAAATTATATCTGTCTATTGTTATTATAGCACATTATCTTCACAAAAGCAAAGATGTTGTGCGTATTTATTTTATTCATTATTAAGTAAATTTGCAAGAGTTACACTGTCAAGGTAATTATTGATTAAATTGTCAAGCTGTTGCCAGATAGGATGTGAGGGACACGATTCCATATGATTGCAATGTTCGTGAGTTTTTGAAGTGCATGGGACAGACGCAAGGTCGCCTTCCGTAAGTCTGAGAATTTCACCGAGTGAATAATCTTTAGGTTCTTTGGTCAGCTTATAGCCGCCGCCCTTTCCTTTTACGCCCTCAAGCAGATTGCGGTCAACAAGGGTTTTGAGTATGCCTTCCATATATTTTTTGGAAATATTCTGTCTTTCTGCAATTTCTTTGAGCGGAATATATCGGTTCTGCCCGTTTTTTGCCAGATCGACAAGCACATACAGCGTGTAACGACCTTTACTTGAAATCAGCATAAAATTATCCCCTTTTGGCAATGCTTGCATATTTTGTAAGCCTGTTTTGCTTATATACCTTGATTATATACAAAAAACGATAAAAATGCAATACCAACCCATTGACAAAATGGGTTGAAAAGGTTATATTTTAATTATCCACTCCTTTGGTGGGTTGATAATATAACAAGGTGGGATTATGAAATGGCAGACAAATTACTTGATGTAAACGGTTTGACTGTAAGTGTAGAGGAAAAGGAAATTCTGCACGATATAAATCTTAGTATAAACAAAGGTGAAACGCATGTGCTTATGGGACCTAACGGTGCAGGCAAGTCAACGCTTGGATTTGCACTTATGGGCAGTCCTAAATATACGCTTAATTCAGGCGAAATACTTTTTAACGGAAAAAACATTAACGATGAAACACCCGATAAAAGGTCAAAGGACGGAATTTTTCTTTCATTCCAAAGTCCTCTTGAGGTTCCGGGGCTTTCACTTTCATCATTTATTCGTAACGCTCTTGAAAAGAACCGTGGCAAAAGAATCCGCCTTTGGGACTTTAAAAAAGAGCTCAGAGAGGCTATGGAGCTTTTGCAGATGGATCCGTCATATTCCGAGCGCGATCTAAATGTAGGCTTTTCGGGCGGTGAAAAGAAAAAAGCAGAAATTTTGCAGATGCTTTTACTCAATCCAAAGCTTGCAATTCTTGACGAAACAGACTCGGGTCTTGATGTTGATGCGGTTCGCACAGTTTCAAAGGGCGTTGAACACTATCAGAAAAACCGTGACGGTGCATTGCTCATCATCACACACAGCACAGGTATTCTCGAATCTCTCAAGGTTGATTATACCCATATTATGGTAAACGGCCATATAGTTAAAACAGGCGACGCATCGTTGATTGATGAAATCAATGAACACGGTTTTGAAAAGTATCTTGAACTTTATGCAGAAAAGTTCTGACGGAGGTATTAAGATGAAAGAAAGAACATATGTCGATGATGTTGACAGAAGTGTCTACGATATCAAAGACAAAGAAAATGATGCCTACCGTATCAAATCAGGTCTTGATGCCTCAATTGTAGAAAAAATTTCAAAGGAAAAGAACGATCCCGTGTGGATGCAGAATTTCCGTTTGCAGTCACTTCAAATTTATAATGAACTCAAAGTTCCAAACTGGGGACCGCCCATTGACGGACTTAATATGGACAATATTGCAACCTATGTCCGTCCGAACACAAGGATGACCGCAAAATGGTCGGAAGTCCCCGAAGATATCAAGAATACATTTGAAAGACTCGGTATTCCTCAGGCAGAGAGAAAGTCCCTTGCAGGTGTCGGAGCACAGTATGATTCCGAGCTTGTGTACCACAATGTTCGTGAAGAGGTTGCCTCACAGGGCGTAGTATATACCGATATGGAGAGTGCGTTAAAGGGCGAATATGCCGATATGGTAAAAAAATATTTTATGAAACTTGTCCGTCCGAATGACCACAAATTTGCCGCACTTCACGGTGCAGTATGGTCAGGAGGTTCGTTTGTGTATGTTCCGCCGGGAGTATCGGTAGAAATTCCGTTGCAGTCATATTTCAGACTTAACGCACCCGGTGCAGGCCAGTTTGAACACACGCTCATTATCGTTGACGAGGGTGCAGACCTGCATTTTATAGAGGGTTGTTCTGCTCCGAAATATAACATAGCAAATCTTCACGCAGGATGCGTTGAGCTTTTTGTAAAGAAAAATGCAAGACTCAGATATTCAACAATTGAAAACTGGTCAAAAAATATGTACAATCTTAACACCAAAAGAGCACTTGTTGAAGATGGCGGTACTATGGAATGGGTATCGGGTTCATTCGGTTCTCATGTGTCATATCTTTATCCGATGACAATTTTAAAAGGCGACCGTTCAAGAATGGAATTTACGGGCATTACATTTGCAGGCAAGGGACAGAACCTTGATACAGGCGCAAAAGTAGTTCATATCGGCAAAGAAACATCTTCGTTTATGAACACAAGGTCAATTTCAAAAGACGGCGGAATCAGCACATTCAGAAGCTCCGTTGTTGTAAACAAGTCTGCCGAAAATGCAAAATCTGCCGTTTCATGTCAGTCACTTATGCTTGATTCAAAGTCACGCTCAGATACTATTCCTGTAATGGATATCAGAACTCCGCACGCAGATATCGGTCACGAGGCTAAAATTGGCAGAATCAGCGATGAGGCTGTATTCTACCTCATGTCAAGGGGTCTTAGTGAAGAGGATGCAAGGGCAATGATAGTCAGCGGTTTTGCAGACAATGTGTCAAAGGAACTTCCGCTTGAATATGCGGTTGAAATGAACAATCTCATTCAGCTTGAGATGAAGGGCAGTATCGGATAAGGAGGACATTATGGTTGATAATAAAGACTTAACAGTGAACTTTCTTCCGTCACCCACTTGGAACCGATTGGGAGTGAATCGGGCAAAAATCCGAAATATTCCCGTTGACGGTTGGAACAGTATTCCTGTTCAAAAAGAAATAATCGAAAAATATACAAATATTTCAGATTCAAAAATTTGGGATTCATTTGTAAATATTCAGACAGGTATGGGCGAGGAGATTGACGAAATCTCAAAAATATCACAGTCTGAAAAAATCAGAATATCGGCTGATAAAACAAAAAGCGAAAAGCTGTTTTTTAATTGCAAAAACGGTGAAAACGCTTTTGCAGATGTAGAACTTTACGCTCCCGAAAACACAGAGCTTACCGTATTTATGACAATGCAGTCAGCGTGGAATGCAAACGGTATTTGTGCCGTAAGAACGAAATTTAAAGCTGAAAAAGGCGCAAAAATCAGACTCGTACAGCTTAATCTCCTTTCGCAAAATTTCCGCTTTATAAACGATGTCGGTGCAGAATGTGAAGATAATGCAACCGCAGAGATATTACAGCTTTTCATCGGCGGAAATGAAACCTATACAGGCACAAAGACAACGCTTTTGGGCAGGCAGAGCAATCTTGATCTCAATGTCGGCTACTATTGCAAGGACGAGCAGTTGCTTGATATGAACTATGTTGCCGAGCATATCGGCAAAAAGACCGTCAGTTCAATGAATGCCGGAGGTGTCTTGAGAGATAAAGCACATAAATTATTCCGTGGTACAATTGATTTTCCGCTCGGCTCATCGGGTGCTAAGGGTGACGAGAACGAAGATGTTCTCATTTTAGGTGAAGATGTCATCAATCAGACCGTACCGCTCATTCTTTGTGCGGAAGAGGATGTTGAGGGCAACCACGGTGCGTCAATCGGCAGACCGTCCGATGATGTGCTTTTCTATCTTGCAAGCAGAGGTCTTGACGAAGAAGAGGCTTGTAACCTTATGGCTCGTGCAAAGCTTGACGCTTTATGCTCAAAAATCGGTGATGATGAGCTTGAAACGCTTGCAAAATCCTGTCTGGAGGAGGTTACAGGCTATGCAAATGAAAAACTTTAAGGAAGATTTTCCGCTTTTGCGAGAAAATCCTGTAGTCTATCTCGACAGTGCCGCAACTGCTCAAAGACCTGAATCAGTTATAAATTCGGAAATGGAGTTCTACAAAAAATGCAATGCAAATCCTCTGCGTGGACTTTATGCTTTGGGTTTCAAAGCAACCGAGTGTTATGAGCAATCCCGTGAAACAGTCAGAAAGTTCATTAATGCAAGGTCGGAGCGTGAAATAATATTTACACGCAATGCAACCGAAAGCCTCAATCTTGTTGCCTACAGCTACGGAATGAATTTCCTTAAAAAAGGTGACGAAATTCTTGTCACTGTAATGGAACACCACAGCAACCAGTTGCCATGGAGAGTTGTTGCAGAAAAAACGGGCGCAGCGGTAAAGTACATTGAATGCAACCCTGACGGCACAATTACCGAAGAACAGCTGAAACAGGCTTTTTCGGAGCGTACAAGGCTTGTGGCAGTAACTCACATATCAAATGTACTCGGTTGCAAAACTCCCATAAAGCGTATCACAGAGCTTGCAAAGGAATGCGGTGCAGCTGTTGTGCTTGACGCATCACAGAGCGTTCCGCACATTCCCGTTGATGTTCAGTCGCTTGATGTAGATTTTCTTGCATTTTCGGGGCACAAACTTATGTCACCCTTCGGAATCGGTGTATTATACGGCAGAGAAAGCCTTCTTGAAAAAATGCCGCCGTTTTTAACGGGCGGTGAGATGATTGATTCCGTTACAAGGGACAAGGTTATCTATTCCGATTTACCGCATAAATTCGAGGCAGGAACGGTAAATGCGGCTGGCGCATGGGGGCTGAAAACCGCAATTGAATATATTCAAAATATTGGTTTTGATACAATCGGCGGTATTGAAGAAGAGCTTACCAAAAGAGCCTTTGACGGACTTATGAAAATCCCTCACATCAATATTCAGGGAAGCCGCAATCCGAAAGAGCATTGCGGAATTATCAGCTTTACAATTGACGGAGTTCATCCGCATGATGTCAGCAGTATTCTCGATGCTGACGGTATTGCAGTCCGTGCAGGACACCATTGCGCACAGCCTTTGATGGAATTTTTAGGCGTTCCGTCAACAACAAGGGCAAGCATTTATTTCTACAATACGAAAGATGACATTGATATGTTTTTGAACAGCGTGTCAACTGTCAGAAGGAGAATGGGATATGGAAAATAACAGAAGCTTTTACAATGAAATCCTGACCGATCACAATCTTCATCCAATGCACAAACATCCGCTTGATACGGCAACGGCAAGCCTTGAGGGTGTGAATCCAAGCTGCGGTGATGACATTGTGCTTAATCTTAACATCAAAGACGGTGTGATTACAGACGGTTCGTTTACAGGTGACGGCTGTGCAATTTCCCAGGCATCAGCCGATATTATGCTTGATTTGATTATCGGCAAAACAGTTGATGAAGCCGAACATCTGAAAGATATTTTCCTTAAAATGATTCAAGGCAAAGCAACTGACGAAGAAATTGAAGAGCTTGAGGAGGGCGGAGCATTGTCTGACATTTCTCATATGCCTGCCCGTGTAAAATGTGCAGTTCTCGGTTGGCACACATTTGAAAACATTGTAAAAGAATAATTTGCTGAATTTAATATTTTATAAAACACATTCGGGGAACAGATAAAATAATTTCTGTTCCCCGATTTTTTAAATAAAAATCGGAATTAATGTATTAAAATAACTAATACAAATCTTGACAAATATTGCTTTAAAATAGTATAATAAAACTGCAAAGAGGTAAGGGAGAGAATAAATTATGCTAAAAGAATATTTATACAACGAAATAAAAAATTATTTAAAATCACTTGCAAAAGATACATATGTAATTTCAATACTCATCAATTTTAATGAATGTAATGTGTACGATAATATTGAGAATTTCCCCTATGTCAGCATATTCAGTAATACGCTTAGTGATATTGAAGATTGCAACGAGGAAGAAGAAAAGTGGAATATGGCTTTTTGGGGCTGCAATGATGAAAAATACCTGATTGCCGACGATAAAAGTGCAAAATTATTGGTTGATTGGTATGCTGAAAACGGTGTTGATAATATCGGCTACGAGGATGACGAACAAGATTATGATGATGAAATGAATTATATCGGTAACGGTCCAAACGGTTGTAAAGAATTATACGCCCTGATTTCCGAGGTCGTTTTGAATTTAAGATCAGACAACGAAGTCGGTAAAATCATTGCAGATATTCCAATACTTATCCATGACTATGAGTATTCATACTACATTACAAAATACATAAAATCAGCAAATCCAAACAAACAGGCTGATGAATTTTTAAAATATTATGAAGAAAATTTTTAGTGCTGTCAGAAAGATACTAAAATATGAATTTCAACAAAGTATATTGTAAATGGCAGAGCGTTTTTTGAGGATAAAACAAATGAATACGGGTACAGCCTCAAAGTCGTAAAGCCGCATAATTTGTTGCATATTGAATTTTTTATAGTTATAATTAAATTGTAAAAATTATATGTATTGTTCTTGAAGATATTTAGCAAGAATTATCAATATACGAGGTGATATTATGCCGGATTTCAAAAAATTAAAAAATAAAATCAAACACGGAGATTTTCAGTTTGTATATGACGAACTTAAAAAATCCGACTTTGAATATACACTTGAGAACATTGAAAAAGAATTTTCATCGGTTGATAACCGAGATATGTTCTGTTATCTTCTTTATGTGGTTTCAAATGAGAATACACCCAAGCATACAATTCTGTTGTGTGATTATCTAATGTATTCAGGTACATTTTTCTACAATCGTGAAACAGTAATTCGATATTTGCTCGACAATTGCCTTGTTAAAAACGGCAATGATATCACGCTGATTGAGTGGATTTTGTCAATGTATGAATACAACCCCGATTCACCGTATAATGAGAAAGAAATTGCAAATTTCAATCGCATTTACGATTCTTTAAAATGATGGTGTTAACTATGAAAAATTTCAATTACAAAAATATTAAGTCGGTAGAAAAAATTCATTTATTTTTGTTGTTATTCATTGTAATGTCTACGATAATTAATTTTATTGTAAACTTGATGAGTTGTACCGAAAACATCTTTTTGACAAGTCTGTGTTTGCCAATTCAGTTTGTGTCAAGGTTTGTTGTAAGTCATAACCCTTTTGAAATTTCAGTTTCAATTGTTTTAATAGCTGTAACTTTAATTATGTTGTTTTGGCTGTTTAAAATGTATTCATCGGATAACATGAAAAAGTGGCTTGCAAGCGGTATAACGGCAATTTGGTGCTTGCTAATCGGCTCAATTATACCTATTTTGCTTGATTCAGATTTAATCGGTCAATCTGTAAATAATCTCACATATGAAGAAAAAGCAAACGAACTTCTTTTGTGCGTATGGTTCGGAATTGCTTGCTCCATTTTCTGCGGAATTCTCTTTTTTATTCAAATTTCAAAGTATGCAAAATTTATGGATAGGAAATATGACAACCCTATGAAGGCTGTTGCATATGCAGAAAAGAAAAATAAAAAGGAATATTACCATACCTTGAAAAAGCCTTTGATTTTGCCGACTGTTTATGCAATTATTCCGCCGATTACCTGTAGTTTTCTAATATATTTTGGTGTCAAGTCTGCATTCCTTATTTGTTTTATTTATGTGTGTTTAGGTATAGGTATAGTGTATCATACAGCATACAATATTTCTGATTTTATAAAATCGGAAAATCAAAACATAAAAGTAACGTCAATACAAAATTATAAATGCAAACTAATTGTAATGCATATACTGCTGATGTTGTTGTATTGCATTTCATTGGTGATAATATTACTTTGTATTTAAAATATCGAAATCAGATAGGAAGTATACTATGGGAGATTGCCTTAAAAATTTATTTGTGCAAGATCAGCTCGCAATAAGCTGATTTGTTATCATAAACCGAATTGGTATATAGTGAACTGAAAATAATCATTAAGAAGGTGATATTATGAAAAAAGATGTTAAATTATACAATATGATTTTGCCGCCGTTTATGCTGTTCTTCTTTGTTCCCACTCTTTGGATTGTATCAGCCTTAGGGAATTTCATAATAGATTCAATAGTTCTCTTAATAATTTCAATTTTTATTTACAAGAAATTCACTTGGCAATTGTATAAGAAATCAATAATTCCCGTATTTCTGTATGGATTTCTTTCTGATTTTTTAGGTGTGTTGTATCTAATGGCAATATCTATTGGATCAGGTGCGGAATATTACGAGGGCAACGATATCGGAAAACAAATTCTTTCGGGAATATATCTTGCAACCAACCATTCCTGTTATGACAGCATCTACGGAGTTTTGTTTATTGTCAGCGGTATTCTGTTTAGCAGTATTTTTATTTTTGCTTTTAATTATCGTGTGTCATTTAACAATAAAGGACTTTCTAAAAAGCAGAAAATAATTGCATCTCTTACAATGGCAATAATAACCGCACCTTACACATTTTTGTTGCCTAAAGAGCTTTTTTATCCGTAATAAAAATATATCTCGGTTTGGTACGGCAATTGCAGTATTACAAAATACATAAAATCAGCAAATCCAAACAAACAGGCTGATGAATTTTTAAAATATTATGAAGAAAATTTTTAGTGTTTGTCAAAAAGATACTGAAATATATTGAAAATGATAATGAGTGTTTTTATGTTTAAAAAAGTTGTTTGTACAATAGTGAGTACTTTATGTATCCTTTTTTTATTATCCGCCTGCAATGCTTCGATTGATGATTATGAATCTTATAAAAATCTTAAAGTAGGAGAACATTTTTCGGTTAACCGTGATGGATATGCAGTCAAAATAAACGATACACTTCTTGTTTGGCACAACCTTGCTGATGGCGAAAAGAATTGCGTCAAAGTCATTGATAAAAATATGGTTGACTCAAGCGGAATGATAGAAGGTGAGAATGTTCTGAACGGTTCAAAAGAACTTCTTGCTGATAAAATTAAGGATTGTTATTCTTCAAATGATTATGTTATAATGGAGTTGTTAAACAATGATACCATTATTCTGGTCGATTGCAATAACAATTTCAAATATTTTAAATTTGATAATTTGAAAAGCACAGGAATTGATTACAGTAAATTTAATCACATATCAATCGGCTGATTATTTTTTTCGGAAAGAAATTTTTTATGAACAAATACTATTACATCATAAATTTGTTTGATTCAATAGAGAGATTGTTTTTAAATACCTATAGTACCCCTGCATACTTTCTGTCAAAAATCAGTTTTGTTATCATATAAAATTAGTTTTTAATAGGAGGAATAGTTTTGAAAAAGTTTAAAGCTATATGTGAATCGGTGAGTTATTTTTTTATTTTTTCATTTACACCAATAATATGTGCATTAATAATTTCATTTATATATGTATGCTTTAGTAAAATAAATTTAAATCTCCCTCAAATGTCAACCTATGTTATGGAGATAATTGCTTGTTCATTAATTATGATTATTTTTTATTTTATTCTAAAAGTAAGGAGATATGATTTTGTTGATAGTATAAAACTAAATAAAATAACTCTGCGTTCGGCATTGCCTTTTATTCTTTTAGGATTATCAGTATATTTCATTTTTATAATTCTATTAAATTGTATACCATTCTTTCAGGGAGAAGATACTGTTTCAAATACAAATGATTTGCACAAATCAGTCAATGGAATAAATGTAGTTTTTTTGTTTGTAGCCAAGAGTATATTAGCTCCAATTGTAGAGGAGGTTACATTTCGTGGCTTAATCTATTCAAAACTAAAATTGGCTTTTCCAATATGGGTATCATCACTTTTAGTTTCGTTGACTTTTGGTGTTATTCATTTTTCATCATCTATATTCACAGTATTGTCAGCAATTTTATTGAGTTTGATTTTTAATTACCTTGTTGATAAATATAATTCAATAGTACCTGGTATACTAATACATTCAGCTTATAATTTTACAGTTACATTTATACGATATAATATTAGATATTTTGATTTTGCGACATATGAAATTCCGATTATGGTCGTTTCAATTCTAACTTTTATCTTTTCTATAATATGTATTATTTTTAACACTAAGAAATTAAGTAGTAATTAGGGGTGAGAAGCAAGTGAAATTAAAAATACTTGGTTCTGTGTCAAGATTTAGCACAAAATAAAATGAGAAGTTCTGCCAACTAAGCTGCTGGCAGAGAAGATACCCTCTCAAACAATTACCCAGGTTCTTTGCACATTCAACCTGTGTAAGATCAGGGTGCTCTTTGCGATAGTTGATAGCATCCAACTTGAATTGCTTGGTGTGATGAGTTTTTTGTTGTGATATAATGAATTCCTCCTTTTTTTTATTATACAACACTTAAAGGGGATATCTCATTTTGTTTTGTATTATTTAGATGCTAACACTAAGATAAAATGAAAGACAATATAAAGATAAATCAAACAAAGCTGAAAAATTTATGAGGTGATACGATGTATTCTGAATTATTAAAAGCTTTTCAAAGCAATAAAAATTGCAGTTTTTACACAGATGATGAATGTGACAAGTTTATTTACGGCAAGATTATTGCACTTAACGAAGATGAGGTCGCAATTCAAATGTACAATACAGACGGAACTTGTGACGGTGTAATTGTAAAAACAGTGTCAGATTTCTTCAGAATCGAGTATGATTCAAAATATAATCAAAAAATGGAGAAACTTATTGAAACTGATACTTTTGAAGACAGCGTTGAAATTGACGGTAACGCTGTATTTGATTCTGCAATAAAATCCGCAATCATTAAAAACTTCATAGTAAGTATAGAATTACTGCACAGCGGTAATGAGAATATCACGGGATTACCGTTGTCGCTGGAAAACGGAATTTGCACCGTCAGACAGATAGACGATTACGGTTGTGATGACGGAGTAACTTCGTTTGTATTCAATACCGCAACGCAAATTACAATCAATGCAAAGTATGAAAAATTACTTTCAAGCTTAATGAACAAGTGATATGGAAAAATGAATAATTTGTTATTTGAAAAAATATGGGAAGATGCTGATTTTTATCAAATTATCGTAAAGGCATTAGCCAAAAATATTAGTGCTGAAACAAAAGTATATGTCACAAAAGAAAACATAATTGCTTTGTCGGAATCAATCAAAAATTTGATTGATAAGCACCATAGTGAATTTTACTGGGAAATAGGCGATACTGATTTGTCTGCGGAGTCATTTTTCTCAATAGGGCTTGCTGAATACGATAATCTCGGACACTATAAGTTGGTGCTGAAATTCGGTTTTCAAAATGACGATAACAAGAAATACGGTTGTTCATTTCCAATAACGACCGAAACGGGTTTGTTATTACATTTTGCCGAAAATGTGTTGTTGCTCAATAAAGATAATTCTTTTGAAAGTTGTATGCTGAATGGTAGGTTGTGATTATATGGAAGTTATTGCTTTTAGCGTAAGTGTTAATCATGTTAATGGTTCTCTTTTAGATTTTACATTTCTTATCCCGTATGGATTGTATTTACTTTTGTGTTTCTTGTTAAAAGAGTTTATTAATTCACTTTATTATAAATCTATTAAATCGGAAGTATCAATTTCTAAAAAGAGATTTACTACTATTAAACATTTTGTCTATGATACCTTAATAGATTTACCAAACAGCAAATTTGTTTTAATGATTGATGAGGAAACGAAAATAATCACACCGGCAGTTTATACAAAGCGAAACGGTAGGGTTTCTATGATTAACAGGAATGCTGATTTTGATGTGTATGAACAAATTGAAATTAACAACGGTTCATTTTCAAAAGATTACACATTTATCAGAAGTTACAAAATCAGAGATAAAAAGACAGGCGAACAGGTTCTTTTTGTGGCAGTACCAAATCGTGAAACAGATATTCTCGCATATTCCGATTCTGCACATAAAGCCGACAAAACCGTAACTTTCGGCAAATTCAGAATATTCTGTTTTATTGAAACTGACAATAACCCATACACAGATTTGCTTGTTGATTCCGAAAAGATTCATCTTGAAAAATCTAAAAGAAAAGGTATGTACTTTATCGGTTTGGATGAAGTTACAAAAGAAAAGTAATGCGTTATAAGCGATTTGAGGTGATTGTATGGAAATGCTGTATTTGATGCTTTTTTTCATTGCATTGTTGACAGTAAGCTTTATTCGCTTGCTTATAACAAACTCTGCCGTATATGCAGTCAAAGTGCGAAAATTCACTGATGAAAAACGATTTATATTAAAATCAAGCGTGTTTTCCGAGCTTGGTATATTGATTTCATTTTTTCTGTTTTCACTCATATGGACGGTGATGTGCTTATGCGTATTTAATTTTGATAATATTTTCAAGAAAATTGCGGACAGTATTCTACTTGGCTTTATCGGAAATCTGACGATAACTGGTTCAGGACATTACAGCGGAATAATCGTTGCATTTTTTGAAATTCTCACAGCCTACGCTTTTATATATCTGTTTAATCAGACCGTTGTGTATAAAAATCTGAATGTTCCCGAAAAACAGAAAAGCAAATTACTTCACATTGTTTCATTGTGCAATGTACCGTATTTGTTGTTTATTCCGATTCTTAAAATTAGTTTTGTAAGCAACATTATGAACGATATTATCATCGGTATGATTTATTGACCGTACATAATATGGTCCTGTGTCAAGATTTAGCACAAAATAAAATGAGAAGTTCTGCCAACTAAGCTGCTGGCAGAGAAGATACCCTCTCAAACAATTTTTCAAAATCATTAGGAAACATATAGTCGCAGTGGCTGTGAATCCTAACGGTATTATAAAAGGTTTCAATATACTCAAATACAAGCCTATAGGCTTGTTTGTAGTTAATGATATGAAATCTGTTAAGCCATTCTCTTTTGATTATGGTTGAGTTCATTCTTTGGACAGATAATCCCAAAACCGATATTGATAAAATTAGTCATTATATTGGTATCCAACCAACTGAAAAAAAGAGAATGGGCGAGATGAGGTGTTTGACATGACGGAAAACAATAAAATAGACTTTGAAACTATAGATTACAGTAAAGTCAATCCGAAAAAGTTAAACGGCAACAAACGTATTGTAAAGTCATATTTGATATATTTTGCTTTTGATGTTGTACTGACAGTTGCTATATTCTTGCTCACATTATTTAAACTGATTGATAGTTCTGATAACACGGTAAATGCTGTGATATTTATATTAAGCGGAATATTGTGTTTGTGCCTTTATGCTAATAATTATTATAAATCGAAAGATTGGCGATTCTATGAGAGCCTTCGTTCTGATACGCTTACAAAACTGATTGCACTATTCTTTGTCATAAATGGTGTGTTGCTGCTTTTGACATTTAATTTAGCGGGTGTACATATTTCAATAGTAGCATCATGGGGCGGCGCATCATTATCTATTCTAATTAATAATATAGTTGCTTATTTAGATGACTTAAACAAAATGTACACAACATCGAAATATGATACGGCTATAAAATTTTTGAAATTTTGGTCAGTATTTATATTGTTTGCTATGTTTGCATATGGTTATTCAAGCATTGGCAGATATGAATATATGACTTTTAGATAAAGAAAATATTAATTAGTATTGCTTTTTATAATGTCTATTGATACAATACAATCAGAATATGTATTTTCATTGCGTAAGAAGCGTATATACAAAAAAGACCGACTTCAAAATCAAATTTGAAATCGGTCTGTAAATTTTAAAAATATCCGAACGGAATTTATACTATTCGATTACATCTTCGGCTATAACAGCTTCCTGTCTTTTTGTAATCTGATGGTCTTCGTGCAAAACAATGCAGTATGTAACAGTTGATATGAGTGCGAGAATAAGTACAACCGCAATAAGTCTTTTGATGTATTTGCCTGTCCTTATTTTCTTGACAACATAGGGAATCCCCGTTATTGTTTATTGCCATTGTCCTCTTTTAAAATATTTAAAATACTCTCTACACCGCTGTATGCATTATGAAAACTCTCCAAAAGGTTTTCATAATATGCCCGACCTTCGTCCTCGATATGATAATAAATTCGTGTGCGCTTTTTGCCGACAAGCTTTGAATATTCGCTGATTTTTCCTTCGTTAACAAGCTTGTAGGTGACTGCGTAAACGGTGTTCTGAGATATGGACAGGCATCCGTTTGATTTTTCTTTTATGAATTTTACAATTTCATACACATAACTGTCATGCTCACACAAAATGGCAAGAATCAGTATGTCCGTAATTCCGCTGAAAAAATAATTTTGTTTTCCCATAGATACCTCCCAATATACATTATACACACTTAATCACTAAAAATCAATCTAATACATTCAAGAAGAATTTAATATGAGCAGTTATTACAGAAAAGCCTTTTGTTGCCGACATTGTGATTTTTTCGTCAATAGTATTCGGAAAAACCGAATTGACCCAAAAAATTTCTTTGTGTATTAATCTCATCAGCCATGATATCACCATACGCATTATTGATTTCGTTTGAATTCTTTTTGATATAGTCAAATATGAAAAGTAAAATAACAGATAGGATGTTATAAATGAAAGCAAAGAAAATTTATTATTCAATTGTCGTAGGATTACAAAGCTTATTTATATTATTGCTGTTTGTGAACATTGGTTATTGCATAATTACTTCGGATTTAACTATGTTTCCCACAACTGCGTTGTATTTGAATTTTTATCCTTTTATGAATTTTTTTAAAACACATAATCCGTATGATTTGATTGTGTTTATATCTTTGTTGCTTTTGCTGTTTGCAATGCACTTTGCAACAATATACATACTTTTCAAAAAGGTTAAAAGAATATATGCTTGGGTAGTTATAGTTAATGCTTATATGTACGCCTTGACTCTATATAGTAACGGAGATTTAATATATGTGTTAAAGGGCGGTGCATATTTAATCTATGGATATAGCAATGTGGCAATGTTTTGCTTGCTGTTCATTGCGGCTTTAATTAAACTATATCGTAAGAGGGTTCATATTAATTCAAGCCTTGCAGAGGATTATTTTTTACCCAATGAAGAGGATGACAGCCCGGAGGATAAATGTGACGGAATAATTCAAGGAAGTATTTTAGCTCCGATTTTCCAGACAGCTTGCTTTGCATTTTCTTTGATAACAAAGTACTACGGTTCGTTGCTGGAGAATTATTTGTTTTTGTTTTATATTGTGTTCGTTATAGTGTCGATTTTTATATTCGCATTTTCATATCGTGATTACAAAAATGTTGCAAACTCAAATCAATTTTCTGATGAGCGAATTGCAAAAGTTGAAAAATACATAAAAATTCAGCCGATTACCTTTGCACTTTTTCTCGCATCGGCAGTTTTGATATTTGCATTTTGACAGTAACAAACTCTACAATAAAATAGGGTAGAACAACTGCTGAAAGGAGGCTCGAAAGAGCCTCTTTTTTAATGCTTGAACAGAATACAAATTTATTGTGATGACAAACCGCTTTATAGCTATGTAAAATTTTTATACAGATATAACGATGAAATAAAAAATATCGGAATAAGAATAAACCTCCTGCACAGAGTAAAATCCGTTGCAGGAGGTTTTGTTGTACGAAAAATTATATGGGCTTAATTATTGGCATATTTGTTGGAATCTATATGTAAAATTTACAGAACCTGAAAATATGCATTATTGATACTTTGTCGGGACAGGCACACATCAGTTCTTGCTGTTTGCAATTGCCTGATCAATCAACTTTTGCAGCTTTTCAGACTGCTTTTCGGAGGTTATTGCACCGACAATCGGCTCTCCCACAATATTACCGTTTTTATCGACAACATAAGTTGTGGGGTAGGAGTACAATCCGGATGTGAATTCTCCGGCTTTGCTTTTTGAATCAAACCAAATGTTTTTGTAGGTTACACCCTTTTTTGCCAGAATATTCTTTGCGTCAGAGATAGCCGTTTTGTCACCGTCAAGTGTAAATGAATTGATTCCGACTACTGCTCCGCCTTTTTTTGCAAGCTGTTTATTCAGAGCTTCCAGGTCGGCAAGTTCTTCCACGCAGGGATTGCAGGTGGTAAACCAGAAGTTTACTACGGTAACGGTATTTTTTGCAAAAAGCGTACTGCTCTTAACTTCGTTTCCGTCAAGATCCTTGCCGTCAAATGTCGGGAATTTCTTCAGATCATCCTTTTCGATGGGCTTACCGTTTTCCGCCGGAACGCTCATATCTCCATCAGACGGTTTTTCTCCGCATCCGGGAAATTTTTGTTCCAAAAGCGTCAGCTTTCCTTCAATTTCCTTAATCTCTTCGGCGCCTTCATTAAGCAGCTTCAACTCATCTGCACTGAACTGATCCTTGATACCGTCAATCGTTTTCAGAAGAAAATCACCGTAGTTTTTGCCGTCCTCATTCATCGCCATACCCTTATCGGCTGAAATAAATACCTTTTCCCAAAGTTTGCTGTTTTCGGAAAGAATAGCATTTTCCTGTGCCATCAGTTTTTGATGCAGGTCGGCGGCCTCGTCTTTTGTGTTTGGATTCACAGCTGTCAGCATAGCCGTTTCGCTTTTCTTATTTGCGGTAGTATTCGTCGTATTGCCTTTGTTTGTGCCACAGGCGGCAAAGCTTAACAACATCATCAGGGCAGTCAGTAAGCTTAAAATTTTAGTCGTTTTCATAGTGTTTACTCCTTTTCTGTTTCAATTCCTGTTTTAATTTTTGTTTCAATTTCTGTTTCAATTTTTTGTTTTGCTGTTTCCGCTTTTTCAGCGGGACAATCATTTTCTTTTCCTTTGCCAAAGCCGTAGCAAAAGCTGACCGCCTCGACAGGACAGGCACGGATACACTTACCGCAGCGTATGCATTCGGTATGGTTGGGAGTTTTGGTTACATCTACATCCATCTTGCATACTTTGGCACACTTTCCGCAGGAAATGCATTTGTGTTTGTCTACTTTCATTCCGAAAAGCGACACCTTGTTAAGCAATGCATAAAATGCACCGAGAGGACACAGCCACTTGCAGAACGGTCTGTAGAAAAGTACACTCAGTACGATTACCGCAATCAATATGCCAAACTTCCACGAAAAGAGCGTACCCAGTGCGGCACGGATTCCCGAATCAATGGCGGCAAGAGGGATTGCTCCCTCGAGTACCCCTTGAGGACAAAGATACTTACAGAAAAAAGGCTCTCCCATACCCACATCGTTTGTAATGAGCATTGGCAGCAAACCTACAGCAAAAAGCAAAACTGCATATTTTATGTATGTCAGCGGTTTCAGCTTTTTGGTGGAAAGCTTTTTTGTCGGTATCTTATGTAACAGTTCCTGAAGCCATCCGAACGGACACAAAAAACCGCAGATAAAACGTCCGAGCAGAACTCCTATCAATATGAGGAATCCTGTGATATAATATGAAAAACTGAATTTTGACGAACCCACCACAGCCTGAAACGAGCCGATTGGGCATGCACCCGATGCCGCAGGGCAGGAATAGCAATTCAGTCCCGGAACGCAAACAGCCTTTCCTTTGCCTTGATAAATTCTGCCCTTCAATAAATTCGGCAGATGAATATTACTCAGCAAAGTTGCTCCTGCTTGAATAAGCCATCGAAAGCGTGAGAGAAACTGCGATACACCGCCTCTTTTTTTCTTCGGTTCTTTGTTATCCAATTCCCACACACTCCAAACACAGCCGGATTGCCTTGCTTAACACGGTTTCTGCCTCTCCACGCAGAGCTCCGTAACACAGCATCGTAATTCCGCAGATAATCAGTACGATCTGAAATACGGCTTTTTTCTTTCGAGTCAATTCGGTCACTCCTTTCTTTTGTGCTCTCATTGTAGCACAGAGGATGTAAAATCCCTGTTAAGAACGAGAACTTAACAAAAACTTTATATCTGAGCGATATAATTAAATTATCAAAGAAATATGAAAACACAACAAGGAGAGTTTCTATGCGTATTTTAGTAATTGAAGACGAGCGTGCGCTGTGCGAGACAATTGTTCGCAGCCTTAAAAGATTGGCATACAGCGTTGATTTTTGCTATGACGGAAACAAAGCAAATGAGTTGCTCGGAATGGAAAAGTACGATCTTGTTTTACTTGATCTGAATTTACCCGGTGCAGACGGGATGACGGTACTGCGAACTCTGCGACAAACCGACAAAGATACCGGAGTGTTAATTCTTTCGGCACGCTGTGAGGTTGCCGATAAGGTGGAGGGACTGGATGCCGGGGCAAACGATTATCTGACAAAGCCTTTTCATTTGGAGGAACTTGAGGCAAGAATACGCAGTCTGACTCGCCGTCGGTTTACACAAAACAATGTTGTTTTGAACTGTGGAAAGGTTGCTTTTGACACCAAAGCCCGTGTTGCCGTTGCTGACGGTCAGGAGCTGTCACTTACCCGAAAAGAAATCGGAATACTTGAATATTTACTTCTTAATCAAGGTCGCCCCGTCAGTCAGGAAGAACTGCTCGACCATGTTTGGGATAACAGTGTTGACAATTTCAGCAATTCAATAAGAGTACATATATCTGCATTACGAAAGAAACTGCGTGCGGCACTCGGCTATGACCCGATTCGCAATCGCATTGGTGAAGGATATGTTATGGAGGAAGAAAAAGTATGAAAAAGCTATCCTTGCAATGGCGCATAACTCTGATGACAGCACTTCTTATCGGAGCCACCTGCATTTTTATGAATGTTCTTATCGGCTATTCCGGCAGCCATTATATGGATTCCATAGGCTCTTATGTTACAGGTTACGGTGATACGGACAAAGGAGAACCTGACTTTTTCGATCCCGAACACGAAAAGCTTGATCGTGAATTGACTATTGTAATTAACGGAGCACAGGAATCCTTTATCGCTACCAATTGGTATATTACGGCGGCGGCAACATTGTTAGGCGGTGTGCTTGCGTATTTTTTAAGCGGGCATGCACTGAAGCCTCTGCGTACTTTTACCGCTCGGGTTGAAAAGGTTCAACCTAACAATTTGACGGATATGAAGATAACCGAAGAAGTTCCGCCTGAACTGAGACAGTTTGTCAAGTCATTCAATCGGATGCTTGACCGTCTTGATGAGGGATTTACCGCTCAACGACAGTTCACGGGAAACGCCGCACATGAGTTGCGTACGCCGCTTTCGCTTATGCAGGCACAGCTTGAACTTTTTTCGGCAGAGCATCCCGAGGTATCGCCTGAAACGGCGGAGTTCCTCCGATTGTTGCGTGAGCAGACCGAACGAATGACACAAATGACAAAAACCCTGTTGGAAATGAGCGAGCTTCGCACAGTATCGTGTGCTGACCGCATAGAGATAGGTCCTATGGTAGAAGAGATTTTCACTGACCTTGCGCCCCTTGCAGAGAAGAACAATGTTACACTTGAAAGCACGGGCGATGCTGTTATGACAGGCAGTGACACGCTGATTTACCGTTTGTTATACAATCTGACCGAAAACGCTATACGCTATAACCGTTTTGACGGTACAGTGAATATTACCGTAACGCACAAAGATAATCAGCTTGTTATTACGGTTGCGGATACCGGCTACGGCATCCCCGAACAATACAGAGAAAGCATTTTTCAGCCCTTCTTTCGTGTGGATAAATCCCGAAGCAGAGAATACGGCGGCGTGGGATTGGGACTTTCTTTGGTGTGGGAAATCGTTGCACTGCACAATGGTAAGGTTCGTGTGGAAGAAAGTTCGGAAAAGGGTACTGCAATAGCGGTAAAGTTTCCGACAGATGTGATAAAAATTTAATATTTTGCGATTTTTTTCTAGTTAATTGTTGAAATTGCCGTAGCACTGTGCTATACTATAATTAATTAATCAATTAGTTATCAAAAGGAAACGAATATTATGAGAACAACAGAGGAACAGCACAACGAGCGTAAGAGGGAAATGATGGAAAAATGCTTTGAATGCTATGCTGAAAACGGACTGACCGGTACGGGCATCAAGGCTTTGGCGGCAGCGTGTGGCTGTACAACGGGAAATCTGTATTCCTATTTCAACAGTGTGGATGAACTGATTATTGAATCAACAGCATACTGTATGGAAAAGGTTGAGGATGATTTTATGGAAAAAGCTCCCACAGACCCGAAGGATGTTGTCCGATTTGTGAAAGAGGTTCCGTATTGGACCGCAAAGAAGCACGGCAAGAAATATCGCCTGATGTATCAGGTCTATACCCATCCGAAATATATTGAGCACGGCAAGAAATTCTTTGAGGGGGTGAACGAGCGCTATACCGAGTATGCCAAGCGGCTTGAGCCGAAAATCGGCATTCCGTACACGGTGATTACACCGCTGATTTTTATATTTGTCCGTGCCTGTGTACATTATGCTATGTTTGAGGATGAATATTATTTAAAAACCCAAATGGAGGTCCTAAAACAGGGTGTTGCCCTGTTTGCTGATAAATACCGTTCACAATATTTGAGAGGAGGCAATGACAAATGAAAAAACGAATCTATGGTATTACTACCGCACTCTGTCTTGTGCTTTGCATCGTACTTTGCATTGCATTTGCTGCCGTATGCAGCAAGGCGGAAAATAGCAAAACCCTGTTGCCGGAGGTGCGAAACAACGGCACAGCAATCCAATGGAGAGATACCGCCGAAGAGGAATGGCACGATCTTGTAGCTCTTAACACGCTCAGAGGTACTGACGGAAAAAACGGCACTGACGGCAAAGACGGTGTTGACGGCAAAAACGGTGTTGACGGCAAAAACGGTCTTGACGGCAAAGACGGCACTAACGGAAAAGATGGCGTTGACGGCAAAGACGGTACTGACGGAAAGAACGGTACTGACGGAAAAAACGGTATTGACGGTAAAAACGGCATTGACGGCAAAGACGGTACTGACGGAAAGAACGGTCTTGACGGCAAAGACGGTCTTGACGGAAAAGACGGTACTGACGGAAAAAACGGTACTGACGGAAAGAACGGTCTTGACGGAAAAGACGGCACTGACGGAAAAGACGGTGTTGACGGTAAAGACGGTGCTGACGGCAAAGACGGTCTTAACGGCAAAAACATAGAGGTACAAAGAACAACAGAATATATACAGTGGCGCTATGAGGGAGAAGATTGGCAAAACCTTGTTGCAATTTCCGATATAAAGGGACCTACAGGGCAGAACGGTAAAGACGGAGCAAACGGAAAAACACCTGAGTTTCGTGTGGATGAAAACAATCTTCAATGGCGTTATGTCAACGATGAAATATGGTTAAATCTTTACGATCTTTCAAATTTGAAAGGTCTTGACGGAAAAGACGGAATCGACGGAAAGAACGGTGTCGATGGTATTGACGGCAAAAACGGTGATACGCCGTTCATCGGTGAAAACGGCAACTGGTGGCTCGGAGTGACCGACATTGGCGTAAAAGCCGCAGGTGTTGACGGTGAAAAAGGCGACAAGGGAGATAAAGGAGATGCCGGAGAGAACGGTAAGGACGGAGCAAACGGAAAAACACCTGAGTTCCGTGTAAATGAAAATAATCTGCAGTGGCGTTATGTCGGAGATGAAACATGGCTTAACCTTTACGATCTTTCAATTTTGAAAGGGCTTGACGGCGCAGACGGTAAGGATGGTATAAACGGCAAAGACGGTGTTGACGGCAAGGACGGTGCCGATGGCAATGACGGTAAGGACGGAACAAACGGACAAAACGGCGCTGACGGCAAAGACGGTAACACCCCGTTCATCGGTGAAAACGGCAACTGGTGGATTGGAACGACCGATACGGGAGTGAAAGCCACAGGAGTTGACGGTGAAAAAGGAGAAAAGGGTGACAAAGGAGATAAAGGCGACAAGGGTGACGCAGGTCAGAACGGCAGCTGTTCGGGATATTTTTACGGAGAGGCAGCCTCTCCGAGTAAAGTAGTACTGAAGAATAACAGTCGTGCCAATATTACTGTCTACCAAAAAATAAACAAGGGCGGCTTGATTTCATCCTACTGGAATAATATTACACTCAAAAAAGGACATATTTACAATGTCTGCTTAAGCGGTTCTCTCGAAGTTGGTTCAAACGAAGCTAACAAAAGCGGCAATTACTCTATTCAGATGACAGACGGTTATGATGACGATCTGTGCAGGGAGCTTACACGAATAAAAAGGGACGGGGCAAAAATACCGCAAACCAATGATCAACATTCCTTTAATTTCAACAGAATGTATGATGCGTCAAATAAAGACATTACATTGCAGTTGTGGTTTGAAAATTCGGCATACAATACTTATCTCGGTGGCTTTAGAGGTACTATTACAATAACCGCTCTTGATTAAAATTATATAACGGAGGTGGCGAAAAATGAAAAAACGAATACTTAGTATCCTGCTGACTTTATGCATGACGCTCTGCCTTACGCCGATAAGCGTATTCGCCGAGGAGGTTGGGACAGAGGGCTCTGCTGCGATACAGCTTGGTACAGATGCACTAAGTGTGTTAAGTAAAAATGTAAACACAGCGACCGCACCGATTGTGTATTTCGGGCAAAACCATGAAAATAATCCCACTGCATGGCGAGTTATCGGCTATGACGGAAGCGGTGTTACAAGCTCAAAGGGGGATATTACCCTGCTTGCGGCAGGCGCTATGGGGGTTATACCATTTGTCGATACCATATTAAACAACGAATACGCACCGAGTAATTTGAAAACCGCGATAGATGCGCTTGCGGAAAAGCTGACGACAGAAGAAAATGCTGCCGTAAAGAAACGGACGCTGACAAGCGGAAGTTACGACGGAGAGAATACCGACTGTGTAGCGGGAGGGCAGGTGGATAACGCTGTATTCTGGCCACTTTCCGCAAAAGAGGCTATTGCTGTAAACAACGATCTGCGTGCCTTGAATCCTGCACATCCGAATTGGGTGGATAGCGGTTGGTGGCTGCGCTCCCCCGGCTCCGATAAATATCGTCTCGCCGTCGTGCGTAGTGAGGGTTCTGTCCAATACTCTGGGTTCTCTGTCCTCATTTTCAATAATCATCGGACTGTTCGTCCCGCTTTTAACTTAAATCTGAACTCTGTCCTTTTTGCATCTGCCGCTGTGGGCGGAAAGCCTGACGGAGGATTGGCAGAAGTTTCCAAATACAGCGGAAACGAGTGGAAGCTGACGCTTTCAGATAGTAGACGCAATTTTGCCGTAACGGAAAAAACTGTCAGCGCCGCCCCCGACGATACCGTTACGCTGAATTACAAAGGGGCGACCACAGGGATAAATGAATATATCTCTGTCATCCTGGCGGATAACAACGGCGCACAGTATTACGGCAGAGTAGCACAGCCTACTGCCGAAAGCGGAACGGTTGAAATCAAAATTCCGTTTGACATTGCACCGGGCGACTATACCATGAAGGTATTCAGCGAGCAGTATAACGGTGACTGCAAGACCGACCTTGCAAGTGCTTTTGCGGATGTCACGCTGACGGTGGAAAGTCAGCCTGACGAACAGTTTACCCTCGCCCCCGGCGGCAGATACTATTTTGACCTTTCGGCAATGAATATTTCGGGAACGGTAAACAGCAATTTGCCTGACAGCACCCTGCATTATGTGCCTTTTACCTATGCAGGCACGGTCAACGCTTATAAGCTCACATCGGAAATGGCAACCACCGAGGAGTATGCTCAGAAGAATAAATATCCCCACAGCCTATTCATTGCGGACTATGCCGTAACGCATAAGGTAAGCTGGGATGACCTGAATACCGCAGGTCTGATTTTCGGCAAAAATTATGCCAGCGGCGGCGTGGACTATACCCTGCGCACACCGTCTGCGGGAAGTGACTGTACGGGTTTATACGATTCCCAACGCGGCGTGCCCCAAAGCAACGAATGGGACAGGATACTGGACAAGGACAGCGGATATATCCAAAACTGGAATAGAATGTTTTCGTGGGGGCAGGATATTTCTCCTGGCGGCGCGTTGTACCGTATGGTTCGCGGGTACTTTTCGGCCCGCTCCTTCAACGACAAACTTGCTGCGTACTCCTCCCCGTACGTCTGTTTCCGCCCCGTGCTTGAAATCCTGAACCCTGACACACTGGGTTCTGACGGACTGAAGGTCGTTACCCTTGACCTTGGCGGCGGAACGCTCGGCGGCAGCTCCGAGGATATTCAAATCATTGTGAA
Organism: Ruminococcus bromii; assembly: GCF_002834235.1. GTDB lineage: Bacteria > Bacillota > Clostridia > Oscillospirales > Acutalibacteraceae > Ruminococcoides > Ruminococcoides intestinale. The sequence continues at coordinate 1,419 of NZ_NNBY01000030.1, read as the reverse complement.
AAGCAGCGAGAGCTTTGCCGCGCCTGCGTCCGACGGCATGACCCGCCCGGACGGAAATACAGGCAGCTACTTCATGTGGCTCGGAAGCAACGGTAAGCTCTACGCGCCCGGTGCCAGTGTTCCGGCGGACGTTACCAAGCTCACGGCGCAGTTTGTTTTATCAGAACAGTTTTCCCTTACCCCCGGCGGCAGATACTATTTTGACCTGTCGGCGATGGATATTCCCGGCACGGCAAACAGCAATCTGCCGGACAGCACCCTGCACTATGTGCCCTTTACTTATGTGGGCACGGTGGATGCATATTCGTTGAAAAATGAAGCCGACAAGGATACCACCCCTTACGAGCACAGCTTGTTTATTGCAGATTATAACGTGAAATGTTCTTTGCAGCGGGAGACGTTGGCAGAAATGAACCTGATTTATGGCCAGACCTATACAGCGAGTAACGTGAACTATACGCTCCGCGCCCCATCTGTTGGAGACCATCACCGTAATGAAGGAGAAGGCTCTGGTCTTGCACCAATTGACAATGAATGGGATACGATCTATCAGAAGTCAGCCGATTATATCAAAAACTGGTATAAAATGCGCTCTTTCGGCCAGGATATAGGTACTGGGAATGTCGAGGGATGGTATCTATCTCGTGGTGGACACTTCGCTGCACAGGCTACATTTTGGGCAAGGCCAACCCTTCCGGAGCGGGACGCTGGTTTCCGCCCCGTCCTCGAGCTGCCGACAGATCTTGCCGCTGACAGCCTAAAGGCGGTTGAGCTGCGGACGGGTAAATTTATGCCCGGCGAGCAGCAGAACTGGATCAACATTATCGTGAAAAACGGCGAGAGCTTTACTGCACCCTCTGCCGAGGGACTGCCCCGCCCGGACGGCATTTCGGAAGACGCGCAGCTGTATTGGTCGGATGAAAATGGGAACTGCTATAAACCCGGCGATACCGTACCTGCCGATGTTTCCATGCTTTCGATCACTGGAGACTATGAGGTGATTTACCTCCCCGGCACATACGGCGCCGGCAGTGCGGTGACGGATATGAAACCCCACAACAATATTCTTACCCTGCGCGGCGCTTTGTTCACCCGCGTGGGCTACACGCAAGTAGGCTGGGCAACCGTTGACGGCGGCGAAAAGGTGTATGGCTTTGAAGATATTTATACCAAAAACGAGGCGCTGACGCTCTATCCCGTGTGGAATACGAATAAATACACAATAACCTTTGATACCAACGGCGGAAGTGAAATTGCACCAATTACACAGGACTATGGTACGAAAATTACCGCCCCTGACAACCCGACAAGAAAAGGTTACACCTTTAAGGGCTGGGATAAGGAAATTCCCAAAACCATGCCGGCGGAAAATATAACGGTTAAAGCACAATGGGAAATCAATCAGTACACAATAACCTT
>NZ_NNBY01000029.1 GCF_002834235.1 Ruminococcus bromii | reverse complement strand
TAGGACCTTGAAAATTGAACAACGAGAAAATAGTAAAGAAACCCGTAATGACTTTGAGGAAAGCTCAAAGAATTACAGTGAGATGTACACTAAAAAGCATCAGGAATTACGGATATAGTCAGTGACATATTCGTCAATGAGCGATTAAAGCTCTGAAATTGATTTGAACAGTCGAAAGGCTGTTGAGATACAAATTTTAGAGAGTTTGATCCTGGCTCAGGACGAACGCTGGCGGCGTGCCTAACACATGCAAGTCGAACGGAACTGTTTTGAAAGATTTCTTCGGAATGAATTTGATTTAGTTTAGTGGCGGACGGGTGAGTAACGCGTGAGTAACCTGCCTTCAAGAGGGGGATAACATTCTGAAAAGAATGCTAATACCGCATGACATATCGGAACCACATGGTTCTGATATCAAAGATTTTATCGCTTGAAGATGGACTCGCGTCCGATTAGTTAGTTGGTGAGGTAACGGCTCACCAAGACTGCGATCGGTAGCCGGACTGAGAGGTTGAACGGCCACATTGGGACTGAGACACGGCCCAGACTCCTACGGGAGGCAGCAGTGGGGGATATTGCGCAATGGGGGCAACCCTGACGCAGCAACGCCGCGTGAAGGATGAAGGTTTTCGGATTGTAAACTTCTTTTATTAAGGACGAAAAATGACGGTACTTAATGAATAAGCTCCGGCTAACTACGTGCCAGCAGCCGCGGTAATACGTAGGGAGCAAGCGTTGTCCGGATTTACTGGGTGTAAAGGGTGCGTAGGCGGCTTTGCAAGTCAGATGTGAAATCTATGGGCTCAACCCATAAACTGCATTTGAAACTGTAGAGCTTGAGTGAAGTAGAGGCAGGCGGAATTCCCCGTGTAGCGGTGAAATGCGTAGAGATGGGGAGGAACACCAGTGGCGAAGGCGGCCTGCTGGGCTTTAACTGACGCTGAGGCACGAAAGCGTGGGTAGCAAACAGGATTAGATACCCTGGTAGTCCACGCTGTAAACGATGATTACTAGGTGTGGGGGGTCTGACCCCTTCCGTGCCGGAGTTAACACAATAAGTAATCCACCTGGGGAGTACGGCCGCAAGGTTGAAACTCAAAGGAATTGACGGGGGCCCGCACAAGCAGTGGAGTATGTGGTTTAATTCGAAGCAACGCGAAGAACCTTACCAGGTCTTGACATCCAACTAACGAAGTAGAGATACATTAGGTGCCCTTCGGGGAAAGTTGAGACAGGTGGTGCATGGTTGTCGTCAGCTCGTGTCGTGAGATGTTGGGTTAAGTCCCGCAACGAGCGCAACCCTTGCTATTAGTTGCTACGCAAGAGCACTCTAATAGGACTGCCGTTGACAAAACGGAGGAAGGTGGGGACGACGTCAAATCATCATGCCCCTTATGACCTGGGCTACACACGTACTACAATGGATGTTAACAGAGGGAAGCAAGACAGCGATGTGGAGCAAACCCCTAAAAACATTCTCAGTTCAGATTGCAGGCTGCAACCCGCCTGCATGAAGATGGAATTGCTAGTAATCGCGGATCAGCATGCCGCGGTGAATACGTTCCCGGGCCTTGTACACACCGCCCGTCACACCATGGGAGCCGGTAATACCCGAAGTCAGTAGTCCAACCTCGTGAGGACGCTGCCGAAGGTAGGATTGGCGACTGGGGTGAAGTCGTAACAAGGTAGCCGTATCGGAAGGTGCGGCTGGATCACCTCCTTTCTATGGAGACCAAACCAGATGAAACAAGCTGGTTTAAATTCCAAGGTCAGCATTACGAAAGATTTCTTTCAAAACTCGTTGTTTAATTTTCAGGGTCCTGCCCGAGATATACGGGGGTATAGCTCAGCTGGGAGAGCACCTGCTTTGCAAGCAGGGGGTCAGCGGTTCGATCCCGCTTATCTCCACCATGAAAAGCAACAGCTTTTCAACAACGGCTTAAGAAATAACGAGCCAAACCAATATGGGCTTATAGCTCAGCCGGTTAGAGCGCACGCCTGATAAGCGTGAGGTCGGTGGTTCGAGTCCACTTAAGCCCACCATATAGAAGAGCCGAGGTTCGGAGCCCGAAAATAACGACCGGCGAGGACTAAGATGTGAAAATCACGCAAGTGATTGAAACATATTAGACGAGTGGGAGTTATTTGAGGAGAAGCGAAGAACAACGAGGCTTGACATCATCAAGTCTAAAATCTCTTCTAAAAAGCACCTTGAAAACTGAATAAAGAAGCAGATAAAGCGAGAAAAGTATTAGTTATACAGGTAAACAAACTCAAATGATAATTTGAATGCGTAAACCATAGGTAAAAAATACTACAATTAAGCTTAAGGGTAATAAGAAGATTAGTTAATAAACTAAAGGCTTATTAAACTGCGAAAAGAGTAATTAACATTACAAGAAAAAGAAGAACCAAAGATATCTCATAATGGTCAAGCTACAAAGAGCACAAGGGGAATGCCTTGGCACCGAGAGCCGAAGAAGGACGTGACTAACTGCGATAAGCTGCGGGGAGCCGTAAGTAGGCTTTGATCCGCAGATTTCCGAATGGAGCAATCCGGCAAGAGGAAAGTCTTGTCATCATATACTGAATACATAGGTATATGAGGGGAACCGCCTGAACTGAAACATCTAAGTAGGGCGAGGAAGAGAAATCAACTGAGATTCCGTAAGTAGTGGCGAGCGAACGCGGAAGAGGCCAAACCGAGAGTAGTAATACTTTCGGGGTTCGGACAGAAAACGGTATTGTAAAGGTTTAGTGGAATGGAATGGGAAGTCCAACCGAAGAAGGTGAGAGTCCTGTACACGAAAAGCCTGAACAGCCATCTGTATCCAGAGTACCGCCGGACACGTGAAACCCGGTGGGAATACGGGGGGACCATCCTCCAAGCCTAAATACTACTCGGTGACCGATAGTGAAGAAGTACTGTGAAGGAAAGGTGAAAAGTACCCCTGACGGGGAGTGAAAAAGAACCTGAAACCTTGTGTTTACAAGCACCGAAAGCTCATCAAAGAGCGATCGGGTACCTTTTGTAGAATGGTCCGGCGAGTGAATGTAACCGGCGAGGTTAAGCACTTAAGGTGTGAAGCCGCAGCGAGAGCAAGTCTGAATAGGGCGTATGAAGTCGGTTGTATTCGACCCGAAACCGGGTGACCTACCCATGGTCAGGTTGAAGTAAAGGTAAAACTTTATGGAGGACCGAACCGACTCCCGTTGAAATGGTAGCGGATGAACTGTGGGTAGCGGAGAAATTCCAATCGAACCCGGAGATAGCTGGTTCTCTCCGAAATAGCTTTAGGGCTAGCCTTGAAATAGATTACCGGAGGTAAAGCACTGAATTGGCTAGGGGCCGAGAGGTTACTGAACCTTATCAAACTAAGAATGCCGGATAATCGTTTTTCAGGAGTCAGACAGTGGGAGATAAGTTTCATTGTCAAAAGGGAAACAGCCCAGACCCACAGCTAAGGTCCCCAAGTATAGTTAAGTGGAAAAGGATGTGGAATTGCACAGACAACCAGGATGTTGGCTTAGAAGCAGCCACTCATTAAAAGAGTGCGTAATAGCTCACTGGTCGAGTGACTCTGCGCCGAAAATTTAACGGGGCTAAACTATACACCGAAGCTTGGGATACATCTAATGTATGGTAGGAGAGCGTTCTGTATGGGGAGAAGTCGTAGCGAAAGCGGCGGTGGACTATACAGAAGTGAGAATGCCGGAATAAGTAGCGAGAATTAAGTGAGAATCTTAATGGCCGAAAGTCTAAGGTTTTTGGAGGAAGGTTCGTCCGCTCCAAGTAAGTCGGGAGCTAAGGTCAGGCCGAAAGGCGTAGCCGATGCACATACGGTTGATATTCCGTAACCATCTGTAATTTAAGCAAAGGGACACTTCAAAAGGGTGTGACCCGGGCGTTGGTTGACCCGGGCGTAAGGGACCGAAATTAGAGTAGGGAAGCACACTTAGCTGAAGGCGAGAAAAGCTTTGCGTATAGAAGCAGATGCCCGTACCGCAAACCGACACAGGTGGACAGGAAGAGAATTCTAAGGCCAGCGGGAGAAGGGTAGTTAAGGAACTCGGCAAATTGACTCCGTAACTTCGGAATAAGGAGTGCTCGAAAGAGCCGCAGAGAATAGGCCCAGGCGACTGTTTAGCAAAAACACAGGTCTCTGCCAAATCGAAAGATGAAGTATAGGGGCTGACACCTGCCCGGTGCCGGAAGGTTAAGAGGAGGAGTGAGAGCTCCGAATTGAAGCCCCGGTAAACGGCGGCCGTAACTATAACGGTCCTAAGGTAGCGAAATTCCTTGTCGGGTAAGTTCCGACCCGCACGAATGGTGTAACGATCTGGGCACTGTCTCAACTACCCACCCGGCGAAATTGTAGTACCGGTGAAGATGCCGGTTACCTGCGGCAAGACGGAAAGACCCCATGGAGCTTTACTGTAGCCTGATATTGGGTTTCGGAAATCTATGTACAGGATAGGCGGGAGACTTGGAAACATGAGCGTCAGCTTGTGTGGAGTCGATGTTGGGATACCGCCCTTAGGTTTCTGGAATTCTAACCTGCGGCCGTGAATCCGGTCGGGGGACATTGTCAGGTGGGCAGTTTGACTGGGGCGGTCGCCTCCGAAAAGGTAACGGAGGCGCTCAAAGGTTAGCTCAGCACGGACGGAAACCGTGCCTCTGAGTGTAAACGCAAAAGCTAGCCTAACTGCGAGGGTGACGGCCCGAGCAGTAACGAAAGTTGGAGTTAGTGATCCGGCGGTATGTGAATGGAAATGCCGTCGCTCAACGGATAAAAGCTACCCTGGGGATAACAGGCTGATCTCCCCCAAGAGTCCACATCGACGGGGAGGTTTGGCACCTCGATGTCGGCTCATCACATCCTGGGGCTGTATTCGGTCCCAAGGGTTCGGCTGTTCGCCGATTAAAGTGGTACGCGAGCTGGGTTCAGAACGTCGCGAGACAGTTCGGTCCCTATCTGTCGTGGGCGCAGGATATTTGAGGAGCTCTGTCCTTAGTACGAGAGGACCGGGATGGACGTACCTCTGGTGCACCAGTTGTCATGCCAATGGCACGGCTGGGCAGCTATGTACGGAACGGATAAACGCTGAAAGCATCTAAGCGTGAAGCCGACTCCAAGATTAGATATCCCATCGTATAACGAGTAAGACCCCTTGAAGACTACGAGGTTGATAGGCTGCGTGTATAAGTGCCGTGAGGCATTCAGCTTGGCAGTACTAATAGGTCGAGGGCTTGACCACAAGATTTCTTTGGTCAGCTGTGTAGTATATACTTTAACCCGATTGGTCATTCCAATATGAATTTAACTAATCTTTCTTCTTAATCTTCTTTCCTTTATTCAGTTTTCAGGGTGTTTGAAAGAACACAGAGATGCACCATTAGCTCAGTTGGTAGAGCACCTGACTCTTAATCAGGGTGTCCCGGGTTCGAGCCCCTGATGGTGCACCAAGAGAAGTTGCAGGGGCTAATGAGAGCAAAGACCATTAGCCTTTGTGACGAAAGACAAGGCTCGTTGGTCAAGCGGTTAAGACTCCGGCCTCTCACGCCGGCAACGCGGGTTCGATTCCCGCACGAGTCACCAAAAGGTAAAAAAGCTGAAAGGCTTATAAATACAAAAGAATAGTTGGTGTTGATGACGCTGAGGGTCCACCTGTTCCCATACCGAACACAG
>NZ_NNBY01000028.1 GCF_002834235.1 Ruminococcus bromii | reverse complement strand
TGCCTTTCAAGAAAAAATCTTGATCAGAAAACGATAAAATCATACACTATTGATTTAAGGCAGTATTTTGAATTCACTATGGAATCTGCTATTGAATGGACAAACAAAAAATCCATTGAGCAATATATAAATTTACTGCACTGTAAGTACAAACCTAAGAGTGTTAAACGAAAAATCGCTTCGCTAAAAGCATTTTTTCACTATCTTGAAATTGAGGAACTTATTGATATTAACCCTTTTCATAAGATACAAATCAAGTATAAAGAACCCTTTATTCTCCCAAAAACTATTCCCATAAATAATATTGAGCAAATTATTAGGTTTGCTTATCTACAACTTACCAAAGCTAAAACTGACTATACTAAGAAAGTTGCTCTGCGGAATGCACTTATACTCGAGTTGTTATTTGCCACCGGAATGAGGATTTCAGAATTATGCACACTCACGACTGAACAAATTGATTTTAATGATTACATAATCAAAATTTACGGAAAGGGCTCAAAAGAACGCCTGATTCAAATCTGCAATCAAAATGTTCAGGAGTTGCTCAAAAAGTATAATCAATCATTTAAATTTGAAATAGCAAACAACAAATTTTTCTTTATAAATAGACTCGGCAACCGTCTATCTGAACAATCTGTTCGTAATATGATTACCAACTATGTAATCGGTGCGGAAGTGCCGCTGCACATTACTCCGCATATGTTTCGTCACTCTTTTGCAACTCTACTGCTTGAAGAAGATGTTGACATACGCTATATTCAACAAATGCTGGGTCACAGCTCCATTACCACAACGCAGATTTACACGCATACGAGTATCAACAAACAGAAGAATATTCTGTCTTCCAAACATCCAAGGAATAAACTTGAAATTGGGATATAATAAAAGCCTTGCGGGATTTTTTAACTCACAAGGCAATCAGAATACTTTATTCACTTTTATCAAAATCATTTTCTATTACATCGGAAATGAGATTTGAAAAATCGACGGCATTTTTTGAAGTAATCACAGGTTTTCCTGTTCTTTCCTCGACATCTTTTCGTGCATTTCCGGCGACTTCTCCGCCCTCTTTTGCAACACTTCTGTTTTCAGAAAAAGATTGAGGATTTTTCTCTTTGGA
>NZ_NNBY01000027.1 GCF_002834235.1 Ruminococcus bromii | reverse complement strand
TGTGGTGACCCCAAAAAGTTAGACTTGAAAGCGTAGTGACTTTTAGCTGCTACGCTTTTGTTATGCAACTAAGGCATTAATCCTGTACTCAACCGGACTTAACCAGCCGAGTTTCTGTTTGATTCTCTTGTTGTTGTAGTAATCAATGTATTTGATAATTGCTTGTTTAAGCTCTTCATAGCTGTAATAAACTTTTCCATAATATATTTCTTGCTTTAATATTCCAAAGAAATTTTCCATAACAGAGTTATCGTGACAATTTCCTTTTCTTGACATACTCTGAAATATTCTGTTTTCTTTCAGCTTTTGTGAATATGCTTTCATCTGATAAGCCCATCCTCTGTCAGAGTGAAAAGTCCTGCGATATGAACAGTCATTAGTAATAGTAATAGCTTCATCTAATGCACTCATAATGTTCTCGGCAGATGGCTTTTGAGATATGCCAAAACTCAGAATTTCTCCGTTAAACATATCCATAAATGGATCAAGATAGAGCTTTTTGATTATCATTCTGCCCTTGCTGTCAACCTCATAATACTTAAATTCACTTGTATCTGTTGTGATTTTCTGATGCGGTACACTTGTGTTAAATCTACGGTTAATCCTGTTTGGAGCAATCTTTCCTACTTTACCTTTGTATGAACTGTATTTTCTGCTTTTATGAATAAACGAGGTCACTTGCAGGTTCAATTTCTGAACAATTCTTTGAACTTTTTTCTTGTTTACAAAAATATTTCTGTTTCGCAATTCTCCCCAAATTCTGCGATAACCATAGTCTTTATGCACTTTTCGTATATCAAGAATTTCTTTTTCTAATTTTTCATCCGGGTTCTCTCGCTCAAATCTATTTTGCCAATACATATATGTTGACTTTGGAAAAACTGTTACGGCAAGAATATCTTTTAGCCTGAATTCTCCTCGGAGACTGTGTATTATTCTTGCCTGTTTTTCGGAGGTTTTTCTTCCTCCAAACGCAATCTCCTCAGCTCTTTTAAATACGCATTTTCAATCCTTAATCTTAAATTCTCATCTTCAAGCTGTTTCAGATATTCTGATTCAGCTTTTTCTTTTTCTGTGTTAGGTATTATCTTTTTTGGTTTAGACACTTTGGGTTTCCGTCCTTTTCTCTTTGGTCGTAACGCATCAGGCCCAACTGCACGGTAATCGGTTACCCATTTTGCTATCATTGGTGGATTATTGATACCTAAACTCAATGCAAGTTCTCGATACGATACTTCCGTTGTTAAGTATAATTCTACCACATGCATCTTAAATTCAAAAGAGTAATTTTTCTTTTCTCTTGATCGCATTAATCCTTTGTTTCCAAATTCTTTGTATGCTGAGATCCAATCTCGTAATATTGTTTGACTCGGTATCCCATTTTCTTTACATAAACTTTTATATCCTCCTTTTCCATTTATGTAGTCCATTACTACCTTCTTCTTGAATTCATAACTGTATTTTGACATAAAAATACCGACCTCCAAAGTTAGATTTTTTAGGTCTAACTTTTGGGGGTCGGGTCACAAAGCAGTCGGCTGTTTTTTGTTAGTTGAAAATGGAAAATTGAAAATGGAAAATTGTGGTCGGCGGTGTGCCACCGCAATCTATTCGAGAAGATACTCGGATAAAGGAATTGCATCAGATGCCCGAATGCGGCATTGATGCAATTTTTGCTTTATATGAAAGTATATGTTTGCAGGGCATTCATTGGACGCCCGCATTGATGAAACTATTTGTTTTATTAAAATGTTTTGATGTGATGAAAATTATGGATTGTTCGTAGCGGCGAACACGGTTCGCCGCTACGAATTGTTTCGTGTTTGCACACAAAACAAATGGCGGTCACTGACCGCCGCTACGGGTTGACAATTACTTTATGACATTTATTATGTTTTGCATTTATCATACATTCGTGTTAAAATACAAGATGAAAAAGTGTGTGGAGAGAAAGCGGTGACTGTTAATGAAAAAATCCGAAAAACCAATCGGCAAAATAAAAGTCAAAAAGTCGATTTTCAAAAGGCTTTTCTTTCACATACTTGTGCTGTTTATTTTGGCGGTGATTGTTTCGGGTACGCTCAATTGCATTGAAAACATTCAGCGCACAAGGCGGTTTACACGACAGCTGACCGAAAGTGCGTCAAAGGTTGCAACAGAAACTTTTGAACGCTGCGATATAAACGCATTGCTTGATAATCCCGATTCCGAAGAATATCGGAAAGCTGTTAAGACCTTGAGGTGGATTTGTCAGACGAACCACCTTGAATATATGTACATTTACATTCCGAATTTTGACGAAAACAAGGTTACATATGTTATGACTGTTGCTGATGATGACAGCGAAAACGAGAATGCTTTAAAAGTGAGAAGTGCAGGTGCAGAGGTTGACCACAGCTTGTGGGATGCTGAAAAAGAGGCGTGGGAAAATCCTAACCTTGTCACGGCTTACGAATATCAGAACGACAGCTTCGGCAGTTTTTACACGGCATTTTCAGCGATTCAAGGCAATGACGGCAAGCCTGTTGCATTAATCGGTGCGGACTATTCGCTGACGCAGATTTATACGGAAATCATTTTCTATACTGCAATGCGAGTTCTTGCGTTGTTTGTTGTGCTGGCAATTGTATTCTTACTTGTAATGCGGTTTGTCAGAAAAAAGATGTATAATCCGATACTTTTGATTTTTGAAAAAATTCGAGGATACTTTTCCGACAAGGCTGACGGCACAAATACAAAGAAAGCGTTTGTGCCGATAAAACTCGGCTCTGACGATGAAATTCAGCTTTTGGCTGATTATTTCAACGATATGGCTCACGATGTAGAAACTTATGTTGAAAAAAATTCCGCCCTTGCAAGTGAAAAGGCTAAGAATGAAACCGAGCTTGAGGTTGCAAGGCGGATTCAGTACGGAATAATTGCGAGAGAAAAGAATGTTGTCTTTGCCGATTGTTTTGATGTTTCGGCAAGAATGGAGTCTGCAAGACAGGTAGGCGGCGATTTTTACGATTGCTTTGCATTGCCTGACGGCAGAATATGTGCAGTAGTCGGCGATGTGTCCGGTAAGGGAGTTGCGGCGGCAATGTTTATGGCTTTTGCAAAAACTCTTATCCACGAAAAAATGACCGAAAATGTAGAACCCGACAGGGCGTTTGAAGAAATCAACAGGGAACTCTGTTCGTCAAATCCCGAGGGAATGTTTGTAACTGCATTTGCCGTGATTTTTGACAAAAACAGCGACAGCTTTTTGTACATAAATGCAGGTCATAACAAGCCTGTTGCGGTGAGCAACAGCAAGGCTGAATTTTTAGAATGTAAGCCGTGTATAATGCTCGGTGTGTTTGATGATGCAAGGTATGTTGTGAACAGCGCTGAATTTGGAAACGGTGATATAATCTGCCTTTACACCGACGGTGTGAACGAGGCAACAAATGCGGATAATGAATTTTTCGGCAACGATAGACTTGTGTCTGCCTGTCAAAATGCCGAACAGACTGCAAAAGGTGTGTGTGACGGAGTTTATGACGCTTTGACGGACTTTACCGAAAATGCGGAGCAATTTGACGATATAACAATTGTTGCAATAAAAAACAGCAAAAACAGAGATTGAAGGGTTATGAATGTTTAAATCGGAAAACAATCAGATTACAATAGAACAGATGAGAAAGCTTGACGAGGAATATACTCTTGTCGATATCCGAGATGAAATTTCGTTTGAATACGGTCACATTGACGGTGCAAAGAATATTCCGCTTGCAAAAATCAAAGAGGACAATTCACTTTTGCCAAAAGACAAGCTTGTTGTCCTCTGTTGCAAAAGCGGTCAGATAAGTGACGAGCTTGCAGAGAATCTGCGTGATGACGGATTCAATGCCGTGAATCTTGAGGGCGGTTATTACAGTTGGTTGAGAAGTCAATTCGAGAATGAGGACTATGCAACCGATGTTGAAAAGAGCATCCGCAAAAAGTTCAGCAAGACGATTTGGAGCAGATTTACTGCGGCGATAATCGAGTACAAGCTTGTTGAGCCGAACGATAAAATTGCCGTCTGCATTTCGGGCGGTAAGGATTCAATGCTGATGGCAAAGCTTTTTCAGGAGTTGAAAAGACACAATAAATTTCCGTTTGAGCTTGTCTTTCTTGTAATGGACCCGGGCTACAGCGTTGAAAATCGTGATGTAATCGAGAGCAACGCCCGTAGGCTGAACATTCCGATAACTGTTTTTGAAACAGATATTTTTAATTCTGTTTATAATGTTGACAAATATCCCTGCTACCTTTGCGCAAGAATGAGGAGAGGTTATCTCTACAAAAAGGCAAAGCAGCTCGGCTGTAACAAAATCGCACTCGGTCATCACTATGACGATGTTATAGAAACTATTCTTATGGGTATGCTCTACGGCGGTCAGGTTCAGACGATGATGCCGAAGCTTCACAGCACAAACTATGAGGGAATGGAACTTATCCGCCCTCTCTACCTCGTTCGTGAGGCTGAAATCAAGCATTGGCGAGATTACAACAAGCTGAATTTCATTCAATGTGCGTGCCGCTTTACGGACACCTGCACAACCTGTTCCCCGAACAGCAACACAGGTTCAAAACGACAGGAAATCAAACAGCTTATAGCAAATCTGAAGAAAATCAATCCCCAGATTGAAAGCAACATTTTCCACAGCGTTGAAAATGTCAACCTCGATACGATTATTTCATATAAACAGGGCGATAATAAAGTTTCGTTTCTGGACAGATATGATGATATGGGGAAGGGCAAGTAATTAAAAATTAAAAATTGAAAATTGAAAATTACGGCGAGCCGCCGTTCCCAATTCGAGAAAATAGTATAATATAGAAATCGCATCAGATGCCCGAAAAAGCTCTGATGCGATTTTTGTTTGTATGAAAGTTGTTGTTTAAATGTAGGGGCGTTCATTGGACGCCCGCAGGTAATGGTAGAAAATATATGTTAAAACGAATTTGATAAATCCCACAAAGCAATTGTTATACTGTAGCGGCGAACAGTGTTCGCCAATCGAAACGATTGTAAAATCGGTTCGACTTAATACAAATCGTTTGTTATATGAAATTTATATTTGCTATTTACCAAAAAATTGGTTTTGCTTGATTTGTGTTTGCACACAAATCAATTGGCGAACCGTGTTCGCCGCTACAGTTGAACAATGACTTTGCGACATCTATACACTTTGTATTTATCATAATGTATGTTCTGTTACTTGCGGGCGTCCGATGAACGCCCCCCCTACTTGTAAAACCATACACCGTGTCGGGTGTCGCATTGAGATGTAAAAAATAGCCCGAAAAGAAAAATAATTCTTTTCGGGAAATAAAACCTGTAAAAATATAAAAAAGTCAGTAAAATCCGAAAAAAATCCGAAAATTCTCTTGACTTATTGATTATTTCAATATAGAATAATAAAATGTACCATAATGGGGATATGTACCGAAGAGGTCGGGAAAATCCGCAAAAAACTTTATCCGACAAGGGGATATTATCACAAAAATCCTTTTGTGTCAAGAGCTTTTTATGAGCAGATTTTCAGTACCGCTTGCCCCGTTTCATAGATTTTTTAAGGAGTGATACGCCTATGGTTAATGTCAAACCCGTAAAGCTTGGCAACACCGAAAGAATGAGTTTTGGTAAAATCGATGAAGTAATTGATATGCCTAATCTTATCGACATTCAGAAAGCGTCATACAAATGGTTGCTTGACGAAGGTCTTAAAGAAGTATTTAAAGATGTTTCGGGCATTACCGATTATCAGGACAACCTTGTTCTCGATTTTATCGACTACACACTTGATGTTGATCACCCGAACTACAGCGTAATTGAGTGTAAGGTTCGTGATGCAACATATTCAGCTGCTCTCAGAGTAACCGCAAGACTTTTGAACAAGTCAACGGGTGAAATCAAAGAGAGCAATGTATTTATGGGCGATTTCCCGCTGATGACCGCAAGCGGCACATTCGTTATCAACGGTGCTGAGCGTGTTATCGTTTCACAGCTTGTAAGAAGCCCGGGCGTTTACTATAAAATGGATCACGATAAAACCGGTAAGGAACTGTATTCAACAACAGTTATCCCGAATCGTGGTGCATGGCTTGAGTATGAAACCGATGTAAACGATGTTTTTTATGTTCGTATTGATAAGAACCGTAAGCTTCCCGTTACATCATTTATCAGAGCACTCGGTCTTGGCTCGGATGCCGAAATTCTCGACTATTTCGGTGACGATGAAAGAATGAGAGCTACTATCGAAAAGGATGCCGCTTCAAATGTTGAAGAAGGTCTTATCGAGGTTTACAAAAAGCTCCGTCCGTCTGAGCCTCCGACAGTTGACAGTGCGCAGACACACATAAACAACCTGTTCTTTGACCCCGGTCGTTATGATATGTCAAGAGTAGGCAGATATAAATACAACAAAAAGCTCGGTATTGCAAACCGTCTTGAAGGTCAGGTTCTTGCAGAGCCGATTGCCAACCCACGCACAGGCGAGGTTATGGCTCTTCGTGATGAAAAAATCACAAAGGAAAAGGCTTTTGAAATCGAAAACGCAGGTGTTAAGATTGCCTATGTAAAGGCTGCCGATGAAACAATCGTTAAGGTTATTTCAAACGGTATGGTTGACATCGCTTGCTATGTTGATTTTGACGCAGAAGCAGAGTGTGATATCAAGGAAAATGTTCGTTTTGATGTTCTTTGCGAAATTCTTGATTCCTGCGAGAATGAGGATGACCTCAAGGAAATGCTCAGAAGCCGTGCGGATGAGCTTGTTCCTAACCACATCACGGTTGACGATATCTTTGCAACAATCAACTACCTCAACTGTGTTGCTCACGGTGTCGGTAATACAGATGATATCGACCATCTTGGCAACAGAAGAATCCGCTGCGTAGGCGAACTTCTTCAGAACCAGTTCAGAATCGGTTTCTCCCGTCTTGAAAGAGTTGTAAGAGAGAGAATGACAACCCAGTCACAGGATATGGAGTCGCTTTCGCCTAACTCACTCATCAATATCCGTCCCGTAACAGCGGCAATTAAAGAATTCTTCGGTTCTTCACCGCTTTCACAGTTTATGGATCAGGGTAACCCACTTGCAGAGCTTACCCACAAGCGTCGTCTTTCAGCCCTCGGTCCGGGCGGTCTTTCAAGAGATCGTGCAGGATTTGAGGTTCGTGACGTACACTACACACACTATGGCCGAATGTGTCCTATTGAAACTCCTGAAGGTCCTAACATCGGTCTTATCTCATATCTTGCTTCATTTGCCCGTATCAACAAGTACGGCTTTATCGAAGCTCCTTATCGTAAAATTGACAAGGAAACAGGCGTTGTAACCGACGAGGTTGTTTATATGACAGCCGATGTTGAGGATAACTACGCTGTTGCACAGGCTAACGAACCGCTTGATGAAAACGGCAGATTTGTTCATTCAAGAGTCGTAGGTCGTTACCGTGACGAGTTCGTAGAGTATTCTCCCGAAAGATTCGACTTCATGGATGTATCTCCTAAGATGGTTGTATCTGTTGCTACGGCTATGATTCCGTTCCTTGAAAACGATGACGCAAACCGTGCTCTCATGGGTGCGAACATGCAGCGTCAGGCAGTTCCGCTTCTCCGCAGTGAAGCTCCTATCGTCGGTACAGGTATGGAGTACAAGGCAGGTACAGACTCAGGCGTTTGTATCCTCGCTGAGGAAGACGGTATCGTTATGAGCGTTGACGCCCGTAACATTCGTGTACAGTATGACTCGGGCAGAGTTCAGGACTTTGAGGTTATCAAGTTCCTCCGCTCTAACCAGGGTACATGTATCAACCAGCGTCCTATCGTGTCAAGAGGACAGAGAGTTAAGAAGGGTGAAGTTCTCGCAGACGGTCCCGCTACCGAAAACGGTGAAGTTGCTCTCGGTAAGAACGCTCTCATCGGCTTTATGACATGGGAAGGTTACAACTACGAGGATGCTGTTCTTATCAACGAAAAAATCGTTCGTGATGATGTTTATACATCAATTCACATTGAAGAATATGACACAGAGGCAAGAGATACAAAGCTCGGACCCGAAGAGATTACAAGAGATATCCCGAATGTAGGTGAAGATGTTCTCAAGTATCTTGACGAGGACGGTATCATTCAGATCGGTTCTGAGGTTAAAGCAGGCGATATCCTTGTCGGTAAAGTAACTCCAAAGGGTGAAACAGAGCTTACAGCCGAGGAAAGACTCCTTCGTGCAATCTTCGGTGAAAAGGCAAGAGAAGTCAGAGATACATCTCTCCGTGTGCCTCACGGTGAATGCGGTACTGTTGTTGATGTTAAGGTGTTTACCCGTGCAGACAGCAGAAACGAACTCCAGCCCGGTGTAAACAAGGTTGTAAGAGTTTACCTTGCACTCAAGAGAAAAATCAGCGTAGGCGATAAGATGGCAGGTCGTCACGGTAACAAGGGTGTTATTTCAAGAATTCTCCCAATGGAAGATATGCCGTTCCTTCCTGACGGTACTCCGCTTGATATCGTACTTAACCCGTTGGGCGTACCTTCTCGTATGAACATCGGTCAGGTTCTTGAGGTTCACCTCGGCTATGCCGCAAAGGCACTTGGCTGGAAGATTATGACTCCTGTATTTGACGGTGCTCATGAGCAGGACATTTTCCAGTGCCTTAAAGACGCAGGTTACAGCGAGGACGGTAAGACATGGCTTGTTGACGGTCGTACAGGCGAGCGCTTCGATAACCCTGTAACAGTAGGTTATATGTACTACCTCAAGCTCCATCACCTCGTTGATGAAAAAATCCACGCAAGAAGCACAGGTCCTTACTCTCTCGTTACACAGCAGCCACTCGGCGGTAAAGCCCAGTTCGGCGGTCAGCGTTTCGGTGAGATGGAAGTTTGGGCACTTGAGGCTTACGGCGCTGCTTATACACTTCAGGAAATTCTTACAGTTAAGTCGGACGATGTTGTCGGCCGTGTTAAGACCTACGAGGCTATCGTTAAAGGTCAGAATATTCCTGCTCCGGGTATTCCTGAGTCATTCAGAGTTCTTATTAAGGAACTCCAGTCACTTTCACTTGATGTTCGTGTTCTTAACTCTGACGGTGAAGAAATTGACATTAAGCAGAAGTTCGATGAGGACGAGGATATTGTTGATGCAACAAATCCGGAATTTGAAGAAGACCATGTAATGACATCAATGGACGGCTACACTCTTGACGAGGGCGGCGAAGAAGGCAATATGTTTGACGATTCACTTGCCGATGTTGAAGAGGACAGCTACACATCGGATGATTTCAGCGATGACTTTGGCAGTGACGATATGTAAGGAGGAAATGCAATGATAGATAATAATGTTTTTGACTCAATTAAAATCGGACTTGCTTCTCCTGAGCAGATGAGAGAATGGTCTTACGGCGAAGTTAAAAAGCCCGAGACAATTAACTATCGTACTCTCAAGCCTGAAAGAGACGGCTTGTTCTGCGAACGCATTTTCGGACCGACAAAGGACTGGGAATGTCACTGCGGTAAATACAAGAGAATCCGTTTTAAGGGTAAAATCTGTGACCGTTGCGGTGTTGAAGTAACCCGTTCAAAGGTCAGAAGAGAGCGTATGGGACACATTGAGCTTGCCGCTCCCGTGTCGCACATTTGGTATTTCAAGGGAATTCCTTCAAGAATTGCCCTTATGCTTGATATTTCTCCCAAGCTTTTGGAGAATGTACTCTATTTCTCACAGTACATCGTAACAGATCCCGGCGACTGCCGTGACCTTGCAAAGTATCAGTGTCTTACCGAGGGTGAGTACAATGATATGCGTGAGAAGTATGAAGACGACTTTGAAGCAGGTATGGGTGCCGAGGCAATCAAAAAGCTTCTTGCCGAGATTGACCTTGATGCTCTTTCCGCTTCACTTAAAGAAGAACTCGAAACTGCATCGGGTCAGAAGAGAGTTAGACTCCTTAAAAGACTTGATGTTGTTGAAAGCTTCAGAATGTCGGGCAACCGTCCTGAGTGGATGATTCTCGATGTTGTTCCGGTAATTCCTCCGGATATCCGTCCTATGGTTCAGCTTGACGGCGGTCGTTTTGCAACAAGTGACCTTAACGACCTCTATCGCCGAGTTATCAACCGTAACAACAGACTTAAAAAGCTCCTTGAGCTTAACGCACCTGAAATCATCATCCGCAACGAGAAAAGAATGCTTCAGGAATCCGTTGACGCACTCATCGACAACGGCAGACGAGGCAGACCCGTTACAGGACCTAACAACCGTGCCCTCAAGTCACTTTCGGATATGCTTAAAGGTAAGCAGGGCCGTTTCCGTCAGAACCTTCTCGGTAAGCGTGTTGACTACTCAGGCCGTTCGGTTATCGTTGTAGGACCTGAACTCAAAATGTATCAGTGCGGTCTTCCTAAGGAAATGGCACTTGAACTCTTCAAGCCGTTCGTTATGAAACGCCTTGTTGAAACTAAAGCAGAGCAGAATATCAAATCAGCAAGAAAAGCTGTTGAGCGTGCAAAGGACAATGTTTGGGACGCACTTGAAGTTGTAATCAAGGGACACCCCGTTCTCCTCAACCGTGCTCCAACACTTCACCGTCTTGGTATTCAGGCATTTGAGCCTGTTCTTGTTGAAGGTCGTGCTCTTAAACTTCATCCGCTCGCTTGTACAGCATACAATGCTGACTTTGACGGCGACCAGATGGCTGTCCATGTACCTCTTTCGGCAGAGGCACAGGCAGAAGCAAGATTCCTTATGCTCGCAGCAGGCAACCTTCTCAAGCCTTCTGACGGTCAGCCTGTTACAGTTCCTACACAGGATATGATCCTCGGTTCTTACTACCTTACACTTGATAAGGACGGTGAGAGAGGCGAAGGAAAGGTATTCCGTGATGTTGATGAGGTTATGATGGCTTATCAGACAGGCGTCATTGAGCTTCACTCAAAAATCAAGGTTCGCCGTGAGCTTGAAATTGACGGAAAAATCGAATCCGGTATTGTAGACACAACAATCGGTAAGATTATCTTTAACAATCCTATTCCTCAGGATCTCGGCTTTATCGACAGAAGTATCCCCGAAAACAGATTCAAGTTTGAGGTTGACTTCCTCGTTGGTAAATCGGGTCTTAAGAAGATTATTGATAAATGTATCAAAATTCACGGTCCGGTAAGAACAAGCGTTGTTCTTGACCACATTAAGGCACAGGGCTATAAGTATTCTACAAAGGGTGCTATTACCGTTGCCGTTTGTGATGCAGTTATTCCTCCTCAGAAGAAGGCGATTATTGCCGAGGCAGAGAAGGAAGTTGATGTTATTCGTGATGAGTTTATGATGGGTCTTCGTTCAAACGAGGAGCGTTACGAAGAAGTTCTTCGTATCTGGGAAAAGGCTACTAACGATGTAACCGACGCCCTCCAGAAAAACCTTGACCGCTACAACCCAATCTTCATGATGGCTGACTCAGGTGCCCGTGGTAGTATGAGCCAGATCAGACAGCTTGCAGGTATGCGTGGTCTTATCGCCAATACATCAGGTAAAACAATTGAAATTCCTATCAGAGCTAACTACCGTGAAGGCCTTAACATTTTGGAGTACTTTATTTCATCTCGTGGTGCTCGTAAAGGTCTTGCCGATACAGCTCTTCGTACAGCCGACTCAGGTTACCTTACCCGCCGTCTTGTTGATGTATCACAGGAAGTTATTATCCGTGAAGAGGACTGCGGTACTACAGAAGGTCTTGAAATCTTTGACATCAAAGCAGGCGAATCAAATGTTATCGAGGGACTCCACGAGCGTCTTATCGGAAGATATCTCCTTGATGACTTCTGCGATTCTAACGGTAATGTTCTTGTTTCAAAGGATGTTATGATGGGTGACAAAGAGGCTGACATCATCGTTAATTCGGGTGTTGACCACATCAAGATTCGTTCGGTACTTGAATGTCGTGCAAAACACGGCGCTTGCCGTAAGTGCTACGGTTCTAACCTTGCCAACCGTCAGCCTGTTACTGTCGGTGAGGCTGTCGGTATTATTGCCGCTCAGTCAATCGGTGAGCCGGGTACACAGCTTACAATGAGAACATTCCATACCGGCGGTGTTGCATCTGCCGAAGATATCACACAGGGTCTTCCGAGAGTTGAAGAGCTTTTCGAGGCTCGTAAACCAAAGAGTCTTGCAATCATCAGTGAAATCGACGGTGATGTTCGTTTTGAAGAAATCAAAAACGCAAAGCACGCTGTTATCTTTAACAAGGAAACAGGCGAAGAAAGAGCTTACCTCATTCCTTTCGGTTTCCGTGTAAAGGTATTTGACGGCGACCACATCAAAAAGGGTGACAAGATTACCGACGGTGCTGTTAATCCGCACGATATACTCGATATTCTCGGACCCGAGGCAGTCATGAACTACCTTATTTCGGAAGTACAGAGTACCTACCGTTTACAGGGTGTTGAAATCAACGATAAGCACATTGAGGTTATCGTTCGTCAGATGATGCGTAAGGTTAAGGTTGAGGACGCAGGCGACACAGGCTTTATGTCAGGTCAGACCTACGACAAGAACGAAGTTCTTTACGAGAATGAGCAGATTAAAAAGCGTATTGCCAACGGCGAAGAAGGTCTTCGTGAGGCAACATTCACTCAGCTCCTCCTCGGTATCACAAAGGCCGCTCTTGCAACAGACAGCTTCCTTTCAGCCGCATCATTCCAGGAAACAACAAGAGTTCTTACAGATGCCGCTATCAAGGGTAAGGTTGATCCGCTCGTCGGTCTTAAAGAGAATGTTATCCTCGGTAAGATTATCCCTGCAGGTACAGGTATGCAGAGATATGCAGATGTTCAGCTTGAGAGTAATTCTGAGGCAGAAATCGTTGAGAATGACGATACAGACGATGTTATCGTTGCTCTTGAAGACGATGAAATTATGGACTTCTGATTTAACTGAAAACATATAATGTATAAAAAAATCACGGTATGTGCCAAATGGTACATACCGTGTATTTTTTTTGTTTGCAAACTGTCTGCCCGACCGCAATTTTCAATTTTCCATTTTCAACTTTCAATTTTAAAAAACTTTCGCTCGGGCATAATAAGTTTTTTACATTACAAACTGTCTTCACGAACAGGGAACGGCGGCTCGCCAAATCACGAATTGATTTTGCTGTTGATTTGTTTGATTTGTGCCTTGATTTTGCAATATGTTCCGAGCCAAATACCAAAATAAATAAAGAAAAAAATTGCACAATAGATTAGAATTCCGTATATGTTGTGTGGCATCCAACGCATTACATAGGCAATCGGGAATGATGTCACGGAAATCACAATCAAATGTGTAACGGTCTGTCGGGTAAGACTCCACGAATCAACTTCCCAAATTACCGATGCACCGCCCCACATTCCTCCGTAAATCATACCTGCTATTGTTTGCACAATAACCGCATTAAGCTGTGATTTGCAGAGATTTGTAAGTTCGGTTGGTACGGGATAAAAGTTACCGTTACCAACTCCGATTGATATGAAAAGTGTAATAAAATAACAAATCAACAGTCCAATCGGCATACCGACAAGAAATCGCAGAATAAATTGTTTTTTTAAGTTCATTTTCATTTTACACACCTAACCTTTCTTTGATTTTAGGAACATAACGGCGTGACACATAGGTGCTTTTGCCGTTGAAAAATTCAACACATATTGTTCCCGAAATTTTTAAATTGAAAGATTTCACTTCATTCAAATTAATAATTTCAGAGTTTGAAATTCGCACAAATTTTTTGCTGTCAAGCGTTTCTTCAAGCTTGTACAGCCGAGTGTTTACGCTGTATTCACCTCGAGAAGTTACCGCAAAAATCTTCCCGTTTGCCGTGTATATGTTGTTGATTTCATCGGGCTTGATTATTACTATATTCTCTCCGTTGCGACCTGTCAGCGTTTTCTCAGAGCTTTTCGAGAGCAGTTTTAAATATTCGTTAATTTCGTCAGAAACTTCCGAGGTGTATATAACGCACAACGGCTTTTCGTAGTCTTTATCAATCTTGATTTTTACTTTCATACTCTTCCTCCTTTGCAAGTCAAAGTATATAGTAATCGGTTTTGAATTTCAACAGTTTTTCGCTATGCGGTATTTTTTACTGCATAAGTGGTATTTTTTCGTTTGCAAACTGTCTGCCCGACCGCAATTTTCAATTTTCCATTTTCAACTTTCAATTTTAAAAAAATTTCGCTCGGGTATAATATGTTTTTTTACATTACAAACTGTCTTCACGAACAGGGAACGGCGGCTCGCCGTATCACAAATAAAAAAGTCGGGAAACAGAAATTTTGCATTGAAAATCTGCTGCCCGACTTTAATTTTTAATTTGTAACTATTTTCTGCCAAGAATGTAATCTGTGGAAACTTTGTACAAATCAGCCAGTTTAATTAAATGCTCAACAGGAATTGACTGAAATCCTCTTTCGTAGCGTGAATAGACCGTCTGCTGAATTCCTAAATATTCGGCAACTTCACTTTGTTTCATATCATGATCTTCTCGCAAATCACGCAGTCTTTTAAAATACATATTATCACCCTGCATAGTATCTATCGGTACTATTGACTTTATCATAAATGGGTGATATAATGATTTTATAGTACTTAAAAGTACTAAAGCATTTAACTTAAAAGCACGTCGCAGTTTCAAGTGAGCAAACTGCGGCGTGCTTGAATTTTAGGTTATAAAATTCTCAAAATGTACATTAAATACCCCTCCGAAATCATCGGAAGGGTAAATCTTTTATGATTTTATTTGTTTAAGCCCGATTTTCTTTTGTCAAGATAATCCTGAAGAATTATTGTGGCGGCAACCTCGTCAACGACATTTTTACGCTTTTTTCCTCTTGTATTTGTGGTGTTGAGAAAATTGTGAGCCGTAATTGTTGTTCCACGCTCATCCTGCATAACGCATTCAATGCCTGTTTCATTGCTCAGATTTTCGGCAAACGCTCTGGCATTCTGTGCGCTTTCGCCCTCACTGCCGTCCATATTTTTCGGAAGTCCCACAACAATAAGCTCGGCTTTTGTTTCTTTGGCTGTATTTGACACCTTTTCAAGCAACTGTTTCGGTGACTTTTCAAAAATAACCGTATATGGCGACGCTAAAAACTCGGTTTTGTCGCATACGGCAATTCCTGTGCGTGCTTTTCCGAGGTCAACTGACATTATAATCATTTTGTTTGTCCTTTCACTTTGGTTTACTCCATTATAATGCAAAATCGGAATTTTAACAACGGCTTTTTTTAATGTTGAACAATCTTTTGCGTAATTACTTTATTAAGTTTTTTCAAAGCTTTGTTTCTACAAAAGAATATAAAAATTCTCATTCACAAAAAGACAAAACTGTTACCCATAATATCCTATAATAAAAATACAAAAAGAAGTAAATCATTAAAGGGATGTTGATTTTTATGGAAGCAAAAACTACTTTGGCTCGCAGACAGGACGCTGTTCAGGGCGATTTTATGCGGAAAATGCTCACAAACGCATGTTGTCTGCTCTGCGGAATTTTGGTGTCACGGGGAGCGGTTCTCGGAAGCCTTGCACCGTTCGGGGCGTCATTTGCGGCGGCAGTTCCGAGAAAGTATCTTTTGTCATCACTCTTAGGCACGGCATTCGGCTATGTCCTGCTCAAACCCTCGGACAGCTTTCGTTACCTTGCCGTTGTGGCGGCAATAGGCGGTCTGCGGTGGCTGCTCGGTGATCTTGACAAGGTTACAAAAAGCAAGGTTTTTGCTCCGCTTGTGGCATTTGTTCCGATTTTTGCAACGGGTGTTTCGTTGCTTTTCGTAAGCACAAGCACGCTGACAACCTTTGCCGATTGCGTAACCGAGGCGGTAATTGCAGGTGCGGCGGCATATTTTATCAGCACGGCACTGCACCTTGCAGGCGACAACAGAAGTTTTGAAGTTTTTTCGCAACAGGAAACCGCAAGCGTGGTTATGTCGGGGTGTATCCTGATTCTGGCTTTCGGCAGTATTGCGTGGCAGAATATCTCGCTCGGCAGAATTATTGCAATGCTCGTCATTTTGCTCTGTTCACGCTACGGCTCGGTTACGGGCGGTGCAATCAGCGGAATTTCAACAGGGGCGATTTTCAGCATTGCGTCAAGAGAGAACGGCTACATCTGCGGCGGTTTTGCATTCGGAGGACTTATGGCGGGGCTTTTTTCACAGCTCGGAAAATTGGGTTGTGCGATTGCCTTTGTAATCTCAAACGGTGTGATGTGCCTTGCGTTCGGTTCGCAGTTCGGAACACCGTCTGGTGTGCTTGTTGAAAGCCTTGCCGCAAGTGCGGTGTTTATGGTTCTTCCGAAAGAGGTCGGCAATGTGATTTCGCCCGTGTTTTCAAGCGACAAAAATACATCGCTCGGAGAGGCTCTGCGAAAAAATATTGTTATGCGACTCGACTTTGCCTCAAAGGCAGTCGGCAATGTGAAAAACGATGTCTCAAAAGTTTCTGAAAAGATGAAAAAGCTCTATTCGCCCTCATTTGACGCTGTTTGTGAGGGTACAAGAAATGAAGTCTGCGAAACCTGCGGACTGAAAATGTACTGCTATGAACACAAGGGCGGTGTCACCCGTGACGATTTTGCAAGGCTTGAAGAGTATCTTGAATCGAACGGCACAATAGGCGAAAGAGATGTTGAAAAATCTTTCGTAAAAAACTGCTGTAAAAAAGGCGAAATTGCCCGTTCAATGAACGCAAACTACCGTGAATATCAGTCGGCGCTTGAGGCACAACAGAGGATTACCGATGTGCGGAGCGTTGTTGCAGGACAGTTTTCCGGAATCGGCGATATTCTCCACGATTTGGCTGATGAATTTCGCAACACAATGCGGTGCGATAACGAATCTGCACAACGGATAATCAGCGCCCTCACAAGCCTCGGCGCAATTGTTGAGGAGTGCATCTGCCTTGTGTCAAACGGCGGAAGAATGAGCGTGGAACTTACGCTTTCGAATAAGTCCGAAAAGCTTTCTAAGGGCGAGGTTATGCGTGAGATTTCACGCTGTTGCGGAAGAAGATTTGACCTTCCGACAATCAGCCGTGAGGGTAACAGAATCCGTATTGCAATGTGCGAAATGCCCGTGTTTGATGTTGAAATCGGAAGCGACCAGCACACCGCCGACAACGGTAAGCTCTGCGGTGACTGCATAAATTATTTCAATGACGGTTTCGGCAAAACATATGCGCTCGTGTGTGACGGTATGGGTACGGGCGGCAGAGCTGCCGTTGACGGCAATATGGCGGCGTCTGTTATGACAAGACTGCTAAGGGCGGGACTTTCAGCCGACAGCTGTTTGCAGATTGTGAACTCCGCCCTCATGGTGAAAAGTGAGGACGAATCGCTTTCAACGGTTGATGTCACAAGTGTTGACCTCTACACCGGCAAAACCACCTTCAAAAAAGCAGGCGCACCCGTAACATTTGTAAAGAAAAACGGCAGGGTAACGGTTCGTGAAATGCCGTCGCTCCCTGCAGGAATTCTAAACGGTATAAAATTTTCAACCGACACGGTAAATCTGACAACGGGGGATATGATTGTTATGGTATCAGACGGTGTAATTACGGGCGATGACAAATGGCTCGAAAAGCTTATTCGCACATGGAATGAGGGCAGTACCCAGGATCTTGCAAAGGCTGTTGTTGACGAGGCGGTAAAGCACCGTAAGGCCGACCGTGAGGACGATGTCACCGCCGTTGCAATCAGAATTACGGAGAACGGACATTGATTCAAATTAAGTTAAAAATTGAAAAACAGAAAATATAGCAAAGTTAATCGGACACACGCAAGTAAAGACACAGAATTTATGTAAAATAAAATTATATAGATGTCAGTAAGCTAGCAATGTTTAGTAGTGGAGAACCGTGTTCTCCACTACATTTTAATACCTACACAAAGAAACAGGCTGTACAAAATTGCGTACAGCCTGTTGTTTTAATTGTCTATTGAATAATATTTTACATCAATTTTCGGCAAGGATACTTTACTTTCTAAAACGCTTTCATAAGAGTACAAGCCGTCACATTCACCCCAAATTGTGATGATGTCATCTTCAAGAATTCTGTCCGATTCCTCCGGAACTTCGCAAAGACCACGGAGTGTCGCAGACACAGCTTGCGGAGCTTTTGGGTGTGTCGCACTACACAATATCATCTTACGAATGTAACCGCAGTGACCCCGATGATAATTCAAAAATAATCATTGCAAAACTTTTTGATGTGTCGGTTGACTATCTCATCGGTCTGATTGACGAACCGCTCTCGTTTAACCGCAACATTCGCTCTTTTTCTCTTCCGCAGTCATTTACAAAAGAGGAATGTGGCGATGTGCTTGACTATATAAAGTATCTCGAATTCAAAAAGAGTAAAATTAATGAATAAAAACAACCCTTATCCGCTTGTGAGATAAGGGTTGTTTTGGAATTTGTTGGTGTTAATGGATTTCATAAAAGAACTTGAGTAGGATATAATATGTTTGAAATTTATTATTGGGGAACGAATTAGGCTTTAAAATGCAAAAATGTTCCCCAAGATGCATTGACTGTTGGGGAGAATTGTATTATACTTTTACAAGAGAATGTACCCCAAAGGAGAATTATAATGGCCGCAAAATACAATGAAATACAAGAGTTACTAAGAAGCCGTGCTGACCTTAATGCAAGGTTAAATTTAATGCCGTATGACGGAACTCCCGAAATTAAGGAACGAGGTAATGAAAAATATCTTTATGTGAGAAAGCGTGTTGCAGGAAAACAGACATCAACTTATGTAGGTGCATATACGGAAGAATTATATAATTTGCTCCTCCGCAATGCCAGAGAAGCCCGTGAAATCAGGAAAGAACTTCGCAGTATAGATAAACAACTTGCAAATGCGGGATATTCAGAAGATGAACTTACTTCTGATGTTATAAACAATATTGCGTTTGCCCGTGCAAATATGAAAATGAATATATATGATCAGGCTGTTCTTGAGGGTGTTGCTACATCATTCCCACAAACTGAAGAAATCATTGATAACGGTAAAATTTCCGGTGTGACTGCAACAGATGTTCAGAAAATTTTGAATTTAAAACACGCATGGGAATTTATTTTGGATCGTGATGTAATAGCAAGTCGTTCCGATTACTATATGCTCAGCCATATAGCAAGAGTTGTTAATGAAGGATTTTTTGCGGAAGGCGGAAGAATTAGAGGAGTTCCGGTTACTATCGGAGGTTCTTCATATGTTCCACCGTTGCCTAATGAGTTGGATGTAAAAGAAAAAATCCGTGAAATTATAGAAGAAAGTGATGAAGTTATCAATACGGCAATTAAGTTGTGCCTTTATTGTATGAAAACACAAATATTTCTTGACGGTAACAAGCGTGCCTCTGTAATTTTTGCAAATCACTATCTTATTTCACACGGTGGCGGATTTTTGGTGATTCCTGAAAAGGAAGTGCCTGAATTTAAAAGACTGCTTGTAAAATACTATGAGGGTGAAGATATAACCGTAATTGCAGATTTTATGAAAAAGTATTGTTGGAAAAAGATAGAGTAAAAACAAAAAAAGAAAGTACCCGTTTGAGTACTTTCTTCTTTGGTGCGCCAACAGGTGTTTTATCTATCTAAGTTATTCTACCTCGCTTGTTGCGGCTTGTTCAAAGCTAAAAATTCATCAACGCTCTCGCTAAAAACAGTCCGCCGGACTGTTTTCTTAATGCTCGCCTTCGAGTCCCTGTTCACGCATAACGGTAAAATAAAAAGAAAGCACCCGCTTGAGTACTTTCTTTTTTGGTGCGCCAACAGGGACTCGAACCCCGGACCGACCGGTTATGAGCCGGTAGCTCTAACCAACTGAGCTATTGGCGCGTATTCTGTTTTCATTTGACAAATAGTTTATGCAATGTCAAATATCGTAATCAGCTTACGCAAAGAATATTATATCAAACTTTCCTTTGATTGTCAATGATTTTTATGCCGTAATATTCATTGTGGTTTTGCACAGTAAATTTAAATAAACTTACTTTTCACTTGTTCAAATCAACTGCTTGTGTTATAATTGCCTTATACGGACGGTGAAGATACACTTGACCGAAAAACAATTTGGAGGTTTTTAATATGGCAGAAATAAAAGCGTTCAGAGGAATGCGTTACAACACGGAAAAAGCAGGCGAAATTTCTCAGCTTTGCTGTCCGCCTTATGACATCATAAGCGAGGAACAAAGACTCGGTTATATCAGTGAAAACGAGTATAATATCATTCGGCTTGAGCTTCCGAAAGAGGGCGAAAACCCGTATCAGACAGCAAGAGAAATCCTTGATATGTGGCGGAACAGGGGTGTTCTTGTGAGCGAGGACAAGCCTGCAATCTATGTTTATGAGGAAGAATTCACGGCTTACGGCGAACGCAAGAGCATCAAGGGTATCATCGCCCGTGTTCATCTTGAAGAGTTTGAAAAGGGAATCATTCTTCCGCACGAGTTCACTCTTTCAAAGGCTAAAGAGGACAGACTTAATCTTATGAAGGCAACAAACTGCAATTTCAGTCAGATTTATGCCCTTTATATGGACAGCGAGCATACCACTCTTGCAACAATTGACAATGAGTCAAAGGACGCACCAAAGCTTGAATTTACCGACGGTGAGGGTGTTACTCACAGACTTTGGATTGTTACGGATGAAAATGTAATCGCAAAGCTTTGTGCAGATTTTGCCGACAGAAAGCTCTATATTGCAGATGGTCACCACCGCTATGAAACCGCTCTAAACTATCGAAACTACTGCCGTGAAAACGGTCTTTCAAAGGTTGGCGATCCTTGTGATTATCAGATGATTTACCTTGTTGACATGGAGCATCCGGGACTTGTTGTATTCCCGACACACCGCCTTGTGCGTGATTTGCCGGACTTTAATGTTGAAAAAGTTCTTGACGGCTGCAGGGAATATTTTGATGTAACCGAAATGAACGGTACGGACAATATGGAAAGCGAGCTTGCAAAGCTCTATGACGAGGGCAAAAAGGCATTCGGATTCTATGTCGGAAACGGAAAATGGTACAGGCTTGTGCTGAAAAGTCTTGACATTATGGACAAGCTTCTTCCCGAATTGAGCGAACCGTCAAGACAGCTTGATGTTACCGTTCTCCATTCACTTGTGCTTGAAAGAATTTTCGGCATTGATAAGGAAAATATGGCAAATCAGATTAACCTTACATACACCAAATTCTTCTCAGAGGCTGTTGAGGGCGTTGACAACGGCAGGTTCCAATGCTCGTTTGTGCTTAATCCGACAAGAGTAACCGAAATCCGTGATGTTGCCGCCGCCGGCGAAAAGATGCCGCAGAAGTCAACATATTTCTATCCGAAGATGATTACGGGCATGGTTATGAACGATATCGGAGTTGAATAATGAACGAAAAGATGCGTAGAAAAGACAGGGAAACTACCGAAGAAAGAGCCTATGAAATCCTTAAAAACGGTGAATACGGCATTTTGTCAACAATCGGCGAGGACGGCTATCCCTACGGTGTGCCTGTAAATTTTGCCGTTGAGGGCAACAAAATTTATTTCCATTGTGCTCCGAATTCGGGTTTGAAACTGAAAAATGTTGAATACAGCAACAAGGTTTCGTTCTGCACGGTTCAAAACAACAGAATTGACGGTGCAAAGCTGACTTCAAAATACGAAAGTGCGGTTGTGTTCGGTACGATTGCAAAATCGGTTAAAAACAAGAACAGAGGTCTTGAACTGATTGTTGAAAAATATGCTCCCGAATTTATCGAAAGCGGAAAAAGGTGCATAGAGAAATCGGGCAGTAGGACAGGCGTTTATGAAATCACAATCGAAAAAATCACGGGTAAGGAAAATAAATAGTTTATTTATAATTGTTTAAGGGCAGAATATGAAAGAGGTGAGTATATGAAAATTCTTGTTGTTTTTACGGGCGGTACAATCGGCTGTGTGCGTAAAGGCGAGGTGCTTTTGCCCGACAATGAGCAGAAATATATGCTCACGCAGATGTATCTTGACAGGTACGGCGATGTTGATTTTGACACGGCTGAGCCTTATACCGTCCTCAGCGAAAATCTTGAGGGCGGTCACATGAACAGGCTTGCCGACTGCCTGCAAAGCTATGATTTGAACAGCTATGACGGCATTGTTGTAACTCACGGAACGGACACCCTGCAATACACCTCTGCATTTCTTGCTTATATTTTTGACGGCTTAAATGTGCCGATTGTGCTTGTTTCGGCAAATTATCCGCTTGATGACAGCCGTTCAAACGGCTTTAAAAATTTTGTCGGTGCGATTGACTTTATAAAGTCGGGCAGCGGAAACGGTGTTTTTGTTTCGTATAAAAACGCGGACTTGCCCGTGACAATTCACAGAGCGTCAAGACTGCTTGCACATTTGGCATACAGCGACGAACTGCACAGCATCTTTGACGAAAGCTACGGAAAAATTCAGAACGGACTTTTTGTGAAGAACATCCGTTACAAGGCTTCAAAAAGCAAGTTTACTTTTGATGAAAGCGTCCGACTTTCGGATAACAGCAATGTGCTGAAAATTTCCGCAACGGTCGGTATGCAGTATCCTGAAATTACGGAAAATGTAAAAGCCGTTTTACTTGAGGGATTCCATTCGGGTACGCTGAATACAGACGGTAAGGCTTTGAACGACTTTTGTCAAAAAGCAAAAGCAATGAATATTCCCGTATTTTTGACGGGTGCGTGCAAGGGCTTTTATTACGAAAGCAAGCTGAAATTTGACGGGCTTAATATAACAGTTCTGCCTCCTGCATCACCGATTGCAATGTACATCAAGCTGTGGCTTTTGCCGAAAAGTGAATTTGACAAGGCATTTTTGCCCTGTGCAGAAGATTTTTAATGACCAAAACAATTTCTAATATTGACTTATAAAAACAAATTCTTCATCTAAAAATTAAGGAGGAAAAATGAGAAAAAGTTTGGCATTGACAATTTCGTTAATTATTGTGTGTCTGTTTGCAGTAGGTTGTTCACAGGGCGATTTGAAGCCGAACGACAGTATTGCAACTGAAATAAGCAAAATTCAGAATACCGAAAAGGGAATTTCGCTTGATTCATATGCAGACAGTTGGGATAATGTGATTATTGATTCGTCATATGATGTGAAAACAGCTGTCGAAAATCTAAAAATCAAAAATGCCGAAAAACTGTCGGTTACAGGTGTTGACGATACATTGGTCATTGCTTTTATCAAAGATAATTCAATTACCGAATACGCTTTGATTGATAACAAAAACAAAGAAGTGTTTGATATTCTTTTTGATTATATGTATCAAAACACAAACAAAATTTATCCTAAAGGAACTCTGTTTGAAAAAAATTAATAAAACCGCATAAATAAAAATAAGGACAAATGACTTGATGACGGTCATTTGTCCTTTTAGGTTATTGTATTAAATTATTCGTCTTTGCTTTTATCTTTGAAATTATCTTCTGTGATGTTGTAGGTTGCACCGACAACTTCCTGAGTAAGATACTTTTCGTTTTCGGCAAGCTTTTCCGAACGGTTGTCTGCCTCCTCATTTTCTTTACCCGGCCATTTCTTGTAAACCACCTTGAGAAGAATAGGTGTTGCAAGCGATGAAACGATGATGAGAATAATAATAGGAGCAAAAAACTGCGGCGCCATAAGACCTGTGTCAAGTCCCTTCTTGGCAACGATAAGACCGACCTCACCACGGTTCATCATACCTACGCCGATTTTGAGCGAGTCAGGCATATTGAATTTGCAAAGCTTTGCCGTACCGCCGCAGCCGATAACCTTTGTCAAAAGTGCAACTGCAACGAGTGCAATTGAGAACCAGAGCATTGAAAGGTTGAAATCGTTAAAGCTTGTCTGAAGTCCGATACTTGCAAAGAATACAGGTCCGAAAATCATGTACGAGCTGACATCCATCTTTCTTTCGATGTACTGTGAATCCTTGATGTTACAGAGGATAATACCTGCAACATATGCGCCTGTGATGTCTGCAATTCCGAAAAATTCCTCCGCACAATATGCACACGCAAAGCAGAGAACAAGACCGAAAATCGGAATTCTTCTTGAGTGCGGCCAGAGTTTGTCGAGCCACTTGAAGAGAAAATAAAGTGCAAAGCCGAGTATAAATGCAAGAACAAAGAAAAGTACAATGTTGATGCAAACGGACGCAGGCTGAACATCGGGGCTTTTGAAACCGATTACAACGGTGAGAAGTACGATGCCGATAACATCGTCTATAATTGCGGCTGAAAGAATTGTTGTTGCAACCCTTCCTTTCAGGTGTCCCATCTCTTTAAGAGCCTGAACAGTAATACTAACCGAGGTTGCCGCAAGGATTGTTCCCATAAATACAGCCTCAAGCATCGCAAGGTCGCCGTCACCAAAGCCGAATCCAAGGTAAACAGCCGCACCGCCGAGAACTGAAACGATTACACCGGCAAACGCAACAAGCAGGGCAACAGGTCCTGTTTTGATAAGCTCTTTAAGATCCGTTCCCAGACCTGCCGAGAACATCAGCAAAATAACGCCGATTTCAGCCATACCTGAGATGAACCCGTCATACGAAACAAAATTAAGCATACAAGGTCCTACGATAAGACCTGCAATAATCTCACCCACAACCTGCGGTGCGCCGAGCTTTCTGGCAACAATACCGAGAAGCTTTGCCGCAACAAGGATTATGGCAAGATTCTTCAGAATATCAAGTGTGTTAATTTCCATAACTTCTTTTTCGGACAGACTTCAAACGCCTCCTAAACGGCAGTCTGACCGACTCTCCTTTCTCTCTTATAAAACCGAATATATTCTATCACAATCGACAGCGATTTTAAATAAATATTTTGAAGTTCGGCAAAAGTTCGACAAAAACCGCACTTTGCACAAATTAATGAATAATACAGCTTGAAAAATATACAAAAAGTCTTTTTATGTATTATTGCTCTTAAGGGTTGGAATGCTTGCTTTTATGAGTTTTGTCATATGCTCGGAAATCACTGAAACCGATTCAATAAGTTCATCCGAATAATCGTTTGTGTTCTCCTGATTTTCAACAAAGGCATAGTATCCGCCGTAGATTGCGTAGTCAAGAAGTGTGCAGAATTTCTTATCGTTTATATATTCCGGATGATTTTCAAAAATCATATTTTTCAATGATTTTGAAAGCTTTACTATAAGATTGGGATGTTGTGAACCGGAAAAAACCGTGTTTGTCAGTGCCTTGTTTTCGGTCATTGCACCCAGAAGATTGCGATAAAATTTTACGGGCTCGTCGATCATCATCTGCGGATTGCTTATGGTACTTACAATGCCGTCAACTACCTCGCTTTCAATTTTGTCCGAAAGGTCGAACATATCTTCATAATATGTGTAGAAGGTCGATTTATTGATGAGTGCTTTTTCACAAAGCTCCTTAACGGTAATTTTGCGCAGTTCTTTTTTTGAACGCAGATTTACAAATGCGTCAAAAATACTTTTCTTGCTTTTCATAACTCTTATGTCCAAAGATAATCACCTGATTTTAAAATTAGTCGGTTTTCCAACGAAAGTAGCGTAATTGTCGCTTGTTTATGCTTTCGTTATTGTATATTATAACAGTATGGGATAAGTGTGTCAAAAATAAAAATTACGGATGAAACACGCATTCTCTGACTATTTTTTGGAACGATTTTCACAGCAACTGACAATATTTCAGGCAAACCGACAAAATTATTTACATAAAAATCGTTTTTACCACTTGTATATTTGGTGAAAATATATTATACTATACTTGTATTATTG
This sequence comes from Ruminococcus bromii, assembly GCF_002834235.1. Lineage (GTDB taxonomy): Bacteria > Bacillota > Clostridia > Oscillospirales > Acutalibacteraceae > Ruminococcoides > Ruminococcoides intestinale. Next base: position 129,850 of record NZ_NNBY01000027.1, on the reverse strand, counting down.
AAGAACTGCCTACAATCGCAGAAAAGAGGGTTACTATGGCTTTTAAAATCAATGACGAAAGAGCGCCGCTTGATCAGTTTTTACAGGGCGAATCTGTTCGTGCTTATGAATTTTTAGGCTCACACTTTGTGAACTGGGACGGCCGTCAGGGCGTTGTTTTCAGAGTATGGGCACCGAACGCATTGTCCGTTTCGGTGGTCGGTGATTTTAACGACTGGAACAATGACGCAAACTTTATGTACAAAATCTCGGACGGCGGCGTCTGGGAGTTGTTTATTGAGGGAATTCCCGAGTTTGCCTGCTATAAATATTGTGTCGAAACTCCGTGGCATGAGAGAAGGCTCAAAACCGATCCTTATGCTTTTCATTGCCAGACTCGTCCCGATAACGCATCCCGTGTTTATGAGATTGACGGCTACAAGTGGCATGATGAAAAGTGGTATGACTACAAAAAAGAGCATCCGCACAAGAGTATGCCTGTCAATGTTTACGAGGTAAACGCAGGTTCTTGGCGTAAGTATGAGGACGGCAATGTTTTCAGCTATCGCAAGCTTGCTGATGAGCTTATTCCTTATGTTAAGAATATGGGCTACACTCACATTGAGTTTATGCCTCTTACAGAATATCCGTTTGACGGCAGCTGGGGATATCAGGTTACAGGCTACTTTGCCGCAACATCCCGTTACGGTGAGCCGAAAGACCTTATGTATTTTGTGGACAGATGTCATGAAGAGGGCATCGGCGTTATCCTTGACTGGGTTCCTGCCCACTTCCCGAAGGACGCACACGGTCTTGGCAGATTTGACGGTACAGGCTGTTATGAATATGAAGATCCCCGTATCGGTGAACACAAGGAATGGGGTACATATATTTTCAATTACGGCAGATATGAGGTAACAAGCTTCCTCCTTTCATCTGCAATGTTCTGGCTTGACAAGTATCATGTTGACGGTATCCGTGTCGACGCCGTTGCATCAATGCTTTATCTTGACTACAACAGAAAAGACGGCGAGTGGATTGCAAACGCATACGGCGGAAGAGAAAACCTTGTTGCTGTAGATTTCCTGCAGAAGCTCAACACGGTTGTACATATGTTCCACCCAGAGGCTATGATGATTGCCGAAGAAAGTACGGCATGGCCGAATGTTACACGCTATCCGATTAAGGATATGGGACTCGGCTTTGACTACAAGTGGAATATGGGTTGGATGAACGATATGCTTTCGTACATCTCACTTGATCCGTTGTGGAGAAATTATCACCACGACACACTTACATTCAGCATGGTTTATGCTTTTTCCGAGAACTTTATGCTCCCGATTTCTCATGATGAAGTTGTTTACGGCAAGGGTTCTCTCATTAATAAAATGCCCGGCGACTATGACATGAAGTTCAGCGGTGTGAGAGGTTTCATAGCGTATATGATGGCTCACCCGGGTAAGAAGCTTATGTTCATGGGCAGTGAAATCGGTCAGTTTGACGAGTGGAATGCGAACGAGGAGCTTGAATGGAACCTTCTTTCATTTGAAAAGCACCGTCAGCTTAACCTTTTCTTTGCTGAGGCAAACAAGTTCTATCGTGATGTTCCTGCCATGCATGAGAACGACTATGATTGGGACGGTTTCCAGTGGATTGCACTTGATGACTACAAGAACAGCATCATTTCGTTCCGCAGAATTGCTTATGACGGCAGTGAAATCATCTGCGTATGTAACTTCCAGCCTGTTCAGCACGATAACTATGTTGTTGGTGTGCCCGAATACGGTATTTATGAAGAAGTGTTCAACTCCGAGGCTGAAGAATTCGGCGGTTGCGGAATCAGAAACGAGGGCGAGCTCAAGGCTAAAAAGAAGAAAGACCACGAGCTCAACTATTCAATGGAAATCACAGTTCCGCCGCTTGCTGTTATGTATTTCAAGCTTAAAAAGAAGCTGGCTCTTCCCGTAAAGAAAAAGACTACGGCAAAGAAGGACGCCGCTCTTGCAAAGCTTAAAGCCGAAAAGGCAAAGAAATCGGCAAAGGCTGCTCCGAAAAAGGAAGATAAGGCAGAAAAAGTAAAGGTTGAGGCAAAGTCTGCAAAGGCAGAAGCAATCGCTGAAAAGGTTGAAAAGAAAGCCGAACCCGCTCCCGAAAAGCCCGTTAAAAAGGCAGTAAAAGCAGTTAAGGAGGAAACTCCTGCTCCTGCTGAGGTTGAGAAAAAAGCTGAAAAAACAGAAAAAGCAGTTAAGGTCGAAAAGACTGAAAAAGTCGAGAAAACCGAAACTGTCGCAAAGGCTGAAAGCAAAACCGTAAAAGCGGAAAAGCCTGCCGAAAAGAAAACAACAGCTAAAAAATAATCAAAATATTACAAATCATTTGTGCCGACGGATTTTTCTGTCGGCATTTTTGTTTGCCCGAAAACGCATTACATACAAAATTTTTGTAAAGTCTATTGTTATTGTGACCGTATTTGTGGTATAATCATTTAAATGCGGAATGCCGAAAATTGCCGTTTGAACGGCACAAAATTGTCGGCTGATTTTAATTTTGATTATTACGGAGAATTTTATATGAAAATCGACAACAAAAAGGCAAGAATAATTCTTGCGGTTATTATTGCGGTGAGCCTTGTCATAAGCACGGTTTATATGTTTTCAAAACAGGGCTTTCACGAGGACGAGCTTCTGACCTATAACCTTGCAAATTCCTCAAAACAGCTTAATGTTGACGGAGGTTGGAACAGTCCCGAGGATTTCAACGAGTATCTTGCCGTGTCGCCCGATGACAGATTCGACTATGCTCAGGTATATGAAAATCAGATTATAGATGCGTCGCATCCGCCTCTCTATTACGCACTTGTTCACACGGTCTGTTCGTTCTTTCCGGGCGTGTTCTCAAAATGGCTTGCCTATTCAATAAATGTGCTTGCCATGGCAGGCATTTTGATTATGCTTTATAAAATCGGACGGAAAATCACGGGCAACAATCTTTACGCCTTGATTGGTGCGGGGGCATATGCTCTGAGTATTGCGTGTATTACCACGACAATTTATCTCAGAATGTACGCAACGCTTACCTTCTGGGTGCTTGCGTTCGTTTATATGAGCATAAAGCTCTATGAAAAAAAGAACACCGTCGGCATAAAGGATTGCATTCTGCTTGCAGTTACAGTGCTTTGCGGTGTGCTTACCCAGTATTATTTCATCCTCTTTGCAGGACTTACGGGACTTGTTTTCCTTGTGCTCAAAATTAAGGAAAAGTGCGGTAAAGACCTTATTAAGTATATTATTGCGGCTGTTGTCGGTGCAGGACTTGCACTCTGCATTTATCCGTACATAATCTCGAATGTACTCGGCGGCAACCGTGGACTCAGTTCGCTTGATATGTCGGCGCTTGATATGATTACGGTTGTGACCTATGTTTTCTACAAGCTTTGCACCTATGTTCAGATTCTTGCAAAGGATATGTTCATCAATCAGGTTTGGCTGCTCGGACTTTGTACAGCCGCAGTTATCGGATTCGGAATTTATTTCCGTTTTGTGAAAAAGGTAAAAATTCCTAAAAAGGCGATGTTTGCCGTAGTTCCGGCAGTTTGCTATTTCATTGGCATTTCACTTGTTTCACCGTTTAACAGCGACCGCTATGTTATGGCGTCACTTCCGCTGATTGCGATGCTTTTTGCATTCTCGTTTATCAGAATTTTCACACTTTTCAAAAATCAGAAGATACGCCTTGCCGTGCCTGTATGCATTTTGCTTGCGTCAGTCACAGCGTTTGTTACGGTTAAGCCCTACTACACATACGGCAAAACAAATCTCTATGAACCAAAGACAGACAACTGCATTTTTGTCGGAACTGCAATGCTTGAATGGAACAAGTGTATTGACAAGTTTATGAACTACGACAGCACAATGATTGTTCAGAGTTCAAAGTTCTCTCCGACTCTCGGTGATGAGCTTGAAGAATTTGCCGAAAAACGAGGAGTTATCACCAACGGAAAGGTTTCTTCGCTAGCCGAGGCATTTATGTTTAACGGCGACACAAATAAGCAGGAAACCGACTGCATGGAAAAACTCAAAACGGACAAAAAGCTTGCGTCACTTGACGAGGTAACGGTTTATGTTTCCCGCCTTGCAGACAAAGATGATGTGCTTAAATACATAACGGAAAACACAAAATTTAAGAATTATGAGCTTATTCAGGCTGATTACAGCTTTGAAGATTTCTACAACTGGTACGACTATTTTGTTGAAACCGAGTCGTATTGCAATGTTTATCGTTTTTATTAACAGAGGTGTTTAAAATGAATTCGGATAAAATCGATCGCAAAAATTCTATCGGTGTAGCATTTTCGGGCGGCGGACTTCAAGGTATTGCTCACATCGGTGCTGTTCAGGCTCTTTATGAACTCGGAATCCATCCGCAGTATGTTTCGGGTACAAGCTCGGGTGCGGCAATGGCGGCAATCGTTGCAATGGGCTGTGATTCCGATGAAATGAAAAGAGTTGCAAAAAAGCATTGGAAAACTCTTGCCGAAATCGACAACGGCCTTATTTTCAAATCTCTTGCACAGCTTATTCTAAATAAAAAGATTCAGAAAGACGGCATCAAGTCGGGTGAACTGATTGAAGATGTTATCCGTGACATTATGAATGAAAAAGGTATAACAGGCTTTGAAAATCTTCCGATTAACCTTTCAATCTGTACGGTTGACACGCTTACAACCGATGAATGTATTTTTACAACCAAGGAAGAAAATCTTGAAAACGAGCATATTCACTACATAACAGGCGCTCCGCTTGAAACTGCTGTTCGTGCAAGTATGTCGTTCCCTGCAATTTATACAACCTGTCCTTATGACAAGTACAACTTTATTGACGGCGGTTCAAAGGACAATTTGCCCGTAAAAATTCTGCGTGATATGGGCGTCGGCAAGGTTCTTGCAATCGGCTTTGATATTATGACCTACAATCCCGACGCAGGCCTGGGCGGTCTTATTAAGGTTATTTGGCGTGCGCTTGATGTTTATTCAATTGACGGCACAAGAGAGTCAAAGAAAATGGCTGACCTCGCAATTGATATCAAGAACGAAAACACACAGCTTTTCTCAATGGACAGCGTTGACGAAACCATTCAGGAGGGCTACGATGCGATTATGGCTCACAAGGACGAAATTTTAAAGGTTTTCGGTGAGCAAAACAGTGCGGAATAATTAAGATTAAAGAGGACTTCTTTTTTGAGAAGTCCTTTTGATGTAGATGAAACGAGGATTTTATGTTAAAAATTTTGAATAAAACCCGAAAGGTATCGGGCAAAATGTCCGTACCAAAACAAATTATGACAACATTCTTTGCTCTGCTTTTTGGCGGTGGCATGGGAATTGTCGCAAAGTTTCTTGATTTGAACAGACTGCCGAGCTTTCTCGATTGGCTTGATTTGTCAAACTTTTTGGGCAGAACGGCACCGTGGATTTTTATTGCCGTGTGCCTTGCCGTATTCAGCAAATCACCCTTAAAAGCAGGAATTAATGTTTTTGCGTTTTTTGTGGGAATGTTAATAGGGTACTATGTGTGGACAAGTGTTTTTGCAGGCTTTTATCCCGATATTCCGTACCTTATGAGGTGGCTGATTCTTGCTGTTGTATCGCCGTTTTTGGCATTTCTGATTTGGTATGCAAGGGGACGGGGTGCGCTTGCAATCGGAATTTCTTCCGTACTCATAGCAATATTCTGTTGCTTTGCGTTTAATCTCAACTTTGCCGATTTCAGAATTCTGTACTTCCCCGAATTTATACTTTGGCTTGCAAGCATCGGAATTTTGTTCAAGGATGTAAAACAGAGTGCATTTTCTCTGCTGATTTCAATTCCCGTTGCCCTTTCGCTTGAATACACGGGACTTCTCGGAATTATCGGCATTGGTTGATATTTTTAAATCTCTGTTGTATAATCTAAGTGCAGATTATTTGCATCTCTAAAGTGATGTAAATAATCATAGAAATTCAAAATGTGAAAAATGTAAAAAATTTGCAGGAGGGTGATTTTTGTGGATATCAGCGTTGGCGACAGAGTTGAGATGAAAAAACAGCACCCATGTGGCTGCAAAACCTTTGAAATTCTGCGTGTGGGAATGGATTTTAAGATAAAATGCGAAAAATGCGGCAGAGAGGTTATGGCGCCCCGTGCAAAGATTGAAAAAAATATTAAAAAAATTTTGACGGAGTAAGATATATATGTTTGAAAAAATCGAAATATTTGACAAAAGGTACTCCGAGCTTTCCGAAAGGCTCTACCAGCCGTCAGTAGCGGGCAATCCCGAGGAATATCAGAAAATTATGAAGGAAATCAAGTCGATTGAGGAAATCGTTTTGACCTACCGTAAATACAAAGAGGCTGTTCAGACTGAAAAAGACAGCCTTGAAATTCTTGAGGAAACAAGCGACAAAGAGCTTAAAGAGCTTGCTCAGCTCGAGCTTGATGAGGCTAAGAATAATATCAAAAATCTTGCGGAAGATTTGAAAATTCTGCTTTTGCCGAAGGATCCGAACGATGAACGGAATGTTATCGTTGAAATCCGTGGCGGTGCAGGTGGTGAGGAATCGGCTCTGTTCAGTGCGGTTCTGTTCAGAATGTACTCGATGTATGCCGAAAAAAAGGGCTTCAAAATCGAGATTATCAATGCCAATGAAACCGAAATCGGCGGTTACAAGGAAATTTCCTTTATGATTGAGGGCGAGGGTGCATACTCACGCTTTAAGTACGAAAGCGGTGTTCACCGTGTTCAGCGAGTACCCGAAACCGAAAGTCAGGGCAGAGTTCACACATCGACAACAACCGTTGCGGTTTTGCCCGAGGCAGAAGATGTTGAGCTTGAAATTGATCCGAATGACCTCAAAATTGACACCTTCCGTTCAAGCGGCGCAGGCGGTCAGCATATCAACAAAACAAGTTCCGCAATCCGAATCACTCACTTGCCCACAGGTATGGTAGTTGAGTGCCAGGACGAGAGAAGTCAGTACAAGAACAAGGACAAAGCCCTTAAAGTTCTCAAAAGCCGACTTCTCAAGGAAAAACAGGACAAACAGGCGAGTGAAATTGCCGAAAACAGAAAAATGCAGGTAGGTACGGGCGACCGCAGTGAGCGAATCCGCACATATAACTATCCGCAGGGCAGAGTAACCGACCACAGAATCGGTCTTACCCTTTACAAGCTTGAAGAAATTCTCAACGGCAGCCTTGACGAAGTGATTGACGCACTTGTTGCCGCTGACAGAGCCGAAAAGCTCAAAGAAAGTATGGAAAAATAATCCGGTGATAATTGTGAAAACATTGTTGTTAAAAAATACAGAGGAAGATATAAAAACCGCCGCAGAGCTGCTTAAAAACGGCGGTGTTGTAGGAATTCCGACCGAAACAGTTTACGGACTTGCGGCTGACGCACTCAACCCCGAGGCCGTAAAGAAGATTTTTAAAGCAAAGGGCAGACCCGGGGATAATCCGCTGATTGTCCACATCTGCGATTTTTCCGATATTGAAAGACTTAACCTTGTGACGAAAATCCCCGACACGGCAAAAAAGCTTGCCAATGCGTTCTGGCCGGGACCGCTCACAATGATTATGAAAAAGTCGGATGTTATTCCGAATGAAGTTTCGGCAGGACTTGACACGGTTGCAATCCGTTTTCCGAGCCACAAAACCGCACAGGCGATTATCCGTGAATCAGGTACGGTTCTTGCCGCACCTTCGGCAAATATTTCGGGCTCACCCAGTCCGACAACCGCACAGCATGTTATGAACGATATGGACGGCAAAATCGACGCTGTTCTTGACGGCGGTGCAAGTGAGGTAGGTCTTGAAAGCACGGTAATCACTCTTGCGGGAGATGTTCCGAGGGTGCTTCGTCCGGGCGGAATTACTGTTGAAATGCTTGAAAGCGTTCTCGGCAAGGTTGAAGTTGATGATGCGGTTTTGCACAAACTAGCAGACAATGTTAAGGTTGCAAGCCCCGGTATGAAGTACAAGCACTATGCGCCAAGGGCGAGAGTAATACTTCTTAATTGCAACGATGAGCAATATATTGATTATGTAAACAAAAAGGCGGCTGAAGGAGTTGCGGCGCTCTGTTGTGACGAGGATATTCCGCTTTTGAAAACTCCCGTTTTCTCTCTCGGAAAACGAAACGACTATACAAGACAGGCTCACACGCTTTTTGACGAGCTTCGCAGAATTGATGAGGATGACAGCGTTAAGGTTGTATATTCAAGACTGCCAAAAACGAACGGTGTCGGAATGGCTGTTTACAACCGACTTATAAGAGCGGCAGGCTTTGAGGTGATTGACCTTGAACAAAATTAAAATTGTCGGTCTTACGGGACAGAGCGGTGCGGGAAAAAGCACGGTTTCGGCATATTTTGCCAAAAACGGAATGTGTGTTATAAATGCTGACGAGATTGTAAAAAATCTTTACACTCCCGATTCCGTATGCTTAAAGGCTGTTTCGGGTGTTTTCGGTCAGGATATTATCCTTTCTGACGGCAACATTGACAGACCGTTGCTTGCCAAAAGGGCATTTTCAAGCAAAGAAAACACACATTTGCTCAATTCAATTGTTCATCCGTTTGTTACATATGAATTTATGCAGATGGCGAAACAGGCTCAGACAGACGGCAAAAGCGTTGTGATTTATGACGCTCCTCAGCTTTTTGAAAGCGGTGCCGATGTGTTTTGCGACCTTATTGTAAGCGTTACCGCAAAAAAGGAAATAAGGCTTGAGCGAATCTGCAAAAGGGATAACATTGACATTTCCCGTGCAGAGCTAAGAATGTCTGCACAGCTTGACGAGGAATTTTTCAGAAGTCACAGCGACATTGTCATTGAAAACAATTTTTCTATAGAGCAAGTCGAGCTTGCCACACAAAAGGCGGCAGAGGCTATTAACAACCTGATGAGGTGATAGGATGCCCCAATCAAGGCGATATAAAAAGAAAAAAAGTGCAGGAAAGGCGATTTTGGCATGGATAATTGTGCTTGCAATTCTTGCGGCGGGAGTATTTGTGTTTGTTTCGGTCTTTTACGAGGACGCAAAGAAAAAGCTTGATGAGATGAATTATCCACGCACCTACAGCACATATGTTGAAAAAGCCGCCAAGGATTATGACCTTGATCCTGCGTTGATATATGCCATAATCCACACGGAAAGCGGCTTTGATCCGAAAGCCGAATCGGGAGTCGGAGCGAAGGGTGTTATGCAGATGATGCCATCGTCCTTTGAGTGGCTGCAGGAGCAAAGAGGTTGTGCGGGACAGTACACCGAGGATGACCTGTTTGACCCCGAAATCTGTATTGATTACGGAAGTTATCTTTTAAAATATTTTTACGATTATTACGGCACGGAACGCTCGGCAATTGCCGCATATAATGCCGGCTTTGTTGTAAGCGACTGGCTCAACGATACTAATTACAGTTCGGACGGAAAAAATCTTGATTCCATTCCGTATCCCGAAACAAAGAATTATGTTGACAAGGTTGAAAGTGCCAAGGAAATGTATATAAAACTTTATTATTCACAATCTAATTAAGTGCAGAGATGTTCCGATGCCTTTGGCGGCGGATTTCAAAATAAAATGGTTTTGCCGTGTTTTACGGCACAGAAAGGACGGTTATTATGGCTGAAGAAAAGTCAAAGACAACTTTATTAAAGGAAAAAATTATGATGACCGAACCGAAGGGCGTTAAGGCTCTTTCGGAGGAAGAAATTAAAAAGGCAGACAGCTTTTGCGATGGTTACAAAAAGTTTCTTGATAACTCACCCGTTGAGCGTGAGGCTGTTCGCTATACTGTTGAGCTTGCCAAAAAAGCAGGTTTTGCAGAGTATGAGCAGGACAAAGAATACAAGGCCGGCGACAGGCTTTATTATGTAAACCGTGACAAGGCTATTGCTCTTGTTGTAATCGGTAAAAACGGTGTTAAGAACGGTGCAAGGCTTGCAATCGCTCATATTGATTCCCCGAGAGTTGACCTCAAACCGAATCCTCTTTTTGAGGCAAACAATCTTGCTTTCTTTAAGACTCATTACTACGGCGGCCTTAAAAAATATCAGTGGACAACAATTCCGCTTTCACTTCACGGTTCGGTTGTAAAGCTTGACGGTACAAGAGTTGACATCTGCTGGGGCGATGATGAGAACGAAAGCTGTTTCTGCATTACAGACCTTCTTCCGCACCTTGCAAGGGAGCAGGCTTCAAAGCCAATGGCAAAGGCAATTGAGGGTGAAAACCTCAATGTTATCCTCGGCTCTCGTCCGTATGATGCAGACAGCGAGGAAAAGGACCTTGTAAAGCTTAATGTAATGGCTATTCTCAATGAGAAGTATGGCATTTGCGAGGGTGACTTCCTTTCGGCTGAGCTCTGTCTTATCCCGTCTTTCAAGTCAAGAGATATCGGTTTTGACAGAAGCATGATCGGCGGTTACGGTCACGATGATAAGGTTTGTGCTTATCCGGCTGTTATGGCGGCTCTTGATGTTGAAATGCCCGAGCAGACTTGTATCACATATCTTACAGACAAAGAAGAAACAGGCAGTGACGGCAACACAGGTATGCAGAGCGACTTCCTCCGCTTCTTCATCTATGACCTTGCAAAGCAGGACGGTGTTGACGGCTACCGTGTTCTTTCAAAAAGCACCTGTCTTTCAGCCGATGTAAATGCCGCATTTGATCCGACTTTTGCGTCTGCATATGAGGCTAACAACTGCTCATACATTAACAACGGTGTAATTATTTCAAAATACACAGGTCACGGCGGAAAGTATGACACATCAGATGCGTCTGCCGAATATATGGGAAAAATCAGGGCTATGCTTGAGAACAACGATATTCTCTGGCAGGTCGGTGAACTCGGTAAGGTTGACGGCGGCGGTGGCGGAACAATCGCAAAGTATGTTGCCAATATGAATGTCGATGTTGTTGATCTCGGTGTTCCCGTGCTCTCAATGCATGCTCCGTTTGAAATTGTTTCCAAGACAGATGTTTATATGGCATACAGAGCATTCTTCACTTTTTTTGATACAAAAGATTAATTTCGGAAAAAATACAAAAAAACACTTGATTTTTGCACCGAGTTGTGATATCATACTACTTGCGGCTGATAAAAGGCCGCACATGCGCCGGTAGCTCAGCTGGATAGAGTGTCTGACTACGAATCAGAAGGTCGGGAGTTCGAGTCTCTTCCGGCGCGCCAAGAAAAACGCACTTGTGTAAACAAGTGCGTTTTTCAGTTATATTCGCCTGTCGGCGAGTGATATTGCCGTGCAGTGATATTCGGTCATACCGAGTGATATTGCCTGCGGCAGTTTTAAAGCGAATATAATATCACCGAGAGCGAAAGCGAGCGATAACACATTTATATCACGCCGAGTTAAACGAGGCATATCACCGATAACTTTACAGACATTCGGCTTTGTGATATATTGTATTTTGGGTGATGATTGTGTCTGAAAGTATTTTACGGAATAAATCAAAAGAATTTGCAAAACAGATTGTATATATGTGTCGTGATATCAAAGCAAATGCAAGAGAATCGGTTTTAACTAATCAACTTTTGCGTTCGGGAACAAGTATAGGTGCAAATATTCACGAAGCACAATATGCGCAGGGTAAAAAGGATTTTATCTCCAAGTTGGAAATAGCACAAAAAGAGTGCTTTGAAACTGAATATTGGCTGAAACTTCTTTTTGAAACAGGATATATATCCGAAACCGTATATAAGCCATTGCAAAATCAGTGCGGCACAATCAGGAGAATGCTGATTTCATCGATCAATACAGTAAAGAAAAACGATAAATGAAACATATAAACAGTCTAACGCCGTAAGCGTTTCTGATGATTAAGTTTATCTAATCCTTTACACCTTAAAACTCAGACCTTGTCCTTGTACAATAAACACTGTCTTTTAAAGAATGTGAGTTAAATTTTGTGCAAAGTATGCATAAAATGAAAATTGTTGTGTACAATGGCTTAAAAAAATAGATTATAAAGGCTATTTTCAGCATTTCTACTCTTTGAATTTGGAGCAATTTGTGATAGAATGTACATAAAGTGGTTACAAATAGGTAACAATCACTTTGAATTCAAAAAAAGGAGTGTTTCTTTGCGAAATGTTTTAAAAAGTGTTTTTAGCAAAAAGGTTTCTGCGGCAGTTCTCACGGCTGTAATGCTGTTTGTGTCGGTTTTCTCAATGTCGATGATTGCGAGTGCGGCATCGTTCTCACCGAGACTGTCTGCCCCGAGTTCAAGTAACAAATATTATTACAGTAATTTAAATGTTTTTTATAAGTATGGTTACGGCATGCCTAACTGTACAGCATATGCCTACGGCAGAGCTTATGAGATTCTCGGTTCTGAGCCAAAGCTTTCATGGAACAATGCCGAGCAGTGGTACGATTACAACAAGTCTAACGGCTACTACAAGTACGGTCAGACTCCAAAGGTCGGCGCAATTGCCTGCTGGTCATATGACAATGGCGGCGGTCATGTTGCTGTTGTAGAAAAGGTTGAAAACGGTCAGATTACATTTTCTAACTCTGCATGGAGCGGTAAGAACTTCTACCTTTCCTATGCAAGCACATCCGACAAGAATGCCGGCGGTAACAGCTGGTGGAATTTTCAGGGCTACATTTACCTTGGCGATTTCAGCGGCAGTACAAGCACTACTCAGACTACAACCAAAAAGGTAACTTACACAACAGGTACATATAAAACAGATGTTGACGATTATCTCAACATGAGAAGCGGTGCGGGTACAAGCTATTCATATGTAACATCTGTTCCGGGCAATGTTACTCTTAATGTAACAAAGGTTTCGGCTTCCGGCGGTTACACATGGGGTTACACCTCGTACAACGGCAAGACAGGTTGGGTTGCTCTTGATTTCTGTACTTTTGTTTCTTCATCAACGGTACAGCCAACAACAGCAAAGCCTGCTGTACAGCCTACCACAGCCAAAGCTACGGTTCAGCCGACTACTGCAAAGGCAACTGTTCAGCCGACAACAGCCAAGGCTACACAGCCTGCAACAGTACAGCCTACTACGGTACAGGCAACAACAGCTCCTGTAACTACACAGCCGAGCAATGACAACAACAATGATACTCCGTATATGATCGGCGATGTAAACCTTGACGGTCATGTCAATGTTATTGACGCAACTGAAATCAGCAAGTACATTGTTTCAATTTCAACACTTTCTGATGTTCAGAGAGAACTTGCGGATTACAACCATGACGGTGAAATCAATGTCGTGGATGCCACAGAAATCCAGAAACTTGTTGTCGGTAACAACTGATAACAACAAAACAAAATCAAAACACGCTTTGCAAAACGCAGAGTGTGTTTTTTTGTTTGGAACTTTTATAACAAAGAAGGGTATGCGAGGATGCATACCCTTTTTGAGTTTAATATTTAAGCATTATGTCAACGAAAAATTCACCGTTATTGTTGCCTGCATCAAAAATTCCGTCATAGACTTCGGTTATGCTCTTCATGGAGTGAAGTCCGATGCCCTTGCCCAGATGCTTTGTGGACGAATAAGTTTCGCCGTCCATTTCCAAAGGCTTGCCGTAGTTGTTTGTTGAAACAATGTACAAACAGTCGCCTTTTATTTCGGAAGTCAGGTTAAAATATCTTTTGCCTTCGTCTACGGTACAGCAACCGTCAATTGCGTTTTCAAGTATGTTGCCGAAAATACTGCAGAGGTCAACATCAAGAATTCTCGATTTGTCGGGCAAATCAATCCGCCAGTTAATGTCAACATTGTTCTCAATCGCCTGTTGACGATAGTGATTGAACAAAGCATTGAGTGCGTCACTTTTGCAGATTCGCACAGGTGCTGTTACAGTCAGCGAATTTTCATACTGGGCAATGTAGTCTTTCAGCGCCGAAAGATTTCCTTCATCTGCAAGTCGGCTCATAACATGAACTGAATGTTTAAAATCATGCCTTGCTTTTGAGGTGTATTTTATGTACGACTGCAACGATTCTGTGTAACTTTTCTGAATTTCAAGAATGTTGTTTCGTTCTGTAAGCTTTGTTTTTTCAATAGTAGTCTTGCTGAAAATGTAGAATAATATGAATACTATAAGATACAATGCAAGCTCAAATATTGTAATGATGAATCCTTTTGCATAAACCTTTCCAACACGAATATTTGCGTAGGAAATCGGTATGGTATAGATGGTTGACACCATAAGTGCAATGGGCAAAATTGAAAACAAATACCACACCTTGCCGATATTTATATTGTCAATCATCCATGCATAGTATTTTGTAAGCGGAACAAGTGCCCCCATTGCCACAACCGAAAGCCCCATTTGAATCAGGCTATATGAAGTGTCAACTCCTCTTGAAATTTCCTCCTGAAAAAATGCGTTGATAAAATATGCATACAGCGAAAAGAATGAAATCAAACAGCACACACTTATAAAAACAAACAAACAGCGTGCTGTTCCGACCTTTGTAACGCTTTTAATAAGGAAGAAAAATATTACAAGGTCGGGGAAGAGAACAAAGTTTAAATTCTGAATGTCAAAAGCCGTCATCACAATTGACGAGAGAGAACCGAGTATGAAAAATGAACACAAAAAGAGCGTTACTATCTTTGAAATCGGGTATTTTAATTGATTTTTTAACGGTAAAAGGCAGAATAAACTTAACGGTATTATTATGGCAAAGCTGAACAATGTCTGAAAAAAATTTACGAGTGTGTTCATATTCACCTCCGCTGGTTTTCTCTGATTTTTTTGAACATATATTCACGGATACTCTGTTCAATCCGAGTTTTTTCACGAATTTTAATCGGGAATCTTTCACCGTTGCCTGTAACACATACAGAGCCTTCAATGTCCTTTATGTAATTGGCATTCAGCACGATTCCCCTGTTTACGGGTATGAAACGGGTGTCGTTGTCTGCAAGCTTGAGAAACTCTGCAATGGTCATTCGTGTGCGATATCTAAGTCCCGAAACAACACCTATGTTGATATAATGTGCATCGGATTCAACAGAAACAATTTCCTTAAGCGAAATCAGCGTGTTTCGGCGGTCACACATAACTTCAATGTATTTTGAATTATCCGATACATATGACGAGGCATCATCAAGTACCTTGTAAATCTGTTCAGCTTTGTAGGGTTTTGTTATGTAATGAAAAGCGTGAACGGAAAATGCCTGCATCATAAAATCGGGGCTTGTTGTGACAAATACAATAATAATATCACGGTCTTTTTCACGAAGCTTTCCAGCCACGGCAATGCCGTTCATCTTCTCCATAAAAATATCTACAAAGGCTATTTTGTAGGTGTTTTCCTTGAATGAATTGAAAAAAGCTATTCCGTCAGGAAAACAATCAATCTGCACATTTTGCTTGTGTCCGCCAAAATATGCGTTGCAGATTGAGTAGAGAATGTCTGCCTGAGGCTTTTCGTCGTCAATAACTGCAATTTTCAAGATATCGCCTCCTTTGAAATAATTTAATTCGGAGCAATGATTAACTGCACTTAGATTATACCATAAATTTGAAAAATATTATATCCGATTGTCATATGTTTTTTGCCAAAAGATTGATGTTTGTGCCAAACTATTGAAATGTTGCATTAAATTGGCTATCATTGAAGCAAGCACGAAAATTGCGGTGTTTCCGCAAATCAAAATCGGAAAGAGGTAATCCACTATGACAAAAATTAAAAAGTTAGCTTTATTGCTCGCAATTTGTATGGTAGGCACAGTAGGTCTTGTAGGCTGCGGTAATGACGGTGGCTCATCAAGCAAAAACGAAAGCTCGGCATCACAAACTGCTGACGACAGCGCCGCTGATTCAAAGGACGGCGATTCATCGGCAAGCGTGGTAGGTACTTGGACTGTTACCGCACTTGAGGGTACAGACGGTAAAGCGGTTTCAATTGATGACTACGCAACAGCAAACGGTGTTGATCCCGAAACTTTGAAATGTACATACACATTTGCAGAGGACGGCACATTCTCAGGCGAAATGAGCGGTGTGACTGTTTCGGGCAATTACACATTTGAGGGTACAGATCTCGTTATGACAGTAGGCGAACAGCAGTTTAACTACACATATGACGCTGACAATGATATGCTCAAATACACAGATCCTAACACAGGCCTTTCAAGTTATTGCGAAAGACAGCAGTAATTGTAATCTAATCCCAATTTCCTAATACTACACTACACAAAACAACCGCTCACCGAAAGGTGGGCGGTTGTTTCTGTTTGATGACATGATTGTTATTCTGTAGGAGCGGATATTATCCGCCAGCAAGTAATCGTCGTACAATGATATGGATAAATCCAATTATATAAATAGAATAGAATTACCGCTACAGTAGGTCAATTACATCGTGACATTTATAAAATATATCTTAATATATAATTTATGTCATTACTTACTCACCGTTAATTTACTTTATTTGTCGGAGTTTCGTTCAGAAAATTTTTGATGTTGTCCGAAACTATGCCCATAAGGCGTTCTCTGGTTTCAACGGGCGCCCATGCGATGTGGGGGGTGATGATGCAATTTTTTGCACCCATAAGAATGCAGTCCTCAACCATAGGCTCAACCTTGAGAGTGTCGATTGCCGCACCGCCGAGGTGACCGCTTTCGAGTGCCTCAAGCAAATCTTCTTCAACCATAACACCGCCTCTTGCCGTGTTTACGAACAATGCACCCTGTTTCATTTTGGCAAAGGCATTTTTGTCAAACATATTTTCCGACTGTGGATTTAGCGGACAATGAACGCTTACAATGTCGCTTGTTTCAAGAAGTTCGTCAAATGAAACATCTTTGATTCCGTCAATATTTTTCGGAGTTCTGCTCGATGCGATTACATTCATATCAAAAGCGTTTGCAATTTTTGCAACAGCCTTTCCGATGTTTCCGAGTCCGACAATGCCGAGTGTTTTGCCTGCAAGTTCATTCAGCGGATATACAAACGGTGAAAAAGTTTTGCTTCTTTTCCACTTGCCGTCCTGAACAAACCGATTATATTCCGCAGTGTGATTGAAATGTTCAAGAATGAGTGCAAATGTGTGCTGTGCAACCGCATTTGTTGAATATGAACCTGCGTTGCAGACGGTTATGCCGTTTTTGGTGCAGTAGTCAAGGTCAATGTTGTTGTAACCTGTTGCAAAAAGTCCTATATATTTCAGATTTTTTGCAAGTCGCATTGTGTGCGAATCAAGCAGAGTTTTGTTGCACACAACGATATCTGCATCTGCAATTTTCTCCGCAACCTCTTCATATTTCAAAAGACCGAACGACTCAACCTCGCCGAACCGATTAAGCACATCGGCATTTACAATATCGTCAAGAACAGTCTGTGCGTCTGTTAAAACTATTTTCATCTTATCACCTCGTTTTTTACTGACTATAGTATATACCGAAAAATTTTTCCTTGCAATCCAAATCGAAATTTTGTATAATATTCGTGCATAAATTGAAAGGAACGGTATGTTAATGTATAAAAATTATCTTTTTGATTTGGACGGAACTTTGCTTCCCATGGATATGGAAAAATTCGTAAAGCTGTATTTTTCATCGCTCTGCAAGCGTTGCACTCCTGTTATAAAAATCGAACCCGACACCCTTATAAAGGCGATGTGGGCAGGCACGGACGCTATGACAAAGAACGATAACAGCCGTACAAACCGTGAAGTTTTCTGGGAAACAGCAGGCAAAGTCAGCGGTGCCGACCTTGAAAAGTTTGATGACCTTTTTACCGATTATTACGAAAACGAGTTTATCGTTCCGAAAGATGCTACAAGCTTTACTCCTTATGCAAAGAAAAGCATTGATTTCATAAAGAAAAACGGCGGCAGACTTATTGCCGCAACAAATCCGATTTTTCCGTTTGTTGCAACAAAACGCAGACTTGAATGGGCAGGAGTTTCTCCCGACGATTTTGAACTTGTTACAACATACGAAAACTTTGGTTGCTGCAAGCCGAATCTGAAATATTTTGAAGAAATCTGCAAAAAGCAGGATATCAAGCCCGAAGACAGCATTATGATCGGCAACGATGTTGACGAGGATTTGTGCAGCGCAAAACTCGGCTTTGATACATACCTTATTACCGACACAATTGTGAACAGAGATAATAAGGATTATTCAGACTACAAAAACGGCAGTTTTGAGGAGTTTTACAAAGATTTTCTCAAAGGCGATTAAATATGATTATATTGTGCGGTCAGACGGCATTTTGCTTTGTCTGACCGCTTTTTCTGTGTGTATTTAATTTTACTTTTACAGAATACCTTTTAATGCCTTAAATGAAATAAAAAAATAGTCGAATGTGGTATTATGTGATGTGATACAGGTTATCAGACGGGATTTATTTTGTTTTATATCTTAATTAAGCAGGTGAATGAATTATGTCAGAAGTAATCAGAATTTTTGTTGAAAAAAAGGATGGCTTCAATGTTCTTGCAAAGCAGACGCTTTGGGACATCCGCCACAACCTCGGTATGAAGTCTGTCGAAGATCTTCGTTACATTGTGCGTTACGATCTTGAGGGACTTACTAAGGAAGAATATGACAAGGCGAAAACCATTGTTTTGTCAGAGCCTAATGCCGATGTAATCTATGAAGAAACTCTCCCCGTTGAGGACGGCTGGAAGGTATTCGCAATGGAGTATCTCCCCGGTCAGTACGATCAGCGCGGCGACTCTGCCGAGCAGTGCGTTCAGCTTCTTACTCAGGGTGAGCGTTGCAAGGTCCTCACAGCAAGAGTAATTGCTCTCAAGGGCAATATTACAGACGAAGAACTTGTAAAGGTTGAGGAGTACCTCATCAACCCTGTTGAAAGCCGTCTTGCATCTCTTGAAAAGCCAAAGACTCTTGATATGGAAATTCCCGTTCCCGAAAATGTTAAGAGGGTAGAGGGCTTCAACGGTTGGAATGATGATGAGATGCAGAAGTATTACGATTCAATGGGCTTTGCAATGACACTTGCAGACCTCAAGTTCTGCCGTGATTACTTCAGAGATACAGAGCACCGTGATCCGTCGGTTACAGAGCTTCGTGTAATTGACACATACTGGTCTGACCATTGCCGTCACACAACATTCCTCACAAGACTTGAAGAGATTGAGATTGAAAAGTCTGCTCTCGGCAAGGTTATCGAGGACGCACTCAGCGAGTATTATGCAACCCGTGACGAGGTTTACGGCAAGGATACAAAGAGAATCGTTTCACTTATGGATATGGCTCTCATCGGTATGAAGTCACTCAAGAAAAAGGGACTCATTCCCGATCTTGACGAAAGTGAAGAAATCAATGCCTGCTCAATTCAGGTTCCCGTTACTATAGATGGAAAAACAGAACAGTGGCTTGTTCAGTTCAAGAACGAAACTCACAACCACCCGACAGAAATCGAGCCTTTCGGCGGTGCCGCAACCTGTCTTGGCGGTGCAATCCGTGATCCGCTTTCAGGCCGTTCATATGTATATCAGGCTATGCGTGTTACAGGCTCGGGCGATCCGACAATTCCTTTCAAGGATACAATGCACGGCAAGCTCCCTTCACGCAAAATTACAACAGGTGCCGCTCAGGGCTACAGCTCATACGGTAACCAGATCGGTCTTGCAACAGGTCAGGTAACCGAGCTTTACGATCAGGGCTATGTTGCAAAGAGAATGGAAATCGGTGCTGTTATCGGCGCATCTCCAAAGGAAAATGTTATCCGTGAAACTCCTCTCCCCGATGATGTAATCGTACTTCTCGGCGGAAGAACAGGCCGTGACGGCTGCGGCGGTGCAACAGGCTCTTCAAAGGCTCACGATGAAAGCTCAATCGAAACCTGCGGTGCAGAGGTTCAGAAGGGTAATCCTCCTACAGAAAGAAAAATTCAGCGTTTGTTCCGCAATCCCGAAGTTGCAAAGCTCATCAAGAGATGTAACGACTTCGGTGCAGGCGGTGTTTGCGTTGCTATCGGTGAACTTGCCGACGGTCTTACGGTTGACCTCGACAAGGTAACAAAGAAATATGACGGCCTTGACGGTACGGAGCTTGCTATATCCGAAAGTCAGGAAAGAATGGCTGTTGTTCTCGATAAAAAAGATGTTGACAAGTTTATTTCACTTGCATCAAAAGAAAACCTTGAGGCTACAGCCGTTGCGGTTGTAACCGAAAGTCCTCGTCTTACAATGAACTGGAGAGGCGACACAATAGTTGACCTCAGCCGTGAGTTCCTCAACACAAACGGTGTTACCCAGGTTGCCAAGGCTTATATCGAGGCTCCGAAGTGGGAGGGCTGCTACCGTAAGGTTGCTCCCGCAAAGCTTAAAGATATGCCTGCTGACGAGGCATTCCTTGAAAATATGTCAAGACTTGAAGTTTGCTCACAGATTGGTCTTGCAGAAAGATTTGACGCATCAATCGGTGCGGCTACGGTAATTATGCCGTTCGGCGGTAAGAATCAGCTCACTCCTCAGGAGGCTATGGCTGCAAAGATTCCGCTTGAGAAGGGCGAAACAGACGATGCAACAGCAATGAGTTACGGCTATATTCCCGGTGTTTCACGCTGGAGTCCGTTCCACGGCTCTGCTTATGCAGTTGTTGAGTCGCTTTCAAAGCTGCTTGCAATCGGTGCAAACCCGATGACAGCAAGACTTACATTCCAGGAATATTTTGAAAGACTTAAAGATGTTCCTTCCCGTTGGGGTAAACCTGCCGCAGCACTCCTCGGTGCTATGCAGGCTCAACTCAAGCTCGGACTTCCGTCAATCGGCGGTAAGGACAGTATGTCGGGTACATTTGAGGACATTGATGTTCCGCCTACACTCGTAAGTTTCGCCGTTGCAATGACAAAGGCATCAAAGACAATTTCAACAGAATTCAAGAACGCAGGTTCAAAGGTTATCTTTGTTCCCGTTCCCGAAAATAAAGAAACACTTATGCCTGTATGGGATAAGCTTATCGAAATGTACAACGCTGTTTATGCTCTCTGCGAGGACGGCAAGGTGCTTTCTGCATCGGTTGTTAAAGAGGGCGGTACTGCCGCAAGCGTATGTAAGGCTTGCTTCGGTAACGGCTTTGGCTTTAAGTTTGCAAACGAACTCACAAATGACGAGCTTTTCGCTCCGCTTTCGGGTTCGCTTGTTATCGAACTTGCAGACGGTGCAGAGCTTTCAAACGATGTTCTTCACTATGACCTCGGTACTGTTACGAACGATGCAAAGATTACGGTAAACGGCAAGGAAATCGAACTTTCCGCACTCCTCGAAAAGTGGACTGCTCCGCTTGAAAAGGTATTCCCGACAAAGGCTGAAGTGCCTGAAATCGAAGTTGATGTTCCGCTTTACAGCGAGAGAAATACATCTTCACCTGCAATCAAGGTTGCAAAGCCTACTGTATTTATCCCTGTATTCCCGGGTACAAACTGCGAGGTTGATACAGCAAGGGCATTTGAAAAAGCAGGTGCAAATGTTGAAATGCTCATCGTCAAGAACCTTTCTTCAAACGATATCGAGGAAACAATTGACGAAATGGAAAAGCTCATTGCAAAGTCACAGATGATTATGCTTCCGGGCGGTTTCTCAGGCGGTGACGAGCCTGACGGTTCAGGTAAGTTCATTGCAACAACATTCCGCAACCCGAGAATTGCAGAGCAGGTTAACAACCTTCTCAAGAATCGTGACGGTCTTATGCTCGGTATCTGTAACGGATTCCAGGCTCTTATCAAGCTCGGACTTGTTCCTTACGGCGAAATCAGAGAGCTTAAAGCAAATGATCCGACGCTCACATTCAACACAATCGGCAGACATATTTCACATATGGCTTATACAAGAGTTACTTCCGTTAAGTCGCCGTGGTTTGCAAATGTCAACGCAGGCGATGTGTTTGCAGTTCCAGTGTCACACGGTGAGGGCAGATTTATGGCTGATGTTGAAACTGTAAAAGAACTTGCAAAGAACGGTCAGATTGCAACACAGTATGTTGACCTTGCCGGCAACCCAAGCAGCGACATTGAGTTCAACCTCAACGGTTCTGTTTGTGCAATTGAGGGTATCACATCACCTGACGGCAGAGTTCTCGGTAAAATGGGACACAGCGAGAGAAAGGGCGAAAACCTTTACAAAAATGTTCCTTTTGCAAAAGACCAGCAGATTTTTGAAAGCGGCGTAAAATACTTCAAGTAATTTATAACCGAATATTTTATATAAAAACTAAGGACATCCGTTTTTTCGGATGTCCTTGTTGTTTGTGCGGTATAGTACGCAATAATATTGTATTGTTATTGTAGTGGCAGTAGCATTGTGACATTAAAATATAATCGGCAATGTTACGCTCGGGCATTTATAGCTTTGTATTTGTAAAACTGTCTGCACGAACGGGGGACGGCGACACGCCGTTAGTAAATGCCTTGTACGGTGACTTCGCCTGAATTGATAAGTTTGGTGGTTTTGTCGGGAAGCTCTGCAATAAGCTCGCCGTCAGGGTTTACTCCCACAGCTTTTGCGGTAACGGACTTTCCGTCTTTGGTGAATGTTATATCTCTGCCGACTGTTGCGCAAAGGCTTGTGTATTCCTTTAATGCGACAGGGGAAAGCTTTAAATCGTTTTTGATGAATTCCTCTTCAATGTGGTTAAGCACACAGGCAAAGAATTTGTTCTTGTCAAAATGACCGCCTGTTGCAAGATATATTGAAGTTGCCTTTTCCTTTATGTCATCGGGGAAATCCTGAGTATCGGCATTGATTCCGATGCCTGTAATTACATATTCTACGGCGTCAAATTCGGCACTCATTTCGGTTAAAATACCGACAAGCTTTTTCTTGCCGATGATGATATCGTTCGGCCATTTTATACGGCAGTCAAGTCCCGTGAATTCTCTGATTGCCTTGCAGACTGCAAGACCTGCAAGAGGGGTGATTGACGATACCTCTGACGGGGCAATCTTTGGTCTTAACAAAAACGAAAAGGTGATGCTGTCATCCTTTTTTGCTTTCCAAACTCTGCCGAGTCTGCCCTTGCCCTGAGTTTGTTCCCTGGCAACGGCAACCGTGCCGTTTTCGCAACCGTCTGCACCCAGCTTTTTGAGGTAATCGTTTGTTGAACCCACCGCGTCAAGGACGATGAGGTTTTTACCGATTACGGAGGTTTTCAGGTATTTTTCGATTGCAGGCTCGTTGAGGTGTGGGGGATAGGCAACAAGGCGGTATCCACGGTTTGTTACAGAGTCAATTGTGTAACCCTGCTCTTTAAGTCCGTTGATTGCTTTCCACACTGCCTGTCTTGACACACCAAGCTGTTCGGAAATTTCACTGCCCGAAACATAGCCGTCTGTTTTTGTTAAAAGTTCAATAATTTTCTTTTGCATAACATCACCGATTTTAAAATATAATGTAAAAAATTACGGACGATTCTAAACAAAATCGCCCGTTTTTGAATGTTAATTATTTACTTTTGTTTGCCGCAACAATTTTCTTGACTGCAATGCTTACTGCCGAACCGACAACAAAGCAAGCAATGATTTCAAGAATGCAGTTGATTGAAAGAGCAGGGATAACCACGGCTGTGATTACATTAAGTCCCATAACTTCGATACTGCCGAAAAGGATTGCCATAAAGCCAAGGAAGAAGGCTGTGTTCATAACAGGGCAGAGTATAGTAGCAATAAGGTCGTTAAGATTGAACTTGCCTACAGTTTTACCTTCAAATACCTTGCCCAGACCTTTTGCGATAAGTCCTGTGAACCAACCCATAAGAGCTCGTGCAACAACACAAATTATAAAGGTGTAGAACCAGTTGATTGAAAGCATTGCCGTGCCGAATGCGTCCATACCAAAGCATTGTACAAAGCTTGTGATACCAAAGAGTGTGCCGAGAATCAATCCTGCTGTAGGACCGAGAACGGTTGCACCGATTGCAATCGGAATGCAAAGGAATGAAATGGAAAGCGCACCGATCTTCAGATATCCGAGCGGTGTGAGCGCCATTACAAGCGTCAATGCGATAAGCACTGCAAGAATAACCATTCTTTGCACCTTTGAAAAGTTTCCTGTCTTATTCATAAAAAATTCCTCCTGCTGTTTCCCTGCTCATTTTCCGCAGGTGAAACGCAAATAATATTTACAAGGGGAGAACCCCGTTGCATCAAATTAATAATTCAAAAACAAGTTGTATATTAAATTGTCTTTATTTTTTATTTCTCTCGTAAATAATTTTGAGTCCGTCAAGAATAATATTCTCATCAAAGATAATATCGTGACGGCAGTTTTTGATTGCAAGCGGAGCAAGACCGCCTGTTGCAATAACCTTGCATTCTGTCTTGCATTCCTCGTTAAACATATCAACCATTCCGTCAAGCATACAGGCTGTTCCGAACATAATTCCCGAACGAATGCAGTCGGATGTGTTTGATGAAATTACCTTCTTTGGAGCTTTCATATCAACAGATGACAGCAATGCGCCGTGATTTGTGAGTGCATCAAGCGAAATTCCCATACCGGGGGCAATTGCACCGCCGTGATACGCGTTGCTTGCGTCAACATAGACAATTGCGGTTGCAGTTCCCATAAAAATCATAATGAGAGGACCGCCGTATTTTTCACACGCTCCCACACAGCCGGCAACGATATCTGCGCCCAAGGTTTCGGGATGTTCAATCTTGATGTCAAGACCTGTCTTGAGTCCCGGACCGATGAGCAGACTTTTTTTGCCTGTAACGGTCATAATCGCACTTCTGAGGTTATATGTAAATTTCGGAACAACAGAGCTTATAATAGCGCCGTCAATGCTTTTTGCGTCAATGTTGTAAATCTGCAAAAATGTGAAAAGTTCAACGGCAAGCTCGTCGCTTGTTTTGTTTTCATCGGTTGAAAAACGGAGTTTGAATTTTAAATTATCTCCGTCAAAAATGCCGAGCTTGACATTGGTGTTTCCGACATCGGCCGCAAGCAGCATTGCTGTTCCCTCCAAACGGTTTTTATAAATATGCTTTTACAAAAGTTTAGATTTAATCGTATTTTACTTTGCTTATTATATCATAAAAAATTATTTCTTCAAGGGCGAATTTAAGGAATTTATCCGATTTTTGGAAAATCCGAAAAAATTGTTGAAATTTGCGTTGGATTGTGTATAATTAAAATAGGTGTGTATAACACGGTCATGTATTACGCAAAATTCTGAAAGGAATGGTTTATTAAATGGACAGTTCAGAAATCAAGCAGCTCCGAATTCTTGCCGCAAGGTCAAGAATGGGCGCAATTCTCGGCACTTACCACGCCAAATCAGGTCATCCCGGCGGATCGCTTTCGGCAGCAGATATTTTCACATATCTCTACTTTAAGGAAATGAATGTTGATCCTAAAAATCCCGATATGCAGGACAGAGATCGTTTTGTTCTTTCAAAAGGTCACTGCTGTCCGGCTCTTTATGCAACACTTGCACTCAAGGGCTTTTTTGAATGGGACGAGCTTACAAAGCTCCGTCATGTAGGCGCTATGCTTCAGGGACATCCCGATATGAAGGGTACTCCGGGTATTGATATGAGTACAGGCTCACTCGGTCAGGGCATTTCGGCTGCCTGCGGTATGGCACTTGCGGCTAAGCTTGATAACAAGAGCTATCGCACATATACAGTTCTCGGTGACGGTGAAGTTGAAGAAGGTCAGGTTTGGGAGGCTGCAATGTTTGCCGCTCACAACAAGCTTGACAATCTCGTTGTAATTGTTGACCAGAACGGACTTCAGATTGACGGTACTGTTGAAGAGGTTGCAGGCATTGAGCCTCTTGATAAAAAGTTTGAAAGCTTTGGCTTTGAAGTAATCAAAATTGACGGTCACGACTTCAATCAGATTGAATCGGCTCTCGAAAAGGCTAAGACAGTAAAGGGCAAGCCTACTGCAATTCTTGCTAAGACAATCAAGGGCAAGGGCGTTTCATTTATGGAAAATCAGGTTGGCTGGCACGGCACTGCTCCCAACAAGGAACAGTATGAACAGGCTACTGCCGAGCTTCAGGCTGAAATTGACAGATTGGAGGGCAACTGCTGATGGCACAGGTAATTAAAAAGGCTACAAGAGAAAGTTTTGGCATGGCTCTTTGTGAGCTTGCAAAGACAAATAAGGACATTATTGTTTTTGATGCAGACCTCGCAGCTGCTACAAAGACAGGAATTTTTAAAAAAGAATTTCCCGAAAGATTTTTTGACTGCGGTATTGCCGAGGGCAATATGGTAGGCGTTGCGGCAGGTATGGCAGCGGCAGGCAAAATCCCGGTTGCCGCATCATTTGCAATGTTTGCAACAGGCAGAGCATTTGAGCAGATTCGTAACTCGGTTGCTTACCCTCATCTTAATGTTAAAATTGCCGGCAGTCACGCAGGTATTTCAACAGGTGAAGACGGTGCTACTCATCAGTGCCTTGAAGATATCGGTATTATGCGTACAATTCCGGGTATGGTTGTCCTTAACCCTGCCGATCACTACGAAATGATGGCCGCTACAAAGGCTGCAATTGAGTACAACGGTCCTGTTTATATCCGTCTCGGCAGACTTGCTGTTGACAGTTTTAATGATCCTGATACCTATACATTTGAGCTCGGCAAGGGTATTACTCTCCATGAGGGCAACGATGTGGCTGTTATTGCAACAGGACTTGTTGTAAACGAGGCTTTAAAGGCTGTTAAGGAACTTGAGGCTGAGGGCATCAACGCTCGTCTTATCAATATTCACACAATAAAGCCTATCGACAGAGATATCATCATTAAGGCTGCAAAGGAAACAGGCAGAATCATCACCGTTGAGGAACACAATGTTATCGGCGGTCTCGGTGACGCTGTTTGTGATGTTGTAAGTGCAGAGTGTCCTGTTAAGGTTACAAAGATCGGTGTGAACGATCGTTTCGGTTACAGCGGTCCGGCTCTTGAGCTTCTTGACAAGTTCGGTCTGACACAGCCGCACCTTGCAAAGGTTGTCAGAGATGTTGTTAAAGAGGATAAATAATTTCTGAATTAATTTAATAATTGCAAAATATTAACGGTCGGTTTGTTCAAACCGACCGTTTTTTGTATGTACCGTTCAATTGAATAAAAAGCAAAGGGCGGATATCGCAAAAAACGGCAGCCGCCCTTTTTATATTAAAACATCCTCAGCAATAAGCCGAATGGGGCTTTAGTCAGCGTGCTTTATCAGCAGCCGCAGCCACAGCTGTTGTTGTCACAACCACAGCCGCCGTTGTTTCCGCCGCAACAGCAGAGAACGATGATAAGAAGAATAATCCATGAGCAGCAACCGTTGCCGTTACCAAAGTTACACATACGCTTACCTCCTTTCGTTTACACTACATATTATTGCAAAAGGAGAAATGTGTGACATCAAAAAATGACGGCTGCGAAAATATTCGTAACCGTCATCAATTGTAATGATTTAATTAAACATTGAATCTGAAAAGAACGACATCGCCGTCTTTCATAACATAGTCCTTGCCTTCACTGCGGACAAGACCTTTTTCTTTTGCGGCTGTCATACTTCCGCAGGCGATAAGGTCGTCATATGCGATAACCTCGGCTCTGATAAATCCACGCTCAAAATCCGAGTGAATTTTGCCCGCTGCCTGAGGTGCTTTTGTTCCTTTTTTGATTGTCCATGCACGAACCTCCTGTTTGCCGGCTGTAAGGTAGGAGATAAGTCCAAGAAGTGCATAGCATTCCTTGATAAGTCTGTCAAGACCGCTTTCCTCAAGTCCCATATCGGCAAGGAACATTTCCTTTTCTTCCTTGTCCATTTCAACGATTTCTTCCTCAATCTGAGCACAGATTGGAAGAACGCCGGCGTGTTCCTCGGCGGCAATCTTCTGAACAGCCTTGTAGCCCTCGTTTGAGTCTATGCCGTTTGAGAAATCCTCGTCACTCATATTTGCGGCATAGATAACAGGCTTGTTTGTGAGAAGCGCAACCTCTGAAAGAATTGCTTTTTCGTCATCGTCACATTCAACACTTCTTGCAGGCTTGCCCTCGTTGAGTGCGGCAAGAACTCTTTCAAAAAGGTCGATGTCTTTCTGATACTTTTTATCGCCCTTGAGCATTTTCTTTGTCTTGTCAATTCTGCGTTCGAGCATTTCAACATCGGAGAGAATAAGCTCAAGATTAATTGTTTCAATGTCACGGGCAGGGTTGATGTTGCCTTCAACATGGATAATGTCATCGTTTTCAAAGCAACGGACAACATGAACGATAGCGTCACATTCACGGATGTTTGAAAGGAACTTGTTGCCGAGTCCCTCGCCCTTTGACGCACCCTTTACAAGACCTGCAATATCTACAAATTCAATTGATGCAGGAGTATATTTGTCAGGATCATACATTTCCGCAAGTTTATCAAGTCTTTTGTCCGGAACTGCAACAACACCGATATTCGGCTCAATTGTGCAGAAAGGATAGTTTGCACTCTGAGCACCTGCGTCTGTAATTGCGTTAAAAAGAGTACTTTTGCCGACATTTGGAAGTCCGACGATTCCGAGTTTCATTTATTTTCACCTCAAATAATATTCGGGCAATGCTTGCCTATTTTCACTGAATATTGTATTATTATATCGTATGGATACTTACTCTGTCAATTCACAGACGAGTAATGCACACTTTGTTAAGTATATCACATAAAATTGCTTTAAACAATAAGAAAGGAAATTTTTATGAGCGAAATAAATACATATTCTGTAACAATTAAGGTTGAAGAAGAAAATCTTGCCGTTTCAATGGGCAGCGGCAGTCTTTGCGTGCTTGCAACTCCGTGCGTTGTGGCTCTTATGGAAAATGCCGCCGCAGCTCTTGCAGACAAGGTTCTTGACAACGATGAGCTTACAACTGTCGGCACGATGATTTCAATTGAACACACAAGCCCTACTCCTCTCGGTGCTGAGGTTACGGCAACAGCCGTTCTCAAAAGCATTGACGGCAGAATGTTTAATTTTGAAGTTTTTGCCGAAGATAAAAAGGGTGAAATCGCAAGAGGCACTCACACAAGAGTAAGCGTAAAATCAGAAAAATTTCAGATGAAGGCGGACAGCAAGTTTGATGAATAAGTACAAATATTATCTGTTTGACCTTGACGGCACAATCAGCGAGAGCGCATTGGGCATAAGAGAGTCACTTGAAAACGCAATTAAAAGTATGGGCAAGCCGTTGCCGAATCTTGACGATTACACATTGTACATCGGACCGCCGTTGCTCGATACATTCCGCAATATCTGCCGTTTCAATGAGGAAGAATCGGCAAGAGGCGTTGAGATTTATCGTGAATACTACAACACCAAGGGTAAGCTTGTGAACAAGCTTTATGACGGCATTGACAGGGTTCTTGCAGAGCTTAAAAACAGCGGTGCAAAGCTTGCCGTGTGTTCGTCAAAGTATGAAAAGTTTGCCGAAGAAATTACAGAACTTCTCGGTGTGCATGATATGTTTGACGCAATCTGCGGTTCAACACTTGACGGCAGCAGAAAAGATAAAAAAGACCTTATTCCGTATGCAGTTGAAAGACTTGGCGGCAGCCTTGAAAATGACAGAAAAAATATCGTTATGATAGGTGATACTTGGTTTGACACAAAGGGTGCAAGACTTTGCGGTGTTGATTTTGTCGGTGTTGAATACGGCTACGGCGACCTTGAAAGTATGAAAAAAGAGGGCGGCAGGGTGTTTGTGAAAACCACGGCTGAACTCTTGGATGTTCTTACAAAGTAAATAATTTGAAATCGGACAAACGGAATTATCCGAAGATTTTTCGCATACATTTTATCAGAGAATAAAATGTGCGGAGGATTTATAATGTTCGTTTTCAATTTAAAAATTAAGGCTAAAAAAACAGTAATTTTGGCGGCGGTGCTGTCCGTAACAGCGGCGATAATATGTACAGCCGTCACGGTTGCAATAAATTCACGGTTGCCCGATACAGCCGTAAGTGATAAAACAGGGGAGTATTCTCTTGTGCTTAATGACGGTGAGGAGAAAAAATTCCTTGAACAGTTCGGAATTGAAACTGCCGACGCAAAGCCTGAGAAAAGGTCGGTTGTAATTCCGTCGGATTTTAATAAATATTATGAGGAATACAACGAACTTCAGAAGAAAATCGGACTTGACCTCGGAAAATTTAAAGGCAAAGAGGTTACGGAGATTATCGTTCCCCTGGAAAAGTCAAAGGATAACAATGCCGTTTTGCTTGTTTACAAAAACAGGGTAATCGGCGGACACATTACAAACGGAGAATACGGCAGTAAAAATCTGCCGCTTGTTGAATAAGATGGAAAGACTTGATAAGCTTATTTCGTCACAAAGAGCCGACGGCAGAAAAGAGGTTCAAAAGCTCATAAAAAGCGGTGCGGTTCTTGTGAACGGAAAAATCTGTAAAAAGCCTGATACTAAGGTTGACCCCGACAAGGATGAAATTGTTGTGGACGGACAGGCTTTGAATTACAGCAAACACATATATATAATGATGAACAAGCCTGCGGGAGTTGTGTCGGCAACCGAGGACAGGCAGTTTAAGACTGTTATTGATATTATCCCCGAAGATATGAAACGAAAGGGACTTTTTCCCGTCGGCAGACTTGACCGTGATACGGAGGGACTGCTTCTTATTACAGATGACGGTGACTTTGCGCACAGCATAACCTCGCCTAAAAAGCATGTGGACAAGAAGTATGTTGCAAAGCTTGACGGTGAAATTACAGATGATACTATCAAGGCTTTTTCTGATGGAATTGAGTTCTCTGACGGTACGAAGTGTCGCAGTGCCGTGCTTGAATGTGACGAAAATGATAAAAAAACAGGAATTGTCACAATTTGTGAGGGTAAATATCATCAGGTTAAAAAAATGTTTTTGTGTTGTGGATTAAAAGTTGTGCATCTTCAACGAATTTCAATAGGCGGTTTGCATCTTGATAGCAATTTGCACATAGGCGAGTGCAAATTGTTAACGGATTTGGATAAAAAGTCGGTTTTTATCGGCAATATACACTAAAAAATGCATCTGAATTTTATCCTGTGTCGGTTTTAAATAAAATAATGCATATATCTTTGGTCAATTTCGGTATGGTCAAATTGTGCGAAAAGTGGTATATTATTGTATGTAATAAAGCTAAGGACTTTATCGTTATCGACTAATTGGAGGTTTATACACAATGGCAAATGTTTCATTAAGACATGTTTACAAGATTTATGACGGCGGTGTAACTGCTGTTACAGACTTCAACCTTGAAATTGCCGACAAAGAATTCATCATTCTCGTTGGTCCTTCAGGTTGCGGTAAATCAACAACCCTCAGAATGATTGCAGGTCTTGAGGATATTTCAAAGGGTGAGCTTTACATCGGCGATACACTCGCAAACGATGTTGCTCCTAAGGACAGAGATATCGCAATGGTATTCCAGAACTATGCTCTTTATCCTCATATGACTGTATATGATAATATGGCATTCGGTCTTAAGCTCCGTAAGTTCTCTAAGGAAGAGATTAAGAGAAGAGTTGAAGAGGCTGCAAGAATCCTCGGTATCGAGCAGTATCTTGACAGAAAGCCAAAGGCTCTTTCAGGCGGTCAGAGACAGCGTGTTGCTCTCGGTCGTGCTATCGTTCGTAACCCGAAGGTATTCCTTCTTGACGAACCGCTTTCAAACCTTGATGCTAAGCTCCGTGCTCAGATGAGAACAGAGATTTCAAAAATTTATCAGCGTCTCGGCACAACATTTATCTATGTAACCCATGACCAGACAGAGGCTATGACAATGGGTACAAGAATTGTTGTTATGAAAGACGGTTTCATTCAGCAGGTTGATACTCCTCAGCATCTTTATGATCTGCCTTGCAATATGTTTGTTGCCGGATTTATCGGTTCACCTCAGATGAACTTCATCAACGCTGTTCTCTCTAAGAACGGCGGCAAGTATACTCTTGATTTTGACAAGTATCACGTTCCTGTTCCGGAGTCAAAGGTCAATGCTGACCTCGACAACTATGTTGGCAAGGAAGTTGTTTTGGGCATCCGTCCTGAGCATGTTCACGATGAGCCTGAAGAAATTGCTAAGGCTGAGTGTCTTCTCAAAGCCAATGTTGATGTTACCGAGCTTATGGGCGCTGAAATTTATCTCTATGTAAATATCAACGGTACACCTATCACAGCTCGTGTTGAACCTACTTCAACAGCTAAGCCGGGCGACGACATTGAGATTGCTTTCGACCTCAGCAAACTCCACATCTTTGATAAGGATACTGAGAAAACAATCACAAACTGATTATAATTTAATTTGTATTTTACGGCGGAGCGTTATGCTCCGCCGTTTTTGCGTTTTGTGTAACAGTAGCGGCGGTCAGTGACCGCCAATCGAACCGATTTTCACAATCGGTTCGACATTACAAATGACCTGTTTAATTAACAATGATATAATAATGTATTTGCTGTGTGTCGTTTTGGTTTTGCAACCAAAACGATTGGCGTTCACTGAACGCCGCTACTGTATGTACTATCAATTGCAATGTTTCGCTCTGGCAAAATATGTTATGATTTTTTCAAACTGTCTGCACGAATAGGGAACGGCGGCTCACCGTGGTTGAATTTTAATGTATGAACATTTTTTCGTATTTTGTCACAAAATCAACACAATGTTGTGATATATTAAAAAACAAATAAGATTTTGTAACAATTGTTTAATTTTGCTTTCAAAACTGTAACTTGTTGCTGATTATGCAAATTCTCTAAAAAAATTCAAGAAAAATTGTAAATAGAGGTTGATTTTTTTCTCGTTTTTGTGTAATATGTATATGAGACAGATTGTATTTTATTGAACTCTTTTACAATCACAATATATAACTGCGGAGAAAACGAGGTAAAGATTTATGTCAAACAGATTATTTCAAGGTATTGTACACCAGATGAAAGACGCAATCGACAGAACGATTGGCGTAATTGACGAGACTTCGGTTGTTATTGCCTGCTCCGAGCTTGGAAAAATCGGCGAGGTAAACGAGAGCGTTAATTCCGAAACACTCAGCTCGACAGCACCGTTTGTTGTGAACGGCTATACATACAGATCTTTCGGCAGCAATGCAAAGTATGATTATGCAGTATTTGTTCAGGGTACCGATGAGTATGCTCAGAAGTATGCTCAGCTTTTGTCGGTTTCTTTTGCAAGCATCAAGCAGTATTATGACGAAAAGTATGATCGTTCAAACTTTATTAAGAATGTTATTCTTGACAACATTCTTCCGGGTGACATTTACCTTAAAGCAAGAGAACTTCACTTTAACAGCGAGGTTTCCCGTGTGTGTCTGCTTATTAAAATTGTTTCAAAAACAGATGTTTCCGCTTATGATATAGTTCAGAATCTTTTCCCGGACAAGTCAAAGGACTTTGTTATAAATATTAACGAGGTTGAAATTGCACTTGTTAAGGAAATTAAACCCGACACAGAGAGCCGTGACCTTGAAAAGCTTGCAAGCTCGATTTCAGACACACTTTCGAGCGAGTTCTACACACACTGTGTTGTCGGCATCGGCACAACGGTTACAGGCATCAAGGATCTTGCAAGAAGCTTTAAGGAGGCTCAGTCAGCTCTTGAGGTTGCAAAGGTATTTGACACAGACCGTACAATCGTAAGCTATGATAACCTCGGCATTGCCCGTCTTATCTATCAGCTTCCCACAACATTGTGTGAAATGTTCCTCAAAGAAGTTTTCAAGCGTGGTTCAATTGAGAGCCTTGATCAGGAAACTCTCTTTACAATCCAGCGTTTCTTTGAAAACAACCTCAATGTTTCCGAAACATCAAGAAAGCTTTTTGTACACAGAAACACTCTTGTGTACAGACTTGAAAAAATTAAAAAGCTCACAGGTCTTGACCTCCGTGAGTTTGAGGACGCAATCGTGTTCAAGGTAGCTCTTATGGTTAAGAAATACCTCAACGCAAGTCCTACAAAATACTGATTTGGTTAAAGTGTGCCCGAGCACAGTGTCTTGCTGTGCTTTGGGCGTTTTGACTTTTTTGTGAGTATTTGTACAATAACTACAAAACAAAGGTGACTTTATGATTGATTTTATAAATGTGTCTAAAACATACCCTAATGGCACTCATGCTCTCTACGGTATTACGCTGAGTATTGATAAGGGCGAGTTTGTATTTATTGTCGGTGCATCGGGCGCAGGCAAGAGTACATTTCTTAAACTCATTATGCATGAGGAGACTCCGACATCGGGCAAAATCGTTATCAACGACACTGATGTTACAAAGCTGAGAAGGAGCAAGGTTCCTTATATGCGCCGTCATATGGGCATTGTTTTTCAGGATTTCAGACTTATTGACAAGATGAATGTTTTCGACAATGTTGCGTTTGCGATGCGTGCTGTCGGAAAACCTTCGGCAGTAATCAAAAAGCGTGTTCCGTATG
This sequence comes from Ruminococcus bromii, assembly GCF_002834235.1. Lineage (GTDB taxonomy): Bacteria > Bacillota > Clostridia > Oscillospirales > Acutalibacteraceae > Ruminococcoides > Ruminococcoides intestinale. Next base: position 95,438 of record NZ_NNBY01000027.1, on the reverse strand, counting down.
TGCTTGAGCTTGTCGGTCTTAAAGATAAGATGAAAAACAGACCGAGTGAACTCTCGGGCGGTGAGCAACAGCGTGTAAGCCTTGCAAGAGCCCTTGTGAATAACCCCGAAATTATTATTGCCGATGAGCCGACAGGTAATGTTGACCCCGAGATGTCACACGAAATCATTGAGCTTCTCAATGAAATTAACGCAACAGGCACAACCGTTATTGTTGTAACGCATGAACATGACCTTGTTCGTGAGTTTGACAGACGAGTTGTTGTTCTTGACCACGGAAAAATTAAGAGCGACACCAAGGATTTGTTTGTTAAAGATGACTATACTGACGATTACGGTGATGACAGCGGTGAAGAAGAAAACACACCGGATTATCCCGATAATGCAGTGGTTGTTCCGGAATAATGCGTTTGCGCAAATAGGATTTTGAAAGGATTTTTGATATGACCGGATTTGGTTATTTAGCAAAAGAAGGTTTCAAAAATGTGTGGAACAACCGTATTATGAGTATCGCTTCTGTCTGCGTACTTATAAGCTGTCTTGTTCTCACAGGTGCGGCGGCACTTTTTTCGATGAATGTTGACAATGTTGTTGAATCTGTTGGCAAGTCAAACGAAACCTCAGTTTATGTTAAAGACGGATATTCACAGCTTGAGGCTGTTTATGTAGGAAAAGAAATTGAAAAGCTTGACAATGTTGAGTCGGCAACCTTTCTTTCAAAGGAAGATGCGATAAAGCAGTATAAATCTACTCTCGGTGATGATCTTTTTGCCGAGATGCAGGGCAGAAACAAACTCCCCGATTCTTTCATTGTAGTTATGAAGGACTTGTCGAAGTATGACGATACTGTTGCTCAGATTAAAAAAATTGACGGTGTTGACAGCATAAGCAACCACCGTGAGCTTGCAAAGAAGCTTACGGACATCAGCAATCTTGTCAATATGATTTGTATTGCGGTTGTTTGTGCGCTGACAATCATTTCAATCTTCATCATTGCCAACACAATTCGTGCAACGATGTATTCACGAAGATTTGAAATCAGCATTATGAAATCGGTTGGTGCAACGAACTCGTTTGTACGATGGCCGTTTCTTATTGAAGGTATGATAATCGGACTTATTTCCGCAATTGTTTCAACAGGCGCAATTGCAATCCTCTATGAGACTGCACAGGCTCTTGTTTATCAGATTGTTCCGATTGATTTTATCCCGATTAACAATGTCATCTGGATTACAGGCGGCTTGTTTGCAATTGCAGGTATTGTTATCGGCTTCTTCGGCAGCTTTATTTCAATCAGAAAATACCTTAAAATGGAAGGTAACGAAATACTCGGTTGGTAATCCCGACAGAAATCTTAAAGGAGGAGATTACGATGAACAAATTAAAAAGAATTTTATGTGCAATGCTCTGCGTATGCATGATTTCAATTCCAATGGCAATACCGACTACTGTTTCTGCTGAGGACAGCATCTCAGACCTTGAACAACAGCTTCAGCAGCTTGAACAGGAAAACGAAAAGTATCAGAAGATTCTTGATGATACAAAGTCTGACATCGCAGAAAAGGAAGAATACAAGAGCGCCCTTGTAAGCAAGGTTCAGGTTCTTGATGAAAAAATTGCAGTAACCCGTGAGAAAATTTCAAGCCTTAACGATGATATTAAGGAAAAGCAGGACGCTTATGACAAGGGACTTTCGGAAGTTGAGGATCAGTTTGACGCACTTGCAAACAGACTCAGAATTCTCTATATGTCAGGCAATGCAACCGACCTTGAAATCATTTTCGGTGCAAAGGATTTTTCTGACCTTATTGATAAGATGGAGCTTGTAAAGAGCCTTGCAAACAGCGACAAGGAGCTTATCAGCGAAATCCAGACAAAGCTGGACGAGCTCAGCACCAAGAAGGAATCACTTGAGGCCGACAAGAAAGACCTTGAAACTCAGCAGGCGTCATTGAAGTCGGATCAGGACGAGTTTAATAAACTCATTTCCGATAATGACGAGATTCTTAAAAATCTTTACGCATCAAATTCCGAGGCGCAGAATTCCTTGGAAAGTGCGGCTTTGCAGAGTGATGAGATTGAAGCTAAAATCAGCCAGTACTATGCCGCTCAAAAGGCTGCTGCGGAACACGCTGCTCAGGCTTCACAGAGCTCAAGCAGTTCATCAAGCAGCTCTTCAAGCAGTTCATCAAGCGGCTCAAGCAGTTCGGGTTCATCAAGCTCAGGTTCATCATCTGTAATTGTTCCGTCGGGTTCGGGCTTTGCATGGCCGACACCGGGCTTTACATATCTTTCCTCGGAGTGGTATGAGGACAGAGAGGTTTATAACCACGGCGGAATTGATATTGCCGGCGCAGGCATTATGGGAACTCCCGTTGTTGCGGCTGCCGACGGTACTGTTATCGCAAGCAACAGCAGTTGTACACACAACTGGGGCAAGAGCTACAGCTGCGGCTGCGGCGGCGGTTACGGTAACTATGTAATGATCAGCCACGCGGGCGGTAAGATGACAGTTTACGGTCACCTTACAAGTCTTACAGTAAGTACAGGTCAGACCGTTTCAAGAGGACAGGTTATCGGCTATGTCGGTTCAACAGGTAACTCTACAGGACCTCATCTCCACTACGAATGCCGTCTTAACGGTGTAAGATACAACCCGATGTCAGAATATTAATCTGTACATACACAATTTGATAATTAATTTAAAAGCCTTCGCATATACTTAAATAAGTAAATATGCGGAGGTTTTTGTTTTGATTACTTCATTGAATGTTGTGTTTCCCGAAAAGTGCGGGAAAATAAGGGGATTTTTTAACAGGCTGAGAGGGGACAAGGTGTGCGTTGAAATCAAAAGGGCAAGGGGCGTAAGCGTAAAACAGCTTACATACATCTGTCGCAGACAAAAGGTCAATCTCAATAAAATTGACAGGGCAATCGGCAGTCAGCGCACAAGACTTTTGTGTTGCGAAGAAATGACTTTTCCAAATGACAGCGGTTACAAGCGTTTTTACTCGCCGCTTTTTTCGGCAAGACTTTGTACAAATATGGCGCTTTATGCCCTCAGCAAATTTGACGCTCCCGAAAGGCTGACGGTCGGAATTTATGATCCCGATGCTCAATGCACCGACCTTGTTTCATTTGTGTTGAAATATACTGGCAATGTCTGTATTATCACAGACAACGAAGATGTGTTCTATGATGAGCTGAATACCATTGCCGAAGAAACAGGTGCGTGTGCCGTTGTTACTCACCACCGTGAACAGCTTTCAAATTGTGACCTTGTCATTGCACCGTTTGAAATTGAAGAAAATCTGCCTGTAAGAAATGATGCGGTCATCCTCACAAATGGCAGACCTAAGGAAAATATAAAGGGCTTTGTGTATTTTCGCTATTGCTTCAAAATGCCGAACGGATTCGCACTTTTGCGGCCTGAGGGATTGTCGGAGGAATACTTCTGCTCAGCACTCTATACACTCGGTTCACAGTACGAACTCGGTTCAATTGTTCCCGATTTGTGCCGTAATGATACAGAGGCGCAGACAGTGAAATCTCTTTGCAGTTATCTTGCCCGTTTTGCTTGACAATCGGTGTGAAAAAAATTATAATAAATCTATATGCAGTTTTTTGCTGATATGAAAGAATTTTATACCGTATGCACGCTTGTGCAGGTGCGGTATTAACTGAAAGGAACGATATAAAATGGCAGCTAAACCAACAATGCTTACTGCGGAAGGTCTTAAAAATCTTGAAGAGGAACTTGCAGAATTACAAAATGTCAAGCGTAAAGAAATTGCAGAGAAAATCAAGGTAGCCCGTTCCTACGGCGACTTGTCCGAGAACAGTGAATATGATGATGCAAAGAACGAGCAGGCTATTATGGAGGCAAGAATCGCTACTATCGAGTCTATCCTCAAAACTGCTCAGATTATTGATGAGTCCGAAACATCTAACGATAAGGTACACCTCACTTCTGTTGTTACAATCGAAATGGTTGGCACAGACAGACAGATGACATACAAAATCGTTGGTTCGGGTTCTAACGAAACAAATCCCGCACAGGGCAAAATTTCAGACGAATCACCTGTGGGCAAGGCTCTAATGGACAGATGTGTCGGTGATGTTGTTGAGGTTGAAACTCCCGGCGGCGTAAAGGCATTTAAGATTCTTGAAATCTCAAAGTAATTTGTTTATCTATTGAATTTTTGCTGACGGATTCTGCTTTTGCAATCCGTCAGATTTATTGATGTTGAAAAAGAGAGGAATGATTGGAAATGAGTCAGAAGCCACAGCAGAACGGCACAAGCGATGTTATCAAGGTCAGATACGAAAAGCTTGACGCCCTCAAAAAAGCAGGCAGAGATCCGTTTGTAATTACAACAAGTGACCGTGATGTTCTCACGGAAACAATTAAAAACAATTTTGAAGAGTACGAAAACAAAGATGTATGCGTTGCAGGCCGTTTGCTTTCAAAAAGAGGCAAGGGCAAGGTTTCGTTTATGGACCTTTGGGATCGTTCGGGCAAAATCCAGATTTTTGCAAAATTTGACGATCTCGGTGAAGAAGAATACGGTTTCCTTAAAAAGTGGGATATCGGCGATATCGTTGAAGTAAAGGGCTTTGTTTTCAAAACGCAAATGGGCGAAATTTCTGTTCATGCAAAAGAGGTTAAGCTCCTTTCCAAATCACTCAAACCCCTCCCCGAAAAGTATCACGGTCTTACAAATACAGACCTTCGTTACCGTCAGCGTTATGTTGACCTTATTATGAATCCCGAGGTAAAGGATACCTTTGTAAAGCGTTCAAAAATTATCGGCAGTATCCGCCGCTACCTTGACAATCAGGGCTTTATGGAGGTTGAAACTCCTATGCTCGTTGCAAATGCCGGCGGTGCGTCGGCTCGTCCGTTCCTTACTCACTTCAACGCTCTTGACGAGGATTTAAAGCTCAGAATTTCTCTTGAACTTTACCTCAAAAGACTTATCGTAGGCGGACTTGAAAAGGTTTACGAAATCGGCAGAGTATTCCGTAACGAGGGTGTTGACACCCGTCACAACCCTGAGTTTACTCTTATGGAGCTTTATCAGGCATATACCGACTACAACGGTATGATGGATCTTACCGAAAACCTCTATCGCCATGTTGCACAGGAGGTTCTCGGCACAACAACAATCACATACAACGGCATTGAAATGGATCTTGGCAAGCCGTTTGAGAGAATTACAATGCTTGACGCTGTTAAAAAGTATTCAGGCGTTGATTTCAACGAAATTCATTCTGACGAAGAGGCTAAGGCAATTGCTAAGGAAAAGGGTGTTGAGTTTGAAGAACGCCACAAGAAGGGCGACATCCTCAACCTTTTCTTTGAAGAATTTGCAGAAGAGCATATGATTCAGCCTACTTTCGTTATGGATCATCCGATTGAAATTTCTCCGCTTACAAAGAAGAAACCCGAAAATCCCGATTATGTTGAGAGATTTGAGTTCTTTATGAACGGCTGGGAAATGGCTAATGCATATTCAGAGCTTAACGATCCGATTGACCAGAGAGAGCGTTTTAAGGCTCAGGAGGCACTTCTCGCACAGGGCGATGATGAGGCTAACACAACCGATGAGGATTTCCTCAACGCACTTGAAATCGGTATGCCTCCGACAGGCGGTATCGGCTTTGGTATCGACAGAATGTGTATGCTCCTCACAGATTCAGCCGCAATCCGTGATGTTCTCCTCTTCCCGACAATGAAGACCCTCGGTGGTGTAAAATCCGAAAATGGTGTAAATTCTAAAGAGGTTTCTACACCAAATTCAGAGCCGGAAAAGATTGATTTCTCTAATGTAAAGATTGAGCCTTTGTTTGAGGAAATGGTAGACTTTGATACATTTAGCAAGTCAGATTTCCGTGCAGTAAAGGTTAAAGAGTGTGTTGCAGTACCGAAGTCAAAGAAACTGTTACAGTTCACTCTTGATGACGGAACAGGCACAGACAGAACCATTTTAAGCGGTATTCACGCTTATTACGAGCCGGAAGAACTGGTTGGAAAGACTCTTATCGCCATCACAAATCTTCCACCGAGAGCTATGATGGGCATTGACTCCTGCGGTATGCTCCTCAGTGCTATTCACGAAGAAGAAGGCGAAGAAAAGCTTCATCTTCTGATGGTTGATGACCACATTCCGGCAGGTGCAAAGCTCTATTAAGAAGTACCGTTTTAACCTACAAAACGGGATGTACTTCATTTGTGAAAAATCTCTGAAAATACACAAATACACCAAATTTACACCAAATGGTGCTTGAAACGGTGCAGAGCCTAAAAAATCGCATAATTACAGGCGATACAATAGAATTTATGAGGGCGGTGTCTGAATTAGCGGACATCGCCCTTTTCTCGACTTAAAAACCTATTTTTATCCCAAAACCACGACGGATGAGTTGAATGTTAATTTGCGTTGCTTGTAGCAATGGGCAGTCCAACATACAATTATGGTAACGACTCAGAGAAAGGAGGTTATCCATAATGTTAAACGAAAACATAAAATCAATCAGGAAATCAAAAGGACTTTCACAAGAGGAACTTGCTGTTAAGCTGAATGTGGTTCGACAGACAATTTCCAAATGGGAGCAAGGGTTGTCTGTTCCTGATTCTGATATGTTGATTTCTATATCAGAAGTGTTAGAAACACCAGTAAGTACTTTGCTTGGAGAAACGATTTCCGAGTCGAAAGCTGATGATTTAAGAGCAATTTCTGAAAAGCTTGAGGTCATAAACCTTCAATTAGCACAAAGAAAACAAGGAAGGCAAAAAGCAATTCATTGGTTTTTTATTTTCTTATGTGTGATTATAGTAATTGCTTTTGCGGTTTTAATTTTGCTAAATAGTCCATACTTAGGTTGGGATTACAGTGACCCGGAAAACGCAGTTATTGGAATTGGCTTTCACGCAATGGAGTGGTTGTTCACAAGAATAGCACCACTTGTTTTGATTGGTGCTGCTGTTGGAGCCTTTTTGACACGAAAAAAATAAGACCCGCTACAAGTAAAACCTGCCCTGATGGAACGTAAATGCTCCGTCGGGGCAATTTTTATAGGAAGAATCGCAAACTACCGTGAATCTGTGTTTGTCAATATAATATGGATAATCACAGAGGAAGGAGTGGTTATGCTATGAGTAACACTTTACAAAGCGTACATCCGGAGCTTGTTTCGGAATGGTCAGATAAGAACCTGCCACTGACATCGGACAAGATAACCTTCGGTTCAAATAAAAGAGTTTGGTGGAAAGGTTCTTGCGGTCACGAATGGCAAGCAAGCGTTAAGGCTCGCTCCGGCGGAGAGAAATGCCCTATATGCTCCGGTGCGAGAGTGGTTGCAGGTATTAACGATTTGGCGACATTAGAGCCATTACTGGTAAAACAGTGGTCAAAAAAGAATAAGATAAAACCGACAGAAGTTTCTATTGGTTCTCATAAGAAAGTGATATGGAGATGTGAAAAGGGACACGAATGGATAGCCACCGTAAAGAGCAGAACCATCAACAAAACAGGTTGCCCTTACTGCTCCCATAACAAAGTGCTTGCCGGATTTAATGACCTTGCAACCCTGTTTCCGGAAGTTGCAGACGAATGGTCAGATAAGAATGAAAAGAAACCAACAGAAGTCACGGCGTTTGCAAACAGCAAGGCTTGGTGGAAATGTAAAATCTGTGGCTACGAATGGAATACGCTTATTTCCACACGCTCAGGCGGCAGTAAATGTCCTTGTTGCAGTGGATATACATTTATAAAAGGAAAGAATGACCTGAAAAGTACACATCCACTAATAGCAAAAGAATGGTCAGAGAAGAATTATCCTCTGCAACCGGATGAGGTTAATGCAAAGTCAAGAAAAAATGTATGGTGGCATTGCAGGAAATGCGGTAATGAGTGGAAGTCAGTTATTAATGCTCGTGTGAAAGGAACGGTCTGCCCTGTTTGTGCAGAACGAGAGGTACTTGCCGGATACAATGATTTGGCTACGACGGATAAGCAGCTTCTGACAGAATGGGATTATGAATTAAATAAGTTGAAGCCGACGGAAGTTTCAAGAAATTCAGCAAAGAGAGCGTGGTGGCAATGCAGATACGGTCATTCTTGGAGTATGAAGATAAACGAGCGTACTGTTCTCAATAAAGGGTGCAGGATATGTGAGCAGGAGTATTTGTCATTGTTCCCGGCTCTTGCAATCAGTTATTATGCCAATTTGAAAGGATTGAAAGTTGAACTTGGTTCTGATAGGTTATTCGGCATTCCACTTGATGTATATATCCCACTGGAGCAGGTTGCCATTCAAGTGAATACGGACTCGGAGAAGATAGACATACTAAAGAAACATCTCTGTAAACAACGTGGAATCAAACTCATTAAGTTGCCGATGAAGCCAAACGAAGCGGAACCCGATTATGCACAGCGTATCAAAGCGGCATTTCAGAGCGTACATATATTTATATCTTCCGACACACAGGAAGATGTCAGGATAATAAGGAAAACATTTGAGAACTGGAGGAGCAGCCGATGAGAGAAAAGAAATATCATATTTATCTAACCGATGACGAGCAAAGCAGAGTGATACAGTCGCTTATCAACCTAAAAAATAACTTGATAGCACAAGGCAGATACACTGATGCAGTTGACGATGTCCTTTGCAAGGTGCTGACAGCCAAGAAAAAGAAAGTCAAAATCTAATATATCTAAACACACAAAAGACCGCCTACACCTTTATAATGTAAGCGGTCTTTAATTATGCTTCGTGAAACTGAAATTTTACGGTAGTTAATTCAATTTCAAACGAAGAATTATTACCTGTTTCTTCTTCTCTGCAACCTTCATAGATACTTTTGTAACAAAAGAAAGTTTCTTCCCTAACATCTTCAATGCTTCTGGAAAGAATGTCTTTTCTTCCAATAATTCCATACTACATTTGTTTGCAAATTCTTTGCTATCGTTAATACCAAAATACATAATAGCACTTGCATTTCCTGTACGTTTGATAAACCAGTTCGTAAACTTTAATCCACTCTCACTTGTAGCGTCAAACAACATCTCACCTTTTGGAAATGCTTTTCCACACCCCTTAATAAATGCTATGATTTCTTCTTCATGGAAATATTGGAACACACCTGACACAATTAGCAGTGTAGGAAGCGAATTGTCTATTTCCTTTACCCATTCCAATTTAAACATATCGCCTGCAATGAGCGTTTCATTTTTTCGCTGACCAAATACTTTTTTTCTTGCCTCTATTACTTCTGGCAAATCAGTCTCATACCAATGTACAGTTCTGTTTTCAATCTTATCACTTAAACGGTCATAAGCAGTCTCTAATCCTGCACCAAGATATACAATATTACTTTCTGCGTAACTTTTTGCAAACGCAATAACTGTTTTGTCCATATTGTAATAACGTGCTACCGATGCCATATTGCTATATTCAGAAGAACCTTTATCTACACCTTGTGGTAAATACTTCTCCAACTCAAGAGCCTTTTCATCCATAAAATATTCTGGAAATTTTTTAGAGATATTGATTCTTGCCACTAACGGAACAAATAACGTATTTGCAACACCATCAAATTTATTCATAATCTACCTCTTTCTTTAGTTAGTTTTTGCTGACCAATCTAACATATGAAGTTTATTTTGTAAAGTATCTATCACTTAGAAAAATTCAAATTTAATAATTAGTTTTTTTCGCAATCAAAACTCCAACAGGAGCTAAACCGCCATCCACCAAATTCACTTTGACGACTGTAAAGCCATAATCCGCAATAAACTCACAAAAATTTTCCTTGTTCCATTCTTTGTATGCTTTAAATCCTGTAATAGACATCAATCGCTTTCGTAAACCACTTGATTTTTTCTCTGCCCATAAGAAGGTTGGTGCGTACAAAATACCATCTTTTTTTAATACTCTACGAATTTCCTGCATTGCTTTTTCAGGCTCTGGCATAATGTGCAGTGCATTTGAAATTACTACACAATCAAAATTTTCATTCTCATATGAAAGTGCCGTTGCATCGGCTACGCAAAAACTAAGTTTTTCTGTTGTACCTCTCCTTTTCGCTTGCTTAATCATATTTTCCGAAAAATCGGTTGCCGTCCAGCTATTAGTACAATCAGACAATGGGAAAGATAGCTGCCCTGTTCCACAAGCTAATTCTAATACATTCATATCAGATTTGAGATAATCTCTAATATATCCGCAGATTGCATTATAAAATTTCTTATCTGACTCCATCAAAGGTGCATATATTTTTGCAAGTCGTTGCCAATAACCCTTGTTTGCCTTGTCTTTCATATCAAAATCTCCATTTTATTCAATAATACAACTTCAAATATTCCTCTGTGTTTTATTATACATCATAAATGTTAAAATTTCTACCCGACGTCTATTGACCTTGATTGTGAGGAAAATAGGCGGCTTTTTTTGTCGCCTAAAAATTTTTTGAAATTTTTTCGGAAAAGCAGCGATTTTGGGTGTCCAAAATGAAGCCTTTTGTGCAATGAGTGAAGGGGTTAATTCCTGATGATGAAAACGGAAGCCTTTTCAATTGTTCTTTGACAATTGAATACACAGGTCGTTAAGACTTTAATTCTGATGATAGCCACTTTAGCAGGTACGCCGAAACTTCTGAAAATTTCAGAACAGCGAGAACTCCTGCTATGAGTATCGGATTGCAACCGATATGGCGATGACGGTCAGAAAGATAATGATACTTCTCTACGGAGCTGGCGGAGTACCCGGCAGAGGTTAGATTCCTATGATACAGATAAGCAGTCTGTTCCTTAACGACTTCCCGAAAGCGATATGCTTGGCAAGGGATATTGAGAATAAATATTGCCACGACCGTTTAGGAAATGAAACGGTCAAGTACATAGTCATATTTTATTGGCTATGAATAAATTGAAAGGAGGACGCAAGGGGTGTCAAACTGCAAAACGATTGCCATATGCAATCAAAAAGGCGGAGTCGGAAAGACAACGACAACGGTTAATCTTGGTGTTGGTCTTGCAATGCAGGGTAAGAAAGTGTTGCTCATAGACGCAGACCCACAGGGAGATTTAACTACTTGTCTCGGTTGGAGAGATACAGACAACTTGGGTATCACGCTTGCAACGAAACTTACAGATGTGATTAGTGAAACGATGAATGACCCGACAGACGGTATTCTGCACCACGAGGAAGGTGTTGACCTTTTACCGGCGAACCTTGAACTTTCGGCGATGGAATATAACCTGATGAACGCTATGAGCAGAGAAACCACTTTGAGGAATTATTTGAGTCAGGTCAAAGACAGATACGATTTTGTCTTGATTGACTGTATGCCTTCTCTGAGTATGGTAACACTCAATGCTCTATCTGCGGCAGACAGCGTGATTATTCCGGTGCAGGCACAGTATTTGCCGGCTAAAGGTATGACCCAGCTTGTGCAGACCATTTCAAAAGTCAAGAAGTATATCAATCAGGATATTAAGATAGACGGTATGCTTCTTACTTTGGTGGATAACCGCACAAACCTCGCCAAAAGTACGGTGGAAGCGTTGCGGGAGAATTTCGGAAATCAGATTAAGCTGTATCGCACATCTATTCCGATTGCTGTAAAAGCCGCAGAAACTTCTTCCAAAGGGAAGAGCATTTTTGCATATGAGCCAAACAGTACGGTGTCTAAGGCATACACCGAATTTACGAAGGAGGTGTTAGCCGATGGCAGAAAGAAAGAGCGACTTCACTCTCACGAGGCTCGATGACCTTTTTACAACGCAGGCACAGAGAGAGGAAGAAAGACTTTCTAAAATCCGAGATATTCCATTAGAGCTGATTGACGATTTCCCAGACCACCCGTTCAAGGTCAGGGACGATGAAGATATGCAGCAGCTTGTCGAGAGTATCAAGGAACGTGGAGTAATTACTCCGGCAACGGTAAGGCAGAAAGAGGACGGAAGATATGAACTCGTATCCGGTCACAGACGAAAACGAGCAAGCGAACTTGCCGGTTTTGAAACGTTAAGATGTGAGGTTGTTGACCTTAATCGAGATGAAGCCACAATTCTAATGGTGGAAAGTAATTTCCAAAGGTCGCAGATACTTCCCTCTGAAAAAGCCTTTGCCTACAAAATGCGTTTGGACGCTATGAAAAGGCAAGGATTTCGTTCTGATTTAACTTCTGCCCCAGTGGGTCAGAAGTTCTCGGTGGAACAAATTGCAGAAAATTCTGCTGATAGTAAAACGCAAATCCAGCGTTATGTTCGCCTTACAAACCTTGTTCCCGAACTGCTTGAATTTGTCGATGAAGGGCGAATTAAAATGCGACCGGCGGTAGAGCTTTCGTATCTTGACGAAGATTGTCAGCGTGATGTGGTTGATGAGATTGATATGAACGACGCAACTCCCTCTCACGACCAGACTATCCGTATGCGAAAGTTTTTCGATGAGGGCAAACTGACAACCGAAGCTATCCAAGCCATTATGTCGGAGGAAAAGCCAAACCAGAAAGAGAAGATTGTGCTAAGGGGCGACAGAGTGCGACAACTCATCCCGAAAAATATCCCAATCAGCCAAACGGAGGACTTCGTGTGCAAGGCATTGGAGCATTACAACAAGTATCTCAGGCAACGGGCAGACCGTGATAGCAGATAGCCGATTTTGTTACTCCCCCTTCTCACACTCTACCCCCTAATACCTACTGTTTACTTGCTGAAAAGATATATTCTATCTCACTTGAATATACCTATCTCTCATAACTTATAGCTGTCTAATAAAGGGTTCGCACATTTGAAGTGTAAACAAAGTGTCTGATACGATAAAAAGTTAGGATATTCGCACCTTTGCTGTTTTTTGTCTGATTGATTACGATTAAGGCGAAAGGAGCGATAGCTTATGAGAAAGAAATGGATGGTTTGTATGATTGCCTGCTTGATGATTTTGTTTGCCGGATGTAACGGTAACACAGCCAAAGAAACCGCACGAAATGACACGGATAAAAGGATTTCTTTTACGGCTGGTAATACCGAAACAACGAACGGAACAGAAAAAGCAGAGGATACAAGTGTTGTTCCTGAAACGGAGCAACCAGTATCAAGTGAAGCAACAACAGAGCCAAGTCAGCAGGAAAAGTCGGATGTTTCTTCTACGGCAGGTAGTAGGGCGGAAACTGCAAAAAGCTATGAATCCGTTCAGGTAACGAAAAAGCCTGACAGTATTCAAGAACAGGAGCAGCCACAGCAACAACCGAAGCCAGAGCCGGAAACACCGCCAGTTAAGGAAGAAGTGAAACCCACAAAGCCAAAACCGACGGAAGAAGCGAAGCCGAGCTTTGATGTTAATCCTTATTTGAGTTACGCCAAGAGTTATGCTCAAAGTATCGGTTTGGAGTTGGACAGTACCGCAACGGATTGTTGGGATAATCCGATAACCGCCAATGCCAAACGCACAGGCATTAAGGACGATATTCAAAGCAGGCTGAAGAGATACAAAAATGTGGAAGGATTTACCGCAGTGTGGGTATGGGCAGAAAAGGTATCCGATACGGAATATGAAATCTATATCGGCTACTGCTAAAAAACAAAATAAAATACAGTATCGGACGCACTGAGATAATCGGTGCGTTCTTTCATTTTAAGGAGGAAACTTAGATGGTAAAGACGAAAATCAAGAGAGCCGTATCGTTTGTTATGGCGACGGTTCTCAGTCTCAGTGCTTTTATGAGTATTGGGACAAGCACAGCGTTTGCTGCAAGCGGAGAAAAGACCAAAGTGTATATGGTTGATTTTCCTCGTGACGGCGACGCAAATTACGACGGTGTGTGGGGACACAGTAACCTTACTTTGAAGAACGGTTGGCATACCGGCAGTTCTACCCACACTAACTTAAAGGCAATCGGTTCATATTCCGGTAATATTGCCTATTGTATCGAGCCGGGTGTTTCACTCAGCTCCGGTCAGAGTATGAACAAATACGATGAAAATTATTTTAACAATATCACAGCAAACGGAGTTATCTCCGGCGATGAAATCAGACTCTTTATCGGTCGTATCTTGCAGCACGGCTATCGAGGAACGATTTCAACAAGCTGGAGGTCGCAGAACGAAAGTGCGGCAAACAGTATTGCTCACGCTTATGCAACACAGCTTCTTATTTGGGAAACAGTCGTAGGAGAGCGTGACGCAAACTTTAATCACAAAGCAGCCAGTGGTTGCAGCAATGTGAAAGATGTTATCAATGCCAAACATCCGCTTCGCAGTAAGATTATGAATTACTACAACAGTATGGTCAGCAGTGTGCAGAATCATACAGTTGTGCCGAGCTTCTGTACTAAATCAAGCGGTTCAGCGAAAGTAAATGAACTTGAATGGAACGGAAGCAAATATGTTGCGACTCTTACAGACTCAAACGGTGTACTCTCCAATTATGATTTCAAGGCGAATATCAGTGGTGTAACATTTTCCACAAGCGGAAACAAACTTACGGTGTCAATGGATAAAGCACCGAGTAAGGAATTTACTATTACCGCAAGTAAGAAAAACGGTGTCCGCAGAGGTGTCATCGTATGGTCTGAGGGAAAGCACGGTCAAAATTCAAGTGTGCAGGATGTTGTTACTTACGCACAGGAAGTCAGCGACCCTGTAAGCGGATATGTAAAGATGAAAGTCAGCTACGGTTCTTGTCAGATTGTGAAAACATCTGAGGACGGAAAGGTTGACGGTATCAATTTCACTATTTCAGGCAACGGAGTAAATCAGACAGTTACCACAGCAAACGGTGGTAAGTTCCAGATTGACAACCTTATGCCGGGCGTATATACGGTAACAGAGCAATCTATCGACAAATATGTACCGCAAGAGGTTCACAGAGTAACCGTTGTTGCCGGTCAGGTAGCAACAGTAAACTTCAATAATGTTCTCAAAAGAGGTAATCTTCAGGTCATTAAATCATCGGAAGATAATCTTGTTGAGGGTGTGAAATTCCACCTTTACGGTACTTCCCTTGCAGGTATTGCCGTTGATGAATATGCGGTTACTGACAAAAATGGTGTAGCAACATTCAAAGATGTGCTTATCAGCGGAAGCACACCATATACGCTCGAAGAAGTGGATACAGAAATCCGTTATGTCGTTCCTGAAAAGCAGACTGCACCGATTAAATGGAACGAGGTTACAAATCGAGACTTTACCAATATTCTTAAAAAGTTCAGCGTTACAGTAACAAAGAGTGACCGAGAAGAAGGCACTGCTCAGGGCGACGCAAAACTCTCCGGTGCTGTTTACGGAATTTATAAAGGCGACACACTTGTGGATAAGTATGTGACAGACAGCGAGGGGCAGTTCACAACAAAGGAATATGTCTGCGACAGCGATTGGACAATCAGAGAAATCACACCGTCCGAGGGTTATCTCCTTGATAAGACAATCCACAAGGTAGGTGCAGAGCCAAAACTCTTTACGATTGAACACAATCTTGTGGCAAATGATGTGACAGAGCAGGTTATGAAAGGCAATATCGCTATCATCAAACATACCGATGATGGGGAAACCAAGATTGAGACACCGGAAAATGGTGCTGAATTTGAAGTGTATCTGAAATCTTCCGGCTCATTTGAAAAAGCCGACAAAGATGAAAGAGATACTATTGTTTGCGATGAAAACGGATTTGCTCAGACAAAGGATATGCCGTATGGTGTATATACCGTTCATCAGACCAAAGGTTGGGAAGGTCGTGAGCTTATGAAAGACTTTGATGTTTTCATTTCTCAGGACGGTCAGACTTACCGTTATCTCATCAACAATGCCAACTTTGAGTCATATATCAAGGTCGTAAAGGTTGATGCAGAAACAGGCAAGACAATTCCGTATGCAGGTGCAGGCTTCCAAATCTATGACCCTGCCGGTAACAAAGTAAGTATGACATTTACTTATCCTACACCGACAACCATCGACACATTCTATACCGACGCAGACGGTCAGCTTGTTACACCTGAAAAACTGGACTATGGCAAGGGATATTCACTTGTTGAGGTTCAGGCTCCGTATGGATATGTACTCGACAGTACTCCTGTTTCTTTTGATGTGACAGAAGAAAATTCCACACAGGAAGGCGGTATCACATTGATTAAGGTGGATAAGCCGAATATGGCACAGAAAGGTACGATTTCCGTTGAGAAAACCGGCGAAGTATTCTTTGGTGTCAATGTATCCGGCGAGGAAGATAAAGATGTGATTTATCAGCCAGTGTATAAGGTCAAAGGACTTGCAGGTGCGGTTTATGAAATCACTGCCGACGAAGATGTTATCACACCGGACGGTACACTTCGTTATCACAAGGGCGATGTGGTAGATACCGTAACAACAAATGAGGATGGCAAAGCCAAGAGCAAGGAACTCTATCTTGGTAAATATACTGTTGTTGAAACCAAAGCACCAAACGGTATGGTTATCAATAAAGAAAAACATTCAGTAGAACTCACTTATGCTGGACAGGATGTAGCGGTAACAGAAACCGCAACCAGCTTCGTAAACGAGCGACAGAAAGTGAAGATTTCCCTTGAAAAGGTGCTTGAACAGAATGAAACCTTTGGTATCGGCAAGAATGATAAAATCAAAAACATCAGCTTCGGTCTTTACGCAAAAGAAGACATTGTATCTTCGAGCGGTACAGTAATTCCGGCTGACGGTTTGATTGAGATTATCACGCTTGATGAAAACGGAACAGCGACTGCAAATACAGACCTTCCGTTTGGCAGTTACTATATCAAGGAAATTGCTACGGACGAACATTATATCCTCTCCGACACACAGTACCCGTTCACATTCGAGTATGCTGGTCAGGATACCGAAACGGTTGAAATCAAGGTAAATGACGGTAAGCCGATTGAGAACAAACTCATTTACGGTTCTGTATTTGGTAAGAAGATTGACGAGAACGGAGAAGCACTGGGCGGTGCTTTAATCGGCATTTTCAAAGCAGATGAAACCGAGTATACAAAAGAACACGCTATTATGACTGCCACATCTGAAAAGGACGGCAGTTTTTCTTTTGCCAAAGTTCCTTACGGAAAATGGATTGTAAGAGAGATTGAAGCTCCTGAAGGCTTTGTGCTTGATGATACTTCTTACGAAGTAAATATCGGGGAGAATGAGCAGGTCATCGAAGTGGAAATTACCGACGAGTATATTTACGGTAATATTGAACTTACCAAAGTGGACGCTGATTATCCGGATAACAAACTGACAGGTGCAACTTTTGATGTGTATAAGGATGTTAATGGCGACGGTAAACTGGACGATGGCGATGAACTTATCGGAAATCTTGAAGAAACCGCAACCGGTATCTATGAGATGAAAGAAATTCTCTACGGTAAATATCTTGTACAAGAAACCAAAGCACCGGAGGGATTTGTGCTTGATAAGGGCGTTTACTCCGTATTCATTGAAAAAGATGAAACCACCTACAAGGTAGAAAACAAAGCGGGAGTCGGCTTTATCAACGAAGCGATGAAAGGCAGCCTGAAAATCAAAAAGACATCTTCCGACGGTAATGTGGAAGGATTTACTTTCAGAGTGACAGGTGTAAACGGTTATGACAGCACCTTTACAACCGATAAGAATGGCGAAATCTCCATAGATGGACTTCGTATCGGAGAATACACAGTGTCCGAGGTCAGCGACAATGTATCTGCCGGATATATTTTACCTGCCGATAAGAAAGTGACCGTAAAGGTCGGCGAAACGGTAGAAATCGAGATGCATAACGAACTTCGTGACACACCGAAAACCGGTGATGACAAAAAGACCGGTCTTTGGGTAGCACTTGCAGGTGCTTCTGCACTCGGTATTGTTGCAACGGTTGTTGCTTCCAAGAGAAAGAAGAAAAAGGAGGGCAATGAATAATGGACGCAAAGACAATCGTAGCAGTTGTTTTGGTCGCCTTTATTATCGGCGGCTTTATCTTCTTACAGATTAAAAACAGAAAGAAATAAGAAACAAAATGGTGGGCGGAGCGTAAAAAACTCCGTCCATTTACTTTATGGAGGTGCTTTATGAATAAGCAGAGAACGGTTGACAGCAAGGTGCTTGCAATCCTCAGAGAATGCCCTGAAACAAGGTATGACGATATGCAGCTTATCCTCTGCTATTACAACCGATACAGTTATTTGAAAGTCGGCGACTTATCTCTTGAGAATATAGTCAACAACTATAAGGGCTACGGTTTACCGTGCTTTGAAACTATCCGCAGGTCAAGACAGAGGGTGCAGTCTTTGTTCCCGGAACTTTCCAGACAGTGCAGTGGCTGCGACAGCAGTATTCGTGTAGTCATAGAAATTGAATAAGGAGGACGGAAAGATGAGCAAACCGACATTTCAACAGAAAACAAAGCTAATGGCGAAATTGTTTGATTCCGGCTGTAATACAGAAAAGAAACTACAACAGCTTGATATGGAGAGTATTTTGAAGATTCCGGGTATCACGATACCGGATATGGCACTCATCATCGAACTTCAGAAAGAAACCAAAGCCAACAAGTTGTTCTCGTATTTGGGAGGTGGAACGGATGAGCAGTCAGGAACATAAAGAAAACAGTATCCGCTTTATTGACAGTGGATACAACGAAAAATTTCGTGTAAATGACGGAGAGAAAATCCTGATTCACACAAGAAACGGAACAACACTGGAGCGTGAGTGTAAATATATCGACGACTATCACACACAAATCGGCTCGGATGTTTTCCATATCTGTGAATTTGCAGAGCTGTGTGAAAGAAACGGTCATACCGTTGAACCAGCCGGAAAGGAAAAGATAAAACCGGCAAAAAGCAAAGAAAAAGAACGATAAGGAGGTGCAAAGTAGTGTCAAGAAAATATGAACTCATATCCGAACTCTATGACAGAACCTGTAAGACGGTTGTTTCCAATCCGCAGAACTGGCAGAATTTCTTGCGGTCTGCGTGCAGAAACTACAAGCTGCGATATGATGAGCAGTTGCTTATCTATGCACAGCGACCGGACGCTACGGCGGTTCTTGAAATCGAGCGTTGGAACAGGAGTTTTGGACGATGGGTAAATAAAGGTGCAAGAGGCATTGCGGTATTTGCCGATGAAAACAGAGCAAGACAAAGACTTACCCACTACTTCGATATTTCCGATACTCACGAGAGCAGATATTCCCGTCCTGTTCCGCTTTGGAATATGAGGGACGAATACACTGACGATGTTATTGAAACGCTTGAAAGCACATTCGGAGAACTGGATAACAAAGTCACTTTGGGCGAAGCAGTTATGAGTGCCGCACAAAATGCCGCCGAAGATAATTTGCCGGATTATCTTAATGACCTCATCTATGCTTCCGAGGACAGTTTCCTTGAAGGACTTGACGAAACGATGATTGCAAGTCTGTATAAAAAAGTTGTAACAAACAGCGTGGCATATATGATGATGACAAGGCTTGGAATTGATACCGGCGAATATTTTGAAGCCGATGATTTTCGAGATGTTACCAATTTCAATACGCAGGATACGATGAACGCTCTGGGATTTGCCACAAGCGATATTGCAGAGATGGGGCTTTCGGAAATCTCAAAAACAGTGATGGCACTGAACCGTCAAAATCGCATAATTGAAGCAAACAGGCAACCGGAATACAATAAAGACATCAAAGACGAAAGGAGCAGCGATTATGAACGAGATAACATACACGATGGTCGGGGATTACAATCTTCCGAACCTGACTCTGCCCGAACAGCCGGAGGTCATTCAGGGCAAATGGTCGCAGATGAGGAGAACTTATCTGAAAGAACACCACAAGGTTCAGTATTACAATCTCCTGACGAAAGGGATACTGAGCAGTCATCTGTCGGAAGTCCAGCAGAGGGCGACCGAGTTGGAGGAGACGCTTATCAGGCAGATGGCACAGCAAGAGGGGCTGACGGAGCAGATGAAAGCGGACGATATGATGAATTGGATTCGCTTGATGAACAACATCAGGAACTCGGCACAGGAAGTCGTGAAAGCACAGGTAATATTCATTTAGAGTATTATGACAGAAGCAACGAGGACAAGAGCCTGCCGTTTTTCGGCAGAGATGATACTATAAGAGAAATACTCGGTACTACACCGCATTTGTTGGCTTCTCTCGAAGATATTAAAGACTTCTATGAGAGAAATACCGATAGCGATACCCGTACCGAATATATCAAGAGCATCTTCAATAACGACTATACGGAACTCACATTAGAGGATGGCAGAACCGTAGGTTACAAGACATTTCAAAATGTTTTGCACCTTTGGGAAGGTCATTATGACAGCAGAACTGCACAGAGTTTCTATAACTGGAGCGTGATTGCACAGCACTTTGAAGCAATGCGTCTTTTGGGAGAATTAAATGATAGAATGAAACCACTACCGTCGGCAGACGGACAGATGAGCTTCATATTAGACGGTCAGGCAGAGGAAAACAAAACCTCTGCCTTTACTTTTTCTCAGGAGATTATCGACGCAGTTTTGACTCGTGGAAGCGGTATTCACGAAGGTAAAATGCGTATCTATGAGCAGTTTCAAAAGAGTTTATCTTCAAAAGAAAATGCAGACTTTCTCAAAAACGAATACGGTTGGGGAGGTTCATATCCTGTCATTATCGGTGCAGGTATTGATGAAAACCACGATGGGAAAGGCATAACTCTTTCAAGAGGATTTGGAAACGACGCACCGAAACTCACTCTTAAATGGACACAGGTGGAAAAGCGTATCGGGGAGCTTATCCGTGCAGATAGATACTTAAATCCAAAGGAAAAGGAGCAGTATCCGCAGTGGCTTGAGAAGCAGGAAGCAAGACGGGCAGAAATCGAGGAGCAGAAAAGAAATCGGGAAATTCTTTCTACTGCACCACCGGAAGAAGCTGAGCAGGCAAATGATGACGATATTATCGGTAAGAAAATTGTGATTGATGACCGCCGATTTGTTATTGAAAGCGTCGGTAAAATCAGTGGCGATGTTTCTATGCGTGATGTCACTTTTGAGGACAGCGTAGGCTTACCGATTAACCGTGTGGAGAAGATTGATTATGTCCGCAGTCTGCTTGCAGTGCAAACACAGGAACAGCAATTACCTGATACCCGATATGAATATCATCTTGGAGACACGGTATATATCGGTGCAGCGGAGTATGAAATCTTATCTTTTGATGATGAGAGAGTAATGCTTTATGATACCGAAATGCCATTGTTCAACAAGGAGTTTGAGCGTGCTGAATTTGACCGTAAGGTGCAGGAAAATCCGCTTAATGACCATTTGAGAGTAACGGTATTACCAGCAGCAGAAAAAGCCGATACAGACGAAAATATCACGCATAGTGATACCGAAACCGAACAGAAAACATATTATGAGGATGCGTTTTTCATTAACAGAGAACAGGAAAGCGTTACTTGGATGTACTTTAATCCGGACAGTAATGCCGGCGGTCAGTATGTTACAAATACGCTTTCTTTTGATGAAATCAGAAAAGCGGCACAAGACAATAAGTCGGCAGATGAGTTCTTTGATTACCTCGGCAGTATCGCAAATCAAACTCTTGCCGATGTAGGTACAGAATGGTTTGAAGAAGCAGATAATGCTTTTAGACAGACACCGGATTTTACCGACTGTACTTCAGCCACAATGGAAGCACTCATTGAAAATGCCGAAAGAAGTGATATGGTAGTAACCAATATCGGCAATGTTCCGATTGAGGATTACAGAGAAATCATTGCAAATCAGAATGGCTTCGACAGCTACGTTGAAATGTATAACGAGGGCATTCGTATCGGCAACGGCTATGATAAAGAGCCTGAACCGATAAAACCGCAGTGGGAGAATAAAAAGAGCAAGGTCAAGAGTTTTGATTTGCACCCGGATATTCCGATGGCAGAGAGAAATACTTTTGATTTGCGTTCCAATCCGGTAGAACCGGCAGGCAAGAAAGAACGCTTCCGCAGAAATATGGAAGCGATAAAAGTTTTGAAAGAGTGTGAGTTTGAAAACAGATTTGCCACACCGGAAGAACAACTTATCTTGTCTAAATATGTCGGCTGGGGAGGTTTGTCCGAAGCCTTTGACGAGAACAATTCTGCTTGGGCAGATGAATTTGTTGAGCTATATACAGCACTGTCTTCCGATGAATATGCCGCCGCAAGAGAAAGCACATTAACCGCCTTTTATACTCCACCCGAAGTTATCGACGCTATATACAAGGCAATGGAACAGATGGGCTTTCGTGAGGGCAATCTGTTAGAACCGTCCTGCGGTATCGGTAATTTTATCGGTATGCTGCCGAATTCAATGGAAAACACAAAGATTTACGGCGTGGAACTTGATAAGATTTCGGCAGGGATTGCTCAGCAACTTTATCAGAAATCATCCATAGCAGCACAGGGATTTGAAGAAGTCAATGTGCCGGATAGTTTCTTTGACGGAGTTGTGGGGAATGTTCCGTTTGGCGATTTCAAGGTGCTTGATAAGAGGTACGATAAGTATAACTTCCTTATTCACGATTATTTCTTTGCCAAGTCTTTGGATAAATTAAGACCCGGCGGTGTGATGGCACTTGTTACGAGCAAAGGCACGATGGATAAAACCAATTCGTCGGTCAGAAAATATATCGCACAAAGAGCCGACCTGTTGGGAGCAATTAGACTTCCAAATGATACTTTCAAAGGCAATGCCGGTACAGAGGTTGTATCGGATATTTTGTTCCTGCAAAAGCGTGACAGGCTCATAGATATAGAGCCTAATTGGGTACAACTTGGCACAACCGATGACGGTATCACGATGAACTCGTACTTTGTGGAACATTCCGAAATGATACTGGGCGAGATGAAAACAGTAAGTGGACGCTTTGGAGAAGAAGTAACTTGTGTACCGTTTGAAAATGCCGATTTATCCGAATTGTTATCGGAAGCGGTAGCAAATATCCACGGAGAAATAAACGATTACGAAGTAACCGACGAGTTGGAGGAAGAAGATAATTCTATCCCTGCCGACCCTACGGTAAGGAATTTTTCTTACACAGTGGTGGACGATAAAATCTATTTCCGTGAGAATTCTCGTATGACTCCGGTGGAGGTGTCGGCAACCGCCGAGAACAGAATCAAGGGTATGATTGCGGTTCGTGACAGCGTTCGCAATCTGATTGAACTTCAAACCGAGGACTATCCGGACGAAGAAATCAAAGCCGAGCAGTCAAAACTCAACAGTCTTTATGACAGTTATACCAAGAAATATGGACTGATTAACAGCAGAGCAAATATCTCTGCTTTCAGTGATGACAGTTCCTTTGCCTTGCTTTCTGCACTTGAAGTCATTAACGAAAACGGAGAACTGGAACGCAAGGCAGATATGTTCTTCAAGCGTACAATTAAGCCGCATAAGCCGGTAGAAAAGGTAGATACCGCCAGTGAAGCACTTGCTGTTTCTATGGGAGAAAAAGCCGGAATTGATATGGAATATATGTCAAAGCTCACAGGTAAAAATGAAGAAACACTCTATCAGGATTTGAAAGGTGTTATCTTCTTAAATCCTCTTCACGGGTACGGGAATGTAACCGAGGCAAAGTATTTGATGGCAGATGAATATCTCTCTGGTAATATCAGGGAGAAACTTATCACAGCAAAAAAATCTGCCGAGGTGTATCCTGAAGATTATAAAATCAATGTGGAAGCATTGGAAAAGGTTCAGCCGAAAGACTTGACTGCAAGTGAAATATCTGTAAGGCTCGGTGCTACTTGGCTACCGCAGGAAGTAATCCAGCAGTTTATGTTTGAGTTCCTTGATACACCGAGATATGCACAGTGGAATATAAAAGTTCACTTCTCTCCCTATACGGGCGAGTGGAATATCGAGGGTAAATCCTATGACCGTTCCAATGTCAAAGCATATAGCACATACGGCACAGGTCGTATCAATGCCTACAAGATAATTGAGGAAACGCTGAACCTGAAAGATGTCCGTATCTTTGACTATATCGAAGATGATGAGGGCAGGAAAAAGGCTGTCCTTAATAAAAAGGAGACGGCAATCGCACAGGCAAAGCAGGAACTTATCAAGCAAGGTTTTCAGGATTGGATATGGGCAGACCCTGACCGCAGAGAAAAGCTGACAAAGATGTATAACGAAAAATTCAACAGCATAAGACCTCGTGAGTATGACGGAAGTCACATCACATTTAGTGGTATGAATCCGGAAATCACATTAAGGGAACACCAGAGAAATGCTGTAGCTCACATTCTTTATGGTGGAAATACCTTACTTGCACACGCAGTCGGGGCAGGCAAGACGTTCGAGATGGTAGCGGCATCGCAGGAGTCGAAAAGACTCGGACTATGTAATAAATCGCTGTTTGTTGTACCGAATCATCTGACGGAACAGTGGGCGGCGGAATACTTGCAACTTTATCCGTCGGCAAATATACTGGTTGCAACGAAGAAAGATTTTGAAACAAAGAACCGTAAAAAGTTCTGTGGCAGAATTGCAACAGGAGATTATGACGCAGTTATCATCGGGCATTCTCAATTTGAGAAAATTCCGATGTCCATTGAAAGGCAGAGGGCAATTCTTGAACAGCAGTTGAATGAATTGACGGAAGGAATTGCAGAACTAAAGCGTAATCGAGGGGAAAACTTCTCTGTCAAACAGCTTGAAAAATCAAGAAAATCCGTCAAGCAAAAGCTACAAAAACTCAACGACCAAAGCAGAAAGGATGATGTTGTAACCTTTGAAGAATTAGGTGTGGACAGGCTTTTTATTGACGAAAGCCATTACTACAAGAACCTTTATCTTTACACAAAAATGCGTAATGTAGGAGGTATCGCACAGACGGAAGCACAGAAATCTTCCGACCTCTTTATGAAGTGCCGATACCTTGATGAGATTACCGGCGGGCGAGGAACTGTATTTGCGACAGGTACGCCTATCTCAAACAGTATGGTAGAACTTTATACCATTCAGCGATACTTGCAATATAATACCCTTGTAAAAAATGGATTACAGCACTTCGATGCTTGGACTTCCACATTTGGAGAAACGGTAACAGCAATAGAACTTACGCCGGAAGGAACGGGTTACAGAGCGAAAACACGCTTTGCTAAATTCTATAATCTGCCCGAACTTATGGCGATGTTCAAAGAGGTTGCAGACATTAAAACAGCCGATATGCTTAATCTTCCTGTGCCGGAAGCAGAGTATCATAATGTGTCGGTAGAACCGTCCGAAATGCAGAAAGAAATGGTTGCCTCCCTTGCAGAGCGAGCCGAGAAAGTTCGTGGCGGAGGTGTAGATTCAAGCGTAGATAATATGCTTAAAATCACAAACGATGGAAGAAAACTTGCACTTGACCAGCGTATGCTAAATGCTATGCTGCCGGACTTCGAGAACAGCAAAATCAATGCCTGCGTTGATAATGTGTACCGCATATGGGAGGAAAACAAAGATAAAAAGTCAGCACAATTAGTGTTCTGCGACTTATCGACACCAAAGAATGACGGAACATTTTCTGTCTACAATGACATCAGAAAGAAGCTCATAGAGCGAGGTGTTCCCGAAAGCGAAGTCCGATTTATCCACGAAGCAGAAACCGATGTGAAAAAGAAGGAACTGTTTCAGAAAGTTCGTAAAGGAGAGGTCAGAGTGCTAATGGGTTCAACACAAAAGATGGGTGCCGGTACGAATGTTCAGGACAGGCTTATCGCACTTCACGATGTTGATTGTCCTTGGCGACCGGCAGACTTGGAGCAACGCAGTGGTAGAATTATCCGTCAGGGCAATTCAAATCCAAAGGTGGAAATCTATCGTTATGTTACAAAGCAGACCTTTGACGCATATTTGTATCAGCTTGTTGAGGGTAAGCAGAAGTTTGCAAGTCAGATTATGACGAGCAAATCTCCTGTTAGGAGTGCAGAAGATATTGATGAAACCGCACTGTCTTATGCCGAGATTAAAATGCTTGCAACAGGCAATCCATATATCAAGGAAAAGATGGATTTGGACATTCAGGTACAGAAATTGAAGCTTTTAAAATCCAATTTCTTATCTGAAAAGTACAGCCTTGAGGACAAGATAATTAAATATTATCCGCAGCGTATCACTTCTCTTGAAAACCGAATTAACGGTTTGACGGCAGATGTGGAAACTGCAAAACAACACCCGAAACCAACAGATGACCGCTTTGTCGGGATGGAGGTTAAGGGTGTTTTTTATTCCGAAAAAGCAGAAGCCGGCAAAGCAATCATTGCAGCCTGCAAGGAGATGACAAGTCCTGCACCTGTTCCTCTGGGCAGGTATAGAGGATTTGAAACAGAACTTTCTTTTGATACGACGGAGCGTTTTTATTGCGTAACAGTCAAAGGAGAAACCGGCAAACAGGTATCGCTTGGCGATGATGTTTTCGGTAATATCACTCGTATTGATAATGCGGTTGAGCGTTTTGCAGACGACCTTGAAAAAGCAAAGGACAGTCTTGCTGATACGAAAAATCAGTTTGAAACTGCACAAAAAGAAGTCCAAAAACCGTTTGTGCAGGAAGAAGAATTGAAGTCAAAACTTGCCCGTTTGGACGAATTGAATATCTTGCTCAATATGGATAAAAAGGAAAATGAAATTGTGGGCGGCGAGCCTGATGAGGGCGAATCCACCGAGAAGCGAAAGGAGAAGTCGTATGAAAGATAAGAAAGAAATGTGAGGTGGTCAGTATGCCATATATAGCACCGGAAGTCATAACCGAAGCAAAGAGAATGGATTTGCTGACCTATCTTCGCACCTATGAACCGGGCGAACTTGTCCGTTACAGCGGTAACACTTACTGTACCAGAGAACACGACAGTTTGAAGATTTCAAACGGGAAATGGATGTGGTGGTCGAGAGGTATCGGTGGTAAGTCTGCCCTTGACTATCTTATCAAAGTCAAAGGACTTGATTTTGTAGAAGCGGTTGAAACCATTATGGGACAGTGTGCTGTTTCTACTCCGGTCTATGAAAAAGAAAGCCGGAGTTATGAAAATCAGCCGCTTCTTTTACCGCATAAAAGTCCGAGTAACGATGTGGTTACGCAGTATCTCTTCAGTCGGGGGATTGATTATGAAATCATAAATTACTGCCTTGATAAGGAACTTATCATTGAATCACTGCCATATCACAATGTTGTTTTTATTGGTTATGACGAGAAAAAAGAAGCAAAGTATGCCGCATTTCGGGCAACAAACAGCAGTCGTATTATGGGCGACTGCACCGGTAGCAAGAAGCAGTTTTCTTTCAGGCTGACAAATGAAGAAAGCACAGAGGTACACCTGTTTGAATGTGCTATCGACCTGCTATCCTATGCCACATTAGCGAAGATGGCGGGCAGGGATTGGCACAAATTAAACCTTGTTTCTCTCTCCGGCGTGTATTCGCCTAACAGAGAAACAGAGAAATCCAAAGTGCCGATTACACTTAAAAATCTGCTTGAAGAGAATAAGAACATTAACCGTATCGTGCTTCATTTTGACAATGATATTGCCGGAAGAAAGGCGGCAAATGCACTGAAAATAAAATTAAAAGACAGATACGAAGTCGTTGACGATCCGCCCAAGTGCGGGAAAGATGTCAACGACTTTTTGTGTATCAAATTAGGAATTTCCAAGAAAAATGAAAGGAGTTTTGAGAGATGAGCGAAAAAATAAATGTACTTCTCATTGAACCGGGCAAGTATCCGAAACAGATTGAGATTGAGGATACGCTGGAAGCAATGCAGGAAACCGTAGGCGGGTATATTGAGGAATATATGCCTTTTGACGATGAGATTGCAATCGTATGTAACGAGGAAGGGAAGATGAACGGTGCTGAGTTAAACCGTGCAATTTACTCCGATGATAAAGAAATCCTCGACATTATTGCAGGAAAATTCTTTATCGCATACGCACCGATTGAGTCGGAGAGTTTTCTCAGTATGCCAAAGGATTTGATGAAAAAATATGAGGATAAGTTCCGGTATCCGGAGCGTTTTTATCAGACGGACAAGGGCATTGAAGCGAAAGCATATAAGCCAATTTCAAAAGATATGGAGCGATAAAAAGACAGACGATGGGGCAACCCGGAGAGTCTGTATATTCTTAGCGAGCAGTGTATTTGGATAGCACACTACCAAATACCTCGTTAGGGGTTGCCCCTAATACCCCAAGAGAAAGGAGAACGCTATGCGTGAGATAGCATTGGTAGCCGTCGGTGTAATTGCCGGCGGCTTTACAGGAGTTACTTTTATGTGTCTGTTCCAGATAAATAAGGACAGACATTATATCATCACAAGAAAGGATGGCACAGAAAATGAGGAAAAGAAACATTCAGAAGATTGTTAGGTTCAGTAGAGACGAAGCACAGGATTTGCAGAAGAAGGCAAAAAAGGCTTGCCTGAGTGAAGCGGGACTTATCCGTTTGCTTCTTCGAGGATATGAGCCGAGGGAAAAGCCGGATGAAAGATTTTATGATGTGATGCGTGAGCTTTCTTCTATCGGCAACAACATCAATCAACTTGCAGTTAAAGCAAACGCTCTTGGCTTTGTTGACGCACCGCAGCTTAAAAAGGAAGCGGAGCGTTGGCATAAGTTTCAGGCAGATATTGAGCGTACTTATTTAAGACCCGATAAGAGTGAAATGAAATGGCAGTAAGCAAGTTGTGGGCAGTCAATTCAAGGCTTGGTCAGGTTATTGATTATGCCGCTAATCCTGAAAAGACAGCGGCAGATATTTATACCGAGGAACAATATCAGGCACTTGCAGATGTTCTCTCCTATGCAAAGGACGAAGAAAAAACCGAACGAGAATATTTCGTGGAAGGTATCAACTGTAATCCGACCACTGCCCGTGACCAATTTGTTTCAGTCAAGCAGGCATATGGGAAAGAGGACGGCATACAAGCCTATCACGGATATTTGAGTTTTAAGGAACAAAATATCACACCGGAGCTTGCACAGAAAATCGGAATGGAGTTTGCAAACGAAGTGTGGGGGAAAAGATTTCAAGTTGTTGTTACAACGCACCTGAACACCAAACACCTGCATTGCCACTATGTAATTAACTCTGTTTCATTCAAAGACGGCAAGCGATGTCAAGATACCTCGTGGTTTAAGTTCAGAAAAGTTGCCGACCGTATTTGTGAGAAATATGGATTATATTACAATCCGAATCCGAATCGCAGTAAACAATCCTCTTACTACTATAAGCAGGAACAGGCGGGAATGCAGACCAGATATTCTATGGTGCGAGAAGCCATAGATGAAGCGATTGCCCACAGCACAAATATCAGAAGTCTTGACTACGCACTTACGCAGATGGGATATGAGCATTATCTAAGCGAGAGCCGGAAGTATTGGACGATTGTACCGAAAGGGTACACGAAACCCATACGACTTAAAAATCTCGGAGAAGATTATACCGAGGAAGCAATCAGGCGTAGGCTTATGGAAAATCAGAGAGTACGCATAGTTCCGTTTGTAAAGCATACGGTGGTTATCAGGCAGTACCGATTGCCTACAAGAGAAAATAAAATCAAAAAAGTGGGCGGACTGTATGGCTTGTATCTGCATTACTGTTACAGGCTCGGTTATCTGCCAAAATATAAAAAACAGAATACAGCAAGGCTTCACTATCTTTTGAAAGAGGATTTATTGAAGCTGGATAAAATCACAGCAGAGACAAGGCTGCTCGGACGAGAAAATATTTCTACGGACGAGCAGCTTTTCTCATATAAAGAGTCGCTGAAAGGTCAAATTAATACTTTGAATGACGACAGAACGCACCTGCGAAAAAAAGTAAGAACAAAGATGAGTGACGATGAGCTGTCTAAGGTCAAAGAACAGATTTCGACGGTAAGCGACAAAATTCGGGAACTGAACAAAGAGGTTCGACTCTGTAACGACATTGCCGAGAGGTCAAAGGGTATGGAGCAGAACCTTGAAACAATCAGAGCCGAAGAAGAAAAACAACAGCGAAAGGAGCAAAAGCGAAATGACAAATTCAGGTGATGCAGCCGAACAGGTCGTCAGGTTATCCGTTGAAGGCTTTGAAGTTGCTGCAAGACTTACCGGTTCAGCCGCAAAGAATATCGCAATTCTTCTTGCTTCCGTATTAAAACAGGAAGCAACGCAGGCGAACAAGACCAGAGGAAAAGCCCGTCTTACCAATATGATTAAATCGGGCAAAGAATTGAAAGTGTTTTCTATTCCGAATAAGGACTTGAAGAAATTCACCGAACAGGCAAAACGCTACGGTGTTCTCTATTGTGTTCTTCGAGATAAGAATACAAGGGGAGATAATGTCCCGATTGATATTATCGCACGTGCGGAGGACGCTTCTAAAATTCAGAGAATCGTTGAGAGATTTGAACTCGGTAAGGTGGATAAGGCGGCAATCGTAACAGAATCGCAGAAGGCGGTTGAAAAACGAGAAGCCGTGGAAAAAGATAAGCCGACAAAATCCAAGAATGAAATCATCACGGAGGAAGCTGTACGAAAACCACTTCAGAAAGAGGAAAACGCACAGTCAAACCCCACAACCGCCAAAACGGACAAAAACCCTCCGTCAAGGCAAAACTCAGAGCCGGAAGATATGCAAACTGATAAGGGTATTGCTGTTGACAGACAGAAGAAGCCATCGGTTAAAGAGAAACTTGACCGCTATAAGGCTCAGGCAAAACAGCAAAAAGAAGCAGAACGCAAAGAGCCGGAAACAGATAAGGCAAAGCATCCTTCTGTACCGAAGCAGACGGTACACCAACAGCCGAAAACAAAATCCAAGAAACCGAAAGAGAGGTAATTACAATGACAGAAAATTTTACTCCTGCAAAAGCAGGCGGTCAGCGACCGAGACTTTCCAAAGAGGAATATGCTGAGAAGAAACGAGCCGAGAAAGACGGTGTGTATCAGCTTGCGGATGAAGCGGCGAAAGAGATTGTATCTTCGCCGGAGAAATTCAAAGCGTTCCTTGATACACAGAGCCGACTTGACAGATATTCGGCAGTCAACGCACTTTTGATTTACAAGCAGTATCCGCAGGCGGTACAGCTTAAAGATTTTGATGACTGGAGCAAAGACAACATTAAAATTACAAAAGGTGCTAAGAGCATATCCATTCTTGAACCGGTAGAATATGCAAAGCGTGACGGAACAACAGGCATTTCCTACAATGTGAAGAAAGTGTTTGATGTGGCACAGACCAATGGGAAACGACCGCCTGCACCGACAGCTAATCGTGACCCGAAAGCACTGATTACCACAATGCTTGATTCTTCTCCTGTGAATGTAGAAGCAACAAACGACCTCCCCTATCCGAATATGGCAGCGTTTTACAACAATGAGGAGCAAACCTTGTATGTAAAACGTGATGTGGGAGACAGCGTAGCGATTGCTCAGTGCGTAGCACAGGAACTGGGACACGCACAGCTTTCCATCAACAGCGACAGTTACAGTCGTTCCGATATGGGCTTTCAGGCGGTGTGTATCGGATATATGCTTTGCAAAAAGTACGGTATTGATACACAGAATTTTGCCATCAACCGTATTCCGGATAAGCTGGCAAACAAAGAGCCGAAGGACATTCGTTTTGAACTATCCAAGACGAGAAATGCGATGACAGATATTCATTCCCGTGTGTCCGATGAACTGTATAAGAAAAAGCAGGCACGCTCAAAAGATTATGAAAGATAAGAGGTACTGATATGGCAAAAGAAGAACTTTACCATATAGCGTTGGATGATTATGAACACGGTATCGTTATCCGTTCTCTTAATGATGAGAAAACAGATTTAATGAACGAGGGGAAATCAACCGATGCTGTGGACGACCTGATTATCAAGGTCGGGACTGCCCCAAAGAAAAAATTCAAGGTTATCGAAAAGGAACGCTCCGGCGATGCGAGATAACGAAAGACAGTCTGCGATTATTCTTTCTGTCATCGGTATTGTTCCGGTTGTGTGGCTGGCACTTCTCATAGCTCCGTCAGTTAAAGGCGGATTGCCGGAGATATTGCCGAGCCTGATGAATGTATTTAACAATCCGTTTCATATAGAAGTTTGTGAGGACAGTGTGAAAACTGTCCTCATTTTGCTTTTGTGCTATGGAATGGGTATCGGGATATATTTCTCCACACAGAGAAACTACCGCAGGCGGGAGGAACACGGTTCTGCAAAATGGGGCAATGCAAGAGCCGTGGATAAGAAGTACAGACAGTCTCCGTATTCCGATAACAAGCTGATGACGCAGAATGTCCGTATCGGATTGAATGCGAAAAAGCACAGACGAAATCTGAATACACTGGTATGCGGCGGTTCCGGTGCAGGTAAAACAAGATTTTACTGTAAGCCCAACCTTATGCAGTGCAATACCTCTTTTGTAATCCTTGACCCGAAAGGCGAAATCGTGAGGGATACGGGAAAACTTCTTGAGAAAAAAGGATATGAGGTCAGAGTTCTTGACCTTATCTCTATGGAAAAGAGCCACTGTTACAATCCTTTTGTGTATCTTCAGAACGACAACGATGTGCAGAAACTTGTAACTAACTTATTCAAAAGCACCACACCAAAGGGCAGTCAGTCCCAAGACCCGTTTTGGGACACTTCAGCTTCTATGCTCCTTTTGGCGTTGGTGTTTTATTTACGCTATGAAGCACCGGAGGAAGAACAGAACTTTGCAATGGTTATGGAAATGCTCAGAGCCGGTTCGATTGAGGATGAGGAAGATACAAGACCATCTCCTCTCGATGAATTATTTGCAGAGCTTGAGATGAACAATCCCGACCATATTGCTCTCAAGTATTACCGTTCCTATCATTCCGGTTCGGCAAAGACACTGAAATCCATTCAGATAACGCTTGCCGCAAGGCTTGAGAAATTCAATCTTGAAAGTCTTGCTTCTTTAACTTCGACAGACGAGTTAGACCTGCCCTCTATGGGCGAGAAAAAAGTCGCCTTGTTTGCCCTGATACCCGATAACGACTCCAGTTTCAATTTTCTGGTGTCGATTTTATATACCCAACTGTTTCAGCAGTTATTCTATGCCGCCGACCATATCCACGGAGGTTCGCTTCCCATTCCCGTCCATTTTCTGATGGACGAATTTGCCAATGTTTCATTGCCGGATGACTTTGACAAGATACTGTCGGTTATGCGTTCCCGTGGGGTATCTGTAAGTATCATCTTACAGAACTTGGCACAGCTTAAAGCCTTGTTTGAAAAGCAATGGGAAAGTATCGTGGGCAACTGCGATGAATTTCTGTATCTTGGCGGTAACGAGCAAAGTACACACAAATATGTGTCGGAACTGCTCGGCAAAGAAACTATCGACACGAACACTTACGGTAAGAGTTCCGGTCGAAGCGGTAACTACTCCACCAACTATCAGATAAGCGGTCGAGAACTTCTCACACCGGATGAAGTGCGTATGCTGGATAACCAATATGCGATTTTATTTATCCGAGGGGAGCGACCAATTATGGATTTTAAGTACGACATCTTGAAGCACCCGAATGTGGCACTGACCACAGACGGAAAAGAGAAACCGTACAAGCACGGAGAAGTAACGATACCGCACTCATCTATTTCCGTTCTTGCCATTGACCCTGATGAGGTTGAGGAAAGCAATTACGGAGAAACCACTTATGAACTTCTGTCCGATGAGGATTTTGAAGTAGATAACAATTTTTAATCACAGGAGGAAATGACAATGAGATTTTTTAAGAGAAACACAGAAAACAAAGCAACCTCTAAACTGCCTATGACCGGAAAGGTTAAGAAAGGCTACCGTGCATATTGTGTGGCGGTACTGGCAATGACCATTGTACTCGGCACAGGTGTTACCGCATTTGCGGCAAACGACCCTATCACGGTTGTAAACAATCTGTCCGATTTCATTTTCGGACTTATCCGTGCAATCGGACTTATCCTGCTCGGCTTCGGTATCGTGCAGGTCGGACTTTCTTTGAAGTCCCACGACCCGTCCCAGAGAGCAAACGGTTTTCTTACTCTTGCCGGAGGTATCATCATTACTTTCGCAAAAGAAATCCTTACTCTTATCACAGGCTAAGAAGCAACAGTTATCACGGGGCATACTCGGCAAAACGGGTATGCTCCCATTTTTACAAGGAGGTGCGAATGAATGAGCGATAACTGGGTAGTTCAAAACCTCGAAAACGCTCTTGAAACTTGGAACGATAAATTAAGCGAGATATGGCAGCTTTTAACCACAACACCGCAGGATTTCAAAGGCGGAAGCATATGGAATGTGATGGTAACAATTAACGGAGCAGTTCAGGCAATCGGGCTTGCACTATTAGTGCTGTTCTTTGTGGTAGGCGTTGTCCGTACCTGTGGCAGCTTTACCGATGTAAAAAAGCCGGAACACGCATTGAAATTGTTTGTTCGCTTTGCCATTGCCAAAGGTGTCATAACCTACGGTATGGAGCTTATGCTTGCTTTATTCAATATCGTTCAAGGTATCATTTCAACCATTATGACATCATCGGGATTTGGGACACCGAATCAAACGACGCTCCCATCCGAAATGGTAACAACCATTGAGGACTGCGGATTCTTTGAAAGCATTCCGCTATGGGCAGTGACTCTGATAGGCGGTCTTTTTATTACGGTGTTGTCATTCATTCTGATAATGACGGTTTACGGCAGATTTTTCAAACTGTATATGTATACGGCATTAGCACCGATACCGCTATCTACCTTTGCCGGAGAACCAACGCAGAATGTGGGCAAGAGTTTTATTAAAAGTTACTGTGCGGTACTGCTTGAGGGTGCGGTTATCGTACTTGCCTGCATAATCTTCTCACTGTTTGCGTCAAGTCCGCCGGTGGTAAACCCGGACGCTGCGGCAGTCACACAGGTATGGTCATATATCGGAGAACTTGTATTTAATATGCTTGTTCTTGTCGGTGCAGTAAAGATGAGTGACCGTATTATCAGAGAAATGATGGGCTTATAACGGAGGTTCAAGAAAATGAAAAACACAAACAGGACAGGTCGGCAGAAATATTTCTCTGCTGACCGTAGATGTAAAGCCTGCGTGTATAACGGCGGTAAAAGAAGGGGCGAGCGTATTTGTCTTACGGATATTTGTGTCGTGCCTTCTAAAATTCGACCGATTCGCAGAGAAAGGAAAAACAAATGAAAACAGTACAGATATATAACTTACACCTCGTTACCGGCGAGGCTGTTCAGGCGGCTGAAGATTTTGAACTTAAAGGGAAGAAAACAATCGTCAGCCTTTTTCAAAGAGCAGATGATGAGGATATTTTTCTCATTACCGATTTGCTCTTAGGTTCTTGCTATATTCCGAAAAAGAATATTGCGTATATTGCAACCGGAGATGTCAGAGTTGATGCCGAACCTGACCGATTTAAAACAAATACTTGCTTGTTAAGGAGAGTGAAGAACTGTGGAAGTGAAGATTAACAGAGAAATACGAAATTACACAGAATCAATGTTTTTCGGACTGTCGCTCAGACAGTTCATTTTTTCTGTACTTGCGTGTGGTGTGGCAGTAGGGTTGTACTTCTTACTCAAACCGCATCTTGGAACAGAAACAGTATCGTGGGTGTGTATTTTGGGAGCAGCACCATTTGCAGCTCTCGGTTTTGTGAAATACAACGGAATGACAGCAGAGAAATTTATCTGGGCGTGGATTAAGTCCGAATTTCTTATGCCCAAGAAGTTGGTCTTTCACTCCACAAACACCTATTTAGAGTTGATGAAACCGAGCATTGAGAAAAAGACAAAGGAGGCTTACAAAAATAATGATTAAGACATTAAACAACATCTTTAAGCAGGATAAGGAAAAATTCGTTGTGCCGAAGGGTGTGCAGGACTGTATTCCGGTTACTGCCATCTATGACGACGGTGTTTTCAGAGTGGGCAAAGATAAGTATTCCAAATCTTTTAAGTTTACGGATATTAACTATGCGGTTGCCAGCCGAGAAGATAAGGAAGCGATGTTCCTTGAGTATTCGGAACTGCTTAACTCTCTTGACAGTGGAGCAACAACAAAGCTCACTATCAACAACAGACGACTGAACCGTTTGGACTTTGAGAAAACAATCCTTATTCCTGAAACCGGAGATGAACTTGATGAGTATCGAGAGGAATACAATAAAATGCTTCTTGATAAGGCGACGGGAGCAAATTCAACGGTGCAGGATAAGTATGTGACCATCTCCATCAACAAAAAGAATGTAGACGACGCAAGAACTTATTTTGCCCGTGTAGGTGCGGATTTGATTTCACACTTTTCACGACTTGGCAGTAAGTGCGTGGAACTTGAAACAGATGAGCGACTTCGCATTATTCACGATTTCTTCCGTGTGGGAGAGGAAACCTCGTATCACTTTGATGTTAAGGAAACCCGAAAGAAAGGACACGATTTCAAGGACTATATTTGTCCGGACTCTTTAGAATTTGAAAGTGATTATTTCAAAATCGGCAATCGTTATGGCAGAGTTATCTTTTTACGTGAATATGCGTCCTATATCAAGGACAGTATGGTGGCGGAACTTACGGATATGAACCGAAATCTGATGATGTCCATTGATATTGTACCTGTTCCTACCGATGAAGCAGTCAGAGAAGCCGAAAACAGATTGCTCGGTGTAGAAACCAACATCACGAACTGGCAGAGAAAGCAGAATATGAACAACAACTTTTCGGCTACCGTTCCCTATGATATGGAACAGCAGAAAAAGGAAATGAAGGAATTCCTTGACGACCTTACTACTCGTGACCAGAGAATGATGTTTGCTGTGCTTACGATGGTGCATACGGCGGATAGTAAAGAACAACTTGATAATGATACAGAAGCGTTGCTCACAACAGCGAGAAAGCATCTTTGTCAGTTTGCGGTTCTTAAATTTCAGCAGATGGACGGACTCAATACCGTTATGCCATACGGTACAAGGAAAATTGATACCTTCAGAACCCTTACAACCGAGAGCCTTGCAGTGTTTATTCCGTTCAGAGTTCAGGATATTTACCACGAGAACGGTATTTACTACGGTCAGAATGTTATCAGTAAAAATATGATAATTGCCGACCGAAAACAGCTTCTTAACGGTAATTCCTTTATCCTCGGTGTATCCGGTGGTGGTAAGTCCTTTGCGGCTAAGGGGGAGATTGAAAATATTATCCTTTCTTCTGACGCCGATGTAATCATCATCGACCCTGAGAGGGAGTATTCCCATCTTGTAAATGCACTTGGTGGCGAGATTATCAATATCTCCGCAACATCGAATAACCATATCAATGCAATGGATATGAACAAGGACTATGGCGACGGAGCAAATCCTGTTATCTTGAAATCCGAGTTTATTATGTCCCTTTGCGAACAGCTTATCGGCGGTACAAATCTCGGAGCAAAGCAGAAGTCCATTATTGACCGTTGCACTGCAAGCGTTTACCGCGCATATCAGCAGAATGATTACACCGGTCAGGTTCCGACCTTGCAGGATTTCAGAGATGAACTTCTCAAACAGGATGAGCCGGAAGCAAAGGAAATCGCTCTTGCTATTGAGTTGTTTACCCACGGTTCGCTGAACACATTTGCAAAGCAGACAAATGTAGACACTCACAATCGACTTATCTGTTATGACATTCTCGACCTTGGTAAGCAGCTTATGCCAATCGGTATGCTTGTCGTCCTCGATAGCATTTTGAACCGAATCACACAGAACCGAGCAAAGGGTAAGCATACCTTTATCTTCATTGATGAGATTTACCTCTTGTTCCAGCACGAGTATTCTGCAAACTTCCTCTTTACACTCTGGAAGCGTGTAAGAAAGTACGGTGCATACGCAACCGGTATCACGCAGAATGTGGACGACCTTTTGCAGAGCCATACTGCAAGAACAATGCTTGCGAACAGCGAGTTTATCATTATGCTCAATCAGGCTTCTACCGACAGACTGGAACTTGCAAAGCTTTTGAATATCTCCGACCTTCAGCTTTCGTATATCACAAATGTTGACGCAGGACACGGACTTATCAAGGTTGGCAGTTCTCTTGTACCGTTTGCAAACAAGTTCCCGAAGAATACGAAGTTGTACCGCTTGATGACGACGAAGCCCGGTGAAGGCTTATAAGGAGGTGTTTTCTATGGCAAAAATTCAATTCAGAAACAAAGCACACAGAGATTTCGTCTTTGAAAATCTCGAAAAGTGCAGACACAATGACTGCTATCATCAGGCGTTTTTCTATGTGATGGGCATTTCAGAAGAAACCAGAATGAATATCGGAAAAATGTTTGATTTTAAGAACGATTGCATTGTGCCGGAGGGGATGTATGGTGGCTGGCAGACCAGTGGAACAGTCAAGGTCTGCCACCTTGCCTTTAATCTTTGGAACGGTTTTACGGAGGAGGGAAAAGAAAACCTTTTCACACCGTATGAATTATTCTGTTGCGGATATGCTCCCTACTTTATGGAGGGTATCAAACTCAGGTATCCCGAATATTGTAGAGATTTGACTCCGTCCAAACGAAAAGATATGGAAAGGTAAAGGTATAAAACGATGAATAAGAAATTAAGAATTGCGGTTATATCGCTATTAAGCGTTGTACTTGCTGTGAGTGTTGGCTTCTTGGTCAAAGACTACTGCGACTCAAAAAAACAGGCAGAACTCTATGATAACTTGATTGAAGCCATCGAGGATACAGATGATATGGAAGATGCAATGTCCTATTCCGAAGATAAGGACTTTCTGCCGGACTATCAGGAACTGTATATGCAGAACAACGATATGGTCGGTTGGATAAAAGTTGAGGATACAAAAATCAACTATCCGGTTATGCAGTCAAAAGACAATCCGAATTTCTATCTAAGACACGGATTTGATAAAGGCTACACAGTTTATGGTTGCCCGTATGTGCAGGAAAACTGCGATGTGGACGCTCCGTCAGATAACCTTGTTATCTACGGTCATCATATGAACGACAAGTCGATGTTCGCCGGATTGATGAAGTATGCCGATAAATCTTTTTGGGAAAAGCATAAAACTATTCAGTTTGATACACTGACCGAGAAAGGCAAATACGAAGTAGTGGCTGCTTTCAAGACAGAAGTATATACAGACAGTCCAAATAGCTTCAGATACTATGATTTTGTCAATGCAGATACGGCAGATGATTTCAATGCGTATATTGCTAAGTGCAAGGAACTTGCTATATATGATACAGGAGTCAATGCAGAATATGGAGATAAATTGATTACGCTTTCTACCTGCGAATATTCCCGTAACAACGGAAGAATGGTTGTCGTGGCAAAGAAAGTGGCTGAGTAAGGAGGGATAAGCCTTGTATGATTAGTTTAATAAATTTAGCGGTGTTGTTTGTAGCTAAGGTTGCGGACAACGCCCTTAGTACAACAAAAACAATATTGGTACAGAGAAGTCGGTGGATACTTGCAGGCATTGCGGTTATCATATCCGACTTTATTTATTTTTGGATAACGAAAAGAGTTGTTTCTGCGAATAACGAGATTGCGATGCTCGTTGTTGCCGTTGCAGGTGGTGTGGGTTGTTCTCTCGCCTGCTTTATCAATGAGAAAATGTCAAAGGACAGAACCTATGTGAATGTGATTATGTCCGATGACCTTGAAGAAATGAAGCATTTACGAGATTTTCTAGCACAGCACCACATCACAAATGTTGCAAGCGACGCTACACTCTTGACTGGAACGCAAAGACAATCTCTATTACCGCTTATCCAGAAACAAAAGCAGAAAGCCGATTGATTAACGAGTATATTGCCGACAGTTCGACAAAATTCAAGAGAGTGATTCAACCGGCTTAGGAAGGAGGTTTGATGTGGCTGATATTAAAACAAGAGATACGGTCAAAGGTACAATAAAGACTTTGGATAAAGCTGCCGTTGCCGGTCAGAAAATGAAACAGGCATATATCGCCACAAAAGACAAAGCAGAACATTCGGTAAATACAAATGAGAATACTGCGGAAGAATATGCTGCCGATAAGACGGAAGCCGGAATTGATGAAATCGCACATAAAGGTGCGTATGCTTTTGATAAAGCCGGACGAAAAGGCGTTCAGGAAACAAAGCAGAATATTCAATCTGCCAAAGAGGGCATACAGCGTTTCAAACAGCAGAGAGCAGAAAAGGCAATGAACGCTCAGAAAACGCAAGGTAGACCTACAACGGTTGGTAGTTCTTCAGCACAGACGCAAACAACATCGGCAATCAGGACACTTGAAAAGCCGGAGAAAATGGTCAAACAATCTGCGACTTCCGCAGGAAAGAAAAATATTAAACTTGCAGGTAAGGAAGCGGCAAAAACAACGCAGAGGTCTGTTAAGACTGCCGAGCATACCGCAAGGGCAAGCATTAAGACCAGTCAGCAGACGGCAAAAGCTGCACAGAAAACCGCTCAGGCGACGGTTAAGGCTTCACGGAAAGCAGCTCAGGCGGCAAAGAAAGCGGCAAAAGCTACAGCAGATACCGTCAAAGCCACAGCGAAAGCTACCGTTGCGACAGTCAAAGCGATTATTGCAGGGACAAAAGCACTTGTAGCAGCAATCGCAGCAGGCGGATGGATAGCGGTGTTAATTATTATGATTGTCGTGTTGTTTGGTGCTGCCGTAGCAATGTTTGGAGGAGGAAGTGACAGTAATTCCTATACTCCGGTAAGTGCAGAGGTAGAAGCCTATGAACCTATCATACAGAAATATGCCAAAGAGTACGGCATTCCTGAGTATGTAGAACTTATCAAGGCGGTTATGATGCAAGAAAGCGGCGGCAGAGGACTTGACCCTATGCAGGCAGCAGAGGGAAGTTTCAATACGAGGTATCCGCACGAACCTAATGGAATTAAAGACCCTGAATATTCTATCCAGTGTGGAGTTCAGGAATTGAAAGCAGCTCTTACCTCGGCAGAGGTGGAAAGTCCGATTGATATGGAGCGTATCAAACTTGCTTTGCAAGGCTACAACTTTGGTAATGGATATATTTCGTGGGCAAAATCGAAGTATGGTGGATATTCTTATGCCAATGCAGTGGAGTTTTCCACTCAGCAGGCACAAAGACTTGGTTGGGACAGTTATGGAGATACCCAATATCCGGCTCATGTTCTGAGATACTATCCATACGGACGAGCCTTTACTGCCGGTAGCAATCAGGCGATTGTTGAGGTTGCTCTTACTCAGATTGGCAATGAGGGCGGACAACCTTACTGGAGTTGGTATGGCTTTGACAGTCGAGTAGAATGGTGTGCTTGCTTTGTATCTTGGTGTGCCGACCAGTGCGGTTATATTGATAGCGGACTTATTCCGAAATTTGCGGGTTGTATTGACGGTGCAAATTGGTTCAAGTCAAACAACAGATGGAACGACCGAAACTATGAACCGAAAGCCGGAGATATTATCTTCTTTGACTGGGAGGACGATGGTACAACAGACCACGTTGGTATCGTAGAGAAATGCGAGAATGGCACAGTTTATACCGTAGAGGGTAACTCAGGCGACGCTTGCAGACAAAGACAATACACAGTCGGAAGCAGAAATATTTACGGTTACGGTATTCCGGCG
The DNA here is from genome assembly GCF_002834235.1 of Ruminococcus bromii. Lineage (GTDB taxonomy): Bacteria > Bacillota > Clostridia > Oscillospirales > Acutalibacteraceae > Ruminococcoides > Ruminococcoides intestinale. The sequence continues at coordinate 53,838 of NZ_NNBY01000027.1, read as the reverse complement.
TATTAAAAATTCCAGACGGTGTCTGGAAAATCGAAAAGATGGCTGCTCGCTTGAGTAGCCATCGGGTACATTATGAGAAATCGGTTGTTTCTCTGTTGTTTAGGAAAATATGATGTGTGTGATAAGTAAAACTGAAAAGCATATCGGCATTTTCTTTACTGCCGTCTAAAAAGGAAATATCATCGGCAAGGATAAAAAGAATTGCTAATAACTTCTTGATATATCCAGTGTAGCAGGCATAATCTACATAAATCTTGGCGGCATATCCCTCGGCAAATTCTATCAGGTCAGCGTCAATTTCAAAACTGTTGGATAGCTCGTAAACGGTCTTGATGAATTTGTCTTTGTCAGCAATTCGCTCTTTACTTGGAACACTTCTGCGGTTCTTCTGTATAAATTTCAAAAAATCATTAGCTTCTGAAAAAGTGGGAGTGATTGCGTTGCCAGTTTCCAAATCTGTTTTGTAATCCTCAAATTTCTCTTTTTCAAACCGATTACTGAATATTATCTTTTGTTCGTCCATTCCTTTTTACCCCTAAGTTTATTCTATGGAGATTGTTTAACTTGGCTCTTGGGTTGTGATTTGTCTTTCGCCATTAACAATCGTGAATTACTACTTTTATAGTATAACATAAAAATAGTTGAGAATCATCACTAATAGTTGGTTTGACTTCCTTTGAGTGCGTGTGATTTGAAATCGACTTAATCTATACTGTTAGTTATGGAAACACACTAAGGGAGGTGATGTGATGAAGCTCGATACAATCGGCAAGAATATAAGAAAGTTCCGACTTGCGAAGAAATTACGCCAAGAAGATTTGGCTGAGAAAACAGATTTGACAACAAATTATATTGGTATGGTTGAGCGTGGAGAGAAAATTCCGTCACTCGAAACTTTCATAAAGATAGTAAATGCTTTAGGTGTATCATCGGATATGGTTCTTACAGATGTTCTGGAAACGGGATATACAGTCAAGAACTCAATGCTGAATGAGAAGCTTGAAAAACTTGCTCCTGAAGATAGAAACAGAATTTATGAAGTCATAGATACACTTGTGAAGCAGTCAAAGCAAATACTTCCATAAAACACAGAAGTTCGTCCTAATCGACGAGCTTTCTTTTTTTCAGTATAAAAAATTTCTGCTATCGACAAATTTTTCGGGACTTCGACAGAGAGAATATGCTATAACAACAACTGTCAGTGATAGACACATACTAATAGACATAGGAGGAAGTAGAAATGAACGACATTTTCAGAGAAATAGCGAAAGAAAATGGAACAACCGAAAAAGCAGTAAAAGAGGAAATGCATTTTGCCATTCGGGAAGCAATGAAAAGTGCTGAACCGGAAGCAATAGCTTTTTGGAAAGCGGTTGCACCGGACGGAAAAGAGCCGGCGATAGAAAAGGTCATAGCAATGATTGCTTTGAACGTTAATAATAGAATGTATAATTGAGGTGCTTCGGCATCTCTTTTTTATTATTATTTAAAAGAGTTGCATTAGGTGTTTGTAAAAAGTGACACCTTGATAGATAAAAGTTGCGAATAAATCTCTATATCTTGAAAAAATAGATTGTTCATAGTATAATATTAAATGAGTAACTGTAACCAAAAGGAACGGAGAATACGAAGGAGCGTTACAGATGAGAATAAGCTACAACAAACTTCAAAAACTTATGATTGATAATCAAATGAAAAGACAAGATTTAATGCGTGCTGCGGAAATTTCATCGTCTGTTGCAACAAAATTAAATAAGAATGAAACAGTATCCCTTGATGTGCTTATGAGAATTTGTAAAGTATTTCATTGCGATATTGGGGATATATGCGAAGTTATTTTGGATGAGTGAATTAAGGAGGTCTGGATATGGCAGGCAATGGTAAGCGTAATATGTTTAACGAGGCTACTCGTGTGCAAATGCCGGCAATGGTTCATCTCACGAGAATTGGATACACCTATTTTGGAAAGATAACCGAAGATATGGCTGGGACTATTTATGACCCGGATACGAATATCTTAATCAATGTTTTCAAGGAACAATTTGTTAAACTCAATCCCGAACATAAGGGAGAAGCAGAACAGATTTTGAAAATGATAAGGCAGGAACTGGATAACGACGACCTCGGACACAGCTTTTATAAAAGACTTTCTTCAGTTTCGCCAATCAGATTGGTGGATTTTGAAAATCCTAAGAATAATACATACCATTTTACTGCTGAATTTACCTGTAAGCGTGACCAAGATGAATTCAGACCGGATATTACTTTGTTTATAAACGGATTGCCACTTGTTTTTGTAGAAGTTAAGAAGCCGAATAATCACGGCGGTATGGTTGCAGAAAGCAAGAGAATGAATAATCAGAGATTTCCGAACAAGAAGTTTAGGAGATTTTTGAATATTACGCAGTTAATGATTTTTTCAAATAATATGGAATATGACACAATGGGCGGCATTGTTCCTGTTCAGGGTGCGTTTTACTGTACAACAGCGAGACAATCTGCACCATTTAATTGCTTCAGAGAAGAAAATCCAACCAACTTAGATATTGCACCATATAATAAAGAATTTCCATATAAGGATACAGATAAAGAAGTAGAACGCAAAATCTTATCTGATTTCAACTGTCAGGTTATTCATAATACACCTGAATACCAGACAAATTTGGATACATATACACCGACAAACCGTGTACTTACTTCTATGTGCAGTCCTGAAAGGCTACTTTTCATTTTGAAGTATGGCATTACTTATGTCCGTTTTCAAAAAGAGGTTGACGGAAAGATTGAGGTTACAGACCAAAAACATATAATGCGTTATCAGCAGATGTTTGCTGCCTTGATTGTCAGACAAAAAATTGATGAAGGTGTAACTTCCGGTGTGATATGGCATACACAGGGAAGCGGCAAAACAGCCTTGTCTTACAATCTCACATATGTTCTCTCAGATTACTTCAGTAAGCACGAGAAGGTGGCGAAGTTCTATTTTATTGTTGACCGATTGGATTTATTGAAACAGGCATCTGATGAGTTTGAAGCTCGTGGATTGGTTGTCAAAACTGCAAATTCCCGAGCTGAACTTATGGAACAATTTCGCACCAATCAGGCACAGGAGGGAAACTCCGGCAAGCCGGAAATAACAGTTGTTAATATTCAACGATTTGAAGAAGATAGAAAAAAAGTTGACTTACCTGCATACGCAACAAATTTGCAGAGAGTTTTCATTATAGATGAAGCACACAGAGGATATAAGCCGGAAGGCTCATTCTTAGCAAATCTTCTTGATGCAGATAAGAATGCCATTAAGATTGCGTTGACCGGAACTCCGTTGCTAAAAGAGGAACGAGAGTCGTGGAGAGTATTCGGAAACTATCTGCACACTTATTATTATGATAAATCTATCTTAGATGGATATACGCTGAAAATCATTCGAGAAGATATAGAAACTCAATATAAAGAGCGTCTTTCGGAAATCTATGAGAAACTTGAAACATTGGTTGAAAAGAAAGATGTTAAGAAAAATCAGATTGTTGAACACGATAATTATGTTAAAGAACTGCTCCGGTATATTATCACTGATTTGAAACGATTTAGACAAATTCAAGGAGATAATACTCTGGGCGGAATGATTATCTGCGAAACAAGTGAGCAGGCAAGAAAACTATTTGCTTATTTTGATGAAATCCAAAACGAACTTAATAAAACAGCTTCCTTAAAGAGCAATTTGAAAGCAGGACTTATTCTGTATGACAGTGATGATAAAGATACGAGAGATACTATTGTCAATAACTTCAAGAAAAATATGACGGTAGATATTCTTATTGTCTTTAATATGCTGCTTACCGGATTTGACGCACCAAGATTGAAAAGACTGTATTTTGGAAGAAAGTTAAAAGACCACAATCTTTTGCAGGCAATCACAAGAGTGAATAGACCATATAAGGATAACCGCTACGGATATGTAATTGATTTTGCTGATATTAAGCGTAATTTTGATGAAACCAATGCAGCCTATTTGAAAGAACTTAATCGCTTCAACGACCCAAATGAAGTTGGAAAAGGTAATGAAATGGATACGTTTAAGCAGGTTATTGAAGACCCGCAGGAACTTATTCAGCAAATGCAGGAAGTGCAGCAGGTTCTTTTCAATTACACGACCGATAATGCAGAAGCGTTTAGTACCGAAATATCTACGATTGAGGATAAGCAAGAACTGCTGAAACTTAAAAAGATTTTGATTGCGGCTCGTGATTGTTGTAATTTGGTAAGAACTTTTGGCGATGATGAGCTGAAAGAAACTTTTGCAAGAATGGAACTGACAAAGTTGCCTTCTCTTATTTCAGAAGTTCAGCACCATATCGACAATATAAATCAAAAGGAACTCTTTGCAAGCGACGATACAACGAAATTGCTTGTAAATGAAGCTATGGAAGATATTACTTTCAACTTCAGTAAAATCAGCGAAGAAGAATTAAAAATTGTCGGTGGCAAAGAAAATGTTACTGAGAAATACAGAAAGACAGTTCGTGCTTTTACCCAGAATATTGACCCCGATGACCCAGAGTTTATGACATTGCAGGAAGCATTTTTGCTTCGCTTTAAGGAACACGGTTTTGAACCGAAAAGCATAACTGAGATTGAGGAACAGGGAAAAGAACTGGAGGAAATTCTAAAAAAATTGGATGAACTTCAGAAAAAGAATAATGTATTGCTCCGTAAATATAATGGCGACGCAAAATTTGCAAGAGTTCATAAGAGAATCCGAGAAGAAAATCTTGCTCGTAAAGCAGCTAATAAACAACCGATTGTTTCGGAATATGACGCATCAATTATGGATGTTTTGAAGTCTATTAAGTCTGATATAGACCAAAAGGTCTATGACCGAAACGACATATTGAAGAAAGACGCATATTTTGAACAAACGGTTATGACACAAATCAAATTAGGCATTGATAGGCTTGGTATAGCGAGTGCTCGTGATGACAGAAAATTTATTCAAAGTAGAATAACGAAGCAGTATCTAGACCAGTATAATCAAACTTATTCAGTTGCATAAAGGAGAACACGATGGCAGAAACAAAAACCATAAAAGAAAAAACCGTAGAGCTGATAGACGCATTGAAAGCGACTTGTCAGACTTATGGTATGGGAAACGACGGTAATGAATACAAGATTATTACACAGGTTTTCCTTTATAAATTTCTTAACGATAAATTCGGATATGAGGTAAAGAAAGTAAGTCCTGCTTTAAAGAATGCAGAAAAGTGGGAACTTACTTATGCTGAAATGTCAGAAGATGACAGGCTTGATATTTTTGATACATTATCATCGGATATTCCACGTTTATATCCGGAACATTTGATTGCAAATCTTTGGAATCAGCAGGCAAAGGGCGATTTCGACCTGATTTTTGACAGCACAATGACAGACATAGCGGATAAGAATATAGATATATTTTCTACGCAAACTGCGCAGAATACAAAGATTCCGCTTTTTGAAAAACTGACGCAATATGTAACTGATGATGCTGCAAGAGCACCGTTTGCCCGTGCATTGGTAGATAAGCTTGTTAATTTCTCTTTTGAGGAAGCATTTGAGCAGCATTACGATTTCTTTGCAGATATATTTGAATATTTGATTAAAGACTATAATACCGCAGGCGGCGGAAAGTATGCAGAGTATTATACTCCACACGCTATCGCAACGATTATGGCAAGATTACTTGTTGGTAAAGCAACTGATTTGCACAATATAGAATGTTACGACCCGTCGGCAGGGACAGGAACACTTTTGATGGCTCTTGCTCATCAAATTGGAGAAGATAAGTGTACGATTTTTGCACAGGATATTTCACAGCGAAGCAATAAGATGTTAAAACTTAATCTTATTCTGAATGGTCTGGTATCTTCTCTTGACCACGCTATTCAGGGAGATACGCTTGTTGCTCCGTATCACAAGAGCGACAACGGTACAGAACTCAGAACTTTTGACTATGTAGTATCCAACCCTCCGTTCAAAATGGACTTTTCAGATACAAGAGAGCGAATTGCTGCAATGCCAGTTCGCTTTTGGGCTGGTGTTCCGAAAGTTCCGGCGAAGAAAAAAGAGAGTATGGCGATTTACACCCTTTTTATTCAGCACGTTCTTAATTCCCTTAAAGCAAAAGGAAAAGGTGCGATTGTTGTACCTACCGGTTTTGTAACAGCGAAATCCGGTGTCGAAAAGAAGATATTACAGCATATTGTAGATGAACATATCGTGTATGGCTGTATCAGTATGCCATCAAATGTATTTGCAAATACCGGTACGAATGTGTCTGTCCTGTTCTTTGATAATTCCAAAGAAACAGAAAAAGTTGTGCTGATAGACGCTTCAAAACTTGGCGAGGAATACAAAGACGGAAACAATCAGAAACGCAGACTTCGTGATTTTGAAATTGATAAAATCGTAGATACTTTCCTTAATAAAGAAGTTGTTGATGATTTCTCTGTTGCAGTCACTTATGATGAAATCAAGGAAAAGAAGTATTCCCTTTCTGCCGGACAGTATTTTGATGTAAAAATCGAATATGTGGAATTATCGCAGGACGAATTTAATGCTCGTATGACAGCATATGCAGACAAGTTGCAGGAATATTTCACAGAGGGAGACAAACTGAAAACAGAGATTATGGAGCAGTTGAAGAAGGTGAAGTATGAATAAAGTTAAGCTGGGAGAAATACTAAAAATTAAACACGGATTTGCGTTCAAGAGTGAAAACTATGTTGATGAGAGCGAGTATGCACTTGTCACACTTGCGAATATTTCATCAACAAATAACTTCCAATTCAACAAAGATAAGACAACATTTTATGGGGCTTCATTTCCAAATGACTTTATCTTGAAAGAGGACGATTTAATTATGCCGCTCACAGAACAGGTTGTTGGATTATTTGGAAATACTGCATTTGTACCTAAAATGCAAGGAATAACTTTTGTACTTAATCAGCGTGTTGGAAAGGTTGTTCCTGTTGATGACAAGGCGGATAAATATTATCTTCATTATTTATTGGCTACGAATTTAGTGAAAGACCAACTTGAATTCAGAGCCAGCGGGACAAGGCAAAGGAATATATCACCCGATGATGTTTATGATGTTGAAGTGTTCTTACCGGATATTACTACTCAAAGGAAAATTGGCAAATGTTTGTATGATATAGAGAAAAAAGTGAATTTGAATAATGCGATAAACGATAATTTACCGTATCAGTCACTAATGGTGGCTTGACCGTTCATTAACATAGGCAGAAGCCAGTCACGGAGTGTAATCAGTGCCTGATTTTCTCTCGTATTCTCAGAAATAATATTGAACATAGGATTTACCTGCTCATTAAAGGTTTTGAGTTTCTCAAAATCCGGAATATAAATAGGTCGGTCTTTCAATAATGGTTTTTGTAAATGCTTTAATCCTGTTCCTTGAAAGAATTTTTGGTTAAGTTCAGGCTTTATTGATACCAAAAGCAGATACAAATAATCTGACATATTGTTATTGGTAGAAATACACCAAGTATCCGTGGAATAAGCTGCTTCGCCAACATAGAATTTGACATCGGCATTACCTCCGGTATTCAAAAAGCAATTTCGTCCATTTATAAATGGTATATCCCATTTCAAAATAGCCGAGCCACTTGTAAAAAACGGATATTCTCCGGTAGATTGCTTTGCTTCGCCTACCTGAACAGATGATTTATCTGCTTCTATGAGTATATCTTTTAGCTTACCATTAGGCTTTTTGGAGAAAAATGTGTGCATATAAATGTCGTAAGCCATTGAAGCTAAATTATCGTTTAACATACATCCCATAACTCTTGTGGGTGGCGAGAGTTAAATCAGGGGACTACCCACTCCGTAGTCGTTCTCTAAGTTAAATAAAAGGAGAATTGACTAATGAAACAAAATTTAATTACAGATGTTGTTCAGGCTATGTTACCTTTCTTGAATAACGCACAGACAGAACGCTTGCAAGAGGTATTGCAACATACACTTTTTGATTATGAGGTAACAAAAAATGAAAGTGAAAAAGAAATCTCGGAGCAGGACTATATGGAGCTGTTCCTGTCGGCAAAGCGAATTGAGGGCTGTTCCGAGAAATCTCTTAAATACTACAAAGCAACTATCGAAATGATGATTGCAACCGTCGGCAAAAGCGTAAAGCACATTGAAACTGACGACATAAGGCGATACCTGACCGAGTATCAGGAAAAGAAAAAATCAAGCAAGGTTACGATTGATAATATCCGCCGTATTCTTTCAAGCTTCTTTTCGTGGCTTGAGGACGAGGACTATATATTGAAAAGTCCTGTCAGGCGAATACATAAGGTCAAAACCGGCACGAACATTAAAGAAACATACTCCGATGAAGCGTTGGAGCTTATGAGAGATAACTGCACCGAGCCGAGAGATTTGGCAATGATTGATATGCTGGCTTCAACGGGTATGCGTGTCGGAGAAATGGTGTTGCTCAACAGAAATGATATTGATTTTAACGAGCGAGAATGTATCGTGTTCGGTAAAGGCAACAAAGAACGAGTGGTCTATTTTGACGCAAGGACAAAGATACACTTACAGAATTACTTAAACAGCAGAACCGATGATAACCCGGCACTTTTTGTATCGCTGAAAGCACCGCACGAAAGGCTAAAAATCGGCGGTATAGAAACAAGGCTCAGAGAATTTGGAAAGCAATTAGGATTGCACAAGGTACACCCACACAAGTTCAGGCGTACCCTTGCAACTATGGCAATAGACAAAGGAATGCCCATTGAGCAACTGCAACAGCTCTTGGGGCATAGGAAGATAGATACGACCTTGCAGTATGCAATGGTAAAACAAAGCAATGTAAAAATTGCACATAGGAAATATATCGGATAAGGAGAAAAGGATGGTTTACAACGAAAGTAAATATAATAAAAATTGGAAAACTATGAAACTTTCTGATTTAGGTGAATTTGCAAGAGGAAAATCAACACACCGTCCAAGGAACGACAAGAACTTGTTTGAGGGTGGCGGGTATCCATTAGTACAAACAGGTGAAATTAAAGAAGCAAACCTATATATTACGCATCACACTCAAGAATACGGGGAATTTGGGTTACAACAAAGCAAATTATGGGATGCAGAGACTTTGTGCATTACGATTGCGGCTAACATCGCAGAAACAGCATTACTTGCTTATCCTATGTGTTTTCCGGATAGTGTAGTTGGTTTTAAGGCTTATAAAGAAGTTTCATCTGAAAAATTTATGTATTATGTATTTGATTTTATTAGAAATTCAATACAGAATGCAGCTTCAGGAAGTACACAGGATAATATAAATATTGATTATCTAACATCCCTTGATTTTAAGGTGCCTGATAAAATAGCACAAGATAAAATGGTTGAATTATTATCAGCGATTGATGAAAAAATTTTAATGAATAGTAAGATAAACGATAATTTAGAGCAGCAAGCTAAGCTTCTTTACGATTATTGGTTCACTCAGTTTGATTTTCCAGATGAGAACGGAAAACCATACCGTTCATCAGGCGGTAAGATGGTTTGGAATGAACAGTTAAAAATGGAAATCCCGTTTTCTTGGATATGTTCCAAAATGGAAAATGCTATTGAAGCTGTCCGAACCGGATTAAATCCCAGAAATAATTTTCAATTGGGCAATGGTAATATACAGTATATTACTGTTAAAAACTTATGCCTTAATGGTTCATTAGATTTTTCTGGTTGTGATACTATTGATGAACAGGCAAGACAAATCGTTCATCGTCGCTCTGATATTCAGAGAGATGATATTTTGTTTGCAAGTATTGCCCCATTGGGTAGATGCTATCTTATACAAGAAAATCCGACCAACTGGGATATTAACGAGTCTGTTTTTTCCATTCGTTATAATAGCTCAGTCCTTACAGCAGAATATCTGTATATGAATCTCCAAAGTGAAACTTTCGTCAAAAGAGCAACTGCGTGTTCAACAGGTAGCATTTTTAAAGGTATTCGTATCAATTCCTTGATGGATAGTGAAATTATTCTTCCACCGCTATCCGTTACAAAAGAGTTTTCTAAAGAAATCAAACCTCTTTTTGCTTTACAAAAGGAATTAGATAGGGAAACTCACACTCTCATTCAGCTTCGTGATTGGCTGTTGCCTATGCTGATGAACGGTCAGGCTACCATCAGTGATTGATGTGGTAAATTATCGTTTAGAACGGAAATCACAGAAAGGAGCATAGAATGATGGCAAAGCAAAAGACCTATATCGCAATCGACCTGAAATCATTCTACGCTTCTGTGGAATGTAAGGAACGAAATCGCGACCCATTGACTACAAATCTTGTGGTTGCGGATAAAAGCAGGACAGAGAAAACTATCTGCCTTGCGGTATCTCCGTCATTAAAAAGTTATGGGATACCCGGTAGACCAAGATTGTTTGAAGTTGTTCAAAAGGTCACGGAAGCAAATAACAACCGCAGATGGAAAGCACCAAACAGAACATTTACCGGTTCTTCCGATGACAAGGCAGAGTTGGATGCAAATCCTACATTGGAGATAGATTATATCGTTGCTCCTCCTCGTATGGCATATTATATGGAGTATAGCACAAGAATTTATAATGTTTATCTCAAATATGTTGCACCAGAGGATATATTTCATTATTCAATCGACGAAGTGTTTATGGATGTGACTGATTATCTGAAAACCTATCGTATGACTGCAAGAGAACTTGCTATGACGATGATACAGGATGTCTTGAAAACAACTGGTATAACTGCAACCGCAGGAATCGGTACGAATATGTATCTCTGCAAGATTGCGATGGATATTGTGGCAAAGCATATCGAGCCAGATAAGAACGGTGTGCGTATTGCTGAACTTGATGAAATGTCATACCGTAAGAAACTATGGAGTCATCGCCCGATAACCGATTTCTGGAGAGTCGGAAATGGTTATGCGAAGAAGTTAGAGGAACACGGACTTTATACAATGGGCGATATTGCAAGATGTTCTATCGGAAAGCCGAATGAACTGTATAACGAGGAATTGCTGTACAAGCTGTTCGGTATCAATGCGGAACTGCTCATAGACCACGCTTGGGGATATGAGCCTTGTACAATGGAGCAGGTCAAAGCATATAAGCCAGAAACAAACAGTATATCTTCCGGTCAGGTGTTGCATTGCCCTTATGATTATGAAAAGGCAAAGTTGATTGTAAAAGAAATGACCGACCAAATGGTGCTTGATTTGGTGGATAAAGGAGTTGTAACTGACCAACTTGTGTTGACAATCGGCTATGATATTGAAAATTTAAGTAATTCGAACCTAAAAAATCAATACAAAGGCGAGATTACGATTGACCGATATGGACGCAAAGTTCCAAAGCACGCACACGGAACAGCAAATCTGAAGAAAAAGACGTCCTCTACTCGATTGATTACCAATGCTGTGATGGATTTATACGACAGAATAGTTGACGAGAATTTACTTGTCCGCAGGATAACAATAACAGCAAATAAACTTGTAGATGAAAATTCTGTCAAACAGGAAGATGAATATCAGCAGCTTGACCTGTTTACCGATTACGAAGCACTGAAGAAGAAGCAAGCGGAGGAAGAAGAAAAATTGGAACGGGAAAGGCGTATGCAAGAAGCAATGCTTAGTATCAAAAAGAAGTTTGGTAAGAATGCTGTGTTAAAAGGAATGAGCCTTGAAGAAGGTGCAACCGCCAAAGACCGAAACGATCAAATCGGCGGTCATAAGGCTTAAACAAATCTAAATATGAAGGAGGAATATTTCAATGAGCTTTTTTGAAAATACTCGTAAGCCACAAGGATTCGGTGGAAAATTGATGACAAAGATGATGAACAGCGGCCACTACAGGCTATCACAATGGGGGTTCTCGAATATCTCTGTAAATCCGGACGCTGAGGTGCTGGATGTTGGCTGCGGAGGTGGTGCAAACATTGCGGTCTGGCTGAGCAAATGCAGGAATGGCCATGTGACAGGATTGGATTATTCGGAGGTTAGTGTGTCAGAATCTGGAAAATTGAACGCTGCCGCTATTCAACAGGAAAAATGCAAGGTTATTCAGGGAGATGTATCTGACATCCCATTTTCAGATGCAAAATTTGATTATGTCTCAGCTTTTGAGACGGTTTACTTCTGGCCAGAATTGAAAAAATGCTTTTCTGAGGTAAATCGTGTTCTGAAAGACGGAGGAACCTTCCTAATTTGTAACGAGAGCGACGGAATGAATGCCTCAGACGATAAATGGACAAAGATAATTGATGGTATGAAGATTTATAATTGTGATCAACTTGTCACCGCTTTAAAAGAAGCAGGTTTTATGGAAATAAAACCATATGCAGATTCCAAAAAGCATTGGCTTTGTATTGTGGCAACAAAATAGATAAATATACAATTTGTAGAATTCAAAAATTTAATGTGAATTGAAATTTGCGTGGAGGAAAAGGTTGAAAGAGTTTTTAAAAGAAACCCATATGCTAGATTTTAATGATTCCAGAATTCAATCACTAATAGAGAATAGAGGCTGGAAGGATCTGGAGCAGTTTGAATGCATTAAAGCCATATATTTATACGTTAGGGATGAGATTTTATTCGGCTACAATATTGATGACAGCATATCTGCATCCAAAGTTTTAAGTGATGGATATGGTCAATGTAATACAAAAGGTACTTTATTTATGGCGTTGCTTAGGGCATGTAAAATACCATGTAGGGTGCATGGGTTTACAATAGATAAGCAATTGCAAAAAGGAGCAATGACAGGAATTGTTTATAAAAATGCTCCGCAGAATGTTTTTCATAGTTGGGTTGAAGTGTACTTAGATGATACATGGTATGAACTTGAAGCATTTATTTTAGATAAGAAATATTTGAATAAGCTGCAAAAAATAAATAGCCAATGTTCTGGTGCATTTTGTGGTTATGGTGTGGCGGTAAAAGATTTTCAGAATCCAGTGATTGATTTTGAAAGAAATAATACTTATATACAAAGTGAAGGAATCAATCAAGATTTTGGAATATATAATTCACCAGATGAGTTACTTACAGAGCATCATCAGGAAATGTCGATAGTAAAAGCATTTGCATACCGTCATTTCGGTAGACATCTCATGAATAAAAATGTTAAGAGAATCAGAGATGCGAAAGTTTAAAAATAATGCTTAGTGGCAAAATCCAGTTTGCCGAGTAAAGGAGGTGCTGCAACAGATGGACAATCATTCTTATGATGATATAATCAATCTTCCACATCCGACATCAAGGAACCATCCTCGTATGTCGCTTCACGACAGAGCAGCACAGTTTGCTCCTTTTGCGGCACTTACAGGACACGATGCAGCTATTAAGGAAACTGCAAGGTTAACGGATGAACGGTTAGAGTTGAGCGATGAGGTCATTATGAAATTGAATGACCAGTTAAATATGATTAGAGATAATATCGGCACAGAACAGGAAGTATCAATAACTTATTTCGTGCCTGATGACAAAAAATCCGGAGGAGCATATCTCACGCATTCCGGTATAGTGAAAAAGATTGATGAATTTGAACGCAAACTGATTATGCAGGATGAAACAGTTATCACGATTGAACAAATCAGCGAGATACAGGGAGAAATGTTCAGAGGACTATATGAGTCATAGCTTGGAAAGGGCAAACAATGGAAACAAAACCAAGAATATTATACTTAAAGAAAATATTAGAGGAACGAACGGACGAGGAACATCCGCTTTCGACGACGCAGCTAATCAATATATTGGCTGATGAATACGGGTTTTCAGCGCATAGAACTACTGTTACGAAAGACATTGCAGCACTTCAGGAGTTTGGAATGGATATTGTTACTATCCATTCTACTCAAAGCAAATACTTTGTAGCCAATCGTAAGTTTGAATTGCCGGAACTGAAACTGCTGATAGACGCAGTAGAGTCATCGAAGTTCATTACAAAGAAGAAAAGCGAAACTCTGATTGAGAAGATACATACGATGACCAGCCCGGGGCAGGTGGCAAAGTTGAAGCGTAATAACTATGTGGTCAATCGAATTAAGCCGGATAATGAGCAGATATATTACATCATCGACGCTATAAATGACGCCATCAACGCAGGTAAACAGATTTCTTTCCAGTATTATGATTATACCGGATTAAAGAAAAAGGTTCTGAAGAATAAGGGCGAGGTATATAAGCTGAGTCCGTATAAACTTCTCTGGTGTGGGGACTATTATTATGTTCTCGGATATTCTGAGAAGAAAAGCAAGGTTATCAATTTCAGGGTAGACCGTATTGCTTTCAAGCCGGAGATATTGGATAAAGATATTGTTCCTATGCCTGATGATTTTGATATTGAGAATTACACAAAGGAAGTTTTCTTTATGTTTTCAGGCGAAAAAGTCCTTGTGGATTTACGATGTGATAACAGCTTGATGAAAACAATGGTTGACCGTTTCGGCGAGGAAGTAACTACACTTGCTTACGATATGACGTCATTCAGAATACAGACCGAAGTGTCTGCAAGTCCGACTTTCTTCGGTTGGGTGTTTGGCTTTAATGGCAAGGTACAGATACTTGCACCGGAAAGTGTAAAAGAACAGTACAGAAAGATGATTGCACAAGCCGATGAGGATATGCAACAAAGCAGAGATTGAAACGCAGAAAGCGATGTTTTATCTGCAACAAAAGGAAAATTAGGAACATGGATTAGAGTAATATGAGTCCGCTTTGCGAAAAGTAATCAGGGAAACGGAGGACAATTCTATGACAGATAACACAAACAAAGGCTTTTGGGAAAGAATGGCAAGAATATATACTGCATTTATGTCAAAAAACGATACTGCTTATCGGCAAATCTGCAAACTGTCAGAACAGTATATAGACAGTGAGAAGTCTGTCTTGGAATTGGCTTGCGGAACGGGACAGATTACCTTTTTAATGACAGGAAAATCCGGCTCTTGGGAAGCAACAGATTACTCGGAAAATATGATAATAGAAGCTGAAAAACGCAATCAAGGCGAACACAAATGTGAACAGCTCCGCTTTTGTGTGCAGGACGCAACGAATTTGACTTATGAAGATGAAAAATTTGATGTTGTTGTGATTGCCAATGCATTACATATCATGCCACAACCGGAGAAAGCACTAAAAGAAATACACAGAGTTCTGAAAAAAGACGGAATTTTGTTTGCTCCTACCTTTGTTTATGAAAGGGGCTATCCCAAATTGCCGATATGGCTTAAGGAAAAAGCCGGGTTTAAAACCTATCATAAATGGCAAAGCGAAGAACTGAAAGAATATGTCGGTAGCGAAGGCTTTCAGGTTGTTGGAGCGACATTGATAAAAGGCAAACCACTTTCGGAATATGTATTGGTTGGGAAAAAGGAGTGATAACGTGAGAATATTGATTATTGGTGCAGGTGTGCTCGGTTCAAATTTGGCACACTCTATGCGAAAAGGAAATGACATAACCATTCTTGCAAGAGGTATAACCTACCAAAATTTAAAAAACGGTGGACTTGTAATCAAACATAAGTTTGGAAAGAAAACAATAGACTATTTTACTGTTATAGACAAGCTTCAAACAGACGATATTTATGATGCTATTTTTGTTGTATCCAGATTTTCATCTTTAGACAGCATTGTTCCAATGATAAAACGCAACAAAAGCAAAAATATCGTGTTTGTAGGTAACAATATGACCGTTGAGAAATATGAAAATTTGGAGAATAAAAATGTATTGTTTGCATTTTTTAGTGCGGCAGGCAAAAAGTACGACGGCTACATAAATTCCATCTGCCTAAATAAAATTGAAATCGGAAGGACAGACGGCAAGGATGTTAGTGATAAATTTATAACTTCTATATTTGCAGGTACGAAAATAAAAGTGACGATAGATAATAAAATGAATGATTATCTGAAAACACACGCTTGTGCTGTTCTTCCGCTTGTGTTTGCAAGCTATAGAGCAAATGGTAATTTAAAGTTGCTGAAAAAAGATAAAGCGTATTCGTTAGACATTATGGATGCTATCATCGAAGGTTATGATGTGCTGAAAAAAGCAGGCTATGAAATATTGCCCAAAGGGGAATACGAAACCTGTGTAAATAAAAAGAAATTCTGTGCTTGGATGTACAGATTTATGTTTTCTAATTTTATTGGTAAGCTGTGCATATCTGATCACGCAATGAGTGCAAGGGAAGAGTTTATGATGTTGGAAAGTGAATTTGAAAAGTTGAAGAATGAAACCGGAATTGAAACCGAAGCGTATGATAAGCTGAAAGTGGATTTTTTGCATTATACGAGGTAAAGGAGAACGCATATGAAGTACCACATTGAAAAGAACACCGTTCAGGAAACATTGATTATTCCACTTTACGGAAGAAAGAAATGCACAGAAAAATTCCCTCAGCTTTTTAAAGACGAAACGGCTGTACGCTTAATCAAACAAATTGATTATGATTTTTCGGAAGTTGAGAAAAAGGGCGACAGTACGATGCAGGAATTTGGCTTTTTGGAGATTGCTATACGCCAAAACGATTTAGCGTATGAAGTTAAGAAATACTTAAAAAGTCATCCAAACGCCGCAGTTGTAAATCTGGGCTGCGGTTTGGATAACACGGGAAGAAATTGCGATAACGATTCTTGCCGAATTTATAATATAGATTTTCCCGATGTTATAGAAGTCAGAAATTCTCTGTTACCTGCCGGAGAGCGTGAAAAGAATATTGCCGCCGATTTGAAAGATACCTCTTGGTTTAATGAAATTCAAGCCGACGGCGGAGTGATTTTCTTCGCTTCGGGAGTATTTTATTATTTCCTTACAGAAGATGTAAAAGCGTTGTTTTTGGCAATGGCTGAGCATTTTGCACAAGGTCGTATTGTATTTGACACCTGCGGTAAGACAGGTGCCAAGATGATATCAAAGACATGGCTCAAACAAGCAGAAATTAAAGATGTAAACGCATATTTTTCCGTTGGAGATGCTCAAAAGGAAATTGCCCATTGGTCAGACAAATTTGAGGTGTCAAGTAGGGGATATATGCTTGGTTATCAAAGTCTGAATGTGCCGTCGGTCAAAAAAATACATCGCATATTGGCAAAAATCGGCGATAATATGATGAAAATGAAGATTGTTAGAATTGATTTCGAATAATACGGAGGAATGATTTTATGTTTAGACCGATGAGAAGAATAAAACAACAGGTGTCCGATGACGAGTGCAAAAGAGTATGTGAAGCTTGAGTACCGGCTTCCAAATGGGCAAGCGGCTAAGTTTTTGAATGAGGCAAAGACATATCTGGGCAATCAGCTTGAATGTGAATACGGCGGCGATAGATGTTTCGGCGTTGTTGCAGATATGGATGCTAAGATTGCTCGTGGTGAAATGGTTAGGTTCATGGCTGAAAACAGTATTGAAAATCCTGAGGATATTAAGAATTTCGACAGACTTGGTTATTCATTCCGGTCTGATTTATCATCAGATACTGAATATGTTTTTGAACGAAAAATAGAACAATGATTTATATTAAAGATGCTCAGCATGGGCATCTTTAATATAATAATGAGAATTATTACTATTCTGTTGACAATATAATAGTGATGGTATATAATCCTTATTAAGAATAAATCCTAACAAGGAGGACTGATGACAAGTAGGAGAAATACCATTCAAAAAGATCTTGTAAGAAATGCCGTATACGAAATGAGAAGACATGTTACAGCAAATGAAGTGTATGAATTTATAAAAGAAGCATATCCATCAATTGGAAAAGGAACTGTATATAGAAATCTTGATATATTGGTAGAGGAAGGTGCATTAAGAAAGGTTGAAGTTCCGAATGGACCGAACCGATTTGATTTTACATTGAAAAATCATTACCATGTAAGATGTATAAAGTGCGGTGAAATTTTTGATGTGGATATGGATCAAATACCGAATTTGCTGGAAAGAATTCATAACACTCATGGAATTGAATTTGTGGATTACGATATTTCATTTAAAGGCATTTGCCCGAAATGCAGGGAGAAGGTAAAGGAGGAACAGCATGGATAGGAAAGCAATGTATAAGTTGAGTTATGGACTGTTTATATTGACCGCTAAAGAAGCAGAAAAAGATAACGGATGCATCATTAATACAGCCATTCAGGCAGCTTCGGAACCAAACCAGTTAAGTGTCTGTGTAAATAAGGCAAATTATACGCATGATATGATTCAAAGAACCGGAAAATTTACTGTATCAGTCTTAAGTCAGAAGGCACAATTTGAATTGTTCAAACATTTTGGCTTCCAATCAGGAAGAGATACCAATAAGTTTGAAGCATTTGAGCAGTGTGCCAGGGGCACGAATGGTATTTATTATATTACAGAAGGTACAAATGCATACATTTCTGTGACAGTTACTAAAACAGAGGACTTGGGTTCACATACGATGTTTATCGGTGAGATAACCGATATGGAAGTTTTAAGCAATGTTCCTTCAGTAACATATGATTATTATCAGAATAATATTAAGCCTAAGCCACAGGAGGTTGGAAAAACAGAGGACGGTCAGACAATATGGCGTTGCAGAATTTGCGGATATGAATATGTAGGCGAGGAATTACCGGATGACTTTATATGTCCTTTGTGCAAGCACCCGGCATCAGATTTTGAAAAAGTAGTAAAGAAAACGGAGGTAAAAGAGATGGCAGAAAACAAATATGCAGGAACACAGACAGAGAAGAATTTACAGGAGGCATTTGCAGGGGAATCACAGGCAAGAAATAAGTATACCTATTTTGCTTCTGTAGCGAAAAAGGAAGGTTACGAGCAGATGTCAGCATTGTTTTTAAAGACTGCAGATAATGAGAAAGAACATGCAAAGATGTGGTTCAAGGAATTAGCAGGAATTGGTGATACAAAGGAAAACCTGGCGGCAGCGGCAGAAGGCGAAAATTATGAGTGGACAGATATGTATGATGGCTTTGCTAAAACAGCTGAGGAAGAAGGATTCCCTGAGCTTGCAGCAAAATTCAGGGCAGTAGGTGAGATTGAGAAGCACCATGAGGAAAGATATCGTGCACTTCTTAAGAATATTGAAACTGCACAGGTATTTGAAAAGAGCGAAGTTAAGGTATGGGAATGCCGTAACTGCGGACATATTGTGGTAGGAACTAAGGCGCCTGAAGTATGTCCGGTATGTAATCATCCACAGAGCTATTTTGAAGTACATGAAGAGAATTATTAAGGAGATGAGATTATTACGAAGAAGAAAGTGATTAATTCAAAAAAAGCAGTAATGATAGGCTGTGGCTTTGTTGGTTCTGCATCGGTATTTGCTCTGATGCAGAGTAGCTTGTTTACAGAGATTGTCCTTATCGATGCAGATAAGAACAAGGCAGAAGGAGAAGCGATGGATATCAGTCATGGTATTCCATTTGCGAGTCCAATGAAAATATATGCCGGAGATTATGATGATGTGGCTGATGCTGCAATTGTTGTCATATCTGCCGGAGCGGGACAGAAACCGGGAGAGACAAGGCTTGATCTCGTAAATAAAAATGTAGCAATATTTAAGTCAATCATTCCTGAAATAGCAAAGAGAAATTTTGCAGGTATCATGCTTGTAGTTGCGAATCCAGTAGATATCCTGACTCAGGTAGCCATAAAGTTATCAGGACTTCCAGAAAACAGGGTTATTGGATCAGGTACTGTGTTAGATAGTGCCAGATTAAGATATAAGCTTGGTGAGCATTTATCTGTGGACAGCAGGAGTGTTCATGCATTTATAGTAGGTGAGCATGGAGACAGCGAAGTTGTAGCATGGTCATCAGCCAATGTATCTGGTGTTCCATTAAGTGAAATGTGTGAAATGCGTGGACATTACAAGCACAAGGAAAACACGGCAGAAATAGCTACAGCAGTCAAGAACAGTGCTTATGAGATTATAAACAAAAAGCACGCTACATATTATGGAATTGCAATGTCTGTAAAAAGAATCTGCGAAGTGATTATGAGAGATGAAAAATCAATACTTCCTATATCACACATGATTCATGGAGTATATGATATTGACGGAGTATCGTTAAGTATGCCAGCTATTGTAGGTGCAGATGGTATTGAGTCTGATATACCTATTAATTTAAGTGGCGAGGAAGCGTTAAAGCTTAAGGAATCTGCAGATTCATTGAAAAAGATTATGGAGACAATTGAATTATAAATTTTACACATGGAAGGAGAAAAAGGCATGGAAGTAAGGTATTATATTTGTAAGCATTGTGGAAACATTGTTGAAAAGGTAAAGGATAAGGGTGTACCTGTAATTTGTTGCGGAGAACCTATGCAGGAATTAAAAGCCGGAGTGACAGATGCTGCTGCCGAGAAGCATGTACCTGTATATACGGTAGAAGGCAGTCATGTTCATGTCGTGGTCGGAGAGACAAAACATCCAATGCTTGAAGAGCATTTCATTGAGTGGATTACATTAAATACAAACCAGGGAATATACAGAAAACAGTTAAATCCAGGGCAGGAGCCGGTAGCAGATTTTTGTCTTTGCGATGGTGAACAGGTAGAAGAAGTATATGCATATTGTAACCTGCATGGATTATGGAAATGCTAAAAGCATTTATACATATTAAGGTTACAGAACAACACAAATACAACAGTAATATATGCTGTGTATTAATATATTTATAAGGAGGAACAAACTAATGAAATATGTATGTGACGTTTGCGGATGGGAATATGATGAAGAGGAAGGTTATCCTGAAGGTGGTATTGCACCAGGAACAAAGTGGGAGGATATTCCGGAAGATTTTGAATGCCCATTATGTAATGTTGGAAAAGATCAGTTTTCAGAAGTTGAATAGAAGCCTAATCTTGTGTTAAATACGGATAGATAAACAAAAACCCTGGTGCGTGTGAGCAACAGGGTTTTTTATTGCGATAGTTTGTGATGATATCACAGAAAATGATTTACCTTTTGCTTATAATGTAACTACAAACAAAGTAAGGAGGTAGTCTAAATGAGATTAAAAGATAAAGTTGCAATCATTACGGGTGGAAGCCGTGGTATAGGATTTGCTACAGCTGATAAATTCTTGAAGGAAGGTGCTTCAGTTGTGTTAGCAGCAAGTTCACAGGAATCGGCAGATGTTGCTGTAGATAAATTAAAAGAAAAATATCCCAATGCAATAGTTGCTGGAATTAGTCCAAATCTGGCAAACATGGAGTCTGTCAGAAAGGCTTTTAAAGAGGCAACTGAAAAATATGGATGTGTCGACATACTGGTAAATAATGCAGGGATTTCAGAAAACACCTCATTTATGGATTATACAGAGGAGACTTTTGATAAAGTCATGGATCTAAATGTAAAAGGAGTATTTAATACTACTCGTGTAGCAGCAGAATGTATGGTGGCAAGAGG
Organism: Ruminococcus bromii; assembly: GCF_002834235.1. Classification (GTDB taxonomy): domain Bacteria; phylum Bacillota; class Clostridia; order Oscillospirales; family Acutalibacteraceae; genus Ruminococcoides; species Ruminococcoides intestinale. Next base: position 32,389 of record NZ_NNBY01000027.1, on the reverse strand, counting down.
CAAGGGGGTCATTCTCTCAACTTCTTCCATGGTGAGTATTTCGGGACAGCCAAGTGGGTTTGCTTATCCGGCATCGAAGTTTGCAGTAAACGGATTGACTGTATCATTAGCAAGAGAACTAGGACCTAAAGGTATTCGTGTTAATGCTGTTGCACCTGGGATTACAGAAACTGATATGATGAAGGCCGTGCCAAAGGAAGTTATCGAACCTATGATTGAAAGAATTCCATTGCGTCGTCTTGGACAGCCAGAAGATATTGCCAATGCGTTTGTGTTTCTTGCTTCAGATGAGGCGAGTTACATTACAGGTGTTATATTAAGTGTAGATGGTATGGCAAGAAGTTAATTTAATGTGGTATGGTGATGTAATCACGGAAAACAAATGAAATTAAGACTATAATAAAGCTACAAAAAGAAAAAGATAAGGAGGACTGTAAAATGTCTGCTATTAATATCAATAAAAATAATTTTGAGAACGAAGTACTGAATTCCGATAAAACCGTTCTTTTAGATTTTTGGGCATCTTGGTGTGCACCTTGCCGTATGGTAGTACCTATTGTAGAGGAGATTGCAGGTGAGCGTAGGGATATTAAAGTTGGAAAGATTAATGTAGATGAAGAGCCTGAATTGGCAAATAAGTTCAGTATTATGAGCATTCCGACTTTAGTGGTTATGAAGAATGGGAAGATTGTACAGCAGGTTTCAGGGGCGAGACCTAAGAATGCGATTTTAGAAATGCTTTAGGGAGGTGTACTAATGGGATTTTTTGATCTCTTTAAACAGTCGAATATTAATCAAGGCATAGAAGAATATAAAAGGACTGCTGGTGCAGTTCTGCTGGATGTCCGTACTCCGCAGGAATATCGGGAAGGACATATACCAGAAAGTAAAAATGTGCCGTTGCAGCAACTAGACAATATTATTTCTGTAGCGAAGAATAAGGATATCCCTCTGTTTGTATACTGTTATTCCGGTTCTCGGAGTCGTCAGGCAACTGAGATACTGCAACGAATGGGATACTCTAAAGTAAATAATATCGGTGGCATTGCAGCTTACTCAGGAAAGGTGGAAAAATAAGATGAAGGTAATAATCGTAGGAGGTGTAGCAGGAGGAGCTACAGCCGCAGCAAGAATACGCAGACTGGATGAACATGCAGAAATTACTGTGTTTGAAAGATCCGGATACATATCCTATGCTAATTGTGGGCTTCCATATTATATTGGAGACGTGATCACAGACCCGGAAGAACTTACACTACAGACACCAGAGAGTTTTTTTAAACGCTTCCGTATTAACATGAAAATTCATCATGAAGTTATCTCCATACATCCGGATCGTAAAATTGTTTCAGTGAAAAATTTGGAGAATGATGAGATATTTGAAGAAAACTATGATAAGTTGATTCTTTCTCCAGGTGCAAAGCCAACACAGCCGAGACTTCCCGGAGTAGGTATTGATAAACTTTTTACACTTCGTACCGTAGAAGACACTTTTCGGATAAAGGAATATATAAATAAGAACCATCCAAAATCGGCTGTATTGGCAGGTGGCGGTTTTATTGGTCTGGAACTGGCAGAAAATTTGAGGGAGCTTGGCATGGATGTTACGATTGTCCAGCGGCCTAAGCAGCTGATGAACCCTTTTGACCCGGATATGGCATCCATGATCCATAATGAAATGAGAAAGCATGGGATAAAACTGGTACTGGGCTATACAGTAGAAGGATTTAAAGAAAAAGACAACGGGGTGGAGGTTCTGTTGAAAGATAATCCATCCCTTCAGGCTGATATGGTAGTTCTGGCAATCGGAGTCACACCAGACACAGTATTAGCAAAAGAAGCCGGTCTGGAACTTGGCATCAAGGAAAGTATTGTAGTGAATGACAGAATGGAAACCTCTGTACCGGATATTTATGCTGCAGGTGATGCAGTTCAGGTAAAACATTATGTTACGGGTAATGATGCGCTGATTTCTTTGGCAGGACCAGCCAATAAACAGGGCAGAATCATCGCTGATAATATTTGTGGCGGTGATAGTCGTTATCTGGGCAGTCAGGGAAGCTCCGTTATAAAAGTGTTTGATATGACAGCAGCCACTACAGGTATCAATGAAACAAATGCCAAAAAGTCAGGATTAGAGGTAGATACAGTAATTCTTTCTCCTATGAGTCATGCCGGTTACTATCCTGGCGGAAAAGTGATGACCATGAAGGTGGTTTTCGAAAAAGAGAGCTATCGTTTGCTTGGCGCTCAGATTATTGGATATGAAGGAGTTGATAAACGTATTGATGTGCTGGCAACAGCAATTCATGCGGGGCTGAATGCAACCCAGTTGAAAGATCTGGATCTGGCATATGCACCACCTTATTCTTCTGCCAAGGATCCGGTAAACATGGCTGGATTTATGATAGACAATATTGCAAAAGGGACATTAAAGCAATGGCATTTGGAAGATATGGACAAGATTTCTAAAGATAAAGATGTGGTGTTGCTAGATGTGAGAACTGTAGGTGAATTCAGCAGGGGGCATATTGATGGATTCAAAAACATACCTGTAGATGAACTGAGAGAACGAATTAGTGAAATTGAGAAAGGAAAGCCTGTGTATCTGATATGCCAGAGTGGTCTGCGCAGTTATATTGCGAGCCGTATTCTGGAAGGAAACGGTTATGAAACGTATAATTTCTCTGGCGGATTTCGCTTCTATGATGCAGTGGTCAATGACCGTGCGCTGATTGAAAGGGCATATGCATGTGGTATGGATTATTAAAAAAATAATCACGATATTTTTATAATTTTCTTATAGCATAAAAAGATCCCCCATTTATTAGAATGACTTTCATAATTCTGATAAATGGAGGATTCTTCTTTATATGTTATAGAAAAACAGTTTTATGACCTTTGGAGTGTTTCCAGTCTTTTTGGATCAAGGATTGTAATTTTGCCGCGGGAGAGTTTGACGAGACCCTCGCCTTGAAAGTATCGAAGCATTCGAGTGATAACTTCCCTGTGGGAACCAAGATGATTAGCAATCGTCTCATGAGTGATTTTCAGCTCGTTTGTTCCTTCGATAGAGGCCTCTTCTAAAAGAAATGAAGCAACACGCTTATCCAAACTCTTCCACATAATCTGTTCAATCAGCCACATGACATCAGAAAAACGGGTAGCCATTAACTCATTGGTATAGTTTGCGACAGGAGCAGATTCTTTCATGATGCCCTTATAAATTTCAGCAGGGATGATCCAAAGATCCGTATCTTTTTCTGCTTCAATGGTTACTTCAAATTGAATAGACCGCATGATACATGAAGCGGATAAAAGACACATATCCATATCGAACAGACGGTAAAGTGTAATCTCCCGTCCTTCATCTGAAAGTATGTAAGTTCGAAGCTGTCCAGATTTAACCAGTAATAATCCGGTACAATCCATGTTCCCGTTGTGAATGATTGTTCCTTTTTTCACATGCTGTGTGATCAAATTGTCTGAAATTAGTTTTTTCTGTGCTGTATTTAAGTCATTCCATAGTGGAAAATAATTTTCGAAGCTCATAATAGTTATCTCCTTTATGAACATAGTATACTTGCTTTTTTAAGATGTGTCAATTATGTAACTGGCATATGCCATAAATAGAAATAAAAAGAAGTGTAATAAAGTAAATTATCTTTTCTGTGATATCATCACTGAAGTAAGACTTTTTATGAGGTATATTAAGTTCAAACAGGAGAAGGAATTGAAAAATATGACATCAATAAATAAAGAAAAGTTTGGACAATTAATTCATAAAGAAAAACCGGTTTTGGTTGATTTCTGGGCACCTTGGTGTGGTTATTGCCGTAGAATTGGAGCGGCTTATGAAAAAATAAGTGAAGAATACAGCGATATTCTTATTGCTGGAAAAGTAAATATTGATGAAGAACCACAGATTGCAGAAGCTGAAAAGATTGAGATAATTCCTACGCTGGTTTTATATCGAGATGGAAAGGCAATAGATTCTATTGTTGCACCTGAATCAAAAATAATGATAGAGAAATTTATTAATGAAGCATTGGAAAAATAAAAGGAGGACTGCTGTATGAATGAAAATCATGTTTACGATATGATTATCGTGGGGGGAGGACCTGGAGGGTATACTTCAGCATTATACGCAGCCAGAGCAGGATTTGATACAATTGTTTTAGAAAAATTATCTGCAGGTGGTCAGATGTCATTGACCTGGCAGATTGATAACTATCCTGGTTTTGAAAATGGAATTGACGGATTTTCATTGGCAGAGAAAATGCAAAAACAGGCGGAAAAATTTGGCGCTAAAAGTGAATATGCTGAAGTTTTTAATATGGATTTAACAGGAAAGCTTAAGAGAGTAGAAACTAGTTCGGGAATTTATATTGGGAAAACAGTAGTGATTGCTACTGGAGCAAATCCAAGAGAACTTGGTCTCGCTAAAGAAAAAGAATTGATAGGTCATGGGGTTGCTTATTGTGCCTCCTGTGATGGTATGTTTTATAAAGATAAGATCGTGGTGGTTGTTGGTGGTGGAAATTCTGCTGTATCAGATGCTGTTCTTTTAAGTCGAATTGCTAAGAAAGTCATCATTGTTCATCGAAGAGATACATTACGTGCAACGAAAATCTACCATGACCAGCTGATGAAAACTGAAAATATAGAGTTTAGATGGAACAATACAGTAAATGAACTGATTTATGGAGAACGATTGACTGGTGTGCGGTTGAAAGATACAGTTACAGGAGAAGAAAACATTATAGAATGTGACGGACTGTTTGTGAGTATAGGAAGAAAACCGACAACAGATTTTTTAGATAATCAGATAGAACTGGATAATAAAGGATATCTTGTAGCAGGTGAAAATACTGAGACGAGTATTCCAGGTGTTTATGCTGTAGGAGATGTCAGAACAAAGTTACTTCGTCAGATAGTAACAGCTGTGGCAGATGGTGCTATGGCAGTACATATGGCAGAAAAATATATGGGGAAAATGTAAAGTGAACTCCGCCTTTTAGTATAGGAATTGTTTTGTTAAGTTAAATAATGAAACAGAAAATAGTCATTTTGATAGACCATATTTACTATAAATAATCAGAATTTGAAAACTGTTCATCAGTATAACCTAAAATAAGACTTTGTCCTGCTGTCAACACAGGTGTTTTATTTTTATTGTCATACTCTGTGCTTTCAACAATATAGGCTTGTGGTTGCTCGTATTTGAATATTTCTCAGAGTTTACGCTGTTCCAAAGAATAATGGAAATCGAAGTAATGCAAAGACCGTCAGATCTCATTCGAGAATTGACGGTCTTTACATTTTTCTGTTATATCTGAGAAAGTCGTTTCTATGTTCCTGTTTCCTAAAATTGTAGCCTTGTGAATTGAGAGTATCAACTTTCAAAGCGACAAGATTTATGTCGGAGTGCATACAGCGAGCAATTTGCTGAATATCATACCCCTGTTTAATATATTCAATAATCGTATCGTCCGGTAAAGAAGCCTGAGCTGCAAAGACATTGGCTTCGTATTCCATCCGGTTTTCACGCATATCAAAGATATTAAATTCTTTGAATCCTCCGGCTGAAACTGCTTCTTGGCGATGAAGAACATCGTGTCCGATTTCGTGCCATAATACGATTTGTTCAATAACCGGGTGCAAACCGTTCTGAAGAAAGATAAATCGATTCTTCAAGATTACCTTGTATGCTCCACGCTGTTTCGTAAAATCTCGATAGAGAATATGTATCCCAAGCTCATCAGCGACTTTATATGGATTACGAGTGCCACATCGTTTGATGAGCCGGTTCACTATCTTGACAATCTCATCCTGCGTATTATATCCCAAACGGCTCACCTCCCTTGCAGTGCCATTATAACAGATATATTATCCATTTTTTTATAAACCATCTGCTGTCCCATAAAACGGACAACGCACAGCGAGAGGTTACTCGTCTTTGCGATACTTTTTCGGTGTGTATTTCTTGTTGTTTTTCTTAGCAATAAGGTACGCTTCCTGAATGGCATCAACCATTTCACGCATGTCTTCGTCAGCCATTTCTCCGCCGGCAAATAAACCGGTTACTTCTGCTAGAAGTTCTTTTGCCTGCTTTGCACCTCTGTGTCCGTAATTATCTTCAACATCTGCAATAAATGCTTCATCTTCCGATAAAAGATAGTTGATATTTACACCGAGAGCTTCGGCAAGTTTCTTATAGCGTTCTGTTCCTCTTGGACGGGAACTGTCATTCTCATAGGAACTGATAACTCTACGAGTAACGCCGATTTTTTTCGCCAACTCATCCTGATTTAATCCGAGTCTGTTTCGTTCGTTCTTAACTTTTTCGCCGAATGTCATCTTGATTGTTCACTCCTTGTCTTAAATTATGTAGTTAAACTTCGTCTACACTCTTGACAAGAGAAGTTTAATTGCGTATAATAGCAAGTAAGAAGTTTAACTACTCATAGTTTATACTAAACTTCTCAAAAAGTCAAGGGGGTTACGCAGAATGGCTCGAAATATTTTACATTGCGATATGAACAACTTCTATGCAAGTGTTGAGTGTATGCTTAACCCTGCTCTGAAAGAATATCCGGTTGCTGTATGCGGTTCTGTTGAAGAACGACACGGAATTGTCCTTGCTAAGAATTATAAAGCAAAGGCATTTGATGTGAAAACCGGAGATACCGTCTGGCAGGCACAACAGAAATGTCGGGATTTGGTTATTGTTCCACCGCATTATGAGGAATATATAAAATACTCAAAACTTGCAAGAAGCGTGTACGAACGATATACAGACCAAGTAGAACCTTATGGTATGGATGAGTGCTGGCTAGATATTACCGGAACAGGTAGTCTTTTCGGCTCTCCGGTGGAAGTTGCAAACAAAATCAGAGAAACGATTAAGTTTGAACTCGGACTTACTATCTCCGTTGGTGTTTCATTTAATAAGATATTTGCAAAACTCGGCTCTGATATGAAGAAGCCAGATGCAGTAACGGTTATACCAAAGGATACTTTCAGAGAAAAGATATGGAAACTCCCATCGGCTGATTTGCTCGGTGTAGGCAGAGCGACACAGCGTACATTAGACAGCTATGGGATTCGTACCATCGGGGCTTTGGCACAGACCGACCCTGAGTTCCTGCGAAGCGTATTAGAAAAAAACGGAGTTGCATTATGGAATTACGCAAATGGCAATGACCTTTCCCTTGTTGCCAAGAAAGACTTCGTATCGCCTATCAAGAGCGTAGGACACGGTATAACGACAGTTGCAGACTTAGAGAAACCGGAGCAGGTGTGGCCCGTGTTACTCGAATTGACCCAAGACATCGGACACAAGCTCCGAGTCCACGGACTGAGTGCCGAGGGAGTTGCCATACACATTAGAGATAACACACTATGTACAAGACAATGGCAGACCAAGATTGACTTGCCTACGCAATCGCCGATGGTTCTTGCCAAGAGAGCATTTCAACTTTTTGAAGCAAGGTATGGTTGGTACAATCCAATCCGTTCCGTAACAATCCAAGCAATCAATCTTATTCCTCAAGACACGCCCCGTCAGATAGGATTATTTATGGATGTGGAAAAGCAGGAAAAGTTGGAACGACTTGAAAAATGTATTGAAACAATCCGCAGATGCTTCGGTAAGGACAGCATAAGGAATGGAGTTCTGTATCAGGACTTGCAGCTACCACAGGAAAAAGTGGAAATCACTATGCCGACGGGAATGGTCGGCTAAGGAGGGCTTAATTGTGATTGATGAAAGTGATGTACAGGCATATGTAAGAATGCCTGATTGTTTAATAAAAGGATGCAGTGATGATATGGCTATCTTCATTGCGGACGGCGGAAACCATTTTACCGATTACGTAATATACGAAGGGATGTTTTTATTCTTTGGTTTGAATAAGCCGTTTCTAAAAGGTCGGCTTTCCTGCTACATTAACAAGAATGATGACGCAAAACCGAAATACAGAGTCTCAGATAAAGACATCGACGGATATGAGCATTTGGGAAGATTGGTTGTAACAATGAGAAATTATGAGGTATAAGCAATGGAGTGTGAAAGAAGAAAAGTATATGTCGAAGTAAATGTGACGCATAGACCTGATGGAACGGCTCGTCCGAATTCCATTAAGTTTGAAAATGATGAGATATATGAAGTTGACCGTGTAATGCAGAAGTGCAGAGCCGCCGCTACTAAGGTCGGTGGCACAGGCATTCGCTATACGGTTCAGATTTGCGGACAGTCGGCTTTTCTGTTCGATGAAGAAAACGGAAAGTGGTTTGTCGAAGCAAAATCCTAATGTTAGGAGGGCTAAGTAATTGAAACGCTTATCGAGAAATGATATAGAAACAATTTCAGAGAAATTTGTAAAGGCATATTTTGAACTGCCTGAAATAAAGAAATCACAGGTGTACCGCATTGAGCCGGAGCTAATGCTCGAAAAGGTACTTGGACTGACGATTGAGTATATGCACCTTTCCTATGATGGAAGCATTCTCGGAATGACATCGTTTGGGGAACTCGGAGTGCAGGTATTTGAAAACAACGACGATGAAGCCTTTTTCTTCTTGGATGGCAAAACGGTTCTGGTCGAATCTGACCTTAACTATGACAACAACCTGAAAGGAAGAAAGAATTTTACACTTATGCACGAAGGCAGTCATCAGATATTCAAGATGTTGTTTCCAAATGATTATGGAATAACGGAAAAATCAGCCGGAGTGCATTATTACAAGGCAACCGCAGACACAGAGAAAAGCAGAATAATTACCGATTGGGAGGAATGGCAGGCAAATACACTTGCGGCTGCAATTCTGCTTCCGAGGTGTCTGATAGAAAAAGGAATGTTTTTGTTTGGGCTTGGGGATAAAATCGAATGCCTAAATAAAATCTATTATCCGGCGGTATATGAAAGATACGCAGCACTTTCAGATTTTTTAGGATGCTCAAAGAAAGCACTTGCAATACGAATGAAACAGCTTGGACTCTTGCACAAGGATTATCTTGATAATCCGTTTGACTACCTTGCTGTTTATCCGGAGGTGTATAAGATTTGACAAGACTGGAACAGAAAGTAATCGTCAGGTGCAAACGCTGTGAATGGCGTATCTTTGATAAAGTCACGATGACGACAGGAAACATTGAAATTAAATGCCCGAAATGTGGGTATGTAAATGAGATTGACCTTTCACTGCGCAGAGGTAATCTCAAATTCAGAACATTTAGAACAAACAAGAAATGAGCAAACAACTGAATAACTGAGCTTTGTACCGAGCCACGGAACCTGAATGAGTTACCAAATAGCCGGGCATTGAGAATAACGGGATAACTATATCCTTGCGTTCTTGATGTTCGGCTATTTTTTTGTTGCTCCGAAACGGAGAAGCAAATGAAAAAGCAGTGGCAGGCATACATAGCTAAATACCCGTAATCTCCAAATTTTCTATATAAAAAAGCAATTTTAGAAAATTCAAAGGAGATTACGAAAATGACAAACAAACTTACATTAACGGAACAAGAAGAATTATTTGCAAAGGACTGTAAACTTATCAACCTCAAATATGAGTATGACGGATATACCGGCACAGAGAAATGGGCGATTATAACTGAACTTACTGAAGGAGAACTGTGGGATAAATATCCGGATATTATCAGCAGATACACTCCATTTGTCCTGCTGTCTGTGGCACAGGGAAAAGTGATTATTGACGATAACAGAGAAACTCATAGATGTGAAATGCGAGATGCAAGACATTTAGATGCTTTTTGTTATGAGGATGATTTATTTGAGCAATTCCATAATGAAGCATTCTTAGATTTTGTTGACCCATTTGAACTCAGAGAAGCAGAAGAAATTGCAGAGAGGAAAGAATTACAGCGTCTGCGTGAAATTGAGAAAGTTAAAATAGTGCTTTCAATGATGAAACCAGCTCAGGAACGAAGATTGTATAAGTTTGTCATTGAGGGTAAAAGTTGTCGTGAAATAGCAACAGAAGAAGGAACTTATCACAGTTCTGTCAGCAAGTCTATTGAAGCGGCAAAGAAAAATTTTAAGAAAATTTATGAGAACCTCTGATTTTGGGTGTCCAAAATGAATCCTTTTGTGCAATGAGTGAAGGGGTTATTTCATTCCGGATACGAATGACACTTCAAAATATTTAGAAATGTGAGGTTTTACATATGAAAGAAAAAACAATTTGCCGTGGGGATTTATTCTACTACGACTTCGGAACACGAACAGGTTCGGTACAAAGCGGAACACGACCAGTGCTTGTAATTCAGGAAGATGATTATAACAGAAACGCACCAACAATTATTGTGGCTGCTGTAACAGGCGTTATCAAGAAAAGATACCTGCCGTCACATATCCTGCTCGGTCAGGAGTTTGGACTCAAGAAGCCGTCAATGGTTCTACTGGAGCAACTTCAGACAGTAAACAAAGATGAACTCAGAGATTACATCGGAACGATTGAAGATGAGCAGCTTTTAAGGCGAATAAATATAACGCTTAAAAAGACTTTTGGACTTTGGATTTATAAGGAAGAAAAGAAAGAAAATATCCGTTGCCTTTGCTCAAAGTGCCTGAAAGATTATATTCACAATCCCGATTATATCGTGCGTCGGCTTGACCCGTTTGCTAAGGTCAAAGACCATTGTGATAAATGCAATCAATCCGGTTGGGATTATGTGATTGCTGAAAGACAGCACAACGCAAGAGGAAAGGGGTGTCAGAATGTCTAAGAAAAGATATGAAATTGTAAGTTATGACATTCCGCTTTGGTTAAAACCTGTTTTATCGGTAACGGAAACTTCAATTTACACAGGGATAAGTGCCAATAAGATATATGAAATGTCTGAATCAGAGGATTGTCCGTTTGTGATATGGATAGGAAGTCGCAGGGTAATCAAGAGAAAATCCTTTGAGGAATACCTCGAAAGGCAGTATTCAATATAGTAAAAAGTCAAATCTGCGATGAGTCCGATTGCATAATGGGCTTATCGCAGAAAAATGAATATACTGATGCCATCAACGCAAGGAGGACGAAATGCAAAGCAAAAAAGAAATGCCATTAGAGCATAAACCTATATTAACCATAAGAGAAGCGTCTTTTTATACAGGAATCAGTGAAAAAAAACTGATTGAAATAACAAATCTATATGCCTGCCCATTTGTATTGTGGATGGGTAATCGCAGATTTATCAAGAGAAAAGCATTCGAGAAATTTATTCAGACATCGGAATTTAAGGGAGGTGCAGATGATGAACAGATTGAGTGATGAGTGGTTTTCCAGTAAAAGCGAGAGCGTTCCGTTGTGGCATAAGATAGCACTTTCTATTGATGAAATGTATGTATATACGGGCATTGGTAGAGAAACAATACGAGAACTTACAAAGCAACCGGAAGCAAAACAATTTACATTGAAAATTGGGAAAAGAACTCTAATTAAACGCAAACAATTTGAAGAATATTTAGACCAGATGTGTTCTATTTGAGGGGAGGAATGTAGATGTACAAAATAGATGGTTCTGAACTTTATGAATATCAGCAACAGCTATTGCAACCACCGGAGGATATACCGATTTGGGAAAAGAAATGTCTTACGGTCGAGGAAGCGGCTGCTTATTCAGGTATTGGAGAGCGAAGATTAAAGGCACTATTGATGGATAAGGATTGCAGTTTCAGAATTGCAAGAAGCGACAGGCTTTTAATTATACGAGAGAAGTTAGAGGAGTTTATTGACTCAAGCACAGAATTGTAGGAGGTAACACAATGGCAAATACAAAAAGAAAAGATAAATCAAGAAAGGTTCTCCGCAAAGGGGAATCGCAACGTCCGGACGGTACTTATCAATTCCGATGGACAGATGAGAACCGTAAAAGACATTGTATTTATGCTAGGAACTTGGATGATTTAAGATATAAGGAAGATGAAATCGACAAGGACAAGAAAGACGGTATCAAGGCAGAAGCACGCTATACATCACTTAACGATATGTATGAACTTTGGAGAGATTTGAAACGTGGAATAAAGAATAATACTTTTGAGAATTACAAATATATGTACGAGACATTCGTGCGTAATCAGATTGGTTCTCAATTCATAATGTCTATAAAAAAGACTGATATAAAAAGATATTACAACAGTCTTGTTGATGAAAGACATCTGAAACCCGCAACGATTGATAGCATACATACCGTTCTACATCAGGTCTTTGAAATGGCAGTAGATGATGATTATATCAGAAGCAATCCAACAGACAATGTTTTGCGTGAATTGAAAAAATCACATTGTTTTAAGACTGAAAAACGCAGGGCATTAACCAAACCAGAGCAGGAACTTTTTCTTAACTATCTGAAGAACACACCGGAAGCACAGTATTGGTATCCAATATTTGCGGTTATGGTCGGAACTGGATTGCGTGTGGGCGAATTGACCGGACTCAGGTGGTGTGACATAGATTTAGAGGAAAGCATTATAGATGTGAATCATACGCTTGTTTATTATGACCACAGAACCGAAGGAAGCAAGAAAGGTTGCTATTTCAATGTGAATACAACCAAGACACCGGCAGGTATGCGACAAGTTCCAATGCTTGAATTTGTGAAAGAAGCATTTTTAATGGAAAAAGAAAGGCAGGAACTTCTTGGACTGCATTGTGAAGCTACGGTTGATGGATATACGGATTTCATTTTTGTAAACCGTTTTGGTCAGCCACAGCACCAAGCAACGCTCAATAAAGCAATTCGTCGCATTATACGAAACTGTAATGATAAGCAGTTTCTGGAAAGTGAAAATCCAGAGGTTTTACTTCCACACTTTAGCTGTCATTCTCTCAGACATACATTTACCACAAGAATGTGTGAAGCCGGAGTGAATGTGAAAGTCATTCAGGACGCACTCGGACACAAAGATGTATCTACTACATTGAACATCTATACAGATGTAACAAAGGAATTAAGAAAGTCAGAGTTTGAGGGATTGGAATTACAATTTAATCAGTAAATAGTCAGAGAATCAGAAAGAGAGCATATGCCGTAGAGATGCGGGGTATGCTTTCTTTACTTTATGACGAGAAAGTGGTAGAATGATATACAAGACTGATGGCAATGCTATAAAACCCAAAACTAAATAAGGATATACACCATTTACACCAATTTTTACACCAAACCTCATTTTTACCTTCACGAAACAAGTGGGAATGGTGTAGAGAGGTTGAATAAAAGCCCATTTATAGGCGATAAAATTTATAAAATGGTTTTAAGTCGTGAGTGGACGATTTCGTCCCCACAATGAAGAGCTTGGATTCCGACAAGAAGCCGTCAGGCATTCCGAAAACAAAGGATGCTGTTGTTGAAGAAAAGATTGACTTCTCCAAGGTAAAAGTTGAGCCTTTGTTTGAAGAATATGTTGATTTTGAAACATTCTCAAAGTCAGATTTCCGTGCAGTAAAGGTCAAGGCTTGCGAGGCTGTTAAGAAGTCGAAGAAGCTTTTACAGTTCACTCTTGATGACGGCACAGGCACAGACCGCACAATTTTAAGCGGTATCCACGCTTATTATGAGCCTGAAGAGCTGGTTGGAAAGACTCTTATCGCTATCACAAATCTTCCGCCGAGAGCAATGATGGGTATTGACTCCTGCGGTATGCTCCTCAGTGCAGTTCACGAAGAAGAAGGCGAAGAAAAGCTCCACCTCCTCATGGTTGATAACCATATCCCCGCAGGTGCAAAGCTTTATTAAAATATGATGTAAAAATGTACCGTTTACAAAATAGATTGATGCAGAAATCGGTGCAAGCAAGGAAAAATCGCATAATTAGTGCAATGAGTGGGCAATTCCAATCGGGATTGCCCATTTTCAGAAAGAAAAAGACAAATCGGAATTTGAGAAGGTAAGTGAATGGGATACCATGGAGGAATATGATAATGTCAAAAGATGAGTATTTGATAACCGATACGCCCCTCAAAGCGTTGACGGTTTTTGCAATGCCAATGATTCTTGGAAGTTTTTTTCAGCAAATATACAATATGGCCGACTCTATTATTGTCGGCCAGTTTGTTGGTCCTTCCGCACTTGCAGCTGTCGGTGCATGTGCAGCATTGACCAATGTGTTCATTTGTGTGGCACTGGGAGCCGGTGTCGGAGCCGGTGTGCTTGTGAGCCGTTATTTCGGAGCCAGGGAGTATGGCAAAATGAAAACAATCGTGTCAACCTCCTTGATTAGCTTTTTGCTTCTAAGTATAGTCCTTGGTGTTTTTGGCTTTTTCTTCGCCGGCTCGATGATGAGTGGACTGCAAACCCCTGCCGACATACTGGATGATGCAGTACTGTATCTGCGGGTCTATTTTGTGGGCTTTCCGTTTCTGTTTATGTATAACATTCTTTCTAACATGTTCAACTCAATCGGCGAATCCAAAATTCCGCTGGGACTGCTGATTTTTTCGTCCATCCTGAATATTTTAATGGATCTTTGGATGGTAGCTGGGCTAGGTCTCGGTGTGTTCGGTGCGGCTATTGCAACCCTGATTGCACAGGGAATTTCCGCAGTGTTTTCGTTTTTGATTTTCTTTGCACGGATGCGGCGATATAAAAGCCCCTTTAACAGGTTTGAACGGCAGGAGCTGTATTCCATGCTTCGCATTGCGGTGCCGTCGGTTTTACAGCAGTCCACAGTGTCCATCGGTATGATGATTGTGCAGGCAGTGGTAAATCCTTTCGGTACACAGGCACTCGCCGGGTATGCAGCAACGATGAGGGTGGAAAATGTTTTTTCATTGATCTTTGTATCCATCGGCAATGCGGTTTCGCCGTATGTTTCCCAGAATCTTGGCGCAAAGAAAATTGATCGTATCAAAAAAGGCTACCACGCTGCGCTGGTGCTGGACATGTGCTTTGCCGTTCTTGCCTTTCTCGTCATTGAAACGCTACACACGCAGATCTCCTCGCTGTTCTTAGGAAAAGACGGAACGGCGTTTGCCTATCAGGTGTCTGGTGATTATATGAGGTGGATTGGTTACTTTTTCATCTTCATGGGTATCAAGATGGCAACCGATGGAGTTCTTCGCGGTCTCGGAATTATGCGTCCGTTCCTCGTTGCAAACATGGTGAACCTTGCGATTCGTCTGTCCGTTGCCCTAATCTGTGCACCGCGTTTCGGCATTGCCTTTGTTTGGCTTGCGGTACCGGTTGGCTGGCTTGCAAACTTTTTAATCTCCTATGTGGCTCTTAGAAAATCATGGTTGACTGATAAAATGGCATCCATTAGTTAACTTCCGGTTTGCCAACTTGTCCTTTGAGAAGAGAATTTTACAAAAGAAGTGTTCTCTATGTTCTCAGGCGAGAAAGTTCTTGTGGATTTACGGTGTGATAACAACCTGATGAAAACAATGGTTGACCGCTTCGGAGAAGATGTGACAGACCAATATCAAACCGGACGAAGTGCATATTTGCGACTGGGACAATTATTTATGAGATTATTTGCTGGATTGCTATAAGAATCTGATGAAACGACCTTTCAAAAAACAGTTGATTTAGAAGTTAACTTTTTTTGAAAGGCCGTTTTTGCTATATCTAACAGTCTGTTGTACAAAGAAGATTTTGCATGGATGAAAAAACAAACCTTGTTGAGGTTAAATTGAGTTTTCCATTGTATTGTATTGCTGATGAATAAGAATAAGAAAAAGAACAGACAATGCTGAATGCTCTGGAAACAAGAATATCTGAGTATAGTATGTAAGTTCGTAACAGAATGAAAGGAGCGATTCAAATGAGCAATTTGGAAAATTATATGAAACAGCAAGCAATTTTTTGTGAACAAAAAGATAGCATTAGTAAGAATCTGGTATTCAGAGTATGGTGTAAAAAGAGGCTTACGAGATGAAAAAGGAGGAAGAAGATCGTGTTTCAAATATTAATTGTAGAAGATGATAAAGAATTAAGCCAGCTATTCCAAAATGTGCTTGAGAAGAATGGATATCAGGTCAAAAGTGCATCGGATGGAGCACTGGCATTAGAAATATTGGATAAAGAGTATATTGATCTGATCATTTCCGATATTATGATGCCGGTTATGGATGGTTATGAACTGGTGTCGGAACTCCGTTCAGCAGGATATCAGATACCGGTACTTATGATCACTGCGAAAGGTTCCTTTGATGATATGCGCCAGGGATTTCTTTCGGGAAGTGACGATTATATGGTAAAACCGGTAAATGTGAATGAAATGGTTTTAAGAGTCGGAGCACTGCTTCGCCGTGCACAGATACTGAATGAACACAAAATTGTGATCGGTTCAACAGAGTTTGATTATGATGCAATGACGGTTACAACTGATAAGGAAAGTCTTGTTTTGCCTAAAAAAGAATTCCTGCTTTTATATAAGCTTGCAGCTTCGCCAGGCAGAACCTTCACAAAACAACAGTTGATGGATGAAGTATGGGGATACGAGACGGAAGCAGACCCACATACGATAGAGGTACATATAGGAAGAATCAGAGAGCATTTTAAAGATAACCCTGATTTTGAAATCGTAACAATGCGTGGAATTGGATACAAGGTGGTGAAAAAATAATGGAACAAAAGAAAGAAAAAGGATTGCGGATCCGATCCTGTCTGACCGGTGCAATCTGGCTGGCACTTGTATTTTCAACAGTCATATCTGCTTTATTATTTGCTTTTTTGAATCATTTTTTTAATCTGCCGGGCAGCATACCTGTGCTTGGCTGGCTTTTGATTTTCAATACATTGATTGCAGGGCTGATCACTTCCTTTATTAATGCAAAGTTACTGGAACCAATTACCAGACTTAGTAAAGCAATGAAGGAAGTTTCTCAGGGAGATTTTGAACAGCATTTGGAAACGAACAGCCGTATAGCAGAAGTTGGAGAATCTTATCAAAGTTTTAACGTTATGACAAAAGAACTTCGTGCAACAGAGGTGCTGCAGATGAATTTTGTATCTGATGTTTCTCATGAGTTTAAGACCCCGATTAATGCCATTGAAGGATATACAATGCTGCTTCAGGGAGAAGAACTGTCTCCGGATCAAGAGAAATATGTAGAAAAAATCTTATTTAACACCCAAAGACTTTCCGGATTGGTTGGTAATATTTTGCTGTTATCCAAGTTAGAGAATCAGAATATACCAATGAAAAAAACAGAATATCGTCTGGATGAACAGATCCGCCAGGCATTTCTTTCATTGGAAACAAAATGGACAGAAAAAGAAATTGGTTTTCAGGTGGAATTGGAGGAAGTTAAATATACCGGGAATGAAGGACTTTTTATGCATATCTGGATAAATCTTTTGGATAATGCGATTAAGTTCAGCCCTTCAAAGGGGACAATTACGATGTTTCTGAGACAAGAACAGGATTCTGTTAAGTTCATTCTGGAAGATGAAGGACCGGGAATAGAGGATGATGTAAAATCCAGAATATTTGACAAGTTCTATCAGGTAGATGGATCTCATAAAGCAGAAGGAAATGGCCTAGGTCTTGCACTTGTAAAACGGATTGTAGATAGTGCCGGAGGAACAATCAAAGCAGAAAACCGTGAATATGGTGGATGCAGATTTGTTGTAGAGCTGCCAAAGCAGAAAGATGAGATTATATAGTTTTAAGATAAATTAGAAGATTGGAGGATTTATATGACATTTTATCAGGAGTTGCAGTTAAATCAGGCAGGTTCTAAAAACCTGTTGAAAAAGAGTGAAACACTAAAAGAAAAATTATATCATATGTGGGTATATCTGGTGAAGATAGCTGTTACAATGGCATTTTGTTTTTTCTTTGTTAGTATTTTCAGCATCCTATTTGGAAATGAGAACAGCATTGTAGGTGTAGTAGTCTTATTATGTCTCATGGTGTTTAGAAATGCGGATCTGGGGATCCACACCGGACAATCTACGATGCTTTTGGCTTTGTTCTTTGTAATTATGACTGTATGTCCGCATTTAGCAAATCAGTTTTCACCGGTATTGGGAATGCTGTTAAATATTGCGGCACTGGCTGTGTTGATTCTGTTCGGATGCCATAATCCATTCATGTTTAATCAATCTACATTGGTTCTTGGGTATCTGCTGCTATATGGTTATGATGTTACGGGAAAAAGCTATCAGATGCGATTAGTCGGAATGGCTTTAGGTGCAGCACTTACCTGCTTCGTATTTTATCGAAATCATAAAAACAGAACTTATAAAAATAATCTGAAAGATCTGATACAAGAATTTGATATCACTTCTTCCAGAACAAAATGGCAGATATGTCAGATTTTATGCGTACCGATTGTCCTTTGTATTGCAGAACTTTGTAATATGCCACGTGCAATGTGGGCTGGTATTGCGGCCATGTCCGTGATTTTGCCGTCTATGGAAGATATGCACTACAGAGTCCGTAAAAGGATTGTCGGAAATATTGCAGGTGTTATATGTTTTACAGTATTATATTTTCTGCTTCCTTCGTCAATCTATGCATATATAGGAATTCTTGGTGGAATCGGTGTAGGATTTTCAGCACAATATGGCTGGCAGGCAGTATTTAACACATTTGGTGCTTTAGCCATTGCTGCAGAGACTTATGGACTACAAGGAGCGGTTAGTCTTAGAGTGATTCAAAATGTTTTTGGTGTTGTGTTTGCTTTAGCATTTTGTGTTATATTTTATTGGTTTATGTCTAAAAAAAGAAAAGTGATGTGACCGTACATGCAGAGCAAAGTGAATCAGGAAGAAAATTTCAATAGAATTATTACGGTTCCTATATAAGGCTTTTTATGATGAAAACAGTATATCATATGCGGTTATGCATTGAAAATACTGTTCAGTTAAGAAATGCTGTATTTTTTAGGTGCACTAATGCGTAGAAAGCAGGTGTATGATGAGTTCAAATCATTTTTTTGTGTATGACAAAAAGACAGATTGCATATCTGCCTCATAATGGAGTATAATGGTAACGAGATTTATGCAACCCGATACATGAAATCCCTATTTCTCTTTGGACGGAGGTGGATAGGATAATTTCGATTGTACCTGACAGGTGTCAGATACTTTTGTATGAGAAGCATGGTCTCTGTTTCGTTACCACCGTGTTTGAGATATGCCCTGCATATGTTTACTGCGATGGCGAAATTAATTTTATAGACGTGTTTGGTATTTTTAGATGTTTTTACCACAGTGTGAGAAGTCACTAATTCACAGAAATTATACAGAATCATACGGGCATTGATTTCCTGAAGGATTCCATCATACTTGCTGCGCCCCAGATCAATCAGGATGCTGTCCGTCTCATGAAGGAGCTTTACGGCATCGACATGGAGAAAAAGCAGTATTCTAAGCTGATATCAAGCATCCCGGAGCCAGACATCTCCATCTCCATGGGTTGTGATGTAGGTTGTCCGTTTATCGGCAGAGCGTTTGATGACAACTGGAAACTTGAAGATCCGACAGGAAAAACGGATGATGATTTCAGGGGGTTATACAGCAGATCGAGAAGAATATTCTAGAATTAAAGAAAAAATGATTGCAATATAAATTCCAGTTTATCAAGCCCTTTGAGAAATCTTTTCTCAAAGGGCTTTTTAATTTTGTGATTTAGTATCGGATTTTTGGAATAATAACTTTGTTTGGCAAGGGAAATGACAAATTGAAAAATGTTAAAATAAAATCGTGCCGAAATGGGAGCAAAACCCAAAGACAAGGAAAAGTGTTCCGAAATGGGAACACTTTACAATCACATATTAAAGCACAATCTGACCGTTATAACACTCATGATTGCGGCGGTTAGGTCGGCGGTTATGGCGGCAAAGAGGGTGTGGCGAATTTTTTTGACACGGATACAGCCAAAGTACATTGCGATTGCGTAGAAGGTTGTTTCGCTTGAACCTGCGAGTACGGATGCTGTTCTGCCCGCAAAGCTGTCGGGACCGCAGGTTTTGTAAAGGGCTGTGAGGAGTGCGGTTGAACCGCTTCCCGAAACGGGGCGGAGGAGTACGAGCGGAACAATTTCTTTCGGAAATCCTAAAAATTCCGCTGTCGGCTGAATCAGTGCGCATATTGCGTCAATTGCTCCGCTTGACTGCAAAAGGTCAACGGCAAACACAAGTCCCATAATTGTAGGGGCAATGTTGTACAGAAGTTTTACTCCCTCTTTTGCCCCAGAAATGAATACATCGAATACGGGAACTTTTTTTATCAGCCCGAATACCACAACAATACACGCAAATGCCGGCATTACAAATTCCATTTGCTCACCACATTTCTCAAATTTTACCTTGCCTGATATTCAGCGTACAGGCAATCAGCAATGCCACCGTCAACGCACACGCAGAGCTTATCCAGACGGGAACGATAATTTCAAAAGGCGCAGAGCTTCCGTAGGATTGGCGGAGTGCGGCAAGCGTTGTGGGTAACAGCTGGAGTGACGCTGTGTTCATAACTACAAAAACAACCATTTCGTTGCTCGCAATGTCACGGCGGTCATTGAGCGTGTGCAGCTGTTCCATTGCTTTTAGTCCGAAAGGTGTTGCGGCATTGCCGAGTCCGAGCAGATTTGCACTGATATTCATGGTGATGCTTTGAAAGGCGTCGCTTTTTTTATCAAGCCTCGGAAAAAGCGGACGGAGCAACGGTGCAAAGATTTTTGCAAAAATGTTTGTCAAACCGCTTTCAACTGCGATTTTCATAATTCCCGACCAAAGGCAGATTATGCCTGCCATTGTGAGAATAAGCTGTATTGATGACGCTCCGCTTTCGATGAGTGCGTTTGAAATGTCGGCGGTGTTGCCCATAAACAACGCACACAATACGCTCACGGCAATGAGTCCGCTCCAGATATAATTCAGCATTTTTACTCCTTTTGCTGCAATTAACGACAAAATGTACAATATTGTCATTTTTGTAATCAAATTATTTAATAAAATCGTTGACAAAAATCCCGAAAAATGGTAGTATAGGTAAAAATAGGGATTATGGTGAATTAAAAAATAGGGATTATGGTGAATTAAAATGATTTATACAAACTTTAGGGAAATTGATAAAGCAGGCAGAATTGTAATATCAAAGGATATCCGCAACCACCTCAACATTAAGCCGGGTGACATTCTTCACATTGAGGCTGACGATGAGTGCGTTACGATAAAAAAGGCAGAGAGCAAGTGCGTTTTTTGCAATACTCTTGATAATCTGATTGCATTCGGCGGAAAATATGTATGCAGAGATTGTGTTGAAAAGCTCAAAGGCTGATACTGCTTTCGACTACTCTAAAATATACTTGACCGAATTTGAAATTATGATAACGGACGGTGTTTTTATATGGACAGAATTGACAAAATTAATTATTATCTTGACATTGCCGAAACTGTGCTTGAAAGGGGAACTTGCCTGCGCAGAAATTTTGGTGCGATTATCGTGAACAACGACCAGATTGTTTCAACAGGCTATACAGGTGCTCCGAGAGGCAGAAAAAATTGCTGTGATTTGGGATTTTGTATCCGTCAGGAACGCAACATTCCCCGTGGCGAGCGTTACGAACTTTGCAGAAGCGTTCACGCCGAGGCGAATGCTATCATCCATGCTTCAAGAGAACAGATGATTGGCGCAACGCTTTATCTTGTCGGCAAGGAGATGTCAAACGGCGAGTATGTTCAGAACACATCTTCGTGTGCAATGTGCAAGCGTATGGTTATCAACGCAGGTATTGACAAGGTTATTGTCAGAAACAACAAAACCGAATTTACTGAAATTGATGTGAACGATTGGATTATGTCCGATGATTCGCTTGACGCACTTCGTGGCTATTGATATGAAAACACGGCTTTTTATAACCGATATCCGCAAAATTTCTTTTGACAGAGTCGGTGAGCTTTCTCCCGAAAGAGCGGAGCGTGTTCAAAGATGCCGCAGAGCTGACGATAAACTGCGTTGCATTGCAGGCGGATTGTTTATGAACAAATTTCTTGGCGGTGCAAAAATCACCGTGAATGAATTTGGCAAGCCCGAATGTGACAACGGACTTTGTTTCAATATTTCGCACAGCGGAAGTTATGTGCTTTTTGCATTGTCGGATTCCGAAGTCGGCTGTGATATTGAAGAAATTCGATTTCTCAAGGGCATAAGGCTCGGAAAAATTGTTTTCTGCGACAACGAGATGAAATTGCTCGGCAACGCTTTTGACAGGCTCGGCACATTTTTTGAATTGTGGACTAAAAAAGAGGCACTCCTAAAATGTATGGGTGACGGATTTCACCGTGGCGCAAAAAGTGTTGATGTCAGCAGCGGAAAATTCTCTGAAAATCAAACCGAATATTATATGAAACAATACAAATTTTCGGACTATGAAATCAGCCTTTGCAGTGTGCAAAATGATTTCCCGAAAGATATTGAATTTATCACTTTATAAATATAAAGCCACGATTTTGAATCAACCTCCAAAATCATTAGATTTTTGGTCTGACTTTTTTGGGGGGTAACATCAATTTCGGGGCTTTTTTACATAGGAAATACAAAACAAACCCCTGATTTTGTTAATATGCTTGTTATTGCTATTTTTGAATAATTGTGATACAATCTACTTTGATTAGTGCAGCAATCGGCTGCATATATTGTGTATGAAAAAATTCGGAACGGAAATATCCGTCTGCACACGGATGTTTTGCAATTTTCAGGGGGGACACTATGCCGACATTTACCAAGGCGGCTATCAAGGCGACCTTTATTTCGCTCTTGAATAAAAAGCCGTTGAATAAAATTACAGTCAAGGAAATTGTTGAAGAATGCGGAATTAACCGTAATTCTTTCTACTACCATTTTGACGACATTCCGTCGCTTCTTGAGGAAATTCTCGTTGAAGAGGCTGACAGATTTGTTGCGACCGAAACCGACAACAATACTTCTGTTTATGAAAGCCTGATTTCTGTAATTGACTATGCTTTTTCTAACAAGTCGGTGATTCAGCACATTTACAATTCTGCGAACAGAACTACATTTGATGTGTATCTCAACAGGATTTGTACTCACGCTATAAAAAGCTATTTTGACAAGCTTGAAATTACAAAAAATATTGCCGAAGATGACCTTGACGCAATGATTATGTATTACAAGTGTCAGCTTGTCGGTTTTATTATCGACTGGCTCGGCGGAGGTATGAAATATGACCTCAGAATTAAGATGAAACGCATTTGTGAGCTGTTTGAGGGTTCAATGGAGTCTGCATTGGACAGATGTGCCAAAATCAATGCCTGATTGCTGTTTTATTGGTTAAAATTGAATATTTGCGCTTGCTTGCGTGTCTGAAATGCAGACGAATTAAACAAAATGTCTGATTTCCGTACAAATTTATTGCCGTGTCTAAATTCCTGACACGGCATTTTTTGTGTCTGTTTAAATTTTAACAAAGTCGTAATAGAATATATTACGGACAAAGGAAATACGGTTCACCTCTCGGATCGTTCCTTTGAATGCAGAGTGCAGTCTGCAAATCATATATGAAGGAGTATGAAATATGAAGTTAGGGAAAGCGGTTGTTAAAAGCCGTTTCGTAATCCTTATACTTGCCGTTGCTCTGATGATTCCGTCAGCCTTGGGAATGGCATTTACAAGGGTTAATTACGACATTCTTAGTTATCTTCCCGATAACCTCGACACAATCAAGGGTCAGGATTATCTGCTTGATGACTTTGGAAAGGGTGCTTTTTCATTCCTCATCTTTGAGAATATGGATGATAAGGATGTTGCGGCAACAGAGGAAAAAATCAAAGAAATCGACCATGTTGATACGGTTCTTTGGTATGACGATTTTGCCGACATCTCAATTCCAAAGGAAATGTTGCCCGACAAAATTTATGATGCGTTCAATTCGGGAAATGCAACAATGATGGCGGTATTCTTCGATACTTCAACATCAGCTGATGAAACAATGAACGCTATCGAAGAAATCCGTTCGGTTGCCGGTAAACAATGCTTTGTTTCGGGTATGTCGGCAATGATTACGGATATGAAGGATATGTTTGAGGAACAGGAAATGACTTATGTTGCAATCGCTGTTGTCCTTGCGGTAATTGCAATGATGATCTTTATGGATAACTGGATTATCCCGTTTGTGTTCCTTGCAAGTATAGCGGTTGCTATCCTCGTAAATATGGGCAGTAACTACTTTATGGGTGAGGTTTCATTCATTACCAAAGCGTTGGCGGCAGTTCTTCAGCTTGCGGTAACAATGGACTACTCAATCTTCCTGTGGCACAGCTACGAAGAACAAAAGGGCATTTGTGAAAACCACAAGCAGGCAATGGCTGTTGCAATTCACGAAACCGTCCGTTCCGTAATCGGAAGTTCAATCACAACGGTTGCAGGCTTTATCGCACTTTGCTTTATGACATTCACACTCGGTCTTGACCTCGGTATTGTAATGGCAAAGGGTGTTATCCTCGGTGTTATCTCCTGTGTAACGGTTCTTCCGTCACTCATTCTTGTTCTTGACAAGCCTCTTGAAAAGACAATGCACAAGTCGCTTATTCCGTCAACAAAGAAGCTTGCAACAGGACTTGTTAAAATTTTCCCCGTATTTCTCGTAATGTTTGCGGCTCTTATTTATCCGTTTTATTCGGCATACAGCCAGACAAACAATGAGATTTACTACGATTTGTCGGAAAGTCTTCCAGAAGATATGGCAAATGTAATTGCCAACACAAAGCTTAAAGATAAATTCGGTGTCGGTACAACACATATGGTTCTTGTTGATTCTTCGCTTTCTGCAAAGGACGCAAGAAATATGACAAACGAGCTTGAAAAGGTTGACGGCGTAAAATATGTTCTCGGTCTTGAAAGCGTTGTAGGTTCGCTTGTTCCGGAAGAAGTTCTTCCCGATTCAATCACAAGCGTTCTCAAAAATGATAAATGGGAGCTTATGATTATCAACTCTGAGTACAAAACAGCCACAGATCCTATGGCAAAGCAGATTGACGAGTTGAATAAAATCATTACAAAGTATGATAAAAACGGACTTCTCATCGGTGAAGCCGCTTGTACAAACGACCTTGTAAACATCACGACAGTTGACTTTCAGGTTGTAAATGCAATTTCTATTGTTGCAATCTTTATTATCATTGCGATTGTTGAAAAGAGTATCACACTTCCGATTATTCTTGTTGCGGTTATTGAGCTTGCAATTTTTATCAACCTCGGTATTCCGCATCTTATGGGCGAGTCGCTCCCGTTCATCACACCTATATGTATAAGTACAATTCAGCTTGGTGCAACGGTTGACTACGCAATTTTGATGACGACACGATATAAGAAGGAAAGGTATCTCGGAAACGATAAACGCACCTCGGTTATTACGGCTCTTGAAACTTCAATTCCGTCAATTATCGTTAGTGCAATGGGACTCTTTGCCGCTACAATCGGCGTCGCATTCTACTCGGATGTTGACCTTATTTCATCAATCTGTAAGCTCCTTGCAAGAGGTGCTGTCATCAGTATGTTCTGCGTAACGCTTATTTTGCCGGCAATGTTTATGCTGTTCGACAAGGTAATTGCAAAGACAACTCTCGGTTTTAAGCCGAAAAAAACATCAATTTCGGAGGCTGCTGTATAATGAAAAAGACTAACAAAAATAATAATCATAAATTTTTAAGCAAAAACTATATCAAGGGTGCTATTTCAGGTGCGCTTGCACTCACAATTCTCTGCAGCGGAGTAGGCGTTGCCGCTTATTCTGCCGGTGCAGACAATACTGCACAGGCTCTCGGTGTTCAGACAGAAAGTACGGTTGAGGCTGTTAAGAAGGCAAGCACAACTAAAGAGGCTCTCAAAAAGCTCAGCAAAAATGAAACCGTTTATGTCATTGCCGACGCAAGCGGTGCGGCTAAGAAAATCATTGTAAGCGACTGGCTCAAGGGTGTAGATACAAAAGGCAAGGTAAAGGATGTTTCAAACCTCAAGGATGTTAAAAATGTTAAGGGTGACGAAACATACACGGTAAACGAAGACAATGCTTATGAGTGGGCTGCAAATGGCGATGACATCTATTATCAGGGAACAGGCACAACCGAACTTCCCGTAAAGCTCAAATTAAGCTACAAGCTCAACGGCAAAACTGTTTCTGCAGATGAAATCGCAGGCAAGAGCGGTAAGGTTACAATCCGCATTGACTATGAAAACACACAGAAGGAAAAGGTTAAGATTAACGGCAAGACAGAAGAAGTTAATGTTCCGTTCCTTATGCTTTCGGGTATGATTCTTGACGATGACAACTTCAAAAATGTTGAGGTTTCAAACGGCAAGGCTATCAATGACGGTACAAGAACAATCGTTGCCGGTTTTGCTCTTCCGGGTATGCAGGACAGCCTTGATATTGACAAGGATGAAATGGAAATCCCTGATTATGTTGAAATCACAGCAGACACAACCGATTTTGAGCTTTCAACAACAATGACAGTTGCAATGAACGATATTTTCAACGATGTTGATTTTTCAAAGGTTGACGATAAGGTTGATGAACTTAAGGATTCTCTTGATGAACTCGAGGACGCCGCAGAACAGCTTGTTGACGGTTCTTCACAGCTTTATGACGGTATCGGCACACTTCTTGACAAGTCAGGCACACTCATTGAAGGTATTGACAAGCTTTATGACGGTGCAGAACAGGTAAACAGCGGTGCAAAAAAACTTGACAGCGGTGCAGACAGTCTTTCAAGCGGTGCAAAAACGCTTGATGACGGTGCGTCAAAGCTCAAAAGCGGTGCGTCACAGCTTGACAGCGGTGCATCACAGCTTGACAGCGGTCTTGCAACACTTGCAGGCGGTGCGTCACAGGTTGACAACGGTGCGGCAAGTCTCAGCAGTTATGTTGCAACACTTGCGGGCGGTCTCGGCAAGCTTTCATCCAACAGCGCAACTCTAAACGGCGGTGCAGAACAGGTGTTTAACACACTTCTTTCAACTGCCGACACTCAGATTGCCGCCGCAGGTCTTACAGCCGACAAGCTTACAATTAAAAACTATGACAGCGTTCTTGAAGGACTTATTTCATCACTCAGCGATGAAAATGCTCAGAAGCTCGCTTACAATACAGCACTCGAAACAGTAACGGCAACTGTAAACAGCCAGAAGGATGTTATCAGAACTGCCGTTGAGGCAACGGTAAGAAAGTCTGTTACGGAACAGGTTCTCGCAGCCGCAGGTCTTGGTATGACGGCAGATCAGTATGATGCCGCTGTTGCCGCAGGTCAGGTCAGCGAAGAAGTTCAGGCTCAGGTTTCTACTGCAGTTTCTACACAGATGAGTTCGTCTGCGGTTCAGACTGCAATTGACAGCAACACAGCGTCACAGATTCAGAGCCTTATCGAAACAAATATGAACAGTGAAGAGGTTCAGAGTCAGATTCAGGCAGGTGTAGCAAAAGCTCAGGCAGGCAGAAAGTCACTTCAGGCTCTCAAAACTCAGCTTGACAGCTACAACACATTCTATCAGGGTGTGCTTTCATACACAGCGGGTGTTGATCAGGCTAACGAGGGCGCTCAGCAGATTCTCGCCGGCACATATACACTCAAGGACGGCACAGGTTCACTTGTAAGCGGTGCCGGTCAGCTCAAGAACGGTTCTTCAAGTCTTAAGAGCGGTACAAGCGAACTCAAGAGCGGTACTTCAACCCTCAAGGACGGTACATCAAGCCTTAAAAGTGGTGTAAAGACTCTCAAAAACGGCACAAGCTCACTTTCGGACGGTACAAAGAGCCTCTTCGAGGGCGTTGGTACTCTCAAGGACGGCAGTGCAGCACTTGTTGACGGCGTTAAACAGCTCAATGACGGTGCAATGACATTGTCCAAGGGTATGAAGAAGTTCAAAGAGGAGGGCATTGACAGCATTGTTGATGCCGCAAACGGTGATGTCCGGGATATTATCGACCGTTTCAAGGCTGTTCAGAAAGCATCAAAGAAGTACAACAACTACAGCGGTATTTCCGATGATATGGACGGTAAGGTTGACTTCATCTACAAGACCGATTCAATCGAGAAAAAGTAACTCAATATATTTTAACAGCAAGACGAAAGGCTTATTTCCCTAACCCTTTCATACACAATATAAAAAGCAGTTATGTCGTTTGGCATAGCTGCTTTTTGCTTTGTATGATGTTTTTTGTGAATTTCAAAACTTGAAAAAATTACAAATAATAAAACTAATTTCACCGCAAACAATACTATTGCGGCGATGAAAACGGGATGCCGAAACGCCGCTTTATTAATAAATTTAACGAGATTTAAAAGTTTTGTAAAGGAGAAAACAAATTATGTCAAGCAATAACAATCAGATTAATGTACCTCAGGCAAAGGAAGCCATGGAACGCTTTAAGATGGAATGTGCCAACGAAGTAGGCGTAAACCTCAAACAGGGATATAACGGCGACATTTCTGCAAGAGAAGCAGGTTCTGTAGGCGGTCAGATGGTTAAAAAGATGATTGAGTCTTACGAAAACAGCATGAAATAAGCTTTAAAACCGATTTTCAGGGGCATATGGCTAACAAGCTGTATGCCCTTATTTTTCGCACACAGGCTTATTATGGACGATTCAGAGCATAAAAAACAGGACTGCACATTCGCACAGTCCTGCAATTGTCGATTATCAGATATTTACAATATCAACATTAACTTTCAGATGTTCGGGAAGTGTTTCCTGCTTGAAAAACATTGACATATACCATGGATAATATGTTATGCCGTTTTCAATTTCCAAATTGCCTTTACAGAACACAATACCACTGTTTATGTTCCAACTCTGCTTTGCAATCAAGTTATCCAATGCCTTGTGTTTTGTGTAGTCATTGCCCGACTTAATTTCAATCGGTACGGCTGACTTCCCTTTTTGAACGATAAAATCAATTTCACCGATATTCTTCTTATTGAAATATCTTAAAAGAAAACCGTTTGAAACAAGCTCCTGAGCAAATACATTTTCAAGAATACTTCCCATATTAACGGACAAATCTCCCGACAGTATGTCAAACTGAATGTTTCCCATTGATGCGGCACAAAGCAGTCCCGTATCACACAAAAACAGTTTAAAAAGATTGTTCTGTAGGTTGAGTTCAAGCGGCAGTACGGGTTCGGTTATGTTGTAACAGGGGAGAGCAACTCCTGCGTCTGCAAGCCAGTTGAAACTTGTTTCGTATCTCAACATTCGTGCAGAATTTTTAATATCGGAAAGTGTAAATCTTCTGTTCCTGTCATTAAGCTGAGCGGGAATTAAATCAAAAATGCTCTTTATCTTCTCTTTGTTGTTGTCGGAATATTTTGAAATATCCTGTCTGTACAAGTCGAGAATATCTTTTTGAATTTTCAAGACCTCGCCGATGTCTTTTGTATCAACAAATTTCTGTACAACCGCAGGCATTCCGCCGACAATAATATAGTATTGAAAAAGCTTCAACATTGATTGATGAACTGCTTCCGTAATCGTTTCTTTATTGTCGTAACATTTCTTTAAATATTCTATCGTTTGTGGCTGAATACCGTTTGCAGTTGCAAATTCTTCAAAATCAAGCGGATACATACGGTAGTTTTCTTCGTAACCGACGGGATAGGACTTTACCTCTTTATATTTTACTCCGAGCAGTGAACCCGATTCAATGTAATCAAACTGCCCGTCATCTACAAGAAATTTAATTGCCGTTCTCGCAGACGGACATTCTTGTATCTCGTCAAAGAAAATCAAAGTATCTCCCTTTACCAAGGGCTTTTGTGTGTATGCTGTGAGGTTAATCAGTATCGTTTCAGCATTCAAATCTCCGTTGAATATCTTTGCGGCATCGGGATTTGTGATGAAATTTATCTCGATAAAGTTTGAATAATTTTCTTCTGCAAATTTTCTTATAATATATGTTTTGCCGATTTGCCTTGCTCCTGTAATGAGCAGAGCTTTTTTATCGGGTGTATTTTTCCATTTTACTAAATGTTCATAGGCTTTTCTTTGAAGCATAAAATCACCTCTTAATTGTAGTGTAACATTATTCTCGAAAATATTCAATCGTTTGTAACGAAATTCTTGATTTTTAAAGGCGATTTGTAACATTTTTCTAAACAGAGTGATTTAGAGCATAAAAAACAGGACTGCACATTCGCACAGTCCTGAAAATTTAATTGTTAAATTGATTAAGCCTCGGCTCTGTTGATTGCGTTGAGAACACCGAGTACCGATGCAACATTGACATTCGAGTCAATGCCGATGCCGAAGATATTCTTTCCGTCAGGCTTTTTGAGTTCGATATATGAAACAGCCTTTGAGTCGGAACCCTGAGAAATTGCGTGCTGACTGTATGAGATGAACTCATACTTGTCAAGACCGACCTTTTTGATTGCATTGAAGAATGCGTCAATAGGACCGTTGCCGACACCGCTGAGAGAAACCTCTTCGTTGCCGTTAATCTTCATCTTGCCCTTAAAGTGAACATAATCATTGCCGTTTTCGCTCTCTTCATAAATCTTTCTGCTTGAGAGAACATATTTCTGCTTATGCTCAAGATAATTCTTCTCGAACACCTCAAACAGCTCTTTCGGAATAAGCTCTCTGCCAAGCTCCTCACATTTTGCCTGAACAAGCTTTGAAAATTCGGGATGCATTCTCTTCGGAAGGTCATAACCGAAGTTATTGTTCATAACAAAAGCCGCACCGCCCTTACCGGACTGTGAGTTGATTCTGATAATCGGCTCATACTCTCTGCCGACATCGGCAGGGTCAATTGGAAGATACGGAATTTCCCAGTAATCAGTTCCGCTTTCTTTCATATACTTCATACCCTTGTTGATAGCGTCCTGATGTGAGCCCGAGAATGCTGTAAATACAAGCTCGCCGATATATGGCTGACGAGGATCAATCTTCATATTTGTGCAACGCTCATAGATTTCACGGAGCTTTGGAAGATTTGAAAAGTCAAGCTTAGGATCAACGCCCTGTGTGAACATATTAAGTCCCATTGTAACGATATCCATATTACCTGTACGCTCACCGTTGCCGAAGAGTGTACCCTCAACTCTTTCAGCGCCTGCAAGCAATGCAAGTTCGCCTGCGGCAACACCGCATCCACGGTCATTGTGTGGGTGGATGCTGATGATAGCGGCGTCACGGTGTTTAAGATTTCTTGCAAAGTATTCAATCTGATCTGCATATGTGTTCGGTGTACACATCTCAACAGTATTCGGAAGATTGACAATCAACTTGTTTTCGGCAGTCGAACCGAGTGCCTCGATAACCCTGTCGCAGATTTCAACAGCGTTTTCAGGCTCAGTACCGCTGAAGCTTTCGGGAGAATATTCAAATCTGAAGTTTGTATCTCCGTCATATTCATCAGTAAGCTGTTTAATAAGCTTTGCACCGTCAACGGCAATTTTGATTACACCGTCCATATCTGTTTTGAAAACAACTTTTCTTTGGAGAGTTGAAGTTGAGTTATAGAAATGAACGATAACATTCTTAGCACCCTTAACAGCCTCAAAAGTTTTTCTGATAAGATGCTCTCTTGCCTGAACAAGAACCTGAATTGTTACATCATCGGGAATGTGGTTGTTTTCAATAAGCTCACGGCAGATTTCATATTCTGTTTCTGACGCACTCGGAAAACCGATTTCGATTTCCTTAAAGCCCATATCGCAAAGTGCGTGGAAAAATTCGAGCTTTTCTTCAAGGTTCATAGGATCGACAAGCGCCTGATTACCGTCACGAAGGTCAACACTGCACCAGATCGGTGCTTTTGTTATAGTATTGTTTGGCCACTGTCTGTCCGGCAGATTAATCTGCTTAAAGGGAATGTACTTTTCAAATGATGGTTTCATATAATAACCTCCTGTTAAATAGCACAAAAAAATCGCCCCCCTAAACAAAGGGACGAATAAAATCCGTGGTACCACCCGTATTCAAGAACACATCACTGTGTTCTCCTTAAAGACTTCTGACAAAGTCCCGACCGATAACGCAGTCTTGCGTTTCGCATTACATATATATAGTATATACACTTCACACGAAAAACTCGGGGATGAGCTATCCATACAATGTTCCATGCTGACTCACACCAACCGTCAGCTCTCTTTGCCGGTTCATTTGCATCTTGTTCCCGTCAATGTTTTTAAGGGGATTCATTTGTTAATACTATTATATATATATACCCATTCTTTGTCAAGAAAATTGTTTTGAAAATCTGTCGAATAAAGTATATTTTTAAAAAAGGGTGTATATAGTGAATTTTGGGATAAAATAAACAACAAATGAGTTTAAAATGTAGAAATTGCCGATAATGTAAAAAAGATAAAAAAATTGTAAAAAAGGGGTTTACAAAAGAAGGAAGTGCTGATATAATATCAACTGTTGCGCTGAGAGGCGAGGCAGACAAGAGA
>NZ_NNBY01000026.1 GCF_002834235.1 Ruminococcus bromii | reverse complement strand
TTAATGGGTTTACCCAGTGCCACGCTTGCGTGGTACAAACAACCACCCGCTATGCGGGTGTGCATAAAAAGTTATACAAAAAAATCACCAATCGTATTACAATAAGAATGTTCAAGTCTATTGTAAAAAAGAAAGGTGATTTTAATGGCAAATAAAACAAATAGTTTATCCCACACAAAATGGATGTGCAAATACCATGTAGTGTTTGTACCAAAGTATAGAAGAAAAATAATATATGCACAGTATCGACAGAGTTTGCAAGACATAATAAGATTGTTATGTCAGTACAAAGGAGTGGAGATACTAGAGGGGCATATGATGATAGATCATGTACACTTGCTATTAAGTATACCACCGAAGATGAGTGTGTCAAGTTTTATGGGATATTTAAAAGGAAAAAGTGCGTTGATGATGTTTGACAAACACGCAAATCTGAAGTATAAGTTTGGAAATAGGCACTTTTGGGCAGAAGGATATTATGTGAGTACAGTAGGTCTAAATGAAGCAACCATAAGAAAATACATAGAAGACCAAGAAAAGCATGATATAGCACTAGATAAATTAAGTGTACGAGAATATGAAGACCCTTTTAAGGGTGGCGAGTAATACAAACACCCTTTAAGGGGTGGCGAAAGAGGCAAAGGCAATAGGCTTGAACAAAGTGAAAGCCAGCGTCTTGAGGCGCTGGCCGGTAGCATGGGCTTATAGCCCTAGAGCAAACCACCCGTTGGACGGGTGGTTTTGATTCAATCGCTTTCGTTTCATTGATATAAGTAGTAAAGTTCATAAGCGGACCTACAATGCCCAGCGAGAGAATCAGGCACATCACAAGATCCTGCGGCGAAAGGCTGCCGTTCCAGCAGAGATACATACCAATCGGAAGCGTTCCCAAAAAGGTGGACGGCAGCACAGCCGAAACAAAGTTCATCACCTTCCAGGAACTTTGATACCATTTAAGAGTGTAATCTTTGAAGGACTCTACCGCCTTGGCGAACTTTTCGTAGGAACTGGAGGACTGGTTGAATGCCTTGATGACCTCAATACCCTCCACATACTCCACGATTACGCCGTTTACATAGTTGTTGGATTCCATGTAATCGGCATAGAGCTTGTTAAAATTCTTCATCATCATAGCAAAAGCAATCAGAACGAAAGGCAGCGTGACCAGCATCGCCAGCGCCATACGCCAGTCGAAGCAGACCAGATAGGCAAAGACTGCCATAGGGAGCAGCAGGTTGGAGATACACTCCGGGATCATGTGGGCCAGCGGCAGCTCAATCGTTTCTACCCGGTCTACCAATACGCTTTTCAGCTTACCCACAGACTCGCCGATGACTGTCCCCAGCGGCGCTTTCATCAGCCGCTGGGCAAGGGTCAAACGAATATTTTCCAAAATGGTGTATGCGGATATGTGGGACAGGCTCGTTGAAATACCATAGAGCAAGAAGCGTATCGCATAAGCGCCAAGTCCGATCCAGCACCATTTCCAAACCTCTGCCATCACAGATGAACCGCCGATAAAGAGCGTGATTATTTGGTAAACACTCCAATAGGGTATCAGTCCGGCAACCACACTGATGATTGCACATAAGACAGACAGGGCAATTTTGCCCCGGCACTGTGAAGCAAAGGAAAACACAATAGAAATCCAGCTTTTCTGCTTCATTTCCATTCCTCCTTGGCAAAAAAATAGAGAGTATCAATCGCTTTGATACTCTCTAAGTATTGCAGGTATTCATTTTGTCTGCCACTCTGCCCGGCCGGGTTTTACTCCATTTAGATTTTTATTTTTCGATATTCCAGCGGTGTTTTTCCCTTTACCTTCTTGAACGCTTCGGAGAACTTGCTGGTGTTCGTATAGCCAACTTTTCCGGCAATTGCTGTGATTGATTCATCCGTCTGTGTGAGAAGGGAAGCCGCCAAATCCATGCGGTAATTCCGCATGTAGGTATAAATGGCCGTGCCGTAAACGCCCTTAAAACACTGCTTCAGAGCGGAGGTAGAAATATCGAACTTTTCAGAAAGCTCCTCCATTGTGAAATGGTGCTCCGGCTCATTTGTCATAAACGACATGATAGCCTTGACCTTCTCTACCTGCGTTTTATAAAAATAGGGGCGTTCCACACCTAAGACCGTAGGGTCTACCGTCCTGAGCGTGACTAACAATTCCAGGATCTTTACCCTAAGATATTCCAGACGGATATTATCAGGCACTTGGTACAGTTCTGAGATTACATGGTCGGGGACAGATTTTCCATGCATGATGAAAGGGCGTGCTTTCAAGGCAAATTGCTGCTCAATCTGTTCCAGGTCAATAGAAAACAGGGACAGAAGATCACCCAATCCCTCTACCGCTTCGGGAACAGAGATCGTAATTGTGATCCCGTGGTAATGGCTTACGGGAAAGCTGCAATGGTTGTTTTCCGTGGCAGAACTGTCCAGCATAATATCGCCGGACGCAAGATAAAGATAAGCGCCATTGCTGACTTCCCACTCGACGCGGCCTTCTCTGCAATGGTGAATTGCAAAAGTGTGCGTATTTTGTTCAAACTTCCTTGACGGGCAGTGCTCCATGTGAAAATCATTATACATGACACCTACTCCGGGATATACTTCATAATAGGTTGCTGTCCCGTCTCCCGTTTCGTTTTTCATCTGATAAACGGAACAGGATTCATCCCGGCAGAGCAAATTCATATTTTGCTGCGAGAAAAACAAGTCGCTTTTATTCAAAATGGGATCACCTCGATTCTATAAAAAAATTTTGGAGGCGCTGGAGCCCTGCGGCATCCATTGCATATTGTTCCTGTACCATACCATGCTCCAAATGCAGAACATGAGTACAGCAACTAACGATCAGCTCATAATCATGGGTGATGACAAGAGATGTCTTTCCCATTTTCTGTATCGTCACAAGTTCATCAGCCACTTCTTTCATGTGCTGTAAATCCAGACCGCTGGTAGGTTCATCCAGCACTAAAATCTTACGCTCGGAAACAAGGGCGGTAGCAATCGCCACCCGCTGCTTCTGACCGCCGGAGAGCGCCATCGGGTGTCGCTCCTTAAACTGCAACAAATCCAATCTGTCAAGAACCGCATCCGCCTTGTCGGGAGCTGGCTCCGCCATACTGATGAGCATTTCTTCCTCTGTGCTTTCCGTAAACAGCTGATGGTTGACATCCTGCATGACCATATAGCACAGAGACAGCCTTTGTTTTCTATTATACGGCTTCCCGTCCACTTTCACAATGCCCTTGCAGTGTTTTTCCAGGCCACAGAGGCAGCGGGCCATAGTGGATTTTCCCGCTCCGTTATGGCCGATTACTGCAATCACGCCCGCTTGTGGCAGCGAAAGACTGTCAATATCCAGCGCATCCCTCTGCTTTGTATAAGCAAAATGAAAGTTTTCACATTCGATAGAACCACTGCTTGCAACAGGATGTGCTGTCACAGGGAACGCGCCCAGGTCAAAAGGCCGCAGCCCCATTTCTGCCTGTTGTGTCACGGACAGTTTAAGCGCATCCAGAGCCGAGTAATCTTTTTCAATTTTCCCATCTTTTAGATACACAACACGGTCTATCAACTCCTTCAGATAATAGAGCCGATGTTCCGCAATAATAACTGTTTTCCCTTGCTGTTTCCAAATCTGGATCATCCGACGCAGATCTTTCGTGGCTGACATATCCAGATTAGAAGATGGTTCGTCCAGAACGATGATGGGCGGATTACTGGCCGACACAGAGGCACAAGCAATTTTCTGCTTTTCTCCGCCGGAAAGAGAAAAGATATTTTTCCCCAGCAGATTGTCCATATCAAACTGCTTCGCAGTTGATTTCACCCGCTGAATGATTTCTTCTTTAGGCAAACCCTGATTTTCACACCCAAAGGCCAGTTCGCTGGTGGAGTCCACCGTAAAAAACTGCGTGCGGGGATTTTGAAAAACACTCCCCACATATTTCGCTGTTTCATAGAGCGGAAGTCTGCTGATATTTTTTCCATCCAGCAGAACCTCGCCGCTCAATTTACCCTCATAATAATTCGGGATCAGCCCATTCACCAACCGGGTCAGGGTTGTTTTTCCGCAGCCGGATTGTCCACACAAAAGGATGACTTGCCCATCCGGGATAATTAGGTCAATGTTTACAAGCCCGCCGGCATCTGTTCCCCCGGCATAGCGAAAATTGATATTGCGAAGTTCAATCATAGACTCCTTCCTCCTAACAGATAAAGAAACCAACCCAACAGGGTATCGCCAGCAGGAAGAAGAAAATGTCCAAAGGCCCAAAGCCAATTTTGCAAATATTTGTCCGTTTCTGCGGCGCTCCAAGCCCTCGCGTGAGAGCCGCCGCAGACAGTTCTTCTCCGATTTTGGCAATCGACATCATCAGAGGAACCACCCGGTATTCCAGCATCTTCATGGGACTGCGGAGAGTAGTGATGCCGCGCATCTTCATGGCATCCCGTATAGCCGCATATTCCTCTTTGACTGTGGGAAAAAATCGGAATACCACCGACATAGGGATCACGATTTTTTGTGGAATATGCATCTTCTCCATCGCGGCAACAAATTCACTGACCGTTGTCGTACTCACCAGATAATATCCCATGATAAATCCGGGGAGCATGTGCGTATAGATCCCGACTGCGGCTCCCAGGATAAAATTCCATGTACCAGTGAGCAGCGGTAATACCGTTAATTCCAAAGCAAACAGAATAGCGTATGTAACAGCAAATCTGGCTGCGTCCACCCATTTCCTTGAAAGGAGCAGGAATACAATCGGGCACGCCATGAGGCACGGGCGAACCAGGTTCATAAATCCGCCCGTGCCTCCGGTAATCATAATGGTGCTGACAGTTACAGTCAAAAATAGTTTTGTCCTCGGATCGGTGGGAATAACAGATTTGCTTTCAAATTTTAGCGTTGTAACCGCCGCATCCATCAGGCAATCCCCGCCTTTTCAAAATGCTTCTTCAACACGGCCTTGCCAAGAAGCGCCCCCAAAATGCCGCCGATAAAGGTGACAACAAATAGAACTGGATACATCCAGCCAGGGGTATAGGACATGAGTGCGTCTACATATTCCTGCCCATAGCTGCTTACAAGTGAAGCGAAGAATGTATCACGGGTCAAAAACATCCGGCTCACATAGCCCATAATCCAAAGGGAAAACACTCCGTTACCAAGGAGCGTGCACTTCCAGCTTTGATATTTTCCAGCCCGCAAAATTACATCGCCCAGGACACCAAAGATGATGCCAAAAATCAGAACCAACACACCGCTGCCCATGATTAAATTCAGCAAGCCAAGGATAATGCCGGTCAGGGATACCATGCCAAACTTTTTGACCTTTGTTAAGTACAGCATAAAGGGAATACCGCACAGGATGGGGCACACCAATCCTAACAGCGGGATGAAGATAGGGATATATCCCAGCATCATGCCCGCAAAGAAAATGACAAAATAAATGGCGGTGAAAATGCCTACATTGATAAGGTCTTTGGCTTGTAGTTTGTTACTTCTTGCTTCCATTCTCTACATACCTCCGTTATAGTTAGATATAGCTAACTAACGCTCTTAAGAATTTACGAAACAGGATTTCGCAAGAAATATATTACCACATACCAATCGGGGCGTGCTACTCCATTCGGCTTGAAAATACTCCATATAGTTTTGATTTTTGATTATCCCTGATGGCAATTATAATGTATAGGGAAACTGGCAAGCAATGCAAAGCGGTACCCACTTTGCAAAAACAGGCGGATTCCGTTCACACGGAACCTGCCTGTTTCATGCTTGTTGGGGCGCTGCCCCAATCCCCGCAGAACACAAAAACTGTGTTCTGGAACGCAGGATAAATCCTGCGGCTGCGCGATTTTGCAAATCGCTTGTGGGCGGACAGCTCAGCGCTGCTCCGCCTCTTTTTCCCGTCGTTCATTCGCTTCCTCCTGCTCCTTGTCCAGCTCCAGAATACGGTCGATATTGGCCTTGGCCGTCAGCAGCTCTTTCATTTCCTCACGGGCTTTTCGGTATTCGGCGTAGGCCGCTTTCTTCTCCGCCAGCAGCTTGGCGTACTCGGTATTCAGCGCCTTGATGGTGGGCAGCTTCTTGAATCCCAGTCCATCAAAATAGTTCTTTGCGGCCTTGTGGATCGTGATCCCGCTTTCATGCTCTGCAAGAAATTTCTTGGAGTACCCGGCCTTGCGATAGGCAACGTAGGTATCGCGGGTCTTGGCGTAATTGACAATATGCTCCCGCAGCACCGCAATCTCGGCCATGCGTGTTTCCGCAGATTTGATCCTTGCGGAAAGCTCGTTGAAGTGAGCGGACGCTTCCGCCGCTTTCTCTGAGAGAACGGCGTAATCTAAAAGCTCATGGTCTTGCAGATAGGCCACCGTCTGCGCCATCTGTTTCAGGTTGAACAACGTCGCCCAACGCGCATAACCGGCACCCTTGCCAGCGCGTAATTTTGCCTGAATGTCCACCAGCAGATTCCCGCTGCGCTTTTCCGGTTTGACCGGCGCGGCGGCGTTCTTTCGTGGCGTATGCGCCTTTTCACCTGCGATCACCGCGCGGAGATCTGCGGGAGTATAGCCGTCACCGAGGGTATCCATGCGAATGGACTTTTTCTGTTCGCCGCCTAACAGGGACGGGACTTTCTTGCCCTTGACCTCATACCCGGCCTGCCGCAGCAGCTCCAGCAGCGCTTCAAAGCTGTCGGGCTTTTGCGCCAGCGCATCGTCAATGGCCGCGCATATCCGCTCCCGGTGGGAGGGCTTCTTTTTGTCGCCCAGCCACTTGTTGTAGCTCTTGCCGTGGCGCTTCGGATTCTCCACGATGGAGTAGCCGTTCTCGATGCAGATGGTATCGTTGAGCCGCCGCACGGCGCGGCTGCTGCCCCAAAAGTTTCTGAATTTCCGGGTCTGGCTGAGTGCGGTGGAGTTCCAGATCACATGATTGTGAATATGGGCTTTGTCGATATGGGTGCAGACGATATAGGCGTGATTGCCCTTGGTGAACCGCTTGGCCAGCTCGCAGCCCAAGCGGTTTGCTTCTTCCGGTGTGATCTCTCCGGGGACAAAGGACTGCCGCAAATGGTAGGCGATCACATCATCCTCGCCGCGCACCCTGCCGGTCTTTTGAATGTACTGATTCTTGGTGAAAAGAAACTCGGCGTCGGCGATCCTGCTGTCGCATTGCCAGCTCGTAATCAGCCTGCCGCCGTCCGTCTTTTGCGGATTTTCGGTGTAGTCGATGATAGCGCTGATGGCCTGTCCCACCGTGCGGCCTTTGCCGGTGTGCAGAGGCATCAGGCGCGTGGTTGCCATGTTGGGACACCTCCTTGAAAAGTCAAACGGCCTGCCGTAGCAGACCGCTTTACACTACCCCTTTATCTATCATGTGCATCAGATTATTCGGCGCATACAGCTTCCATTCCTCGTGCCAGATGAAGCCTTGGCTCTCGCTTGATAAATAGGATTTTATAGCACGGAGGGGTAGTTTTTACAATCTCTTTGAGTAAAATCAAAAACAGAATTTATGAAAAAGCAAGCCGAGGCGTTCGCCCCGGCTTGCGCTTTAACTATGGATGAAGTTTTTCATGGCAGCGTTCACGTCTTGCAGCTTGCCAAGTCCCTGCACCGCCAGCAGCGGAAGTCCCATCGGGCTGATTAGAAACGCCAGCACAAGGAGGATAATGCCGTTTTTTACAGAGTAGGTAATCATCACGGCGATGGCCAACAGGGAGAGCAGGCCGCTTGCCAGCTTGAACACGAAGCCGGAGCAAGACAGCAGCCCCGCGCACAGCCAGACGAACAGGGACAGGATAAGCGATAGCGGCACAAGGATAATTTTCAGAATAGACATTTGACGGCCTCCTTTTCAAAGACGTTATGCTTTTCTAATATCAGAATACCATGACAGCGCGCGCTTTGCAACAATGCGAGGCTTTTGCTTTGTGTGAACAGGGGCGGCGGAGTGACCGCCGCCCCTGCGACTTATTTCAGCGCCGCCAGCGAGGAAACGATTTTCTCTGCCGCCGTCCATATCCGTTCCTGACTTTGCTGAATGTCCTCCAAATCGGCCTCATAGATGCGGCCTGTTTCGTGAGCGCGGCGGGTAAGCTGGTTGAGGTTGTTGCTGGAATACCGAAGCAGGGACACCAGCTCCCGCAGCTCCGGAAGGTCGAGCTTCACCACATATCCGTCAATCGCCATCTTGCGGAGATACGCCGCCATGTTGGTGGTGCCGAACTGCGCCATCTTCGTTTCAATCATTTCCCGCTCCTGCGGCGTGACGCGGAATTTGAGCTGAATATCCCGTTTGCGCTTTGCCATCGCTCAGCGCTCCGGGGCTTTGGACTTC
The DNA here is from genome assembly GCF_002834235.1 of Ruminococcus bromii. GTDB lineage: Bacteria > Bacillota > Clostridia > Oscillospirales > Acutalibacteraceae > Ruminococcoides > Ruminococcoides intestinale. The sequence goes on along the minus strand of NZ_NNBY01000026.1, from coordinate 62,113 downwards.
GCCGAAATTTTCGGCGAAGTTGTTTCAGGCGGCTTTTTCAGCTTATCCCGGACAGAGGTTTTCTGCCGCTCCTGTGCGTAGGCTTTGCGGGTCTGGCTGAGAAACAGATCCACCAGACCGGGATGGCTGTTGACGGCCAGATAGCAGTTGCGGTCAGTACCCCATGTGTCGGGATTGGCGGGGATGGACATGGCGTTTGCCCATGCCCGGTTGTCGGGTGAATACCGTCTGTCCCAATCCGCTTGACAGACGGTAATGGCAAGGACATGGAACGTGCGGTCATAGCCGAACTGCTGCACTACCTGATCGACCGCTGCTGTATCCAGCCGGTTATCCCGGTAGTGGTCGCGGATGGCGGCTTCGATAGCTTCCTTGCAGGCTGCGTTCGCCTGATTGGAGGCGCGGTAGGCAGCAAGCTCGTCATGCTCTCTGGCATAGGATGCCGGGTGCTTGTAAACGGGGAGATTTTTCATTATCGTGCCTCCATTTCTTTTTTGTGGGGCTTTTCCGGTGCGCCATGAACAGGCGACGCTTTCAGCCTGTCCAGAACGGAAGGCCGAGCCGATTTTGCAATCGCCTGCTCAGGCTGCGGCTGTCCCTTGCCGTCCAGATTCAGCTCCATATCCAACTCAATGAGCCGCGCAGTTTTTGCGGCCAGCTCCTGCTCCTGCGGGAACGGCTTACCGACCTCGGCCTTTGCCGCCGCCTGCTGGTTATAGAGGTTTTCAAGCTGCTCCTGAACGCTGCGCAGACGCTCCGGCATTTTATCCAACGCGTTCTTGATGCGGACAAGGTTGCCTCTGGCATCCGAACCGAGTTCAACACGATGGGTCATCTGGCCTTTCAGCGTCAGCGTGTACGTTTTCCACATGGAATCAAAAGCAACGGACATGGTAAAGCCGCGATAGCTGCCGATCTGTACCGGGTCTTTGCCCTTGACCTCCTTGCAGGTGTCCAGCAGCGCGGCACCGGCGTTTTCCTTATCGGTGAGCCGGTCGCCGCGAATCTCCATGCCGACAAAGCCCTCTGCCGGGAGCGGATGCGCCGCGAGGGTCTGCATATCCGCCTCCAGCCCACGAACAAAGCCCTTGTGTTCTTCTATCTTTTCCGGGAAGTATTTCAGCAGACTGTCCTCCAATCGGAATTGCTTGCTGTTGTGGTCTGCCTTCATAATTTTGAGCTTAGACACCTCAATGTCCAAATCCATGCGCTCTTTGATGCGGGGATCACCGGCACACAGCGCCTTGATCTCCGCAAAGGACAGCGCTGTAGCGTCCACATCCTCGCAGGAGCGAACCGGAGATTTTGAGGTCATGATCTGAGAGATGAATTTCTGTTTATTTTCCACCGTTTGCCAGAGGTAGGCGTCAAACGTCCCTTCGGTCACATAGCGGCAGACATGAACGAGCTTGTTCTGATTGCCCTGACGCTCGATACGGCCTTTTCTCTGCGTGAGATCACGGGGACGCCACGGGCAATCCAAATCGTGAAGTGCGACCAAACGATCCTGCACGTTGGTGCCCGCGCCCATTTTGGCCGTGCTGCCCATCAGGACGCGCACTTGACCACTGCGTACCTTTGCGAACAGTTCCCGCTTTTTGACCTCCGTATTGGCATCGTGGATGAACGCGATCTGTTCCGGGGGCATACCGGCGTCAATGAGCTTTTGGCGCACATCCTCATAGACCGTGAACGGCGTTTCCGTGCTTTCCTCCAATGAAATCGCGCTCTCCAGCGCATGGATTTCCGGGCTGTCCAGCGTACCGGGGGAAGCCTTTGCCGCCCGCTGCGAGGGCGTGGTCTTTGGCGTAGAAATGTCGCAAAACACAAGCTGTGTCAGTTTTTCCTCCTCGCCGTCACGCCAGTATTGGAGAATGTTCGCCACGCACTGATTGACCTTGGTGGTTTCTTCGTCGGGGAGCATGGGATTGATGATGCGCTGGTCAAGCCCCAGCTTGCGTCCGTCCGAGGTGATTTTGAGCATATTGTCCACATCCGGGCTGACCGCACCGCTGTGTACCTTGGACGCTCGTTCCGAGAGGGCTTTCACCATGTCCTGCTGGATCTGTGTGGGTTTGGTGGCGATGGTGTGATACGCAACCTCCGGCGTGGGTAAGTGGAGCTGATCCGCCGTTTTGATGTCGGCGACCTCTTTGAACAGATTCATCAATTCGGGCAAGTTGAAAAATTTTGCAAAGCGCGTCCTTGCCCGGTAGCCGGTTCCCTCGGGAACGAGTTTGTCAAGATGATTTTTGTAAGTTTTCTAAATTCAAATATTTATCCGCTGAAAAATCTCCCAACATCTCGTGTCTGCATATCTCTTGAAACACCGTATTCAAAGGCTTCTTCGCACTTTCCGATTGCTTCACATTGACAATAAAAGTTGTTTTGCCTATTCGTGTTGTATAAGATAAAGTATTCTCTTTCATATAATCATTTTCTCCTTTTCATAAATTGATTGTGGGGCATTCCGTTTGGAACACCCCACAAATACAGCCTGTTTCATCGGAACATATCAAGAAGTCATTAAGTCGTGAGTATAATGGAAATGGTTATCTTTCCATACCACGCTTGTTTCTTCGTGCCTTAATACGCTCCTGTCTTGCTTTTTCCCTTGCTTCTTTTTCGGCTTGTAACTGTGCTTCTCGCAAAGAAAAAAGTTGCCTTACTTTTTCGGTAAAAAGTTTGGCAACTTCGGGGAAATGCTCTAACGCTTCAAGAAAAGGTCTGCACTTTTCTTTCAGTTCGTTGTATTTGGTTTTCATTCGTTCCAATGCGTTTGCACTGTCCATATACTTCTGTCGGTAAAAATTTGCACTCTGCTCAAATTTTTTGATTTCCGCACGACTGGTAATACCCTCTTTGGCAAGGGCAGTCAGTTGAGAATAATCCTCTTTGGAGATTGCCATTTTACCTGTGATTGTTTTCTGCCCCATACTGTCAATTTCGTTTAAGGTTTTAGAAATATGACGGGCAGGCTCATACTTGACTTGCTCTTTTTGAATACGCTTCTGCAACTTCTCCAATCGTTCTTTGTCCTGTTGGATTTGATATTGCAGGGAAGTTAAATGCTCCGCTGTACTTCCGTATTCGCCACGCTGAAAGCCCTTGAACCCTTGTTCCGTCATATAGTGAAACAATTCATCTTGCAGTATGCTGTACGAAGCTCGAAACATCGGCTTGCCGTTCTTCCTAAGAAGCGGATTTCCTTTTTCATCGGTCAGCGGAATATCCGATTTCCATTTCTTTGAATGGCTAATCTGATTAACCACTTCCTTGACTGTTCCTCGCAGTTTTTCGTCTTTGCAACGCTTACTCCATAGGATTTCTTTCTCCACCACTGGCAGAACCATAGCGTGAAGATGATAGTGGTAAACCTCTTTTCCCAGTTCTTCGCTTGCGGCTACATTGATTTCATCAGCGTGCATTACCGCCGATATAACATTGTCCGCACCGAATTTTTCTTCAATAAAATGATAGGCTTCTTCATAAAACTGCTTTGCGTATTCATAACCGCCGTTACGCTCGAAGTACATCGTATTCACATCAATCACAATCTCATTGAAAAGGGTAGCGTCTTTCCTCAACCCACGAAGCGACACCTGACCGTCTGTTTCCATCTGCTTTAACTGCTCCATATAGGTCGGGGCAGTCGGTTTTTTGAAATGCACATTAAGGGGTATTCGCTCCGTAATCACATTCATATTTTCATAGGTTTCATTCTTGCGTTCGTTGTGCCTTTCCGCCTTGCTCACATCAGAAGCGGTGTACTGTTTTACCCTTGCGCAACTCATATCTGCTTTACTGCTTTTCGCCATTTTTCCTCTCCTTTCTCGGCAGGGCGAAGCCATTACACAACATTCTTTGAATGTGTGTAACCCACTATGACACTTTCAGACTTCGTCTGCAAAGATGTCGTGGGCAAGGGAGTTCCCCCTTGACCTCCTTTTGATACCTCCATCATAAAAACAGACTGTCCTCCCATCAGACAGCCTGCATTTATTCTCTCGGTATATCGCCCATCGGCAAAGACCAGTACCACAGAAAGCCTCGTTTTCGGGAGATAACTCCTGCTTTCTTCTTTGCCTTTTTAATGGTCGATTTCTTGAACCCTGCGGCTTCAAGTCTTTCTTCGCAATCCGAAGAAAGCATTTCTCCGTCTTTCAGCATTTCCAAAAGAATTTCTTTCGCCTTGATTTCCTTATCGTTCGGTCTGCCCATTTTGGGAGCAAGGGACTGGAACGCTTCTTCTGCTGTCATTTCCATTTCAGAGATAAAGTCCACTCCTTTTGCTGCTACCTCAAAAAGAATTGCCGAACCTGTCGGGGCGAGGTTTGATTTCACCTGCACCATATATCTTTCCGCAGGTGCTTCCTTGTTCGGTGTGCGTGTGATTGCAAGAATACTTCTTGCAGCACCCGCAATATCAATAGAACCATTGGTACGATAAAGTGGGTTGGTATCTCTCATCTTGTTCATATGAGCGATAATCACAATGGCACAGCCAGTATTCTTTGCGACTGCTATCAGATGATTAAACTCTGCCCTTGTTTCGTTGGCATTGTTCATTGAACAGTTCTCTCCGATATAAGAACTCATCGGGTCAAGAATTAAAAGTTTTGCGTGATAATTTTCGATTGCTTCAGCAATACGGTTATCCCCAAAGGATAAAGACTTTTCATCTTCCTTGATGAAGATAAGATTTTCTCCGTTCCCACCGGCAGAATTAAATCGGGGTACTACCGTATCATCTGCATCATCTTCCGTTGTCTGATAGATGATAGTCATAGGTTCAACTTCTTCATTGGTAAAGGGCAAGGCTTCTCCTTTTGAGAGCAGGGCGGCAACGGAAAGCATTAACTTGCTTTTTCCATCGCCGGGGTCGCCCTGCAACAGCGTAACCTTGCCGAACGGAATATACGGATACCACAGCCATTTCACTTCTTTCGGCTCAATCTCACTTGCCTTGACAACTTCAAGAGGTACATTTACATTCATTTCATTTTCCATTTTCATCATTGTTCTTCGTTCTCCTTTTTGATAAATATTTAGGGCAATGCACCACGATACTGCGAAAACTCTGCTTGCAATCATTACTGCATTTTCTGCAAAGTTCGTTGTAGGTAATGCGATTTCTTTCGTTCAGAAACAATGCCCACTCTTGTTTCCGTTTCTTGCTCATTCTCGGCATAAAGTCCTCCTTTCCGCCTGAAAACAAAAAACCACAGGAAAGATACTTCAAGCCTTGTTTCTGTCATTTTTCGGGGCGAAAACCGGGCAAATTTGCCTTTTTATGCCTTTCAAAAAATCACACAAGGTATTTGTACTAACCTGTGGTTATGTATGAAATTGTAGGTTTTGGGTAACAAAAAACACCGTATTTCTACGATGTTTTTCGTACTTCAACTATTGTTGTTTCACCAAACTAATCTTTATCTTGTCCACGACACTTTAACGCTTTAATTAAAAGATATTTCGACATCATTTAATAATTGTATTTATAGCGGACTGCACTGCTTTATATCTTCCTTCATCTGATAATGATGCCAAGCAGGTAATCAAATATTCCTTGCCATCTTTTTTATAAAGAACAACAATATTATAGGAAGATGCCATAGTTCCTGTTTTTATTCCTTTTACATTTTCATTATAGTACGGTGACTTTTTATCTAAAAACTTATTGGTATTTTTCCAAGTAAATTCACCTTGTGGAGTTTGAATTGAGAAAGTGCTTTTCCCTACACATTCTTTAACAAAATCATAATTATAAAGCTTCAAGGCTACACGATTAATATCATCCAAATGTGTATCGGCTGACATAGATGCCCCGCTCGGATCATTATACAAATTTGTTTTAGAATAGCCTTCTTCAATTAAATACTCACTTAGCTCTGTCATAAAATAATTTATATATTCCGTTGCTGTATAGCCCTCTCCTAATTCATTTTTAGCAATATAATATGCCAACGAATAGGCAGCATCGTTTCCCGAAGGAACAAGCATAGCTTCCATTATTTCTTTTACTGTGTACTTCCCAACTTTTAGATTTGCTAAAGATGACCCAGCCGGCACAAGATCCAATACCTCTTGATTTACTTCAATAACATCTTCCAAGTTAACTTTTGTCAAAGCATAGTCAATGGCAAATAGCTTTGCCAAACTTGCTACTGTGGGCAATTGGCTATCTCCCTCGTAAAATAAATATTCACCCTGTTCAATATCATAAACAGAAAACGAAAGAGCGTCCTGAGGAATGTTAAGCTCATTTGTACTCAGTTGAAAATCGATTTTTTTATACACATCCTTAAAAAAATCAAAACGATAAATCCCTGTTTTATATAATCCAACTACTGCTACAAACGCTATAAGCAAGACTGTTGTAAAAACCATTATTATCTTTATCTTTTTGTATTTTTTATTCTTCTTCATACTCTCACCTACAAATTCATTTCGTTATTCCTAATAAAATACAACCTTCCATTAAACATTATAACAAAAGTCATCATTTTTTTCAATACTTCAAACTACTTCGATTATACTCACGACTTAATAACTTCTTAAATACTTCCCGAAAAAGAAAAACTGCCATCAGTTAAGACAGCAGTTCCTTTTCGGCTGGTATGCTATTAAGAATACACAATATCGTTCAATACAATCTCATCTGCACATGCTCGGATATTATTCATCAATCCGACCCATCTCATCATATCCTCCGCTTTCAGTTGTTCCGTCACACCTTGTTTTCTTGCCATTTCCTTTATCAGATACTCCGCCATATTACACGCCGAAGTATCAATTTCAGCAAGGTGTTCATATAACTTTCCGCTTGTAATCAGATTGAAATATAAGACTTTCTTGTGTTCCCTTAAATATTTTTCCCTCGTTCTTCCGTATTTTGTGAGAGCAGGGGGTTCTTCGTTTTCTATCGTCAAGCAGGGATAGTAATAATCTCCGATGAGTTCGTACTGGATACCGGTTCTTTCGTCTGTAATAAATCTTTGCATTTTGATTTCTCCTTTTGCTTCTTGTGGTAAAATTCCAAAGATTTTTCGTTGTGATTTTGTTTTTGACATTCTTCGGAACATAATTTCTGCTGACTGTGTGTAGGCCAGTAGGTACTGCCACACACAGCACAGACACGCTGACGATAATAATGATTTCCTTTTTCAGCTTCTCTGTCGGCTTTCTTTTGGTCTTGCCTCGCCTGATAGCAACAATCCTTTGAACAAAAAATCTGTCGGTTACTTGTAGGCACAAACTCTTTTTGACAATGAGGACATACCTTTGTCTTGACGATTTCTCCACCATTTTCAGCGAGTTTTTTCGCCTTTCGCTTCTCTCGGTAGGCTTTTTCACGCTCACGCTGTTTTGCCAATCGCTCCATTTCTATCTGTTCTTCCTGTGTCTTTATTTCAGCAAGTTCTTCTTCTGTATAGGCAATATCGACCTGCCCGACATAGTTGAAGTAAATATCAACCTTTTGTGTCCTTGCTTTTCCCACACCCTCTGCTTCATAAACCACAATCTTGTCAATGAGTTCAGCAAACATCAAATCGGAAATTTCTGTCGGCTCTTTGCACTTGCGAATTAAAGAAATGAAATGCTTAATATCAACAGCATTTACTTTTTCTTCGGTAAGTTCCTTTTCCATTTCCTCAATCTTCGTTTCCAGCTCAGCCTGTTCGTCATCGTACTGCTTCATCAGTTGCTTATACTGTCTTTCGGGCAGTAATCCCGAAACAAGATTTTCATACAAGCCACGAATAAGTTTAGACAATTCATCGTATCGCTTCTGAAAACGGTGCAATTCCGATTTATTGTGCTTTGGCTTTTCTGTCTGCTTTTCATTCCAAAGTGCTTGAAGTTCCTTTGCAAAGGCTTCTTCGTCATTCAGAACAAATCTTGATAATCGTTTGACAGCCGATAATATCAAGGCTTCAACATTATCAGCACTAATTGAATGGGCAGAGCAGGAGTTTACTTTGCTTGCATATCCGCCGCAACGGTAAGAATACTGCACCGAACGGTCTTTTTTACTGTAATGCGTTTGCAGGGTCATTCTTCTGCCACAATCCGCACAGTACAGATAACCGCTTAAACGGTTGCTATGCGTTCCTCTTGCCGCTGTCCTGTTCGCTCGTTTCTTTCGCTTCTGAACGCTGTCCCAAAGTTCCTGCGAGATGATAGGCTCGTGCGTATTATAAAATACATACTGTTCATCTTCATCGGTATTCTTTCTTTTGTGCAGTTTGAAATTGGTGCTGACCGATTTACGCAAAACAGTATGACCGAGATATTCCTGTCTGCTTAAAATCGCTCTTATGGTTGACATTCCCCAAAGATACGGGTCTGAAAACTTTGTTCCGTTATACTGTTCGGGGTGATATTCCTTTGCGTGTGCAGCCGGAATTAAAACCTTTTCTTCGGTAAGCAATTCAGCGATTGCTCTCGGACTTTTGCCCTCGTTGGCAAGCAAAAAGATACGCTTTACCACCGCAGAAGCCACAGGGTCAACGACAAGCGTTTGTTTGTCGGTTGCTAATCGGTTATATCCATAGGGAATTGAACCGCTACAACGCTTTCCGTCTTTCATACGGGCGTCAAACACAGCCTTGATTTTATTGCTTGTGTCTTTTGCGTACCATTCGTTCATTATATTCAAAAATGGGGCAAAGTCATTGTCAGAAGCATTATTGCTGTCGATACTGTTATTTATCGCAAGGAAACGGACATCTTTCTGTGGGAACAGAACTTCCGTATAAAAACCGACTTGCAGATAGTTTCGCCCTAATCGGCTCATATCCTTAACAATAATCGTTGCGACATTTCCTGCTTCTACTTCCTTAATCAACTCCTGAAAACTCGGACGATTGAAATTTACACCCGAAAAACCATCGTCAGTAAAATGACGGATATTCGTAAAACCATTTCTTCGGGCGTAATCTTCCAAGTATTGCTTTTGATTGGTGATTGAATTTGACTCACCATTAAGATCATCATCTCTCGACAAACGCTCATAGAGTGCTGTAATCTTTGAACTCCTTGACATTCTCTTATCCTCCTTTCCTTATGTAATCCGATTTAGCATTACAGGGATTACTCCCTCTGCTAATAGGAGAAAATAGGGGTACAAAGCGGAACTGTTTTTCAAGAAAATCAAAATATTTTTTTGAAGTACCAAGTCCGATTTTGATAGCCTATTTTCAATTTAGGAACGCATTATTTATCGTCCTACTAAAGTATAGCCCTCCGGGGCAAGCTCCAGCGCGGTGGTGGTTTCACCAAAGCGGCTTGCCCAGCAATCAAAGTGGCCCATACCCATCTCTTGCAGCCGGTCATGCTGCAAATAGCGCTGGATGGTGTAAAGCTCTGTCATGGAGTTGGAAACCGGGGTGCCGGTGGCAAATACCACGCCGCGCCCGCCGGTCAGCTCATCCATGTAGCGGCACTTTGAGAACATATCCGAGGATTTCTGCGCATCGGTGGTGGAAAGCCCTGCCACGTTGCGCATCTTTGTATAGAGGAAAAGATTTTTATAATTGTCCGACTCGTCCACAAACATCCTGTCTACGCCGAGCTGTTCAAAGTAAATCACATCATCCTTGCGGTCGCTGGCTTGCAGCTTTTTCAGCCGCGCCTCCAGCCCCTTTTTCGTGCGCTCCAAGCTCTTGATGGTAAAGCTGTTGCCGCCTGCGAGCTTGGTATCCTGAATACCATCGGTGATTTCCTCAATCTGCTGGTGAAGGAGCTGTTCCTGCCGCTCCGGACTGATGGGGATACGCTCAAACTGGCTGTGGCCGATGATAACGGCGTCATAGTCGCCGGTGGCGATACGGGCGCAGAATTTCTTGCGGTTGTGGGTTTCAAAGTCCTTCTTGGTAGTGACAAGGATGTTGGCCGAAGGGTAGAGCCGCAAAAACTCGGACGCCCACTGTTCCGTCAGATGGTTCGGCACGACAAAAATGGATTTCTGGCACAGTCCCAACCTCTTGGATTCCATCGCAGAGGCTACCATTTCAAAGGTTTTTCCCGCGCCAACTTCGTGTGCCAGCAGCGTATTCCCGCCGTACAGCACATGGGCGATGGCGTTTTTCTGATGCTCTCGGAGGGTGATTTCCGGGTTCATACCGGAGAAAACGATGTGGCTGCCGTCATACTCGCGGGGACGAGTGCTGTTCATTTCCTCGTTGTATTGCCGTACCAGCGTTTCGCGCCGCTCCGGGTCTTTCCAAATCCAGTCCTTGAACGCATCCCGGATAAGCTGCTGCTTCTGCGCGGCAAGGGTGGTTTCCTTGGCGTTGAGGACACGGCGCTCCCGTCCGTCTGCGTCCTCAATGGTATCGTAGATGCGAATATCGCGGAGATTCAGCGCATCCTCCAGCAACCGGTAGGCGCTGGCGCGGTCTGTGCCGTAGGTGGTGAATGCCGCCACGTCGTTGTAGCGCACCATGCTCTTGCGGGAAACCTGCCATTCTGCGGTGTACGGGACATAGCTGATCTCGATCTGTCCGCGCAGATAGCGGGGCGTTTCAAAGGTTTCGTACATGAATTGCTCGATGTACTTCTTATCAAACCATGTCGCACCCAGCCGCACCTCAATCTCACTGGCTTCAAGGTCTTTCGGCTGGGCAGCAATCAGGGCGTCCACATTCCCAGCGAAGAATGGGTCGCGCGCTGCCACGCGCTGCGCGGTACGGAGCTTCTGCCGGACGTTGCCGGAGAGATATTCGTCCGCCGTCTGCCAGCCCTTCGCCCAATGCTCGCCGCCGTCCTCCAAGTCAAACGGGCCACTGTTTGGTTCCTTGTAAATGACGCCCTTCAAATCCTCAACGATCTGCGGGATTTTCTCGCTGCCGCCCATGAGGGTGGCCATAAAGCTGAGATCGACGCAGGCTTTTTCTCCGATGCAGACAGCAAGGGCTTCACTGGCGGTATCCACAGAATCTACGCTGCGCTGCTGCTTGATGGTGCGCTTATGGAACATATCCGCCTTGCGCTCCAGCTTTCCGTCGTCATCCAGCACTTCCAGCGAACACAGGAGGTAGTAAGAGGAATCGTCAGAGAACGCAAGACGGTTCGCACGCTCATTGATTAGGCCGTGTTTTGCGGAGAACGCATCATAGAGGCGGTTTAGCTCGGCCTGCGCTTCCTGAATCCGGCTTTCTGCGCTGTACTCGTCCATTTGCAGGGCAATCAGCTCATTCACACAATCCCGCAGCGCGACCATGCCTTTAATGCGCTCGGCGGCGGTGGCGTTCAGCTCCGGTTTGACCATGCGGCTGTTTTCCCGGTAGTACACCTCGCCGTCCACCACGGTGTAGGAGTAGTTTTTCACATTGGGGTCTGCGGGGATGGACGTGTCGATCTGTTCGCCCTCGCCCAGCTCTGGCAGCTCCGCTTCCTGATAGGCGCCGCGAATGTTTTTCACGGCATCATGGAGCTGATCTGCAAGCTCCAGCCCCTCGATGGGGACAACGGTGAAATCCTGCTTGCCGTATTGGGTGCTTTCGGAGGTCTGCCTGCCTAAAATCATCTCCGGGTGGTCAACAAAATAGCGGTTGATGGCAAAGCCATCCCCATTCTGGCTGAGGTGTACCCAATCCGGTTCGATCTCAATGGGACGGTCACGCTTTTGGAGAAAGAGAATGTCCGAAACCACATCCGTACCGGCGTTGGCCTTGAACGCATTGTTAGGCAGACGAATGGCACCCAGCAGCTCCGCCCGCTGTGCGATGTACCTGCGGACTTCGGGCGATTGCTTGTCCATCGTGTAGCGGGAGGTCACGAACGCAATCACGCCGCCCGGACGCACTTGGTCGAGGGTTTTGGCGAAGAAGTAGTCGTGAATGGAAAAACCGAGCTTGTTATAAGCCCGGTCATCTACCTGATATTGTCCGAACGGGACGTTACCCACGGCGAGGTCGTAAAAGTCTTTTCTGTCCGTTGTCTCAAAGCCTGCGATGGTGATGTCCGCCTTGGGGTAAAGTTGCTTGGCAATACGCCCGGTAATGCTGTCCAGCTCCACGCCGTAGAGCTTGCTGCCCTGCATCTGCTCCGGCAGCAGGCCAAAAAAGTTGCCAACGCCCATAGACGGCTCCAGAATGTTACCGCTCTGGAAGCCCATATTGCCGACCGCTTCATAGATTGCCTTGATGACGGTGGGGCTGGTGTAGTGGGCGTTCAGCGTGGACGCTCTGGCCGCAGCGTATTCCTCCGGGGAAAGTGTGGCGTACAGCTCTGCAAACTCGTCCGACCAGTTTGGCTTATTCTCATCGAACGCATCGGCCAGACCGCCCCAGCCCACATAGCGGGAGAGGATTTCCTGCTGCTCCGGGCTGGCCTGTAAGCCCTCAAACTCCAGCTCTTGCAGGAGGCGGATCGCCGCCATATTTGCCCGAAACTTTGCTTTTGCGCCGCCGACGCCGAGGGCATCATCGGTGATGTGGAAATTCTGCGCGTCGCGGTGGCTTGCCGCCTTGAAGTCAGCGTAAGCGGCCTGCTCCGCAGCGGCAACGCTGGGAAAGCCCTGCCACTCGCCGTCAACGGGGATAGATACCGCAGGACGGTGTGCGGGAGGCTCGTCGATCTCAGCCTGTGAAATGGCGTCATTAAAATCAGGCACAAACTCGCCCATTTCCGAAAACGCCGCGCGCCCTTCCTGCTCCAGAATCAGAGCTTCTTCCTCGCTCATGGCGGGCGGTTCAGGCTCGACAGGTTCCGCAGAGGGCGGGTCATGCTCCGGCTCGTCAAAGCGCAGAGTGCGAATCTCCACATCATAGGGGAGGTTATTTTTGTCACCGGGATACACCGCCACGGTTTTCTCGGTGTAGGTGGATGCCTGTTCCGGCTGCGGATACCGTTCCATAAGCCGTGCAAAACTCTCCCTGCTCTCCGCACGGGAGATAGGGTAGAGAAGCGTCGGGTCACGGAGAGAAATATCAAAAAGCCCGATGCGCTCAATAATGAACGGCTTGCCGTCCTCCAAATATACCGTATCGCCTACGGAATACGGGAACTGTTCTCGCTGCGGGACAGGAGCTGTTTCGGGAACGTCTGTAACTGCTTCCTCTGGCTCATGCCAGCGGTATTGCTCCACATCCTCATCCGAAACATGAATGAGGTCGCTGAAATCGAGATTTTCCAGCTCGTTGGTAATAATCTCTTGCAAAGAGCCGTACTGCCGGGTTTCCAGATGCTCATCATCCAGATAGCGCTCCAGTCGATAATTCACAAGGTCAATGTTCACCTGAATGGGGATCTCGTCATCGGTGACGGTGGTGTAAGCAACGCCAATCTTCGCTGGGTCGCTAAAATCCGCCTCTGAGCCGTATTCACTCCGGCAGAAATCGGAGATCAGTCCCTTTGCACGTTCTAAAAGCGCCTGCTCCGCCTGTCCTTGCAGCTCCAGCCGGTACGCCTCTGCCTGCCACTCGCTTGTAAATTCCTCAGTCACGCCGTACGCATCCACATAGTAGCCGTGGGCCTCGTCGTCCCACACGGCGTACAGGGTACGAAAGCCCCGGTCAAGGCTCACCACATGAAAACGGTCTGCGGGGTCGAGGGTGGGTTCTTCCTGCTCCGCGATACGCTCCGTATCCTGCATCACGCGCTGGATAAATGGATCGCTGTTCAGCTTTTCGGGGTCAACCACTTTGCCGCCCACAATGCCACGCTGGGCGAGGGCTTCCCGGATGGCAGCGGGGTCAATATCATCGAAATTGTCGCGTTCCGCCTCGGTGTAGAAGTTATCCTCGCGGATAAGCTGTGCAATGCGCCGCTGCACCTTCGGCCATGTCAATTCAACGGTTTCCGGACTTCCGGCACGGACGATAAAGAGATTGTTGCCCTCCTTGCCGCCGTACTCGTGAGCAAGCCATGCAGCAGTTTCTTTTTCACGTCCGTGCTGCTGCATATACCGCACTACGGCGTGTTTGCTCTCGATATTTCCGTTCCATATACGGAGCGCATCGTCTATATCGTCTTGCGAGAGCGGTCGCAGCAGATCGTGAAGCTGCTCATAGGTTCCCTCAAAAACCTCCTGATGCAAGTGGTTGCGGAATTCTGGAACATCCGAAAATAGCCGGATAAGCTCCATATCTTTTGAATTGAGAACGGCACGGCGCACAGCGGCATTACACTCGATTTCCGCATTTTCCCGGTCAGAGTGACCGCAGGCGTTGCGATAGGCCGTATCCTCCGAAACCGCTGCCATCACCACCGGCCTGTAATGCTCCAAACGTTCCTGCACCGTGGGCTGAACTTGCTCTGCGGCGGGGTCGCGGAACACCCTCGTGCCGTCCGCGCCGAACTCTGCTTCATAAGCATTGATGGCCCGTTCTGCCTCGTGGTCGATGGACGGAAGCGTATATGCCGTGTGTTCATGGCCGGAATCGCCAATGCGCGAAATTGTTACATCATGCTTTTCCCGCAGCTTTTCAACGTATTTCTCCAAATCCTTTGCAGGGAAGCCGCACATGGTAACACGGCCTACTCCCTCCAAATTGCGGCGCGTCAGCTCAAGGCTGAGATCATCTGCAACTGCCCGCGCATCCTCGCCATACAGCTCGAAGAAGTCCCCAACCTGATACAGCACAATTTCATCGGGGTGCGCCGCCTTTACGTCGTTATAGTCGTTATAAACCGCGTTCCGCATGGCGTCCTGCGCCATTTCCTTGTCATAGGCTGCCTGCTCATCCGGCGTAAGGTAGCGGTTCAACCGAACCAGCTCCGAGATGCGCGAAGCGACCTTGTTCCAATTCATCTGAATGTCTGCACAGCCGTTCTTTTTCAGCATAATGCCTTTGCTGCCGTGATCTTCATAGCTGCCGCTTTCTCTGGATACAGCATGGGTGCGTCCTCCGATGCCGTATTCCTTTTTCAGAAAATCAGCGCTCTCTTTTGTCGTGTGCGGAGTCTGGAAAAACTCATGGATGCGGGTCTTTCCACCCTCAAAGCCGCTTCCATTTGCAAGAGAAGCCGCAATTTCATCTTCAGTGATAAACCGGCCCGTCTTCGGAACAGCCGCCATATCGGAGTGATATTCTTTGCGCGGCAATGACAGATCTTCCATACATGTAAGAAGCGCCTGCGGACGGTGGAAATGGAAACGCAGAAGCTCCCGGTTCTCACGGTATGCGTCAAGAAATACTCTGTGTTCTGCCAGAAGCCTTTCCCGAAACTCCGGATTCAGCAGATCATCCGTCAGGCGCTCCGTTTCCTCTGGAAAGCTGGTGCTATGGATATTGCCCAAGCAGGACAGATACCCCAGCGATTTTGCTTCATCCGAGAAATCGTGATAAAGATTCCAGACATCCACAGCAATACCCAGCCGCTCATAGCGCGGGGCTTCTGTGACTTCAAGATTGGTGGCAAATGTGCCGCCGTCCAGAAGTTCCTCAATACGCTCCGCCGCATCTGCCCAGCCTATCACTTGTGCTGAGCGAAGATAGCGAGAGGTATCTCCGGTTGCAATATGGATACCATCGTCCCCGTACCATGCGGAAAACCTGCCGTTATCCGTAATCAGGCCGTTGCCGCCGTGGTAAAGAGCTTTCAGAAATGCCGCGCGATCCTCTAAAGGTTTTTGCTTGGAGAATTCCGCAGCAATTTTCATCCGCGCTGCATCCGCATTACCGCCCGCGCGCAGGATGTGGTCAATATCATTCTGAGAAATGAACATAGAAAAAGCGGAGGGTGTTACACTCTCCGCTTCTGCGATGGATTGAATTTGTTCTGCCTCTGAGGGGAAGAAGGACATCTGTGCCCCAGCAGGGGCATCGAACATATTTAGCTGAACACCAGTTCCGTGAGGATCGTTTCCTCGGCCTGCGCTTTCAGCGTGTTCATCAGCCCTACCCACTTCATCGGGTCGCTGGCTTTCAGCGATTCCGTCACGCCCGCCGACTTCATCAGCTCCGGCATCATCTGTTCCAGCCGGTTGTTCGCCGCCTCGTCGATCTCCCGCAGATGGGGGTACAGCTTCTCGGACAGCAGCAGGCTGTTCCACAGCACCGGACGATGCTCCTTCAGGTAATTCTTCCGCATACTGCCGTACTTGCCCAGCGGGGCTTGCGGCTGCTCGGTCAGGCTCAGGTCGGGAATCAGATAGTCCCCGCTGCGGGTGTAGGTCAGTTCGCTCATGGCTTTCGCTCCTTTCCGCGAGTTTCTCGCGCTCGTAATTCTTGATGGTGATTTCGATCTGCCGCAGCACCAGCTCGCTGGACTGGCTGATGGCCGTTCCAAGAGCGGCGACGGTCTGAGGGGTGTTGAAATCAAAGACGTTCAGAAAATCCTCATGCTCGAAGTAATCTCCCGGCTGCATCCCGCAGCGGGACAGCAGCGCATAGGTGGTGCTGACAACGGCGGCGTTCCGAAAAGCGGCTCCGATGTTGAAATCATCATAACCTTCCAGAAAGGAACCGTCAACGATGCCGACAATATCGCGCCAGTTGTCGTGCCAGTATTCATCTACAAGCTGCGCCGCCACACGCCCCATCTGATCGGCAAGTCCGTTTTCACCGGAAACGTCGAAGCGCTGCTCCAGCGCCGCAGATACCACCTCACGATGCTCCTGCCGGTATTCCCAAAGATAAGGGCGGCGAGAGTTCTCGCCGCCGCTGGTATCGGAAACATCGAATACATATCGGAGTTTGGGTTGGTCGCTGCTGGTATCCACAAGGGCGATGCCCTTGCTGCCTCGCCGCACATAGCGGCGCATCTGCTTATTCCAAAGGTCGTATTCCGCGCAGGCCGTGGCTTCCGGGCGCTGGGCGAAAATCATGAGCTGTTCATTGTAGGGGTACTTATACAGCCTTGCGGCGGTGGTCAGAAATGCCGTCCACTTCTGGTAGCTTCCCGTGATCTGCTCCGCCGTGCGGTCTGCCATCTGCGCATAGAGCTGTACTTTACTCGGCATCCATATCCTCCTTTTCAAAATCGGGGAACAGGTCAAGCTCGTCATATTCCGCGTCGCTCATCCTGCGCAGCTTTGCGATGGCGCTGTCCGTCAGCTCCCGCAGCTCCGTTTCATCCGCAGCGAGGTAGCCGCGCATTTCCTCCAGCGCCGCGATCAAGCCCGTGCGGGTGCCGGTGTTGTAGAGGCTCATAAGCTGGCGTTCTTCAAAGGTGATGTTCATATCAAAGCTCCTTTTCCGCGCTCTTTTTGGGCGCTGTTTTGTGTGGACGTTCTTGGGCCGGTTGGCTTTTGAGCTGCTCCAGCACAGATTTCTTCTTTTCCCGGTGTGCCGCCTCTGCCAAATCCATCAAGGAGATGGACATACCGGCCTTGACCTGTGCTTCAAGGTCGGCGACGGTGGGCTGTTTGGGGCCGTTGTTGATAATGCCGTCGATCATGCCGTAATCGTCCTCCATCGACATTTCGGCGGCTCTCAGGTAATTCTCCGGTTTCTGAAAGGCGGGCAGCTCCTGAAATCCCATGCTGTCACAGTAGTGATAGGATACCTTGCCGTCCTGTTTCAGCGCAACGATGTCGCTGACGGAGAGGCTGTGTCCCACAAAATCGCCGGGGCACTCGTCGTTGAAAATGTAGTAAAAGTTTTCAAGGATTCTGCCGATATCATCGTCCGGGTACACCTCGCGGGTATAGACAGCTTCATAGTTGGCCGGGTTAGGCGGCGCGGTCAGACTGCCGAGGTTGGCAAAACGCAGCTCCACCGGCGCATCCCGGCGCAGTTGGTAGATCGCCATAGAATCAGTGGGACTGTTCAAAAAACGCTGCTCCACATCGCGGGGTGGGATATGACCCTTGACCGCATCCCAATCCGGTCTTGTGACGCCGAACATTCCGTCGTGCTTGATGATGTCCTCGGCTTCAAAGACCATTTCCTCGGCGTTGTCGGGATAGAGCATATAAACCGTGATGTCATGCTCCAGCAGCTCCACCGCCCGATCCTTGGAAAGTGGGAGCATATCGCTATCCAGATACCCATAGCTGCGCATATCGTCCACCGTCAGCGTGGAGTCAGGCATCGGGACGGCCTGTTCCAGCTCCGGGAGCATATTATCTGCCGCATCGGTGGGAACAACGACTGTGCTGGTGATTTGTTCGCCAGCACCGAGGGGCAACTCGTTTGCCTCCTGCAAGTCTTTCAACAGCTCCAGCGGTGCAAGGCGGATCGGCGCAGCACCGCCAATATTGTGGAGTTTGCAAACCTCAAGCGCCGCTGTGGACAGTTGCTGTTCGGTGCCGTCGAGTACGCCGCCATCCAACACTTTTGCGGAACCGGCGTCATAGATGGTGTAATCAATGCCTGTGTCGCTGCGCTGAACGTGAATGTATTTGTCGTTGTCCACCATGTAGAGCTTTTCCGCCTCTGGCGCTTCCACGCTTGGCTGCTCCGCAGCGGCCAAATTCTCCCGGTCTATGCCGCGCTCCTTGCAAATCTCCGCAAAGTGCCGGTCAATGTCCGTAATCAGCTCGGAAGCCGTCTTGTTGATGGTTTCCAGACTGGCGCGAAGCTCTTTCAGCTCCTTGCCCTTTGACCATGTGGCGATATAGCCGAAGCTGTTTTCGCCCGTTTCAATGCCGTAATACTGGCAGACCGCATAGGAGATGCTTTCGGCCTCGACCTCCTCGGTGTTGCGGCTCTTTTCGCCGGGGACAAGGATCGTCTCACCATCGTCCGCAAGCTCCGTCATGTGTTCGTAGTCGTGGAGCTTGGCGTGGGCAATCTCATGGACGGCGGCGCATACCGTCTGCACCTCACTCATACCGGCGCGGATGGTGATGCTCTGCGCCTTAATGCTGAAAAAGCCGTCCGTATCCCGCGCAACGGGCTTTATCTCCATCGGAACGGGAGAAGCACGGCGCAGCGCCTCCATGAAAACCTCATACTGCTGCACATTGCCGCTCAGATCGGCGGCAAGCTGGGGCAAGGGCTTTCCAGAAGTCTGCGACACGTCAAAGACGGATACCACCTTGAACATAGGGATACGGATTTCCTTTTCCTCAATGATGGCCTTGCCGTCTGCGTCCAGCACCGGCGCATTGGTTTCGGGGTCGGTCTTGATTTCCTCGACCTTTTTCTTATAGGGAGTAGGAGCGATGATGCGAATGCCTTTTTCGCCTTTCAGGACGTTCCTGCCGAACTGATCGCGCCACTTGTTGAAGCCCGCCACATGGGTTGCGTCGGGGCGCTGCATATAGATGAGCATGGTATTATTGATCGAGTAGCGGTGAAAGCGGCTCATGGTGGCAAGGTACTTCCGGTACTTATCGCTCTCGAACAGCTCCTTGATGCCATTTTCGATGCTGTCAACGATCTCCCGCATCCGGTCTTTGTTGGTTTGTTTTTCAGCCATGATGATCTCCTTTCAGAAAAAATAGCGCCCCTGCGCAGAAGAAAACACATCCTGCACAGGGGCGATTCTCCGCAGATAGACGTTGTTTTTGAGCTTGCGGATAGAATGACGCAGCCCCTTGTGATTCCGCATGGAAAAAGCCTTGCGGCACGGGGCTTTTACGCCCTCTATTTGCGGAGGTTCCAGTATTGTTCACGCTTTCGTTTGGCGTCCTGCTTTCGGCGCTCCTGCTTGGCGCAGGCGGGGCAATATTTGGCGCGATTGGAGGAAGAATAGACCGGCTTACCGCAGACGGCGCAGCGCTTCCCCGGCCTTTCTCGCATCACGTCGGCCAGCAGTTCATGGTCGGCGGGAAGCACCGCGTTTCGGAACCAGTTGCACAGCAGCGAGTAGGAAATACCCTGTACGCAGACGCAAGGCTCTCCATCATCCAGCGCGAGGCAGTTGCCGTGATCGTAATTACAGCAGAGCTTCCGAATGAGCTTCTTGGCGCGGCGGAGCTGCTTGTGATCCATACGCGGCGCATCAGCCATTGTCGAACACCAGCTTATAGCCCGTGTGCTGCCCATCATCCTCCAGAAGAACGACGGCATCATAGGTTTTCCCGGTTTTTTCCGAGTAGCAGCCTTTCAGCGGGGCGCGGCCATTTTTCAAAAGCGCAGCGGCAAGAGATTTCGTCAGCGCCTTTTTCTTGGCGGTGAAAAAGCGGCTGTTTTTCCAGAGAACAAAGGAACAGGTGCGGTTCTCACAGAAAAAACCCTTCGGAGATCCCGTTACCTCGGCTCCGCAGCGGGGACACCTGCCGACTACCTCACGCCCGGAGGGGAACAGGACTTCCGTACCGGGGATGGGTTTGTAGGTCTGCACCAGCTCATTCAGCATGGCGGCGATCCCATCCATGAAGCTGTCCGGGGCGATTTCACCGCGCTCGATCTCTTTCAGGCGGTGTTCCCATTCGGCGGTGAGCTGCGGAGACTGGAGCTGTTCAGGCAGAACGGTGATAAGCGCCGTGCCGGTGGAGGTGGGCAGCAGATTTGTGATCTTCTTGGACTTCCTGCGCTCCACAAAACCGGAGGACACCAGCTTTTCAATGATACCGGAGCGGGTCGCCGGGGTGCCAATGCCCTTGCGCTCGGCATCATCGGGCATATCCTCCTTGCCCGCATTTTCCATCGCGGCCAGCAGCGTATCCTCGGTGAAGTGCTTGGGCGGCGTGGTTTTTCCGGTCTTGACCGATGCGGTAGATACGGAAAGCGTCTGATTATCCGTTACCACCGGCAGCGCGGGCGCTGCCTCCGTCTGCTCCTGCTCATAGCGCTTCCAGCCGGGAGCAAGGACGGTTTTACCCTTGGCGGTGAAGCTCTGACCGGCACAGTCCACCGTAATGACCGTTTCTGCGTAGCGATGTGGTTCATCCACCGCACGAAGCAAGCCTCTTGCCGCCAGCTTCAGCACCTCGCGTTCGCCCAGCGGCAGAGAGGCCATATCTACCTTTTCCGAGCTGATGGTGGGAACAATGGCGTGGTGATCGGTGACTTTTTTACTGCTGCATACCTGCTTGGCGCAGATGGTCGGAGGCTTCTCCATGCCGCAGACAGCGGCAGCGGCGGCGACAAGGCCGGGGACGCTGCCCTCCATATCGTCGGTCAGATAGCGGCTGTCGGTGCGCGGGTAGGTACAGAGCTTCTTTTCATAGAGCGCTTGGAGATAGTCGAGGGTCTGCTGAGAGGTGTAGCCGATAACGCGGTTGGCGTCGCGCTGGAGGGAGGTCAAATCGTAGAGCGCGGGCGCTTTCTCAGACTTTTCCTTGCGCTCCACGCTTTTGACGGTTACTGCCTTGCCCTTGCAGGCGTTGGCGATGGCGTCGGCGTCCTTTCTGTCCTTCATTCGGCCTGTCGTGGAGGGAAAGCCGCAATCGAGCTGGACGGTGTAGAACGGTTCTGCCGCAAATGCGGAGATCTCCGCCTCGCGCTGTACCAGCAGCGCCAGCGTGGGCGACATGACGCGCCCAATGTTCAATGTGCGGCCATACGTCAGGGAGAAATACCGCGTGGCGTTGATACCAACCAGCCAATCAGCCTTGGCGCGGCACAGGGCAGATTGATGCAGGCCGTCATAGTCGCGCCCAGACTTAAGCTGCTGGAAGCCGCTGCGGATGGCATCATCCTCCATTGAAGAAATCCAAAGCCGCAGAATCGGCTTGGAGCATCCCGCAAGGCAGTAAACCGTGCGGAAGATCAGCTCACCCTCGCGCCCAGCGTCGCAGGCGTTGACCACCTCTGCCACATCCTCCCGGCGCATCAGCTCCCGCAGAATGTCAAACTGCTTCTGCTTATCGGAGCGGACAATGAAGCGGAACGAGATAGGGATGATGGGCAGCGCCGCCAGCGTCCATTTTGCATCATCGGCATTGTAAACGGCGGCGTCGGCCAGCTCTGCCAGATGCCCGAAACACCACGACACGATATAACCGCTGCCCTCCAGATACCCGTCATGCCGTGATTTTGCCCCCAGCACGGCGGCGATGCTCTGCGCCACGGAGGGTTTTTCGGCGATCACAAGGCGCATGGTGCAGCCTCCATTCTCTTTACGTCACGGTAGCAGGGGCGAACGCAGCTCTGTCCGAAGCGCTTGCAGCCGTAGCAGAAGTGTTCCTTGGCAGCGTCGGGAGGGCTGTCCTCCCGCGCTGCTTTCGGCTTCTGCATCATCAGGCGTTCCAGCGGGTTATTGGTGAAATATCTCATGCGTTCGTATCCTCCGTAGTATCCTGTTCCGGTTCGCCCTCATACGGCTCAAACTCGTATTCGTCCTCGTCCTCGCCGTAATCATAATCGTCCAGATCGGCGCTGCCTTTGGTCTGCGGCTTGGCCTTTTTCTGCTTGAAAATGTAGAACGCGGCACCGCCGCCCAGCGAGACGATCAGCAGAACGACAAGGATACCGCCCACGCCGCTCTTTTTCTCCGGTTCCTCGGCGGCGGGTTCTGTCGGCTCAGCGGGGACTTCGGGCTTTGCCTCCTTGCCCACGCACTCGGTCATGTTGACTGCGCAGACGGGGCAGGATGTATTGACCGCACCGGCCACGCATTTGGTGGTGCAGGAGCAAGTGGCGGGCGTTTCTGCCTCGCCGGTCAGCGCCATCAGGTCGGCCTCATCCACCTGATTCAAGAAGTGGACGGTTTCTTCGCCCTCATCGTCGCGGTCAATAATCATGTAAAATACGTTACCATTCTTGCTTTCCAACGTAATGAACTGTTTTCCTGCCTTGGTGCTGGAGCCAATATCGTCGATCAGCGTCAGATTGCCGTCCGGTGTCAGCGCATCGCTGCCGTCTGCCATGCCGCCGACAAGGAACTGCCAGAGGTCGGCCAGCTCCTTTTCATCAAACGGAAGCGTAATGCCGCCGATGCTCACGGTACTGTCGGCGGCGTCGGTGACGGTCAGATAGCCGCCGTACACATAGCCCACACGGGCGGGCAGCAGGATTTTTACCCAATCGCCGTCCCTGCCAATCACATCGACCACCGTGCCGTTGGGGAGCTGCGTAAACGCGGTGTTGTCCAGTCCCGCGCCGGTGCGGACGTTCAGGTTGCCGCCGTTGGTCGTGACCGTGCCGATCTGTTTTGTTTCCTGTGCGTCTGCGGCGCTGCTTTCGGCGGTAGGCAGCGCATCATCGGGATAGTCGCCGCCGCTGGCAAAGGCGGAAACGGGGAGAATCCCGATACACAGGAGCATCAGCAGCAGGCTGATAAAAATGCGCGGTGTGTTTTTAGTCATGGTTCAACGCCTCCTTTTCCGAAGTGGCCGGTGCAGGCGCGGCCTGCATACGGCGGAACAGCTCGGCAAACTGCTCCATCGTCATGCCGTTCTCACGCACCATGCCGATGATGTCGGTGTCCTCCAGCTCACGAATCTGCTTTTCCAGCTCGCGGTTGCGGCCTTGCAGATCAGAGATTTTGCCTTTGTTCTTCTCCAGCTCCCCACGGAGCTTCATGATTTTCGGGTTCATATCGTTCACTCTCCTTTACGGCAAGCGCCCATAGCGGTAGAAATGGGACTGCCAATAGTTTGAATTTAAGTTTGCATAAGAGATCGGATCTCCGCAGTGGATCATCATATTGTTGCCGACGTAGATACCCACATGGCTGACACCGGGGGTATCATACGTTCCGGTGAAAAACACCAGATCGCCCGGCTTGACGTTGGCAGAGGATACGGGCGTACAGATGTTGCAAAGCCCCTGCGCGCCCAGCCTGCCCACATCCCAACCGGAATGATTGATGACCCAACTGACGAAGCCCGAACAGTCAAACGAGGTGGAGGGACTGCTGCCGCCCCAAACGTAGGGGTAGCCGAGATACTTTTCCGCTTCCTTGATGATGGCGGCAAATACCTCATCGTCCAGCGCCTCCGGGGGAATGTCGTAGTCGGTATAGCTGCCCTCCACATACTTGCCGATGTAGCCTGAACCGGGGAACAGGTCGGGACGGTTGCCGAGGGTGGCCATATAGGTGGCGTACATTCCGAGCTGTTCTTCGCTCATAATGTAAACGGGAACATGGGAGAGATTGAAGTTTTCCAGCGTGACCGTGCAGATGTAGTAGTCAAACGGCACCTGATAGGTTTCCGTATGGGTGTTGCCGTCCGCGTCCGTCCATGTGTCGGTTTCTGTGCGGTAGCGGGTTTCCACCACCACATCCTCGGCCAAAATGTACTGGCGGTCAAAGAGCATCTGGAGCGTACCCTGCACCTCATCCAGCGTCCATTCCCCTTGATGCAGCGCCGTAATCATGGAAATGAGTACATAGGGGTCATGCTCGATGGTGTCCAGATCAAAGTGGTACTCATCGTAGTCATGGGTGCTTTCGTAGGTGTCGAGGTAGCGCTGAAGCTCGGCTTCCATCGCGCAATACTGCGCCTCCGCGCCCAGCATATCGGCGTCCTGCGACGGATAGGTACTGGCCGCGATCCCGGAGCCGACGCCATCCATTATCACCGAGCAGGAGGACAGGCCGTTGAGCAGAAATGCCAGCATCAGCAGAATCGCGGCGGCAATGGCAAAGCCGCGCCGGTGTTCCCACACATATTTGCCCGCTTTCTCAGCCTTTTCAGCGGCCTTTTTCGCGGTCTTGACGGTATTCTCTGCCGCCTTTGCCGTAGTCTGCGCCGCCTGATTGTGCTTGGCAGCGGCATACTGCTTTTTGATGGCCTGCTTCTGCTGCCATTTGGAAACGGGATTGCTGGTGGGGCTGTCGATCTCTGCTTTCTTTTGGAGCGCGTCAAGATTGGCTCGTTCCAGCTTTTTCTCTGCACGGATGGCAGCACGATAAGGCTTGAGCTGATGGGCGCGGTGGGCAGACTGCACCAGCCGCCCGCCGCTCTCCACGGTTTGCTCTACCTTGTGCGCAGCCTCCACGCCCACATTATCGTCCTCGCTCTGCGCCACCTCCCGGTGAACCTGAGAGAGAACAAGGTTGGCGGGGGCATCCTGCACGGCATGGGTCAGCTTTGAGGGCGGCTTTTTCTTGTCCACTTCCTCAAAACGGAGCTGCGTTTTGACCTTGCCGGTGGCCGGATCAAAGCCGCGTTCCTTTTTGACCACGGTTTTCTTGGGGATTTTCGCCTGCGCCTTATCCGCCTTGGCCTCCGCTTTTTTCACCCGCTTGATGGGCTTTTCCAGCTTCGGTTCGGCAAGATCGGCGTCGGAAAACTGCAAACGCGGTTCTCTTTTCATGCCGACGCCACCTCTTGCGGCTTGGTGGTCATAACGCGGTACAGCTCGGTGTCCTTCGGGAAGTGGTCAATGAAGGGCAGGATCGTGTTGCCGTAGAACAGCAGCCCCTCGCCCTCGCCGGAGTGGGTCACATAAGAAAGCTGATGCGGCGAAATGTTGAGCTGCTTTGCGAGAATCTGCCGGTCGCCAGCGGCCTGATTGAGCATATAGATGAAATCGCTGTTCTCAAAAATGTTCTCAACCTCGCGGCTGGATAACAGGTCTTTGACATTTTGCGTGATCCCGGTGGGGATGCCGCCCCATTTGCGATAGCGTTTCCAGATTTCGACACTGTACGAAGCCGTCTGTTCCTCCTTCAAAAGAAGATGGAACTCGTCAAGATAGTAGCGGGTCGTTTTATGGGCGGCGCGGTTGATGGTCACACGGTTCCAGACCTGATCCTGCACCACCAGCATCCCGATTTTTTTGAGCTGCTTGCCCAGCTCCTTGATGTCATAGCAGACGATGCGGCTGTTCACATCCACGTTCGTGTGATGGTTGAACACATTCAGAGAGCCGGTGACGTAGATTTCAAGGGCGGTGGCGATGTACTGCGCTTCCTTTTCATCCTGCGCACGGAGGGCGTTATACAAGTCCTCCAGCAACGGCATATTCTCCGGTTTCGGGTCATTGAGGTAGTCCCGGTAGACGATGCGAACGCAGCGGTCGATGATGGTCTTTTCCACAGGGGCAAGCCCGTCCTTGCCGCCGACGATCAACTCGCACAGCGACAGAATGAAGTCGGATTTCAGGCTCAGCGGGTTATCATCGTCGCTGTAATCCAGATTCAAGTCCATCGGATTGATGTAGCAGGGCGAACCGTCGTAGCCCTTGCCGGTGGGCGACAGCTTAATGACCTGACCGTGCAAACGCTCCACCAGCGGTGTATATTCGCCCTCCGGGTCACAGATGATGATGTCATCCTTGGGGCAGATGAGAAACGCATTGGTGATCTCACGTTTTGCCGAAAACGACTTGCCGCTGCCGGGAGTGCCTAAAATCAGACCGTTGGGATTTTTCAGAAGCTTCCGGTCTACCATGATGAGGTTGTTTGAAAGGGCGTTGATGCCGTAGTACAGCGCCTCCGAACCGTTCTGGAACAGCTCCTGCGTGGTGAAGGGGACGAAGATCGCTACGCTGGAGGTGGTCAAGCCCCGCTGAATCTCGATCTGATTCAGCCCCAGCGGGAGACTGCTCATCAGTCCTTCCTCCTGCTGAAAGTCCAGCCGGGTCAGCGCGCAGTTATATTTCTGCGCGATGCTGGAGGTCTGGAAGATGTTGTTGTCAAGCTGCCGGGGCGTGTCTGCCGTATTGAGAATGAGGAAGGTCAGCAGGAACATTCGCTCATTGCGGGACTGCAAATCCTGCAACAGCTTCTTGGCCTCCGCGCCGTAGGTGGCAAGGTCGCTTGGAATGATGTCCATGTCGTACCCTGCACGGACGGCCTTCTTCTGTTCCTCGATTTTGGACTTGTCGAGATCGGTGATCTTGCGCTTGACGGTCTTGATGGCGTTGACCTGATCCACAGACTGCACATGGAGATTGACGAGGACGCTGCTCTCCATATCCAGAAAATCCGCCAGCATCCGGTCATTCAGCTCCGGTGCCAGAATCTGCACGAAGCTGATTGCACCCAGCTTTTTGCCCATGCGGAACATCCTGCCGGTCTTGAACTCAAAGGAGCTGGGCGCGATAAAGTCCTTGGTGGACAGCCCGGAGGGAGCCAGCCAGTCCCACGAAAAGCGGAACGGCTCCTGCTCGTCCATCCGCAGAATGTCGTGCATGACGTGCAGGCGCTCAAAGCCGTTCAGCGGCGCAGCCACAACGCCCAGCCGCTTGAAGTTGTTCAGAAGATCGGTTTCGATGCGCTCCAAACGGGGCTTGGCAGCGCGGAGGTTGTCGGCCTCAACGCCGAACGTGAGATATTTGGTCTTAATGAGGCCGTTGTTGCCGCGGGCAAGCTGATTTTGCAGCATACCGGCGTACTCGGCGCGGATGCCGTCAAACTCGTCCCCGCAGGGCGGAATAGAAATGCTCCGTGCAAAGGTTTCCTGTGAAGCCGAGAGGTTCACAAAGGAAAGCTGGAATTGCACGGAGCTGTCAAAGTAGTTCAGAAAATCGCACCACGCTTCAAAGATGGCGGTCTTGTCCTCGTTCTGCGAGAGCTGGTAGTTGATGTCCTGATACTGGATCGTTTTGGTGTAGCGCGTGTCGGTCACACGGCAAATACCGTCCGGCCACATACGATGATACGGGATGCTGTCCTGCGCCGATTTTTCTTTCTTATCCGTTCGGTTCGCTCTTGCGATGGCGGCTTCGATCTGTTTTCGTTCGGCGCGGGTCAGCTTTTTCTTTTCGGACAATTTGATACACCTCCCGGTCTAACTGGTTTTGCCGCTCCAGAACGGCATAGAAATTGTTGGTCTTATACGGGCGCTGCTTTGGCCTCTGGAAACACACGCGGTAGATGTTGCGGATGACGACCTCCAACGGCTGACCGTTCTTTTCATACATGGCGAACAGCATAGCCGGGATCATCACCACCATCATCACCATTGCGGCGGGGCTGGTACCGATGCTGCCCTTGAGCAAAAAGAAAAGTGGTACGCCGATGAGTGCGCCGCTTCCGAAACAAATGAGCTGCCGTTTCGTGAGGTTGAACAGCACCTTGGTTTTTACTTTGGTTAAGTCCTTTGGGACATTGACATAGGCCATAGAAATCCCCCTTTACAAGAGCTTTTCATATCGAAGTTTCATCTGCGCTGGGTACAAGGCAGAGGTGGGCTTGCGGCTGCCTGTCCAGCATTTGCCGCCTGCCAAACCTGCGCAGCTCCAGCCAGCGGCGCGGAGACTGCTGCCGCTCTCGCTATCCAGCGTATAGGTGATGATCTTGCGGTATCCCATTGCCCTTGCCGCCCGCGCAGATGCGGCATAGAGAATACTGCAAGCGTTCTTCTCACCGGTGGTGCAAAGGCGATTGACCTCCAATGTCCAGCCATCATCCAGATACCGGCTCACAGGACGGCCTACGATTGCAACACCGACAAGCTCTCCATCCTTGGCACAGCCGATGGAAAATTTATGCCCAGCAGTTGCCTTATGGTGCCGGTGATGCGCATTGACAAATGCGTTCGCTGTTGCAAGCGCGACGGGCGTGAGTGTCAGCATGGTATCACCCCCGTTAATGTGCATTGAATACGGACTTGGCAAGGCTGCTCGTTTTGAACAGGCAGAAGCACAGCAGCACCGTGTAGCCCATGCAAGTCCAGATGGCGTAGATGATGTCATCCACAAGCGCGATGTTCTGCACCAGAACGGCGTAGATGGCAACGCAGACGATAATCAAGAACGCTTGGAAGCCCAGCGCCAGCAGGGAACGGATGTAATTCTGCCCCATGCCGCCCCACTCCTTGCCCATCATGGTCGCCATTGGGATGGGGGCAACAGAGGTGACGAGATATATTTCAATCATTCTTCCGAATGTGATAATGAAAATGCAGATGGTCAGCGCCCACATGGTAATGCCCACGAACAGCGATTGGAACCACAGGCCGAACAGTGGCCCCAGCTCCATTTCCATCAGCCGATCCTCAATGCCCACCATGACGCTTGAAATGTTGATGCTGGTGTCGCCGATAATCAGCCCGGAGGCGCTGGCAACGACGCTTTGGGCGGCATCGAACACGCCCATCACAATCGTCCATGTGTTTGTTACGATCAGGACAGCGGCAGCGGACTTGAACGCCCACTTGAAGAATATCCATGTGTCCATGTCATTGAGGTTATTTTTGTCGGTAATGAGCTGGATCAGCTCCAGCGTCATCACAAAGGCGAGAATTGCGCCTGCGATGGGGACGATCACGGTTTCCGACAGGTTTTGTATCATGCTGAAAATGCTGCCGTTCCATGCCTGCGGCGATAAGCCCACCTGACCGGAGATCTCGGCAACCTTTTGATTGGTTGCATCGAACATCCCGGACAGATTGCTCACGATACCGCCGATGAGCATTTCTTTCAGCCATTCCGTGATCTTATCCCATAAGAAATCCATAGGGTTGCCCTCCTTTCGGGAGGATGCCGCCCGAAAGCGGCACCCTCCGTGGATTTATGGGAAGCAAACGAGCTGCCTGATTAGCCGAACAGCCCGGACAGCAGCGGCACGAGGGTAATGCCGATCAACGCGACACCGCCACCAGCCATGAGCTGCTTCATGCCCTGAGATTTGGCACCGGGGTTGTCGTTGCCATAGCCCTCCAGCAGATTGATCGCGCCCCAGATGCCGAGGCCAGCGCCCAGTGCCACAACGAGGGTCTGAAGAACACCAACAGCAGAATTAAAGAAAGCCATAAATAGTACCTCCGAAAAATATGTTTTTAGATTTTGGAGGGTACATTTCTTCCACGAAGTTTCATCGAGTCGTTGTCAAAACAGGCTGTCGCCGTTAGGCGACAGGTTCACCGGAAAGGTCTGCCTGATACACCTCAACTGCATCATCCGGCTTGAGCTTGAGGCGATGGGACAGAAAACGCTCTATGTCAAAGGCGTATTTCTTGTCATAATCCGCTGTGTAGCGGTAGAGGGGATGCTTGGTGAGATCATATTTGTTGGACAGAAACGGGCGGACGCCGCGAAGCTGCAAGATGCACTTGCCGCCATCCAGCACGGCAAGCTCATCCACGCTCATCAGCTCCTTGCCCAATTTCTGATAGTTCAGCGAATGGGAAACCTCGCGGCCACGGCTCTCGCCGGTGTTATAGCTGTCGATGGTTTCCTTGCCCAGCGCCGCCGCCAGCTCTTTCAGCGTACCGGGTTCCTTTCCACCCAAAAAGATGGAACAGTCCATGTTGCCGATGATCGTATCCGCGCTGTCTTTATACAGGACTTTGAGCTGGCTCTGTGCCTGCAAGACAAGGCAGCAGGAGATTTCTCTGGAACGGATCGTCGCTACCAGCTTTTCAAGCCTCGGTATCTGCCCGATATTTGCTGCCTCGTCAATGAGGCAGCGGACATGAACCGGCAAGCGTCCGCCGTACACATCATCTGCCTTTTCGCAAAGCAGATTGAAAAGCTGGGTATAGCACATGGAAATGAGAAAGTTAAAGGTATCATCCGTGTCGGACATAATGATGAACAGGGCGGTTTTCCGGTCGCCCAGCGTGTCCAGTTGCAGCTCGTCATAGGCCGTCAATTCCCGAAGCTCCTGAATGTCAAAGGGCGCAAGCCGTGCGCCGCAGGAAATAAGTATGCTTTTCGCGGTCTTGCCGGCACTTAGCTTGAATTTGGCATATTGGCGGACGGCGAAGTGGTCTGGCTTGCGCTTTTTCAGTTCCTCGAACATCAAATCCACCGGATTTTTGAAGTCCTCATCGTCCTCGCGCACCTCCATCGCATTGATAAATTCAATGAGCGTGGAGAAGTTCTGTTCCTCCATCGGCGCTTCATAGTGGATGTAGCCGATGAGGGCGGTGTAGAGCAGCGTTTCCGCTTTCACCCAGAAATCGTCACCGGCTTTGCCCTCGCCCTTGGTGTTGGCGATCAGCGTCGTGACCAGCTTCAAAATGTCCTTTTCCGAGTGGATGTAGGCGAACGGGTTGTAGTGCATGGACTTCTTGAAGTTCAGGGAATTGAGAATCTTGATCTGATACCCGTTCTTTTGCAGCGCATGGCCGCAGGAAACCACGATGTCCCCTTTGGGATCGGTGACGACGAAGCTGGTGGGATAGGTTTTTGAGGTGCATTGGAGCAGATTGGGCTTCAACCAAAAGCGGGTCTTGCCCGAACCGCTGCCGCCGACGATCAGGACATTTTTGTTCCGCGCCGTTTTCGGGTCTTTGGGGCGACTATTCATCGTCAGACGCTCCGTCTGCGTGAGAATGATGTTGTTCTCAAACGCGGGAGCGACGTAGGGCTTGATGTCCTCGGCGGTTCCCCAACGGGCGCTGCCGTACTCCAGATTTTTGCGGAATTTCTTGGCATTTTTGCCCTTGATATAGACCGCCAGCCGAATAGCGATGGCGGCGGCAACGCCCACGCACAGGTCAATGGGATGAAAGCTGGGGACAAGGGAGTGAAACGCCGTGTTCAGGCCGGTCATAATGTTCAGCAGCTTCGCGGAAGCGTCCGAACCGGGAGCCAGCCGCACCGCCTCGCTGACCTTGGTGGCCAGCAGCGCGATGAACACATACGGGATGTTGGGAAGGATGAGCTTTTTGACGTTGACTTGCTTCATCGTTCCAGCTCCTTCCGCTTTGTCCTGTCCACCACAGCCGCCTGAATGAGCGACTTGAAGTGTTGCAGCTTTTCCAGTACCGAGGGGCGTTCCGCCTTTCTGACCTGCTTGGTGGTATATTCCTTGAACGCGGCGGTCATTGCGTCGGCGTCCGGCGCTTTGAAGAACACCATGTATCGCTTTTCGCCCTTGACCTTGAATGGAGCGAAGTCAATGCCATACTTCCGGGCAATCCGGTTGAATGAGCCGATATTCTGATCGGTGACTTCAATGCTCTGCAATCCCTTATCCTTGGCGGCAAGCTGCTTGACGGTCATTTTTCCGTGGGGATTGGCCTTGCTGTACTGATGCTTCTGGCGGTCGTTTTTCAGCTGCTCCAGCAGCTTGGCAATGGCTTTGCGAAATTCCTGTTCGCCCAGCTTTCCGCAGGAGATCATCAGGGATACGATTCTCTGTTCAACTTCTTCCTGCATGACTTATCACGCTCCTTTCCTCCGATTTGCAGGGAGAACGCCGGGACACTAAGGCGGTACCACCAGCCGGTGCAGAAGATGCTCATTCATTTCTGCGCCCCTGTCCCTTGACGGTCAGGATGCCGTCCAGCGTGGTGGCGGTGATCCGCAGGCGCTCGGCCACGGCGATGTCGTTTTTCACACTTTCATCCACGGTGCTGCCGCAAACCACCAGCACACGAGCGCGGCGCAGATACTCCCGCGCCATGTCGATGCAGTCCTTGTGCTCCTGCGGAATCTCATCGCGTAGGAACAGCGGCAGAAACAGCGTGGGGCAGACGGGCGAAAAGCCCGCGTCATAGACCGCCCTGCAATACTTGGCGGCATTTTCGGTGTTCTCAAACTCGTTCTCGCTCCACGGAGCGGTGATGTAGGCAAGGGGGCGTTTCATCGGTATCAAATCCTTTCTCCCAAAATCGGGCATGAAAAATAGCGGCCTTTAGGGGCCGCCGTGAAAATCGTGATTGACCAGCATGGCATAGTGGTTGTCGATGGTGGAAACGGAATTGAACAGCGCCGCCATAAGATAGGCTTTCGTATTCCAAACGCGAGTGGTGTTCTCGCGGATACCGTCCATGACCTTTTCGATGTGCATGGAGGTGATCTTTTCAAAGCGCTGTTGCACGAAGCCGGTGGGATACTCCGCATCCCGCCCAATCTTGACCGTGGGGCTGCGGTTCATAGCAACCTCCAGCATAATCTCTACCAGCTCATCAAGCTGCATCCGGTCATACTGCTGACAGAGAATGTCGTATTCGATTTGCTCTCTGATCTCCGCTTTTTTCTCAAATCCGTCCGTCATTCCGTCCGCCGCAGGCAGAAAGAATGAATGAGTGCTTGATAGATCAGTATTTGATTTTTGAGTATTAGATTTCTTAGTATTTAATTGCGCGGGATTATCCGTATCCGGTGCCTCCGTATCCGGGTTATCCAGATACGGGTTTTCCGTATCTGGTAAAGTCGTATCCGGTGGAGAGGGCTTTCGGGGCTTTTCAAAGATGGTGTACTCCGTGTCGGAAATGCGCCCGTCCTTGCCGCGAAGCTGACGGCGGATGATGTAGCCCGCCAGCTCCAACTCCTTGAGCGTTTTCCCGATGGCATCCACGCCCTCCTTGCAGATTGCAGCAAGTCCCCGCGTGGTGTAATTCCACTCGTCGGGGAGGGAGAGCATCATGGAGAGCAGCCCCTTGGCTTTCAGGGAAAGATTGCTGTCTTTCAGGTGATGGTTGCACATCACCGTGTAATCCCGCGTCCGTTCAACGCGAAATACAGCCATATTGCTTCAATCCTTTCCGCAGGACGGTCAACCTGTTTTGCCGTCCTCCTCGGCAAACCGCGTATCCAGCCGCTCCACGCTCCAGTTCTGCTTGAACTGTCCCAGTGGGCCGGTGCCGAACTGCGCCAGCGCACGGCGATCCAACTCCATCAGCTTTTCCCACAGCTCCGGGTGGTGTTTTCGCAGCTTCCGCAGCTCGTCGATGCGCTGGAACGGACAGCACCAGCAGGACGCGCGGTGGTAAATCTCATACAGCCCGCCGAAGTCAAAGCCACGGTCGTAACAGGCTTGGAGCGCCTGCGCCTCCGTGATGCCCCATTCCACGAGGGGATACCGCTCATCCTTGCAGCGCCACGCTTCATCGGCGGCGATACCGACATAGTGGATCGCGCCCAGCTCGCCTTTGAGCCGGTTGACCTCCTTGGTGATGAGGTGCGTTTTGAGCTGCCCGGTACACCAGCGGACGCGGATTCCCGGCCAGCCGTTGCCGTAGGGCGGGATGCCCAGTCTTGCACGGTTTTCCAGACTGCGGGGCTTCTGCTTGGGTTCATCGAACATCAGGTATTCAAAGCCCTTGGGATGCCGCAGCGTGGTGATATGGATGCCGCGCTCCCGGAAAAGATGCTCGTCCAGCTTGGCAAGGTGTTCGTACATCTCAGGAAACTCCATGCCGGTATCTGCCGACAGCACCATGTCGATGGGCATATCCTGTTCGATCATCAAAAGCAGCATGGCGGTACTGTCCTTACCCCCGGACAGGCTGACGGCGTGAAACTGCTTGCCGTTTGCGTTCTGAATGGTTTCCCGCATAGGAAAGCCTCTCCGTTTCCACTCCTTTCCCACATCACAGCTCATAGATGGGCTGCTCGTGTTCGTAGTAGGGATCGCACAGGGCGGCAAGCTCGGCCACCAAGTCCTCCAAATCCAGAGAAATTTCGCTGTCCGCCCAATCGCTGCCCTTGTAGACGCGGTACTCGGTGACGTATTCGCCTTCTCCTGCGTTCACGCTGAATTTGGCAACGACGGCAAAGCCCATATCCTCCAGCAGCCACAGCTCCATCGACCGGGCAGCAAACACTGAGCCGATATAGCTGTCGCCTACGTCCTCATAGAGAAGCGTCGCTCGCTGCTTGAACAGCTCCGAGCTGCGATAGTCCAAGCTCAGCGCATTTTTGCCGTCTGCGCGGTAGGCATAGACCGTTTCGGCCTTGTTCCAAACGGCTTGCAGCAGGGCGTGATAGTCAATGTTTTCCAGAAACTCGTCGATCTCCGTTTCCGTGTAGCCGACCTCCGTACCCTTGCGGAACAGCGTGGTCAGCGCTTTTTCCAGTTCAGTTACTCTGCTCATAGTAATTCCTCCAATCACTTTAGTGACGCCGCTTTTTCCGGTCAGGAAGGATATGCCCCTCAATGACGGCGGCGTGTTTGCGGATTTTGATTTCTCCGCGTTTCTCGGATGCCTGCGCCTTGGTGTATCCCACATCGGAGAGGAACAGCCGCAGCCGTTCGCCCTTTTCGCCCACAGGGGATTTCCACGACAGGACATCGAAAATAATCATGTGGCGGGTATCGTCCATAAAGCGTTCCAGCGCAAGGATGCTGTGACCGCCGATGAAATCGTCAGCGTTCATAGTCCGCACCTCTTGCTCTGATCTGAAAGGCGGCAAGCCCATAGCGGGCAATCAGGGTGGCATTGACGATCAGGCGCAGCGCCTCCGGGTCGATCACCTCCGGCTCCGCCAAGTCTGCCATCGTGACAGCCTCCGTCTTGTCGCAGAGGTCGCGCGCTGCCATGAACAGTGCGTAGTTGTTCGGCGAGGTGTTTTTCAACACCGCATAGCCGAACTCAATCCCGTCCTTGCAGAAGCAATTTGCCGTGCGGCGGTAAATGTCGTCATTAGAGGTCAGCAGGTACATGGCCGCATAATAGGCGTTGGTATCCCTGCGGCGGCGGTAGCCCTGCACGGCACATTGATACTGCATTCGGCGCTCATGCTGCTCGTTGCTCCAAAGGCTTCCGGGATAGTGCTTGATCAGCAGGTTCAGGCGCTGGAACAGGCGGCGTTCATGGGGAAATGTCTCTAAGACTGCCTCGCGGTAGCCGACCACACCGGCCTCGATGCGCTCGGCCAGCCACGGGCAGCGCAGGGCGGTACAGCCCAGCTTTTTCACATACTCGGTACAGAGCTGGCAGCTCACATCTTTGGGGGCATATTTGAATGTGTTAATATACATGGCGTCCTCCTTTTGGCATGAAAATAGCGGACAAACAAACTGCTTGTCCGCTCATCGGCTCTGATCGCGCTGGCGTTTTTTCTGCCATGCGTCCAGTAATTTGAAGATGGTGTTCTCAATCTGAAATGGGGTATAGGAACGTGGGAAATATTTGCGGAGCTTTTCACCGGAAAGGGTGATGTCGTTTTTCTCCGGTTTCTTCTGCTCCGTCATAATGGAGAGCATGGTGTCCTCATTCAGCTCACCGCTTTGACTGAGCTTTTTCATCCGCTGCGCCTGCGAGAGTGAGGGGGTGGCCTGCTCGCTGTCGATGGTTTCCAGAAGCAAGCCCTGCTCCTTGGGTGTTAGCGCCGCGATCTGATACGCCGGACTGAGGGCGATTTTCTTTTCGTCCACCATCTGCTGAAGCTCCGGGACTAACTGCGTCAGGGCGATGTAGTTGCGGATGGTATCGCCGCTCACACCGGCATCCTGACCAACTTCATCATCGCTGCGGAACTTCGCCGAAATTTTCGGCGAAGTCAGATCCGTCCGTGCGCCCTGCCGCTTGATGGCCTCCATCTTCATCTTGTAGGCTTTGGCGCGTTCGGAGGGGAGAATGTTCTCTCGCTGGAGATTGCTGTCCACCATGATGATGGTGGCAGCGTCCCGGTCAATGTCGCGGACAATGACCGGCATGGTGGCCAGCCCCACCAGCTCACAGGCGTGTTTGCGGCGGTGGCCTGCAATCAGCTCATAACCGCCGTCCTCCCGTGGCCGCGCCAGCGCGGGGACGAGGACGCCGTACTCCTTGACGCTTTCAGCGGTTTCCTGCATGGACGCATCCTCCCGCACCTGAAAGGGATGATCCGGGAATGGATGCAGCTCGGAGAGCGGAATCTGAACGACTACTTCCTGCTGCGGCTTCGGCTTTTTGGATGGCGCGGGCTTTTTGCCCGGTTCCTTCTGCACTGTTTTTTCCGGCATTGTGTTCCTCCTGTCGGCATCTGATTTTGGGTACAAAAAAGGACATTTCTTCTTTGCAGAGGAAATGTCCTGATTTCTTGGACGGGCTGACAGCCCGCCCAAACGATATTTTATTTTTGTCGTTACTATAACACCCCCTACGATATAACTACTTCGCGGCTCGATTTTTCGGTTTGGAAAAGGATGAAAAACCTTGCCAGATAACCGAAAACCCTTGATATACGGGGATTTTCCGGTTTGTCGTAATTATACCGTAAGGGCATTCGCATGTTTCGCTTTTAATAAATCAAGGCTATCAAGCCGCCGCTATTGCTGATAGAGTAGGTCACGAAACCGTGGAAATTACCGACAGATATACACACATATATCCATCGAAACAAAACGAAATGGCAAACACACTTGATGAATTATGGAAGGAGAGAAAGTAATATGTCGCTAAAAAACAGAGATGAACACAACCGATGGCGAAACAAAACGGTAACATTTAGGGTTTCACCAGAGGAGTGGAAACAGATTGAACGCTATGTTCAGCTTTCGGGTTTGACAAAACAGGACTATATAACACGAAGATTAACGCACCGAGAAGTAATCGTTCAAGGCAATCCGAGAGTATATAAGGCTTTGCGTAATAATCTTGCAGATGTACTTACGGAATTACAAAGGATTGAAAACGGCGGTGAAGTCAATGACGAATTACTTGACTTAATCAAAATGATTGCAGATATTTTCGGCGGACTGAAAGGAGATGATTAAAATGGAAAATAAAAAAATGACTACTCCGATTGTATCTGTTGGCGCAGATACAGAGCAGTCAATCATAAAACAAACTAATAACAGTATAACCGATTTTAATGAGAAAGGCAAGAGCTTAGATGATTATCTTGAGGAAATGCAAAAAGAATTTTTGCAACAGCTCGATCCATCACATTTGAAAACGATTTCTATGCGTGAGTTATATAACACGGTGTATCAAAGCAAACCGCCATTGATTGACGGCTTGCTTTACCCCGGAACATATATTTTTGCAGGAGCACCGAAGCTCGGCAAAAGTTTTCTTATGGCACAGCTTGCATATCACATCAGCACAGGCACACAGCTTTGGAATTTTGATGTGAGAAAAGGAACTGTTTTGTACCTTGCTCTCGAAGACGACTACCACAGATTGCAAGAAAGATTATACAGAATGTTTGGAACGGAGAGTACAGACAATTTGTACTTTTCTGTTTCGGCAGGTCAACTTGGAAATGGACTTGACGAACAGCTTACAAGATTTATGGCAGAACACTCAGATACAAGATTGATTATCGTAGACACACTTCAAAAGGTGCGTGAAGTCGGCGGGGATAATTACAGCTACGCAAACGATTATGAGATTATCACAAGACTCAAAAAGTTTGCGGATAATTATGGAATATGCTTGCTGCTTGTTCACCATACAAGAAAGCAAAACTCCGATGACAAGTTTGATATGATTTCGGGTACAAACGGATTGCTTGGTGCCGCTGACGGTGGCTTTATTTTACGGAAAGAAAAGCGTACAAGCAATTCGGCAACGCTTGAAGTTTCAGGCAGAGACCAACCGGACCAAAAGATTTATCTCAATCGTAATCCCGAAACCCTTGTGTGGGAACTTGAGAGAGCTGAAACAGAACTTTGGAAGTTACCACCTGAACCATTGCTTGAAAATATAGCCAGCAAAATTACAAATGAAAACCCCGAATGGTATGGCAGTCCGACGGAACTTGTTGAATTTCTCGGCATTAATATGAAAGCAAACGCACTGACTATGAAGTTGAATATCAACGCAGGGCGTTTGTTTAACGAGTATGGAATAAGTTATCAAAACAAACGCTGTCACGATGGGCGTAAAGTTAGTTTGACTTATGAACAGCGTGACGATGTGTGACGGTTGTGTCGCTGTTTTAGGCGGTGACAAAATCACCGTCACTATCGACACAGACCGACACAGATAAAGTTTAGCGGAGTGTGCAGAGAGTGCCTTTTCAAAGGCAGCTCTTTGCCTCTCAGGGAGCGCAAAACCTGCTTGCAGGTTGCATTTTTGATAGCTCCGCTGACAAAAGTGCTTTTGCGTTACTCTTGACAAGAGTAACAGAACCGAGGACGAGCAAGTTTATGAGATTGGAGGTGTATATAATGCAAAGAACGATAAGCGCAATGGTGGGTAAAGGCTCGGTCAATCATAACAGCCGCAAGTTCAAGGCGGAAAATGTTGATGGTAGCAGAACGCATTTGAATATTGATTACTGTAACGAGCCGATAAAGAAAATCTATCACGAATTGTTTGATGAAGCGCTAAAAAGATACAACGAAAAACAGACAAGAGCCGACCGTAGAATAGAAAATTACTATGAAAAAATCAGAAATTCTAAGCAAGAAAAACCGTTTCACGAACTGATTTTGCAGATTGGCGATAAGGAAAATATGAGTGCCGAAAGCGAAAACGGACAGCTTGCACGGCAGGTTTTAGATGAGTATTACCGTGGATTTCAAGAGCGAAATCCCAACCTAAAAGTGTTCTCTGCTCATCTGCATATGGACGAGGCGACGCCCCATTTGCATATTGATTTTGTTCCGTTCACAACCGGAAGCAAGCGTGGACTTGATACGAGAGTAAGTCTCAAAAAAGCGTTAGCCGCACAAGGTTTCAAGGGCGGAACTCGTGGAGATACCGAGTGGAATCAATGGGTAAGCGTAGAAAAGTCCGCTTTAGCTTTCGTAATGGAACGGCACGGAATTGAGTGGGAACATAAAGGCTCGCACGAAAAACATTTGTCTGTTCTTGATTATAAAAAGCAAGAGCGAGCGACGGAACTTGAACAGTTAGGTGCTAAAATCGAAGAAAAAAAGACTGAATTCAATGTGTTATCCGAGCGAGTGTTAAACTATGATGATGGTTTGGAAAACTTAAGAAATGTAGAAGAAATGCTTGATAATGCACCCGAATATCAACTGTCCGAGCCGCAAGGTTTTATGTCTGTAAAAGCATATAAAACTAAAATTGCAGAGCCGCTTATTCAAAAATTAAAAGCGTTAATCAAGACGGCATTGGCTCGTTGCTTTGAGGGTTGGGACAGTTACCATAGATTAAATATCACGAACGGCAACCTATATCGTGAGAACGAAATGCTGGCTAAAATCAACAGTAAGCTGAAAAGCGAAAACGAAAATTTACGTTCAGAGGTCAAGGATTACAAGCTTTTGCGTAAGGTGTTCGGGCATAAGGAAATTAATGAGTTGCTTGAACAGGCAAGAAATATCAAAGGTCGCAAGCGTGAAAATCCACGCTCAAGATAAATAAATTTTTGGAGGTAAAACAAAATGGCAAACACAATTTTTGAACAAACAGGCGGTACTTATACGCAGGTGAGCGACTATATGTTGCCCGATTTATTACCGGTGGAAGAAGAAAAGGAAGCGAATATCGGCGTTTGGGGAATGAGGCATAAACGATATTTGAAGCAACACCATAAGGTACGTTACTACAATTTGCTGACAAGCGGTAAGCTCAATTCATATCTTGTAGATATTGAACAGCAGGCTCAAGACCTTTTTTCTCGGCTTGTAAAAGACTTAGCCGAAAAGGAAAATGTGACCGAGGAACTCAAATCAACCGATATGATGCTCTGGGTGCAGAAGATGAATAATATTCGGAATAGGGCGACAGAAATTGTAAATTTATATTTAATCTACGGTTAAAAATCACGCCGAGTGTAGCTCTTATAATGAGTTGCACTCGGTGTTTTTTTATTTGTTTATAAGTCACGAAATAGTTACTATAAGTTGACATATCGTGATTTTTGGTATATAATTAGAAACATCAATTTGTGGAGGTCATCAAATGGCTGTTTGTTATGATAATCTTTGGAAACTTCTAATAGATAAAAAGCTTAAACGAACCGATTTAAAACAGTTATGTGGAATAAGCAGTAATGTTTTAGCAAAATTAGGGAAAAACGAGCCTGTATCTGTTGACTCTTTAGAAAAAATATGTGTAGCCTTGGAGTGTCGCATTGAAAATATTATGGAGTTTGTCGAGGAGAAATAATTGTGATAAATCTTAATAGAAATATTCATCTCGTTTGTGATGATGCAATAAATGTTTATGATAAATGGAAATCGCCAACGATAATAATTAGTGACGGCCCATATGGCATAAATGGGTACCCTGGCGATTTACTTTCTGCAAGCGAACTTGCGGATTGGTATGAACCTCATATCAAAAAATGGAGCGAACTGTCAAGTCCAATCACAACACTTTGGTTTTGGAATACAGAAGTTGGTTGGGCTAACGTCCATCCGATTTTGGAAAAATATGGTTGGACTTATGTTTCGTGTTGCGTATGGGATAAAGGTATGAGCCACGTTGCCGGTAATACTAACACAAAAACTATTCGACATTTGCCAGTAGTAACGGAGGTATGTGCTCAATATGTAAGAAAACCAGAATTTAAAGTTAATGGACAATTACTCTCAATGAAAGAATGGCTTAGATACGAATGGGCTAGAACAGGATTGCCATTTTCAAAAGCCAATGAAGCTTGTGGTGTAAAAAATGCGGCAACTAGGAAGTACTTCACTAAATGTCATCTATGGTATATGCCTCCTGCTGACGCATTTGAAAAAATTGCTTTGTATGCTAATGAAAATGGTAGTGAAAGTGGAAAGCCTTACTTTTCCATTAACGGAACTAAACCTATAACATATAACGAATGGAAACAACTTCGTGCTAAATTTTACTGTCCTATAGGAGTCACAAATGTATGGCAAGTTCCGCAACTACGTAATAACGAACGATTAAAATTTGGCCAAAAAGCTATACACTTAAATCAAAAACCATTAAAGCTAATTAAGCAGATAATTGAAATGACCTCAGATGAAACTGATGTCGTTTGGGATCCATTTGCAGGCTTATGCACAACAGCAATAGCGGCAATAGAATTAAACCGTATATGTTATTGTGCCGAGATTAATAGTTATGTATTTAGCATCGCAGAAAAGCGTGTAACCCAAGCATTACAGAATTGTTTCTAAAGCGCTCTCCAGCTCTCTTTCGTTTTTAGATGAAAGTATATTACCCCATTCTCGAATGGTTTTCCCGTTAAAAGCTGTTTCCAATACGCGCAACTTAAAAGCCTCAATTTCAGCGTGTTCTATACGGTCTATTTTTGCATAATTAGTGTCAAGTCTATATACATAATCGGCATAAAGAGAGCGTAATAGACGTTGATAATTGGGACTAGGATCATAAGTCTTTCCATTTGGTCCCCAAGACGCTACAACAGCTGCAGCAGCAACAGGGTCACATTTATCTTCTTGTAACTTATATCCATTGGTGTTTGTTTGTTGCAAATTAGCAGTTCGTGAAGTAGTATCTTCAGGCTCAAAAACAAGATATTCTGGAGGTTTATGATAATGCAAATCTCTTGCTTCAGCAACACTTTTTCCACTTACAACAAGAACATCAATTATTTTAGGTTTCCCCCAAATTACGTGTTCTGGGAGCCAAGCAATTAACGCCATGTCTATATTGTCATTTTCAAATATGGTGACACTATCTTTGAAACGGGCGGTTATTTCTGTGGCAAATGGAAACCACGCTTTAATTTCAATTCCAGGATTCGGAGTGACCGTTTCACTTTTGAATAATGCATCGGGAAAACCCGGATCCTGACGTATCCATTTTCCACTATTTGACCAGTTAGACTGATTAAGTAAATCAACTGTAGAAAATTCAATCATATTGCCTAATAACGGTGATAACTTTGAAATTACCTTTGCTAATTGTTTTGCATACTCAACACTAATAGGACGAGTGATATCTAATACATCAATTAAATTGCTATCTAACGATGTAAGTTTCTCTTTAGCTAGAGATAAAACTTCTTTACTGTTCATTTTTACCCTCCAAAAACAGTTTATAGGTATCAATTTCAAGTGCATCAGCTATACGCTGTATATTTTCAAGCGAAATGCTACGGCGGTAACACTCGATAGCACTAATATAAGTTCGGTGCATACCACACTTTTCAGCGAATGCTTCTTGAGATATTCCCATAGCTGTACGATACTTTTTTAGGTTATCACCAAATACTTTTATAATATCCATAGTTGCAATCCTCCATATTTTATAGTATAATCAAAATGAATACAAAAAGTCTACATACAATGAGTATCTGAAAAGAGGTCCGATTTATGATTAAATCTATTATTATGAAAAATTGTGCAACATATCCTGCTGATGGAGCTATTATAGAAAATTGTCAAAAGGTCAATTTCTTTTATGGGCCTAATGGTAGTGGCAAATCTACAATCAGTAATTTTTTACATAATCAAACTGCTCCTCAGTATGCATCTTGCAAGATAAATTGGGAAAATGATACGCCTACAGATATTGTTGTTTATAATCGAGATTTTCGAGCTCGTCATTTCAAAGAAAATATCGCCGGTGTGTTTACTTTAGGTGAGGCAACAATCGAGGAAATCGAAGCTCTTGATAAAATGAAAAAAGAGCGAGATATAAAGAAAGAGGACTATGTTAGAAGAACAAATAGCTTAAACAAGAAAAAAGATGAAGAGCAATCTCATAAAGATAAATTTAAGGATACTGTTTGGAATGTCATTCTTAAACAAAATGAGATTTATTTTCAAGAAGTATTTAGTGGATTAAGAGGCAACAAAGAAAAGTTTCGAGACGAAGTTATCAAGAGATATAAAAAATCCCATTTTTCAAATGAAACAAGAGAGTCCTTAAAAAAGCGTTATGACATCCTATTTTCAAACAAACCAGAAAAATGTAATACTATTGATATATCTGTTTCGCATTTAATATCTGAACTTGAGACTATAGAGAAAGATTTAATCTGGGAAAAAGTAATTGTTGGAAATAAGGATGTCCCTATTTCTAGGCTTATTGACTTTCTTGACAATGCAGATTGGGTTAATAAAGGGCGCACGTATATTAGCGAAGACGGTGTATGTCCTTTTTGTCAACAAAAAACCATTACAGCAGATTTTGAAGTACAATTAAATGATTTTTTTAGTGGAGAATACGAAAAAAATATAGAACATATAAAAAATATAATTGAAAAGTATAAATCTATTTCTGACTTATTGATTTCTCAATTATCAAGTGTTGTATCAAACGATATTGCAACAAGTATAGGAAATTTAGATACTCAGAAATATAAAACATTATTAGATGCATTAAAATCGCTGTTTTTAAGTACAATAACGGTGATGTCAGCTAAAGAAAAAGAAGTTGGTAAAAAAATAGACATACCCGATAGCAGATCAAAAGTTAATGATTTAATCGATATGATATCAGTCGCTAATAGTAATATTATCAAACACAACACAATGGTTGATAACTATAATAATGAGAAAACAACTTTGATTGATGATGTTTGGGAATATTTAATGGATGAACAAGAAGCGTTGATAAGTGGATATATTAATGATTTGTCAAGCTTTGAAAAAGCAAAATCCGGAATACAAAAAGGCATCACCCAGTGTAAGGAACTGTTAGATGATATAGAAAATAAAATATTCGTAGCCGGAAAAAACATTACAAGTGTTCAACCTACGGTAGACGAAATTAACCGTTCTTTGAAAGCCTATGGGTTTACCAATTTTCAAATTGTTCCATCGCCAACAAAAGAGAACTCATATCAAATTCAACGAATGGATGGAACGCTCGCTACAAATACTTTGAGCGAAGGCGAAGAAACTTTTATCTCGTTTCTATATTTTTTACAGTTTGCCAAAGGATCAATGGACGCTTCTAAAGTATCCTCAAAAAAGGTGTTAGTTTTGGATGACCCAATTTGTAGCCTTGATAGTACTGTACTATACATAGTAAGCTCAATGGTGAAATCACTGATTAAAGAAGATATCC
The DNA here is from genome assembly GCF_002834235.1 of Ruminococcus bromii. Classification (GTDB taxonomy): domain Bacteria; phylum Bacillota; class Clostridia; order Oscillospirales; family Acutalibacteraceae; genus Ruminococcoides; species Ruminococcoides intestinale. The sequence goes on along the minus strand of NZ_NNBY01000026.1, from coordinate 17,889 downwards.
GTGACGGAAATTCAGATGTTGAGCAAATTTTTATACTTACTCATAATGTATTTTTTCATAAGGAAGCTTCGTTTGTGGATGGGAGAACAAAAGCATTAAATGATGTGTATTATTGGATTATTAGCAAGGATAATAACATTTCAACAATAAGGGCATTTGAAAAAAACAACCCCATAAAAACATCGTATGAACTTCTGTGGCAAGAATTGAAAACAAATACAAATGCTTCGTTAGTTACAACTCAAAATATTATGAGAAGAATCATTGAAAACTATTTCAATATATTAGGTAAAAATGTTGATGAAACGATAGTAAACTCCTTTGATACTACAGAAGACCAGATGATATGCCGTTCGTTGATTAGCTGGATTAACGATGGTTCTCATTCCATTCCAGACGATTTGTATATTGATAGTTATACGGATTCTGTAGAACGCTATAAACAGGTGTTTAAGGAGATTTTTATTAAAATGGACCATAAAGCACATTATGATATGATGATGGCTAATGCTTGATAGCATCCAAGTGATAGCTATTTGATAGCAAAAGCAGAAATACCTCGTAGAATTGAGATAATCTGTACCAAATTAAAGCAAATCAAGTCAAAATTCCTAAGCAAAAACAGTTAAAGTCTGTTTTGTACTTAGGAGTGGGAATAACAGGACTAAAATGCCGAAAGCCTGTATTTATGCGGGTTTCCGGCATTTGTTTTATCAAATGGTTCTAGTTTGGCTCTATTTGTGGGGAGAGTAATAGCAAGATTAAGGAGAAATTGTGAAAAAGATAATTATATTGAGAGGTAACTCTGGAAGTGGAAAAACAACAGTAGCTAGAGCGTTGCAAAAGAAATTTGGATACAATACAATGATGATTTCACAAGATGAGATTAGGGAAAATATCTTGTGGGTTTAAAGATGGCGTTGATACTAAGGCATTACCACTTATGATAGAACTTATGAAATATGGGTATGAGTATTGTGATGTGGTTATTTTAGAGGGCATCATGTATGATGAGTGGTATAGTCCTTTGTTCAAAACGGCAAATGAATTGTATGGAATGGATATATATGCGTACTATTTTGATATACCATTTGAAGAGACGGTCAGGCGGCATAATACACGAGATAAAAAACAGGAATTTGGTGAAGAAGATATGCGTAGATGGTGGAGAGAAAAGGATTTTTCATCAGTTTTTAATGAAAAAATTATTACATCTGACATTGATGCAGACAGTATTGTTGAAATGATATATATAGATTCAGCAAATGAAGGATAAGGGTATTACGTATGGCAAGAACAGAAAAAGTGATAATGACAAATATGTGTATGGTGTTTAGTGAAAATAGGGTACTTGTCCAAGATAAGACTGATGACGATTACTCTGGAATAACATTTCCGGGAGGACATGTGGAAAGAGGAGAATCATTTACAGATGCTGTGATACGCGAAGTGTGGGAAGAAACTGGATTGAAAATTTCAGAACCAAAACTTTGTGGGATAAAAGACTGGATGAAGGATGAAGAAACAAGATATATAGTGTTATTATATAAGACAGATAAGTTTGAAGGAATAGTTACTTCGTCTGAAGAAGGGGATGTATTCTGGCTGACATTAGATGAAATGAAGCAGAGAAAACTTGCTTATGGAATGGATAAGATGTTGGAAGTATTTTTAAATGACAATATTAGTGAGTATTTCTTTTTTGAAGAAAATGGCAAATGGATAGAAGAGTTGAAATAGTTTAAATAAATGCAAAGGAGTTTTAAGTGGATATTTTATTTAAGAATGATCATTTTGTGCTTTCATACAGAGTTGGCGGTATATTTGAGTGGGAATAATATCAAGTGTTATTGTGCAACACCCATTATCCTGTAATGTGTAAAATTTAAGCAGTTGCAGGAGGCTTTGCTGTACAAATATTTATATTTTGATACCTAGACCGTAGGTGACTTAAAAAACGCTGCTAATTTCTGCGCCGTTTTTATTGTATGTTGAACCTCCAATATGTACAGCGTTTTTTGCAAGACCTGCATATCCACGCATAATGACAAATACGCTGTTAAAGAAAAAAATCTGTGAATTAATTTTGTCTGTTAATGCTGACAGATTTATGATACAATAGTGCTGTTAGTTTGAATTGAAAAGTGGTTAGAAGTATAAAAAATGAGGAAACTGAATTTTACAAAAGCACTTAAAAACGCATTACCGTATGTATTAACGCTTATACTTGTCGGTATAATGACTTTTGTTGCGGAAATATTGGGTGAGGGGGAGATAATCTTTCCTGAAATAACGGCACTTGCAATTGGTTATATGGTTACACAAAAGCAAGGTTGGAAAGTCAATGACAGCCGAATGATTGCGTTAATTGCGATTTGCGCTGTTGCGGGTGTGCTGACAGTCCGATACATAAAAGTCGGGCTTTATCTTGAAATATTGATTGCATTTGTATTTGCACAAATTCTCTTTATGCTTTCGGGAACAACATTTGCACCGATGATTTCGGCAATTGTGTTGCCCGTTATGATGCAGACCGAGAACTTTATATACCCGATTGCCGCATTTTTGCTGACAATTGCGGTTGTATTATTCCGCAGATTTCTTTTGAAAGTTAAAATAAGAGATAAAGAGGATTTTCAGTCGGTAAACCTGCATGCAAAGAGCGATGTGATTGACACAGCCGTAAGAACAATCTGTGTTGCCATTGTGGGATTCTTCGCAATTTGGTTGGGCTTTAAATTTGCAATTGCACCGCCGTTGCTTGTGGCGTTTACGGAATTTTCCCGTCCGAAAAATAAGGCTCGCAACAGGCCGGTAAAGACGGTTTTGCTGATAACAGTCTGTGCATTTGTCGGAGCGGTTTCAAGATATGTGCTGAATATGACTCTCGGATTGCCGTTGACAGTTGCCGCATTGACAGCCACGGCGATAATGCTTGTAATTGTTCATTGCACAAAAATGTATATTCCGCCTGCCGGAGCATTGACAATTTTGAGTATGATTATTCCGAGTGAAAGCGTACTTTTGTACCCGTTGCAGATACTTGTCGGAACTGCGGTAATAATGCTGATTTCACGGCTTTTGTTTATGAAACGGCAAAATTAAAATAATCTTAATTTATTTATATTATTCTATAGGGGAAATTAAATGGATATATTTATTATAATTTTAGTTACATTTTTTGCAGGAATGGGCGCAGGTCTCGGAACAGGTTTTGCAGGAATGAGTGCGGCGGCTGTAATAAGTCCGATGCTCATAACTTTTCTTAATATGGATCCGTATATGGCAGTCGGAATCGCACTTTCGTCCGATGTTTTGGCGAGTGCAGTTTCGGCTTATACATACCATAAAAATAAAAATCTCGATGTCAGAAACGGTTTGATTATGATGGCGAGTGTGCTTGCGTTTACGATTGTCGGCAGTTATGTTGCAAGCATTGTTCCATCAGCTACAATGGGCGGATTTTCCGTGTTTATGACATTTTTGCTCGGCATAAAATTTATCATCCGTCCCGTTATGACAACTAAAGAAGCTATGCTCGGTGTGTCGGCAAAAAAGAGGGCAATCCAGTCTGTAATCTGCGGAATGTTAATCGGCTTTATCTGTGGATTTATAGGTGCGGGCGGAGGAATGATGATGCTTTTGATTTTGACGACCGTGCTGAATTATGAATTGAAAACCGCTGTCGGCACAAGCGTATTCATTATGACATTCACCGCCCTGACAGGCGCAGCTTCGCACTTTATGATTGGTGGCACACCCGATTGGTTTGTGTTCATCCTCTGCATAGCGTTCACCCTTATATGGGCGAGAATTGCCGCCGTCTTTGCAAACAAAGCTAAGCCCAAAACCCTGAACCGTGCAACAGGCATTGTCCTCGTGGTGTTAGGTGTTGTTATTATGGGATTTAAGCTTTTAGCAAAATAAAAATTGACAGTTTAAAATTCAGGTCGGGCAATAGATTTGTAAAATGCAAAATTTCTGTTGCCCGATTTTTCAACGGTTATGTTGGGGCTAATCGAGTAGGGTGAAACAAGTGCACGCTTTGAACAATATTCAGGGGGGAAAGTATGCTTTTTAACAATTGCATTATTATTTCACAAAAAAACAAAGGGGCTGCGAAGAACGAAGTCTTAAACTTCATTTCTTCACAGCTCCTTAAATTTGGTTCATCACGATTTTTTGTGGGATGGTGAACGGACAGATGGAATAGAAAGATAGCGAATCAAGGTAAAGAAAAAGTCGTTGTCACGGTAAGCGTAGCCGATTCTTTTAGCGACCTTGATCTTGTTGTTGAAGCCTTCGAGCTTGCCGGTGCTGATTGAGTAGATGGCATGGGCAGCTAAGCCGGGAAGCCGTTTTTTTGAACTGCAAACTGTACCATTGCTGGAATCTCACTTTCTTTCGCCGCCTGAAACCATTTTGTCCATCCGATGACTGCCGACAAGGAGTCGGAAGGCATATCTTCAAAGAACTTTTCAAAATCCTTCATCGTTCTGCCCTTTCCGACCCATAAGATATCTCCCTGCTCCAAATCCATCACGCAGGTTGCGTAACTCAGTTAGGGGGCAGACTACTTTTAAAACTATAGCTTTTGAGTAGGAGTGGAAAATGAATTTTTAGTTATTATAATTCATTAACGGAATTATAATCTTCCGACTTAATCTATCATTTGTGGAGTTATAATTTATTATAGCATACAATCGTTTGATAACGATAATAATTATAAACTTTTAGGTTTTGCACATGAGTTGCGAACTTTTATTGGACAAGGCAGATAGACACGCATAGGAGAATAATAATCGGTGCTTTTAGGTTTCATCAGATTCAAAATAAATCTAATGCCGTAAATGCCCATTGCATATACAGGTGCGTTTACCGTAGTAAGCGGAGGGTTTGTATATCCCGAAAGCTCCGTGTTATCAAATCCCATAACAGAAATATCCTCAGGAATTTTGTAACCGTTTTCTTGCAGAGCTCTCATTGCACCGATTGCAATATGATCACTTGCCGCAAAAATAGCTGTGGGGAGATTCCCTTTGCTGATCATTTCTGACATCATTTTATAACCGGATGATGTTGAAAATTTGTCCTGTATAATAAACCCATCATATTTAATGTTTAGTTCATCGCAAATGTCTGTGAAAGTGTTGAGTCGTTTATCAGGAAATATCGTTCCGTCCTCAAGCTGTTCAATGCCTCCGATAAAGCCAACTGTTCTATGGCCTAAATCATATAGATATTTAATTGCATCGGACACTGCCTGACGAAAGTCGAGCGATACGGATGTGATTTCAATATTCTCAACGGTCATATCAAGAAAAACAATTTTATTATTCAAAGAATGCAGTGATTTTATTTCTTGTTTACTAAACTTTCCGAGGCAGATTATGCCATCAACATCACAAAGTACATTCTGATAGTCATTGTCTGTTTTAAATGTTCGTACAATACTTATATTATTTTTTGAACAGTAGTCCTCGATACCCTGTCTCATCAAAAAGTAATAATTATCTTCAATTTCCTGTTTGGATGAGAACCATTGTAGAATTCCAATGCGACATGAAGGTGCTGATGTAACCCTTTTTTTCTTTACATAATTAAGTTCTTTAGCCGCTGCAAATATTTTTTGCTTTGTTTCAAGCGAGGTGCTGAGGGTAGTGTCATTATTAAGCACTCTTGAAACAGTAGCTACTGATACATTTGCCTTTTTGGCAACATCTCTGATTGTAGCCAATTGAATCACCTCACTACCATTATAGTGAAATATTACTAAAAAATCAAGTCGTGTTTAGTGAAAAACAGAGAAAGAAAAAATGTTTACCAAAAACTATTGACAGTTTACGAAACAAAACGTATAATTTAGTTAACAGAAAAACAAAAGAAACATTATTATTAAATAATAACGAAATCTTTTGTGCAGGTTGTCACGGCGTTTCATTTAAAATTAAAAGGAGGAAAAATTATGAAACAGACATCATCACAACCAAGACTTGATGGCAAAATCCCAGGTAGAATCAAATACACCTTTGCTTTAGGTGCCCTCGGCAAAGATATGATTTATGGTATGATTGCCACATTTTCAATGATTTATTTCACAGACATCATCAAGGTCAACCCGGTATTTATCGGCGTAATGTTCTTTGTTGCAAAGTTATGGGATGCCTTTAATGATTTGTTTATGGGTATGATTGTTGATAACACACGCAGCAGATGGGGTAAATTTATTCCATGGCTTGTAATAGGTACGCTGGTTAATTCAATTGTATTTGTTGTTTTATTCACAGACTTCCACCTCGATGGCGTTGGACTTTGCGTATTTGCAACAGCAGCTTACATACTTTGGGGTATGACCTACACAATTATGGATATTCCTTATTGGTCAATTATTCCTAACCTCACTTCAAATCCTGAGGAGAGAGAAAAAGTTTCGGTACTTCCGAGAATCTTTGCAAGTATCGGACAGTCACTTGTTATTGCAGGCTTTGGTGTTCAAATTATTGAGGCTCTCAGCGGCGGCACAACAAATCAGGCAGGTTATCACAGATTTGCAATCATAATTGCAATTGTATTTATTCTTACAATCGGTATTACAGTAATCAATCTTCCGAAAAAGAGAGATGATTCTGTTCCGGAAAAGAAAGTTAAGTTTAAAGATATTTTTTCAATCATCGGCAAGAATGATCAACTTCGTTGGGCGGTAACTCTTATCTTCCTTTACAACATCGGCATTCAGTGCATTATGGGTGTTGCTACATATTATTTCAAATATGTTTGCGGCAACGCAGGAATGATGTCATCATTTATGATCAGCGCATCAATCGCAGAGGTTGTAGGTCTTATCGTATTTCCTAAGGTTACAAAATTTCTTTCAAGAAAAACTTCGTTCCTTCTTGCGTGTCTTTTACCTGCATTTGGTCTTGTAATGCTTTTGTTCGTAGGTATTTTTGCTCCGCACAATGTCGTGCTCACATCAATCTCAGGTGTTATTGTAAAACTTGGTACAGGTCTTGAACTTGGTTGTGCAACAGTATTCCTTGCAGATGTTGTTGATTACGGTGAATTTAAGCTTGGAACAAGAAATGAAGGCGTTGTATTCTCACTCCAGACGCTTATCGTAAAATTTACAGCGGCTCTTACAGCACTCGGCATTGGTGCGGCACTTGGAAGCACACAGTATATTCCGGGTCAGGAACAGTCATTTGCAACAGTAGCATCAATCAGTACACTTATGTGCATTGTTCCTGCGGTTTGTATGCTTATTGCTTATGTTGTTTACAGAAAGAAATATAAACTCAATGACGGTATGATGAAGAAGGTTATAAACACAATCAGTGCAAGAAGAGAAGGCAAAATTGATATGACACAACAGCTTGATGAAAGCGGTAACACAGAGCCTTCTATGTTTCTTCCTACAGTTGCGGAAAAGGCAGGTAAATAAAATGATTGATACTAAAACAGCAATTGAAAAAATTACAAACGGCGAATTTGATAATCTTTTCACTGATATATATATAGATTCATCAATGATTGATTATCAGAAAAAAAGATATGTTCATGCAATTGAGCAGTATGAAACAATTTTTTGCCCTGATAAAGTAGCAATATTCAGTGCTCCCGGCAGAAGTGAGGTTTGCGGTAATCATACAGATCACCAGCATGGAATGGTGCTTGCAACATCCATTAATCTTGATACTATTGCTGTGTCGGCCAAGAATAACAATGATGTTGTAAGATTTGTTTCTGACGGTTATGATATGATTACTCTCGATATAAATGACCTTGAAGTTAATAATGATGAGGCAGGCACAACGGTCAGCCTCATCAGAGGTGTTCTTCGTGGACTTAAGGATCATGGATACAAAATTGGTGGATTCAATGCTTATGCAACAAGTGATGTACTTGTTGGTGCAGGACTTTCATCGTCAGCAGCTTTTGAGGTAGTTGTCGGAACTATTATTTCCGGCTTATATAATGATATGAAAATAAATTCAGTTGAGATTGCTCAGATTTCTCAGTATGCTGAAAATGTATTTTTCAAAAAGCCGTGCGGACTTATGGATCAAATGGCTTGTTCAGTGGGAGGAATGGTTAACATTGACTTTAAAGATCCGACAAAGCCAATTGTTAAGAAAGTACCTACCGAATTTGAAAAATATGATTACAGTCTTTGTATTGTTGACACAAAGGGTGATCATGTTGATCTTACAGATGATTATGCTATGATTCCCTCGGAAATGAAAAAGGTTGCAAATTTTCTCGGAAAAGATTATCTGAGAGATTGTGATTCAAACGAATTTTATATTCGCCTTGACGAAATTCGTGAGGCTGTTGGCGACAGACCGGTACTTCGTGCAATTCATTTCTTTAATGAGGAGCATAACGTTAAAAATGCCGTTTCGTCACTTGAAAACGGTAAGTTTGTTGAATTCCTTGACGCAATCAGAAAATCCGGTAATTCATCGTTTAAGTATCTTCAGAATGTATATACAACAAGAGATATTCAACATCAGAACATCTCGGTAGCCCTTGCACTCAGCGAAAGCCTTCTTCGCAATTACGGCGTGTGCCGTGTTCACGGCGGTGGATTTGCAGGTACAATTCAGGCGTTTGTCAAAAATGATTTTGTAGGTAATTACAAAGAATTTATAAATAAAATTTTCGGAGAAAACTCATGCCATGTTCTCAAAGTGAGAAAATACGGCGGAATAAAAGTAATGTAATTATGTAGGTTTTGTTTTTATTAAGGAGGACAAAATGAAAATTCTTGTTTTAGGCGGTGCCGGATATATCGGTTCGCATACAGTTTACAGACTTATTGAAAGCGGTAATGAGGTTGTTGTATTCGATAACCTTGAAACAGGTCATATCGAGGCGGTTCATCCCAAAGCAAAATTTTATAAAGGTGATCTCAGAAACAGAAGTGAAATTGACAGCGTTTTTGATAAAGAAAAAGGTATTGATGCTGTAATTCATTTTGCAGCCAATTCACTTGTCGGTGAAAGTATGACTAACCCTCTCAAATATTATGATAATAACCTCAACGGCACAAAGGTTTTGCTTCAGTCAATGGTTGCTCACGGAATTGATAAGATTGTATTTTCATCAACAGCGGCAACATACGGTGAGCCTGAGAGAACTCCTATTCTTGAAACCGATCCGACAAATCCGACAAACTGCTACGGAGAAACAAAAAAATCCATGGAGAGAATGTTCTATTGGGTTGAAAAAGCACATGGTTTAAGATATGTTTCTCTCAGATATTTCAATGCATGCGGAGCACATATCAGCGGAAAAATCGGTGAGGCACATAATCCTGAAACCCACCTTATTCCGATTATTCTTCAAGCGGCACAGGGTACCCGTGACCACATAAGTATTTTTGGTACTGATTATCCCACATCTGACGGAACTTGTATTCGTGATTATATCCATGTCACTGACCTTGCACAGGCTCATATTCTTGCAGTTGAATATCTTATGAAGGGCGGTAAAAGTGATATATTCAATCTTGGCAACGGTGTAGGCTTTTCTGTTCGTGAGGTAATTGAAAAAGCAAAAGAGGTTACACAGAAAGATATTAAGGTTGTTGAAGAAAGCAGAAGAAGCGGCGATCCTGCTGTATTGATTGCGTCAAGCGATAAGGCGAAAACTGTACTTGGTTGGAAACCTGAGTATGATGATCTGGGAACAATTATTAAAACAGCGTGGAAATGGCATTCAACACATCCCAACGGCTATAATAAGTGAGGCGGTATTTATGAAGAACAGCGTTTACGGCTTAATATTAAGACTTGTTTCATACGGAATCAATACAGGGCTTATTGAAAAAGAGGATATAATCTACACGCAAAATAGGCTTTTGTCGTTGTTCCATATGGATGAACCAGATGACAGTTGTACTTGCCTTACAGCAGATAACGAGGATACTCTTGAAGAAATTTTGTCGGGACTTCTTGATTATGCATACGAAAAAGGAATCATTCCCGAAAATACAGTAACATATCGCGACTTATTTGATGTGAAACTTATGGCTTCACTTGTTAAGCGACCGTCAGAAGTAATAAGAGAATTTTGGCAGAATTATAGCTGTTCTCCTAAACTTGCAACCGATAGCTACTATAAATTCAGCTGCGATACCGATTATATAAGAAGATATCGTATTAAGAAAGACTTAAAGTGGAAAACATCAACCGAATACGGTGATATTGATATCACGGTAAATCTTTCAAAGCCTGAAAAGGATCCGAAAGCTATTGCAGCGGCAAAACTTCAAAAACAGTCGGGCTATCCGAAATGTTTGCTTTGTAAGGAAAATGAAGGATATGCCGGAAGAGTAAATCATCCTGCAAGAGATAATCACAGAATTATTCCGCTCACCATTGACGGAGATAACTGGTTTATGCAATATTCTCCGTATGTTTATTACAATGAACATTGTATTGTATTTAACGGTGAGCATACACCAATGGTAATCAATGATTCCACATTCAGAAAACTGTTTGATTTTATTTCACAGTTTCCGCATTATATAATCGGCTCGAATGCTGATTTACCGATTGTAGGCGGTTCAATACTTACACATGAACATTTTCAGGGTGGCAGATACAGCTTTGCACTTAATAGGGCAGAGGTTGAAAGAAAGTTTATTGTTAACGGCTTTGATGATGTGGAGTGCGGAATTGTAAAGTGGCCTATGTCAGTTGTAAGATTGACAGGTAAAAACAAGGACAGCATTATTTCATTGTCTTCTCATATTCTAAAGAGTTGGAGAGCGTACACGGACGCAAATGTTGGCATTTTTGCCGAAACAGACGGTGAAATTCACAACACTATTACTCCGATTGCTTTTACAAAGGATGGAAAATTTGTTATTGACCTCGTTCTCAGAAATAATATTACAAGTGAAGAGCATCCTCTGGGAGTATTTCATCCTCATGCGAATTTGCATCATATTAAAAAAGAAAATATCGGCCTTATTGAAGTTATGGGACTTGCAGTATTGCCCTCACGGCTTAAAGATGAAATGGCTATTTTAAAGGATGCAATTCTTAATCACAAGGATGTAAGTGAAATTCCGAAAATCAGCAAACATTCCGAATGGGTAAATGAATTTGTTTCGCAGTATGATGAAATCAATGAAAATAATATTGATTCAATAATTCAAAATGAGATAGGAAAGGTGTTTCTTAATGTTCTTTTGGATGCAGGTGTATTCAAAAGAACTCCTGAAGGACAAAAGGCTTTTGATAAATTTATAAAGACGCTGTAGTAAAGGAAGTGCTAAAATGTCAAAGGTAAGGGTAGTGAATTTTGAACCTACATCCAAAGGGGAAAACACTCATCTTTATATAATAGAAAATAACAGCGGAGCAAGCGTGACATTATGTGATTTAGGCGCAAGTGTCGTTTCGATAAAAGTTCCCGACAAAAACGGTAGTATTAGAGATGTAGTTCTCGGCTATGAGCATATTGACGGTTATGAATTTGACGGAACATACTTCGGTGCTACTGTCGGAAGATGTTGCGGAAGAATTGCATACGGCAAGTTTACTCTTAACGGAGAAGATTATCAGCTCCCTGTAAACAATGGGAGTAACCATCTACACGGCGGATTTAACAGCTTTAGCCGCAAAGTGTGGCTTGCGGTAGTTGATGATAAAGTTCCAAATACAGTTCTATTTATGCTTGATAGTCCCGACGGTGATGAGGGCTATCCCGGAAATATGAAGGTCTTTGTACGCTACACTTTTGATGGTGAAAATGTACTTACGATAAAATGGTCGGCAGTTTCCGACAAAGACACAATATGTAATCTGACCAATCATTCATATTTCAATCTTAACGGACATAAAAGCGGTAAAGTTACAGAAAATCACAAGCTGAAAATAAATGCAAATTTCTTCATACCGATAAATTCAAACCTCAATCCCACAGGAGAGATAACTCCCGTTAAGAATACATCGTTTGATTTTACCGAACCCAAGTTAATTGGAAATGGTATTGACAGAAAAAACGAGCAGATTTGTTTTGCAAACGGTATTGACCATATGTTTGTGCTGAATCATTCTGATGAAGAATTTGTGCTTGCGGCCGAAGCTGAGGGCATTGACAGCGGAATCACATTAAAATGCTATACTTCTCAAAAAGGTGTTCATGTATATACAGCAAATTATGTCGATGTTTTGTCCGATATGGGAAAGGATTCAGCGACATACGGAGGAAATTCAGCATTTTGTCTTGAAACTCAAGGCTTCCCTGATGCTGTAAATCACAAGACTTTTCCTACGACAATATTAAAAGCAAACGAAAACTATACACAAACTACGAAATATATTTTTGGTATAAACAAATAAAATAAGCTAATTTCTAACTCCTTTTAAAAATAAAATCTCTCTAAAATCAAGGACCGCCTATTTTTCTTGGGCGGTCCTTGATTTTTAATCTATGAGGATGTTTCATGTTTTACAGTATTACACCGTCTTAAAAATATTCTGTTTTAGCGGTTATGTGCAATTCTGCCTGAAAATCGCCCTGTTCTGTTTGCACCGTAAAACCGGAACATTCCTCTTGCACGGCTGTTTTTACAAACTACATTTTTTATTGCCCGTGTATTTTTTAGCGCTGTTTTTGCTTTTATATTAAAATACGCTTAAGATAGATTTCTTTACCCTACGCATCAAATTCAAAATTTTCATTACCCCAACTTTTAAAAAATGATCACTTTTCCCTAGCAAATGTACAGAGATAACGGCGGTAATAACTTGTTGACTTATAAAATTGATAGTAACTTCTTAAATGATCGACTGTTTAAGAGTGTATTGAAAAACATTTTAATATTTGTTAGAATTAAAATGGTGGTGAGGATATGTTAAAGATTGCGGTAGTAGATGATGAAATTGTATTTGTTGAAAGTCTGATTAACAAAATAACAGCGGTATGTGAAAAGCTTAATTTTGAATTTAAAATTGACAAATACTCAAACGGATTTGATATACTTGAAAATTACAGCGAGTATCATCTGATTTTTCTTGATATTGAAATGCCGTCAATTGACGGTATTGCTACAGCCAAGCGGATAAATGAATTGAAAAGTTCAGCTGAAATACCTTTTATTGTTTATGTCACAAGTCACGATGAGCTTGTGTTTGATGCTTTAAAAAGTTTTCCTTATTCATTTATAAGAAAAAGTAAAATTGAATCTGATTTGTACGAATGTATTAATCGTATAAATAACTCTTTTCAAGAATTACATAAAACTATAGTATTGCATACCGAAAGAAAAGATATTCCGATTGTTATTGGTGATATTATTTATCTTGAAAAAATTAAAAATTATGTTGTGTATCATACTCGAAATCAAGAATATAAGGTCAGAAGTGATATGAATACGGAATTTAAAAATATCGCAGAATATGGCTTTATAAGACCGCATATTGGTTATGCTGTAAACAATAAGTATGTTGAATATATTTCTGCGGATTGTGTTTTATTGCAAAATGATATTAACATTCCTCTCAATAAAAAGTACAGAGATGATGTAAAGAAAAAATATTTCAAATGGTTGGGGGATATAAATGTTTAATTATGGTTTTGAGTTATTTGTAAATTTATTTCAAGGTGTAATGTTTACTGTATTTTGTTATAAATTCTTAACCCCATCACGCAATAAGATTTGTGAGGGAATAGCTTTTTGTGTTGCATCATTATTGATGTTTTTGTCAATTACACAGATAAACAGGTTGTATGTATCTTTTGCGTATATTGAAACGGTTGTGTTTTTTGCAATAATGATTCCGTATTGTATTTTGTTTTTTAAAGACAGAATTTTTGTTAAAATTCTCACACCTGTTATTTTGAATGTGATTTATTCAGTATTATCATTTGGAATTAATTATATCTTTTCTGCGATTATCAGTTGTGACTATAATTATCTTATGATAGAGAGTTCCCAATATCGTTATATGTATGTGTTAATGTCAAATCTGATTTTTGTAATTGTTTTATTTATAATTTATAATCTTTTCAAAAATTCGTTAAGCCATATTCACAAACAAGAAATATGGATTACTCTTGTAATTCCTTTGTTGAGCATTGCTGTAGGCTTGCTGACATTTTTGGTATCTTCAAACGCTGATATGTCTGATTTTGACCGTATTGTATTAGGAGCGGTTTCAATAATAATCCTTTCATTTACATTTATAAATTTTTATCTTATTAAAAGTCTTTCAAAAAATTATTCTTTGGAAAATGAAAATATTTTGCTTAATAAAGAAAAAGAGCTGTATAATGTTCAAATGACAAGTTCAGAAAAATATATGAAAAATCTTACTGATGTTAAGCATAACATTCAAAATCAATTGTTGTGCATCGAAAATTTGATTGATGGGCAAAGGTATGATGAAGCTAAAAAAATGTGCAATAATGTAAATAATAATATTTCTGCTAATGTCCATTTTTGTAAAACAGGTTATGTTTATTTGGATGCTATATTAAATGTTGTATATGAAAAAGCAATTGAAAATAATATTGATTTCAGCGTAGATTGTAAAGATAATTTAAGTTTTGTGGCAGGTGATGATTTGGCTGTTCTAATAGGTAATCTTGCAGATAATGCTGTTGAGGCACTTGCAAAAGAGCAAAATAAAAAATTAAAGATAAGCATATTTCAAAACGGGTCGTACGGAGTTTTAAATGTGCAGAATTATTGCTCTTCTTCAGTTTTGCAGACTAATCCAACTTTGTACACAAGTAAAGAAGATAAGAAAAATCACGGCAGAGGAATTTCTATAGTAAAAAGTATTGCCAAGAAATACGGAGGAGATGTAGTTATTTCGGAGAAGAATAATGAATTTATAGTTTCGGTAATTTTAGACAACCGAATTTTTACCTAAAAACTCACTATTTTTACCTGATTAAAATCAAATATTCTAAAAAATGCTATCCTTTCTTTAAGGCGTTATGCCAAGAAAGCGGAATGCAGATACAAAATAATCAGTTAACGCATAAAATAGCAATAAAATAGTTTGACTAATATATAATATTGTGTTAAAATTATACGAAAAAGGATAGCATTTTTGTTTTGTATTGAATTTTATGTTTTAGCCGTATTTGCGTTAATTCCGTTATTATACTTTGACCTTGTGTTGCAGAAATTTGAAACTTTTATTATCGAAAAATTCAAATAAGGTTTGAAGCTGCTTCCGTAAATAAGAATTATAGAGTGCAATTTTTGTCGATTTTTTTACAGTTTTTGCACAATTGAAGTTTACAGTGCTGTTTTGAGATATGATTTAACAAAGTAAAAGGGAAAAGCAAGCCGTAATATTTAATATAAATCAAAAATTAAGGAGAGTTGAATTTTGAAAAAGGGTAGAAATTTGCGTAGCGTTAATACTGACGGAGGGGTGAATTTGCAATTCAAACTTTTGTCGGCAATCGGAATTATCATTATAGTTTCCGGACATTGTTATCATGGCGGAATGGAACTTGCTTATAACTGGTTTCCGCCGTATTCGTATAATTTGGCACTGTTTGTATTTATATCGGGATATTTTTACAAAACCGATTATGAAGAAAATGTCGGAAAATACATATGGAAACGAACAAAGCGGCTTCTTATTCCTGCGTATCTGTGGAATATATTTTACGGTGGTGTGGTCGCATTTCTCGGTTTGTTTGGATTTACTATAGGTGCAAAGCCTGATTTATACAACCTTTTTGTTATGCCGTTCGTTGACGGTGAGGCTTTTCAATATAACCTCGGTTCATGGTTTGTGTACCCGCTGTTTTTGGTTTGTATAATAAATGTGCTGTTCAGAAAATTTTTGAAACTGATTCATCTTGACAATGAATTTATAGTTTTGATAGTGTATCTCGCAATCGGAATGATAGGAATTAACACTGCACTAGAAAATCCGACTGCAATTAACGGTATAGTGAAACTTCTTGTCAGAACAATGTTTTTCCTGCCGTGTTATGAATTCGGTCGCTTTTATAAAGCTGTGCTTGAAAAGAAAGACACTCTCAATAATGTTGCGTACTTTGCAATTATATTTGCTGTACAGCTGATACTTTTAACTTTTTGCAAAGATTTGGAGTACACTCCGTCGTCATTTGCTAAATTTAACAACGGTTTTATAATTCCGTATATCTCGTCAATCACAGCAATTGCATTTTGGCTGAGAGTTTCAAGATTACTTGTACCTGCCATAGGAAACAGCAAGCTTGTAAGGCTTATAGCTGACAACACATACGGAATTATGGTAAATCAGCTTGTAGGCTTTATGTGCCTAAAATTTGTTTTCTACGGATTAAGCCGAATTACTTCAGGCGCATTGTTTGGTGACTTTAATGTTGCATCATTTAAATCAAGTATATGGTACTACTATCTTCCAAACGGTTTGCAACAGTGGGCTTTTGTATATCTTATATTTGGTCTGTTTGTGCCGATATTAATTAGCATTATTTTAAATAAAATCTGTCATATTGCACACAGTTCTATTTTTAAAAAAGTATAGTTATTTTGAGAATAACGGGGATGCAGATTAATGAGAAAATATTTCAATGTTTTTATTAAATTGTAAATTCATAATGAAATACAGATACAAAAATCTGCCATAGGTAAGCCCACCCATAAGTCACTGAAATTGTACCAAAACAATAGATATTATGTTGTATTTGCTTTTTGTTTGTGATACAATTTAAAGCGAAAATAGCAACAGCCTTAATGATGTAGCAAGAATAATCGATCTTTCGGGTACAGGAAGTTGCAAGCTATGTCTATGACTCTTGGGGTAACATAAAAGATACCAAAGGCGAGCCGACAATTCGAGAAATAAACCCGATTCGCTACCGTAGCTATGTTTACAACACCGAAACAGGCTTGTACTATCTCCAGTTCCGTTACTATGACCCATTCACAGGCAGATTTTTGAATGCGGATATATATTGCGATACGAACACAGGTACTCCGCTAAGTACAAATATGTTCTCTTACTGTGAGAATGATTCTATTAATTACGCTGACTATGATGGATTTAGGATAACTGTAAATGTAAAGCGAACCAATAACAGCTATGATTTAAAAGTCAAATTACCATGGAGTGACATTTCCAATTATTTTAATTATCTTGGTATAGCTTATGGAATGGTTGGAATTGTTGCATGTTTCATTCCTGAACCCGTAGTTTCTAAGGCTTTAGGTGTTGCTGCAGGAATAGCTTCATTGGCTTCAGCTATTGCATCAACATTGATTTCTAATTACAAAAAAAATAAAAGTATAAATTTTAAAATGTCATTTAATTATCAGAAAGTTAAAAAGACTGCGTATTTCTATATTATTAATACATGGTGGTTAAAAGTAAGAATAAGATTCACAGCCAAGTCAATACGAATATACAACTTGAAATGGAGTGTTACACATTGAAGCCTATGTCAATATTTTTAGGAATTTTATTTTTATTTGGCTTAATAATATATATAGTATATGTTTTTGTAATTAAAAAAGACTACTCTGTATTAAGGATTATTATCTTTGCAATCTTATTGTTGTCTTTTGTAATTAATATGTTAAACTTGTTTTTTCAATAACATTTTTGCAAGATTTTATTCAAAATAATTTTAAAAAATTTAATAAAAAACTACCTAACGGTGGTGGTCTGCAAGGTCCTGGTGGATGGAAGATAGCAATAAATGTTGCGAAACATGCCGGTAGTGATTTGAAATTATTGGATAAAACGGGCAAAAGAATAGCCACTTTATGTGAAGAATCTGCAGGGTGATGTAATCAGAATTATTGACCTCGCAGACATAGAAGTTGCAAGCTATGTTTATGACGCTTGGGGTAACATAAAAGATACCAAAGGCGAGCCGACAATTCGAGAAATA
>NZ_NNBY01000025.1 GCF_002834235.1 Ruminococcus bromii | reverse complement strand
ATACCAACGGCGGAAGTGAGATTGCACCCATTACACAGGACTACGGTACGGAAATTACCGTCCCTGACAATCCGACAAGAAAAGGTTACACCTTTAAGGGCTGGGATAAGGAAATCCCCGAAACCATGCCTGCGGAGAATATGACGGTTAAAGCACAATGGGAAATTAATCAGTACACGATAACCTTTGATACCAACGGCGGAAGTGAGATTGCACCCATTACTCAGGATTACGGCACGGCAATTACCGCCCCTGATAATCCGACAAGAAAAGGTTATACCTTTAAGGGATGGGATAAGGAAATCCCCGAAACCATGCCTGCCGAAAACATTACAATCACGGCACGGTGGAAAGATACCGAAAAGCCAACGGGCGAAATTATCATAGGCACAAATAAATGGAATCAATTCTTAAACGAGCTTACCTTTGGCATATTCTTTAAGGATACACAGGAGGTAACTATAAATGCCGTAGATAACAGCGGAGTTGTGTTTGTATCCTATTTGGTAACAGATAAGGAGCTTTCCGAGTCTGAACTAAACTCTCTTGTATTCCGTGCGTATGAAGAACCGTTTAGCATAGACCCCAACGGAGAATATATTGTTTATGTAATGCTTGTTGATGAAAATATTAATATAACATACCTTCGCTCCGACCGTATAATGCTTGATAATATTCAGCCTGTAATCAGCGGTATTGAGAACGGCAAGACCTATTGTGAGGCACAAACCGTTACTGTTGATGAGAAGTATGTTGATACCGTTACCGTAAACGGTACGGCGGTTACGCTTGATGCAGACGGAGGTTTTGTTCTCCCACCGACAAACGGCGAGCAGAAGATAGTTGTCACCGACAAAGCGGGCAATAATGCAGAGATGACCGTAACAGTCAACAACGGTCATACCTTTGGTGAATGGGTATCTGACAATAACGGTAAGCATACCCGAAAATGTACCGTGGACGGATGCGATGCTTTTGAAACCGAAAATTGCTCAGGCGGCAATGCCACCTGTACAGAAAAGGCGGTATGTGATGTCTGCGGTAAAGCCTACGGAGAATTTGACGGAACAAACCACGAGGGCGGTGTGCAGGAGTGGACGACAAGAACCGCTTTTAATCACGAACAAAAATGGAACTGCTGTGGTGCTGTGATTGTGGCAAGTGAAGCACATGAGTGGAAAGACGGTGTGTGCCGAGAATGCGGATATGTATGTCTGCATAATGACGCAGATAAAGACCATATCTGCGATTATTGCAAAAAGACAATCTCTGAGCATGTAGATAAGGATAAAAACCATATCTGCGACTACTGCGAAAAGACAATCTCTGCTCATGAAGAGGCGCCAACCGAAGAAATCAAAAAGGCTGACACCGTAACGGCTAAATTGCCTGATGATTCAAAGTCCCCTCAGACAGGCGACAACAGCAACCTTATTTTGTGGATTGCATTGCTGATTATCAGCGGCGGCGTTATGAAAGGAGTAACGGCATTCGGTAAGAATAAAAAACATTCTGCCAAAATTAAAGATAAGTAATATTTTACGCTCTGTCATGGAAATATAGTGAATACGGCACAGTAGGTATAGAAACCGCTGTGCCGTATTTCTTTCAGAATGACTGCTTTTGAAAAACAGGCACTTTCTCGGTCATCATACGATAAACAAAGGCATAGAATAAATGCGAAATCCGGAATTTAATGCCAATACTTCCAAAAATCGGCACACAAGTTTGTTAATAAGTTCGTATAGTTGCATTTGTTTTTATTTATGATACAATTAAAAGCAACAAACTTAACAGATTCTTATGCAGATAAAATTGCGGTAAAATTCGGAAAATATGTCGATAACCTTGCACGAAAAAGTAAAATTGTTTCAAATTGCTATTGCACTTTTGTGATTTTTTCTTATATCTCTTTTATAATAAATCAAAATGTGATACAATATGACTGATAATCTGAAAACGGAGTTGATTAAATGAATTTCATCAACAGAAATGAAATTGCAAACGGTGTTTACTTTACAAACATTAAGGACAGCCGTTTTAAAACTATGAAAATCAGCGTGAATATTGTTGTTCCGCTTTCTGTCGAAACAGCGTCGGAGAATGCGCTTGTGGGCGGATTGCTTGTTCGTTCATGCAAAAAATATCCCGATTTTACTGTTCTCAGCAAAAAACTCAGCTCACTTTACGGTGCAGACCTCACTTCATCGCTTTCAAAACACGGTGAAAGCCAGGTAATTAAAATTTCCGTATCAGGTCTTGATGACAGATATTCTCTTGATAATGTCAGCATTGCCAAAGAACTTTCGGAGCTTTTGTGCAGCGTAATTTTTGAGCCTAATGTCAAGAATAACGCTTTTATTGAAAGCGAACTTGAACAGGAACGCAGACAACTTCTTGATGTGATTGATTCGGAATTCAACGAAAAGCGAATCTATGCAATGGGACAGCTTATAAAGCATATGTGCAAGGATGAGGTTTTCGGAATCAAGCGTTACGGCACAGCCGAAAAAATCAAGGCCGCAACTGCCGAATCACTCTGCAAGGCATGGCAGAATCTTCTCAAAACCGCAAAATTTGAGATTCTCTATATAGGCGACAGCCCTGCCGATAAGGCGAAGGAGGTTTTTGCGAAAGCCTTTGCAAATATTGAAAGAAATGTTGTGACTTCATCTACTGATGTTGTTAAGAATGTTTCAAAAGAAAAACATATTACAGAGGAAATGGAACTCTCACAGTCAAAACTTGTCATGGGATTCAGAACACAGATTTCCGCAGGTGATGAAGAGGCGGTTGCCGAAAGACTTATGTGCGCTGTTCTCGGCGGTACTGCAAGCTCAAAACTCTTTAACAATGTTCGTGAAAAGCAGAGCCTTTGCTATTACTGCTCGTCCTCCTATGATTCAATCAAGGGTATAATGTATATCAACAGCGGTGTTGAGGGCGAAAATCTTGAAAAAGCCGAAAAAGCTATTCTCAAAGAAATTGAGGATATGAAGAACGGCGAAATTACAGATTTTGAAATTGAGGCAACAAAGCTTGCTGTTGTTAATTCATTCAAGTCAAGCAGCGACAGCGTAAGCGGTATTGAAAACTGGTACACAGGAAGAATCTTTAACGGCGACCTTGAAACTGTTGAAGAAGTTTCCGCTGAGGTTAATGCTGTTACAAAAGAGCAGATTGTAAATGCCGCAAACAAGCTCTTGCTTGATACGGTTTATGTTCTCAAAAATAAGTAAGGGAGGCGGACAGAATGAATATTACAGAAATTAAATCGGAAATTGCAGGCGACAGCTATTATAAAGTTGAACATCCATCGGGACTTACAATTTTTGTTTATCCAAAAGAGGGTTACACTTCTTCATATGCAATTTTCGGTACACGCTACGGCAGTATCAACACAAAGTTTTCCGTAAACGGCGGCGATATAATTACAGTTCCCGACGGTATCGCCCATTACCTTGAACACAAGCTTTTTGAAAGTGAAGAAGGCGATGCGTTTGTAAGATACGCAAAAACAGGTGCAAATGCAAACGCATATACAAGCTTTGAAAAAACCTGCTATCTTTTCTCATGTACGGACAAGTTTGATGAAAGTCTTGAAATTCTTCTCGATTTTGTTCAGGATCCCTACTTTACGGCTCAGACAGTTGCAAAGGAACAGGGTATTATCGGTCAGGAAATCAAAATGTACGACGACTCTCCCGATTGGCGAGTAATGTTCAATATGCTTGAGGGTATGTACCACAATCACCCTGTAAAAATTGATATTGCAGGTACGGTTGAAACAATTGCAGAAATTACAGCCGAAAAGCTTTATGAAGTTTACAATGTGTTCTACAACCTCAATAATATGATTCTCTGCGTTGCGGGTAATGTAACGGTTGACGGTGTGCTTAAAGTTGCCGACAAAATGCTCAAGCCTTGTGAGAAAAAGGAAATCAAAAACTATTTTGAAACAGAGCCTTATGAAATCAAAGAACCTTATGTTGAGCAGACTTTCCCTGTTTCAATGCCTTTGTTCAATCTCGGCTTCAAAGAGAAAGCAGACAAGCCCCTTAACGAAAAGCAGCTTGCCTGCACGGATATTCTTCTTTCGGCACTTGCATCAAACACGAGCATGCTCTACAGAAATCTTATGGATTCAAACCTCATCAATTCAAGCTTTTCTTATGAACTCTTTGAAGGTCCGGGTTATTGCTCGGTAATCTTCGGCGGTGAATCAAGAGCGCCGAAACAGGCGGCCGAGATGATAAAACAGTATATCTCAGATATTAAGAAAAACGGTATTGATAAAGAGGACTTTGAAATTGCAAGAAAATCTGTTTACGGAGATTCGGTTTCATCGCTCAACTCAGTAAGTGCAATTTCAAATTCAATCATCGACTACGCAATGCAGGGTAACGAAATTTTTGCCTACATTGATGCGGTTGCAAATGCAAAGCTTGAGGATATCAACGCAAGGCTTGCCGAGATGCTCGATGTCAATAACTGTACTTTGTCTGTTGTAAAACAGCCTGAAGAGGTGTAATTATGCCGTATCATGTGCAGTTTCCCGGATTTGGCTGGGAATTTGATATTAACCCGATTGCATTTTCAATCGGTGATTACAAGGTCTATTGGTATGGAATAATCATCGCCTGCGGACTTTTACTTGCCGTACTTTATGCGTGGAAAAGTGCTCCCCGTTACAAGGTTGACGGTTCAAAGCTTGTCAACTGTGTTTTTGCAGGAATGATAACGGGAATTATCGGTGCAAGACTGTACTTCTGTTTCTTCAAATGGGATTATTACGGACAGAACCCGATTGAAATTCTCTATATCAACAACGGCGGACTTGCCATTTACGGCGGAATAATCGGTGCGTTGCTCGGCGGTCTGACTGTTGCCAAAATACAGAAAATGGAAATTATGCCTGTTCTTGACATCGCAATGGTCGGTTTCCTTATCGGACAGGGAATAGGCAGATGGGGCAATTTTATGAATCAGGAGGCATACGGCTCTCCTACGGATTTGCCCTGGAGAATGATGAGCGAGGGAACAGACAACATAGGAGTTCACCCGTGTTTTTTCTATGAATCAATGTGGTGTCTGCTCGGATTTGTACTTCTCCATTTCTACGGAAAATATAAGCAGAAATATTCGGGACAGATTTTCTTTATGTACCTTGTGTGGTACGGATTTGAAAGAACAGTTGTTGAAGGACTGAGAACAGACAGCCTTTATCTTCCGTTTCAAGTTTTCGGAGCAGACATAAGGGTGTCACAGGTTCTTTCGGCAGTAATTTTTATAACAGGTATTGTATTCTTAATTATAAACAGAAAAAAGGAGGATTCTTTCTATGCAGATTATCGACGGAAAAAAGGTATCGGCACAGGTAAAGGAAGAGGTAAAGAGGCAGACGCTTGAGTTAAAGGAAACTCACAAAATAACCCCCGGTCTTGCGGTAGTAATCGTAGGTGACGATCCGGCGTCAAGAGTATATGTAAACAACAAGAAAAAGGCTTGTGAATTTGTAGGCTTTAAGTCTGAAGAGTATGCACTTCCTGCCGAAACAACACAGGAAGAACTTTTAAACCTTGTTGAAACTCTCAACAATAAGAAGGATATCAACGGTATTCTTGTTCAGCTTCCGTTGCCGAAACACCTTGATGATAAGGCTGTAATTGAGGCAATCAGCCCGCTTAAAGATGTTGACGCATTCCATGCCGTAAATGTCGGCAAAATTATGCTCGGCGAGTATGATTTTCTTCCATGCACGCCTGCAGGCGTAATGGAGATGCTCCATTCTTACAACATTGAAGTAAGCGGTAAAAACTGCGTTGTAATCGGCAGAAGTAATATCGTAGGCAAGCCTATGGCAATGCTTTTGCTCCACGAAAACGGCACGGTAACAATCTGTCACAGCAGAACAAAGAATCTTGCCGAAATCTGTTCACAGGCAGATATACTTGTAGCCGCAGTCGGCAGACCGAAGTTTGTTACTGCCGATATGGTAAAAGAGGGTGCGGTTGTGATTGATGTCGGTATGGACAGGGATGAAAACGGCAAACTCTGTGGTGATGTTGATTTTGAAAATGTCAAGGATAAATGCTCGTTTATCACACCAGTACCGGGCGGTGTAGGTCCTATGACAATTTCAACTCTTATGAAAAATACTCTCAAGGCTTGCAAAATACAGAATAACATTTGATATACTCAAAAAATATCGGGAAAATTGTTGACAGAAAGTTTTCTTTGTGGTATAGTATATAAGCCGCATATTGTGGGTTTTAAGTGATTCGTTCCACCTGCACATAGCGAGCCCAATGTAAAGGATGGTACTAAAATGTACGCAGTTATTCAGACAGGCGGCAAGCAGTACAAGGTAACTAACGATGAGGTTATCTTCATCGAGAAGCTTGACGCAGAAGCAAACGACACAGTAACATTTGATGTTGTGGCAGTCGGCACAGACGACGGCATCAAGGTTGGCACACCGCTCGTTGAGGGTGCTAAGGTTACAGGTGAAGTTGTAAAGAACGGTAAAGGCAAAAAAATCAGAGTTTGCACTTACAAGCCTAAGAAGGGCGAAAAGAGAGCAAAAGGTCACAGACAGCCTTACACACAGGTTAAGATTACTTCAATCGAAGCCTAAAAATGACTACGGTAACATTTTTTAAATCAGATGATATAATTTGCGGTTTTGAAATATCGGGGCACTCCGACTTTGCCGAAGAGGGTAGCGATATTGTATGTGCGGCAATCAGTTCTGCCGCATATATGACTGCAAACACTGTCACCGAGATTTTGCATATTAATGCACAGGTTACCGAGGATGACGGTCTTATGAAAGTAAGAATGTCACCGAATGACGCTTTAAAGGCTTGTGATATACTCTCAGGCTTAAAGCTTCACTTAACTGCTCTTTCGGAGCAATACAAAAATTTTATTAAAGTTAAATTTTCGGAGGTGTAAGGTAATGCTTAAAATAAACATTCAGTTATTCGCTCATAAAAAAGGTATGGGTTCTACAAAGAACGGCCGTGACAGTGAATCAAAGCGTCTTGGCGTTAAGCGTGCAGACGGTCAGAAGGTTCTCGCAGGCAACATCCTTGTAAAGCAGAGAGGCACACATATTCACCCTGGTGAAAATGTAGGCAAAGGCTCTGACGATACACTGTTCGCAAAGATTGACGGTGTTGTAAGATTTGAGCGTGTCGGCAAAGACAGAAAGCGTGCAAGCGTTTATCCTGTTGAGCAGTAATCTCAAAATTTATGAGGGTGGATTTTATATCCACCCTTATTTTTTACATTTCTGTTTATACTAATAACAAACAGGTCTGAGATTCTTTACATTTGTACTGATAATTAAACAGCTAAACTGTTACGGAGAAAAATATGTTTGTAGATACAGCGAAAATTAAAATAAAAGCAGGAGACGGCGGTGACGGTGCCGTTTCGTTTCACCGTGAAAAATATATAGCGGCAGGCGGTCCCGACGGCGGTGACGGCGGCAGAGGCGGTAACATTGTTTTTGTTGCCGATTCCAACCTTTCAACACTTGCCGATTTCCGTTATAAAAGAAAATATGCCGCAAAAAAAGGCGAAAACGGCAGAGGTGGCAGATGCCGTGGTAAAAATGCCGAAGACCTTGTTATCCGTGTTCCTGTCGGAACTGTTGTAAAAGAGGAGAACAGCGGAAGAATCCTTGCCGATGTTTCGGGTGATGAACCTTATATCGTTGCAAAAGGCGGTAAAGGCGGTTGGGGCAATCCACATTTTGCAACTCCTGTCCGTCAGGTTCCCCGTTTTGCAAAACCGGGACTTCCGGGTGAAGAGTTTGATGTTGTTCTTGAACTCAAGCTTCTTGCCGATGTAGGTCTTGTAGGTTTCCCGAATGTCGGAAAAAGTACCCTTGTTTCCGTAGTTTCACAGGCAAAGCCTGAGATTGCGAACTACCACTTCACAACAATCACTCCCGTTCTCGGAGTTGTGTCAATGGGCGAGGGATCATCATTTGTTATTGCTGATATCCCCGGACTTATCGAGGGCGCATGGCAGGGTACAGGTCTTGGACATCAGTTTCTCCGCCATGTTGAGCGTTGCCGTATGCTCGTTCACATTGTCGATGTTTCGGGCAGTGAGGGCAGAGATCCGAAAGAGGATTTCATAACAATCAACAATGAGCTTGCAAAGTTCAATCCCGAGCTTGCAGAGCGTCCGATGGTTGTTGCAGGCAACAAGTGCGATATGGCAACCGATGAGCAAATTGCTGACTTCAAGAAGTTTGTCGAAGATCAAGGTTATGATTTCTTCCCGATTATGGCGGCAATCCGCTATGATGTTGACCCGCTCCTCAAAAAGATTCAGGAAATGCTTTCAAAACTTCCTCCAATCACTCACTACGAGGCAGAGCCTGCTCCGATTGTGACCGTTGATGATTTTGATGACCATTCTGTTATAATAAAGAATGTGAACGGAATCTATACAGTTGAGGCTGACTGGCTGTTGCAGGTCATGAAGGGTATCAATTTTGACGATTACGAAAGCCTTAACTATTTCCAAAAAGTTCTCATAAACGGCGGCGTAATTGACGCACTCCGAAAAAAAGGCTGTTCGGACGGCGACACGGTTTCAATTTATGAGCTTGAATTTGACTTTATGGATTAATATTGCGTGATACGGAGTTAATATGGAAAATACATCTGTTCATTCATTAGCCGATGAAATTTCTCCGCTTACACTTGCCTTTGTGGGTGACGGCGTCTATGACCTGCTTGTGCGTGAATACCTTGTTCGCAAGGCTAACCGCAGTGTCGGAGAACTCAATAAAATAAAGGTTTCGCTTGTAAACTGCAAAAGTCAGGCTGAATTTGCAAAAATTCTTATGCCGACTTTAACCGAAAAGGAGCTTGCTGTTTATAAGCGAGGCAGAAATGCCGCACCGAAATGTACTCCAAAAAACGGTTCTGTTGCCGATTATCACAGCGCAACGGGACTTGAAGCACTTTTCGGATACTTGCAGATTAATAAAGAATTTGACAGAATAAATCAGCTTTTTGAAATAATTATACATACTCGTTTCGGGGAGTGATTTTATGCAAACGAATTTAAAACCGAATTCCCGTCTTGCAAAGGCAGGAACACTATTTTTTGATTATCTTGTAATTTTCGCCGGAGCAGTTCTTTACGGCATATCGGTAGCAATGTTTACATCACCTAACAATGTTGCCCCGGGCGGACTTACGGGTGTTGCCACAATGCTCAACTATATGTTCTCGTTGCCGATAGGTATTATGATTTTTGTGATGAACATTCCGCTTTTCATCTGGGGATTTATCGAGAACGGAAAGGGCTTTCTTACAAGAACCCTTGTTGCAACGGCACTTGTTTCGGTTATGATTGATGTTCTTACACCGATTTTGCCTGCATATACGGGCGATACAATTCTTGCCGCAGGATTCGGCGGAGTGCTTAACGGTCTCGGACTCGGTCTTATCTTTTACCGAGGCGGTTCAACAGGCGGTACAGACATCATCGCACTGAATCTTCACAAGCATTTTCCGTTCATTTCAACGGGTACGATAATCCTTGTGTCCGATATTCTTGTGCTTTTAATGGTATTCTTTGTTTATCACAGCATTGAAAATGTACTCTATGCTTTGCTTGTAATTTTTATCAGCATAAAGGTAATTGATGCTGTAAGCTACGGTACTTCAAGAGGTAACGGCAAGCTTATGTTTGTAATTTCGGACAATTATGAAGAAGTAAGTGCCAATATTATGAAAAACCTAAAGAGAGGTGTAACATACCTCAACGGCGAGGGTGCATACAGCGGTAATGATAAGAAAGTTATTATGTGCGCAGTCCGTCCTCAAGAGGTTTACAAAATCACATCGGGAATCAAAAATGTTGATCCCAATGCCTTTATTATCGTAACGACTGCAGGCGCAATAAAGGGCAGAGGTTTTGTAAATATTGACAGCAACTGAAAATTATACAAAAATAACGGTGGCATTTTCGTGTCACCGTTTTCGTTTGTTTTATTTTCTTTTGCTTTTGGGAGTTCTTTTAAGTCTGTTGCTGTCCTTGAAAACCCATATTCTCTGCATTTTGTAATTGACCGTCCACAACAAAAGATCGACAATCGCCTTTGTGAGTGTAACGGGAATCGGAAGGAACCAAAGTGCCGATACAATAAGTGAGCTTGCACACATTATGCAGAAAAACAGAATGAAAAATCTGAGTGCCTGTTTTGCTCCGTTATCCGTATTGCCGAAGATGACTTTTCTGTTGATGAGAAAATTAATTCCGCCCGAAACAACTCGTGCCATAAGCGTTGCCAGCATAATGTTAAAGAACATATGTGACGGCAGAATATACGCAAAAATCGTGAATAAAACAAGGTCGATTATCGTACATCCGATTGATGCCGTCGCAAATCTCAACGGAGTTCTGTAGATAAGGTAGGTGTCCTTAATAAGCCGAAAATTGCTGCTGCAGTTTGAGCAATCAGCTATAATGTTCACAAAGTAAAACGGGACTCTCATGTCGGCACATTTTGTGAGAAAATTCATTTCAAAATCAAAACGACTGCCCTTTGTTTTCATCACCGTGTCATACAGAAATGCAGGAATACCTCGCAGTCCTGTTTGAGTGTCCTTGCAGCTTTTGCCCGTAATAACCTTGAAATATGCCGAGGACAGTCTGTTTCCGATTCGTATATTAATCGGCATTTTAGATTTTTTGTAATCTCTTTTGCCAAGAATCAGACTGCCGTTTCTAAGGTCAAGCATACGGCTGATTTTCATAACATCATTTGCAGTATGTTGTCCGTCAGCGTCACAGGTAATGTAGCCCGTGATATTATAAAGGTTATCGTGAGCGTATTTGATGCCTGCTTTAAGGCTTGCACCTTTGCCGTTGTTATTTTTCAGGTGAACAAGATGACAGCCAATACTTGTCAATTCGTTAAAATATTCCGATTTGGGATTAAGACCGTCATTGACAACAACAATATGCTCAGCTCCAAAATTCTGTAATTCATTGCAGAGGTTGATTGTATTTCTGTTTTCACAATAAATAGGAATAATTATCGCGTGACTCATGCAGCTGTTCCTTTCATTTTTATATTTTTAGTATACAACAATTTTTCTTTTGTGACAATATTCAATTTTTTTCTATTGTAAACATTGTAACGATTTTTTGCTCAAAAACAAAGTTTGTGTCATTATTGGCGTTTTAATAAAAAAATATGGCAAAAATGCCAAAAACTATTTAAAAATCATATCATTTATGTTATACTGTATCTCAAGTAAGTTAAAACAGAAAGACGGTGAATTATGTTTAAAAAAATATCAGCAGGAATTCTTTCGGCTCTTATGATTACTGCTGTTGCAGTATCGGGTACGGGCTGCTCACAAACTCAGCCGGCGTCAATTGACTACAAAACAGCCGACAAGGTGGCTGACGGTGCGATTCTTCAAGCATTTTGTTGGAATTTCAACACAATAAAGGAGTCAATGGGGGATATTGCCGCAGCAGGTTTTTCGGCTGTGCAGACATCTCCGATTAACGAGTGTCTTGAGGGCGAAGACGGCGGTATGGATCTTTACGGCAACGGAAAGTGGTACTATCACTATCAGCCGACTGATTTCAAAATCGGTAATTATCAGCTCGGTACTCGTGATGAATTTAAGGCAATGTGTGATGAGGCTCATAAGTATGGTATAAAGGTTATTGTCGATGTAATTGCAAACCACACTACTCCCGCAACCGATGAGGTAAGCGAAGATCTTATTGAGGCCGGTGGCGGAAGTCTTGAAACCCTTTATCACAAGGAGGGCAGAACGCCCCTTAATGATTTCGGCGACAGACTTGCCTGCACCACGTATGAGATGGGAGGACTTCCCGACATCAACACGGAAAGACCTTCGTTTCAAAAGTATTTCTTTAATTACATTAACGATTGTATTGCCTGCGGTGCCGACGGTTTCAGATATGACACGGCAAAGCATATCGGACTTTCCGATGATCCAAAAGAAGATGACGGCTTTAAAAATAACTTCTGGGAAAAAGCAACAAAAGAAGTTGATAACGCAGAAAATCTTTTTATCTACGGCGAAGTGCTTCAGGGCGACAATGACAGGCTTGCCGACTATATAAAGGAAATCGGCAGAACCACATCAAGCACCTACGGCAGTAAAATTCGTTCGGGAGTTGCAAGCGGCAATATCGATACGGCAGTTGTGTCTGATTATTGGATTGGCAATGCAGACCCGAATATCGTAACATGGGTTGAATCCCACGATAACTACATCAATGACTGCACATACAACAATATCGACAGCGAACAGGTTGTCCTCGGCTGGGCAATAATCACGGCAAGAAAAGACGGAACACCGCTCTTCTTTGACCGTCCGTATAACAGTTCAATCGACAATTCATGGGGAATGAACCGAATCGGCACACAGGGTGACGATATGTACAAGGATAACCGTGTTTCCGCAGTGAATTTCTTCAGAACAGCAATGAAAGGTGAAGACGAAAATCTCGTTAATCCTAATCTTGACTCAACTGCTCTTATGATTGAAAGAGGTACAAAGGGAGCTGTAATTGTCAATACAAATGATGCTCTCAAGGTTGATTTTGAAACAAATCTTGCTGACGGAACATATGTTGACCGTGTTGACCGCAAAACCGAATATACTGTTAAAAACGGTAAGATTATCTGTGATACGGATATCCCTGAAAATTCAGTTGTAGTTCTTTATAATGAGGGATACACTGAATATGCAAGACCTGCAAGCGTGGGTGTTGACTCAAAAACAGAGTTTACATACAGCGATGATACATACGAGGTAACTCTCTCCTGTTCAAACACAGATAATGCCACATATTCCCTTGACGGCGGAAAGGCTGTTTCGTACAAAGACGGTGACAAAGTAACAATCAAGCACGGTGACAGCGATGTTTCAAAGCTTGAGCTTCGTGCGGAAAATGCCGAAGGCGTCAAAACTTACGAAAGACTTGAATTCACTTATATGTAAAAGATGAATTTTATGCTATGCTTGCACCGATGTCTGTAATGCAAAACCACACATCGGTGCAGAAACAAAAAGAAGAAGACGGAACTTACGACTGCATAATCAAAAGAGATTTAAATTCACCGAATATTATTTTCTTTGACGGTGAAGTATCCGACGATTTGCAGTATTTCCCGACAAAAATCATACAGCAGAATAACGGAGGTAAAAAAGCATGAGCGAACTTAAAGGCGCAAAAATGGAAGGAAGCAAAGTGCCGGCAGAGGAAATCAAGAATCCAGACCTCGTAGCCGCTATTGAAAAGATGCAGGATGACAACACAACCGAAAACATCAACAAGATGATTGATGAGGTTATGAAGGCGAAATTCATTCTCCCTGCAAAGGTAACACCAAAGACAGAGGCTAAGACAACCAACGGTCAGACTGTTATGCAGCAGTCAACTCAGGTTCAGTTCAGACTTCTTGAAAATGGCAACAAAGAAAAGTTTTTCGGTGTATTTACGGACACAGACGAACTTTTCAAGTGGAAAGACACTCAAAACGCACAGAAGGTTGTTACAGATTTTGACAGTATTGCCCAGATGGTAATGGATCCCCAGGCTGATGTAAAGGGCTTTGTAATCAATCCTTTCGGAAAGAGCGTAACATTCCCGAAACAGATGGTTCATTCTTTCAAACAGCAGAAGGACTATATGAAACTCAAAAATCAGACAATCGAACCGGGTTCACCAATCAGTCTCGGTGAGCCTAAAGAATATCCGATTGATCTTATGGCTGCTCTTATTAATCATTTCAGCACAGAGCCGACAGTAAATGCCGCATATCTTCGCTTGATTGAGCAGAACGGTCAAAAGAGCTACTTCATCGTGGTTGATTTCTTCGGTGATATGGAAAGCACATTCGATGCAATCAGCAAGGTTGCAAATCCGTTCCTTGACGATGAAATCCAGCTTTCAATGATGCCATATTCAATGGATTTTGCAAAAAATGCAGTAAAGGGTGTTGAACCTTTCTACAGAAAAGAAAACTGATTATTTAAATATTGTTTTTGCAAAACATTAAATCCGCTGACAGTTTATGTCAGCGGATTTTTTATGGTTAAAATATGTTGCGACATAGTCAAAAATAAGCTTTATTTAATTAAGTCTACAAAACTCTGCACAATAACTTGTACAAAGAAACAAAAATGTGATAATGAATTGAAAAAACAAGTGCAAAATGCTATAATAAAAGCAATCACATTGCCCACAATTATGAAATGGAGGAATCAAAATGAAAAGAACAAGAAAAATCACGAGCATTATTCTTGCCGCACTCATGGTGCTTTCAGCACTTGTCGTGTCGGCAGGTGGTGTTTCGGCAGCAACATCGTCAGGTTCAGAAGTGTACTTTGACAACTCAAAGTACGGATGGAAGGATGTTTATGTTTACGCATACGGCACAAAGGAAAATGCCGAATGGCCGGGAGAGCTTATGACAAAAGAGGACAGCGGTCTTTATAAGGCAAGCTTTGCGTCTTCTTTTAAATCGGAAAAAATCATCTTCAACAACGGTCTTGAAAAAGGCAATGGCAAGGAGCAGTATCCTGAGGCAGCAGGTCTTTCACTTAAAGCCGGCGAATGTAAAATGCTCACAGCCGAAAAGCAGTGGATTGATTACGGCAAGCCTGATGATCACGCTTACGGTTACACACTTACAGCAAACAATACGGCTTTTTCAACAGAATCACTCGATGTAAAGCTTGCGTTAAAGAATGCCGACAAGGGCTATTACTCAGTTGACGGTTCAGCTAAGAAAGAGTTTGCAAACGGTGATTCGGTAAAAGTCGGTGAGGGCAAAATCGGCAATTCAAAAGTTACGCTTACACTTTATGCAACAGGTGCAGACGGGGTTGAAACGGAGCAGACATATACCTTCAAAAAGACTTTTACAGCGTCAAAGACAACTTTCTCCGCTAAATCAGATGGCCACACAACAGAGCCTGAGGGCGGCTATTACGGCACAAACCCTGAAATGCAGCTCGGCAAGCATAAGACAATCTCTGTTGACGGTGATTTAAGCGACTGGGACAGCTCAATGATTATTGCTCAGGGTGTTGCAAACGATGATCCCCGAGTTTATATGCCTTCTTCAATGCATGAACAGCCGTGGGATGCTTATGCTCTCTACAGTGCATGGGATGACGATAATCTTTATTTCCTGCTTGAACTGGCTAACACAACATACATAACTTCTCCCGAGGACAACTTTGCCGCATCAAATGAGGCTCGCCCGTGGAGAAACAGTATTCCTATGTATCTTGCTCTGTCAATTGACCCTGCAAAGCAGGCAACAGGCAAGGCAGTAGGTACAAACAAGGACGGTTCTGTGTATACCAATCCGTTCGTATGGGGTTGCACAAACGGCACTGCAAAAGACGGAGGCACAGGCTTTACAACTCATATAGACACACTTGTTGCATTTGACTCCAACAACTCAAACGGCGGCGCTTCAATCTTTAAGGCAGATACTCAGGACACAGACGGAACATATATGTTCAACTATGACACAAGAATTCCAATCGGTGTAACAAGCTTTCAGGCTCAGGACAATAAAAACGGATTTAAAATCAAATACGCTAACGGAACAAAGAGTACATCAATCTTCGGTATCAACGCTCCAAAGGGTTCAAGAGTATCAGGAGATAACCTCGATATGAACTCAAACTGGGTTGACTTCTTCGATGAAGGTTACAAGAACTCATACGGCTATGTTTACGAAATTGCAGTTCCGCTCAATACTTTAGGTATTGACCGCAACTACATTGAAACACAGGGTATCGGTGCAATGCAGATTCTCACATACGGCACATCGGGTATGGATACACTTCCGCATGATCCCTCAATGCTTGATCAGGCAAATCTTGAGTACAGCTACGATCCTTCAACCTCACACGAGAAAGAAGATATTGACAATATCACAGTTCCGCTTGCAAGAATCGGTGCGCTTCTTCCCGACACAGAAGTAAACGAAGCTCCGTTTGAAGTTAACTTCGGTGCAAACCTCAATTCGGGACAGAGTGCAGGCACACCTGTCACACTTTTGGCAGAAAGCTATCACGCTACAGGTGATGTAACTTATTCATTCACAGTTAACGGTGAAACAGTTCAGAACTCAAACACTGATTCATGTGTATGGACTCCGTCGGCTGACGGCACATATTCAATCGGTGTGGTTGCAGTTGATGCAAACGGCAACAAGGCAGAGTCAACAAAGACATTCGTTGTAGGTTCTTCTTCATCGGATGAAACTCTCAAGGGCGATGTTAACCGTGACGGCAGTGTAACTGTTGCTGATGCAACACTTGTTCAGAAATACATCGTAAAGCTTGAAGATTTTGACGCAGAAACAATGAAGATTGCCGATGTAAACGGTAACGGCATTATTGAGGTTACAGATGCAACATTGATTCAGAAAATCATAGTTAATCTTGCTTAAACGATAAAATTTAATCTTAAAAACTTTTAAGGCGGTTGTGCATATTCTGCATAACCGCCTTTTGTATAAACCTTGTATGTAAATTAAAGCCTTACGGGAATTCCTTTTTCGTTGAGATATTTTTTAAGTTCGGGAATCGGAATTTCACCAAAGTGAAAAAGTGATGCCGCAAGAACTGCGTCAGCCTTGCCTTCTGTAAAAGCATCATAAAAATGCTCAAGTGCGCCCGCACCGCCGCTTGCAATTACGGGAATGTTCACCTTTTCGGAAACTGCCCTTGTAAGTGCAATGTCATAGCCTTTTTTCTGACCGTCCTCGTCCATGCTTGTAAGGAGAATTTCTCCCGCACCGAGTTTTTCGCATTTTACAGCCCATTCAATTGCATCCATACCGACAGGAGTTCTTCCGCCGTTCACATAAACTTCCCAGCTGTCACCGTTTCTTTTGGCATCTATAGCGGCGACAACGCACTGACTGCCGAATTTATATGCCGCCTCGCTGATGAGTTCGGGACGATGAACAGCGGCTGAATTTACGGACACCTTGTCTGCGCCGGCTCTGAGCAGAACATTGAAATCTTCAACGCTTCTGATACCGCCGCCGACCGTGAACGGAATGAAAATTGAATTTGCAACCTTTTCAACCATGTCAATGGTGATGTTTCTTGAATCGCTTGATGCGGTAATGTCGAGAAATACAAGCTCGTCAGCACCCTGTTTGTCATACTGCATTGCAGATTCAACGGGATCGCCTGCGTCAACAAGATTTACAAAACTCATACCTTTTACAACTCTGCCGTTTTTTACATCAAGACATGGAATTATTCTTTTTGCGTACATATTTATTCCTCCCTGCCTTTTACAATGTCAGCAAAATTTCTGAGAATTTTAAGTCCCGTTTTGCCGCTTTTTTCGGGGTGAAACTGAGTTGCAAAAACATTGCCTTTTTCAACAGCGGCGTCAATCGTAACACCGTATTCCGTCTGAGCCGAAACAATGCTCCTGTCGCTTGCGTTCAAAAAATATGAGTGAACAAAATAAACGTATGCATTCTGTTCGATGCCTTTGAAAAGTCTGCTCTTTTCATTGATTTTAAGGCTGTTCCAACCGATGTGCGGAATCTTTAAGCCTTCGCCTGACGGAATCTTTGTGATTGTACCGTCAAAAACCGAAAGACCTTTTACATTCGGACTTTCTTCACTTTCGGGAAAGAGGAGCTGAAGTCCAAGACAAATGCCTAAAAACGGTTTTTCACTGTTTATGTACTCAATAACCGTGTCTTTAATGCCGTATGAATTCATTGTGTCCATTGTATCGCCAAACGAACCGACACCCGGCAAAACAGCACCGTCTGCATTCATAATTTCGTCTTTATCTCTTGTAATCACACATTCACAGCCGATATGCTTTAACGCTTTGTAAACACTGCGGATATTGCCTGCGCCGTAATCAATAACTGCTATCATTTTTATCAACTCCGTCATTTGCTTTCTGTTAAACAATTTTACCATACAACATTTATTATTGCAACATAAACCGACGCATATTTCATAATTTCGTAAAATTTACAATAATTTAATTTATATCTTATTGTAAATTGCAAGTTCTTGTGTTAAAATGAATTGGTTAAGACAGTGTGTCTGTTTTTACTATTTATAACGGGAGATATTAAAAAAATGATTACTCATTTGCTCACAAGAATAGATTTAATGATGAATTCCCTCTCAAAGGGACAAAAAAGGATTGCTCTTTTTATTGAAGAGCATTACGATAAGGCGGCATTTATGACCGCATCAAAGCTTGGTGAAACTGTCGGAGTCAGCGAGAGTACGGTTGTTCGTTTTGCAACCGAGCTCGGCTATGACGGCTACCCTAAGCTTCAAAAAGCAATGCAGGAGATGATTCGCAACAAGCTCACATCTGTTCAGCGAATTGAAGTTACCTCCAACCGTATCGGCAATGACAATGTGCTTGACAGCGTTCTTAATCAGGATATCGATAAAATCCGCAGAACAATTGAAGAAACATCTCATGAGGATTTTGCCCGTGCAGTTGATGAAATTTGCAAGGCAGAGCGTATTTACATATTCGGTGTGCGTTCAACAGCCGCAATCGCAAATTTCCTTGCATACTATTTTGAAATGATTTTTGACAATGTGCGTGTTATCACAAGCGGCAGTCAAACCGAAACCTTTGAACAGATTTTCAGAATCACCGACAAAGATGTTATGATCGGTATTTCATTTCCCCGTTACAGTTCAATGTCGGTTGAGGCAATGGACTTTGCCCGTTCAAGAGGCGCTCACGCAATTGCAATCACGGACAGTATGGTTTCTCCTCTTGTTCAGAGTGCCGATTCCGTGCTTATTGCAAGAAGCGATATGGCGTCAATTGTAGACTCACTTGTTGCACCGTTAAGTCTTATCAATGCTCTTATTGTTGCAACCGTGCTTAAAAAGAAGGATGAGGTTTCCGACACATTCCGCAGACTTGAACTTGTGTGGAACCGTGACGGAGTTTACACCAACCGTGACAGAGAAATAATGGGTAATATAGAAGATGATGATAAGTAAAAAAGTTGTGGTAATCGGAGCAGGTGCGGCAGGTCTTATGGCGGGTGCAACTGCGGCGCTCTATGGTGCATCAGTTACGATAATCGAAAAGAACAAGCGTGTCGGCAGGAAAATTATGATAACGGGCAAAGGAAGGTGTAACCTTGCCAATAACTGCGATGTGCAGACTTTTATCAATAATGTTCCCGTGAACGGAAGATTTCTCTATTCTGCAATCAATGCATTTACTCCCGAGGATACAATCGAATTTTTTGAATCCAAAGGACTTAAAACAAAGACCGAAAGGGGAAATCGTGTGTTCCCCGCATCCGACAAATCGGTTGATGTTGTTGATACAATGCATGATTGTGCCGTTGAATCGGGTTGTAAAATCGTGTGTGATACGGCAAATGCTCTTATTCTTGAGGACGGTGCCGTTATAGGTGTTAAGTGTGAAGAAAACACCTACTATGCCGACAGCGTAATTATCTGTTGCGGCGGTAAAAGCTATCCGCTTACGGGCTCAACAGGTGACGGCTATACACTTGCAAAACAGGCAGGACACACAATCGTTCCGCTCAAGCCGTCGCTCGTGCCGTTTACCTCCGGTGATAAACAATGCAAGGATATGCAGGGACTTGCCCTCAAAAATGTTGCGCTCAGAATAGTTGATAAGAACAGTAAAAAGACTGTTTACAGCGACTTCGGCGAAATGCTTTTTACACATTTCGGAATGAGCGGCCCGATGATTTTATCGGCAAGCTCTCACATCCGTGATATTCAGCCCGACCGTTATATTGCGGAAATTGACCTCAAGCCGGCACTTGATTTTGAACACCTCGACAGGCGTATTCAGAACGATTTCAAAGAGAATTCAAACCGTGATGTTTCAAACGCATTTTCAAAGCTTTTGCCGAGAAAAATCATAGTACCAGTTCTCAAACGCTGGGGAGTTCCCTTTGACAAAAAGTGTAATTCAATTACTAAAGAGGAGCGACACGCTCTTTGTGAAATTCTCAAATGCTTTACGGTTGAAATCAGCGGTTTCAGACCGATTGAGGAGGCAATCATAACCTCAGGCGGTGTAAAAACTTCCGAAATCAACCCGAAAACCATGGAAAGCAAGCTTGTAAGCGGACTGTATTTCGCAGGCGAAGTAATCGACTGCGACGCCTACACAGGCGGCTTTAATCTCCAGATTGCATGGAGTACAGGACGGCTTGCCGGAGAAAACAGTGCATATATCTGATTTGATTATACATAATATATTTGATTGAAAGGATGTAATTTATGTCAATAGCAATCGCTTTGGACGGTCCTGCAGGAGCAGGTAAATCCTCAATTGCAAAAAGAGTTGCAAAGGCACTTGACTGTATTTATGTTGATACAGGAGCGCTTTATCGCACAATCGGTCTGTCGGCAACAAGAAACTCCGTAGCTCCCGAAGATGAAAATGCGGTAAAGAATTTGCTTTCAAAAATCACAGTTGACCTAACATTCAATGAAAAGGGCGAGCAGATTGTTCTGCTTGACAACGAAGATGTGTCCGGACTCATCAGAACTCCGGAGGCATCAATGATGGCGTCAAAAATTTCTGCCGTACCGATTGTAAGAGCATATCTTCTTGATTTGCAGAGAAATATGGCAAAGACGCATGATGTAATTATGGACGGCAGAGATATCGGCACGGTTGTGTTGCCTGATGCACAGGTTAAAATTTTTCTTACAGCGTCCCCCGAGGCAAGAGCCGAAAGAAGATATAAGGAGCTTGTTGAAAAGGGTATGGATGTAAAATACGACGACATTTTAAACGATGTAATAACCCGTGACTACAACGATACTCACCGCAAAACAGCTCCGCTCAAGCCTGCCGAGGGTTGCGTTACCGTTGACACAACAGAGCTTGATTTTGAGCAGTCGGTTGAAAAAATAATTTCCGTTATAAAGGAGAATATCTGATGGGTCAGTCAAAGGTACTTTATGCAGTCGGCAAAGCTGTCTGCAAGCCTGTTTTCAAACTTTTGTACAGATATAAAACTATAATTGAAGAGCCGCTTCCGCTTGTTGGAGGCATGATTATTGCAAGTAACCATATATCAAATTCAGATCCGGTTCTTCTCGGTTTGTCGCAGAAAAAGCGCAGACTGTTCTTTATGGCAAAAATTGAACTTTTTAAAAATAAATTCTTCGGTGCGTTAATCCGTGCGCTCGGTGCATTCCCCGTTGAAAGGGGTGCAGGTGACGGCAAGGCTATCAAGACAGGCGAAGACCTTATCCGTGACGGCGAGATTATGACAATCTTTATTGAGGGCGGTCGTTCCAAAACAGGCGAACTTATGCGTCCCCGCAGCGGATGCGCTCTTGTTGCACAGCAGATGCAGGTGCCTGTTGTGCCTGCCTGTATCACAATTGTAGGCAACAAAAAGCATACATTTGCAAAGAGAGTTATCCACTTCGGCAAACCTCTCACACCCGAAAAGCTCGGACTTACTCCGGACAGCGGAAGACGGGAGCTTAAAGGTGCAACAACCATGATCATGGACGAAATCAAAAGAATGAGGGAGCAGGATTTAATTGAGTATAAAAAAGGCTGATTCTGCAGGATTCTGCTTTGGCGTCAACCGTGCAATCAATATCGTAAATGAACTGCTTGAAAAAGGAATAAAGGTTGCAACCCTCGGACCTATTATCCACAATATGGAAATGGTTCACGAGCTTGAAGAAAGAGGATGCACTCCCGTTAAAGCAGTTGACGAGCTTACTGACGATACAACGCTTGTAATCCGTTCACACGGAGTTGAAAAAAGCGTTATTGATTCTCTTGTAAAAAGAGGAATTAACTTTGAGGACGCAACGTGTCCTTTTGTTAAAAAAATTCACAAGATTGTATCAAACACAAACCCTGAAAATGATGTTGTTTTGATTGCAGGAAATAAAAATCATCCCGAGGTTTGCGGTATAATAGGTCATTGTGCAAGTGATTGTTACACATTTAATAACGAGGCAGAGCTTGATGATTTATTGCCAAATATTCTAAAAGAGAATAATAAACAGGTGCAAATTGTCGCACAGACAACATTTGACACACAAGAATGGAAAAAATGTGTAAAAAAGATAAAAAAGCTATGTACAAATGCAAAAATATTTGATACAATATGTAATGCTACGCAAGTTAGGCAAACCGAAGCTTCTCAGATTGCCGCCGAATCCGACTTTATGGTTGTAATCGGCGACAGGCACAGCTCCAATACGGGAAAGCTTTTTGATATATGCAAAAGACAGTGTGAGAACACGGTTCTCATTGAAACCGCTGCCGAGCTTGATTTAAACAAGGTTTCGGTTGCCGAATCAATCGGCGTAACTGCGGGTGCTTCAACGCCTGCAAGGATAATAAAGGAGGTACTGGATACAATGAGTGAAGTAAAATCCGGTGAAACAAATTTTGAACCATCTTTTGAGGAGATGCTTGAGGAGTCCCTCAAAAACTTTAATACAAACGAGAGGGTAATGGGCACAGTTCTGAGCATAGCTCCCAACGAAGTTCAGGTAGATGTCGGCAGAAAGCAGACAGGCTTTATTCCTGCTTCAGAGCTTTCAAACGATCCTAACGCAAGACCCGAAGATGTAGTTAAAGTAGGCGATGTTATTGAGCTTCTTATTATGAAGACCAATGATCAGGAAGGCACTATTATGCTTTCAAAGCGCAGAGTAGATGCACAGAAGGGTTGGGAAGAGCTCAAAGAAAAGGCAGAGTCACAGGAGGTTCTCTCCGGCAAGGTTACTGAGGCAGTTAAGGGCGGCGTAATCGTTCTTTACAACGGCTCAAGAATCTTTATCCCTGCATCACAGGCAACAGCAACTCGTGAAGAGAGTCTTGAAGACCTCGTAGGTCAGGATGTTGATTTCAGACTTATCGAAGTTTCACAGAACGGCAGACGCAGAAGAGCTATCGGTTCAATCCGCAGCGTACTCAAGGAGCAGAGAGCTGCTCAGCGTGAAGAATTCTGGAAAACCTGCGAAGTTGGCAAGCGTTACAAGGGCGTTGTTAAGTCACTTACAAGCTACGGCGCATTTGTTGACCTCGGCGGCGTGTTCGGCATGATTCACATTTCAGAGCTTTCATGGACACACATTAAGCATCCGAGCGAGGTTGTTAATGTAGGCGATACAGTTGATGTTTACATAAAGGATATCAATGAGGAAACAAAGAAGATTTCTCTCGGCTTCAAGAATGCTGAAGACAATCCGTGGGAAATCCTCAAGAACAACTATCCCGAGGGAACAGTTGTTAAGGCTACAATCGTTGGTCTTACAACATTCGGTGCATTTGCAAACATCATCCCCGGCATTGACGGTCTTATCCACATTTCTCAGATTGCAAACAAGAGAATTGAAAAGCCCGCTGATGTACTCAAGGTTGGCGATGTTGTTGAAGCTAAGATTACTGCAATCGACTTCGACAAGAAGCGTGTAAGCCTTTCAATGCGTGCACTTCTTCCTGAAGACGAGCAGGCACCTGCTAAGTCTGAAGAAGCTGCTGAATAATCAGAACTTTTGTGGGCATCCGAAAGGATGCCCTTTTGTTTTAAATTAATTTAATCGGGTACAGGCTATGAAACGACTGATTTCCCTTGCTGTGGCTGTTATGCTTATCACACTTATCGGTGTGTGCAGAAGCCGTGCGTATGATGAATACAATCTGACTGACCTTGCCGCTTGTTCGTCTGTAAAAAGTGACAGCAACGGTAAGGGCGGATTTGTGTGCGCATTTTCGGGAAATACAGTGTTTTCAGCAAGGCTTGTGCCCGATTTTTCTGCATACAGTTTTTCTGTCGGCGGTCGGATAAGGAGTGTGTCACAGAGCGGAAACTACACTTATGCACTTGTTTTTGACGATGCTTTCACTAACAAATATTCAGTGTATTCTCTTAATCTTGATAACGGAAATGTTTCACAGAACACTTTTGTTGACGAAAATTTTATGACCAATTCCTTTTCGGTAACCGATAATCGCATTTACTATATTAAGACCGACAGCCTGAAATCTTATGTTGCGTGCAGGGATTTTTCATCTGATAAAAAGTCGAAAATAACTTTTTCAGACAATGTAAACGAGGTTTTTAATAATAACGGAAAGTCATACGCAAGACTTTGTGACGGTTCAATTTGCAAGCTCTCGCAATCGTCATCAACCTATGTTGCCGATACAGGTGAACTTAAAAATATTTATAACGCAGGAATAAACAGAGTTATAAATGAAGACGGTTTTATTGTTTCGCTGTCAGATAATTCAAGGAATTATGTTTCAAATGCCACAGCCGAAAATGTTTCGGTATCTGACGGAAAAATACATTCTGCCGTGAATTATCGACTTAATCTGAAAACATCCGAAAAAACAAAAAGCGTGTCAATTCCCGACAGAGCAACTGCTGTTGTATCTTACAAAAATCAATGTGCTGTTTTGCTTGATAACGGAACGGTTCAGGTATTTGGCTCGGGTGATTTTGAAGAAAAGAAAACAAATGGCAATGACGGCAGTAATGACGATCACAATTCTTCTAAATCAGATATTCAACCGAATAATTCCGAATACCTGTTTTCTGACGGGATAGTTTACGGGATTTACAGCGGAGAAACCGTTGCCGATTTTAAAAACAAAACTTCTGCCGAAAATGTATATAAGGCGGACGGTACGATTGCAAAGAGCGGAAAGCTAAAAACAGGCTTTACTGCCGTTATAGATTCAAAAACTTATGTTATTGCAGTTTGCGGAGATGTGACGGGCGAGGGCAATGTAAATTCAAAGGATGTCACGCTTTTGCAAAAATACCTCTGTGATAATGCAGAATTAGACGGTGCATATCTCAAAGCCGCCGATTTTAACCTTGACGGCGAAGCAGATAATCGTGACCTTGTCTTAATTTCAAGACAAAAAAATTGACAAAACAAAAACCGCCCCAATCGGAGCGGTTTAATTTATTTTGTCAGAAATAAACTTTATCAGTCCATTTCCCAGTTGTGCCATACATTCTGGATATCATCATTATCCTCGAACATATCAAGCATCTTCTGCATCTTAGTTGCAGTTTCTTCGTCCTCAAGCTTTGTATATGTGCTTGGAACCATTTCAATTTCAGCAGAAACGAATGTGTAGCCGAGCTTTTCAAGCTCATCTCTTACAGCGCCGAAATCATCTGTTTCTGTGTAAATTGTAAATACATCATCGTCAGCCTCAAAGTCTGATGCACCGCACTCAAGAGCATCGCTCATTACGGTATCCTCATCCTTTTCAAGATCCTCACGCTCAATAACGAGAACGCCCTTCTTTGAGAACATAAAGCTTACACAGCCCTGTGTACCCATATTGCCGCCGAATTTATCAAAGTAATGTCTTACTTCGCCTGCTGTTCTGTTTCTGTTGTCTGTAAGTGCCTCAACAATTACGGCAACGCCGTTTG
Organism: Ruminococcus bromii; assembly: GCF_002834235.1. Taxonomy (GTDB): domain Bacteria; phylum Bacillota; class Clostridia; order Oscillospirales; family Acutalibacteraceae; genus Ruminococcoides; species Ruminococcoides intestinale. Next base: position 47,518 of record NZ_NNBY01000025.1, on the reverse strand, counting down.
GACCGTAGCCCTCATATGTAACAGCCTCGTAGTTTGTTGAATCTGCATCGCTTGACGCTTTCTTGATGATTCTTTCAATGTTGTCGTTAGGTACATTTGCAGCCTTTGCTTTTGCAATACAATCCTTGAGTTTTGAGTTAACGGAAGGATCGGCACTTCCGCCATCCTTGATTGCAACAATAAGTTCTCTGCCGATTTTTGTAAATACTTTAGCTCTTGCGGCATCGTTCTTACCTTTTTTCTGCTTGATTGTACTCCATTTGTTATGTCCTGACATTAATATCATTCCTTTGTCAATAAAGTATAATTATCTTATTAAGTATATCACACACACCTTTGTGATGTAAATAAAAAAAGTTATTACAGTTTTGTAATAACTCCATTGTCAAATATCGCCTGTGGTGCTATAATCTATGTTGTAGAAAATAAATGTCGATAAATTTGATGTAAATATAAAAAATAAAGCTTAAATGCCGAAAATATAATTTTACGAAGGGAGTTTTTGAAATGATCAGATCTATGACGGGTTTCGGAAGATGTGAAACCGTTATCAACGGTCGAGAGATTACCGTTGAAATCAAAAGTGTGAATCACCGCTATTTTGAATTTTCCTGCAGAACCCCAAGGAGTTACGGATTTCTCGATGACAAACTTAAAAACTATGTAAATTCAAGGGTTTCACGAGGCAAGATTGATATGTTTGTCTCAATCGGTGCGTCCGATGAAGAACCCTGTGATGTAACTGTTAATCATCAGCTCGTTTCGGGATATATCAACGCTTTTAAGGAAATCAGCGAAAAGTACGATATCCCGAATGATGTTTCAACAGTTTCACTTTCACGCTTTCCCGATGTTTTCACGGTTCACAAAGCGCCTGAGGACGAGGATCAAATTACTGCCGATGTTCTTTCAGCCGCAAAGATTGCAGTTGATGCTTTTGTTGCAATGCGTGAAACTGAGGGCGAGAAGATGAAAGAGGACATTCTTTCAAGAGCCAACACAATTCTTTCTGTTGTAGGTGAAATCGAGGAGCGTTCTCCGCAGACTGTTGCCGAGTATGAACAAAGACTTATGGAACGCATCAAGCAGACGCTTGCTGAAAATGATGTCAAGGTTGACGAGCAGAGGGTTCTCACAGAGGTTGCCGTGTTTGCGGATAAGGTAGCCGTTGCGGAGGAAACCGTAAGACTTCGCAGCCACTTTGACCAGCTCTCAAAGTTCCTTGAATATGACGAGCCTGTCGGCAGAAAAATTGACTTTATCATTCAGGAAATGAACCGTGAGTCAAATACAATCGGTTCAAAGGTTCAGGATGCAATTCTTGCACATAAGGTTGTTGACATCAAGAGTGAGATTGAAAAAATCCGTGAACAGGTTCAGAATATCGAATAAGGTGAACAGATGAAGCTTATTAATATCGGTTTTGGTAATCTTGTCAGTTCCGACAAGATTGTTGCAGTAGTTGCTCCGGACTCTGCTCCCGTAAAGCGAATTGTTCAGGATGCAAAACAGAACAATTTGCTTATTGACGCAACCTGCGGACGAAAATGCAAATCTGTGATTGTTGCCGAGAATAATCATGTTATTCTCTCGGCAATTTCATGTGAGGCAATTCAGAACAGAACGGACGAAAGTGAGGAAAACAAGGATGAGCATTAACAGAAAAGGAAATCTTATTTTGTTTACCGGTTCATCGGGTGTAGGCAAGGGTACAATAATCAAGGAACTTCTTGACCGTGACAAAAATATCCGTCTTTCGGTTTCAAACACAACAAGAGAACCGAGAGAGGGAGAGATTGACGGAGTTCATTATAACTTTTTGACAAGAGAACAGTTCAACGATGTTCTGAAAAAAGACGGCTATCTTGAACACGCAGAGTTTTGCGGTAATCTCTACGGCACTCCTAAAAAGCAAGTTGAAGATATGCTCAATCAGGGTTATGATGTTCTGCTTGAGATTGAGGTCAAGGGCGGACTTCAGATTCTTGATAAATATCCCGACATTCTCAGTATCTTCATTCTTCCGCCTTCAATGGAGTCGCTTGAAAGACGGCTTCGCAGAAGAGGTACAGAGGATGAAGAAACCATTCGGAAAAGGCTTGCACAGGCTGCCGAGGAAATCAGTTACAAGGACAGATATAAGTACAATGTGGTAAACGGCGACCTTGAAACAGCAATAAATGAGGTTCTCAATATTCTTCATAAAGAGGATGAAAACCTCATTAAATAATATACAAAGAAAATTAACATAAAATATTTTAAGAGGAGAATTATTATGCATAAAGTTGATGTGGATTCATTATTACAGGGTAAGCAGAGTAAGTACGCACTTGTTGTAGGCGTTGCAAAAAGAGCAAGAGAAATTACTCAGACTTTTGAAGAGGAACAGATTGTAACAGAGGATAAGCCTGTTCTTATCGCAATCAAGGAAATTGAAGGTCATGAAATCAACATTCTTGAGCCTGACGAAGATGAACTCTGATTTAACAGTCAAAGTTGCCGTTGAAAACACAACATATGTTTTCGACAAATTATTTGACTACCTTGTACCGTCTGCCTTTACCGATTCGGTTCAGGTCGGCAAAAGGGTTCTCATTCCGTTCGGCAGAGGCAACAAAAAGAAGCAGGGAATAATTTTTGAGCTTTCTCCCGTGAGTGATGATATTCCGGTTGAAAAGCTCAAAAGCATTTGTTCCGTTCTTGATGACGAACCTGTACTGTCAAAAGAACTTCTGAAGCTTGCCGAGTTTATGAAAGAGCATTATTTCTGCACCTATTATGATGCGGTAAAAACAATGCTCCCTGCGGGTATAAATTACAAAATCACAACGCTTTACGGTGTTCGTGAGGGTGTAGATGAAGAAGAGCTTTCCGAGGAGCAGCAAAGAATTTTTGCTTACCTTCATTCAAAAAGAAAAGCCGTAAAGTCCGATAAAATTCTTGACGATTTCGGATTAGATAACACGGTTATTCTTGAAGATATGGTAAAGTCGGGATATCTTTACAAATCAGATGAGGCTTTCAGAAAGGTTTCGGATGCGGTTATGAAAATGGCTGCTCCGACCGAACTTGCCGACAGCGACAATATCAAGCTTACCGAAAAGCAGAAAGCCGTTCTCGACCTTATCAAAATGACAGGCGGAACTTCCGTTAAAGAGGTTTGTTACTTCACGGGTGTCACAACAGGCGTTACGGACGCACTTTATAAAAAAGGTCTTATCTACTACTATGACGAAGAAGTATTCCGTATTGAGGACAGGACGAAGGACGAAAGTCTTGCCCCTGTTGCATTGTCAGAACAACAGCAGACAGCCTGCGATAACCTATATGCCGAATATGCCGATTCAAAACCGCATACAAGCCTTTTGTTCGGTGTTACAGGTTCGGGAAAAACAAGCGTTTTTATGAAACTGATTGAGCGTGTAATAAACGATAACAAGGGAATCATCGTTATGGTGCCTGAAATTTCGCTTACACCGCAGTTTGTTTCAACCTTTTCAAAGCGTTTCGGCGAGCAGATTGCCGTATTTCACAGCGCACTTTCACTCGGTGAAAGGCTTGATGAATACAAGCGTGTAAAAAAAGGTCTTGCAAAAATCGTTATAGGAACACGAAGTGCCGTGTTTGCTCCGTTTGAAAAAGTCGGTCTTATCATAATGGACGAGGAACAGGAGTACAGCTATAAGTCTGAAAGCTCCCCCAGATATCATGCAAGAGAAATCGCAAAATTCAGATGCAGCTACGATAATGCCCTGCTTGTTTTAAGCTCGGCAACTCCGTCGGTTGAATCATACTATTACGCAAAAAACGGAAGATATTCGCTTAACACGCTCGCCGAGAGGTACGGCGATGCGGTTTTGCCGAAGGTTGTTGTCGCAGACATGAATATTGAACAGCAAAACGGCAATGTAACGGGATTTTCCGAAACCTTGCTTGAAAATCTGCGCTATAATCTTGAAAATAACAAGCAGTCAATTCTGCTTTTAAACAGACGGGGATACAACACCTTTGTAACCTGCCGAATGTGCGGTGAACCTGTTGTGTGTCCCAACTGTTCAATATCGCTCACATATCACAGCGCCAACCGCAGAATGATGTGTCACTACTGCGGATATTCCGTACCTTATACGGAAGAATGCCCGTCCTGCCACAGCAAATCTTTAAGATTTGGCGGAACAGGCACTCAAAAGGCTGAAAGTGAAATTTCAGAGCTTTTTCCCGATGCAAGAATATTGCGTATGGATACCGACGCAACATCTTCAAAATCATCCTATGAAAAGATGATAACGGCATTTGCAGACGGTAAGTACGATATTCTTGTGGGAACACAAATGGTTGCAAAGGGGCTCAATTTTCCCAATGTGACGCTTGTGGGAGTTCTCAACACTGACTATATGCTGTATGCCGATGATTACAGAAGCTACGAAAGAACATTTTCTCTTTTAACTCAGGTAGTCGGCAGAAGCGGCAGAGGTGCGTCAAAGGGTATGGCTGTTATTCAGTCCTACACTCCCGACAACCTCATAATCTCTATGGCGGCAAGACAGGATTATCTTGCCTTTTACAGCACCGAAATTCAGGTCAGAAAAGCAATGCTTTATCCGCCTTTTGCGGATATCTGTCTTATCGGCTTTTCGGGTGAAAAACAGCAGCTTACAATGAAAGCGGCTAACAGCTTTTTGCAGTGCTTTGTCAGTCACGCAAGAAGCGAATACCCTGCCATGCCTTTGAGAATACTCGGTCCGTCACCGGCAAATGTTGTGAAAGTGAGCAACAAATTTAGATATAAACTTATAATAAAATGTAAAAATAACCGTGATTTCAGAGGACTGCTCTCAGCGGTTATGATAGAATTCGGAAAGAATAAGGAATTTGGAAAGGTCAGTACATATGCGGATATGAACGCTCTGACCTGTTAGCGAAAGGATATAATTTATGGCTTTAAGACAAATTGTAAAAGAGGGCGACAGCGTTCTCACAAAAAAATGCAGACCTGTCGTAAAGTTTGATGACCGCCTTGCAGATCTTATTGACGATATGATTGAAACTTTGCACAAGGCTGAGGGAGTGGGACTTGCCGCTCCTCAGGTCGGAATTTTAAGAAGAGTTGTGGTTATTGATGTCGGCGAAGGTCCGATTGAGCTTGTAAACCCGAAAATCATCGCTTACAGCGGCAAGCAGGAAACTCTTGAGGGTTGTCTTTCAATTCCCGGCAAGTGGGGTTACACAGTAAGACCTGATTATGTAAAGGTTAAGGCTCAGGACAGACACGGTGACGAATTTGTTATTGACGGCAAGGATTTGCTTGCAAAGGCTTTTTGTCACGAACTCGACCATCTTGAGGGAATTCTCTTTACTCAGGTTGCAACAAGAATGTTGACTCCTGCAGAAATTGAAGAAATGAATAGCTGATAAACAGGTGAAGATATGAAAATAATTTATATGGGTACTCCGGATTTTGCCGTACCTGCACTCAAGGCTCTTGCAAATTCGGAACATGAGGTTTGTGCCGTTTTTACACAACCCGACAAGCCGAGGGGAAGAAAGATGATAATGACTCCTCCCGATGTCAAGGTGTGCGCAGAAAAGCTGAACATTCCCGTGTATCAGCCCGAAACCTTTAAGGACGGCAAACCTCTTGAAATTATCAATAAATATAATCCCGATGTCATTGTTGTTGCGGCTTACGGAAAAATTCTTCCCAAGTCGGTTCTTGACTCTGCAAAGTACGGCTGCATCAATCTTCACGGCTCGCTTTTGCCTAAATACAGAGGCGCATCTCCTATTCAGCAGAGCGTATTAAACGGTGACAGGGAAACCGGTGTAACGGCTATGCAAATGGATGTCGGACTTGACACAGGTGACATTCTGAAAGTTGTCAAAACGGAAATCGGTGTGAACGAAACCTCGGGAGAGCTTTTTGACCGTCTTTCTCTTATGGGCGGAGAGCTTATTCTTGACACACTTTCTGCTCTTGAAAAAGGCGAAATCACTCCGATTAAGCAGGACGAAAGCCTTGCAACTCACACTTCAAAAATTGACAAATCACTTTGTCCGATTGATTTTACAAAACCGGCCTTTGAGGTGCATAATAAAATCAGAGGACTTAATCCGTGGCCGATTGCCACAACCGAAATTAACGGTAAAAAGATAAAGGTTCATTCTTCTTTGCTCTGTGAAAAGAGCGGAAAAGCGGGAACTGTAATCAGCACAAAGCCGCTGATTGTTGCCTGCGGTGAAAAGTCGGTTGAGCTTTGTGAAATTCAGCCTGAGGGCAAAAAGAAAATGACCGCCGAGGCATTCCTTGCCGGCCACAGGCTTTCTGTCGGCGATGTAATCGGTTAAAAATTCCCGTCTGCAATATGCAGACAGAAAGGTGTTTGATTTATGGGCTTCTTTTACGGATTTGATATGACCTATCTTGTGTTTATTGTTCCTTGTATCATAATAACATTGATTTGTCAGGTCAAAGTTAAAACAACTTTTTCAAAATATTCACAGATAAGAAATTCAAGAAATATGACAGGCGCTCAGGCGGCTGAATATGTTCTTCGTCAGCACGGTGTAACAGGCGTCAGAATTGAACATGTTGCAGGCAGTATGACAGACCATTTTGACCCGAGAACAAATGTAATCAGACTTTCCGACACGGTTTTTAACAGCACTTCCGTTGCGGCTGTAGGCGTTGCCTGTCATGAGGCAGGTCATGCAGTTCAGCACGCAGAAAATTATCTGCCTAACAGAATCCGTTCGTTTATTCTTCCTGTTGCAAGACTCGGTTCAAGCCTCAGTTGGATTTTTATTATAGTCGGTTTTTGCTTTACACAGAGAGTAGGTTTTGTATTTCTTTATATAGGTATAATCCTGTTTGCGCTTTCCGTACTCTTTACAATCGCAACACTTCCCGTAGAGTTTAATGCATCAAAAAGAGCGCTTGAAACAATCAGAAACGGCGATCTTCTTTACGGTGAAGAATACACAGGAGCAAAGAGAGTGCTTCAGGCAGCCGCAATGACATATGTTGCAGCGGCTCTTACTGCAATTATGCAGCTTTTAAGATTAATTATAATTGCGAACAATCGCAGAAGATAATTCATTTTGGAGATTAAAATGGCAAACACACGCAATATTGCACTGAATGTGCTGCTTAAAATTGAAAATGAGGGAGCATATTCAAATATTGCTTTGAATAATGCCATAAAGGAAAACCGTCTTTCGGGTGTTGACAGCTCTTTTGTGTCAGCACTCGTTTACGGCGTTCTGGAAAGAAGAATCACGCTTGATTATATTATCAGGTCTTATTCTAAAATTCCGTTAAGGAAAATTGAAACAAAAACGAAAAATATTCTGCGCCTTGGAATACTCCAGCTTTTGTTTATGGACAAAGTTCCCGACAGTGCGGCAGTCAACGAAAGCGTTAATCTTGCCAAAAAGCACAAACTTCAGAAATCATCGGGTTTCATAAACGGAATTCTTCGTAATATCACAAGGGCAGAGGTTAAATATACATTACCCGATGAAAAGGACAGGGCTCGATATCTTTCGGTAAAATATTCTGTTCCCGAAAATATTGTGAAATTGTGGGTTAATTCTTACGGAGAAAATAATGCCGAACAGATTTTGGCATCTCTTAACGGCAGAGCCAAAATCTGTTGTCGTGTTAATACCCTCAGAACAGATGCAGACACATTAATTAAGAAATTATCCGATGAGGGCGTTGTTGCGGAAAAAATCCCGTTTATCAACGACGCACTCTATCTTGAAAATACAGGCTCGGTTGAAAGACTCAGAGCGTACAAGTCCGGACTTTTTCATATTCAGGATGCGTCAAGCCAGCTTTGTGTGAATTTTCTTGACGCAAAGCCTCGCAATATTATGCTTGATGTATGTTCCGCACCGGGCGGAAAGTCATTTTCAGCGGCTCAGTATATGAACAACCGTGGCAGAATTTTTTCCTGCGATATGTTCGACCATAAGCTGAAACTGATTTCGGCAGGTGCTAAAAGGCTTGGCATAACTTGTATTTCAACGCTTCTGCGTGATGCGTCAACCAATGACACGGCACTTCCTGTGGCGGACAGAATCCTCTGCGATGTTCCGTGCAGCGGTCTTGGAATCATGTCAAGAAAGCCCGAAATCAGATACAAGGACGACCTTATTTCCAACGATTTGCCGGATTTGCAGTACAGGATTCTCTGCGCAAGTGCGGATAATCTGGCAGTAGGCGGTAAGCTTGTCTATTCTACCTGTACATTGAATCCTGATGAAAACAATAAAAACACAAAGCGTTTTCTTAAGGAACATCCCGATTTTTACGGAATACCGTTAAAACTTCCAAACGGAATTACCCGTGCATTTGATGAAGAACCATACGAAATAACACTTATGCCGCACACCTGCGGAACTGACGGATTTTACATCAGCTTATTCGGAAAGAAGGCGTCAAATTGAATAATTTAACGGATATCAAGTCAATGACGCTTGATGAGCTGACTGAGTTTGTCACAGAAAACGGTTTTCCAAAGTTCAGAGCAAAGCAGATTTATGATTGGTTGTACAAAAATGTGACCGATTTTGACAATATGCGTAACATTCCTGCCGATTTAAAGGCTTTTTTGAAATCAAGTAGTTACATTTCTGTTGCAAATATTGAAAAAAAACTTGTTTCAAGGTATGATAAAACAGTCAAGTACCTTTTTTCGTTTAATGACGGCGAATGTGTAGAGTCTGTTGTAATGAGTTACAAGCACGGATATTCAATCTGTATCTCAACACAGGTTGGCTGTAAAATGGGTTGTACATTTTGTGCAACAGGCAAAAGCGGTTTTTCACGGAGTCTTGCACCGTCGGAAATGCTCGGACAGATTGAGGCCGCACAGCGTGACCTTAACATAAGAATTTCTAACATTGTTCTTATGGGAATGGGTGAACCGCTTGATAATTTTGATAATGTTGTAAAATTTCTCCGACTTGTTTCGTCCGACAACGGTCTTAACATTGGAATGCGACATATTACGCTCTCAACCTGCGGTATAGTTCCGAAAATTTATGAACTTGCAAAACTTCATCTCGGAATAACGCTTTCCGTTTCATTACACGCGCCGAACGATGAGATAAGACAGCGAACAATGCCCATTGCAAGAAAATATTCTATTGAAGAATTATTAAAGGCTTGCTCAGATTATTTCAAAGCAACAGGTCGCAGAGTTACATTTGAATACTCTATGATAAGCGGAGTTAATGACAGCGATGAAAACGCAAGAGAGCTTGCAAAACGACTTGAGGGTACACAGAGCCATGTTAATCTGATCCCCGTCAATACTGTTGAGGGAACAGGCTACTTAAAAAGCAATATTAAAAGACAGCAGGCATTCATAAACATTCTTGCTGCTAAAAATATCGGAGCAACCGTGCGCAGAACACTCGGAAGTGACATAAACGCATCGTGCGGTCAGCTCAAAAGAAAGCATATTGAAGAAGGAGGTAAATAACTTGGAAGTATTCAGCAAAAGTGATATCGGACTTGTTCGTAATCAGAATCAGGATGACTGTCGCTTCGGAGTTATTTCTCCCAGCTGTGTCTGGGCAGTTGTGTGTGACGGAATGGGCGGTGCAAACGGCGGTAATATTGCCAGCGCAACGGCAGTTGATTATATCAGCACCAAAATTACCGATTTGTACAAAGATGATATGACCAAGGAGCAGATTGGCGAGCTTATGGCAGAAATTGTTGTCAATGCCAATATGAAAGTCTTTGAAATGTCCATGAAAGATCCCGAGCTCACGGGTATGGGAACTACATGTGAATTTGTCTTTGTAAAAGATACAACCGTTCATGTTGTTCATGTCGGTGACAGTCGCACATACGCTATCAGAGGCGGTAAAATCAAGCAGCTTACAGAGGATCATTCCGTTGTTCAGGAAATGGTTCGAAGAGGCGAGCTTACATATGAGCAGGCGCAAAATCATCCGAACAAGAACTTTATAACAAGGGCGCTCGGCATAAAACCGTCCGTTCGCCTTGACTATATTGAAGCCAACTTTATTTACGGTGATGTTCTTCTCATCTGTACCGACGGACTTTCAAATTGTGTCACAACAGGAGATATGGTCAAAATCTGCCATGAAAACCGTGGCGAAGGTCTTATCACAAAGCTTGTTGACAAGGCGAAAGACGGCGGAGGTTCTGATAATATCACAGCTACCGTAATTTACTAAGGATAGGAGTTGACCGTTTTGGATAAATATTTGGGCAAAAGACTTGACGGAAGATATGAAATCCACGAGCTTATCGGTGTCGGCGGTATGGCAAATGTTTACCGTTGTACCGATACAGTCGATGACCGTGAAGTTGCCGTAAAAATTCTTAAAGACGAGTATCTCAACAATGAGGAGTTTATCCGCCGTTTCAAAAATGAATCAAAAGCCATCGCAATGCTTTCACATCCGAATATTGTAAAGGTGTATGATGTAAGTTTTGGCGATATGATTCAGTATATCGTAATGGAATATATTGACGGCATTACCCTCAAAGAATATATTGATCAGCAAGGCATTATTGAGTGGAAAGACGCAATCCACCTGACTGCACAGATTCTAAAGGCTTTACAGCACGCTCACGAGTGCGGAATTGTACACCGTGATATAAAGCCGCAAAATATTATGCTGTTGCAGGACGGTACAATCAAAGTTACCGATTTCGGTATTGCAAGATTTTCCGATAAATCAACACGCACAATGACGGAACAGGCGATCGGCTCTGTCCACTACATTGCCCCTGAACAGGCAAGAGGTGACGCAACTGACGGAAAAACGGACATTTATTCTGTCGGTGTAATGCTCTATGAAATGCTTACGGGAAAGCTTCCGTTTGACGGTGACAGTGCCGTTACAATTGCGCTTATGCAGTTGCAGTCAACACCGAAGCATCCTCGTGAAATCAATCCGGGAATCCCGATAGGTCTTGAGCAGATTACTATGAAGGCAATGGAAAAGCTTCCGTCCGACAGATACACTTCTGCCGCAGAAATGCTTTCTGATATCGAAAGATTCAGACTTAATCCGTCAATCGTTTTTGATTACGGCAACAAGTCTTTTGTTGATGATCAGCCCACAAAGTTTGTTCACTCTCTGCGTGACAGCAGGGTAAGAAATAAAATTGACAACGAGGCAACCAAAGTAGTTGATATGCCGCAGGACGATGTTGTTGTTAAAGAAGAACAGTTTGCCGATGAGGATTTTGTAAAGGAACATAAGCCGTCCTACTATGCAGTCAAGGGTATTGTAATTGCGGCTGTTGCAGTGTGTGCAATTTTCTTTGCACTTGCAATGTTCAGAGGCTGCTCAACCTCACAGGCTAAGGATGTTGAAGTTCCCGATTATGTCGGCAAATCCTTTGTTTCAATAAAAGAAAATAACCCGAATGATTTTAAGTTTGAGGTTAAGAGTGAATATGATGAGTCAAAGGAAATGGGCGTAATTCTTGATCAAGAGCCTAAGGGCGGTTCAATGAAGGTTAAGTCAGGCTCAACAATCACGGTAACCGTAAACGGAACGGACACAGAGGTTTCTGTTCCTTATGTAACCAATTACAGCGAAAAAGAGGCTTCTCAGGCTCTCAAGGAAAAGAATCTTATTCCTGAAATTGTCTATGTAGAAAACACTAAAACACCAAAGGGCTACACAATTGAGTGCTTCCCGAAAGCAGGTGTAAAAACTACAATCGGTTCAACGGTATATGTATATATTGCAAGCGGTGAGAGAACCAAACAGGTTACACTCCCGTCGGTTGACGGACTTATGCTTTCCGAAGCAAAGCAGACTCTTGTTGATCTCGGACTTACCGTTGAAACAGTACAGGATGATGAAAGCAAAGAACCAAAGGATACAGTCCTCGGTATGTCGCCTCTCCAGTACGGCAAGGTTGATGCAGGCTCTGTTGTAACCCTGACTGTAAGCTCGGGACTCGGTGACGAAAACACGGTTAATATCTTCGTTGACCTTCCGTCGGATGTTGAAGATTCAGTCGATATGACTGTAATTGTTGACGGTGCGGTTGATTCCCGTAATTCAAAGACACTTGTTCCGAAATATAACAAGACCTATACTCTTGAACTCAAGGGCTCAGGCACTTCAACTGTAGTAATTCAGCTTGACGGTCAGGCTTACAGAGAGTATTCGGTTGACTTTGCATCGGCAGCGGTAACCACTACGGCGTCACATGATTATGTCCGTGCGACAACCGCTCCTCCCGAAACCGAACCGTCGACACAGTATTACACAGATCCGTATGTAGCGCCTGACACGACCGTTCAGCCGGTTACGGATGATCCTGAACTTTAATCGGTGAAGTATGGATACTAAAAGCGGAATTTTAATGAAATCAATCGGCGGATTTTACTATGTCCGTGCCGATGGCGAGAATTACGAATGTAAGGCAAGGGGGAGCTTTCGCAAAAGCGGAAACTCTCCCGTAGCGGGGGACAGGGTAAATATATCTGTTCCGAATGACGGCTTTTGTGCGATAGAAGAAATTCTTCCACGCAAAAACAAGCTCCGCAGACCTGCTCTTGCAAATCTTGATATTCTTCTTCTCGTGTGTTCAACTGTTGAACCGTTGCCGAATTTTACGATAATTGACAAAATGACTGCGGCGGCGGTAAACAATAATATGGAACCCGTAATTGTCGTTACAAAAAATGATCTGGAAAACGGAGATAAGATTGCCGATATCTACAGACACGCAGGTTTTGAGGTTTTTCTCTGTTCGGAAGATGATTCTTCACAAACCGAAGAACTCAAAAGCTATCTGTCCGGCAAGGTTTCAGCCTTTATCGGTAACAGCGGTGTCGGCAAGTCCACATTGCTCAATAAGCTTTTTCCATCGCTTTCTCTTGAAACAGGGCAGACAAGTAAAAAACTCGGCAGAGGAAGACATACCACAAGAGTTGTTGAACTGTTTGAACTTGACGGTTGTTTTGTGGCAGACACACCAGGATTTTCAACCGTTGATCTTCAGCGTTACGAAATGATTGACAAAAGCCGGCTGCAATATTGCTTTCCTGAATTTGAAAAATTTTTAGGGGACTGTATGTTTACTTCATGTTCGCATACCTGTGAAAAAGGCTGCAGGATTCTTGAGGCGCTCTCTGACGGTGAAATTGAAGAAACCCGTCACCGCAGTTATGTTCAGATGTATAACGAGGTCAAGGACATTAAATCATGGCAGATAAAGGAGTAATTATGCGTTGTGTGATTATTGCAGGCTCGCCTGACACAAATTCGGATTTTTTGTCCGAGGTTATAAAACCTGATGACTATGTGATATGTGCCGACAGAGGCTGCAATTTTGCAAAACAGGCAGGCATTACTCCGAACCTTGTTGTAGGAGATTTTGATTCCGAGCCTGATGTACTGTTTCCAAACTGCGAAACGGTCCGCCTTATTCCCGAAAAGGATGATACCGACACAATGCACTCTGTTGATCTTGCACTTGAAAAAAGGTTTGACGAAATAGCAATTCTCGGTGCATTGGGCGGTCGCTTTGACCATAGCTTTGCAAATGTGGCAGTTCTCTCTTATATTCACGAACACGGAAGTAAGGGCGTTCTTCTTTCTGAAAAAGAGAAAATAGAATTTCTTCCCGTAGGTCATTATGAATATAAAAACTTTAAAGGCAAAACATTTTCGCTTTTTCCTTTCGGATGTCCGAGTGTCTGCGTAAGCTATTCGGGAACAAAGTATCCTCTTGAAAAATACTATGTTTCGAGCAGCGTTACTCTGGGTGTTTCAAATGTATTCACTTCCGATATGACAACAATTGACATATATGACGGAAATGCAATACTTATAATTAATTTGATAGACTGTTAAAATTACAGCTTGACATTGTTTGCAAATGTATCTTGTATATGTCAAAAGCAGTGTCAACATTATATGGGGGTATAGCTCAGCTGGGAGAGTGTCTGACTGGCAGTCAGAAGGTCACGGGTTCGAGCCCCGTTATCTCCACCACATTTTTTATACAACAATATTTGCAAAGAATTTGCTTTGTAAGGCTTTGCAATAACAAAATTGTAACTATATTAACACCTTTAAGTCTTGAAAAGAAATATGTTTTTATGGTATAATTCTTTTCAGACAAAATTTGAAATTGATACTTATTTGGAGTTGAGTAATAATATGTCATTGTGTATGGGATGCATGCAGGAAATAGGTGACAACAAGATTTGTCCGTCCTGCGGATTTGATACAACTGAAAAACAGCAAGCTCCTTTTTTACCGTACGGAACAATTCTTCAGAACCGCTATATCGTAGGTGCGGGAATTGATACCAACGGCGAAAGCACACGCTATATAAGCCACGACAAGCAGACAGGTGACATTGTAATCATCTGCGAATTTCTTCCTATCGGACTTTTTTCTCGTGAAGAAGGAACTGCCGAGGTCAGAATAAATTATGAAAACCGCCTTGTATATAATAAACTCAAGGACGATTTTCTTAACTATTACAGGATTCTTTCAGAACTCCGTGAGCTTTCCGCTCTTATGAATGTTCACAACATTTTTGAAGAAAATAACACAGTTTATGTTGTTGAGGAAAACGAGGATCTTATTCCTTTTGAGGAGTATGTTGAACGCAGTAACGGTCATCTTGAATGGGATATTGCCCGTCCGCTTTTTATGCCTGTAATTTCTGCGCTTGAGGCTCTTCACAAGAGAGGTGTCGGTCACTATGCTATCGCACCTAAGAATATGTATATCACAGCATCGGGTAAAATTAAGATTTCAGGCTTTGCGTCGGAAAATGAGCGTAAAAGAGGCACGCCTCTCAAATCTCAGCTTTTTTCAGGCGCTGCGGCTCCCGAACAGTATGACGATAATTTTCCTCTTGACGATATTACGGATATCTACGGATTCTGTGCAACCCTTTTCTATGCCCTCACAGGTCATATGCCAAAGAGTGCGGTAGAACGCCGTAAGGACAGCCGACTTCTTATGAGTACAACAACCGTAAAGAGACTTCCTCCGCATGTTGTTTCGGCTCTTGCTAACGGTTTGCAGGTTGAGCGTGAAAACCGTATTACAGATTTTGACGAGCTTCGTTCACAGCTTTCAGTTGCTCATACAGCAAAGGCAATTCAGGACGAAATTTCAAGAACAGCAAGCATGAACCTTACAAAGTCAGAGCGTACACGCAAGACTTCAAATGGTATGTCACACGCTTCAATTATTATTATTGCGGCTGCTATCACGGTTCTTGTTCTCGGTATTGCCGGTGTGTTCTGGCTTATGCAGAATCCGCTTGCCGGAATGTTTTCGAATAATACTGATGCGAGTGTAAGCTCAACTCAAAGCACAGAGTGGACAGGTGCTACTGTTCCTAACTATGTCGGAATGACATATGAAGAGGCTGTTAAGAGTGTTGACAGCAACAGCAGTATCACAATCTACAGAACCTTTAACGATGAGTACAGTGATGATTATGCAGAAGGTAAGATTATGTCACAGACTCCTGCCGCAGGTTCAAAAATTACTCAGGAAGATTCTGTAGTAGTGAGTGTTTGCGTAAGCAAGGGATCACAGATGAGGACTCTGCCAAAGGTTGAGGGTGAAAAACTTGATACCGTTGCATCCGACATTGCCGCTCAGGGACTTCTTGCAACAGCAGAATATGAGTACAGTGACAAGGTTGCTGAGGGAAGGGTAATCCGCTACAAAGAACATGTTGAGGGGGATACTCTCGAATACGGTTCAACGGTAGTTCTTGTTGTCAGCAAGGGCAAGAAACAGACAAGTTCTCAATCATCAAACAGATAAAATTAATAACAATGTTTAAGACGGACTTTTTGCAGTCCGTCTTTTTTATTGATATAAAACAGTTATAGTTACTGATTATCTTAAAATACTCGATAAAATTGAGATTGGAAAAAATTTCAGAAAACTGTCACAAAATAAAGGTCAAAAATAGTCAAATTTCTCTTGACTTTTCTTGAAAATGGTATAAAATATAATTAGCACTCAGGGAACAAGAGTGCTAATTAATTAAAAGCAATTTAAAATTTTTACAGGAGGCTGTATTTATGACAATCAAACCATTACTCGACAGAGTCGTTTTAAAAGTTGAAGAGGCTGAAGAGAAAACAAAGAGCGGTATCATTCTTTCATCTGCTGCTCAGGAAAAGCCACAGTTCGCATCAGTTGTTGCTGTTGGCCCCGGCGGTGTTGTTGACGGCAAGGAAGTAAAGATGTATGTCAGCGTAGGCGATAAGGTTATCGCAAGTAAATATGCAGGCACACAGGTAAAGATTGACGGCGAAGAATACACAATCGTAAACCAGTCGGATATACTCGCAACTCTTGAATAATTAACTAAATATACGGAGGTAATTTACAATGGCTAAACAAATCGCATACGGCGAAGATGCAAGAAAAGCTTTAATGAAAGGTATCGACCAGCTCGCTGATACCGTTAAAATCACACTCGGACCTAAGGGCAGAAATGTTGTTCTTGATAAGAAGTTCGGTGCTCCGCTCATCACAAATGACGGTGTAACAATTGCTAAGGAAATTGAACTTGAAGATCCTTTTGAAAATATGGGTGCTCAGCTTGTAAAGGAAGTTTCTATCAAGACTAACGATATCGCAGGCGACGGTACAACAACTGCCACACTTCTTGCTCAGGCTCTCATCAGAGAGGGTATGAAGAATGTAACTGCAGGTGCTAACCCAATGGTACTTAAAAAAGGTATTGCAGACGCTGTAAATGTTGCAGTTGAGGCTGTAAAGAAGAACAGCAAGCAGGTATCCGGTACAGACGATATCGCAAGAGTTGCAACAGTTTCATCACAGGATGAATTCATCGGTAAGCTTATTGCCGAGGCTATGGAAAAGGTTACAACAGACGGTGTTATCACAGTTGAGGAATCAAAGACAGCCGAAACATACAGCGAGGTTGTTGAAGGTATGATGTTTGACAGAGGTTACATCGCTCCTTATATGGTAACAGATACAGATAAGATGGTTGCAGAGCTTGACAATCCGCTTATCCTTATCACAGATAAGAAGATTTCTACTACACAGGAAATTCTCCCACTTCTTGAGCAGATTGTTCAGATGGGTAAGAAGCTCCTTATTATCGCTGAAGATGTTGAAGGCGAGGCTCTTACAACTCTCGTACTTAACAAACTCAGAGGTACATTCACTTGTGTTGCCGTAAAGGCTCCGGGCTTTGGTGACAGAAGAAAAGAAATGCTTCAGGATATCGCAACACTTACAGGCGGTACGGTAATCACATCCGACCTCGGTCTTGAACTCAAGGATACAACAGTTGATCAGCTCGGTACTGCCCGTCAGGTTAAGATTGAAAAGGAAAACACAATTATCGTTGACGGCTCAGGTGACAAGGAAGCTATCAAGGGCAGAGTTGCTCAGATCAGACAGCAGATTGAAACAACAACATCTGACTTTGACCGTGAAAAACTTCAGGAGCGTCTTGCAAAGCTCGCAGGCGGCGTAGCAGTTATCAAGGTTGGTGCTGCAACAGAAGTTGAAATGAAAGAAAAGAAGCTCCGTATTGAGGATGCTCTTGCCGCTACAAAGGCTGCTGTTGAAGAGGGTATCGTAGCAGGCGGCGGTATCGCTTGCATGAACGCTATTCCGGCTGTTGCAGAGTTTGTTGACACTCTCGAGGGTGACGCTAAGACAGGTGCTAAGATTGTTCTTAAAGCACTTGAAGAACCGCTCCGCCAGATTGTTGCTAACGCAGGTCTTGAGGGCAGCGTAATCTGTGATAATGTTAAGAAGGCTAACAAGGTTGGCTATGGCTTCAACGCTCTTACAGAGGAATACACAGATATGGTTTCGGCAGGTATCGTTGACCCAACAAAGGTTACTCGTTCAGCTCTCCAGAACGCAAGCTCTGTTGCAGCAATGGTTCTTACAACAGAATCACTTGTTACAGACATCAAAGAGCCTGCAGCTCCGGCAGCTCCAGCAGCACCTGATATGGGCGGAATGTACTAATCCCGTAAGCTTATAATATTATAGATAAATTTTACCGCAGACTCAAAAGGTCTGCGGTAATTTTATGTTCAAATCCTTTTTCTTGCTTTTTGTCGAAAGGTATATTATAATTTAATATGAACGAAAAAAGTTCACACGGAAAACAGGTGATTTTATGAAGATAAAAGAAGATTTTGTTCTGCGAAAGGTTGCAGATTCATATGTTGTAGTTCCCGTAAATAAGCTGACGCTTGATTTTAACGGAATTATCAACCTCAATGAAACGGGTGCATTCCTTTTTGAAAAGCTCCAAAACGATTGCGAAAAGGCTGATTTGCTCAAAGCAATGCTTGATGAGTATGAAGTGAGCGAAGAAAAGGCGAGTGCCGATATTGATACATTTATTCAAAAGCTAAGAGAGGCTGATGTTCTTGAATAAAGAAGTAGGTCTTGATGATGTAATGCAGATTATAGCCGAAAAGCTTGAGGCCGGAGGATCGGTTACTTTCAATCCGAAGGGAACAAGTATGCTCCCAATGCTACGAGACGGTGACGATACGGTTGTTTTATCAAAACCGAAGGGCAGACTTCATCTTTTTGACTTGCCTTTATACAGACGAAAAGACGGCTCGTATGTATTGCACCGTGTCGTCAATTTCGGAAGTGACGGCAGTTATACTATGTGCGGTGACAATCAGTTTGCCGTTGAAAAAGGTATTACCGATGATGATGTAATCGGAGTGGTAACAGCATTTTACAGAAAGGGCAAGCCCTACACGGTTGACTCAATGAAGTACAGAGCATACCTTGAATTTATGTTCTATTCAAAACCGCTAAGAAAGGTTATTGCATCAACTGTGTCAAGAAGTAAAAATGCATTTTCAAAGCTTAAAACGAAAAAAGGGAAAAATGAGGAAACATCTTAATGATAACGAAAAAATTGAATTTAAGTATCTGCTTGAGCTTGTTTCATCGTCTGTAAACGGAACAGCACCTCCGATTCCTTATGAGGGGATAAAATGGCAGTCGATAAAAATGCTTGCAAACTATTGCAGTGTTGAATCGCTTGTTGCCAATGCGGTTTTGTCGCTTGACAAAAAGTATGTTTCGCCCGAGGTATATGAAAAATTTAAGCAGAATTTGTCGGTTGAAATGCTGATTGACGGGAATCTCTCATATGAAACCGAGAAAATTCTCAAGGCTTTTGATGAAAACAAAATCAAGAATATTCCCTTAAAGGGCTATTTTATGAAAAAGGAATATCCTCGCTCCGACTTTCGTTCCGTGTCCGATGTAGATATCCTTTTTGATAGAAAACAGGCTGATTCGGTCAAAAAAGTATTTTCCGAACTCGGATACACTTTTCTGAATGAAGATGACAACCAGTATCATTTTGAAAAAAAGCCGATGATGAACATTGAAATGCATGCAACTCTTGTCCATGAAAACGAGGAATCTTATCCGTTGCTTGTTAATCAGCTTGACCGTTCAACAAAGCGTGACGGCTACAGCTATTCATATGAAATGAGCCATGAGGACTTTTATATCTATATGCTTGTTCATAACTCGAATCATTTCAGAATCGGCGGAATGGGAGCAAGAATGGTGCTTGACAGCTATGTTTTCTTGAAAAATCATCAATCTGAGCTTGATTATGACTATCTTAATGTGATGCTTGAAAAAATCGGTATTGCAAAGTATGAAAAGCGTGTTCGTGAGATTGCGTTCAACTGGTTTGCAAAGCCACAGGCTGAACTTAAATTTGATGATATCGAAGAATATATTCTGCTCAGCGGTACACTCGGCAGGGTAGATGTCGGCACGATGATAAATTCTCACAAGACAATTACCGAGAATAACAAATCAAAATTCTCATATCTTGTGTCCTCAATATTTCCGCCAAAATCCGAAATGCAGTATAAGTATCCATATGTAAAAAAAACACCGTTCCTTTTACCGATTTCATGGTGTCATATGTGGGGAAAAAGGCTTTTTGTAGACAGAAATATCAATTTTAAATCGGGCATCAAAAACCGTATGTTATACACGGATGAAGATGTAAATTTGTACAAGTCCCTTTTGGATGAAATGGGTTTTGACGGTATCGGAATTAATAATTTTGGAAATTGAATACGTAAATCAACCTCCCGACAGTTTTTGCTGTCGGGATTTTTGCATAATAAAGGCAAATTTGAAAATAATATTTCAAGATATTATTTTTGAGGTGATACCTAAATGGTCAGAATTATTACCGATTCAGCTGCCGATTTTGAACATTCAGAAAGTGAAAAATTCGGAATTTCTACAATTCCCTTAGCTGTATATATTGACGGAAAAGAATATAAGGATGATTTTTTACATTCAAAGGAACGCTTTTACAGGCTTGCAAAGCTGTCGAAAACTTTGCCGAAAACCTCTCAACCCTCGCCGTATGTCTACGAATGTTATTTGAAAAAGGCGAGAGATAACGGCGAATCGGTTGTGGTGATAACTGTTTCTTCGGCATTGAGCGGTTCATATCAGAGTGCAGTTCTTGCAAGAGATTTGCTCGGATATGAGGGGTGTTATGTGATAGACAGCAAATCTGCTTCGGCAGGTCAGAAGCTTCTTGTAAACGAGGCACTTCGCCTGCGTGACAACGGGTTTACAGCAAAAGAAATTGCTGAACATCTTCTGAGGTTCAGAAGTAAAATTATGGTATATGCCTGTATTGACGATATGAAGTACCTCTATGGGGGTGGCAGACATACAAATGCCGCCGCATTACTCGGCTCAACAGGAAGAATAAAACCCGTAATCAGCATTACGGGTTCGGGCAGTGTAGCCTTTGAGGCGAAAACAATCGGAATGCGCCACGGTATGAATCATATGCTGATGTCGCTGAAAAAGCTTGGCATAGACCAAAATTATCCGCTGTATATAATGCACACAAACGCAAAAAATCAGGCATTGTATTTATCAAAGCTCATAATATCAAAAGGAATTCCTTTTGTTGAGGGCAGTATTGTCAGCGTGGGTTCTGTTGTTGGCAGTCATATAGGAGAGGGCAGTACGGGTATTGCGTTTGTCAAAAAAGAGCAAAGAAAAAGCGGACATGATTAACTGTCCGCTTCAATCATTTTATCAGGCTTTTTCGCTTTCTTTACTGTCGGGAATTTCTTTCAGTTTTCCGACAAATTCTTTGATTTTTGTATATTTGCCGTTAAGAATACACTCAAATGCAAAAGACGCAGTAGGAATCATAAGAATTATGTAAGTCAGCACATACTGCGACTTGCCTTCAAATAAGAGGTGATATCCGAACGCTCCCAGAATAACAAGAGGGAGAAGTACGGTTTCAATATTTGTCTTTCTGTTAATGAACAAGAAGTAAATTCCTGCCGCAAACGCAATGAAAAGAATCTGCATATAGAAGTTGAAGTACAGTTCAAAGAACTGTCCGATACTGCCGTCATACATTCCGTTGCCGATCCAATTAAGCTCGTTTGTATGAGACTTGACCTTGCTAACCCATATGCTTTCGTATGTCGGCTCATTCCATTGGCTGATAATTTTCTTCGAGAAGAAGTCAATCATATAGTTTGTGTTTTTACCGAAGTAATTCATTCTTGATTTTATATTGGTCCAAGCCTGTGCATTTGCGGCTTTTGCGTCAAGACCTGCGTTTTTATAATCGTTGAGGGCAATTCCGTTGTACCAACCGGGAGCCATATATGAATCGTTAATGCCCATATCAAGGTACATAGCCTGTGAAACACCGCTTGAAAGCTTTACTCCCGAACGGTTTTCATAACTCATGATAACAAGGTTGCTTGTTCCGACAACAGCAATGCAAATTGCAAGTGCAAACGCAATGCTCTGCCACTTCTTAGCCTTAATTGTGTGAATAACCAGCATAACAACAAACGCAACAAGATAAATCAGGTTGTTGTATTTTGCAAGTGTTGAAATAACGAGAAGTACGGCACACGGAATGAGGAGCAGGTACTTGTTTGTCTGAAAATACTTGATGAGGAAGTATGATGCCCAGATTGCAAAGCACATTCCGATGATGTTGCCGTAAACGAATGTGCAGAAAAGTACGGGCTGAAAACAGCCGGCAAGCAGTAGAATTGTAATAAATTCAACCGAACGCTTTTTGAAAAGAAGTCTTGTGATGTTTACAATACCTATATAAGCGGCAGCTGTACACATTACATTGAATACCTGAATCGGCATTGTACTGTCCGTACCGAAAATTCTGTAAAAAATTTCGCTGATGAAAACAAAGCCAAGCTGGAACGGATAGAAGTTGTAGTAAGAATATCCGCTGTAAAAATCGCTGTTGTAAAAACCGCTGTTATTGTTGAATGACGAATAGTTGCCCTTAGCCGCCTGTGACGCTGTTTCATAGATGTTGTAGCTGTCAGCCGCGGGAACAGAGGTTACCGAGAATATCCAGACAAGTCCCACAATCATAACGAATGCCGCAAGACCTATATGCATATATTTCAAATTGACCTTTGCAAAAAAGTCACAATGCTTTTTCATTTTGAATATAAAAACGGTAAACAGGGAAGTGAACAGGATGTTCAGCGCAATGTTATCCGTCTGATACAAAATTATTTCACTGCCGTAATTTGCCGAATCAAACACGCTTGTCTGCACAAAGCTCATAATTGCTATGTATGCAAATGCTATGAATACGAACAGACAAAGAATGTTTACAATAACATACTCGACTGTATTCTGCTTTTTAACTGAAGTAACCGTTTTTCCAGTCTGTTTAGGTTTATTTGAATTGTTCTTAGTTTTAGTATTACCCATATTATATGTACCTGCCCGATTAAAATTCTTTCTTGACAGAACGCATAAACAGAGTTCCGAGTGCCTCTTTGATATCTGTTCCGTCGAATAAAACCTTGTATACAGACTCAACAATCGGAAGGTCAACACCATATTCCTGACCGAGCTTGTATAACGCTTTTGATGTCATAACACCCTCGGCAAGCTTTGTAAATCTGTCTCCTTTTGCAAAGCGTTCACCGTACATTCTGTTGTGACTCCATTTTGAAAATAAGGTAGCCTCATAGTCGCCGAGATGACAAAGACCGTAAGCGCTCATCTCATTGCCTCCGAGTGCCTTAATGAGTCTTGCAATCTCTCGTGTGCCTCTTGCCATTAACGCACCTTTAAGTGAAGTGTAGTTAAGTCCGTCAAGCATACCTGCGGCGATGCCGATAACATTCTTTGCGGCAGCACCGATTTCACTGCCGATAAGATCCGTTCCAAGGTAAAATCTGATAAGGTCGCTTGTGAATTCATTTACAAGCTTTTCTTTAATATCGTGATTATTGCTGTCAATAACCATACAGTTCGGAATTCCTCTTACATAATCCTGGGGATGTCCCGGACCTACCCAAACTGCAATGGGTGTCTTGCTTTCGTCAACAAATTCACCGACGACCTCACTGAGCCTTTTGCCTGTAGTTGCCTCAACACCCTTCATGCAGAGGACAATTGTCTTGCCGTCAAGATTGTACTTTGAAATATCCGCAAAATACGAACGCAGATACTGCGATGAAATCGAAATTATAATAACCTCGGCTCTTTCAATCGCATATTCAAGGTTCGAAGAAACCTCAATTGACTTTGGAAAGGTGAGATAGTCGTTTTTGTGTGTTTCTTTAAGCTGTATAAATTCGGGGGCGTCGGCAAGTCCGCAGCTTAAAACATTTTGACCGATTTTGTCGAGATACCAGGCAATGCAGCTGCCCCAGCGTCCGCAACCTAAAACGGAAATATTCATATTATTACTACTCCTGTTTATATATTATTTATATTTTTTATAGCTTTAATAACAATAAAAAACCCGCCCGACCGTATGATTTTTGCAATAACCTGCCTACTTGAGTGACAGGTGGGTGCCCGCCCTTGAACTTCAGGCTCCCTTCTTCCGAGAAAACGGGAGGTCTGCACACCGTTCAATGGAGCTAAGCTCCCGATTTAAATGTTGTAGGGTTATTTTAAAATCATTCGCGTATCGGGCAGGAATTTAAACTTATTAATCTTTAGTCCTGCAATACTATTTATATGCAGAAAAATGAACTGTTAGTCATCTTCATCATAAAATTCTTCATTGTAACGCTCTTCAAAAACAGCGGCAATTCTGTCGAGCTTGTCATCATCCTCAATTTCGGCAAGCTCTTCTTCGCCGTCAATTTCGGTAACTTCAAAAATATAATATTCTCCCGAATCATTTACAGCATCCTCGGGATTTTCAAAGAACGGGTAGAGTACATAAAACTTACCCTCATCGTTTTCAATGATATCAAGAATTTCAAATTCTATTTCTTTACCGTCATCACCGATAAGGGTAATGAGGTCGGGTGTATATTCGTTAGCCATTCCAGAACCTCCGGTTTTTAAGAAATTTGGGTTTGCTTTTTTCACCGTAATTATTTTACAATTTTTTGAGCGTTTAGTCAAGATGTTTAACACTTTTGGTTGAAATAATTAAAAAGTATTAAAAAATTTGAAAAAGTGATAAAAAAGTGTTGACAATGACTAAAAGGTATGGTATAGTATAAACACGATAAATCATATATCAATATTAATTAACTAACAACTTCCTTTCTATGTGCTTGATTACTCCATAAAATTACCTAAAAACCGACGGCTGCATACCGTCGGTTTTTACGTTGTGTTAAATTTTTTTATTGTAAACTTTTTGTAAGACAAATAGCCTTGAAAAATGATTTTAAAAGATATATAATGCTTTTGATAATGGATTAGTGTGGGAAAATAAGGAAAAATCAACTTTTATCGCATAAATCCGTTCCGCCGTATGTTCAATATACACACAGAATGGAGTTTTTTATTTAATGAAATCATTTCAAAAGCTTCCGCCGCAGTTTCAGTGTGCCGAAGTAAAAGAATACTATGACATTCTCTGCAAAAAACAGGGAAGTTTTGTTTTAAAGCGAATTCTTGATATTTTTGCTTCTGTTATCCTTCTTGTGTTTCTCATCATCCCGATTGCAATTATTTCGATTTTAGTTAAAACCGACTCAAAAGGTCCTGTGTTTTACAGACAGGAAAGGGTTACAACCTACGGAAAGAAGTTCAGAATTCTTAAATTCCGTACAATGGTAACGGGAGCTGACAGGCTCGGAACACTTGTCACAACCGACAGCGACTCCCGAGTTACAAAAACAGGAAGAATTTTGCGAAAATATCGTCTTGATGAGCTGCCGCAGATTTTCAATGTTCTTTCGGGCAGTATGTCAATAGTCGGAACCCGTCCGGAGGTTCAGCATTATGTAGATATGTACGAACCCGAATATCTTGCAACACTCCTTATGCCTGCCGGAATAACCTCGTTGGCATCAATTATGTATAAGGATGAAGAAAAGCTGTTGAAAGGCGAGATAGATGTTGACAGGGTTTATGTTGAAAAAATTCTTCCCGAAAAAATGAAGTTCAATCTTTCATATGTCAAAAATTTCAGCTTTGGTTCCGATATAAAGCTGATGTTCAAAACCGTAAAAGAAGTTTTCAGCTGATTTCGTTTTGATTGGAGTATTCAGATGACCGATTTTAAACAAAAGCTCAGAGGATTTTTTTCCGATTCATCGCTTTTTAGAAGAATCTACATTATAGATTTGTTTTTTACAAACATTGCGTTTCTCCAAATTCCTGCGTATGTACTTCTTGTTTTTCTCTTTATATGGGGTGTATGCCTTTCGGTATATAATCAAAGACATAATAATACTTTTTTTAAACTGCGCTTCGGAATATGGATTGGAGCATTTCTTGCCGTAACGGTATTTTCGATGCTCATCAATTTTTCACAGACATTTCTTTACAGCCTTCTTATGCTTCTGCACGTTGTAATGTGTTTTTTTCTTTTTTACGGAATGCACACAGAGCCTGAATTTGATTACAGAATAGAGCTTTATCACATTGCAAAATTCATAATGTACGCAACCACGGTAATGAACATAATCGGCATAACCTGCCTTATGTTCGGCTTTAAATTTGAATGGTACTGGATTAAATTTACCGTTTACGAAAACAGGTTCACCGGTTGTTATGTCAACCCGAATCTCCTCGGCTTCATATCTGTGGTGTCGATTTTCTGTTGCCATATACTTTCAAAAGGGCATTTTATGCGCAGAATTGCCGAAAAAATTCCTGAACCCGGCATCAGTAAGATATGGATTGTAGCCTGTCTTGCCACAAATGCGTTTTCGCTCATTCTGTGCGATTCAAACGCCTCACTTGTGCTTGCTCTCGGATATGCAATTGTTTATATAGTTTATATGTTCTTTGCCGACAAGGCGGGACTTTCACCTTCAAAAATTATTTTGAAAATTACAGCGCTGTTTCTTGTGGGAGTTTTCCTTACAGGCTCTGCCTTGATGTTCAGAACGATTTGTCAGGAAGGCTTTTCCGTTGTTGTATCAAAGACAACCTCTGTTGTCGATTTGCTTTTAGGCAAAACTGAAAGCGAGCTTGTGCAGGAAGAACTGACTCCCGAACAGAGAGAACAGCTTGAAAAGGATAAAATCACCTTTTCACATGAAAACAAAAACATTGACAGCGGAAGAAAGAAGCTTTGGCTTGAATCAATCAATCTTTTCAAACTGTCGCCGATTATCGGAATTTCCAACGGAAATATTGTTCTTTACAGTGCCGAATATTCAAACGGTGCTTTGGAATATTCGTATCACAAAAGTGATTTGCACAACGGTTTTCTTACAATTCTTGTTTCAACGGGTGTAATCGGTTTTGTTCTTTTCGGGATTTTCGGTTTTCGATTTGCAAAACACTCCGCACAGCACCTGTTTTTGCAGAAAAAAACATATCGTGACGATGTTTATCCCTGTCTGTTTGCTTTTCTTTTCGCATATTTGATTTTTGCTTGCTTTGAAAAGGCATTGCTTTATGACATATCGTTTATGGTGGTGTGGTTCTGGCTGATTATGGGATATATGAGTTGCTACATCACAAAGTTTGAACCGACGCTTGAAAGTCAGTATCTTTTTCACGGGAAAAGACTCAGACGGGTAACAAGAACAATGCTCTGATGCTTGTATAATCGGAAAATTTGATGTATAATAACCGTAGGAGCGTTTTGTTTCTGCGGTTATTATTTTGTGAGGTATAATTTTATGAAATACGGTTTCATCAAGGTTGCATCCGCAACACCGAAAATCAGGGTTGCAGACTGTAAAACCAACACAATAAATATTATTGAACAGATTAAAGAGGCACACAAAAACGGTGCGTCGCTTGTTGTGTTTCCTGAGCTTTGCGTAACGGGCTACACCTGTTCCGATTTGTTTTATCAGCGTGTTTTGCTTAATGCGGCTGAAAAATCAGTTGAGAAAATTCTTAAAGAAACAGCAGACCTTGACATAATCTCAATTGCAGGAGTTCCCGTCGCAATTGAATCGGCACTCTATAATTGTGCCGCAGTAATTTATAAGGGCGATATCCTCGGCATTGTACCTAAGGTCAATATCCCTAACTACAGCGAATTTTACGAGGTTCGTCACTACACAAGCGGTAAGAACCTCTATGATGAAATTTCATATGCAGGTGTCGAAACCATAATTTCAGACAATCTTGTGTTCTGTTGTGACAAAATGCGTGATTTTAGCTTCGGTGTTGAAGTTTGCGAGGATTTGTGGGTTGCCGCATCTCCGTCTGTTGAACACGCAAAACACGGCGCAACTATAATCTGCAACCCGTCAACATCGGATGATGTAATAGGCAAGGCACAGTATCGCCGTGACCTTGTAAAAATGCAGAGCGGTAAGCTTTGTTGTGCATATATTTACAGCGATTCGGGCTTTGGCGAAAGCACAACGGATATGGTATTTTCGGGACAGAACATAATCTCCGAAAACGCATCTCTGCTTGCTGAAAGCAAGCGCTTTACAACAGGCATTATCTATGCCGATATTGATGTTAGGAAACTTTCGGCTGAACGCAGAAAGACAAATACTTTTACAAAAAGTGATGACAATAACTTTACCTCGGTATATTTTGATATGCCGTTAAAACATACCGAACTTACAAGAGAGTTCTCTCAGACTCCGTTCATTCCGTCAAACAAATCAGATCTTGATGCCCGTTGTGAGGAGATTATAACAATGCAGGCAACAGGTCTTGCAACAAGACTTGCTCACACGGGAATTCAAAATGCGGTTTTAGGACTTTCAGGAGGTCTTGACAGTACGCTTGCTCTCATCGTCTGCGTTCATGCTTTTGATATGCTCGGTATTGACAGAAAGAATATTCATACTGTAACAATGCCGTGTTTCGGCACGACAAAGCGTACAAAATCAAACGCACAGCTTTTGGCTGAGGCTTACGGAGTGTCTTTTGAAGATATCAACATTACAAAAGCTGTTCGTCAGCATTTTGCAGATATCAACCACGATGAAAGCGTTACAAATATAACCTACGAAAACTCACAGGCGAGAGAAAGAACACAGATTCTCATGGATCTTTCAAACAAATATAACGGTCTTGTTATCGGCACAGGCGACCTTTCTGAGCTTGCCCTCGGTTGGGCAACCTACAACGGTGACCATATGAGTATGTATGCCGTAAATGTGTCAATTCCGAAAACCCTTGTCCGCTATCTCACTGCCTATGAGGCACAGCACAGCGAAGGAATTCTCAAAACTGTTCTTCTTGATGTTCTCGACACACCTGTAAGTCCCGAGCTTCTTCCGCCCGATAAAAACGGCGAAATTGCGCAGAAAACCGAAGATGTGGTTGGTCCTTATGAACTCCACGACTTTTTCTTATATTATTTGGTAAGATTTGGCTTTGAGCCGAATAAAATATACTACCTTGCAAAGAAATCATTTGCAGGAAAATACGACAATGCCACAATCAAAAAGTGGCTCACAACCTTTGTCAGAAGATTCTTTACTCAGCAGTTCAAGCGTTCATGTCTGCCTGACGGACCTAAGGTTGGTTCTGTAACACTTTCGCCTCGTTCAGATTGGAGAATGCCGAGTGATGCGTGTGTAAATCTTTGGCTTGAAAATCTTGAAGAAGATTAAGAAATAAAATTTTGACGGTGATTTTATGAAATTGTTTATTACACGAGATGTATCTCCGTCCGATGTTTGTTTTCTGATTCGTGATGAATTGGGCAGGGATAAATATACTGCTGTTATGAAACGCAGAAAGAGAAGTATGCGTGGTGTTGTCAACAACATTGTAAGGCTTAATATTCTTGATGAGAATAAAAACCTTGTTGCAAGACTTCGACAGTTGCCCGTTGCAGGAGTAAATACATTTACTCTAAAAACAGACAAAACAGCTGCAACCCTCGTGGTGCTTATGACCAACAATATGGTTCAATGCAGATTCTACGGCAATAATTGGAGAATTCTCGGTGATGTAATTTCAAAAAATTTCAGCATTGTTGATGTTGACAACGCACAGATATGCAACCACATCAAGCTCCCTTTAGGGTGCGAACTTGAAATTGCCGATGCGCAAAACGAATTGATATGTTTGATGACCGCCTTATGCGTCAATATGATAAATACAGTTGACAAGCGAGAGGTACAGGTTGTATAATCTATGTGCAGACAGTTCCCAACGCTAAAGCCATGTGAACTGCCACAGAGCAAGCAAATAACAGTGCAAACAGCGCAGATAAATATTAAAAATTGAAATTGTCAAAGCGACATCCTTTGATGTCGCTTTTTGCAAATTCAGCTTGCAACGCAAAATTTTGCGTTTAATATATTCTCAGGGAGGAATAAATATGGACAAATTATTAAAGCTTTTAAGTGAAAATTCCGGTTTTACAACAGCGGAAATAGCGGCAATGCTCGGCGAGCCTGAGGATTACATTAAGGCGCAGATTAAGGAATACGAAAATTCGGGGGTAATCAAGGGCTATCAGGCAGTCGTAAACTGGGATATGGTTGACGACAGCTATGTTGAGGCTTTAATCGAACTTCAGGTAACTCCCAAAAAGGAAACAGGCTTTGACGAAATGGCAGAACTCTGCATGGGCTTTGAAGAGGTTGAATCTCTCTATCTTATGGCAGGTACATACGACTTTGCTCTCATTGTACGAGGCGAGTCGATGCAGGATATCGCAATGTTTGTTGCCAAAAAGCTTTCTACAATTGACGGTGTGCTTTCAACGGGTACACACTTTATTATGCGTCGCTACAAGGACAGAGGAGCGTGCCTCTTCAGCGATGAAGAGAAGCGTGACGGGAGGCATTTAATTCTGTGATAGATTACAATAATTTTATTAATAAAAAGATTTCAACGGTAAAACCTTCGGGTATCCGTAAGTTTTTTGATATAGCTAACGAAATGGACGATGTCATTTCTCTGAGTATCGGCGAACCAGATTTCCAGACACCGTGGCACATCCGTGAAGAAGGTATTAACAGTCTGAAAAAAGGTAAGACTTGGTATTCCCCGAACAGAGGCTTTGCCGAACTTCGTGAAGAAATTGCAGCTTACTACAAAAGAAGATTCGGTATTGAGTATGATGCCAAAAAGCAGACGCTTGTTACTGTCGGCGGCAGCGAAGCAATTGACCTTGTTTTCAGGACATTGCTTGATCCTGGTGATGAGGTTATCATTCCCGAACCTTCATTTGTTTGTTACGAACCGCTTACGGTGATGGCAGACGGCGTGCCTGTTATTATCAACACAAAAAACGAAGATAATTTCAGACTTAAAGCGTCGGACCTTCGTGCCGCAATTACTCCAAAGACAAAGCTTCTTGTACTTCCGTTCCCGAACAACCCAACGGGTGCAATTATGGAAAGGGAAGATCTTGAAGAAATTGCAGAGGTAATTAAGGAACATAACATTTTTATCCTTTCGGACGAAATTTATTGTGAGCTTACATACGGCAATAAGAACCATGTTTCAATTGCTGAAATCGACGGTATGTATGAGCGCACCATTGTTGTAAACGGCTTTTCAAAATCATATGCCATGACAGGCTGGCGGCTTGGTTATGCACTCGGTCCTGTTCCTGTTATTGCTCAGATGACAAAGCTCCACCAGTACGGAATTATGTCTGCTCCTACAACCGCACAGTATGCCGCTATTGAGGCTCTGCGCAACGGTGACAGGGATGTAGAGATGATGCGTGGCGAGTATGATATGAGGAGAAGGCTTGTTGTGGACAGCTTTAACGCAATGGGACTCACCTGCTTTGAACCTTTGGGTGCATTCTATGTGTTTCCGTGTATCAAAATCACAGGTCTTACAAGTGAGGAATTCTGTACAAGACTTATTATGGACAAGCATGTTGCCGTTGTTCCGGGTACTGCGTTCGGTGAATCGGGCGAAGGCTTTGTCCGTGTGTCATATTCATATTCTATCAAGCATCTTAAAATTGCGCTTGAAAGAATCAAAGAGTTTCTTGATGAACTGAAAAAGGGTTAAAATATGGAAGTAAAAGTTCTTGCTCCTGCAAAAATAAATCTTTCTCTCGATATTCTTTCAAAGAGAGCAGACGGTTATCACAATATTTCAACTGTTATGCAAGCCGTTGATTTGTATGATACAATCACAATCACAGACAATGAAAGCGGCACGGTGACAATTTCATGTAACTGTGAGGGCGTGCCGTGCGACGATTCAAACATTTGTGCAAAGGCGGCTTACAAGTTCTTTGATTATTGCAAAACGGATGTTAAGGGCATTCATATCGACATTGACAAGAAAATTCCCACACAGGCAGGTCTTGCCGGCGGAAGCAGTGACGGTGCGGCTGTTATTTTAGGCTTGAACAATATGTTCGGAACAATGCTCAAGCCGGCAGAAATGAGAGAAATCGGTGAAAAAGTAGGTGCGGATGTGCCTTTCTGCCTTGAGGGCGGAACAAAACTTTGCACGGGAATAGGCACTGCAATCAAAAAAGTTGCCTCTTTTCGTTGTGACAGCATTGTAATCTGCAAACCCGACACAGTCAGCGTGTCTACTGCCGATGCATACAAAAAGGTTGACGCACTCAATCCTCACGCCTGCTATACCGATGAAATGGTAAAGGCACTGTTCAGCAGAGATATGTTTATGATTTCAACAACAATCTTCAATGACTTTGAACTTGCTCTGCAAATTCCGGAAGTTAATGAAATCAAGGGTATTATGCTCAAGTCAAAGGCAAGGGGAGCAGGTATGAGCGGTTCCGGTTCAGCCGTGTTCGGTGTGTTCACTTCATCACGCAGAGCCAAGAAGTGCTATGACAAGCTTTGTGAAAGCTACAAAGAAGTTTTTCTCTGCAAGCCCGTTTCAGACGGCTGTAAGGTGCTTTGATAAAATTTAATAATTCTGATTAAAATTACAATAACCTGTCCATACTTATTTCAAGAGAGGACAGGTTATTTTTATGAAAACAAATAAATCAATACTTTTAATCAAATCAGCAATAATTGCATTCGTACTTACAACACTCTATTCGGTAATTCCGTTTCAGGCGGTGTGTGCTGAAATCCCTAACAATGTTTTTCGTTTTCACATACTTGCAAATTCAGACACGGAAGAAGATCAGACTCTGAAACTCAAGGTGCGTGACAAGGTTCTTGAAAGGACAAAAATTCTTTTTGATACGGCAAATTCAAAGTCGGATGCCGAAGAATTTGTAAAAGCAAACCTTGAAACTATAGAAGAAATTGCACAAAATGAGGTGTACAAAAACGGCTATAACTATCCTGTAAAAGCTGAAATTGTCAATATGCACTTTGATACCCGCCATTACGAAAGCTACACTCTGCCTGCCGGAATGTACGACGCACTTCGCATAACAATCGGCAATGCAAAAGGTCATAATTGGTGGTGCGTAATGTACCCGTCAATCTGCATTTCAACGGCAGATGAGGGAAAAGACAGGGCAAAAGATGTTCTTTCGGATGATGAATACAGCTTAGTAACTGATGATAAGGTGGAATATAAATTTTTCATAGTAGAACTTTTTCAGAAAATTTTTGTTTAACAACTGCAAAGTTCTTTAAATAACCCACGGAATATGTTATTATTTGTACAGATATTTAAAATAAAATTACTTTGTTGTAAATTAAATTTATGGAAGTGATGAAATGTTGAGATTTATTCTCGGAAAAAGCGGCAGCGGCAAAAGTACCGAGACTTTAAAGATTGCAGGCGAACTTGCCGACAGCAATCTTCCCGTAATGCTGATTGTGCCTGACCAGAGCACATTTGAATGTGAAAAAACCTTGCTCGATGTGTTTGGCGCAAAAAAAGCCGAGAAAGTTCTTGTATTCGGTTTTTCAAGACTTTGCAAATATGTTTTTGAGTTGACGGGAAATTCAGCCGATAATGTTATTGACGATGGTACAAGAGCCGTTGTAATGAGCCTTGCGCTTGAAGAACTTACCGAAAAACTCCGTCTGCTTTCATCAAAGGGCAACAAAAGCCTTGTTGATGTTATGCTGCAGACTGTTTCCGATTTGAAGAAAAGTTCGGTTACAAGCGATGAACTCAGAAGTGCATCAATGCTAGTTTGCGATGAAACCTTAAAGACAAAACTCAACGAAACCGCCCTCATAAGCGATACATTCGATGCTCTTGTCAGCCAAAGCTATATTGATCCTATGGATGATTTGACAAGGCTTAATGATATTCTTTTAAAGAATAATGTTCTCAGGGATTATACAATAATCTTTGACGGATTTTCAGGCTTTACAATGCAACAGCTCAAGGTGGTACGAAACCTTATTCGTGACTGTACCGCTACATATTTTACCCTTACTCTTGATCCCCTTACAGACGGTTCTGAGGAGGTTTTTGCAACCTCACAACAGACATATAAAATTCTCAAGGAATATGCAAAGCGTGACGGAGTTGATATTAAAGCTCCGATAAAGCTTACCGATTTGCACCGCTTTAAAAATGATAACCTTGCTTTGCTTGAACAGAATATTTTCAGACCGCACATTGAACCTCTTGAAATTGTTCCTGAAAATATCTGCGTTTACAATGCTGTTGATATGTATGACGAGTGCGAATATGTTGCCGGTAAAATCAAGCACCTTGTTATAGAAAAAGGTTATCTCTACTCCGACATTTCCGTAATTTGTCACGATACAGAACCGTACAAAGGTGTTTTGTCTGAAATTCTTGAAAAATACGAAATTCCGTATTTCAGCGATGAACACGCAGATATTGATGTAAAACCCGTAATAAGGCTTGTAAACTCAATTTTCAGATGCCTTATTTACGATTTTGACAGAGAAGATGTGCTTGCACTTTTGAAATCGGGTTTAACTGAATTTTCTGTTGAAGAAATAAGCCTTTTTGAAAACTACCTCTTTGTATGGAATGTTTCAGGCTCGGCTTTTAAAAATAAATTTGTTCAGAATCCAAAAGGCTATTCTGACAGGTTTTCGGATTATGACAGAGAGGTTCTTGCAAAGGTTGAAAATCTGCGTGAATCAGTTATTGAACCATTACTTCTTTTCAAAGAAAATGCGAAGGATAAAAACGGACTTGAAATTTCAAAGCTGTTCTATGCCCTTCTTGAAGAACTTAAAGTTCCCGATGCGTTACGCAGAATGTATGCGGAATTTGAACGCTCATACGATAAATCGGTGGGTGCGGAGCAGATAAGAGTTTGGAATATGTTTATGGCTGTTCTTGACAAAACCGCCGCTGTAATCGGTACAAAAGCAATGACTGTAAAGCGTTATTACGAGCTTTTGAGCTTACAGATTAACGCAATGCAATTGTCCGATATTCCGAGAACAATAGATTGCGTAACGATAACAACCGCTCAAAGGGTACGAATTTCTAAGCAGAAAGCGTCATTTCTCATTGGCTGTGTTGACGGAATTTTCCCGGCAATACCGCATACATCAGGCATATTCTCACCGTTTGAGTTAAAGATGCTTGCAATGAACGAAATTGAACTCGGCGATGATTTTGCAGCACTTAATAATCTTGAAACATTTATGGCATATTCCTGTATGACCTCTGCAAGTGAGTTTCTTTCCGTATCTTTTTATTCATCGGATATAACGGGAACAACCTATCAGCCGTCCGAAATTGTCCTGCAATGTAAAAAGGTATTTAAAAATATCATTGCATATGACAAATTTGATTTTGACGGTAAAAAAGAAAGTATGTACGCACTCCGCCCTGCTTTTGATACAGTTGCCGATATGATCGGAAAAGGCAAAAAAGTGCCCGAATCATTGCTTGAAATTTTTGCACAAAATCCCGAATATTCTGCAAAGCTTGATTCGCTCATAAATGCAAAGGACAAAGTTCCCTTTAAGATATTTGACAAGAAAAATGCCGAAAAGCTTTTTGGTAAAAATCTCAATATTTCAGCTTCACAGCTTGAAAAATTCAATCTCTGCAGATTTTCCTATTTTTGTAATTACGGCTTGAATGTTCGGGAAAGACAAAGAGCAGAAATCAACTCCATGCAGTACGGAACGATTGTTCATTATATACTTGAACGCTTTTTCGGCGAATATACTAAAGAAGAGTATTTATCGCTTGAAGAAGATAAATTCCAAAAAATTGTCTGTGCATATCTTGCGGAATATGCAGTTAAATATTTCGGCGAAGAACAGCTTGAGTCAAATTCATTCACATACCGCCTAAAGACAATTCTTGATAATGTGATGCATCTGATGAAACATATTATGGAGGAGCTTTCCCAGAGCGAATTTTTTGTTGCCGATTGTGAACTTAAAATTGGCGAGGATATTCCGTCATATACAATCGTACTGCCCGACGGTCACAAAATTGCAGTCTGCGGAAGTGTTGACAGAGTAGATATTATGCAGAGAGCCGATATAACATATTTGCGTATTATTGATTATAAAACAGGCACAAAACAGTTTAAGCTTTCCGATATTCTCTACGGAATCAATCTTCAGATGCTTTTGTATCTCCATTCAATCGAGGCTTCGGGCGGTGACAAATACGGAGAAATTGTACCTGCCGGGATTTTGTATATGCCTGCAACCGTTCCGTATATTTCGTCAGACAGTCTGAAATCAATTGACAAGCTGCCCGATGAACTTAATAAAAAGCTCAAGATGAACGGACTTTTGCTCAAAGATACAGAAATAATTCACGGAATGGATAAGACAGACGTCGCAACATACATTCCTGTAAAAATTAAAGCGGGCGAACCTGTTTCTTCAACAAGCCTTGCAACACTTGCAGAATTCGGAAAAATCTTTAAAAAGGTTGATATGCTCATCGCTGAAATGGGCAAAAATATCTATAACGGCAACATTGAGGCGAAACCGCTCAAAGGCGGTCACGATTCATGCGAATACTGCCCTTACGACAGCGTATGTGCCTACAGACAGAGTAACCCGATAACTTGTTTTTCTGTCGATAACAAGACCGTTATCGAAGAAATTACAAACGAAATTAACGGAAAGGAGGAAGAGTAATGTCAAGAAATTGGACTCCGCAACAGAAAAATGCAATCTATGCAACAGACGGTTCTGTGCTTGTATCGGCTGCCGCCGGTTCGGGCAAAACTGCCGTGCTTGTAGAGCGTGTAATAAAGCTTATTACACGGGAGAAAAATCCCCTTGATGTTGACCGCCTTCTTATCGTAACATTCACAAGAGCGGCGGCTGCCGAAATGCGTGAAAGAATACAGGCGGCAGTCAACAAACTTCTTGAAGATGATCCGTATAACGCTCATTTGCTTGCACAGCGACAGCTTTTGTACAGTGCAAATATTTCTACAATAGACAGCTTTTGCGGAGATATTGTCCGTGAATATTTTCATACGCTTGATGTTGCAAGAGATTTTCGTATTGCCGATGAGGGTGAGCTTGAAATTCTCAGACAAGAGGCACTTGATAATACATTTGAAAGCTTTTATGACAGTGAGGATGACTGCTTTTATTCTTTGCTTGATCTTTTTAAAGGAAAACAGGGCGATCAAAAACTACGTGAAACAGTCCTTAAAATATCCGAGTTTCTTACAACTCAGCCGTTCCCCGATAAATGGCTTGATGATATGCTCGAAAACTATTCTGAAACCGATATTGAAAAAACTGTATGGGGCAAAATTATAATCGACTATGCTCTGAGTGCCGTGCTTCACGGAATCAATCTGACTGAAAATTCTATTCTTCGATTAAAAGATGACGAAAAACTTCAAGATGCAGTCGAACCCCTGCTTGTCGGTGATTTAGCATATTTTACCCTTGTTCAATCGAAATTTGTTTCTTCATCATGGGATGAAATCAGACAGGCAATATTTTCTTTTGAAACAGGAAGAATGAAAAGTCCGAAAGGATACAAGGATAATCCGATTAAAATTTCTGTTTCATCCAACAGAGATGAGGTCAAAGAAACGGTGAAGAAACTCCAATCATTGTTTTTTTGGAGTGAGGAAGATGCAAGGCTTGAATTGTCACAGCTTCATAGGTTCATATCTACCTTGTTTACACTTGTTCGTGCATATGACAAAAAGCTTTCCAAACTCAAAGCGAAGAAAAATATTCTATCGTTTGCCGATATTGAATCGCTTACTGTAAAACTTCTTGCAAAGCCCGATGATGATAACGGCTATACCAAAACCGTCCAGGCTCAGGAGATTTCAAACAGATTTGATGCTGTTATGGTTGACGAATTTCAAGATGTAAATGATGTTCAAGACCTTATCTTCAAGTCGGTAAGCAATGATGAAAGCAATCTTTTTGTGGTTGGCGATGTAAAGCAGAGTATCTACGGATTTCGTCAGGCAAAGCCCGAAATTTTTATTGAACGCAAAAACGAATATAAACGATTCAATGAAGAAAATCCCGAATATCCTGCAACTATAATTCTTGACAGAAATTTCCGCAGTCGTTTTGAGGTGTGTGATGCGGTCAATTTTATTTTTGAAAGAATAATGACCAAGGAATCCGCAAAAATGGAATATAATTCCGATGAAAGGCTGGTAAACGGTGCTGAGTTTCCAAAGTCTGATGATTGCAATTTTGAAATTTCATTGATTGAATCCGAAAACTCAGACCTTGAAAAAGAAGAAATTGAGGCAAAGTACATAGCTGATAAAATTCACGATATGATTAATTCGGGCTTTAGAGTTAAGGACGGAGATGTAATGCGTGAAGCCCGTTACGGTGACTTTGCAATAATTCTTCGCAGTCCAAGCGGAAAGGCCGCAACTTATGTCAACACTCTGAACAACAGCGGTATTCCTGCCTACAGCGAGAATAAGTCAAGTTTTTTTGATGCAGTTGAAATCAAAATTATGCTCAACCTTCTGCGCGTAATTGACAACCCGGGGATTGATATTCCGCTTTTGTCGGTTTTGTGCAGTCCTATGTATGCGTTCACTCCCGACGAGCTTGCCGAAATGCGTTGTGAAAGCAGAAAATCTTCGCTTTACTCTTCTGTCTGTGAATATGCAAAAACAAACGATAAGGCAAGGAAATTTGTTTTTGAACTTAAAATTCTGCGTGATTGTGCCTGTACAAATTCCGTTGACGCTCTCATTTCAAAAGCGTGTGAAATGACAGGATTTATGTCTATTTCGCTTGCAGTCAGCGGTAATGATTCGGCACTTAAAAACCTGGAGCTGTTGCGTGAATATGCAAGAAGTTTTGAGAGCAACGGCTATAAAACGCTTTCTGATTTTATTTCATATACCGACAAGCTTATTGCCAATAAGACAAACCTTGACGCATCATCACAAAATGAGGGCGACTCTGCAAATGCCGTGAGAGTTCTCAGTATCCATGCGTCAAAGGGACTTGAATTTCCGGTTTGCTTTATTGCCGACATAACCCACCAATTCAATAAAACCGACCTTAGAAACGATATTCTTCTCGACAGCAAGGCAGGACTCGGCATCAAGACTCAGAGCAATGGTGTTGTTTACAACACATTCCCACGCCTTGCAACAGGGCTTAAAATTGAAGAAAACCTTATTGCCGAGGAAATGCGTGTGCTTTATGTTGCACTCACAAGAGCAAAGGAAAAGCTTATCTGTGTTGGTGCAGTAAAGAAGTGCAGTGATTATCTTGAAAGGCTGTATTCAAAGCTTGTGTCCGAAAGTGTAATTGAACCCTATACTGTCACAAGCTGTCAAAGCTATTGCGACTGGCTCTGTCTTTGTGCATTAGTTCACCCGTCACTCAATAATCTGCGTAACGATATTATGCCGGGTTCAAAGGTAATTCCGCACAACGGAGAATCAGATTGGAAATTGCAGATTATCGTTGATGAAAAAATGATTGATAAGGATAATGTCTTTGAGGACGATATTACTTCAACAAATCTGTTACAGGTTGCCGATGTATCCGATGATACTTTTGATTATGCAAAACTTTTGAAAAAGAATCTTGATTTCAAATACAGAAACAGGGATATTCTTTCACTCCCCCAAAAGGTCAGTGCGTCCGATATTGCACACAGTCAGAACGGTGATTATTTTGAAAAGATTCTTTCAAAGCCGTTATTTATTGCTGAACAAAATTCCGCTCCTGTTGCAAGAGGTACTGCTCACCACAAGTTTTTGCAATACTGCAATTTTGAACAGGCAAGAGCAAGTCTTGATACTGAAATTGACCGTCTTTTAAATGACGGAAAACTTACACAGGAACAAGTTGATATGATTGACAGAAAAACACTTAATGAATTTCTGTCAACCAAACTAATTGACCGTATAATTGCATCACAGCTTGTAATGCGTGAAAAACGATTTACCGCAAGGCTTAAACCGTCGGAAGTATTCGATGAATATAAAGATGTAAAAACCGATGCAACAGTAATAATTCAGGGTGCGGTTGATCTTGCGTTTGTTGAGGACGGAAAGCTTGTTATTGTCGATTACAAAACCGACAGGGTAAAAGATATAACAAAACTTGCAGGACTTTACAAGAAGCAACTTGATTTGTACAAATCGGCAATGGAGCAGTCCGAAGAACTTACCGTCAAAGAATGCATTCTTTGCAGTATCCACCTTGGCGCATACATTACCGTATAAAAAGAAAACCGTCCGTAAAATCTGCGGACGGTTTAATCATATTCAGTTTATATCGGTTGCTTCTGCATCAATCATTCTTTGATTGCGGTCGTATTCTTTGTGATAACGGCTGAGCAGAATAATAAGTGAAAATCCCGAAACACCTTCATAAATAAGCGCAATTCCGAGTGCAATCATAAGCAATGCACCAAAAATGTTTGTAAAGAAAATTGTTGTAAGACTGAAAATAATCATTACAATTGCTATAATAAACGGAATCCACCATTTTCTCATACCGAGCGATCTCAGCGTGAGCGAATGTTTCATATCCATAATGCTGTCAACAATAATGATAATGCCAATCGGAATATTGATTATTGCCGCAATTGAAGTGGGTGAAAACAAAGCAAATATACCGAATCCGGTTGAAATAACGCCTATTACAAGTTCAAAGTACATTCCGCCTTCTCTGTCAACAAAGAAAGAAATTATGTTGAACAGTCCGTAAACAGTCATTGCACCGCCGAGTGCATAGCACAAAACATCAAGCACCTTTTGCGGAAAGACAACCGTCACAATGCCGAGTACGATATAGGCGAGAGAGGTCATCATCATAGTAGCCGCCGGATTTTTCTTTTTCTTATGTTCACTCATTTAATACACCTCAGTCTATTCTCTTGTCGCAGTAACCGCACATTACCATACCAAGCTTTTCATAGCTGAGGTTCGGAAGATATGGCTCCTGCTGTGTGATACATTTCGGATTGTTGCAGTGATGATCCGATACAACAAACGGTCTGTTTTCAACAAAGAACTCATCATCCTGCAAAAGCAGAAGAATAAGTGCCATTCTGCCGTACATACCGTACTGAGCCTGTTTGAAATACAACGCTCTCGGGTCATCATCAATATCAACTGTAATTTCGTTTACTCTCGGCAATGGGTGAAGAATTATCATATCTTCTTTTGCCTTGTCAAGTTTTTCTTTGTCGAGAACAAAAACATTTTTCTGTGCCTGATAATCTTCTTCGCTTGCAAATCTCTCACGCTGAATTCTTGTCATATACAGAACATCAAGGTCTGTGATTGCATCTGCAAGGCTATGAGAAATTTCATACTTGCAACCGTTCTTTTCAAGAATGTCAATAACATAAAGCGGAACGCTGAGTTCCTTTGTTGAGATAAGTACAAAGCTGTTGTTCGGATATTTTGCAAGTGTCTTGATAAGCGAATGAACTGTTCTGCCGTTGAGAAGGTCACCGCATACACCTACTCTGAGGTTATCAAGTCTGCCTTTTTCACAGCTGAGAGTGATAATGTCGGCAAGCGTCTGAGTTGGATGAAGGTGACCGCCGTCACCGCAGTTGATAACGGGAACACCTGCATAGAGAGATGCCGCAGCGGCAGTACCCTCAACAGGATGACGCATTGCGATAATATCGGCATATTCGCCGACAATTGTAATTGTATCTTTGAGGCTTTCGCCCTTTGAAACGGATGAATTCATCGGGTTGTCAAAACCGATTGTTCTTCCGCCGAGTTTAAGCATGGCCGTCTGGAATGACATCTGTGTTCTTGTACTCGGTTCATAAAATAATGTAGCAAGAATTTTGCCGTCACAGGCGTGTCGAT
Source organism: Ruminococcus bromii (assembly GCF_002834235.1). GTDB lineage: Bacteria > Bacillota > Clostridia > Oscillospirales > Acutalibacteraceae > Ruminococcoides > Ruminococcoides intestinale. Next base: position 5,913 of record NZ_NNBY01000025.1, on the reverse strand, counting down.
AGTCGGCGGGACTCTGCATAATCTTTTTAGCTTTTCTGATAATTTTGTCAATCTGCTCGGTAGACATAACCGATAAATCAATCAAATTTTTGTCAAACATAAATAACACAGCTTTCTGCAATTTTTTCTATTTTATCAAAATTTTCTGTATTTATATATACTTAAAAGAAAAATGGGAATAAAGAATAAAAGAATTTTACTCATTCCCGCATTAATTTTATAAGGTATGAAATAAGGTATGAAAAATATTAAATTGTGCGTCAAAATGATGTGCCTAAATAAAAAGCATTTTGAAAATACGGTATAAGAAATTCACCGTAAACCGGCAAAGTCGATTAAAACATTCGTACAAAGTATTTTTGTTGACAAAAAATGCATTAATGTGGTATCATATTAATAGTTATATCAAAGTGCAGATGCGTTTTTTACTGCGTAATTCTGCTGTTAAAAAAATAAATTTGACTGCATTTTGTAAAGTGAAGTCTGATTTGTGTTTTGAAAGGATTGTCTTACTATGGTTACAGCTATGTTATTTGCAGGCGGTATCGGTGCAAGAATGAAGTATTCCGATATGCCTAAACAGTTTCTTGAGGTTGGCGGAAAGCCGATTATTATTCACACAATGGAGCATTTTGCCCGTCATCCTAAGGTTGATGCGATTGTTGTTGCCTGTAAGGCTGACTGGATCGGCTACCTTAATGAGCTTATTGAGGCATTCAATGTTCCAAAGGTAAAGGCTGTTGTTCCGGGCGGTGCTAACGGTTTTGATTCTATTCACAACGGCGTAATGGCTACTGCCGAATTTTCAAAAGATCCTGAGGATATCATCCTTATCTGTGACGGTGTTCGTCCTATGCTCAGCGAAGAACTCATCACTAACTGTATTAAGGATACAAAAAAGTACAAAACAGCCGTTCCTGTTACTCCGAGTATTGATTCACTTCTTTACAGTGAGGACGGAGAAACCTGCGGCAAGAGTTACCAGAGAAGTACCATGTACATTACACAGGCTCCGCAGGGATATACAATGGAAAGAATTCTTTGGGCTCACGAAGAAGCTTACAAGAGAGGTATTACAAACCCTGTTTCCTCAAGTGAACTTTTTATTGAGCTAGGCGAAAAGGTTCATCTTTTCCTTGGCGAGAGATTCAACATTAAGGTAACAACACCTGAGGATCTCACAACATTGCGATCACAGTTCTATTATGAAAACTACAAGCAGTTTGCAAAGGAAGAACTTAAATATGGATTATAATGTTCAAAGTAATATAAAAAAGACGGTTTTTTCCGATATTAAAGAAATTACAAATACAAATGTTGATTGGAACAGATTTAACGGTAAAACCGTTCTTATAACCGGTGCAGGAGGATTTATCGGTTATTATCTTGTTCTCACATTTCTCGCAAGAAATGACTTTTATAACAATAACATCAAGCTCCTTGCGTTTGTAAGAAACAGAGAGAGAGCCGAGAAAAAGTTTGGCGTTCTTCTTGAAAGAGATGACATTGAGCTTGTTGTTGCCGATGTTACAAATAAGATTGAATGTGAGAGAGCGGATTTTATTATTCATGCCGCAAGTCAGGCAAGTAATATTCAATTTGAAACCGATCCTGTAGGCACTATTAACGCAAATCTCAGCGGTACATCAAACATTCTTGATTTTGCTCTTGAAAGCAAAAGTGAGTCTGTACTTGTTGTTTCAAGCCTTAAAGTTTACGGTGCTTTGCACAATGGTAAAAACAGTATTTCCGAAGATGATATCGGTTATATTGATTTTACTTCCTATAAAAATTGTTATGCAGTAGGAAAGAGAGCGTCTGAAACTCTTGCCGCAAGCTATTGTAAACAGTTTGGACTCAATGTAAAGATTGCAAGACCGAGCTATATTTACGGCGCCAGCAGTCTTACGGATGATCGTGTCTGGGCGCAGTTTATTGCAAATGTTGTTCGTCACGAAAATATTCTTCTCAAAAGCAACGGTGCGGCTAACCGTTCATTCTGCTATGTTACAGACACGGTTTCCGCTCTCATATACATTATGCTTAACGGTGAAAATGTTACACCGTATAACATTTCTTATGAAAAATCAGATACAACAATAAGAAATTTTGCAAAGACAGCTTGTGAGGTTTTCCCTGAGAGAAATATGATTTTGGCTTTTGCCAATCCCGAAGATGAAAAGGAGCCTGAGGTTGATACTTCCGCTCTTGCAAAAACCCCCGAAATTCTTGACAGTTCAAGACTCTGCAGTCTTGGATGGAAGCCTCTTGTTGACCTTAAAGAAGGAATAAGAAGAGCAGTCGGAATTCTTGAAGAAAATTAATAACAGAAATTAGGAATACAGTTATGTCTGAGTTGTTACTTAACCAATTTGAACAGGACAGAGCACTTGTAGCTTTGCGTTATAAGAATTTGAACATCCGTAAATTATTCGGAAAATCTGTTTTTATAGCAGGAGGCGGAGAACTCGCCTTTTCTCTTGTATCATTGCTTCGCATGGTTAACTTAAAAAAACAAGCAGGCATAGCTGTATTTTTGCTTGTAGAGGATAGCGAAAGCTATGACAGGAGATTCGATTATATCGATTCATCAGATTTTTCCATCGTAAAGTATTCTTCACTTAATTCGGTTAATAAATGCGGAGATATACTTATTGAAACGGGATTTTTGCTTTCTGATAGAGTTGAAGATGTTGATGTATTTAAAAATCATATCAACAGGGCAAATAATATTATCTCGGCTGTCAATGCGTTAAAGATAAAAGAAACTGTTCTTGTGTCAGACGCCTCAATTTACGGAACACTCGGAAAAGATTTTGTTATTTCCGAAAAAGAAAAAACACATTCCGCTTTTAATTCGGATTCATTAAAAGCAATGCTGATTCAGTCTGTTGAGAATCTTTATTTTTCTGCATCTCATATGTATGATTTTTCAATCAAAGCAGTTAGAAGCGGCAAGATTATATCTGCAAATTCAAGTTCCGATTTTGTAAGGAATATGCTGGAATCGGCTGTTCACGGAAAATCTTTGAATGTTAAGAACAAATCGCCCAAAGTGTCTTATATAAGTATTAATGACTTGATTTCTGCTGTTCTGTTTGTTCTTTGCAACGGGGATAACAATCAGGTGTATAACGCTTGCTCAGATAGTTCAACCGTAAATTCGGCGGAATTTTCACTTACGCTTTCGGATGCTTTTGATGAGTGTGAGGTTAACATAACTTCTGCAGGTGATTCTACGGACGGCTGCGCCATTGACTGCACAAGACTTAAAAAGCTTGGTTGGTTATCGATGGTCAACTACAAGGACGCACTCCTTATTTCGGGACACGAGGTAATGGATGATGACAGTATATTTATGTTTTCCGATTCATATGACGGCAAGCTTAATGATATTCAACAGATACTTCTGGGCTTTTTACTTGTGGTTGACAGAATTTGCAAAAAGCATAACATAAAGTATTTCCTGGGCGGAGGAAGTCTTTTGGGTGCAGTAAGACATAAAGGCTTTATTCCGTGGGATGATGATGCAGATGTTATGATGCTTAGAAAAGATTACGACAGGTTTCTTTCGGTATTGCCGAGTGAACTCCCGAATTATCTTTTTGCACAGACTCAAAAAAATGAAAAAGACAGCCATTTTCCTTTTACAAAACTGCGAATAAACGATACTCTGCTTTCTACTGAGTTTACATCAAGATTTCCCAATATTCATAACGGAATTTTTCTTGATGTGCTTGCACAGGATTATACTTCAAACAATGCTTTCTTACGAAAAATTCATATGAAAGCAACTGCAAGCTCAAGATGGCTGGTGCTTGATAAGTGGAGAGGCACTTCGGTGAATGCAAACAGCAGATTTTCTTCTTTGTGTGCGAATATTCTGAGAAAGATTTTTCCGCTTGGATTTTTGCAAAAGGTTCAAAACAAACTTATTTCACTTCATAAGAATATGAAAAATCCGAAATATCTGTTTGACAGTATGGGAAGAAATGTTTCAAGAGGAGCTTTTCCTGCCGAATGGCTTGATGAGGCGATATGGGTTGATTTTGAAAATGCAAAACTGCCTATTCCTAAAGAATATGATAAGTACCTGAAGTATCTTTACGGGGACTATATGGAAATGATTCCTGTAAGCGAAAGACATGTAAGTCACGATATCAAGCAAATTGATCTCGGAGAATATGCAGGATATGTCTGCAAAGACAGTTTTGCAAAGCTTGAAAACAAATTCTAAATTGCATTATTAAGTGGTATATTATTAAAAATTTCAGCTTATAGTAATTGTAAGCAATATTATGACAGTACCCATTTTTATTGACAAATTCAATCCCCGAAAAGTTTTTATCGAACTTTTCGGGGATACTTATATCTTATGGCTATGTTAACAATTCAGCATAGGGTAGGGGATAATATCATTTGGATTAGCACTGTGTTCGGCAATAAATTTTTCCATCCATATCATATCGTACCACTTATCAAATTTGTAGGCACATTTATGAAAAATACCGACAGTTTTATAACCGAGTTTTTTGTGAAAGCAAACACTGTCGTTATGCAGATGTTTATCCTCATGTTCAGTGTACGCAATACAGGCATTTACATTTGTCACACCCTGCTTTGTGAGAATTTCTTCGAGCTTTTCGTAGAGTTTTCTGCCGATTCCGTTTCCGTGATTATCAAGGTGGATATAAATACTTGTTTCAACTGACCAATCATACGCTTTTCTGCCTTTGAAAACTCCGGCATACGCATAGCCGACAATTTTTCCGTTGAGTTCGGCTACAATATAAGGGTACCTTTTAAGCGTAGTTTTTATGCGATTTGCAAATTATTCAATGCTTGGAGCATCGTATTCAAATGTGATTGCCGTGTTTTCAATATATGGTTTGTATATGGCGAGCAATTCTTCGGCATCGCTTATTTGTGCCGTTCTGATATGCAATTTATCATTCACAATTATGACCTCTTTAATACTTTATGACATCATAATAATACACTAAAGTTTAGTTATAATCAATATTTTAGGCATTTTGAAGTATATAAAAAAGAAAAATGTCGGCACTCAAAAAAGTTGCCGACTGATAAACACCCCAACATTTTCATTATAACACAATGTAAATTTTACTTCAATAGATTTTCTAAAAATAAAATTATAAATATTTTTAATAAAAGTGTTGACAATGTGGACAACTAACTGTATAATATAGACAAAGAAAAGAACTTAAGGAGGTTTTAAAAATGAAAGCAAGAAAACCTTACTTCAAACAAATCAGAGATTATATGCGGAGCTTACCACCTAACTCTACAGCCCGTGTATTCTAAGAGATGATCTTCTAATTCTTACTTGTTTTGTCGGAACAGCTGATTATTTTGATGTTATAAAAACATATTTATTAATTTTTAATCGCAAGAGCATTCCGAATTCGTCTTTAGCAATCTACATCTTATGATTGAAATTCGTCCAATTAAGCATTAAAGGTTATCGAATTTAATACTCGGGAGAACGGAATTTTAATTATAACTTAATATATATTGAAATCTAAAAATTGGTGGTTAGTCCAATGGAAGCTTAATCGTTATTTAAGCAAAATAAGTCCGAAACGGAGAAAAGTCCAATGGAAATTAATACTAAAACCAATGGATGAGCAGCTTATACAACAGCACACAGAGTAGTCTGAATTTAAAGAATGTAAGAGGCTGAATTTAATAAGCAGTTCAAACGGAATGTAAATTTGGAAACTTATAATACAGAGTGAAACCGTAAATTTCAATCTGATTTCTAAAATTCAAGGTAAACTAAAGTGTCAGGAGATAATTCCGATGAGATAAGAACTTAAATTAAATCTCGCTTATGCGACAAGATTGGAGATATTCCGATGTATGCTTGAGATTTTAAACCGATACAAGGTC
>NZ_NNBY01000024.1 GCF_002834235.1 Ruminococcus bromii | reverse complement strand
TTAATGGGTTTACCCAGTGCCACGCTTGCGTGGTACAAACAACCACCCGCTATGCGGGTGTGCATAAAAAGTTATACAAAAAAATCACCAATCGTATTACAATAAGAATGTTCAAGTCTATTGTAAAAAAGAAAGGTGATTTTAATGGCAAATAAAACAAATAGTTTATCCCACACAAAATGGATGTGCAAATACCATGTAGTGTTTGTACCAAAGTATAGAAGAAAAATAATATATGCACAGTATCGACAGAGTTTGCAAGACATAATAAGATTGTTATGTCAGTACAAAGGAGTGGAGATACTAGAGGGGCATATGATGATAGATCATGTACACTTGCTATTAAGTATACCACCGAAGATGAGTGTGTCAAGTTTTATGGGATATTTAAAAGGAAAAAGTGCGTTGATGATGTTTGACAAACACGCAAATCTGAAGTATAAGTTTGGAAATAGGCACTTTTGGGCAGAAGGATATTATGTGAGTACAGTAGGTCTAAATGAAGCAACCATAAGAAAATACATAGAAGACCAAGAAAAGCATGATATAGCACTAGATAAATTAAGTGTACGAGAATATGAAGACCCTTTTAAGGGTGGCGAGTAATACAAACACCCTTTAAGGGGTGGCGAAAGAGGCAAAGGCAATAGGCTTGAACAAAGTGAAAGCCAGCGTCTTGAGGCGCTGGCCGGTAGCATGGGTTTATAGCCCTAGAGCAAACCACCCGTTGGACGGGTGGTTTTGATTGGATCATATTTCCAAAAACAAATAGGACATATTTCATACAAAGAATTGTTCTCTGTATTTAGTGTTTTACAACCACAACAAGGACATTTTCTTTTCAAAAAAAGCACCACACTATTTATATTTTTTAACTTGAGATCTCCAATATGTAAATCCTTTTGTTTCGTGAGATTGATTATAAATCGTTCAATTTATTTATATATATTTCCTCATGTAAAAAAAGTTTAATCTGGATTGTTATCATAAACAGATATTATCCATTTTAAAATTGATATATCAAATGGAGGTAATATTAAGGATTGCTGTAAAAACATATAAATAACAGGGTGAATGTCAAAAAAGAAAGTATCCGTATACAAGAGAGTATCACATAAAAGAATTACGTTTTGTGGTGTATTTTCCTTAGACAGCAAATAAATCAAATAAGAATATTTGTCCGTGGCTTTTATTGAGGAAAAAATCTTTCTCTAAATTATCCGATGTATACTCATAAGGCACCACATAAAATTCCGTGTAAATAATAATCCTTCAAACAATAACAAAACAGCGGATGGCGGTGTAATCAGGCTTTCTGATTTGCCCCGTGTCAACTTTTCTTTCCTGTCTGCGGAATGTTTTATGCACGCCTCAGCCTTCAAAGTGTCAATGTTGGCAGTGATGGATGCGATCTCAGTATTCAGAGATGCAATAGTCTCCTGCTTCTCTGCAATCTGGGATGCATAATCTTTGGTAACTTTCGGTTTATTCTTGCTACCTCTGGTTCTGGGCATCGTGATAACCTCTTTCCTTTTATAGTTGTTTAAGTATAGCACTGTGTTAGGGTGAGGGCAATATGAATGCCTAAGCATCCAGCTCTATTTTTTCTGGAATATGCAAAGTATCAAATGCGCTATTATCTTCACCGGGTGCAAATTTAATCCTAATTGGATCTCCGTCCGCCAAACACGAAACAAGTTGCTTAATTCTATCCAATTCTTGCATTACTGCACACCTATATGTACGCATATACTTAAATTTAAATTCCGCTCCAAACAAATTTACATCACAAATTACAACGTAAGATAGCATAGATATAGGAGTATCTAAATCTCCAAGCTGCTTACGTAATTCTTCACCTAGAACTCCTGTAAAAGAAGCCTCTTTCCATGTTGAATCCACCTCTTCATTGAAAATTAATTCTGAAACTCTGAATACACAGCGATATTCTTCATCGCTAATATTTCCAGATACATTCAATTTTACATTGAAATAATCTTCAATTGCACATATTCTCTTCAAAAAATCAATTTCATCAGCAATTGAATTAAACCCTGTTTCATAGTTCACACTATTGATAATCCCCGCAATAAAATCCTTTTGTACCTTTAATGCATATATATGTAAATCCTTAACCTGCGCCAATTCATCCATGAATTTTGCATAATTTAGCAATTCGTGATTATTAGCATTTGCAATATTAACTGTAAAATCTTCTTTTTGAGGATTTTGTGGATTTACTTTTATCTCAAAGTAAATTGTAGAATTTGTTTGTTCTCTGTTTCCTATGACATATGTTCCATCATCCAAAATTTCCTCAGTCCGAAGCAAGATATAATCAAAATACGTTTTCTTACCCACTTTAATTGAGCAAGGGAAGGCTTCTGGAAATTCAGGTGGAATCGCTATAATTTCTTTTCCTACATATTGTTCTGCCTCAGTCTGAATTGGATCTGGTTTATTTCCTAATAGTTTTACCGCTTCATCTATAGATATTACCAATTTTAGCTGATGCCTATAAGCATAATCCATCGGATTAATCGATGCATCATTGAAATAATGACTGCCTGCACGTATCGTTCCTTTAAAATTCAATCGTGCAAGATATTTTTGCTGTGCCTTCTCTGAAAGAGGCGTGCTCTTCAAAATATCTCCGTCGAATGTAAATCCATAATCTGGATATAGCGGATGTTCTACCGACATCCCAGCCAGCAACTTTCTCAAATTATTTTCAACTTGCGAATACTGACCGGTTGCTGCCATCTGCGACATATTCTCTACTGAATATAAAAGACCATTCGCCATTGAATGCTTCACCATATCCAATTTATTGGCGAGTTCATTTTTACTTTCCAATACAGTGTGCTGTATTGCTGATGTCGAAGACTCAACTGCCGGAACTATTTTTTCATTAACTGCATCTACGATCTCCGCTGCAAGTAAGTAATCCGAAACTGCAATTTTTTTCTTAAAAAACTGCCGAACAATTTCTAGGCTTATAGCAATCAAACGACTTACACGCTTTTTTGATTCTGTCGTGGATGCCTTAGAATATGCCACTGCCTTTGAAATAATTTCTTCGTGTGCTTTTCTTCTATCGTTTACACTCACGGCGAAAAATCTATTTTCAACATCAGCTAATAATTCTTGAGTAATATACTCCACAATCCCTTGAAAATCACATTCTTCCGCCATCGTGCAGAGATCGTTATATTTTCTTTCACTTTCAATGTATTCTTTAAGTGCATATTTCAATTTATGTTCGTCTATTTTAGATTCCATATGCTGTTTTGCCGCATCAAGACCTAAACCAGCAATATAGTCTCCAACCAAACCAAGTTTCATATTATGCACGCCCCCTTTTTGGCGTAGTTCTCTTATGCACCACAATTCTATTTTTCACATCTTCGCCGATCATAAGATCGTTACCTGCTGCTCACCACGGAGAGGTGTGTGATATTATTATGAGCAGCGTAGGGAGCTACCGCTCACAGTATATCACAATTCATCTAGCTTTACAGACGCTTTCTTGCCTTCATCACTGCACAATATATCAAGCCGCCAATCATTCCGCCTACTGTATTATAGAAGATGTCTGATAGCTGGAATGTTCCCAAGCGAAGCAATAACTGCAATATCTCAATGCTTATTGAGAAGATGAACGCTATCTTCCCGCTTTGCCACAGTATTTTCTTCCAGCCGTTTCCTATCTTCTTTCCGAATGTCCACAGCACTGCTGCTGAAAACGGCACCATCATAATCACATTCTCAATGCACTCTGTTGTCAGCTGCTTTTCTCCGTTCACTGTCTTCCAGATGCCCCATCCGCCCATAACATCAGATAAAGGATTCATCCAAAGGCTCCGATTTAACAGGGTTCGGAACAGAATAAGTGAGGTCACAAAAAATAAGAAAAACAACTTCCGAAAAAACACACTCTCTTTGAATTTCTGATACCACGTTACTATGGCACTCTTCCACCCTTTGCCGGCATGTATTGGCTCATACGCATACAGATAGAAAAAATTGCAAAGAACGAGAGAAGCAGTGAAAATCCAAAAGGTTCATAAAGAGCAGTCAGGATGTTTGTGAGGATCTTTCCGAGTAAATCAATCGTTTCTTTCATCATCGTTTACAGATCACTAAACAAGTCAGCCTTGTATACACCGTTCTCCAGCATCTTCCGGAAGTTCTCCTTTACGGAAGCTACATCTTCGTGGTAGGTCATGCCATACCAGGTATCGTTGGTCTTCAGAACCTTCACAGACATCTTGCCCTGCTCCAGCAGCTCACCGATGAAGATTGGGATCAGATACTCGGCTTTCTGAGGATTGCTCGGTACTTCTTTCTCGAAAAACTCCTTGAAACCATTTTCCAGCACATCCAGAAAATCAGGAGTCAAGCCCCACATATTCATGGAAACCAGAGAATTCACATCAACAACCACACCGTCTGCCTTTGCTCCATCTGCAGCCTTTACGATGTTCTTGGTTTCCACAACTTCAGTCAAGTTTCCATTCTCATCCATCTTGCAGATACCGCGAGTCACACCGCCGTTATCGGACAGAGTGTTCTTCAGAACGAAACCAGCCATACAAGACTTTCCGCCATTCACCAGATACTCATGGACAGCCTTGAAGCCTTCCTTGCCATAATAATCATCTGCATTGATAACGATAAACGGGGTATCAATCACATTTTTAGCAGTAAGCACAGCCTGTCCGGTTCCCCACGGCTTTGTACGGTCTTCTGGAAGTTCTCCCGGAATATCGTTGATATCCTGGAAAGCATAGTCCACAGTTACATCATGAGAAGAGCAAATAGCGGCAATGCGATTACCGATGGCCTCTTTGAACTCCTTCTCAATATCCTTACGGATAATAAATACCACATGATTGAAACCAGCCTCAATCGCATCGTGAATTGAGTAGTCCATGATGATATGGTTTGCATCATCGACCGGCTCCAACTGTTTTATTCCTGTTCCAAATCGGCTGCCGATTCCGGCCGCCATGATAAGTAATGTTGTGTTCATAATCTCTCCTTCCTATGCTCGTGTAGCTTTTATCGGACATACCTTAATGCATCGGTAATTGAGTATCATCGTGTTCATATTTTTCTGTTCACTTTCCATGCACACCATATAAACCATCCCAACAGCGTACCCATTGTATTTGTCACCACATCATCCAATTGTAAATATCCTGTTTGAGTAATATGCTGCAATATCTCAATGCTACAAGAGCAAATAAATCCAGTCAGCACACATGCCCATCCACTTCTAAATTTTCTGAACAATATCGGTAGCAGTACACCAAGCGGAATAAACATAATAATGTTTTCAACAAACATAGCGTGCATATGAAAGGTATGTCCCCATGTTTCAAACAAGACCAAGCTAATAGCCTTTCTACTCCCAGGTTCCCTGCATAAGAAAGCTACGCGAAAAATAACGAGAATGTACGCTAAGAAAAAGGCAAATGGAATTCTATGTTTTATTGTACTCTTCTTTCCACATAACCAGCTAACAGCAAATACAATGCATCCACTGAAGAAGATGGCTGGAATCAAGTATGACACGGGTTGTCCGAAATCTTGAATTATTGATTTTATGTACCACTTGATTACCAATCACCTTTTTCTATTAACTCATCTTTTCTTACCAACCATCCACAGAGCAATGCGCACAACAACCTCATAAGCCATGCGATAATAGTAGTACATGGAGTTCTCGTTCCCTATTAATTTCTCCTTACTGTGCTCGTGCTGCTTTTATCGGACATACCATAATGCACTGGTAGCGCCGCACGCATTTGTTTTCATTTATCTTTGGATATTCAAAGCCTTCTTCGTCCTCGACCATAGAAATAGCTTCTTTCGGACAAATAGCATAACAGGCTGTACATCCACAGCATTCTTCTTTTCTTTTATATAGTACTGGAATTTCTCTTTCTAGTATTAGCATCTAAATAGTACAAAACAAAATGAGATATCCCCTTTAAGTGTTGTATAATAAAAAAGAGGAGGAATTCATTATGTCACGACAAAAAACTCATCACACCAAGCAATTCAAGTTGGATGCTATCAACTATCGCAAAGAGCACCCTGATCTTACACATGTTGAATGTGCAAAGAACCTGTGTATCGGTGTCAGTACTCTTGCTCACTGGGAAGCCCCGTTCAGAGATAATGACGGTGATATTCCCGTTATCAATTCCGGCAGTTACGCTTCTGATGAAGTTAAGCGTGAGCTGCGTGATACAACAGATATAACTTATATCTGGACGCAGGATGGTTTTGTATACCTTAACTGCGTTATGGACTTGTATGCCAGAAAAATCATTGCATGGACTCTTGCAGACACTATGGAAGTATCTACAGTTATCGAAACAATCAACAAGGCAAAAGCCTGTCGTAATACTGATTTGCCACTTATTATCCATTCAGATCGTGGCAGCCAGTATGTTTCAAACGCGTGGCGTGAAGCCACTGAAAAGATGCAGCAAAGCTATTCTCATAGTGGTTATCCTTACGATAATGCCTGCATCGAATCTTTCCATTCCTTAATCAAAAGAGAATGGCTTAACAGATTTCATATCATTAACTACAAACATGCCTATAGGCATGTATTTGAATATATTGAAACCTTTTATAATACCGTTAGGATTCACAGCCACTGCGACTATATGTCTCCTAATGATTTTTAAAAATTGTTTGAGAGGGTATCTTCTCTGCCAGCAACTTAGTTGGCAGAACTTCTCATTTTATTTTGTGCTAAATCTTGACACAGGACCAGGTTGCCGTTTGCATCGTATGAAATATTACTGCCGTTAACCTTTGTCAGCTTATCCTTCCAACTTGTATCGGTGTACTCGTATGTATTACCATGCTGTGTTCCTGTCGGATAACCGTAGTTCGGATCAAAAACCTGTTCATATTTATTTTGCAGATTTCCTGCTCCGTCATAAGAATAGTTAATGTAAAATTTATTTACATAATCATATTCTTCTTTAACCTCATTAAGGCTGTCATAAGTGTACTTGTTTATGAGTTGCCGCTCTGTCTAATCTCGGTAATATTGCCGTTGTAATCATAAGAATAATCGTAGGACAAAACGCTGTCACTGCCGTATGACTGACTGTATTTGCTGACAAGGTTAGTAGTTGAATTTTCAGTCTTACCGTCTGCATACTCGTAATCTGTATTAAACACAAGGACACCGTCACTGCGTACAGTTCTGACCTGTGTAGTTCTGCTCCCGTCATATGAGCCAATATTTCTTTACATAGCAAGTTAAAATAGAAAATAACAAAAAGCTACACTAAGATACAGAAATACAGGAATACATAAAGTATTTTTGGGTTAAAATTAAAGCACATGACCTATTTTCTTTAATCTCATAAACTCTTTTTTAAAAACAATAATTTGAATAATTATTACCAAAACAAAAAGTATACAGCAAATGATAGCTGCTGTAAAATTATTGTAAGAAACAGCAAGTAGTATTAGCAATAAGAATATCAGCTCACAGACTGATGCACAAGAAATAAACTTCTTAACATATTTACAATATGCATTGGTCAAATTGACCTTATCTATGGTATATTCCGTTTTAACGAGAACTATATTATCGCAATCTATCCAACTTATCGTGGGTAACTTTTTTGTTTTCCTGTCATAATAAAAATATCCTTCGTTGTAAATAAATTCCAAATCGGTATCTTTATCTATGAAAACACTAAAGTTAGTTTTAATAATATAAGGACTTAACTTATTATACCACTTTGAATCGGTGTTCATCAATAGAATATTGAAAATGCCTTGCAATATCATAGTGAAAAAGAAAATCAAAATATTGCTGAAAGAATGATTGCTTTTACAAGACTTTTTGCAAATTTCAATATTGTAATTTTTTGATTCGCTCAACTTAAAAACAGCCTGATTGTTTTCGTGGGTAATTGTGTGTGTCTCTTGCCCAACTGTAATATCAAAAGCATTATCTTTTATGTATTTGCATGATATTTTTATCACCATAATTTAAACTTCCATATAACATTATTTATACTTTTGTCAAATATATAATCTAAAATGTCTGAAATTGCTCCGACTACTGATAACACTATATCAACATTTTCAATTATATAATTTAAGAATTTATTTAATATTGCTGAGTTCGTCGCTCCTGCTATCATATTTTCAAATTTTTTGAATTTAATTTTTGAAAGGATCTTTTTGCCAAAATAAGGTATCTTTTTTATTACATTTTTAAATTTTTTATTGTTTGCTTTTCATTGGGACTCGTGCATTAAATTACAACAGTTTAGTTTTTGTACAAAAGAATAAATAGTTCACATAAGTTGTCAATATGCTCTGTTCATCAATAATATATGGTAGGCAAACTTTCATCATAATTATTAATACTTTTTCGCACAATATATGCTTTCTCTTTAGAATCTTTTAAAACAAATTCATTCAACCAATATATGAACGATTCACTACAAATACCAACCCCTAATTTATTTCCAGAGTCATCCTTCTCCCAAAATTCATGCTCATTCAATTTATTAAATAACCATTTATCGCATTGATTTCGATATTTTTTATATTTATCCCAATACTATCAGGTACACTTACTATATCCGCATTATAATCAAATACTATATTCACCAACATTAAAGTTCCCACCTAATTAAATAAATACCCAGCCGATTGTAAAATAGCCAAAAGGGGCATATTTACAAGGCATTTTGGGTTAAATACAGCTGATTTTTCGATCGGTATTATTTTGTTGCCTGTTTTTCGTTGCCTTTTAAGCTTCTGTTCTGAACAGTAATCTTTTTTCCTTTTTAGAAACTTTATGCTCGACTTTTACAATCAATTAATTTTGCAATAATAACATTTTCATCGACTATATCATATATAAAATCTTCAAACTGTAGATCGCAATTGATTTTGTTCCCATGTTGCTTTAGCTTGCTATTTTTCGTCATCTGTCATCTTTTGTTATCTAAGTTTCCAAACAACATATGAGGACAAACATTTCTTAATATCTAAATTGGACACCTTAGTTCCATTTTGCTTTTCTATAAATGATAATTTGCACAAGAAACCTTTCATCGCTGAAAAAGTCATTCGGGATAAATACACTAAATATTTTTTCACAAAGGAAGGTAACGAAACTGAATATTCTTTCAGAATGTGATCAAGATATTCTTTTCTTAGTAAATAGTCCGGTTTTTTTATTTCTATGGCTTTGCAATTTTCAGGGTTGCTTTCGCAAGTCCCTTTTATCAGAGCGGTGTAATATTTTATGGGTCTATCAAACGACATAACTACAGTTTTTCCCATGAGTATCATTTTGTTGACCCAACTTGCAATGTCCTCTTGGGTGTAATTCTTACCGGCGACAAATTGCATATTGTCCACTATTAGCAGATCTGTCTCTAATAACCTATCAAGAAAAATATCGGTATCGTTTTTATGAAGAGCGGTGATATACTGAGAAATCAAGTCTTCGTAATTTATTAAGCAAATCTTCAAGTCCGGTTTTTTTCTGATAAGTGCATTGTTTACCGCATATAGCAGATGTGTCTTTCCTAATGAGTTTGCACCATAAATCACAACAAACTTTCCCTGGGGATTGTTTGCCAAATCGAGACAAGCCGAATAAGCTTTTTCATTACTGCGGCTTACGATGAAATTATCAAAAGTTTGATTAGGTACATTTTTTTGTTTGCTCATATCACACCTCCTTAAAGGTACTGAACACAGTATAGCAAATATTCGTGTAATAATCAATGAAATTTCCTTGAATTTTCGCACTAATCAAGACGATTATTTTCGCCAACCTCTCACAATACAATGCGAACACCGCAATTTCAGCATTTTACATTGCTCGTCATCAGCTTGTAAAGCTCAATATTGCGTGGGGATTTATTGACAAACGGAACAAGAGAGCTGCTAACCTTGAGAACCCCCCCTGTCCTGCACCGACATTCGTGATATAACTGAACTGAAAGTCGGAGATATTAAGGAGCTTGGCAAACTCAATACGGCTATGGATACTTGATTGATAACCGTCAAATCCGTAGCCGTATTGAAGGTTACGCCCTTTCTTTCATTGTAGCACACTTTCCCGAAATGAAAAAGTGTGCAAGCTATTTTTTAACTTACACACTTTATTTTACAAGCTCTGTCTGATTCATATTATCTTTCTAAATATTGTTCTTCTCTGATTTTGATTAAATAATAAAGAGTTTTTATCATCGGCGTTGATACACCATGCTTTTCTGCAAGTCTTATTAAATCCCCTGCAATGTACTCATTCTCGGTTTTCCTGTTATTCATGATGTCTTCAAGCATAGATGTCTTTTTACTTCCTTTATAGGTAATGTAATAATCAATAACATCATCAATATCTTTCTTCATTAGCTCAACATTCTCATACTGGGCAACCATGAGAAACTCATGCATTGCCTGAACACACAATTCCTGTATTTTCGAGCTTGTTTTAAAAAAACTGTAATCTGCTAAAGTTAGCGCCGTTATAGAATTACCCGCAACATTCAACATCAATTTTTTCCATACCATTTTCTTGATGTTGTTTTCCCAGACAATATCTAATCCGGCATTTTCGAACATATAAAAGAAGGATTTGGCTATATCCTGCATATCCTACTGCGATTTTCATAATATCATAACCTTTCAATAATAATCATGATTATTTAAATTTCTTTTTTAAAGTATTTAAAATTGTTGTAGCCAGTCTGTTTTTCATAACAATCAGAGTTGTGGAATAACAAATAACCGCCGTCAATACGCTGACTCCAATTATTATAAAATAATTGGAGAAAAAGGATTTTACTAATACACATACAAATCCAATAAATACACATCCGACAACACAGGACAGTATATCTTTTATGCATATTTTGAAGGTATAAAGACCCTTTGAATAATAAATACCAAAAAACATTACTATAAATTCAGCAAAAACAGTTGTTATAGCTGCACCAACATATCCCCATAGCGGAATAAATGCAAAATTAAGCACAACATTTACAATTGCTGCCGTTAAAGTAGCAATAAGAAAATTTTTTTCTTTTTTGTTCGGAACAAGAATTGCATTATTAAAGAAATTAGCAAAAACAGCTCCGCAAAGAGCTATACTTAAGATCCTTAATGCCCAGTGTCCACTTGCATAGCTTTCTCCGCCAATGAGTGCAATTATTTCATAGCTCAGCATAAAAATTCCCACGATAATCGGCATTATTATGCTGATTAAAGCATGAAATACTTTTTCGAGGAGAGAATTATACTCTTTTAATTTATTTTCACCAAGCAATGCAGAAACCCTCGGAATAATAACAACGATAACTGCATTTAAAAGCTGTTTCATAATATTATATATTTTAACAGCTGCACTGTATATACCAACCACAGTGTCATTCATCAGTATGCCGAGAAGAGTTATGTCGGAATTTATGTATAATTGTACTGATAATGAATTGCAAAACAGCATTAACATCGGCTTGATATGTGTTTTGAAATTCATTTTTCTGGTCAGGCGCAAGTGAGTATATTTTCTAATATGAAAAAAGTTTGAAATATTCGCACCCGCATTGGCAAACACATGAATTCCGGCATAAACGATGTAATCATCAGGTGTTCTTACAAATATAAACATTGCAATAATAGAAAATATTTGAACAACTATATATCTAATTGTAATATACAGAAAATCCTCGTAAATAGAGTTAATCCAATCCGCGCCTAACGTGGTAAGTATTACACTAATACTCTGAATCAACAGTAACAGCCAATACGAATGCAATTTCGGTACAAATATAATCAGCAAAAGAAATACCAGATATGCAGTCAATGTTGTTATACAGTTGATAGTAAACACTTGATTAGCAAAAGTCTGAAATGCTTTTTTATCATTACGAATTCTTGCGCCTTCACGAATAGCGTAATTAGTTAAGCCCAAAGCTGCAAATAATGTAACATATGTAATGATAGAATTACCAAAATTAACCTTACCGTAATTTTCGGTTTGAAGGACACGTGAAATATACGGGAACGTGATAATCGGAAATAATATAGCACAACATTGTTTTATTACATTAAGTACTGCGTTAATTCCAACTGACTTTTTTTTCATACTAACCTCTTAAAATATTACCAAAAATAGTTATTTAAAACTAAATTGCCGATTAAATCTGAATTGCCGGTTAAATTTAAATTTAAACTAATAAGTGAGAAAGCTATCAAAGCTATCACTATAAATATAAATCTTGCATCCTTTTTATCAGGCGACATCTTGTATATAGCTATGAAACTGGGTATCATAACAACTCTGAAAATACGCCTGAATTGTAAGGTATAAAACAGTATAGGACACATACACAGCATAAGAATATCTATGCCTATAACCGACCAGATAAACGCTTTGTCACACTCTCTTACTTTTCCAATCTTATAGCATACCAGCAACAATACAAGAATCAATACTTGCTGAAGCAGGATAAATTGTATTACAAGTTTTGGAGAACTATGATATTGTGTACCGAGAAAATATAAATCTACTTTTTCTTCCGGCATTACGTAAGATAGGTACTTTATCAATAAACCTACTTTATCTAAAATCCAGAATAAAACTATTACAGCCAAAGTAACCGCAACAGAAATTTTTATTCGATTTTCCTTTTTAACCTTTACTAAAAGGAAAATAAAGAAAAATACAAACAGCGTATGTATTCCTGTTGCTATAAGCGTTCCGATTATATACAATATTTTACCTTTTTTGGAATCATCTTGTAAAAGATAAGGTAAAAACAACAAATACACGCCCATAGCAGTAAATTGTCTGAACTGAATACCATCCATTATAAAGCCTGAAATCATATACAAGAAAATCATAAATGCTACATTTTTACTATATCGTCTTGAAAAATGAAACACACTAAATACAGCAAAGCAAATTAAAAAGCATCTGAAGGTTTGATAATCAAGCTTTAATAAATTACCTAATCCACATATTAATCCAAAAACAAAGTTTGAACCCGTAGTAGATTCATTTAAATAATCAGCGTATATTCTCCCATAATTCTCATAATCAGCATTAAATGTATTAAACGCCAAAAAAAATGTGGTAAAAAATATGAGAATTAATCCAAAAACATCACTACGTGTAAATTTAAATACTACTTTTTTCTTTTCTTTAAACTCTACTACAAGAAACACTAACCAACTACATACAAATGCAATCACAGGATTCAAAGCAATCACCACACGCTCTATTCAAGTTTATCAAATAATCTGAGAATTGAAAACTCATTATTATATTTAAAATCAACACCATATGAATTATCTTTAATCCAATCATAATCAATGCTATTCGTATCATCAAAGTATTGAATATATTTTGGATCATAAAAAGGCATATCTTTCACATTAGAATTATTAGTCAATAGCTTTTTGTTATATACAACAGCCTCATAGTATCTAAATGAACTTGAACTCTGACCATCAGCTAAAACCTCTACCAAGCAGTTTGAACTGATAGCATAACTCAACATTTGATCATAAGGAAGGAATGCAGGTAATTTTTTTATACCAATTTCTTTATTTTCCGTTTTTAAATCAAATATCTTAAAATCACATACTAACCCTTTATCAGTTGCATTTTTCGCTATATCAGTTAATGTACTTAATCTTCCTTTATCAACACCAATAAAAAACATATCTGATTGCTCAGTAATTGCAGCTATTTCCTCTCTCCTTGCGTAAGGATCCCAAAAGTGTATCAAACCATATTTTTTAGCGTCATTCAAATCAAATGTAGCTACCTTATCGTAACTATTAAAACATTCCGTAATGTTTCCCCAACCATTATGTGACTTAGTAACATCAATGGAATCAAATAGTGTTAATACTGTACATATCTTATCGCCAAACTTTTGCTTGATCTTATGTAAAAGCTTAGGTGTATAAAGTCTTTCAACATCTCTGCCGATAACAAAAAGTAAGAATAATTTTTCATCATTCTCAACTTTAATGTTATTAAGCACGGAGTAACGATTCCATAAAGAATTTGGTATAAAACGAAAGATTTTTCTGCGCTTATTGCTATATCTGAAATTATATAGCTTTTTT
Organism: Ruminococcus bromii; assembly: GCF_002834235.1. Lineage (GTDB taxonomy): Bacteria > Bacillota > Clostridia > Oscillospirales > Acutalibacteraceae > Ruminococcoides > Ruminococcoides intestinale. Next base: position 58,926 of record NZ_NNBY01000024.1, on the reverse strand, counting down.
ATTATTTTATTATTAAAAGAATATGGATCTGAAAAAGAAGCATTTTTTATTTTATTATAGATTACTTCATAAAAAGCTTCATTTAGAATATTATTCTTTTGACCGGTACCTATAATGATATATTTATTTGTCATAATTTGATAAACCTGAACTTATATAAATTAAAAATTACTTACTCTTGTATTTGCTCCTGCTAAAGTCTGTAGCAGACACAAAGACATATTTTAACCAGTTATTAAGATTCGGACGCAGATTATATACTTCTTTATATTCTTGTTTTGCTTTGAATTTGCATGCTCTTTTGGCTGCTCCTAAAGCACCTATATTATAATATCTGAATGCAGGACATTCAGCGGCTTCCTTTTGATATTTTGACAAAATGCGTATTTCAGCATTAAGCAATTTTGTTTTGTTCTTTGAAATTGAGTCACCCTGAACATACATATTTACTAACGGCTTATTAACAAAATAAAAATTATATTTTTCCGAAAGTCTTATTGTTATATCATAATCCTGAAATCTCGGCATTAAAGGATCAAACTTAATTGAATCAAAGCATTCTTTTTTGCCTATGAGCGTCTGAGTGCTGACGCAGGATTTTCCGAGAAGCGTCTCTCTGCTTACTTTGCCCTCGGGTAATACAGGATGGATATCTGTTTTTTCATCGCTGACCTTGTTAAATGGGCAAAAAACAACATCTATATCTTTATTGTCAAAGGCTTTCATTTGCTTTTCTAATTTGTCAGGCAGCCATTCATCATCACTGTCCTGAAAAGCAATATAATCACCTTTTGCTTTTTCAATTCCGAGATTTCTTGCAACGCAAGCGCCGGAATTTTTATCTAATTTATAATAGCTGAATCTCTTATCTTTTATAGATGTAAGAATCTCAATCGTTTTGTCACTTGAGCAATCGTCAACAACTATCACTTCTATATCTTTATAGGTTTGATTGAGAACACTTTCAACTGCTCTTTTTATTGTTTTTTCTCGATTATAAGACGGAATAATTACGGAAACCATATTTCCCTCCTACTGATTTAATTGGACATAAGTTTTTACTTAAACAACATCAAAAATCTTTTCAAGCCGTAATCTAAATTCAAAAATCCGTTTGCTATAAGCGTAAATATTCTCGGCTTGCCTGAAAACTTTGCATTATAGTATTTTTTCGAGTGATAGAAGCAATTTATATCAAAAATTTTGTTTTCTTTTTTGATTAGGCTTTTGTCCTTTTCTTTGTGGTTATGGTGGATATACTCATTCACAAGCACACCCTCTTTGTACCCTGTATTCTGTATTTTCTTGGCAAGGATGACTTCTTCGCTGTAAAGAAAAGTTCCCTCGTCAAAATAACCTATGCTCTCCATTACGGCTTTTTTAGCCATAAAAAAGCATCCCTGAACTGCGTGAACATATGCAATACCGTTTTCATTTGCGATAAATTCATTATATCTGATACTTTGAGATAAAAGCTTATTAACGCAGGTTGAACCGAACATCATATATCTTTTTGTCGGCTGCATCCAGGCACAGTCGTTAGGTTTTTTTATTGTTCCGTTGTAGATTGTCTTTGCTGTTACAACGGCAAGACTTTCATCTTCAAGCAAAGCGTTATACAGATTTTCAAGAACAGAAGCCGACTCCACAAAAATATCGGGATTTGAGATGCAGACAGCCTTTATTTGTTTTAAATTATCGGAAATATATCTCAATCCGACATTATTGCCTGAAGCATATCCCGTATTTTTATCATTTGCAATAATATGTGTATTTTTGTCATCAGAAAAGGCACCTTTAAGTTTCTCAAGTGAATCGTTCTTTGAACAGTTATCTACTATTATGATAATTAACTCGCTGCTGATTTTTCTGAAATTGTTTGTGCTTTCTATTGTAAGGTCATAACCGTTGTAATTGAGAATTACTACGGCAAGCCCTCTCTCCCACTCTCTCATATAAACCCTCGTTGATTATTGATTGTACGCTTTAATAAGATTTTCGGTGTGAGTTTCAATGCTGAATCTGTCTTTAAAATCTTCGTTATAAAAATTATCGCTGAGTTTTGAAATTATATCGTTATTTTGGGTATAATTAATTGCGTCAATCAGCGAGCTTACATCGCCGATTTTGTATTCAACACCCGTTACCTTATCCTTTATATATTCAATTCCTGCACATCTGTCAGGAACAATGCAGGGAATACCCTTTACCTGCATCTCAAGAATCGTAAGTCCCATGGTTTCATACCATTTAGAAGAAATAACAAGACATCTTGCCTTGCTGATATATTCTTTCATTTTCTCAGAGTTAAGCCAACCTGTAAAAGTGATGTTCGGGTACTTCTCTTTGAGTTCCTCATACATTGTGCCTGAGCCTATTGCAACTCCTTTTACGCCTGATTTTGTCACAGCCTCGCAGAAAAGATCTGCTCCCTTTTCCTTTGACATTCTGCCGACAAACAGGTAATCGCTGTTTTCAGCAGGCTCAACCTTTACTCTGTCAAATATTTCTACATTATTTTCTATAAAAAAGCTTTTATGCCTGAATTTAAGATTTTTTTCGATAATGTTTCTGCTGAATTTAGTAATGTAAATAACATTCGGCTGTAATTTTTTAAGCTGTCGTGTCTGAACAAACTGACGGACATCTCTATATATTTTCTGAATATAATTCCGCTTGTCGCAATTACATACAGCACAACTGAAACTTCCGGGATTTTTGTTGCAAATCTTACCATTCTGATAGTTAAAAATTCCTCCGTTCGGGCAAACCGTGAAGTATTCGTGCAGCGTTACGAAGGTTTTAAAGCCTTTCCTTCTGCAAGCAGAAAACACAGACGATGACAATGACTTTGTCCAGCCGTGAATGTGTACTACAGTTGTTTCTGGATCAAGAGAAGACAGCAAATCTTCAAGCTTTTTTTTGGCAATTCCGTTCCAGATACCTCTGAGCATTGTTTTGGGACTTTTTGTATTTGCTATATGCTCTCCGCCGACACAAATAACCTCAATATTGTTCTCGGTAAGCTGATTGTCTATCGGATCAAGACACGCAAAAAATATTACTCTGTATCCCCTGTTTTTTAAGGCAACAGCGGATTTTATAGCTACCTTTGCAGCTCCGCCAGAAATAAACGCCTGATCATATACTAAAACTACGGTTTTTATCATTGTTATCCCAACTATCTCAGTGTTTTCATAAAGTACTTTAATTTTTCCGGAACTAAATTCTTAACTCTGACCTTAATATCAAATTTAGGTTTTAAAGATGTAAAAAGGTCATTTGAGTCGATATTTATTGTTTTAATTCTTAAATTTTCATCAACTAATGAGCTTTGAACAAGACTATGATTATGTTTTGTAATCTGTTCAAAAGATGAATCTTTAAAAATCAATGAATCTTTAATAGAACTAAATAAATCTATTGCGGCATCACTGCACAAAACAACGGCTGATGCACCGTTTTGCGCAGGGAAATCCTTATGCTCTCTCTCAATCCCCCAATAGTCGCTGAGCATAATATCAGCTATACGTTCATTATTTTTATATTTACAATTATAGCAAGTACAGCGAAGTGTGCGTCCTTCAAGGAATGAACCGTAATAAGCGTCCTCTTTTGAAAAACCGTATTTTTTACTCTCATCGGCAAAAGTAACGCAATACTTGTAATGTTCGCCTTTCTTGTGCTTTTCCTTATTTCTGAATTGATAATCAGACACTTTTTTTCCGGTATTCTTTTCAATCCAATCAATGTATTTTCTGAAAAGACCAGGTGACGGAACACCGTGACAGGCAACCTCAACTGTTAACAAATTATCATATTCTTGTTTTAAAAATTTCCTTAATCCTGCAATTTGACAGGCTGTTCCACTGTAAAGAACCATTATGTTATTAAGTAAATCATTTTTCACCTGCACAAAAGTATTGGCTGTGTCAGACTGCAGATACTTTGACTGCTGAATTAAATATAAGTCATCTGCTGCCGTTATTCTTATATGTTCAGCTTTAAAATTATCGCCCCATGCACAGCCGTAAACAACTCCACCCTGATTTAAAACAGCAAGTGACATTACACCAAAGATTCCGCCGGAAGTGCTCTTTTTGAGCATTGGCATATTTCTTGCGACAGCGGCATAAGCTTTTTTTACTGAATACGGTTTTGGCTGTTCAATTTCGGGACAAGAGCGAACACATAATCCGCAATTCACACATAATGACTCATCGACTTCAGGCAGTAAGAAACCTCTTTCATTTTCCTGCATGGTAATACAATGTTTTGGACAGCTCTGAAAGCACGAACCACAGCCGCAACAGCTTCTTTCAGTAATTTCCAATACAGAATTAATCATATTTTACCTCATAATCATTTACTGCAAGCCTTTTCCAAAGCGTTCAGCAGCCAGTCTCCCGATTTCTTTGAATTAGTCTGCATTATACAGTCTGTTTTTTCAAAATCTATTGTTTTCATATTTCCTATCTTTTCAAGTGAGCTTTCATCTGCAATTCTGTCCTTAATATCAAGCATTTCGGTCAGAGTGTAGATTCTCGAATTCTGAGAAGCTCCGCTTTTATCGCAAAATCTTTTGAAAAGTACAAGCTCCTTATGAAATATAACAGAAAAAATTGCGCCATGAAAAGAATCGGTAAATACATTCTCCGCAAACTTAATATAATTAAGCCACTGTTGCGGACCTGCGTCCTCAACGAACGTAAAGCCTGTATTCTCAAAGCCTGTATCATTTTTAATCAGAATAACTTTTAGCTTGTTTTTATCTGCATATTCTTTTACTGCATTGACATATTTTGCATTGTAGGTAAGCATATAGCAAAAAATGTATTTTTCTTTTTCAATACGCTCACCGATACATTTTTCCCAATCTTTTCTTTCAAGAAGCATTGTCGGGTCAACCATCACCGAATACTCGTTGCCTGTGATTTTTTTGAGAAAATCACTTCCCTGTTTCTCCCTGACAGATACATAATCAAATCTTTTTACAAAATCACATATCATCTTTTCTTTTTTAGCCGAAGCGGAAGTCACGCCAAAGCTCGGCGCATATGCAATTTTAGGCTTATTATCGGGAACAAAAGAAAAGAAATAGGGCGGATTCATCAGATACGGCGACCAGATCTGATCACTTCCGCAGATAAAGACATCAAAACTATTGCCGAACTTTACAAGCTCCTCGGGCGATGAGGCAAGCTCGGTAAGCTTAATATTTGAGTTTAAAAAATCAGAAAAATTCTCATTCCTTTTTTCGTTTGCATCAGAGTCTTTTTTGGAAAACTTTTCCTTGAATTTACCAACAAAAAGAGCAGGCGAATTTCTGTTTATAAACCAGTTTTTCAACTTTGTTTTCAATGAGCTTCTGTAATTAATGTTTTCAACCTCATAGCCTTCATTTTTTACAAAAGTATGCAATGCATATGCTTGTAATAATGTACCGTAATTGCCGTTATACAGCCAAGTCATTATAGCAATTTTTTTATCAGCCATTGTTTCCTCCGAGTATGTTTTTAATCATCGTCTTATGCTCGTCCGATACTCGCTGTGCGTCGAATTTTTCATATACTGCTTTTTCCCCGTTTTCAATAAGCTGTGTTCTGAGCTGAGAATTATTATAAAGCTCCGTAACAGCATCACAAACAGCCTGTGGCGACTCAACCGGTACAAGCAGACCGTTTACTCTGTTGTCAATCAAAGTCGGAATAGCGTCCGTTTCACACGCTACAATCGGCTTTTGTGCAAGCATATACTCAGGCAGCACAAGGCCAAAGCCCTCCCAGCGTGAGAGAAGTGCAGCTACATCAAATACAGTTGCGTAGCTAAGAGGATTTTCAACCCAGCCTGTAATTTTCAGCGAATTATCGATACCGTTTTCTTTGGCATACTGCAAAATTTCGTCTTTCATATCACCGTCGCCGACAAGTACAAAGTACGCATTTGGTATAGCATCTTTGATTTTTACGGCGGCTCTGATAAATACATCGGGGGATTTTTGCTTTGAAATTCTGCCAACCTGTCCTATTACAAAGGCATCCTCCGGTATTCCGATTTTTTCTCTTGAAATTCCGTTATTAAGCTGTTTGTTGCAATTTTCAATGTCTATTCCGTTCAGAATAACATTAAACTTTTCAGTGTGTGCAATTTTATTCTGAACAGCCGATTCTTTTTCTGCCTCTGAAATACAAACAAATTGCGTGGTAAACAGAGCAAGCATCTTTTCAATAATGCGATACATTGCCTGCTTTTTTTTACCGCAATCCATATTGAATGCCCAACCATGCGGATTGTAAATTCTGATATTACTAATTCCAAGGTCAGCTATTCTTCCGATAGCACCTGCCTTACTTGAATGCATATAAACAACATCGGGTTTAAGTGATTTAATAACTTTTCTTACCTGTCTGACGGAAGAAAGGTCGTGCTTGGCACTGATTTCATGCTGCATATTAATCTGAATGAAATCATCGGTTATTTCATCATAATCATCTTTTTTAAAATAATATGAGCATAAAAGTATGTTTTCAAATTTTTCACGATCAAAATACTTCAAAAGTGATCGCAAATATCTGTCAACACCGCCTGCGGCCTGTGCAATATGTAATACCCTGATTTTAGTCTGCATAATTGAAATTCACCTGAAACTAATTAAAACTTAAATGTATCTTTCAATTCAAGCCACTTTTTATCTTTATCTGAAAGATTAAGAGGTGTGCCGTCAACAGTGTATCCCTCTGAATCTGCATTGCCTTTATACTCACCCTCAAGCATAGGCCACTCAATGCCTATTTCAGGGTCATTCCAAGCCATTCCACCCTCGTCGTTGGGATGATAGAAGTCATCACATTTATAACAAAACTCTGCGGTATCGCTCAATACAAGAAAGCCGTGCGCAAATCCTCTCGGAATTAAAAACTGCTTTTTGTTTTCTTCCGTCAGCTCAATGCCGTACCACTTGCCATAGGTTTCACTTCCTGAACGGAGGTCAACTGCCACGTCAAAAACAGAACCCTTGATTACCCTTACAAGCTTTGTCTGCGGAAAGTTCTTCTGAAAATGCAGTCCGCGAAGAACGCCCTTTGTGCTCATACTCTGATTATCCTGAACAAAAACGATGTCAATACCGTTTTCTTCCATATCACGCTGACTGTAGGTTTCCATAAAATAACCGCGACTGTCGCCGTGAACGGCAGGGGTAATTACGCAAAGTCCCTCAATTCCTGCTACATTTTTTTCAACCTTAATCTGTCCCATATTATATATCTCCTTAAAGCTGTGCTTCTTTTAAATATCTGCTTACAGCATCCTGCCACGTCGGGAGAGGAGTAAAGCCGTTCTCAACGAGCTTGCTCTTATCTAATCGGCTGTTGAAAGGACGGGCAGCCTTGCTGAGTCCGTATTCTTCCGTAGTCACAGGAGTAACCTTTGTTTTTAATCCATACTGCCTGTAAAATTCAACGCAGAAGTCGTGCCAAGAAATATATCCGCCCTCGTTTGTTGCGTGATAATAGCCGTATTTTTCTGTCTCACACATATCAACCAGCAATCTTGCAAGATCAAATGTATAGGTCGGTGTACCTATCTGGTCATTAACTACACGCACTTCATCGTGTGTTTTTCCCACATTAATCATAGTCTTGATGAAATTCTTACCATTAAGACCAAACACCCATGCTATACGGACAATAAAGTATTTTTCAAGTGTTTTGCTTACAGCCAGCTCGCCTTCAAGCTTAGTCTGACCGTAAACATTCAGCGGCTTATAATCCTTGCAGTCAGGCTGCCACGGCTGTGTTCCCTGTCCGTCAAACACATAATCTGTGGACAGATAGAGCATTTTACAGTCAATTTCTTTGCAGACATCTGCAATATTCTGCGTTCCGCCGGCGTTGACAGCACGGACTTTTTCAACCTTGTCGTCATCTTCTGCCATATCCACGGCAGTCCAAGCTGCGCAATGAATAACTGCATCAGGCTTTATTTCAGTAATTACTTTTTTAACTGCCTCTTTATCGGTAATATCCAACTGAACATAAGGCATATCGGTTATAGCAGAACCGTCAGCCACTCCGCAATATTCAGGCTGAATATCAGAGCCTACTCCATCATAACCACGCTTTGCAAGCTCATTCATAACGTCATGTCCAAGCTGTCCGCTGACACCTGTTACAAAAAACTTCATCTGTCTGCCCTCTTACTTATTCTTATACATTTCTTCGTAGTATTTCTGATAATTGCCACTGGTGACATTGTTCATCCATTCTTCATTTGCAAGATACCAATCAATAGTCAGAACGATTCCCTTTTCAAACGGAGTTTCGGGATACCAGCCGAGGTCATTCTTAATTTTTGTCGGATCAATACCGTATCTTCTGTCGTGACCTAATCTGTCCTCAACGTGCTTGATAAGCTCCTCAGAAATTTCCTCGTCCTGCAATCTGTCGTGAAGCTGCTCAATGATAGTCTTTACAATAAAGATATTCGGACGCTCGTTATGACCTCCGACGTTGTAAACCTCACCGATTTTTCCGTCGTTTGCAACCATATCAATAGCCTTACAATGATCCTCAACATACAGCCAGTCACGAATCTGCATACCGTCGCCGTAAACAGGGAGCTGCTTATGATGCTTCACATTATTAATCATCAGCGGAATCAGCTTCTCGGGGAACTGATACGGACCGTAGTTGTTTGAACAGCGTGTAATATTTATCGGCATACCGTATGTATCGTGGAATGCCATAACAAAATGGTCGGCACTTGCTTTAGAGGAAGAATACGGACTGTGGGGTGAAAGCGGAGTGGTTTCCATAAAATATCCCTCTGCACCGAGTGCGCCGTAAACCTCATCGGTTGAAACCTGAATATACTTTTTGCCATCTTTCCATATCTTTGTTTCTGCGTTATACCACGCTTCCTTTGCTCTCTGAAGCAGATTTACGGTGCCCATAACGTTTGTCTGAACAAAGATTTCCGGATTTGCAATAGAGCGGTCAACGTGAGATTCTGCAGCAAAATTAATCACATAGTCAAAATCATATTTTTCAAACAGTCCTACAACAAGCTCCTTGTCGCAGATATCTCCCTGCACGAAAATATGACGTGTATCGCCCTCCACGTCCTTCAGATTTTCAAGATTTCCTGCATAAGTCAACTTATCAAGGTTAACGAGGAGAATATCCTCATACTTCTTCAGCATATAGTAAACAAAATTTGAACCAATAAATCCGGCGCAACCAGTAATCAGATATTTTTTCATATTGTTTTCCCCTCTTAATAAAGATAGTCTATGTACTTTCCGTCCAGTACGTCTTTCAGATACTGACCGTACTGATTCTTTTTCAGCACTTCATAAACCTCAAGTACATCCTCTTTGGATATCCAGCCGTTGAGATATGCGATTTCCTCAAGGCAGGCAATTTTTCTGTGCTGATGTGTTTCCACTGTTTTTACAAAATTTGTAGCGTCAACAAGACTTTCGTGCGTACCTGTGTCAAGCCAAGTGAAGCCCTGTCCGAGAAGTTCAACATTCAACGCATTATTTTCAAGATAAATTCTGTTGAGGTCGGTTATTTCAAGCTCGCCTCTTGCGGAAGGAGTTAGGTTTTTAGCATACTCAACAACCCTGTTATCATAGAAGTACAAGCCCGTTACACAGTAATTTGACTTCGGCTTTTCAGGCTTTTCTTCAATAGAAACAGCCTTGCCGTTCTTGTCAAATTCAACGATGCCAAATCTTTCGGGGTCATCAACATAATACCCGAAAACAGTAGCGCCATTGCCATTTTTTGCATTTTCAACGGCAGACTTTAATCTCTCGTTAAGACCGTGACCGGCAAAAATATTATCGCCGAGTACCATTGCGACATCGTCATCACCGATAAAATCAGCTCCGATTATGAATGCCTGAGCAAGTCCGTCAGGACTCGGCTGAACGGCATATGTAAGATTAACGCCAAACTGATGACCGTCACCAAGCAAATCTTCAAATCTCGGTGTATCCTGCGGAGTCGATATGATAAGAATATCACGGATTCCCGCATTCATAAGCACCGACATGGGATAATAAATCATCGGCTTATCATATATCGGCAACAGCTGTTTAGATGTTACCTTTGTTAATGGGTACAGACGTGTGCCTGAACCTCCTGCCAAAATAATACCTTTCATAACCGTTCCCTCCCTCTATTTCTCATTTAATCTCTCTGGAAAATATCTCTGGTGTAAACTTTCTCTTTCACATCATCCAGGCACTTGTCATAGCGGTTTGCGATAATGGCATTGCTCTTTTCCTTGAACTTAGCCAGATTATTAACCACTACTGATCCAAAGAAAGTCTCACCGTCTTTCAGAGTTGGCTCATAGATGATCACGGTTGCGCCCTTGGCCTTAATGCGCTTCATGACGCCCTGAATGGAGCTCTGGCGGAAGTTATCGCTGTTGCTCTTCATGGTCAGACGATACACACCGATGGTCACAGACTTTTCCTGCTTCTCATCGTATTCGTTGTCCTCGTCATAGCCGTAGTAGCCAGCCAGCTTCAGGACACGATCAGCAATAAAGTCTTTACGAGTTCTATTGCTCTCGACGATAGCTTCGATCAGGTTCTCCGGCACATCAGCGTAGTTCGCCAGCAGCTGCTTGGTGTCCTTGGGCAGGCAGTAGCCGCCATAACCAAAGGACGGGTTATTGTAATGGCTACCGATACGCGGATCAAGGCAGACACCATCGATAATCTGCTGGGTATTCAGCCCCTTGCTCTCTGCATAGGTGTCCAGCTCGTTGAAGTAAGCCACGCGCAGGGCCAGATATGTATTGGCGAACAGTTTAACAGCCTCTGCCTCGGTGAAGCCCATGAACAGAGTGTCGATGTTCTCCCTGATAGCACCTTCTTGCAGCAGACCAGCGAACTCGTGTGCCGCCTCTACCAATCGCTCATCGTTCAGATCAGTGCCAACAATGATACGGCTCGGATACAGGTTGTCATATAGAGCCTTGGACTCACGCAAGAACTCCGGGCTGAAGATGATGTTCTTACTGTTAAACTTCTCACGCACACTTGCGGTATATCCCACAGGAATAGTAGATTTGATGACCATGATGGCGTTCGGATTATATTTCATAACCAGCTTGATCACAACTTCAACTGCAGATGTGTCAAAGTGCTGAGTGTGGCTATCGTAGTTTGTAGGGGTCGCAATTACAACAAAGTCAGCATCAGAGTATGCAGCCTTTGCATCAAGTGTTGCGGTCAAATTCAGTTTCTTCTCTGCAAGGTACTTTTCAATATAATCATCGTGAATTGGAGACTTGTGATTGTTGATCATCTCAACCTTCTCTGGAACAATATCAACTGCAGTTACCTGATGATGCTGAGAAAGCAGTGTGGCAATTGACAAACCTACATAACCAGTGCCCGCAACGGCGATTTTGTAATTCTTCATGTTATTTACTCCTCCGACCCTCATCGGGCATATCCTCTAATTTTCTATGTACACATCAGCTATTCGCAGATAGTATTTCTCTCTAATTTCAGCTGTGTAATAACCGCACGCGGCTAAGTGTTTTCTTACACTGTCGTATCCAATTACCCCGACAATCATATTGCCCTTGTTTTCTACTCCATAAAATATCAGTTAAGTACACTCGCATCTATTCCTCAATAACCGAAGTGCTGTTTTATACAGTTGAACCACATATACCCTGCAATGATGTTTTTTTAAGTGTTGAATTGTTGAATCGAACACTGTCAGTGCATGAATCTTGTTAAAACTGTATATATCATTCAATCCGGTTTTACAACTTCTTCAAAATCGGTAATATCACTTCGTCCACTTCATCAGCTTACCTGGCACATGGCGGATAAAATCGGGTACCCGACCCACCTGCTAAAATTATGCCTTTCGTATGTACCTCCCAAATCATCTTCCTTGTTTAGTAAGAACTACGATAATTGTTTTAAATATGATTTTCCAATCCACAAGAAAACTGCGTTCACGGATGTACTGTATATCCATCTCGACCCATTCATCAAAAGAAATGTCATTTCTGTTTGGCTGAATTTGCCAGTAACACGTAAGACCAGGTGTAATAAACAATCGCTGGGCTTGGTAAGCAGAATATTGCTCAACCTCTCTGGGCAAAGCAGGACGAGGTCCCACAATGCTCATATCTCCTTTTAGAATATTAAAAAGCTGTGGAAGCTCATCAATACTTGTTTTTCTTATAAATTTTCCGACTCTTGTAATTCTCGGATCATCGGCAATTTTAAAAACAGGTCCATCCATTTCATTTTCTTCTAGCAGTTCCTTAAGCCTGTCTTCCGCATCAACAACCATTGAGCGAAATTTATACATTTTAAACTCTTTACCGTTTTTCCCCACTCTTATCTGCGAAAAAACAGGACCTCCTTTGGGATCATCAATAATGATAGAAATAACTGTAATCAGCATAACGGGAGAAAGAACAATAATAGCTATCAGAGAGAACAAAATATCCTGAAATCTTCTTAAGCACCGGTAACCGTGTCTTGTTTTTAAGGTTGCATAATAAATATTATTTTCAGGCATAACCTTTTTTTCGAAAATATTGTTTTTTCTTTCATTTGCATACATTCTTTTCGCCAAAACTACACCCCTCTAACAAAAAAATTAATAGCCGTATTCGCCGTAGTAACCGTATTTGTATCCTCCGCCGTATTTGCGTTTACCGACAGGCTCAACATCATTAAATATAACACCGATAATATTAGCTTCGGAGCGTTTGAGAATATCAATTGTTTTTTTGTAGTCCCTGATGTCGGTAACATTATCTCTGACTATAACAACAACACCGTCAGTTTGCTTTATTATAGGTAAAGCATCAATTACTACGCCAATTGGCGGAGTATCAAATATAATATAATCATATTGTTTTGAAAGCTCTTTGATTAATTCTTTCATATTGTCACTTGATAAAAGCTCCGACGGGTTCGGAGGAATAGTACCGCAACAGATAGCGTCAAGATTGTCCAATTTAGAAGTGTAAACTATATCAGATACCTCACATTCAAAATTGAGGTAATTTGTAATTCCCTTGTCAACAGGTATTTCAAGCACCGATTGAATTCGAGGTCTTCTCAAATCACAATCAATAATCAGTACCCTGGTATCAACCTGCTGTGCAAGTGCAATAGCTATATTAACTGCAGTAATAGTCTTTCCTTCGGATTTTGCAGAGCTTGTAACAGATACCATTTTACAGCCTTTTTTTACAATTGAATAAGCAATATTTGTTCTTGCTTTTTTATAAGACTCTTTAATCTGAAAGCCGACAGCTTCTGCATTGAGTTTTACATCTTGAAAAGAGCCTCTTTTTGGATATTTTTTCATACTGACTCCCTCTTATCTTTTTTTTTGTTAGATTTATTTACTGCGTCAAATTTTGGAATAGCTGCAAGAATTGGAATATCTCCAATCATAGTCATTTCCTCGTTGTATCTCATCTTTTTATCAAGGAACGCTCTGAGCAATGAAATTCCGACAGATATAACAAGTCCTGCTATCATTGCAATTATTACGTTCTTTATTTCATTCGGAGATGAAGGAGCAGTAGGCAACTGAGCATAATCAACTATTTTTAGCGTTGCTTTGGATTTAAGTCTTGAAATAGCCTCAGGTGCAACCTTTCCAACCGCATCAGCTATAAGCTTTGAATCATTTGGAGAAGAAGTAGTAACCTTAGCGTCAAATATCTCCGTCTTTTCGTCACTGCTGAAAGAAACCATTTCGCTAAGCTGTTTAGCGGTATATTTGTTGTTTATATGCTCGGAAAGCTCTGTGTAAAAAGTATTTGTGTTCAGCATTTTAATATATGTAGCAACAAGATTCTGTGCATAAGTTTGCTCAGAAAGTATATTGAGGTTGTTTTTATTTTCATCATCATTTGACGTATCAACATATAACTGAATTGAAGATGTGTATGACTTTGGAATAAAATATCTTGTTACAAAAAAGCTTCCGATAGCACAAATAAGCGTAACTACGATAATAAAAGCTGCATTTTTCTTAATAATATTCCATACATCTAACAATGAAATAATAATTTCATCCTTTTCTTCCATAGAACTACCTCCGTTTTACATATTCATTCGTTTTCTGCATTTTTCTGCATTTTTCTGCATTATTAGTTATTATTATAATCCAATATCCAATTTATTTCAACAACAATATTTTATTTTTTCCCACTATTGACAAAGTTTGTGTGACTAATTTATTATTGTACACTAAGATATCAAGAAATTAGTAATTATCACCATAAACACATAAAGGCTTTTCGGAGAGAAAGTTATGTAAGTACAGTTGCCTTGCTTTTTGTTCCTTTTGAATGCGGTGCTTTGTCGGGCTTTACTGTCCATATTTCGGCACCGACCTTTGCCTGAGCTGTTTCATCAATATCGCTTAAATCCGTAAAAATAAACCGAGCCGAGAACAAACCATATTGAAACAAGCTGTGTTGTAAAGCCTTTGCATAGCAACATAAATATTGCAAAGCCTATCCACAATATCGGCATATGATGATTTTTGTATTTATATTCCGTTATGCCATTCCGATTTTATGTAAAAAATGCATAAAAACACCGACAAGTATTAGCATAGAACACCATTACTTGTCGGCAATAATTTTAATATCACATTTCTTGTTCAAAAATATAGCGGCAATACCGTCAAGTCCGTTTGAAGTATCGATAACACCGATTACTTTGCTGCCAATTCCGTTTACAACAGGTGTAACAGCCTCTGCGACCGCATAGATAATTACATCTGCATTGCCAGTGCCATAAGCTGAAATAGCGTCTGAATAAACAGAAAAATATGTAAACTCAACATTAGCACCGTTGTCCTTGTAGTAGCCCATATCGTTAAAAGTCTGCATAAGATAAAGTGTAGGCATATCAAACACGGCAACTTTTAAGGTTTTATCTGACGAAGTGCTGTCTTTTGTTGCAACTGACGATGTTGAATCCTATGAATCGGAATTTCCTGAACAACCTGCAAATAATGTTGCTGTCATTGCAAGTGCGAGGAACGCACATAGATTTTTTTGTCCGGGCATTATCAATAAAAGTTTGTAAGTTTTAAAGAAGATTGAACTTTTTATTGTTCAATCCTCTTTCTTGTTTATTACAGACTGCATATCTTCGGGAATCTCGGCAGTAACCGTAATGTATTCATTTTTTATCGGGTGATAAAATTCAAGTCTTGCACAATGAAGTGCCTGCCTTGAAATTTTATCAAGTTTTCCGCCGTACAAGTCATCTCCCATAAGCGGATGCCCTAAATAAGCCATATGGCAGCGAATCTGATGTGTTCTGCCGGTTTCAAGCCACAATTCAAGCAATGTAAAATCTTTTGTTGCAACAAGCGGTTTGTAGTGCGTAACTGCTTTCATTCCGTCATCACGGACAATTCGCACCATTTTGGAATCATCACGCAAATCCATTGGCTTATCAACTACACCTTCAATATTTATTTCACCCTCGCATAAAGCGTAATAGACTTTATGCGTTTTATTTTTTACGGCATTGGCTGTAAAACGGTTTTTGGCTATGAGAACAAGCCCTGAGGTATCCTTGTCAAGTCGATTAATTGCCCGAAATACAAACGGCTTGCCGTTTTGACTGCAATAGTACGAAACAATATTTGCAAGCGTATCGCTTTGGTGCTGCTTTACAGGATGAACAGGCATGGAATGCGGTTTGTTTACCACAAGAAAATGTTCATCCTCATATCTTATATCAAGTGTCCCCTTTGTCGTTTCAATTTCACATTTTTCATCGGGAATTGCAATTGAAACGGTTTTACCGCTTTGCACACAGTCAATTGTTCTTAAAATTTTCCCGTCCATCAAAATACCGTCTTTTTCTCTTTTCAGTCGTGTTATTATTCTTGCAGAAAGCCCGCATTTATCACGCAGAAATCTTTGAGCAAGCATATTGTCACATTCGTCAGGTACGGAAAAATACAGTCTGTCAGACATAAATCATCCTCCAAACAAAAAACAGAATTATCAGCTGAATAATAAATATTATCGGTATGCCGAGCATAAATTTAATGTGTCTTGTTTTGTGTCTGATTAATTGCATTGTAATGTACATTGCAACACTTCCTCCGAGTGCGGAGAGAATCAGCAATGTGCTTTCTCGTACTCTCCATTTGCGGTGAATTGCAAAGTATTTGTCACAGACTGTTACAATAATTGATATCAGGCTGATGATGCAAATGTATATGATGAAAATTTCCATGAGAACTCCAAAGGATGATTTGATTGAAAAACAAAAAGATTGTTCCGATTATTGTATCTGTAATAGCTATGTTAAGCGTTATCTGCATAAGCTCATTTACAAGAGAAAAACCGCCCAAAAAGCAGAATGATATCAACAATATTGCAGCTTTATCATCAAAGGCAACGGCCGACACACCCGAAAGTGATGAAGAAATGCGTGGCGTGTGGGTATCATATATGGAGCTTTCTATGGAAAATGAAAGCTCAAAAACACAAAAAGCGTTTGAAGATAAATTTAACGAAATAGCACAAAAATGCCGTGACAGCGGTTTCAACACGCTTATTGTACAGGTACGCCCCTTTTGTGACGCATTGTATAAGTCAAGCTATTTTCCGTGGTCTCATATTCTCACGGGTACGCAGGGTGAAAATCCTCAATATGACGCACTGCAAATTATGTGTGATATATGCAAAGAAAACAATTTGAAAATTCATGCGTGGATTAATCCATACAGAGTCAGTTCAAATGAAACTCCGAAAAAACTTTCAGACAACAATCCCTACATAAAGAATTCCGAAATAGGTATAAAAACCGATAACGGAATTTTTCTTGATCCGTCAAATGAAACTGCACAACAGCTGATTAGTGACGGTGTAAAGGAAATTGCGGAAAATTATGATGTTGACGGGATACAATTTGACGACTACTTCTACCCTACTGAGGATGAAAGTTTTGATAAAAAGCAGTATGAGGATTATATTGAAAAATACGGTAAAGAAAACTCTATGAGTCTTGATAATTGGCGAATGCAAAATGTAAATACGCTGATTTGTAAGGTTTACAGAACAATAAAAAGTGTGGATTCGTCAGTTGAGTTCGGCATATCACCGCAAGGCAATATAGGTAACAATGACGGATTGTATGCCGATGTAAAATCGTGGTGTACCTGTAAAGGCTTTGCAGATTACATATGTCCGCAAATTTACTTTAGCCTTGAAAACCCAGCTCTGACTTTTGAAGACTGCCTTGACAGCTGGACATCTCTTGATTTTGACGAAAATGTAAAACTGTATGTCGGTCTTGGCGGTTATAAGGCAGGTAACGGCGAATATGACGAAGAAACATGGCTTTTAAGTGACAGTATTCTTGCCGATGAATACGATATTTTGCGTAACAACAAATCTGTCAGTGGCTTTATGCTTTACAGCTATAATAGCCTTGAGGATGATACTGCAAAAAAAGAGATTAATAATCTGATTAACGCTTTAAACTAATTCAGCATCGCAGTAGTCATCAAATGATTTTGTAATTTTCACATCAATAATTTTACCGCAAAGACTTGTATCTTCGGAATTAATATGAACAGGCGTGTAGTTCTTTGTGTAACCCTCAAGATAACCGTGACGAAGTCTTTCAACGAGAACAGATTCACAAAGGCCAACCTGATCTTTAAGAAATTCCCTTCTGGTTTCATCGCAGACCTGCTCCATAATTTTGGCTCTCTGCTCTTTGATTTTGGGATCAATTTGATTTGGTGCTTTATCGGCAACAGTGCCTTTACGGCGTGAATACGGGAAGATATGCACCTTTGCAAAGCCGATTGACTTTACAAATTTAAGAGATGCGTTGAAATCTTCCTCTGTTTCACCTGCAAATCCAACCATTACATCGGTTGTCATAGAACTGTTTTCAAAAGCGTTTCTGAGATTTGTAACAATTTCAGCGTATTCTGAACAATTGTAGTGACGGTTCATTGCTTTGAGTGTGTTATCGCAACCGCTTTGTAGTGAAAGATGAAACTGCGGACAGAACTTTGGCTGTGCGGCAAGACGGGCAATCATTTCTTTATCCATTCTTTCCGGTTCGATTGACCCGAGTCTTACACGGTCGATTCCGTCAACGGAACAAGCACATTCTACAGCATCAGCAAGATCAAAATCTTCGTCAAGACCGTAGGCGGAAAGGTTAATACCAACGAGAACAACCTCACGGTAACCGTTTGCGGCAACCTGAATAAGCTCTGCCTTTAAATCTTCAAGAGATTTTGAACGCACTCTGCCCCTTGCATACGGAATAATGCAGTAAGAACAAAATCTGTTGCAACCGTCCTCAATTTTAATGAAAGCTCTTGTATGCTCTCCGAGAGACGATACGGAAAGGTTTTCGTATTTTTCGCCTTTTCCGATATGCTCTGTTATATGAACAAATTTCTGTTTTTCTTCGAGAAACTTGTAAATTGAAGGAACGAGTTCGGCTCTCTTTGCATTGCCGAGTACGATATCGCAATTTGAAAAGTTCTCGCTTTCTTCGGGGAAAGCCTGTGGCATACAGCCGGTGAGAATAACAATTCCGTCAGGATTTTCACGGCGGACACGGTTGAGAATCTTGCGGTTTTTTGCGTCACTTACGGATGTTACCGTACAGCTGTTAACGATTGTTATGTCTGCCCTGTCCCTGTCATCCGAGAGAAGAAATCCGTTCTTCAGCATATCCTCACGCATTGCCTGTGATTCATACTGATTAACCTTGCAGCCGAGTGTAATTATATTAAAATTCATTCACTAACCATCCTTTTTTGGGTAAATAGTTGAAATTGCAAAAATTCATTAATTCGTTGTTGATTTAGACAAAAATTAATGATAAAATATAAACAAGATGAACAATGGAGGTGAGATCTTGTTTTCTGTACCGGTTTCCGTTAAAAATAAAAAAGAAATGATCGATATGTTTGAAACTCTTGCTCACTTTCCGGATACAGTAATGATGCTAAGAAACGGCGATAATACTGTTGATGCTCATTCGTTGATGGGATTTTTTGCAATTGACGAAAAAATTCCGATTGAACTTCTTCTTGAATCAGAACCTGATGATAATCTCAAACAGGCGATTTCTAAATTTGCTTTTGTTAATGCATAAAAATAATATATACATACTGTTAAGCCCTATGACCAAAGTCATAGGGCCTTTTTGTTTGTGCTTTTAGTTATGAATTTTTGTCAACAACATGGAACTTTTTAAGGTTTCCTGTCTTTTCGCTTCTCTTGTCAAGTTCGGCAAGAACATCTTCAAGCGGAATGCCGAGCTTTACCATCATTACAGTAAGATGATAGATAAGGTCTGCAATTTCATAAACAGTTTCGCTGTTATCATCATTTTTTGCCGCAATGATTGTTTCACTGCACTCCTCGCCTACTTTTTTAAGAATCTTGTCAATTCCTTTATCAAGAAGGTAGCAAGTGTATGAACCCTCTTTTGGATTATCTCGTCTGTTTTCTACTGTAGCATAAAGTGCTTCAAGAACTTCTCTGTCGTTCATATTAAAATTCTCCTCATTTTAATTTTTTAAAAAAGCAGGAATGATTTCCCGTGTGACAGGCCGCACCTGTCTGTTCAACTGTGATGAGCAATGTATCGTCATCGCAGTCGGCATATATATCAATTACCTTTTGTAAATGACCTGATGTTGCACCCTTGTTCCAAAGCTCCTGACGGCTTCTTGACCAGAACCATGTGTAACCGGTTTCAAAAGTTTTTTGCATACTTTCACGGTTCATATATGCAAGCATAAGTACCTCGCCCGTTGACTTTTCCTGAATTATTGCGGGAATAAGTTCGGATTTTACAAAATATTTATCAAGATCCATAATTACCTCAGATTTTATTTGTTACTTCGATCGCCTGTTTCAAATTGAGCGAACCTGTGTAGATAGCCTTACCGCAGATTGCACCGTAGACATCGAGTTCTGCAAGATTAATGATATCCTTGAGAACTGCAACACCGCCGCTTGCGATAATATTACAGCTGACTTCGTGAGCAAGGTCATTAAGCTGTTTAAGGTTAGGACCTGCAAGAGTACCGTCCTGATCAATGTCTGTGAACACAACAGTCTTTACTCCGACACCTTCCATACGCTTTGCAAGCTCAATGTAGTTGATTTCCGAATTGTCAATCCAACCTTCTGCACGAACCATGCCGTCCTTTGCATCAATGCCAACTACAATTCTCTCACCGTATTCTTTTACGGCATCAATAACAAGCTGCTGGTTTTTAACTGCGGCTGAACCGAGAATAACACGGTTTATTCCTCTTGAAAGATAATATTCAACCGCTTTCATATCACGGATTCCTCCGCCGACCTCAACAGAAAGTCCCGAGACTTTTGCTACATCCGCAATAAGATCGGCATTAACAAGCTTTGCGTCTTTTGCACCGTCAAGGTCAACCATATGCATCCACTCTGCACCTGCGTCAGCAAAGCCCTGAGCGGCAATATACGGGGACTCTGCTACCTTCTGAACGGTTGCATAATCACCCTTGAAAAGACGGACACAATTGCCGTCTTTTATGTCAATAGCGGGTAAAATAATCATTATAACACTCCTTTAGTAGAAAGAAGTACATTTGAAGAATTTTGCTTTACTGCAAGACGGAGTGCGTGTGCGCAAGCCTTGTACAAAGCCTCTGTGATATGGTGCGAGTTGTCACCGTAAACAGATTTGAGGTGAAGTGTGATTTGTGCGTTAAATGCAAATGCACGCATAAATTCTACTGTCATTGAACAGTCATAGCCGCCGCATCTTTCCTGCGGAAAATCAGCATCGAATACAAGATAAGGTCTGCCGCTGATGTCAACAGATGCAAACGCAAGCGCTTCGTCCATAGGAACATAAAAACTGCCGAATCTCTCAATTGACTCTTTGGTTGAAAGAGCCTCTGCAAATGCTTTGCCGAGAACTATGCCTGTGTCTTCAACGGTGTGGTGTTCGTCAACATAGAGGTCGCCTTTTACCGAAACCTCAAGTCCGAATCTGCCGTGAGTGGCAAACGAATTGAGCATATGGTCAAAAAAGCCTATGCCTGTATCAATTTTAATATCGCCGCCGTCAAGGTTTAGTTTTAGCTTTATGTCGGTTTCCCTCGTTTTACGCTCAACATATGCACTGCGCATATAATCACCTCGATAAATAAGTTTTAATGCAACTTATCAGTTCTTCGTTTTCTTCTTCTGTGCCAACGGAAATTCTGATGTAATCGCCCATAAAACGGATTACAATTGAATTGTCCTTGAGATAGTTCCACAAGTCTTTGCCGAATGATGTTTTAACAAAAACAAAGTTTGCACAACTGTTGTAAACCTTAAAATCATCGGAAAGAGCGGACAACTCCAATAAGTCATTATACAGCTTTTCTCTGTTTCTGACAATTGTTTTTTGTCTGTTTTTGAGATAATCTTTATTTTTATATATTATACTGCCGACGACCTGAGAAAATGTGTTCACATTGTACGGAGATTTTACCGCTTTTACAGCTCTTGAAATTGTTTCATTTGCAACGGCAAAACCGAGTCTGAGTGCCGCTGAGCCTACTGCCTTTGATGCGGTTCTGAAAATAATGAGATTTGAATACTTTTCAACCTCATTAATAAGACTCTGATCCCAGAAATCCATATATGCTTCATCAAGAATTACAAGTGCATTTACGCTTGTAACAAGCCTGCGTGCATCTTCGGCGGTCATACCCTGCCCTGTCGGATTGCATGGGTTTGAAAAAAGTAGAAGTTTGATATTGTCACAATTTACCTTTTCAATAAGTGCGTCTGTATCAATTAAAAGGTCGTCGGATTTGATAAATGTGTCACATTCAACCTCACAGATTGATGAATAGAATTTGTACATTGAAAAATCGGGAGCAACGCAAAGCATCCTGTCCCCTTTTTCCATAAATGCGGCTTCAATCAAAAAGATAAGTTCATCTGAGCCGTTGCCTGCGGTTACATATTTTGGATTGATTCCGTAATAATCCGCAAAAGCCGTAACGACCTTTTCCGCAAGTGGATCGGGATAGCGGTTGAAATCAATTGTATCAATTGCATTTTTAATTTCTTCTTTGATGAAATCAGGATAATTTACGGGACATTCGTTTGCATCAAGTCGAATTTTATATGTACCGCTGATTGGTTCATACGGTTCAAGTTCACGGATTTTTTTGTTTAATTCATAAGGCATTGCATAACTTCCATTCTTATTTCATATCAAAACGCACTTTAATTGAATTTGCGTGTGCTGTAAGTCCTTCTGTTTCTGCAAAGCGAACTACATCTTCGGCATCTTTTCTCAAAGCGTCTTCCGTATAGTAAATAAAGCTTGATTTCTTTACAAAGCTGTCTACCGAAAGAGGTGAGAAAAATCTTGCCGTGCCGCTTGTCGGAAGAACATGATTAGGACCTGCAAAATAGTCGCCCAGAGGTTCGGGACTGTAGTTGCCGAGAAATACAGAACCGGCATTATCAAGCTTGCCGACATACTCCATTGGGTTTTCACAACAAACCTCAAGATGTTCGGGAGCAAGCTCGTTAGCAAATTCAATTGCCTGTGACATATCACTGCATACAATAACTGCACCGAAATTGTCAACCGATGAGCGGATAATATCTTTTCTTGAAAGAGCGGTCATCTGCTTTTCAAGCTCTGTTTCAGTTTCTTTAGCAAGCTCTTCGCAGTCGGTAAGCAGAATTGCAGAAGCAAGCCTGTCATGCTCTGCCTGACTCATAAGGTCTGCGGCAAGGAATTTTGGATTTGCAGACTTATCGGCAATGATGAGTATTTCACTCGGACCGGCAATCATATCAATGTCAACTGTTCCGTAAAGAAGTTTTTTTGCTGTTGCAACAAAGATGTTGCCGGGTCCTACGATTTTGTCAACCTTTGGTACAGATTCTGTACCGTATGCAAGTGCGGCTACTGCCTGTGCACCGCCCATAAGGAAGATTCTGTCAACACCTGCTACCTTTGCGGCGGCGATGATATTCGGATTCGGTGTACCGTCCTTCTGAGGAGGTGTACACATAATAATTTCCTCAACACCTGCAATTTTAGCTGGAACTGCGTTCATAAGAACTGATGAGGGATATGCTGCAGTGCCGCCCGGAACATAGATACCTACTCTTTTAAGGCCTCTGATTCTCTGCCCCATCATTACGCCGTTATTCTTTGTTGTGAGCCAGCTTTGCTGAACCTGTCTTTTATGGAAGTCTGCAATATTTGCGGCTGCCTTTTTGATAGTTTCGAGATAATCCTTATCGCATTTTTCAATAAGGCTGTCGATTTCATCGGAAGTAATTTCTACCTTTTCAGGTGCTTTTCCGTCAAATTTAACGGTATATTCCTTTACGGCTTTATCACCGTTTTCTGCAACATTTTCGATGATTTCCGAAACAATCGGAACTACATTTTTATCTGAATTCTGCGCTCTCTTTTTGAGCAAATCAATAAATTCATATTCGTTTTTTCCGTCTGCTACAACAGTTGTAATCATTTTGTGACAGCCTCCAGTTTCTTCTGCAATTCTTCAATTTCAGCCTTGCGCAGTTTAAGACTTGCCGTATTGGCAATAAGTCTTGCTGAAATATCACATACCCATTCAATTACTTCAAGTCCGTTAGCCTTGAGCGTTGAACCTGTTTCTACTATATCTACAATACCGTCTGCAAGACCTACAAGGGGAGCAAGTTCAACCGAGCCCTCAATCTTAATGATTCTTACATCCATATTTTTATCGTCAAAAAATGCTCTGGTTACATTGGGATACTTTGACGCAATTGTCTTTGTTTTGTAACCGCCGTAAAAATCGGAGTCCTTTTTTGTAGCAAGAGCAAAACGGCATTTGCCGAATCCTAAGTCGAGAAGTTCATAAAAAGATGAACCGTTTTCAAGAATTGTATCCTTGCCAACGACACCAAGGTCACACACACCGTGCTCAACATATGTAATTACATCTGCGGCTTTCGCAAGCACAACTTCAAAATCATTGTTGCCGATCGGAAGAATAAGCCTTCTTCCCTTGTTTTTTACTTCATCACAATTATATCCGATTTTTTCAAGAAGTTCAATTGTGGTCTTTTCAAGTCTGCCCTTTGTCAGAGCAATTCTTAATGGTTTCATATTTAATCCTTTCCGACAGCTTGATTATATACTTTCAACTTTTGCAATTCCTCTTGATTTTGCAAACTGTTCTGTTTCTTCAAGAGTTTCAAGTACGCTGAACTGTGCATTTATTCCCTTTTCGTTAAGCTCGTCAACATATCTGAGAGCCTTCATTTCATGTCCGTTTTCTGCAAAAACGAGAACATCGGGATTATCTGAATAATTTACATCATCGTCGGAAAGATGTTTCATTGTAATTGCATCTGTATCAATCGCAAAGCCTGCCGCACCCATAGGAGCGTCAAATTCGCTGAGAAGATCGTCATATCTTCCTCCCGAAATAACAGCGTCACCGATTCCGTTAATATACCCTGAAAATACGATTCCCGTATAGTAATCGTTTCTCTGAACAAGTCCGAGGTCGATGATAAGCTTGTTGCCGAGTTCAAGCACGGAAAGTTCTTTATAGATTGAGTGGAGATAATCAAGAGCGTTTTCGGCGCCTGTACCTTTGCAGATGTCATATGCCTCATCAAACACTTCTTCACCGCCGAAAAGTGACGGGAGCGAACGGATTGCGGAAACAGTCTTGCAAGGCTTGAGTTTGTCAAGAAGATTGTTAAGCGCCGAGTAGTTTTTACTTTCGATTGATACTCTGATTTTTTCTTTGTAATCGTTATCGATATCGAGTTCTTTTGACAGAGCATTGAATACTTCGGCGTGTCCGAGTTCAATTCTGAAATCATCGGCAACGGCTGAAATGCTTTTTATTGCCGAGGTGAGAATTTCAAGGTCGGCTCTCTTTCCTTTTGCCCCGAGAAGTTCAACACCCATCTGAAGAAATTCGTTTCTTCTTCCAGCAAGTGACGGATTGTTGCGATATACTGCCTGCTTGTAGTAAAGTCGAACAGGAAGTGTATTGTTTTTAAGTCTTGTAGAAACCATTCTTGCAATCGGCAGAGTGGAGTCAGGACGGGCAACAAGAAGTCTGCCTTTGTTATCGGTTGTCTTGAACATTGATTCCTGCGAGATTCCGCTTGACGGAATTGAGAACACATCATAGAATTCAAGAGCAGGAGTTATTACCCGTTTAAATCCGCCTTTGACAAATACCTTTTCAATGCTTGTGCAGATATAATCCATAGCGGAACATTCGGCGAACAGAAAGTCCTTTGTTCCCTCGGGAGTCATTTTTAAATTCTTTTTCATAATTACCTCTCAACGCTTTAGTGTGTTAATACGGTAATATACTAACACACTAAATTTGATTTGTCAACACTATTCAGATGAAACGAAAATTTTACGATTATTCATTTGTATTATCTGAGGATTCGTCTTCATCATTTGTTTTGTTACGGTTGATGAATTTCATAAATTTTTCTCTTTGCTGCATTTCTTTTTCTTCACGAAGTTTTTTCTGCTCTGCGGCAATTTTGGTATAGTTAAGCACCTCAAAATCAAGAGCCTCCTGAGCAATTCTACCCTTTGAGTCAATTTTGTTTTTAACTCTCTTGCCGACAAGAGCATAGATTACGGCATAGATTGGGGTTCCGAGAATAAGACCGAGCACACCGAACATTCCTCCGCCGACAATTACGCTGAACAGTACCCAGAAGCTTGAAAGACCGACCTGACTGCCGATAATCTTCGGCTTGAAAAGATTGCCGTCAAGCTGCTGAATTATAACTATAATGATTATGAAAATAATCATGTAAATCGGATCAATAAGCAAGAGGATAAAAGCACTCGGGATTGCACCGATGAACGGTCCAAAGAACGGAATAATATTCGTTACGCCGATAAGAACCGCAATAAGCGGTGCGTACGGTAATTGACAAATTGACATTGTAATGAATGTGAGAACACCGAGAAAAGCCGCATCAATGATATCGCCAACGAGAAAACGACCGCATTTTGTATCTGTAATATCAACAATTTCATAAATCTTAGGAAGATACTTTATCGGAATAAAAGCAACAGCAAGCTTTTTTATCTGACGGCAAAGTGTTTCCTTTGCGGCAAGGAAGTAAACTGAAATAACGATTCCGAGCAGGAAGTTATACACACCGTTACACGTAGACATAATTGCGCTGAATACTGCATTTGTAGAGTTGCCGAGAAAACTGGTGATATTGCCTGCCGAAATAAAGTTTGTAATATACTTGAAGAAGTTGTTTATTACTTCACTTGCGTCAATTTCCATACTGAATGTATGGTTAATCCAATGTACTACTGTTTTTGTCATGTCAGAAAGTACGCCTGCATACTGCGGCAGGCTGTTAATAAGACTGAACAGGCTGGCTGCAATCTGCGGAACTACAATTGAGATTATAACAACAAAAATTGCTACTACAATTGCATAGGTTATAATAAGCGCAAGGGGTTTTCTGAAGTTAGCAAGGAATTTTCGCTTTCGCCCCATTCTGCCGAAAACTTTGGAGTAGAAAAATTTGTACGGATAGTTAAGGATGTAAGCAAAAAGGAACCCGATTGCAAACGGAGTGATTATGCCTGTTATCCAACCGATTGCCGACCACACAACATCCATATTATCTTTTACAAGTAAAAGAAATACTGTAAATGAAATGCAAATCAGCAAAGTTTTTAGCGAAAGCAGTTTTTTCATTTAGACAACTCCTTAAAATAATGACATCTGTGAGCTTTCAGGCAAATCCTTGAGAACTCCGACATCTTTCAGTGTTTCAATAACAGCCTTAGTAACCTTTGTTTTTATCTGCATATCTTCAATTGAAAGATATTCTGTGTGCTTGCCCGTTTCTGCGAGTGAATCTGCGGCGGCGCCGCCTACACCGGGTAAGGATGAAAACGGAAGTCTGATTTTTCCGTCCTCTACCTTGAACATTTTAGCCTCGGATTTGTAGATGTCAACAGGAAGAAATTCAATTTTTCTTGCCATCATTTCGTTGACAATCTGCAAGGTCTGGAACTCTGCTTCATCCTTGGCTGTGGCTTCGTGAACACTCTGTTTTTGTTTTATGTTGTTCATCTTGTCACGGACAGCCTGATGTCCCTGCATGGCAATTGCACCGTCAAGATTTTCACTTCGTACAGTAAAGTATGCTGCATAATATTCAACGGCCTTGTGAACCTTGTACCAGCCGAGTCTGAGCGTTGCAATCATATAGGCTGCGGCATGGGCTTTCGGGAACATATACTTAATTTTCATACATGAATCAATATACCATTCGGGAACATTGTGTTCACGCATAGCCTTGAAGTGTTCTTCCGTAAGAAGTTTTGTTGCGTTACCTTTACGGACAATCTCCATTATTTTGAATGCCATGCCCGGTTCAAGACCTTTGTGCATAAGATAAGTCATAATCGAGTCACGAGTACCGATTACTTCCGAAATTGTACAGGTTCCGTTATGAATAAGTTCCTGAGCGTTTCCGAGCCATACATCGGTACCGTGCGAAAGACCTGCAATCTGCAAAAGGTCGGTAAATGTTTTGGGCTGTGCCTCAATGAGCATTCCTCTTACGAAAGCCGTACCGCATTCAGGAAGGCTGAATGTACCGGTTTTTGAGTCGATATCTTCCTCAGTAACTCCGAGTGCTTTCGGAGAAGTAAACAGCGACATAACCTCGGGATCGCTCATTGAAACCTTCATTACGGGGATACCTGTGTAGAGTTCAAGATAATGATAGATTGTCGGAACATCGTGTCCGAGCTCATCAAGTTTTGTGATTGTATCATGAATTGAATGGAAGTCGAAGTGGGTTGTAATGTTATCTGAGTTCACATCATTTGCAGGATGCTGAACAGGGCAGAAATCGTAAACATCGTTTGTTCTCGGCACAACAACCATACCGCCGGGGTGCTGACCTGTGGTTCTCTTAACACCCGTACAACCGATTGCAAGACGCTTTTCCTCAGCCTTGTGCATTACAAGACCTCGCTCCTGTGCAAACTTCTTAACGAAGCCGAGTGCTGTTTTTTCGGCTACTGTAGAAATTGTTCCCGCTTTGAACACATTATTCTTACCGAAGAGCTCTTCCGTGTAACGGTGAGATTTTGACTGATACTCACCGCTGAAGTTAAGGTCGATATCAGGCACTTTGTCGCCTTTAAAGCCAAGAAATGTTTCAAACGGAATTTCGTGACCGTCCTGATCCATAAGAGTGCCGCATTCGGGACAGTTTTTTGGCGGCATATCAAAGCCTGAGCCGTAACTGCCGTCTGTGATGAACTCGCTGTGTTTGCAGTTTGGACATACATAGTGCGGACAAAGCGGATTAACCTCCGAAATACCGGACATAGTAGCTACGAAAGAAGAACCTACCGATCCTCGTGAACCGACAAGATATCCGTGTGCCTCACTGTCTGCAACAAGCTTTTGAGCAGTCATATAAAGCACCGAGAATCCGTAGGTTGTGATTGAATTAAGTTCCTTGTCAAGTCTTGCCTTTACGATTTCAGGCAATGGATCACCGTATTTCTCTTTTGCTCTTTTCCATGTAATATCAATAAGCTGTTCCTGTGCGCCCTCAATGTTAGGCGGAAATGTACCCTTTGGAATAGGTCTGATATATTCGCACATATCAGCGATTTTATTAGGATTTTCTACTACATACTCATAGGCTTTATCCTTGCCGAGCCATTCAAATTCCTTTAGCATTTCAGCGGTTGTTCTGAAATAAAGCGGAGCTTGCTGTTCGGCATCTTTGAAGCCCTGACCTGCCATAAGAATTTTTCTGAATTCGGAATCTGTCGGATCCATAAAGTGGACATCGCAGGTTGCGCATACAGGCTTGCCGAGTTCTTTTGCAAGCTTAATTATTGTACGGTCAATTTCATGAAGTTCGTCAACAGAATTAAATCTGCCGTCACGAATCATAAAGCTGTTATTGCCTGCAGGCTGAATTTCAAGATAATCATAGAATGACGCAATCTGTTTGAGTTCGCCCCACGGCTTGCCCTCAAGAATTGCCATGTAAAGCTGACCTGCACAACAAGCTGAGCCGATTATGAGTCCCTCTCTGTACTTCACAAGCTCGCTTTTCGGAATTCTCGGCTTTTTATAGAAATAATTAAGATGACTGTAAGAAATAAGTCTGTAAAGATTTTTAAGACCTGTTTTATTCTTTACAAGAATAATCTGATGATAGGTCGGTAGCTTTTTAAAATCTCCGCCTGCTATCTTTGTATTAATGTCGTTTGTTTTTGTTATACCGTAATCATCTGTAAGTCGCTGACAGAGATTTATAAAAATTCTCGCAAGCATTTCGGCATCATCGGTTGCTCTGTGATGATTGAAGTCGCCGAGCCTTAAAAATTTTGCAACCGTATCAAGCTTGCAGTTCTTGATATCTGTAAGAATCGCTCTTGAAATTGCAACCGTGTCGATTGAAGTATAGTTATATTCCCTGCCCATATCTTCACAGGCTTTTGCTATGAAGGATGTATCAAAGGGAGCATTGTGAGCAACAAGCACATTGTCACCGGCAAATTCAAGAAATGCACCAACCGCCTCGCTCTGTGACGGAGCGTCCTTTACCATATCATCGGTAATGCCTGTAAGCTGAGTGATTTTCTGCGGAATCGGCATTTCGGGATTTGCAAAGGTTGAAAAAGTATCGGTGATGACACCGTTTTCAACCTTGACTGCGCCGATTTCGGTAATCTTGTCACGGGCGGCTGAAAGGCCTGTTGTTTCTATATCAAAGCAGATGAATGTGCCGTCAAAACCTGTGTTGGCATCACCTTTTACAGACTCTACAAGGTCATCCATAAAGTATGCCTCAACACCGTAGATGATTTTAATTTTCTCTTCATCTTTGTTGATTTTATCTGCGGCTTTCATTGCGTCGGGAAAAGCCTGTGCGACACCGTGGTCAGTAATTGCAACGGCTTTGTGTCCCCACTGATAAGCACGGTTTACAAGGTCACCTGCCGATGTTACGGCATCCATCTGCGACATATTTGTATGCATATGGAGTTCAACACGCTTTTTCTCGGCATTATCTACTACTTTTACTTTTTGAGCCGTACCGATTGAACGGGCATTTACAACAAGTTCGCCTGCATATTTATCGTACTCAACATCACCCTGAACAACGATTGTATCGCCTTTTTTGATATTATCAATTACGGCTGATTCCTTGATTGAATTGAATACTTTAGCTGTTGTTGAACCCGTATAATCGGTTATGTCGATAGTGAAAATATTTTTGTCGCCGCTTTTAGTAACTTTCTTTTCAATATCAAACACATCGCCCCATACCACAATTCTTCCCGAATCACCTGAGATTGAAGAAATGGGAATCATTTTTCCCCTGATTGAACGACCGTATAACGGACGGATTGAGGACTGAATAATCTGCGGTGTTGCAAACTTGCCCTCACGAACTTCAATTTCCACAGTAGTGTTTTCAGCGTGTTTTTCTTCTCTCTTTTCTGCTGTTTCAACCTCTTCCTGATAGAATTCAGCGGCTTTCTGAAGATTTTCTCGGTTGATTTTCTCCTGAGCATCCTGAATAGCGGCTTTGTATTCTTCGCTGTTTTCTTCAACCTCAAAGGTTCCGGTATAATTAACGGAAATGTAAAGATTGAATTCTTCCGAAACGAGCTTTATAAGTGCTTTGTCAAAGCCTTTACTGTCAAGGAGAGTTTTTCCGCCGTTAAGAAGATTTATCGTAAGCGTATTGTTTTCAAACCTAACCTCAGCATTGTTGAGAGTTCCGTTAATGCTCGGAATATCTCGCCTTACGGCTGCGTATAGCTGAGGAAAATAATCAGCGGAAAACAACTCTGTCGGAAAATGCGGTTTTATTACAGTATGATACGCAAGTGTCTTGGTAAACAGCTTTTCCGTGTCAAAAAGCGTATTACGCTCAACGAGCCCGTTGAATTTTACTGCTAAAGTAATCAAACGGGCTTGTTTGTTAATATTAAGTTGTGTCAGTTCTCCCTGTGAAATCTGTTGCGGCAGTTTAATGCCGAATTGGGAGTCAAAGACTTCTCCTAATGTTTTCATATATGTCCTTCTGTCATATTACAGCAAATGTATTTTGACTGCTGATAGAGTTATAATTTTTCTACTTCTTCCAAAAGTGCGTCAACGAGTTTATCTTCCGGAACTTTGCGGAGAATTTCGCCTTTTTTGAATACAAGACCGCAACCGTCACCGCCTGCGATGCCGATATCAGCTTCTCTTGCCTCTCCGGGACCGTTTACAACGCAACCCATTACCGCTACTTTGATATTCTTTTTGCAGTTTCTGAGCTTATCTTCAACCTCGTTTGCAATCTTCACAAGGTCAATCCTTGTTCTTCCGCAAGTCGGACATGAAACAAATTGAACTCCGTCTTTCTCAATGTCAAGAGCCTTGAGGATATCGTGAGCGGCATAAACTTCCTTTACAGGATCGGCTGTGAGTGAAACTCTGATTGTATCGCCGATACCATGGAGCAGTAATGCACCGATTCCGGCAGAAGATTTGATAATACCCATTCTTTCTGTTCCCGCCTCTGTAACACCGAGGTGAAGCGGATAGTCACACCTTTCTGCGGCAAGCTCATAGGCTTTAATCATAGTAGAAACGGTTGAACTTTTCATTGAAAGAACAATATCGTTGAAATCAAATTTTTCAAGAAGTGATGCATGGTACAAGGCGCTGTCGCAGAGCGCCTCGGGTGTGGGATGACCGTATTTTGCAAGAATTTCCTTTTCAAGCGAACCTGAGTTAACACCGATTCTAATCGGAATGCCACGCTGTCGGCAAGCGTCTGCCACCGCCTTTACCCTATCATCTGATCCAATGTTACCCGGATTGATACGGATTTTGTCGATGCCTGCCGCACACGCCTCAAGCGCAAGCTTATAGTCAAAATGGATATCGGCTACAATCGGAACGCTTACAGCCTCTTTGAGGGCAGGAATAAGCTTTACTGCATCTTTATTAGGAATAGCTGCACGAATAATTTCGCAACCGGCCTCTTCAAGCTCTTTTGCCTGTCTTACAGAACCCTCAATATCGGTTGAGGGAATGTTGAGCATTGACTGAACGCTTACTTTAGCACCGCCGCCAATTTTTACATTGCCGGCAGTTACCTGAATTTTACTTCCCATAAAATTTCCTCCGTTTGTCTACATTCCGGGGAATGTTCCCGTTACAAGCTGGAACACATCTTTCACCGAAATAATAAGCATAAATGCAAGCAACAGAACAAGACCGACTGTATTCACAATCTGTTCTGCCTTTCTCGGAATCGGCTTTTTGAATATCCATTCAATCAGCAAAAATAAGAATCTTCCGCCGTCAAGCGCCGGGAACGGCAACATATTTACAATTCCGAGGTTTACCGTAATGAGTATCATTACAAAAAGAATGTTATTGACTGCATCTCCGAAGCCTGTTTGAAGTCCCATTGATGCAACCTGAGTGACAGCTGTAGCAATACCAACAGGGCCTGACATATCGTTGAATGTAAATCTGCCCTGAACAAGCCACACCAAAGATGTCCACACGGTTTTTGCCATTGAACAGGTCTGTGTGAATGTTTCACCGAGAACAGTACCGACATTTTTCTCAATTGGTTCAACTGCAAAGTCAAATGCTACAGTAGGTTTGTTTTCCTTTTCGGCATCCTCATCAGCGTAATAGGTAAAAAACTGTACATTTTCAAGTGTTATTTCTTTGCCGTCACGGACAACTTTTACATCACCCATGAATCTCGGTCTTGATGTAGTTGTGTCTATTTCGGGCGTTTTATACTTTGACATATCATATGATTTGTCAAGTGCATAAATTGACTTGCAAGTTTCATCAAGAAGTTTTTTAGCCTCGTCTTTGCTTGCAGCCTTATTTATTTTTGAACAACCCTCAGAAAGAGCATTGTAGTATTTTTGAAGTTCATCCTTTGAAAGAGACTCGTCTTTTGCATACTTATTATATACACCGCAAGCGGCAGATGTTGCTCTTTCTTTGTATACCTCAAGTGTATTGCCTTCTACTGTTTCATATGGAAGAGTTGAGATTGCAAACTGCAAATCTCGTGAATTCCAAATTGAATAACCGTTCACTTCAACAATTTTATCCCCTGTTTGTAAACCTGTGTTTGCAGTAAATGCATTGGGTTGAAACTGAGATATTGTAGTTGAACTGTAGCTGTCAGCCTGAACGGTAAAGGCAAACATCATAACAAAGCCGAGAAGAATATTCATAACCGCACCTGCGATTATGATAATCATTCTCTTCCAAACTTTTGCGTTATTAAAAGCACCTTTTTCTTCACTGTCTTCATCCTCTCCTTCCATGGCACAGTAACCGCCTATAGGAAAAAGACGAAGCGAGTACCTTGTTTCGCCTTTAACAAAACTGATTATTTTCGGTCCCATTCCGAGTGCAAATTCATTTACCTTTACACCCGAAAGCTTTGCGGTAATAAAATGACCGAATTCGTGAGAAAAAATTATAAGCTCAAAAAGTAATATTCCTATTACAATGAGAGCCGCAACTGTTAAAATTTGCATTAAAATAAATCAACTCCAAAATATTCATTGCCGTCGCAAAGACAGCATTGAAAAATATTACCGCAAATTATAGCTTAGAGAGTACATACTCTCTTGCAAGTTTGTCTGCCTCTAACACATCATCAACGCATAAAGGCTCAAAATTGTCTATGTCATCAATTGCACCCATAACAAGGTCACCGATTTCAAGAAAAGTGATTTTACCTTCTCTGAAAAGTCGGTTAGCCTCCTCATTAGCACCGTTGGCAATTGCTGTTGCAACGCCTCCGAGTGAAAGAGCTTTTTTACAGGCTCTCAAACATTTGAAAGTATCATAGTCAGGTTCAAAGAAAGTCATTTTGCCGATTTGAGCAAGACTTAATTCACCGACAGGTGACTCATATCTTTCCGGATATGTAATTGCGTACTGTATCGGAATCCTCATATCGGGGAGTCCAAGCTGTGCAATTACGGAATTATCTACATATTCTATGAGAGAATGTATGATACTTTCACGATGAACAACAACATCAATGTTTTCGGGCTGAACATCAAAAAGCCATCTCGCCTCAATGATTTCAAGACCTTTGTTCATCATTGTAGCAGAGTCGATGGTTATTTTTGCACCCATACTCCAATTTGGATGATTGAGAGCCTCATTAACTGTTACATTCTTTAAGTCTTCGACTGTTTTGCCAAAGAACGGGCCGCCGGATGCTGTAAGAATGAGCTTTTTAAGCATTTTCTTTTCAGGCATTCCCTGCAGACATTGGAAGATAGCGGAATGTTCACTGTCAACGGGAAGAAGCTTTACACCGTTCTTCTTTACCGCATCACATACAAGCTTACCGCCTGTTACAAGTGTTTCCTTGTTTGCAAAAGCAATATCTTTTTTAGCGTTTGCAGCTGCAAGTGTAGGCTTTAAGCCTACCATTCCGACAACCGAATTTACAACAAGGTCGGCATTCTCAAGCGTTGCCGCCTCAATAAGTCCGTCCATACCGCTTAAAACACGGGTGTTTGTATCTTTTATATTATCTTTGAATTTTTTGGCTTTTTCTTCGTTAAAAACCACTGCAAGTTCAGGTTTGTATTTCCTTACCTGTTCTTCAAGCAGCTTTATATTTGTTGACGCCGTGAGTGCGGAAACTTTTAAATTAAGTTTATCTGCAACATCAAGCGTCTGAGTTCCGATTGAACCCGTCGATCCGAGAATTGAAAGTGAATTTACCATTTTAGTTTACCCCACTGTTATGAAAGGTATGAATTGATTGATTGCCACAAGAACAGGGGCAGTAAATATTATGCTGTCAAACCTGTCAAGCATTCCGCCGTGACCGGGGAAAATTGAACCGTAGTCCTTGATTCCGTAATTTCTTTTGATAAGTGAAAAGCTCAAATCACCGAGAATTGAAACAGGAGCGTCAATTACACCGAGAAGAATCAATGCCCAGAAATTAATGTTAGCGTCAGGCATAACACAAAAATGAAATATAAGTCCTATAATTACTGCTGTGAGGTCGCAGAAAAGTATTCCGCCGATTGCGCCCTCAACAGTCTTTTTAGGGCTGATTTTCGGGCAAAGTTTGTGCTTGCCGAACGATGCTCCGATAAAAAAGCCGCCTGCGTCTGCCATCCACGGTAATGCGAAAATACATATATAGCAGAAAGTAATTGATACAGATGATGCACAGGCAATCGGTACGGCACTCATTCCAAAAGAAATTAAAAATGTTCCGAACACTGAATATGCAACATCGGCATAGTTTGTCTTTTCGTGTTTAAAAATCATTACGGCAAAGACTGTCAGTATAAAAGCAAAAATCAAAACATACAGATACTTTGTCGTAACTAAAACCGAAAGCAGAAAAGTAAACAGCATACAAGGTATTGAAAGGTGAAATTTATAAAGCATCTTTCTTGCATGAAGGTACTCACCTGTCATAAATGCCGAGAATGCTCCTATGACTATGCCTACAAATGGGTGCCAAAGTTCCGAAACAAACAGAACAATCAGCAGTATTGGTATTCCTATTACGGCTGTCAGCAGCCGTGGCTTGAGGGATTTCATTTTATATCAACTCTCATCAGACTCCACCGTATCTTCTGTTTCTGGAGGAGTATATTTTTAACGCTTCGTCAAGGTCTGATTTCTGAAAATCAGGCCAAAGCTTGTTCATTATAACAAATTCCGTGTAGGCTGACTGCCACAAAAGGAAATTTGAAATTCTGTATTCACCGCTCGGTCTGATAATAAGGTCGGGATCGGGCTGACCTGCGGTATAAAGATAATTTGAAAAAAGATTTTCTGTTATGTCATCGGAAGAAATTTTTCCGTTTCTGACATCCTCGGAAATGTTTCTAACGGCTCTGACAATTTCGTCACGACTGCCGTAATTCATAGCTATATTGAGGACCATACCGTCACGGTCTTTTGAACTCTCCTCGTTTTCAATCATAAGCTCACGAAGCTCGTCATTAAAGCCCGACTTGTCACCGATGAATTTTACCACAATACTGTCATCCTTAAAATCTTCAAGCGCTTCATTAAGATATGATTTAAAGAGCGACATCAGTGCATCAACTTCCTCCTGCGGTCTTTTCCAGTTTTCGGTTGAAAAAGCATATACGGTAAGGTACTTTATTCCGATATCGGAACAGTATCTTGTTATGGTTCTGAAAGTTTTCGCACCCTGACGGTGACCTGCTTTTCTCGGAAGTCCTCTTTTCTTTGCCCAACGGCCGTTGCCGTCCATAATAATTCCGATATGTGAAGGCAGATTGAGGTCTGTAACCTCAATCTGCTCATCTTTTTTCTTTGAGAAAAAAGCCATATTACATCTCCAAAATTTCTTTCTGCTTTACTGCAGAAACGCTCTCAACTTCTTTGACATACTTATCTGTAAGATCCTGAGCTTTCTTTTCGCCCTGCTTGAGATCATCCTCTGTAAGCTCGCCGTCCTTCTTCATAGCTTTAAGCTTGTCGATAAGTTCACGGCGGACATTACGAATCTGAATCTTTGTTTCCTCAGCAATCTTCTGAACATCTTTTACGATTTCTTTTCTTCTGTCCTCTGTGAGGGGCGGGAAAATAAGACGAATAATCTTACCGTCATTCTGTGGGTTGATGCCGATATCGGAAGTCTGGATAGCCTTTTCAATCTGTCTTAATACAGACGCATCCCATGGCTGAATGGTAAGAGTTCTTGCCTCTGTAACAGATACTGCGGCAAGCTGGTTTACGGGTGTGGGTGCGCCGTAATAGTCAACCTTTACCTTATCAAGAACTGCGGGATTTGCTCTGCCTGCTCTGATTTCTGAAAATTCCGTGCGCATATGCTCAAGTCGTCTGTCCATACTTTCGCCGGCTTTTTTTAACTGTGTCTGCATATTTATGCCTCCTGTGTAATAATTATTGTTAAAAAGTCAGTAAAAAATTCAAATTAATTGTTGGCTGTTACGATTGTACCGATGTTTTCACCGCATACAGCTTTGTAGATATTTTCGGGATCTTCGATACTGAATACAAGAATCGGAAGATTATTGTCCTTGCAAAGCGATGCCGCTGTGCTGTCCATAACAGCGAGATCCTTGTTGAGAACATCATGGAAAGAAATTGTATCGTACTTCTTTGCATCCGGGTTTTTCTTGGGATCGCTGTCATATACACCGTCAACCATAGTAGCCTTCATTACGATATCAGCCTCAATTTCTGCCGCACGAAGAGCCGCTGCTGTGTCTGTGCTGAAGAACGGGTTGCCTGTTCCGCAACCGAATACTACTACTCTACCCTTCTGAAGGTGAAGAACTGCTTTATTTCTGATGTACGGCTCTGCAATCTGATGCATAGCGATAGCTGTCTGAACACGAACATTAACTCCAAGCTGTTCGAGTGCATCACAAACACCGAGTGCATTGATTGTTGTTGCAAGCATACCCATATGGTCGGCTCTTGTTCTGTCCATTTCGCCTGAGCTTCTGCCACGCCAGAAGTTGCCGCCGCCTACTACGATGCCGACTTCTACGCCTGCGTCAACACATTCTTTAATAGGCTTGCAGATTTTGAGAACAGTTTCAAAATCAATTCCGTGTTTCATTTCGCCTGCAAGTGATTCGCCTGAAAGTTTTAATAATACTCTTTTATATTTCGGTTTCATACATAACACCCCATGGTAATTTATAATTACTAATATAATACAATATCTTGTAGGGTTTGTAAAGGTTTAGTGGCAGTTTTTTGAATAAATAACCGAAAGCTGAATGGTTATGTCATATGAAATGCTAAAAAATTATTAAAAATGACCGTAAATGCACTGTATGTGCTAACTCTTCACCGTAAATCCGTTGACAACAAATCTTGCCATACGATACAATTATATATATGAAAAACAACACCTTTTATTAAGAAAAACAGGTCAAAAAAATAACGCTGAACCTAAAATAAAGTTCAGCGTTTATGGCGGAGAGAAGGGGATTCGAACCCCTGATACGGTGTTCACCGTATACATGATTTCCAATCATGCTCCTTCGGCCAGCTCGGACATCTCTCCAAACGACCTGTTTATTATATCAAATGAAATCAGAAAAATCAAGTGAGATTTTGAAATATTTTAATTTTATGCGGCGAACTATGAAAAAACTATTTTCTATTATTTTAATTTTGGTAGCTTTATTGCAAATATCTTTAACAAGTGCATTTGCAACTGCAAGCGTAAGTTTTGAAATGCAAAATGCAGATATGAAGCCGAACAGACTGTTCAGCGTTGCACTTTCCGCAAATTCCGGCAATCGACTTTCTGCCGCAACATTTGAATTTACATATGACCCCGATTATATCGAATTCAGAAAGGTTAAAGCAGTGAATAACGGCTCAAAAATTCAGGTCAACAAGAAAAGCGGCAAGGTTAAAGTTGTTTTTCTTAATTCTGAAGGACAAAATATTTCTGGCGGAAGCGATGTCTTAACACTTGATTTCAAAACAATAAAAGAAGGTACTGCGTATATTGACTACACGGTGAATCAATGTGTTGATTCCGATGTGAACTTTATGGATGTTGGAAGTTGCACTGCATCGTGTATCAGAATATATAAAAATGCCTCGGGAACGGTTAGCGGCGGAAGTTCCTCGTCAAGCAATAAAAACAGCACGCAAGCTACAGGAAAGGGCGGTAAAAGTAAACACCCGACCGAGCCTACAACTGCTAATGCCTCAGATGACGAATATATTGATTACAATCCCATTAAAGATAAGCAAATAAAATTTTTCCTTGCCGGCATGGGCATAACTGCGGGATGCTTGGCTATATTGGCTGTTGCATATGCAATCGGTAAAAAATCAGCTCAGAAGAAAGCTGAAAAAGAGAAAAATCACAACGACAATACTCTTGAAAACAAGACTTCCGATGATTGATTCGGGAGTCTTTTACTTTGCCTTTCTTCCCTGCGTGATATTACGCTTTGCAAATTCACGGTTGATAGAGTTTAAAACACGCTTTTTATCGGCACTCCACATGGGTGCAACGAGCAGTTTTTTATCCCCGTCACCTGTTAAACGGTGAATTACAACATTTTCAGGCAACACTTCAACGCAATCGCAAAGAATATCAATATAATTCTCCATTGAAAGCACATCAAATTTTCCGCTTTCATAGTCATCACACAAGTCTGTGTTTTTTAAAATATGCAACAACTGCAGTTTGATTCCGTCGGTTTTACTGCCTGCATATTTTACAGATTCAAGCATCATTTCTTTAGATTCGTTCGGAAGTCCCAAAATAATGTGTGTAATTACATTGATTCCGATTTTATGAAGATTTTCTGTAGCTGAGTCATAAACGGATAGCGGATACATTCTTCTTATATAATCTGCCGATTTTTCATGAATGGTCTGCAATCCGAGTTCTACCCATACAGGTTTTATCTTGTTCAGTTTTTCAAGAAGACCTAACACATTATTTCCCAGGCAATCGGGACGGGTTGCGATTGAAAGGGCAACAATGTCGGGTTCTGAAATTGCATCTGTAAATATTTTTTCAAGGTATTCAACAGGCGCATAGGTATTTGTGAACGGCTGAAAGTATGCAATAAACTTTTTACAGTCGGATTTCTTTTTTATTCGCAGTTTAGCCTGATCGATTTGTCCGTGAACAGGAAGAAGTGCATCGGAGGCAAATTCTCCGGAGCCTCCCCTGCTGCAAAAAATACAGCCCCTTGTTCCGAGGGTTCCGTCACGATTCGGACAGGTCATATTACCGTTCAGCGAAATTTTGTACACCTTTTCACCGAATGTATTTTTGAGATATTTATTAAGGGAGTAGTAATTCATAATAAAACACCTGATAAATTAAAAAGGTCGGCAGAAAAGCCGACCTTTGTGTCTTTCGACATATTAGAGAGGAAATCTATGAAAAGTTCTTGTAAGCATTATCTATGTGAAGTTAAAGTGTTTTTTTGTTTATCTTTAACTTACAAGCATATAATAACTGTCTTATGTGACAGAAAATTGAACGCTTGTGTAAAGTAATGTGAAAGTTTAAAAAGATTATGAGAACTTTCTGATATATTCAAGAAACTTTGCATAGAGCTTGTCCTCAAGCTCTTCAAGAGTATCATCTATACCGCCGTTAAAAAACATTTTATTGTGCTTTGAAAGTGAAAGGTATGCACCGATCATACTCTTTCTGACTTCATCCTGCAAATCCTCTCCGAGTTCATTGCCGCAGGAAAGTCCGAGAAAGATATTGCCGTCAACAAGCTGTGACGCAACAGCTGCATTTTTCAATTCAAAAGAATTGAATTTGCCAAGTCCGGTTGCAAATTCACGGAGCGAGAACTCCTCTTCACCTTTCTTGTATTTTTTTTGTTTTTCTGAAATTTCATTTTCACAGACTTCAAGCGAAAAGTTTCCGCCGGTAATATATTCGTGCATATAATCCGGATTTATAGCAAGGACATTGTAAAGTCGCATTGAGTTCACGGCTGTTTCAAGACAGGAAAATGATGCAAACTGCATATTGCTGTCATTCAGCTTGATGAAACTGTACATATTCTGAAAAACAGATTTGTTGACTACAAGCAAAACAAGTCTTTCGCTCTCACGCACATCTGACAAAAGAGGGCTTGTCAGGTACGACATGGTGAACTTATACGACTTATTTACATAGTCACTCAATAAATCCAAAAATCCGTTTAAAAAATCATTTTCTCGTATTGTAAATTCAAACATATATTCACCTATCTAAACAATTCCATATCTGCGTTGTAGAGGTCATTCCTTGTGATGTCGATATCACAGGAAACCAAAAAACGGTTTTCAAAAGCCGATACAAGCAGATTCGGATTCACATTATCGGAGCTGCCTGCCGACAAAACAACATCAAGTTCTGCAAAGTCGAACTTCTCGGTTACTTCAAAGCTCTTTATACCTTGCTTTATGTCAACAGTTTTTATGCCTTTTTTAGATTTCTTTTCAACTTCAATACTTTCGCTTGTCAGCAGTTCTTTGAGTTGTTCGCATACTGTACGGGAGTTTTCACCGTCACAGGAAATCTTGATTGTAAATGATGCAAAAGCAATCTTTCCGGCTTTCATAACGGGTTCCGTCACATCAAACACACGAAGTCCTCTCGGCAGACAACCGTTAAGCCTTGAGATGATTTCTTCAAACGGAAAGCTTTCATCCTCAAGCTTGACATCCATACATTCGTTTACACCCCTGAAACCAAGCGAAAGCGGCAACGGGAATGTTGCAAACGGATGTGGGTTAAATCCTTCTGTATGCCAGATAGGAATTTTGCTCTTGTGCAATGCACGAAGCATACATCGATTGAGATCAAGGTGCGAAATATAGCGACATTCAAAATCTTTTTTAAACCATATTCTTACGCTTTTCAAAACACACACCCTTTCCGTATTTAGCCGCACCGCAGTTATTGCATTTCAGTCTGCAATGCGGTGTTGTTGTATCTGCGTACGCTTTTTTACATTCTCTGATGAGGAAATCCTTAGTTACACCGTAGTCAATATGATCCCACGGAAGAATTTCATCAAAACTTCTGTGTCTGTTTGCATAAAATGACGGATCAACACCGCATTCATCAAAGAGTTCAAGCCACTTTTCAAGGCTGAAACAATCATTCCAACCGTCAAAATGAAAACCTTTTTCACATGCAAGCTCCATAACCTTACAAAGTTTTCTGTCACCCCTTGCAAATACTGCTTCAAGATAGCTTGTATCGGCATCATGATAGTTAAACTGAATTTTTCTTGTTGTAATACTGTCCTTGATGTGCTGTTGCTTTTCATGAAGAACAGGGATTGTATCCTGCGGTTCCCATTGAAAC
The DNA here is from genome assembly GCF_002834235.1 of Ruminococcus bromii. Lineage (GTDB taxonomy): Bacteria > Bacillota > Clostridia > Oscillospirales > Acutalibacteraceae > Ruminococcoides > Ruminococcoides intestinale. The sequence goes on along the minus strand of NZ_NNBY01000024.1, from coordinate 16,920 downwards.
GGTGTGAACGGTTTCGGTACAAAAGAGGATGCAGACACGGTTACACGCACCGACTTGCCCTTTGGCTTTTCGGGACATTTGTAATATGCATCAACTACAGACTGACCAAGGCCGGCAATTGCGGCGACATCATCCATTGTTTCGGTAGGCAGACCAATCATAAAATAGAGTTTTACCGTAGTCCAGCCGCCTGCAAAAGCAGTTGTGCAAGTCTGCAAAAGTTCATCTTCACGAACATTTTTATTGATAACATCACGCATACGCTGACTGCCTGCCTCCGGAGCAAAGGTAAGTCCGCTCTTGCGTACGGTTTTAATCTTATTCATAATGTCATCTGTAAAGCCGTCAACACGCAGTGACGGAAGTGAAATGCTGACTTTTTCGTCTTTGCTCCACTCATTCAGCTTGTCAAGCAAAGGTACAATCTGACTGTAGTCACTTGAACTGAGTGAAGATAGCGAAACTTCATCGTAACCCGTGTTATCACATAATGCTCTGCATTGTTTATTTATAGTTTCGGGAGATTTTTCACGGACGGGACGGTAAATCATACCTGCCTGACAGAAACGGCAGCCTCTTATACAGCCACGGAAAATTTCCTGAACCGCTCTGTCATGAACTATCTCAACGAGCGGAACTACAAAATTATCAGGATAGAACGACTTGTCCATATCAAGCATAATACGCTTGTGGATTTTAGCGGGAGCATCTCCTTTTGGAGTGAATGACTTGATTGTGCCGTCCTCGTTATATGTTACATCATAGAGTGCGGGAACATATACACCCTCAATTTTAGATGAGAGTTCAAGAAACTCCTGTTTTGATTTACCCTCGGCTCTGCACTTCCTGAAAAGCTCAATAACCTCAAGGTCAACCTCTTCACCCTCACCGATGAAGAAAATATCGACAAAATCTGCAATCGGCTCGGGGTTGCAGGCACACGGTCCGCCTGCAACTACTATGTTTTTAAGTTCTTTTCTGTCACAGCTTTTAATCGGCACACCCGAAAGCCTGAGCATATTGAGCATATTTGTAAAGCTGAGTTCATACTGTAGAGTGAAACCGATAAAGTCAAAATCGGACACGGGATCTCCGCTTTCAAGCGCATAAAGCGGAATATTGTGTTTTATCATCTCTTCTTCCATATCAACCCATGGGGCAAAAACTCTTTCGCACCAAATGTACGGCACAGCGTTCATAAGGCTGTAAAGAATTTTCATTCCGAGATGGGACATACCTACTTCATAGGTATCGGGAAAGCAGAAGGCAAATCTGCAATCTACTTTCTTTTTATCCTTGATTACTTCGTTGAGTTCACCGCCGACATATCTTCCCGGCTTTTGAACTTTCAGAAGTAATTTTTCAACTTCTTTGCTGACCATAGAAATCCTCCGTCAGTAGTACCTGTTGTTTTTACATAAAAGTGACGCAATGAGATAAGCACACACAAACAACAGCGAAAAATTATATTTTGAATTTAGCAAAACCATAAAACCGAGTACCGTCAGCGGAAAAAGAATTATAACAGCAGTTATATTTATGATCCTTTCGGCTGATTTTTCCGAGAATTTTCTGCACAGAATAACATACATAAGCTGTCCGCCGTCAAGCGACATAACCGGCAGCATATTAAAAAGTCCCGTGCAAAGGTTCGCCATGGCAATCGGCAATAAAAATTCACTATTACATAAGTATAACAGATAAAACAGAATAAAACAAATGAAATTGACTAAAGGTCCGAAAAAAATTATAAAAATGTTCTGACGGGTTGTGTTTAACTGCCTTGAAGAGTTGGTAATCTTGATTTCAAACAGCGAAATTTTGATTTTATCAGGCGGAGATTTGCAAATGAGCATTGCAAAAAGATGACCGCACTCATGAATAATCACAGCCATAACGCAACATAGAAATCCTAGAAATATATTCAGTATCAAACATATTGCTCCAAGACAAACGAGTGAATACGAAACCGTAAAATCAATGCTCAGCAGACGAAACTTCATCGCTTGTTGCAGTAAACAGATTTGATAAATCTATTTTATTATCGCCCGTATCAAAAACAACGGATTTTTCAAGGTTTGAATAGTACCATTCCCGTGTTGCGGCATAGACCTCACCGCCGAATAAATTAAGCAAAAAAGCCGCAAGAGCTATAAGAATACAACACACAAGTTGAATCGTTATCACAAGCTGTTTCGGAGAATTTTTCTTTTCATCACTATTTTCAGCCGATAAAGAGTTCACATCCTCCTCATCTGAATCAAGCTCCTCCGATACCTTAGGGTATTCCGAATATGAAACAGATTTCCAGTCATCGTCATATGTAATGGTATTTCTGTTATCATTATTTTCTGTCAAAAAAATCACCTCAATGCAATATATGCAATGAGGTGAACAAATTTAACTGTGTCATTCAATCTTTTGATCAAGGCTTTTGAAATCGCCTTTTGTAAGGTTGACAAAAAATGCAATTGCAAGCATTAATGAGAAAAATTCCGCAATCGGGAAAGCATACCATACGGCTGTATAATCAAACACCATAGAAAGCACCCACGCAATCGGGAGAATGAGTACAAGCTGACGGCAGAATGACATAATAAGACTGCGCAATCCCTTTCCGACTGCCTGAAAAAGTGTTGTAAAGATAATGCCGGCAGCGGCAGGAATAAAGCAAAGACTGATGATTCTGAATGCAGGGACACCGATATCCATAATATCCTGTGTGCCGCCAAACATAGCAATAAGCTGTTCGGGGATTGTCCACATAAGAATTGTGCCGACCGCCATAATAATTACGCCAATGATGATGCCGCGCTTTAAAGCGGAATACATTCTCTTTTTCTTTCTTGCACCGTAGTTATAACCGATAATCGGCATTACGCCCTGATTGAGTCCGAAACAAGGCATGAATACAAAGCTCTGTAATTTATAATATATACCGAGAACAGTAACGGCAGCCTCCGAAACAGCAAGAATTGCATTGAGTCCGATAATCATAACGGAACCTATTGACTGCATAATTACAGACGGAAAGCCTACAACATAGATAGATTTCAATGTGGAACCATTCAATTTGAAATGTTTGAACGAAACTTTAACTTCGTTATTCTTAAAGAAAAGAATGCAAAGGCAGAAAACCATACCGCAGAATTGACCGAATACAGTAGCAATTGCCGCACCGAGAACGCCCATTTCAGGGAAAATTCCTATACCGAAAATCAGGAGCGGGTCAAAAATAATATTTACAATTGCACCGAAAAGCTGGGATAACATCGGGAATATCATATTGCCTGTTGCCTGAAGCGTTTTTTCAACCATAATCTGTACAATTGAAAAGAACGAGAAGCAAAGTACAACCGTCAGATACTGGATTCCGTAATTGAGAATAGCCTCATTCTGCGTGTACATTGCCATAAACGGGCGAACCGCAAAAAGTCCGAGCAATAAAAATATTACATAATTAAAAATACAGGTTACAAGACCGTGAGTTGCTCCGTCGTTTGCCTGAACAAAATTTTTCTCACCTAATTTTCTTGAAACAAACGAGTTTACACCGACTGCCGTACCGACTGCAAACGCAATCAAAAGCATTTGCAGAGGATATGCAAGCGAAGTTGCGGTCAGTCCGTCTGCATCATAGTTGCCGATAAAAATACTGTCAACAACATTATACATTGCCTGAATTGTCATTGAAAAAATTGCAGGCAGACTCATTGTCAGAATGAGCCTTGTCATTGGCATAGTTCCCATTTTATTTTCATGGGGCTTTACTGAATTTTCCATATTTCCCATACTGATTCCCTTCTTATTCGCATACATATAGTTAGTTGATCTTTCGTATCTTCCTGTAAATCCAAAATGCAACAAGCATTACAGCCGTACCGAGCAACACACCGAAAAAGTCAATCCACATATCGCTCACCTGTCCCGATCTTCCCTCAACCCCAAGTTGGATTGTTTCATCAATAAAACAGGTAAACAGTCCGATAGAAACAGTGTATGGTATGAATTTTATCGGTTTGATTCTGTCAAATGAATACGCACATGAACAGAGCAATGCTCCCAGAACGGTATATTCCGTAAAATGAGCAATCTTTCTGATTATGTGGTCCGAAAGATTCGGCTCAATTCCGAATAATTTTAAAATTTCTGTGACAAAATCAAGGACGCTTTCACTCTCTTGTGCCGACTCAACTGACGGCATTGAAGAATGAATAAACGCAAATGCAATTACAGATGCGGTTAGAATAAAAATAATAATTCTAAATCGTATTGAACAGGAATTCGTTTTCATCAAATCACTCCAAAATATATTTTACAGATTATTCAGTCAATGTCAACTTTTGAATAATTATTTATCATAATGTATAAATAAATCAAATTTTAAGGCTTTTTTATGGAAGATTTTATCTTGCTCAAATATTGAAAAAAACTTTTAAATCTGTTATACTTATCAGGTATTGGCAAAATATAATTTCTAAGGAGCAAATATGTGGTATTTAATAGTATTTTTTATTTCAATGATTCCGATAGTAGAAATCAGAGGTGCTGTGCCTGTTGCGGTTGCAAATGACTTAAATCTTTTTTGGACATATGTAGTCTGCATTTTAGGCAATATGCTCCCTGTTCCGATTATCTACCTCTTTGCAAGAAAGGTTCTTGTTTGGGGTTCTGATAAGAAGTTTATCGGCAGATTCTTTTCTTTCTGTCTTGAAAAAGGCGAAAAAGGCGGCAGAAAACTTGAGGCAAAAGCAGGCAACGGAATGTTTGTTGCACTTATGCTTTTCGTAGGTATCCCTCTTCCCGGCACAGGCGCATGGACAGGAACACTTGCGGCAAGTATTCTTGACCTCGGATTTAAGAAAAGCGTTATAGCCGTTATGTGCGGTGTTGTTATCGCAGGCATTATAATGGGTATCGGTTCGGTACTTGTAGCAAACGGAATCAACTTTATTTTTGCTCCGTAAATAATTTTGGGCAGCACATCAGCTGCCCTTATTTTTTGGTGAAATAAAATGGAAAAGAAAAATATATATGATGCAATTATAATCGGCGGCGGTGCATCGGGACTTATGTGTGCAATCACAGCAAAGAAACATGACCGTTCAAAGAAAATTGCAATAATCGAAAAAAATGACAGATTAGGCAAAAAGCTGATGTCAACAGGCAACGGCAGATGTAATCTGACAAATCACTGTATATCTCCCGATAAATATGTCGGTTCTTTCAAAAAGCAGAGTAAAAAAATTTTTGAAAGATTCAGCGGTGATGAAATGGCGAATATTTTTAAAAACTTAGGTCTTTTAAGTTTTTACGATAACGAGGGCAGATATTACCCGATAAGCAAACACGCCGCATCTGTTCTGGATGTTCTGCGCTTACAGGTTGAAACACTTGGAATAGATGTTTTCACGGAACAAAATGTCAATTCTATAAAAAAAGTTTCAAACGGTTTTAAAATTTCGTCTGATGACAGCGAGAAAAAGTACGATTTCATATGTAACAAGCTTGTGATTGCAAACGGTTCAAAAGCCGCACCTAAGCTTGGCGGAAACGCAAGTGCAATTGATTATCTTAAAAATTTCGGTCATAAGGTTGTTTCGTTCTCCCCTGCTTTATGCCCTGTTAAGGTTAAAAGCGATGTTCTGAAAATATTAAAAGGTCTGAGAGTTACGGGCAAGGCACAGTTATACGGTGAACACGGTCGATTAATCAAGGAAGAAACAGGCGAAATTCAATTTACCGAGAATTCGCTGTCGGGAATTTGCGTGTTCAATCTTTCATTGTTTGCTAAACAAAACGACAAAATAGTGCTTGATTTATTGCCCGATTATTCGGAAAATGAGCTGATTAAAATAATCAGACAACATATATCATTGTTTTCTGATTTGCCGTGTGAACAGCTTTTGACAGGTATTTTTCAGAAGAGAATCGGACAGGCAATTCTGAAAATCAGCCGAGTTGATTTGTCAAAGATTTGTTCCAAGCTTTCAAAGGACGAAGTATCAGGAATTTGCAAAACAATAAAATCGATGTCATTTACAGTAAGCGGAAAAGAAGATTTCTCACACGCACAATGTGCTTTGGGCGGTGTTTTAGGCAAAGAGATTGACGAAAACACTATGATGAGTAAAATTGTGAAAAATCTTTTTATATGCGGTGAGGCAATTGACCTTTGCGGTGAATGCGGAGGGTTTAATCTTCATTTTGCATTTGCCGGAGGAATTATTGCAGGAGAAAATTTATGATCAGAGTGAACAATATACATTTAAGCCTTGACTACGATGATAAATCGGTTCGCAAGGCAGTTGCCCAACAGCTGAGGATTGAAGAAAAATCCATAAAAAGCTGTAAGATTTTTCGCAGATCGGTTGACGCAAGAAAAAAGGATAATATCTACTTTCTTACAACCGTTGACGCTGAACTTAATATCAACGAGGATAAAGTCTGCAAAAAGTGCGGTAACGCTCAAATTGCGAGAAAGTATGAATATAATCAAATGAAATTCGGCAATGCGCCCTCCCCCATTGTTGTCGGAGCAGGTCCGGCAGGATTATTTGCGGCACTTATACTTGCAAGAAGCGGTGCAAATCCTATTCTTATTGAAAGAGGTCGTGATGTTGACAGACGAACTGCCGATGTGAACAGGTTCTGGACAAGCGGTAAGCTTGACATAACTTCAAATGTTCAGTTTGGCGAAGGCGGTGCGGGAACATTTTCTGACGGCAAACTAAATTCAGGTACAAAAGATATAAGACAACGCAAGGTGCTTGAAGAATTTGTAAGCCACGGTGCACCCGATGAAATTCTCTATAACGCAAAGCCGCATATCGGAACGGATATGCTAAAAGGAACAATAAAAAATATCCGCAACGAGATTATTGAACTCGGCGGAAGGGTTATGTTTGAAACAAAGCTTGTTTCAATGGCTTTTAGTGATAACAAGCTGAAATCTATAACCGTTGAAACCAAAAACGGCAATGAAATTATAGAAACAGACAATGTTATTCTTGCAATCGGTCACAGTGCAAGGGATACTTTTGAGATGCTTTATGATTTAAAGTTGCCGATTGAGGCAAAGCCTTTTTCGGTAGGAGCAAGAATTGAACATCTTCGTCAAAAAGTTGATAAGGCACAATACGGCAGGTTTGCGGGCAATAAAAAACTCGGCTCGGCAAATTATAAGCTGAGTACACATCTTGATAACGGACGGGGTGTGTATACATTTTGTATGTGTCCCGGCGGCAAGGTCGTCAATGCATCAAGCGAAGAAAACAGACTTTGCACCAATGGTATGAGTGAATTTGCACGAAATGCCGAAAATTCAAATTCAGCGTTGCTTGTAGGAATAAACCCGGATGATTATGAATCCGACCATCCGCTTGCCGGAATGTATTTGCAGAGAAAGCTTGAATCAAAAGCATTCGTTGCCGGCGGTGAAAATTATAATGCACCCATACAAAGAGTTGACGATTTTATTAATAACAGAAAATCAACTCACCTTGGTGATGTAAAGCCAAGTATCGGTCCGAATTATGAATTTTCAAATCTGAACGAGATTTTGCCTGAATATGTCTGCACTTCTATGGCTCAGGGCATTGTGAAAATGGGCAGAATGTTACACGGATTTGATGACGGTGACGCTGTTTTGACTGGCGTTGAGAGCAGAAGCTCTTCCCCCGTCAGAATAATGAGAAAAACAGATACACTTGAAAGTGTACTTATTGAAGGACTGTATCCGTGCGGTGAAGGTGCAGGCTATGCAGGCGGAATTATCTCCGCCGCAGTTGACGGCATTAAATGTGCCGAAAAAATTATAGAAAAATCGAATAAAAATTGAATAGATAATTAATGCTGTTTATCACCATACGGTGATGCAAATATTATTCAAGGAGTTTTTGGTATGAAAATTCTAATCACAGGCGGAACAACATTTGTAAGCAGATATGCAGCCGAGCATTTTGTGAGTAAAGGCGAGGAAGTTTTTGTTCTAAACAGAAACAGCAGACCTCAATCACAAGGTGTGCATCTGATTAATTGCGACAGATTGAATCTTGGCAACAAGTTTGCTAACGAACACTTTGATTTAATTCTTGATATCACAGCGTACACTGATGAGCATATAAAGGCTCTTTTAAAGTCAGGTATTTCGTTTGATGATTACATTTTCATCAGTTCAAGTGCGGTTTATCCCGAAACTAATCCCCAGCCGTTTGCCGAAAATCAAACTTGCGGTAAAAATTCTGTCTGGGGCGATTACGGAATTAACAAACTCAATGCAGAAAAATACTTACTTGATACTGTCCAAAATGCGTATATTCTTCGTCCGCCGTATTTTTACGGTATGTATGAAAATTTGTACAGAGAAGCATTTCCCTTTGATTGTGCTATTCTAGACAGAAAATTTTACATTCCTGAAAACGGAGATATGAAATTGCAATTTTTCAATGTGTCAGACCTTTGTAAATTTATTGAGATAATAATAGAAAAGCACCCAAGTAATCATATTTTTAATGTTGGAAACAAAGAAACCGTTACAATAAAAGAATGGGTTGAGCTTTGCTACAAAGTGGCAGGCAGAGAAGTTGAATTTGTAAGCGTGTCGAAAGATATTCCGCAAAGAGATTATTTTTGCTTCTACGATTACGAATATGTGCTTGATGTAAGAAAACAAAATGAATTAATGCCAAATACAGTATCTTTGTATGATGGATTGAAAGAAGAATTTGAATGGTATAAAAACCACCAAGACAGCATTTATAATCGCAAACCGTACATAGAATATATAGATACAAAATTAAAGTAATAAGTAAAAAATTAACAAAAGCAATGTTTCCGAACAAATGGAAACATTGCTTTTTTACCCTCATTACGAAAAAATGTGGGATAGTCAAAAGTAAGTATTGAAAAAGAGCACAGGAAGCTCCAGAATTGTAGTTAGCAAGACAAACAATGGAGGAAAGAAAGCTATGCTCTATTTAGATGATATCAAATCAGCACCGGCAAGTTCGAAGGTTTCAACAACAAGATCGGCTACGGTTACCGTGATGATGACTTCTTCTTACCTTGATCCGCTATCTATTTCTTCTGTCCGTTCACCATCCCACAAAAAATCGTGATGAACCGTTTATTTTGTATTGTGATTTAAACAAATAACAGCGCCGCCCCGACAGTAAAAATCAAAACAGCAAAATGCGCTTGATTGTGCGGGGCGGCTCTTAGATAAACTTATTAAATTTTACTCGGAGTATTTACTCCACTGTCCGTTTGAGTAAATCATATTTACATCGGGGATTTTTAAGTCACCTGTCTGTGTTGAACCGTTATTGAATATAGCATATTCTGCACCATTCGGAAGTTCAAATCTGTATGTGTTATTACCTATACTTTCCATAGCCGTGCCGGGCCAGCTCATATAAGTCGAATCTTTTGAACTCCATACATAGACATTTACTGTTGACCAGTTTTCCGTATTATTGAAATAAACATAATTCTTCGTCTGAATTGAAGTCGGTTCGGTTGTTGGCTCTGTGACATTTGTTGTAGGCTGGGTGGGTGCAACATTTTCTGTGTAAGTACCGCAGTATGAGTCTTCAACAATAAGCTTAACGATATAAGCCTGAATCATAGTTGCGTCTTTTACAGAAATAACAGAATCCTTGTTTACATCTGCCGCAATGAGAGCCTCATCGCTTAAAGTCGATATGTTAACAATGTATCTTTGAACCTCTGTTGAATCACAGACTGTAAATGTTCCGTTTAAATCAACATCACCGATAAGAATTCTGTTTGAAGGCTCTGTTACCGGCTGAGTTGTAGACGGCTGTGTTGTAGCAGGCTGTGTTGTAGCAGGCTGTGATGTGGTAGGCTGAGTTGCGATTGTAGTAGGACGGACTGTCGTTGAAGGAGCTGTTGTCGGCTGAGTGGGTTTTACAGTCGAATAGTTCTGCCAAGAACCGTTGCTGTAAATTTTATTACCGTCTGCAATCCTGAGGTCATCTGTCTGACTGTCACCGTTGTTGAAGATTACATATTTTGCACCGTCAGGCACTTCAATATCAAAAATATTATTACCCTTGTCGGTCATTTTCTTGCCCGGCCACGATGTCATTTCTTTATTATCATCACTCCAGAAATATGCATTAACCTTAGACCACTTGGTTGATGAGTTATCATAAGCAACAACCTTTACGGCATTCGGGTCTACCTTTGTGTATGTATATGTTTCTGGATCGGATGTTGTCTTGCCGTCGCTTGCTTTTACTGTTACTGTGGTTACAGTATCGTAAGGAAGGTTTGTACCGATTGTAATTTGCTGACCGTTTGTGTAGTTTACAAATGCACCGTCATCAATTGAATACTGAGCATTTTTTGCATTCTTGCAATTGAGCGTAAGTGTGAGCTCATCTGTATTGTAGTTTGTTGAACCCGGAGTTACCGACGCCGAAGGTCCTTCGGGTTCGGCATCATAGACTACTGCAATACCTGATGAACCTATTGTACCTGAAATGGTGCTTGATGTAATTGTAAATGTATTGCCTGAAACAGCGTCTGTGTATGTACCCGGTTTTGCGTAACCGCCGCCGTTTTCTACCGATACCTCGCCGCTTCCGCTGCCTTTTACGATAACAGCACCGCCGTCTTTACGGGTAATTACAGAACAACCGTCTGACACGGCGTAGTAATCAGCTTTGCCGTCCATTGCATTATGGAACTTATTGATTTGGGCAACCTCACTGCTGGTGTAATGAGTTGAGCCTTTTTCTCCCATTTTGATACTTTCTTTGTTGGTTGAAGAAGGACGGGAAAAATAAAGAGCAGTAACTTTATTACGGCTTGCCGCAACCGCATAGGCACGGTCAATAACATTCTGACTCATTTCATTTGAAAAGCCCCAGTCTTTGTTGTTTGACCATGTATCATGGCTTTCACCCCAATAAAGAAGCTTATCGTTTGAAATGCCTTTTTCACTCCAGTTTCCGCTTGAAGTAGGAGCTTTGCCCGAATTAAACGAATCACGGAGTTCTTTACCGTAGTTACTGTCTGTGACAGAAATATAATCGGTATACTCTTTCATAATGTCTTCATTGCCTGTCGAACGGTCATCGGGACCACCGAGAATTTCGCCGTAGTTATAAAGACCGTACTGTGTTACCGATTTCCAGAAATCGTCGCCCTCGCTCGGAACGCCAATGTGTTTTGCAGCGTCCCAACGAAGTCCGTCAACACCTACTGACTTGAGTTCCTGAACATAGTTGCAGACTTTTTGCTGAACATATGGATTTTCGGTTGCAATGTCCGGCATACCAATCGAGCCGTGTGTTACCTGCCAACGGTTTTTCCAGTCAATACCTCCGCCGAAGGTATGCCAATACTCGGATGGCTTTAAATCGTTGTCTATGTTGTTGTGATCGCCTCTCAAATGGTTAGCGACAACATCGACAATAATCTTAATCCCGTACTTTTCTGCCTCATCACAAAGCGACTGAAGTTCAGCCTTTGTACCGACACCATTTGTTCCGATACTGAATGAAATTGGCTGATATAACCAATACCAAGTACCTGTTCCGTTTGGCTGTGCCGGAGAAGTCTGTATACTTGTAAATCCGGCTTTTGCAATTTTAGGCAATTCAGCCTTAATATCGTTATAAGTCCAGTCAAAACAATGTAAAATTACACCGTCCTGAATATTATCTTTGAGTCTGTACTTATTAGCCGATACGGTTGGCGAGCTTTCTGCCGCCTGAACACCGAGTGAACCAGATACAAAGGCAGATAGGCTTGCCGACAGGATGCTCACGCTCAATATTGCGCTGAGTATTTTTGATTTTGTTTTCAAATTTTTACACACCTTTCAAATTAATTTCAAAACTCTACTATGTGTCGAATCAGTCGGCTGAAACTAATCAAATTAAATCAATTTCAATAGATTTCAGCATAAAGCAAAGTACAATAAAAAAGAGCAGCATAAATGCAATGCATTTTTTAAATTAATTGCAAATGTGCATAACATTTGTACAAATTGCTAAAATTCGACAATAATATTAAAGCACCCATACAAGGTGCCTTAATATGCGACTGTGTCTGTAAGCCGGGTTTTGTCGTGAACAGCCATCTATCTTGGCAGACCGTTACCGAATCTGCTCGATGCCACCTCCTAAGGACACGCCGAGCAAGCGTATAATGTCCTACCACGGTGTTGCTTCAAATAGGGTTTACACGGCAGAGCAGTCTCCTGCCCTCCGGTGAGCTCTTACCTCACCTTTCCATCCTTACCATATAATGGCGGTAATTTTCTGTTGCACTATCCCTGGAGTCGCCTCCGGCGGCCGTTAGCCGTTATTATTGCTCTGTGAAGCCCGGACTTTCCTCGCACAGTACCTTTCGGCAGCTGCTCGCAGCTGTTCAACACACTCGCACATTTATTTTATACCTTTTTTGTACAAAAGTCAAATGAATTTTGTGATTTTTACTTGATATAACGGCTTTTTAGGGGTATAATGAAAGGGAATTAATTATAAGGAGTTACCGATATGGATATCAGAAAAGAATCACTCAAAAAACACTATGAGTGGAACGGTAAGATTGAAGTTGTTTCAAGAGTTCCGATTAACTCGGCTGAAGACCTCTCTCTTGCCTATACTCCGGGTGTTGCAGAACCGTGTCTTGAAATTCAGAAGGACTATGACAAGTCTTTTGAACTCACAAGAAGAAACAACCTTGTTGCCGTTGTAACAGACGGTACAGCTGTTCTCGGTCTTGGTGACATAGGTCCTGAGGCAGGTATGCCTGTTATGGAGGGCAAATGTGCGCTTTTTAAGGAATTCGGCGACGTTGACGCATTTCCTATTTGCGTAAGAAGTAAGGATGTTGACGAAATTGTAAACGCAATTTACCTTATCAGCGGTTCATTCGGCGGAATCAATCTTGAGGATATTGCCGCTCCGAGATGCTTTGAAATTGAAAAGAAGCTCAAAGAGAAGTGTGATATTCCGATTTTCCACGATGACCAGCACGGTACTGCCGTTATTGTTGCCGCAGGTCTTATCAACTCACTCAAGCTTGTTCACAAGAAGCTTGACGAAATCAAGGTTGTTATGAACGGTGCAGGTGCGGCAGGTATTGCAATTGCAAAACACCTTCTTAATATGGGTGTAAAGGACATTACGCTTTGCGACAGTAAGGGTATTATCTGCAAGGGTGATCCGAGACTTAACGCTGTTAAACAGGAAATGGCTGAAATTACTAACCTTTCTCACCTTGAGGGCTCGCTTGCAGATGCAATGAAAGGTGCTGATGTATTCCTCGGAATTTCTGCCGCAGGTTGCGTAAGCGAAGAAATGGTTGAGTCAATGGCTAAGGATCCTATTCTTTTTGCTATGGCTAATCCGACTCCCGAGATTATGCCTGACATTGCTAAAAAGGCAGGTGCGGCTGTTGTCGGTACAGGCAGAAGTGACTTTCCTAACCAGATTAATAATGTACTTGCTTTTCCGGGTATTTTCAGAGGTGCTCTCGACTGCCGTGCAAGCGATATTAACGAAGAAATGAAAGTTGCCGCATCTTTTGCAATTGCTTCACTCGTGAGCGATGAAGAGCTTAATGCAGATTATATTCTTCCCGAGGCATTTGACAAGAGAATCGGTAAAACTGTTGCTGAGGCTGTTAAGAAGGCTGCAATTGAATCAGGCGTTGCAAGAATCTGATAAAGATTTGCAAATAAATATTTTAAGAGAAAGAAAAAGAGGAAAACAATGAAAAAGACAGTTACTTTATTGGTACTGATTTCAATGCTGTTCTCCACTGTTTTTCTGTTCACCGGATGCGGTGATTCATCGGTTAAGGAAATTAAGACTGCCGATGATATCAAAGGAGCGTCCGTAGGTGTTCAGACAGGTACAACAGGCGATACTTTTGTATCTGACTATGAGGCTGACGGCACCAAGGTTATGCGTTACAGCAAGGGTGCCGACGCTATCGTAGCTCTTACACAGAATAAAATCGACTGTGTTGTAATTGACAGTGAACCGGCAAAGGAATTTGTAAAAGCAAATGCAGGACTAAAAATTCTTGATGAACCTTTTGCGGAAGAGCAGTATGCAATCTGCATTTCAAAGGAAAATCATGAACTCACCGAAAAAATCGACAAAGCTCTTGCAGAGCTTAAAGACGAGGGCGTTCTGGACAAAATCAAAAGCTATTACATAGAGGGTAATACCGATACTGTACCCTACGAATCACCTAAGGATATCAAGTATGACGGTGAACTTCATATGGCTACGAACGCTGCTTTTCCACCGTATGAATATGTTGAAGGCGGTAAAATTGTCGGTCTTGATCCGATGATGGCTACAGCAATCTGTGACAAGCTCGGTAAAAAACTTGTTATTGATGATATGGAATTTGATTCTGTTATCACTGCTGTTCAGACCGGCAAAGACGATTTCGGTATGGCGGGTATGACCGATACACCGGAAAGAAGAAAAAATATCGACTTTTCAACTTCATATGCAAACACAACTCAGGTTATTATCGTAAACGACAGTGCATCGGGCAGTTTGTTCGGCAATCTCGGTGAAAGCTTTAAAAACACATTCATCACAGATAACAGATGGCAGCAGCTTTTAAGCGGTTTGCTTGTAACCCTTGAAATCACATTGTTTGCAGGTATTATCGGTGTTATTATCGGTTTTGTCATTGCTCTTGTAAGAGCTACTCACGATATTCAGCTTGACAAGAGAAAATGCAGGAGCTTCGGTGATTGTGTTCTGAAATTCTTTAATGCGATTTGCAATATCTACATTACTGTTATCAGAGGCACACCTGTTGTAGTTCAGTTGATGATTATGTATTACATTATTCTTGCATCTGTAAGAAACGGTATCTTTGCCGCAATCATTGCATTTGGTATGAACTCTGCCGCTTATGTTGCAGAAATTGTTCGTTCGGGCATTATGGCTGTTGACATCGGTCAGACTGAGGCAAGCCGTTCACTCGGTTTTAACAACAGACAGACAATGACAATGGTCGTTCTTCCGCAGGCAATTAAAAATGTTCTTCCTGCACTCGGCAATGAAATTATTACACTTCTCAAAGAAACTTCGGTTGCAGGTTATGTTGCACTTGCAGATATCACATATATTGGTAATATGATTCGTTCAAGAACTTACGAGGCATTCTTCCCGCTTATTACGGTTGCATTGATTTACCTTGTAATTGTACTTGTGCTTTCGTACATCCTCAGAAGATTTGAAAGGAGATTGAAAAAGAGTGAAAGATAACGCATTGATCTCCGTAAGAGGACTTGAAAAATCATTTGGTAAGGATATTCAGGTTCTTAAAGGTATTGATATTGACATTTTTAAAGGCGATGTAGTTGTTGTTCTCGGTCCGTCAGGCTCGGGTAAATCAACTTTTCTCCGCTGCCTTAACAGACTTGAAGAACCGACAGGCGGACACATTTTCTTTGAGGGTACAGATATTACGGATCCAAAGGTTAATATAAATGTTCACCGTCAAAAAATGGGAATGGTGTTCCAGCAGTTTAACCTTTTCCCCCACAAGACTGTTATTGACAACCTCACAATGGCTCCTGTCAAGCTTCTTGGCAAGAGCAAAGATGAGGCTAAAAAAGACGCTATGGATCTTTTGGAGCGTGTAGGACTTGCCGAAAAGGCAAACGCATATCCGAATCAGCTTTCAGGTGGTCAGAAACAGCGTATTGCAATTGTAAGAGCACTTGCGATGAATCCCGATGTTCTCCTCTTTGACGAGCCGACATCTGCACTCGACCCCGAAATGGTCGGCGAAGTTCTTGATGTTATGAAAGAGCTTGCCAAGGCAGGTATGACAATGGTTGTTGTTACTCACGAAATCGGCTTTGCAAAGGAAGTTGCAAGCGATGTTGTATTTATTGACGACGGTGTTATCAAAGAAAAGAACAATCCGCAGGAGTTCTTCAATAATCCGCAGGACGACCGTTTAAAGGAATTTTTATCAAAGGTTCTTTAATTTAAAACAAAAATCAGAGGATTTCAGTTTTCACTGAAATCCTCTTTTTTAATTACTTGAGACCGCCGAGAATTTTGTGTAAAAGTGAACAATAGACTTCCTTTCGAGCAATAATGGAAATAGAAAAATTAAAGCTTAAAAGGAAGCTTTTTTAATGGCAAAAGCACCGTCAGAAAAGTGAAAGAACGTCGAATGATGAATGTGGCAATAAGTCGAAAAATTACAGAAACGGCTACTCAAAAAAGACGGTAAAAACGCAGATGGGCGAGCTTGAAATCAAAGTTCCGAGGGATAGAAACGGTGAATACGAACCCAAAATAATCGGTAAATACAACCGCAATGCAGACGGTATGGAAGAGAAAATTCTCTCGCTCTACGCTTGTGGAATGAGCCGGCGTGATATTGCAGAACAGATAAAAGATTTTTATAATGTAGAAATCTCATCTAAGCTTGTAAGCAAGAATATTTTATGCTATAATACAATTGTAATTGACATTCAGTGAGTATCAATAACAGTATTAAATAAAATATAGCAAGGAGCGATAAAAAATGAAAAAAGTTAAAAGATTAACAGCCGTAATACTGTCTGCACTTATGATGACAAGTGCATTTTCTGCATTACCTGTAAGTGCGGCTACAATCGAAAGTGATACCTCGGTTGTATCGGCAGATGAAACTTTTAAAAGCGGAGATTATGTGTATTCGTTACTTGATGGAGGTACAGTTAATATTACCTATTATTTAGGTAATGACAGTGATGTAACTATTCCTGCTGTGATTGGCGGTAAAAAGGTTACGAGCATTGGAGGTAGTGCATTTGAAGGTTGCACAAGCCTAACGAGCATAAGTATTCCCGACGGTGTAACGAGCATTGGAGATAGTGCATTTGTAGGTTGCACAAGCCTTACA
>NZ_NNBY01000023.1 GCF_002834235.1 Ruminococcus bromii | reverse complement strand
ATCTCTAATTCATAACCTCGTGATACTTTCACTTCTCTTATGAGCTGACAGGCTATCATTTTCTTCTGCTCCATTGTTGAATTGTCAAATTCGTCTGCCCAAGTTCTGAATTGTGAATAATAAAAATCAAGCTTACCCATCGCATTTTGCTGATTGGCAAGCTTGTACTTTATATCACTTAATTCAATTTCTTTTTTATGGAGCAAATCGTTTGTATTGTCAATAGAAGCTGACAGTATGTCTGGAGTAAAGCGGCTTTCGCCGAGTAAAGAGCGTCCTATTTCGGCGGACAATTCAACCACCTGTCTTTTTAGTTTTTCAATTTCTTTTTCAAGCTTTGTCTGTTTTCTCCTATACTCCGATATTTCGGATTTGTAGCGTTTTTCCAGTGCTATATCTTTTGGTGTTGATTTGATTTTGGCGAGATAATCTCTTAATGTTGCAAGCACAGCACCGTCAATTCTATGTGCTACATAAGCAGACTGACCGTCACAAGCACCTCTTTTCATTGCTTTATTGGTACAGATATACCTTTGTCAGCGAACTCTGTACTGACTGCCGTCTGCTCTATCATATTTATCAATGTAACTTGTTGATACCATCTTCTGACCGCAATGAGCACAGTATATATTCCCTGACAGCAATGTACTGCCTTTGGTAGTCCTTGCTATCTGTTGCTTTTCCTCATTCTTTGATGAGCGTTGTTTCAGTATAAACTGAGCTTGGTCAAAGATATTTTCATCTATGATATGCAGTCTTTCTATATACGGTGATTCAACACCGCCTGATACTAGATAGCCACAATATAATCTGTTCTTAAGAATCCGATTAACCGTATTACATTGAAATTTGCTGTTATTATGGGTTTTGATTCCGTGACTGTTCAGATAGTCAGCCATTCGATATGAACCGTAGCCTTCCTTGACTGTCATCTCAAATATCTTCTTAACTATCGGAGCCTCATCATCGTCAATGACTATGTCCATAAGCTCTTTTCCCTTTTTATTGATTTCACCGCTTTTTATAAGTTTGTAACCGAATGGTGCAACACCTCCGGTAAATTTGCCGTCCAATGTCATCTGGTTAAGGCGAGTTTTAACACGAGCTGACGTTTTTTGGCTTTCACCGTTGGCTTGCCAAAATCGTATGTAATTCATAAGCTTGTCCACATGATTATCCATACGCTGTTCGCCCTCATTAACGCTCCACACCTCTATGCCGTGTTTGATGAACCATTCGACGACAAACGGGGTTTCGTCATCAATTCTGCCTATTCTATCAAACATAAAGACAAGGAGTACATCAAATTCTTTCTTTTCTGCGGCGGCTTTCAAATCCTGAATAGCATCTCGGTCGCTTGCCGAAACCTTAAATCCCGACACGCCCTT
>NZ_NNBY01000022.1 GCF_002834235.1 Ruminococcus bromii | reverse complement strand
ACAATATTATATATTAGTCAAACTATTTTATTGCTATTTTATGCGTTTTCCGTTAGATAAATTCATTTGGCTAATCGCCAAAAATGTACAATAAAAAAATCACCTCCTATGATAATTTCTTTCTTATCATAGGAGGCTGCCATCTGATGATGTGCGATATTCGCTTTCAAGTGAACCGTCAAATGTGTAATAGTAATATGAAGTTTCGCCGCTTGAATAGTAAATGGAAATGGACTCAAAAGAGCCTTCTTCCCCCTTTACTATAAGTTAAGATAATAAAATTATATCGGTTGGAAATGAAAGATTCTCATTGACTTTTCCGCCAAGGTATTTGCCTTCAAAAGTAAATATTATATCTTTTGATTCATGAGCTTTTAAACTCACAGTTAATCTATCAGAACAATCTTTTTTTAATCCTTCAAACTGATTTTCTTCGCTATCCACATCATTATTTTTTACCCAATCAGATAATTCAGATTTATCGAAAATTGCATAAATAGCTACATCGCATGACGAATCAAGTTCATTTACAAAATGAATTGAGTACCGAAATTTTACCTTGTCATTTGTTATTTCATAGCCGTCAAAGTAACTCTGTTCTTCAACCGGATAACAACCTTTTTGCTCAGAACGATTACTGCAAGAACATAAAGCACTTACAATAGAAATAACAACAAAAAGGCAAAAAGCGTAAATTTTAAAATTCAGCTTCATTTTATTATTCTCCTAATAATATTAACGACATTGCCAATGTTTTCTTTATTAAAATAATCTGTATGTCCATTAAATTCTTGAGCATAAAACTGACTTGACCGATGTGGCGGTCTGCGTTTGTTCCCGTTGTCTTGTTACGCTTTTTAAAGCGTTTTACAAGCGGTCGTCACCCTCCTTTTTGCATAATTTTAACACAATATTATATATTAGTCAAACTATTTTATTGCTATTTTATGCGTTTTCTGTCAGATAAATTGTATGTGTCAAGTTTAGTTACTGCTTGTCGGTGTTTTTATGTTTATGAAGTTTTAATTCTGTCAAATTTAAAAGCACGGTTATAATACTAATCAAAAATATTATTGTCAGCCACAGTGACGCTGTAAATGTTCTTGAGAACAGATTTACAAGCATTTGATTTCCTGTTAGGCTTTGTGAGTTTAGTGTTTGTGCATTATCGACAAGCACATTCAGGTAATTTGAAATGTCGAAAATGTTATCATTCGGTATATATTTTGAGGGGATAAAAATGCTGAAATCACAAATATTAAACACAATCAAAAGCACGGCAGGTATTCCTGCAAAAACAAGCACAAGTGCAACATATTTTAGCGGAATATTTTTTAGCGATTTCAGAAAGTAGTTTAATTTGAGATTTTCTTTTATCTCCTCAAAAAATTTTCTACTGAACCTATACCACAACTTCAATGCAATAATGCTAAATCCGATAAATATTGCAAGGTATAAAATATGTTCAAATGACGAGAGCGTTTGGTTTTTATCATTCAGATTAACCGAATAATACTGTGGCAAATCCATTTGCTCAACAATTGCTCCCGTATATACCGAGTTATCGTAAACAATCATATCAACCGTTCTGTCACCATAATTTTCGGATGTTGTATATGGAACATACACTCTCTGTTTGTCATCAGCAGAAAACTTATTTATTAAACTTTCGTTTTCACATATCACACCGCAAATTGTATATTGATTTCCGTCAATGCAAATCTTTTTACCGACTGCATCTGTTGTAAAAAACAGTTTGAGAGCAAGAGAACTTCCGATTATTGCAACCTTATCTCTGTTATCTATGTTATTGGACGAAATATTTTCGCCGTTAATTTCGGCCTTATAATCCGAAAACCAGTTTTCATTCACAAGTACCGTAGTTACGGTTTCTTCCTTAATTTTTGTATCTTTACCCTCGGAACAAAAAGCTATGCCTTTGTCAGTAATCCGTTCAAACAGCTTTTCAAGTTCAGAAACCGTTTTTGGAGCAGTTTCGGAATTTTTATCATAAGTTAATTGAGTAACATCAGGTAATTGCCCTTTTGCATTTTCAATAATTATAATATTCGCAATAAAAACGCTCACAGTCAGCAACAGCAGTAACAGAAACGAAACAATTTTTCTTTTGCTCACACTGTTTCCTCCTCAATATAAACACTTGAACCGTTTTCTATACTCTTGGTTGTTTTATATACAACTTGACTGTCGCCAAAAAGTGAGTCCGATGTCACCTCGCAATACAGCTCGTCACTGTTACATATATCCACCGAAACCTCTTCAACTGTTACATCACCGTTTTCGGTTTTATTTATAACAAATACTATTCCCGTATTGCCTGCCCCATCCACCGATGAAACAGGCAAAAGATAATGTGTTTTCATATCATTTGAACCTGCGGTATCGTCAATTACACCTGTTTGAACCGAAACCACTTTGACCTTTGGAAGAAGCATATTATTGATTGTTTTTGAAAAATATGTAAGTAATGCAATCACAATAAAAAATACAATTGAAAATTTCAACACTACGCTCTTTAGCTTATCTTTTTTCATAAAAACCTCTCTCCTATCCCTTATCAGTTCCGACAAACGGCGAATCAATATCCCTGTGTCCGTAAAGATAAATAAGCAATGCAGGAATCATAAATATAACTCCGCAGGCAAATATTATGCCGTAATCCGAACTTCCGACATCAGTAAGCGTTACGGAAAGCGGATACATACCCTCATTATCAAAATAAATCAGCGGTTGTTCAACTACATTCCAATTATCAATAAAGCAGAGCAACGCAAGTGTTATGAGTCCGCCCTTAATCTGCGGAAGAATAATATTAGTAAATATCTTCAAATATGACGCACCGTCAACTCTTGCCGCCTCAATTGCGGAATCGGGAATGTATTTTATACTTTGCCTCAAAAGACAAATTCCGAATGCAGAAAAAGTTCCGGGTAAAATTACCGCAAGAAAATTATTCAGCAAATTCATATTTTCAAGAATCATATAATCAGGCACAAGTGTTACCTGCAACGGCAAAATGAGTAAAATTATATATATGAAAAACAGCTTGTCCCTGCACGGGAATTTCAATTTTGCAAAAGCAAAAGCCGCCAATGATGATACTGCAACCTGACCGATTACTGTCGGAAAAGTACAAACAACCGAATTCCAGAACTTTAACAAATACTCGGGTTTTCTGAAAAGAGTCTGATAAAACTGCTCCAAAGTTGCCATATTCGGAATCATATTGAGTTCTTTATATTTTCCGTCAGAAAAATTAAGCATTTCACTTACCTGTGAACCTGTCATAAATGAACAAGCAAGCATATAAATGACAGGAAACAAAAACAGCACAGTTACAGCAATCAACAAAATATATTTTAGTATTTTCATAACCGTATCTTTCATAACAAACCTCTCAAGAATAGCTGTGTTTCCTTTCAAAGCAGAAGAAAATAAACAGCACAATAATTATAAACAGCGATAAGACAATTGATGCCGCCGACAATCTTGGATAGTTAAGATTGTAATAATTGTTGTTGATGAAGTTCTGCAAAAAATACACATTGGTGTTTGGATAATCACCAAACAAAGCAAATACCTCACGGAAAATTTTAAATGAATAAATAAGCTCCATCAGAAAAACAAAAAATGTAGTTGGCGCAATCATAGGTATAGTAATTTTAGTTACAAGCTGATGAGCTTTTGCACCGTCAAGCCTTGCGCTTTCGTAGAGAGATTGTGAAACATTGGCAATGCCTGCCGTAAAAAGAATCACACAAAATCCGCAGTACTTCCACACATAAATAAAAACGATCATCACCATAGACCATTCCGAATTAAAAAATTCAACAGTATTAAATCCAAGTGAATTAAGTAATCCGTTGATTGCACCGTAATCATCAAAAACTAATTGCCACACGCAAATCAGAGATGCAATCGGAACTACAACAGGAATAAGCAATGCACTTCTGAAAAAGGAAGATATTTTATTAAAAGAATTAAGAAACAACGCTAACAAAAACGAAATCACCATTAACAACGGTATCGCCGTAACTGTAAATATACCCGTGTTTTTAAGTGCAAGCAAAAATGTGTTGTTTTGAAAAAGCTGTATGTAATTTTCTATGCCCACAAAAGTATCGCCGACATACAGGCTTTTGGTAAAACAAATTATGTACGGCACAATATAAAACACCGCTATACCTAAAAAAGACGGTAATATAAACAGGTATGCTGCTATATGTTCTTTTTGTTTTCTTGTTAATTTAGATTTTCTCATAATTTATTCCTACTCAGTCAAATAAATTTCCGTTGCCGCCGAAAGCTGACGAATAAACTTTTCTTTTGATATACCTTTATTTATATAATCATCAACTATGTCACCGATAACATTGTCATTATAATATGAATGTGACACATCTCGATACAAGGTGCAAGCGTTTACATTATCGGCAATGTCAATGTATGCTTTCATAAAATCGTTGTCAATCCCGATAATTTTTCCGTCATCATCAGCTTGTTTTGAGGCACTATATTTTGCCTGTTCAAATGCCTTTTTGTTGACCGGAAAAGATATGTTTGCAGAATATGAAATTCCTTTTGCCCCGCACATTTTAGTTTGAACATCTTCAGAAAGTGCAAATTTAAGAAAAGCATACGCTTGCTTTTCAAAATGTGTATTGCTGTTTATTCCAAATCCAACCTGAACAAATGCGGAATAATCATTATCCGACTTAACCAATCCTCTGCAAATCACAGGTGTTTCATTCTCCGATTTATAATACGCATATTTTCTTACCATTAGTGATAATGAACGGTTTATGTAAAGGTCATCAAATATGAAGTCAGGAAAATCTTCTTTTGAAGCATTCAGCAATCTACACATTGTGTCAAGTTTACTTTTGAAATCATCGCTTTCAAAATATGTGACTTTATTTTCAAAATCAACATAGTTATTTATAAATTGGTTAAATAATTGTATAGGATAATTAAACATAGAATTTGTGTCATTGTAACCGCTTATAAAACCAAAATTTGCCTTTTCATTACTGAACGAAGAAAATTTTTCGGAAAGATTTTTATATGTCAAAACAGTATGGTTATCACAGGAAATATTGAACTTTTTCAACTTTTCCTGTGTTGAAACAAATACATCAGTCCCGTAAAACAGCGGTACAATATACCGTTTTCCGTTATAAATTCCGCACTTCATTATTGCACTGTTAAAATTATTAAAGTCTATTTTATCCGCTTGTGTGTTGTTATCGCAAAGCTTATTTACATCAAGAAATGTGCCGTTGTTTAATAGCTTTTCAAACGGTAATTTCTGATTGATTGAAATAATGTCGGGACCTTTTCCTGCCATAAGTTCAGTTGACAACTTTGTGTTTATTTCATCTTCCGAAGCAAATTTTTGAACAGCAATCTGATATGATTTATCATAATTTTGCAGGCAATAATTATTGTATATTTTTATCAGATTACAAAAATCATCACTATCATTAGATGTGTAATAGGTCATTCTATTTTTCACATCACCAAAATTTTCGCTTTCGATACACCCCACAAAATTCATAATCACGATTGAAACAAGCAAAAACAAACTGACAACCGATTTCTTCATCTCCACCCCACCTTTCGGCACAATCCACTCCATATACCCTCATTCATTCCGTTAAATAAATTTCCGTAGCAGCCGAAAGCTGACGAATAAATTTATCCTTTGATATACCTTTATGTATATAATTGTCAACAATGTCACCGATAACATTGTCATTATAATATGAATGTGACACATCTCGATACAAGGTGCAAGCGTTTACATTATCGGCAATGTCAATGTATGCTTTCATAAAATCGTTGTCAATCCCGATAATTTTATTGTTATCATCCGTTCTTGAGCCGGCAACAAGCTTAGCATTATCGTAAACAGACATATTCACAGGAAAACTCAAACTTCCTGATGCTGTTGCACCAATTTCTTGAATTTCATCACTAAGAGTATATTTTATAAACGCAAGTGCTTGCTCCTTTAGTTGTGTATTATTATTAATTGCATATCCAACCTGTACGTATGCGGAATTAACATCTTTGCTTTTTGTCAATCCACGAAAGACTACAGGTGTTTCATTTATAGATTGATAATAAGAATAACTTCCTGCCATCAACGGAAATGACCGATTTATATACAATCCATCAAACAATTCATTTGTATTGTTTTTTTGAGAAATCGTCAACATCTGCATCATTACATCTAAATTATCTTTAAATTCATCGGTATCAAAATACACAGCTTTATTTTCAAAATCAACATAGCTGTTTAAAAATCTGCAAAAGAGTTGCATTGGATAATCAAACCACAAAAAATCCGACAACTCATTAGATACAAATGAATAGCCTTCATCATTTAAAAAAAATTTTTCAAATACATCTGAAAAATTACTGTATGTCAAAGAAAAGCTGTTATTTTCTTTGATATCGAAATTTTTCAATCTTTCTTCTGTAGATACCAATACATCAACTCCATAAAACAGCGGTACAATATATAAACCGTTATTATAAACTCCTGCGTTGAGTATGTTAACGTTATAATCATCAAGATTTATTGCATTTGAAGAATTATCATCTTTTAGCAAATCATAAATATTCATTAATGAACGGCTTTCAATTAATTTTTCAAAAGGCAATTTTTGACTAAGTGAAATAATATCAGGTCCACTTCCTGCCATAATTTCAGTTGATATCTGCGTTGACATTTCTTGTTCAGAATTAAATTTAACTATCTCAATTTGGAAAGACGGATTATTACTGTTTATGCAGTATTTATTGTGTTTTTCTATAATCCAAGACAGAGAGTCTTTATCATTTAATGTGTAATAAACAAGATGATTTTGTTCGCTGTTATTTTTTATTGCACAACTTGAAAATGAAGTAATTATTATAACACTTAAAAGTATAGCTAGTATGACTTTAATAGATTCATGTGTTTTAAATAAAAAGCGTGTGAACATAATTATATTTTATCCTTATCCGTGTATACTTCCATCAGGCCAATCATAGTACTGACCATTTGACATTTTTGAGTTTTTAGCTGATGAGTAAGCTTTGCTTAAATGCTTTGAATAACTTGAACATTTACCTGAAACTGATGCAACATAATATGTACCATTTTTAAGGCAACGACCAATGGTAATGCGCGAACATCCTCCATTTATTTCTTTTCATACTACCCTCTTATATCTCTCATACACAAGAAAATTTCTGTAAGTTTTCTATTACATATAATAAAATTTTAACATAATCTATTCCTTCAAATAAATCTCAGTTGCTGCTGTAAGTTGATGAATAAACTTTTCCTTTGAAATATCCCCGTTTAAATATTTATCAACTATATCACTGATTACCGAAGAATTAAAATAAGTATCCGATAAACAATTAAAGCTATATAAGTTACATTTTGTTATGTTGTTTATAATATATTTATAATCTCTTATCGCCGCACTTTCAGCAGTTTCAACAATAGCTTTTTCTTTATCACTAACAATTATATCTTCAAAATCTATTACTTCATCTATTGAATCAATGCATTTTTCCATAGCATCGCTGTTTACAGGCAAATACATACATTCTTCACTCATATTTTTTTGCACATCACAGGACAAACAGTACTTAATGAAAGGCAGTAATTTTTCTTTATTTTTACAATTATCATTAACGGCAATACCAACATCTGTAGAGGCAGAAATTGAATCATCATCCATATTGTAATTATTTACAAACACAGGAGTTGATCCTAAATATTTTAAACACGAATATGTCCTTACTATACCACTAAAAGCAGGCATTTCCTTATATAAAATAGAAGCACCATTATTTATATTTTCATATAAAAAATAATTAACATTTTCGTCGGTAGTGTCATTCTTAATCAAGCTATAGATAGAATCCAAATCTTCCGAAAACTTATCGCTGTTAAATTCTGTATTTCCGCTGTTAAAATCTATATATTGATCTAAAAACGAATAAAAAAAGGCAATATTATCATCGGCACTTCCAAAAAGAGAATATTCTTTTTTATTTTTTGAAAGTTTCTCAGATAATGCTTTAAAAGAAAATTCAGATGATGTTAAATTGTACTTATTAAGTGTTTCCTCTGTAGTTATAAAAACATCAGGTGAATAGAACAAAGGTATAAAATATCTTTTACCGTCAATCACTCCTGCATCCATAATTTTTGAATCGCAGTTATCTATTCCTATATCATAACTAAATTCACTTATAAGCTCGTTTACATCTGCAATAGTTTTGCTATCTGTTAATTTCTCAAATGGAAGCTTTTGACTCAAAGAAAAAATATCAGGTCCTTCACCTGCCATAATTTCTGTTGACATTTTTAATTTCATTTCTTCCTGAGATTCAAATTCCACGATTTCAATTTGATAGGACTCATCGTAATGCTTTGTACAATATTTATTGTACCTTTTAATAATATCGCAAATAGCATCCTCATAGTATGCACAATATGTAAGCTTTGAGGAATTGCTTGAAGCTGTGCTTTCACCACATCCGCTGAAAGCAAACACAGTAATAATAAATTGTAATGTTAAAATTATCGCAATTTTATTTTTCATAATGATTCACCTTGTGATTATATATCTTAACATAATTCTAAATTATTAATCTGTAGTCTATCTGAATTTTTATTATTTAAATCAACAATAACGCTCTACTTGTTAATTCATACGGATAAGTAGCGAAATTAATATGCACTGAGTTAAATTTACTTCATTAATAATTGAAAGTAACATATAAACCCTTTGCATGGTCAAAAACTACTACAGTATCACCCTTAACTTTAGTTATAACCACATAATGCAATAAGGAATCGTCAATTATCACGTGTGCAATTGCAGGCAAAGGCAATTTATTAGTTAACACACTTTTATCCGCTTCAACAACCTTTTGCTGAAAACCAAAATGTTCAATTACCTTTACAAGACCGTATGCACTAGTACCTTGTCGATCCGTACCTGCAATATCCCTAATTTTTGCATAACACTATTCATCTAAATAAATTTCAGTTTTTGATTTGAGCTCTTTAATAAATTTATTTTCATATATTTCATCGGATAAAAATTTATCTACAATATCACCTATAACCTCTGTGTTATAATAATTATACAATCCATAAAGTCTATAGCTTTTTATGTTATCAACGTAATCCTTTGCATACATAAAATTAGCTTCTGAAATATTTGCAGTGTTATTAATATACTTTACCTCTTTTGCTTTATCAAATAATTTACTGTAAGATTCATTGTTGACGGGATATTCCCAGCCACTTCCGTAAGAGGTTGTCGGTAGATATTCCTCTATATTCGCTCCGCAAAAATCACTCTGCACCTTTTCCGATAACGCATACTCAATAAACTCAAGAGCTTTTTCTTTGTTGTCGGAATTATTGCTAATAAAAATTGCATCGGTTATAACACCCGTGGACTCACCGTCTTTATTCGGTGTATTCAAAATTATAGGCTCGTCATTATCATTTTCAATGTCTGCAATTTCATCATATAACGCAAATAATTCAATCTGACCGTTCGATGATAACATTGGCACTATGTTATCTTCATTTTTCTCATTACTGCTGTATAGTTCTTTTAGTGAGGTGACAGACTTTCTAAAGTCATCGCTATCGAAATCATATTTTTGAGAATAGAAGTCAACATTTTCATCTATTAAATTAAGAAAAACATTTTTATAATCCTCAACGCCGGAAAACAGAGCTTGATTATTATCATCATTATTAATATTTCCGCTCAATTCTTTGATGTTACCGTATGTTAAATCCGGTTGTTCGTTGTCTAAATATTTTGATAATTTGCTTGATGAGGAGAGTAAAATCTGAGGCTCAAATGTTACAGGAATAAAATATCTTTTTCCATCGTAAACACCCGCATCAAGAATATTAGAATTATAATCGGATAATTTCAATTTATCCTTGTCTTCGCTATTAGAAATAATATCGTCAATATTTGCAAATACACCCTGTTTAATAAGTTTTTCTGTTGATAATGATAATAGAGATAATTCACCAGATGTAATAATATCAGGACCTTTCCCTGCCATAAGCTCAGTTGTAAGTTGACTTGTCATTTTTTCAATATTATCAAACTCAACAATATTGATTCTATTTTGAACATTCTTACATTTTTCATTATATTGATATATTAAAGTAGAAACTGGTGATACATACGGCTCATAATGATAATAAGTAATTGTATTCTCCTCTTTTTTGTCTGCTTCACATCCGACGCAGGTTAAAACAGAAAATATTAATACGACTGCCAATAAAATACTTAAAAATTTTTTCATCAGCTTACTCCTCTGTATAATAATAATTTACTTTAAACAAAAGTTTATTGATACAACTATGTCAAAATTTACGGATAACATGTTAAAAGTATATAGGAAATGATGTTGCTATTTAATTATTATCCAAGAAATACAACACTTGATTTTCCAGTTACCTGATATAATCCTAGACCTGGACTGTACGTATTTGCATAATTTAGTGCAGCTTTTGTATGTGCTGTTGCATTAGTGCATTTTTTACTCCGTCCTTAATTTTACTTGATAATGAATTTTTGTTTTTCGTTGTAATCAACCTTCTTATTATTTTATCAAAAAAATATTTGCGAATGTTGATTTTTGCAAAAATGGTAATAAATCCGACAAAAATTGCACTCTATAATTCTTATTTAGGGAAGCAGCTTTAAACCTTATTTAAATTTTTCGATAATAAAAGTTTCAAATTCCTGCAACACAAAGCCAAAGTATCATAATGGAATTAACGCAAATACGGCTAGAACATAAAATTCAATACAAATCAAAAATGCTATCCTTTTTCTTGGCATAACGCCTTAAAGAAAGGATAGCATTTTTTAGAATATTTGATTTTAAACAGGTAAAAATAGTGGGTTTTTAGGTAAAAATTCGGTTATCTAAAATTACCGCATATCAAATATTGAAAATGGTTACTCTGTACTAGGTATTGAAACATTTGCTAAAATCTGCAATGCATTAAATATCACACCTGACTATCTCTTATTAAGTAGTTTAAAAAAGTAATAACATTCCTAAAAATATTGTTGACAAACAAATTTTTGCAATGATAAATCATTGAGCCTGATATCAAAAATAATATATAGAGTTTTAACTGAACAGGAATAAAACAGATGACAAATTCTTTTTTTTTGAGTTATAATCCTAATTAAGGAGGTATAGCTCTATGAATGTACTGATATGTGATGATGATTTGAAAATCGTTCAGCAAATCAAAAATTTTCTCCTTAAATTATCAAAACAGTCAACCTATAATTTTGATATTACCTGCTTTTCAAATGGGGATTCTATATTGGATAAACAAATTAAAACTGATTTTGCGTTTATTGATATAGAAATGCCCGGTGTTAATGGACTTTCTGTTACAAAACATCTTCAAACACTAAATCCGAATATTATTGTCTTTATAGTTACATCTTTTCAAGGATATCTTGATGATGCAATGGATTTAAAGGTTTTTAGATTTTTATCTAAACCCATTGACGAAAATAGATTTTTTAGGAGCATAGAGATTGCTTTAAATCTGTATAAACAAAGCACAGAAAAAATTATCTTAGACTATTTTGATGAATGTCACAATATATTTACAATTGACATCTTGTATTTAACTATAGAAAATCGCAAAACTAAACTAGTTACAAAAACGCAAGAGTTCATTTCAAATAAAAAGTTTGATTATTGGAAAAAGCAGTTATCCAAATACGAGTATTTTGCCCAATCACACTATAGTTACATAGTTAATTTAAAGAATGTAACAGACTTTAATAAAAATGAAATCACATTATCATTTAATTCTAAAAAAGCAACAGTACCTATATCCCGTAGTTTCTATGCATCATTCAAAAAAGCCTTTTATGAATATATGGGAGGTACAATATGACTTCAAATATATGTTATGCTGTGGTATATTTTATCGAATCTCTAATATCTCTTTATTATTTTGATTTTAAATTCAAAAGAAAAATTGCTAAAAAATTCATATTTTTATTTGCACTAGGAAATTTTATTATTTTATACATACTTCATTTTTGTGAAATCCCCATTATAAATCTTTTGGGATTCTTTTTCTGTAATTTTCTAATTTCAATATTATGTTATAATACAAAATTAAAATCCGCTTTATTTAATAACTTAATTCTTTTATTTCTTATGATCGTCACTGAATTAATGGTATTTTATTTTTCTTCAATCATTTTCAGGATAGATTTATTTGAAAGCTATAATGATTATTTTGTATTAATTATTCAAGCTACAATTTGTAAATTGCTTTATTTCTTATCAATACATTTAATTATAAAAATATCACAAAAAGAAAGCATGGAAACGAATTCTAAATTTGCTCTTATTCTTTGCATTCTGCCAATCGCTTCTATTATTTTAATGCACACTACTGTATATCTTTGTATTATCTATTCAGTAAATGATAATTTTAAATTATCTTTAGTTATAGGAAACTTACTTCTATTGTTTTCAAATATTATTGTTTTCTATATAAACGAACTAACAATAAAAGTTAATCATAAATACACACAAATACTTTTAGATAAGCAGCAAGAAAAGGATACGATAGATTACTATAAGCTGTTAAGCGAACAGAATGAAAATTCAAAAGTGTTGATTCACGACATAACTAAGCACTTAAATACAATTAAACAATTATCAGAAGATAAGGATTCAAATATAGCTCAATATATTTCTGAAATTGTTAATGATTTTAGTATTATGAATCCAATTGACTACTGTAATAACCCTACAGTCAATTTAATTACTCATAGGTATTATGAGATATGCAAGAAAAATAACATCAACTTTACAATCAGTATAAAAAACGCAAATATTGATTTTATTAAAGAACATGATATAACTGCCTTACTTGACAACCTTTTAGAAAATGCAGTTGAGTCAGCGTTAATGACAAATGAAAAATTTATTGATTTTTCTATTAGTACAAGAAATTCCAATTTTGTAATCATTAAAATTTCAAATTCTTGCAATAAAAAACCTAAATACATTGATGGAACTCTCGTATCTTCTAAAAGCACATCCGGTATGCACGGAATTGGCACTAGAAGTATTAAACGAGTAGTTGAAAAATACAATGGAAATTTAGAAATGAAATTTGATAATGATACAAAAACCTTTACCTCCGTAATCGGAATAAATTCTAATTTACCCTCTAACAACCAGTCATAGCATTTTTATTTTAAACAACAAACTGCTCTTACCACCTTTTTCTAAGTTCACAGAGATTTTAGGCATAAAAAAGACTAGAAAAAAATAACGCCCACATTTTCTGTGAGCGTTACTGTTGCGATATTGATTTCAGATACAAAATGCGGCATAGAGAGGAACGATTTTTTTGTTATCCTCAAAACCAAAGTTTTTGGCAGAGAGCTTGATTGCATAAGCAGGCTTGTAGGTGTCCATATAGACCTTCAAGCTCTTTGCTCTGGTGTTGTCGGCAGATTTGACCTCAATAGGAATAAGCTGACCGTCACGCTGAATGATAAAATCAATTTCAGCTCCACGCTCGGACTCCCAATAATAGGTGTGGTAGCCGTTAATGGAGAGCTGCACATTGACATAGTTTTCCGCCATACCGCCCTTGAAGTCGTTAATTTCCTCGACCATATAGAGAATGTCATTGGCGGCTAAATCCTTCTTGGCACAAAGCAATCCTAAGTCGGACACATAAATCTTGAACGCATCAATATCACGGTAGTTTTCAAGCGGTTTTTTGATTTGCTCGACCTTGTAGACCTGTGACACGATACCGGACAGGCAAAGCCATTCGATTGCATTTTCAAATTCGGAAGCCCGTCCGCCTTTCTTAATCAGCTTATATTGGAAACGGGTATTCTTCTTTGAGAGCTGAACGGTAATGTTATCGTAGGCAAGTCTGGTTTTCTTGATTTCATTCAAGTTGTTATACTTGCTCATATCATTGAGATAGCTTGCAAGTATCGTGTCCTGCGTATGGCGGACAAGGATATAGTCCTTTGTTTCGGCAAACTGCATCACGCACTCCGGCATACCGCCGACCACAAGATACTGACGATAAAGCTGCATTGCGGCATCGTGTAAGGCAGACGGCAGGGGCGTATCGGTTTGGAAGCACTTTTTAATCTGCTCTACCAAATCGTCCTCACCGAGAGCCAACATAAATTCCTCCATATCCATAGGATAAAGCGTTTTCATATCGACCTTTCCTACGGGAAAAGAGAATTTTGCTCTGTTGACCGCAACACCGAGCAAGCTGCCTGCGACGATGATGTGATAATCCGGAGCGTTCTCGCAAAAATATTTGAGCGAAGTCAACGCCCTTTCGCAGAGCTGCACCTCATCAAAGACTATCAGAGTTTTTTCCGTTACGATGGTCTGACCTGCGATATGAGATAAAATAGGTATGAGATAATCGGGGCTGATGTTTTCCTCGAAGGTTTCATTCAGCTTTGGATTGGTTTCAAAGTTGAAGTAAGCCACATTTTCATAGTGAGTACGCCCAAACTCCAGAATGGAATAGGTCTTTCCGACCTGTCTTGCGCCCTGTAAAATAAGGGGCTTGCGGTGTTCGCTTTCTTTCCACGCTTCCAAGAAGCCCATAATCTTTCTATACATAAGCAGTCCTCCTTAAAGGTACTGACCATAGTATAGCAGATATTCGTGTAAAAATCAATGAAATTTCCTGTATTTTTCGCACTAATCAACATGATTATTTTCGTCAACCTCTCACAATGCGACACGAACACCGCAATTTTTGCATTTTATTCCTCTCCAAACTTAGTCGTCATCGGCTTGTAAAGCTCGGTATTGCGGGGAACTTGTCAACAAACGGTACAAGAGAACTGCCGACCTTGAGAATCCCCTGTCCTGCGCCGACATTCGTGATATAGCTGATCTGAAGGTCGGAGATATTAAGGAGCTTGGTTGAGCATGAAGCTTGCTAAGTCCACCGTTTTTGTCACCCATTCTTGTAACACGAAAAATAAGTTTACAGGAATTTTAGGCATAAAAAAAGAGCCCAATGGCTCAGATGTTAAAAATATTAAATAAGTAATTGTTATTGATTATCTTCAATTTTCAGATATACACTTACTTTTTAAGATTTACAAGAAGGTATCGTTTTATTCACTCCATGCTGGTGTGAGAGGTCGGCTACTCAACTAATGGGTAGCCTCCTACTCGATTAATTTTATTGATTTACTCAAATATTTTATTCTTGCAAACAAATTAACTTTTAAGAAATATATCTATACAATTTGATTATATTTCTTACGAATGTATAAACAGAATGCATTATAACTAATATTGAAATAACGCTATAAAACAAGTTGTTACCACAATCTGCTATGAATACAAACGATAAAATTCCCACAAACAATAAGAATAGACTCTGTGTTACGCACAATAAAAACTGATTTCTTTTATAATTACTTTTATTCAATATTTTTTTCTCATTAAGCTCAATGTCAGTTATTTCTATTTCATCATTTGATGATACCTGTGGGTAATTATAGAAATCATTTCCACCAATATAATTTTGTTTTCCCATAAAATCAAAATTCACATTCAGGAAAATATTTTCTCTTTCAATCAAATTTTCATCAAAAGTAGCATTAAAATCAAAGGATATAAAGTCGATATAATTGTCACATGAAGTAATTCTGTAATTATTAATCTTGCCTCCGCTTTCAACCTCCTTTCTATAAAAATAAGGAAAATATGGAAGCAAGTTTTTTAAATTAAAATGAAATTTATTTTTTATTTTCATAGTGTTGTAAATAATAATATTGATTTTATATGTCCCACTTTTGGTAATAGGAATACGCTTTTGATTTTTAAATATATTGATACCATTTACAATAATTTCACATTTGCTATCATTGTAATTGCTAAGATTAACTATTAAGTTTGCCATATTTAAAACCTCTTTTATACTTACTAAATGCGTATAACACCATCAAAATGTTTATCAGTAACAATATCAAGAACTCCCGCAATAAATGCCCCGGTAGATAGAAACATACAAACCGCGTCATACAATTGACTTACTCTTTTACTGTTAAGAACACCCAAAATCTTTCCTATTCCTTTATTGATAATGTCATCTCGAATTAATTTTTTAGAGGTTCTTATAACTTTCATTAATAGCTTATTAAGTAATCTAGTAAATTTAATAAGAATTTTTTTGCATTTTGATATTATTTTCTTTATTATATACTTTGCAACTTTTTTACTCCATATTTTTTGAGGTACGTTTTTACTGCAATTTTTATTGCATGGTATGCTAAGGCAACAGGTGCTGCAAACACATCGATAATCAAATCAATACCAAATGATACCCAACCACTAGATATACCTATGCTATAGCCTTTATTGTCCATATTCATTACCACATTATTCTCACAGTAAGAGAACATATTTGTACTTAGCGGAGTACCTGTGTTCG
>NZ_NNBY01000021.1 GCF_002834235.1 Ruminococcus bromii | reverse complement strand
TTACTTTTGTAATGTTTGGAGAATTGTCGAACGCATAATCTGCAATAGTTGTAACCGTGTCGGGAACTGCAAACTCACCCGAACAATTTTTAGGATACAACACAAGTGTTGTCATATCCTTGTTGTAAAGAACATCGTCAACAGCCGTAAAGTTTTTGTTATCTTCCGAAACAGTAATCCTATCAATTGAGGATGTACCCAAAAATGCTTTTGTAGATATTGAAGTACAGCCACTTCCGATTGATACATTTTTAAGCGAGGTACAGTT
>NZ_NNBY01000020.1 GCF_002834235.1 Ruminococcus bromii | reverse complement strand
TACCTCCACCTTGGCAAGGTGGCGCTCTACCAGATGAGCTACATCCGCATTTTATTGGTGCCTCCGGGCGGAATCGAACCACCGACACGGGGATTTTCAGTCCCCTGCTCTACCGACTGAGCTACAGAGGCAAAAATTGGCGACCCGGAACGGGTTCGAACCGTCGACCTCTAGCGTGACAGGCTAGCGTTCTAACCAACTGAACTACCGGGCCAAATGTGGTGGGAACAACAGGGCTCGAACCTGTGACCCTCTGCTTGTAAGGCAGA
>NZ_NNBY01000019.1 GCF_002834235.1 Ruminococcus bromii | reverse complement strand
TGAATAGCATCTCGGTCGCTTGCCGAAACCTTAAATCCCGACACGCCCTTTTCCTGAAATTCTTTCAGAATTGTCCAGCCATTGCGCTCTGCAAATTCTCTGCACGAGGTTTTCTGCATTGGAATATCATCTTTATCAACCTGACCTTTGGTTGATACTCTGTACAAGCAATATACTCTTTTCATTTCATCACCCTTTCATACGATTTTTACAAACCAACAATACTACATAATTTTTATAATATCCAGCGAAATCCAAAATTAAATTGAAAGAAATTCAGCATCCAATCTGAGATTTCATTCTGTTCTCAAATGTATCCAAAAGATTTTCGAGAATATTCCTTTCAACATGGTTATTTCTGTTTTTAGAAAAGTAGATTGTGACCTTGCAGTCGTTTATAACAGATTCTATTCTGTGTTCTGAATCAATGTTATTTTCATTTATATAGTTTTCGTTCAAATTATCACCTGTTCCTTATTTTTTGTCATCTATATTATCT
>NZ_NNBY01000018.1 GCF_002834235.1 Ruminococcus bromii | reverse complement strand
TTAAAAAAACTTCCGCTCGGGCATAATATGCTTTTTGACATTTACAAACTATCTGCACGAATTGGGAACGGCGGCTCGCCGTGCGGGCGTCCGATGAACGCCCCTACCGATTGTTTTGGTTTCACAACCAAAACAAATGGCGGTCACTGACCGCCGCTACAGTATATTAACAACTTTCATATATACAAAAACAGTCGGGCGACAAT
>NZ_NNBY01000017.1 GCF_002834235.1 Ruminococcus bromii | reverse complement strand
TTCATACTTAATCTGATATACCTTGTCAGAAACCTGAGTCATGTGGTTAGCTTCAGCGTCAACACCCCATGCTACACCGTTGAGCCAGTTGTTTTCACCGTTACCAACAACTGTAATGCTGTTAACTTCAATGTCTGTTACCATTTTAACGCCGTCACCTGTTACAGTAATCTTGTTTGTAGCAGGATCGAATGTTACAGTAACATCACAAGCTGTTTCTACATCGAAAGTTACATTGTTATCTGTACCGTCAAGACCGATCCACTTCTG
>NZ_NNBY01000016.1 GCF_002834235.1 Ruminococcus bromii | reverse complement strand
CCACAACAGAGTAGTCTTTTGACTACTCTGTTTTCTTTTTTATCTAAATTGGCTCAATTTCAATAGTGGCTCTATGTCAATAGTTGGGGTAGCATTAAAACAGAATAATTGAAATTGACAAGTGGTGCCTGTTTAAACGGCCGCTTGTTTTGTATTGTTTTTTGCTGATTTGAGTGAGAACATATGTAGAATGCGGTTGCGGAAGCGGTTGAAATCTCTGTAACCATACGCATTTCTTTTTAGGACTTTAATTTTGTTGTTGCAGCTTTCAATAAAACCGTTTGTAAGCGGTGTAGTGAACGAATCGAGTATTCCTGTCAGCCAATTTTGCATTGTTTTCGCACATTTTACAAAGCGTGGAATGCCACAATCATAAGCGGAGTTAATCCAATCAGACATTGCCTTTCTGGCAGACTGCCTGTCTTGGCAATCAAGGATTTTGAGAAAATCTTCCTTGTAAAAGTGAGCCGTACACAGATTCGGTGAAGTATACAGCATAATATTTACCTGCTGTTTTTGTTCATCATTCAAATCATCAAATCTTTTTAACAATAGCTTTCTTGAATTTTTAAAATATCTGCGATGTGATTCGCTGAACTTCTTTTGTTCTTCCTTTCGTACACTCTCAAATGCGCACATAATCTGCCGTATCCAGTGGTATTTATCAACAATTTTGGTTGCGTTTTTGAACCAAACCGAACTGATATCTGAAAAAGTCCTCCACATATCGCTGACGAAGTATTCAACCTTATCTCGCTCGGATTTATCAAATTTTTTGAAGTATTTAGACAAACAATACTTAGTTCTTTTGGGCAGAATATCCAAAACTACCTTGTTCTCAGGATCGGTCAAAATACATTGATACTTTTCTTTGCCTGTATTGCCCTTGAATTCATCAATAGAAAGTGCTGTCGGCAGTTCTTTTAGTGAATATGAAACCAAATCAAATATTCTGATAACAGTCGGTAATGACAGATTTACTTCCTTAGCAACGCTTGTAAAAGATGCCTCACACCTTAATTTGTCGATAACATATGCAACTAATCTGTTTGTCATTCTGTGAAAACGGGGAAGAAAAGAATTCTTTTCATAAAACCGCTTTCCGCATGAGCAACTATATCTACGCTTTTTGAGGTGAATGAAAACAAACTTTCCAAAAGCCGGAATATCCTTGATAATCTGTTCTCGGTAATCGTGAATTTTGTCTGTATGATTTCCGCAGACGGGACATTTGTGAATTTTCCGCTCAAGTTTGCAGTAAATGTGAATAGTATCATCAATTTCTTCAATGTTTTCGATTAAAACACCTTGCAATCCGAGTAATTTTTCTGTAAAATAATTGTAGAGCATATTTTGTCCTCCGTTCTGGTTTCTAGTCAATTCCATTTTAACGGATTTTAGATAAATATGCTCTACTTTTTTGAAATTTTTTGTAGGCTCTATCCCTTACCCCAACTTTTATTATAGAGCCGGAAAAGGCTGTACTTATTAATGTGTGCAAAGATCGGTTTATCGTGCAGTAGCAAAAATAAAAAATATTTTAAAAAATTTATAAATTAGGGGTGTGTTTTAGCTTTTAAGTGAGGAAACAGGTGAAGGGATAAATAATCCTTTCGCCTGTTTTCTTTTTTTCAGAGAACAGGCGTTGCTCTTTGAAAATTAAATATCAGCACATCAGATACTTTCCTTTTGCTGTTCGGTACGGACAAGCCATATGAGCGAACATATTTTATATATCTTCAGGTCTCAGACATTGAAAGGCATATTCAATGACGGCGATGACAGGCAGAGGGGATAATGATACTTCCGTCCAGTCACAGCTCGAGCGAGATAAAACCGTCGCAAGCAATGAGGGCGGCTGTGGGAGAGCCTCACGGTGGTGAAATTCCAATGAGGTCAATATGCGTTGACCGTCTAATGTGCTCCTTGCCGCAGGGCATCGAGGATAAATAGCGACAATAGGATAGCGTGAAAATTAGAGCTATCCAAAACGATTGATATTATCCCGACAGCAGAAGATTTTTTGTTTTCTGCTGTCGGGGTACTTAGAAGAAAATTACTGAAAGAAGGTGTTAAAATGTTAAGATTTATGATTGGTCTTTTTGTCGGTGCTTTTATCGGCGTTTGCGTTATGTGCCTGTGCAATGCAGCGGCAAAAGCTGATGAGCAGATGAGAGATAATATAGATGACAAAAAATAAGGAACAGGTGATAATTTGAACGAAA
>NZ_NNBY01000015.1 GCF_002834235.1 Ruminococcus bromii | reverse complement strand
GTAGTCCTGTGTAATGGGTGCAATCTCACTTCCGCCGTTGGTATCAAAGGCTATTGTGTACTGATTGATTTCCCATTGTGCTTTGACCGTCATATTCTCCGCCGGCATGGTTTCAGGGATTTCCTTATCCCAGCCCTTAAAGGCATAACCTTTTCTTGTCGGGTTGTCAGGGGCGGTAATTTCTGTACCGTAGTCCTGAGTAATGGGTGCAATCTCACTTCCGCCGTTGGTGTCAAAGGTTATTGTGTACTGATTGATTTCCCATTGTGCTTTAACCGTTAT
>NZ_NNBY01000014.1 GCF_002834235.1 Ruminococcus bromii | reverse complement strand
TAAGACAGTACAGAAATTGTGCTGTCTTTTCTTTTTGTACAAATCTGTAGAGGCGGATATTATCCGCCCGCAAGTAAGCACACATATTTTGTGATAAATCGAATTATCTAAAAAACACAAAGTAATTGTCAGACAGTAGTGGCAAACCGTGTTCGTCAATCGCTTTCACAACATAAAAACATTTTTATATTGAATTTATGACTGCTATATAGTAAAATATCATTGTAATTTATCGTTGAAATATAATAGAAATGAGTTAGATAGAAATATATGGAAAGAAAAATAAAATGGTTTGTATATGAACATTATGTCGGATACACGATAACAGACCTGCTGATGAAATATTTTACAGTTTTTTCTGTTGGATTTATAGTAGCTCCATTAGTTCAAATGACGGAAATGGGCAGTTATGATTCTATTAACCTGACGGATAAAGGTATAATCCCCCTTATGATTGTTTTAGGTGTTTTTGCAACAGTATTTTCAATTTTCTTTACAATAATGTTTGTAATCAATAAAAAGTGGTCATTGCTGGCAATTCGCTTGTTAGAGGGTGTTTTTGTAACAATATGCTCATTTTTGATTTCCGTCTTGGAATGGAATGGTGAGCAAATCATAGTAAGAAATATTGCCGTGCTGATATTAAGCTTTGCATTGTGCCTGTTATGCGGATTTTTATATTTTCTATATTTGATTAAGAAATATATTCCAAATATAAAAGTAGGAGAAAATAACGAATCAAGCAAAAGTATGATGTTTGTTGCACCTGCATTGATAATGGCAATGAGACCAATTTTGTTGTCATTGGATTTTGTCCCTGTACTGCAATTTTTTGCATTTGTGTTTTCATGTGTGTCAATTATCATGACAGTAGAATGGCGAACTCGTGCATATCTCGCAAAACTCTATAACCTTAAATAATTATACAGTTGTTGATTTGCTAAATATTTAATACAAGATAGAACATTTGCGGTAAGGATGCCGGAAAAACTCAAAAGTGTGATTTGCATTTAAAAAATTTTGCAAATAAAAAATTAAAAAAACTACAAAAACGGTATTGACAATCGGTTGATTTTATAGTATTATATTACCTGTCGCTGAGATGTAATCGAAATTCGACAGAACTTCGATGAGCGATATAGGCATGTGGGAGCATAGCTCAGCTGGGAGAGCATCTGCCTTACAAGCAG
>NZ_NNBY01000013.1 GCF_002834235.1 Ruminococcus bromii | reverse complement strand
ACCGTGACGGAATGTCAATGACATGGAAAAACGGCAGACAGCTTGCAACATTCACAAACGGTGATACAAGCATAAGCTATGGCTATGACAGCGACAGTGTTCGTACAACTAAAACCGTAAACGGTATAAAGTACACATATGCGTACCTTAACGGTCAGCTATTATATGAAACCCGTGGCGACGCAAAGTTCTATTATTCATACGATACAAACGGAATTTTGTATAATGTCAGATACACCCTGACTGACGGCGGTACCGAGTATTCCTACTACTACACCCACAATTCCCGTGGCGATATTGTCGGAATTTACAACGGAGCAGGCGAACTCAAAGCACATTATGAATATGACGCTTGGGGTAATGTGATTTCTATAACCGATAACAACGGAAATGCAATCACAAATCCAAATCATATCGGTAATTTGAATCCGTTCCGTTACAGAGGTTATTATCAGGACACAGAAACAGGTCTTTACTATCTGATGAGCCGTTACTATGACGCCGTAACCCACAGATTTATAAATGCAGACGGCTATTTTCAAGCGGGTACTACCATTCTTGACGGAAATACTTTTGCATATTGTGGTAATAATCCTATTTATTCTTCTGATCCTACAGGTTCGTCTGTAATCTTTGGAGCTCTTATTGGGGGGGCTACTGAGTTTTTTGGCCAAATTATATCTGGTAAAAGTATTGATGAAGTTGATTGGGGCTCAGTTTTTGTAAGTGCTGGAACGGGTGCTATACTTGGTGCAGTAGATGTTTTGGGCGTTGGAGCTGTGGCTGGTGTATTAATAAAAGGTGGTGTCAGTTTTACTGGTTCTTTTATAAAATATTCAATGCAAGGTGAAGATTTTAATTTAGCTGTTCAGCATTCTGCAGTTGATGGTTTATTAACTATGGGCTTTGCTAGTATATCAAATGTCTTTAAAACATCCAGTGGAAATCATTACAATTACAATGTTAATAACTCAAATCAAAGAGTTAATCGTTGGTCAACTTCAATTGAAAATGTGGTGGATAATTCTCGTAGTTTTAAGCCAAAAGTGTATGCTCCTTCAGAACCAAAACCTGTTCCTAAACCACTTCCTAAAAAACAGACACAGTGTAGGTCTTGTGGTCGCCCAATAGGAAATAAGTATTGGCAATGCAGCAGTCCGTCTTATTATTGATCAGGATTAAAAATATGAAAAATAATAAAAAATATGCGGTAATAACTTTTATAGTTGTTGGTGTTTTTTATGTAATCATGTTTATTGTGACATTGATTGAGAGAAACAGTAATAAAATTATTAGTCCAGCCGAAACAAGAGATTCGTCTATTTACATAATCATACTTGCTTGTTCACCTATTGTTTTGATGGTTTGTATGTTATATAAATATATTGATCGGCACAAATACAGATTTAAATATTTTGCTGATATTAGTGACGAAGTTCTATTTTCTAAAAATAATCGAAGAGTGAACGAACATTCGGTGTTATTTCAGTTTATGGTGGGTTGTAGCAATGTATTTGTTGTTTCTTTAGATAAGAAATCAAAAATAATTATACCTGCCGTTTACACAAAGAAAAACAATAAAATTTCTATGATAAACAGAAATGCCGAATATACTGTATTTGAACATATTGATTTTTCTGAGAGTAATTATTCAAACGAATACACTTTTATCAGAGCTTGTAAATTACGGGATAAAAAGACAGGTGAGCAGGTTCTTTTTGTAGCAGTTCCGAATAGAGAAACGAATATTCTCGCATATTCCGATTCTGCACATAAAGCCAACAAAACTGTAACTTTCGGTAAATTCAGAATATTCTGTTTTATCGAACCTGAAAATAATTCCTATACGGATTTGATTGTTGATTTGGAAAAAATTCATCTTGAAAAAACAAAGAGAAAAGGTATGTACTTTATAGGTTTGGACGAAGTTACAAAAACAAAATCAAAGTCAAAAAAGTAATACGATTTGTTAAACACTATCAAAAGTTGCTTTTTAACTAAATATAACTTTGGATTTGGTAGAACACTTTGCGGTAAGGAGGCTCTTTCGAGCCTCCTTACCGCAAAAATAAGAAAACTTAAAAGTATAACGGCAAAACCGCATTTAATTGGTATTCCGACCGTGGCGGTAATATAATTCGTGAAAACGATTATCTTAA
>NZ_NNBY01000012.1 GCF_002834235.1 Ruminococcus bromii | reverse complement strand
TCTCTTGTCTGCCTCGCCTCTCAGCGCAACAGTTGATATTATATCAGCACATCTTCCTTTTGTAAACCCCTTTTTGACAATTTTTTTATCTTTTTTACATTATCGGCAAATCTTCTACATTATTTGACTATCGGAATGATTTTTGATATCTTTTTACCATTACTTACCTTTGTCTTAACATATACTGCTCTTTATCCCCCTATATATACATATATGTAATAAATAAAGAAATTGATTTTTTTATTTCATGGCTCTGAACCTTGGCTCTTCTATTGTCTTTTTTATATAACTTAGAACGCCCGTATTTATTCACATTGTACAAATTTCGTAAAATTTGTTTTTACAGACTGGACTTTTCGCAAAAATGTGTTATTATAGTATATGTAAAGCGATATGGTTTTGACATTTAGCTACTTAATGTTGCTGCTGTACAACTTTACAAATTGCAAATACCGGGAGGTTTAGTTATGAGTTTTGATAAAATTATCGCCATTACAAGACAGTATGGTTCAGGCGGACACGATATCGGTAAAGCACTTGCCGAGAAGCTTGGTATATCGTTTTATGATAAGGAGCTCATTTCTATTGCCGCTAAAGAGAGCGGTGTTTCTCCCGAGGTATTCAAGCATGCTGACGAAAGAGCTACCAACAGTCTTTTGTATTCATTGTCTGTGGGACTGTACAATTACGGTAACAACTTTTCTTCAGTGGGCGACCTGCCGGTTAATGACCGTCTTTATATTTTACAGCACAAGATTATCAAGCAGCTTGCTGAAAAGGAAAATTTCGTTGTTGTCGGTAGATGCGCCGACTATGTTCTTAAAGATAATCCGAAGCTTGTGAAGGTATATATTTATGCTGATCTTGATAAGAGAATTAAAAGAGCTGTTGACAGACAGGACATTGACCCTGCCAGAGCCAAACAGGCAGTTTTGAAGGCAGACAAGAACAGAGCAAATTACTATAGTTTTTATTCAGGGAAAAAATGGGGTCTTGCAGACAACTATGATTTGTGCCTTAACAGCACTAACATTACAGTTGATCAGGCCGTTGACATTATTATAAGTTACATCAATATTTGTGACTCAAATAAAAAATAACACTCATATTCGAGCATTTCCTGAATATACTATATTGTTTTATTAAGGAGGTGTACTATATGAAATTTGTCATTATGGATCTTGATGATTTTATCTTTGGTAACGAAGAATGGCATGAAAGCGAAAGATAATCGCTTTTCGGACAGAATTTTAAGTTATTTACCGTGATTTTTTATCATTGACATAAAATCAAAAAAGAGGCGGATACTTAATCAAAAGTATCCGCCTTTTTTGTTGCCCCTTAAAACGAAACGAGGGCTTGCATTAATATTGTATGCATCAAAATCACAATTATTCATTGTTATTTATAAAAGAAAGCGGATCGGCGTACTTGCCATCAATCTTCACTTCAATGTGTATATGGTTTTCGTCCCCCGCCTCAAAGGGGACTGCGCCGATTGTACCGACCTTCTTCCCGACATCGATTGAATCGCCCTTGTTTACATCAACCGAGCCAAGTCCGCAATATCTGCATATGACATTGTCGGTTGAAATTTCAACGATTTTGCCGAGCATTTTATCCTCACAAACATTAGTAACCACTCCGCCCGTCATTGCGGTTACATCATCACCGAGTTTACCGCCGAAATCAACTCCCGTGTGCGGTTTCCATACATTCAAAGTTTTGAAATAAACACTTTTTTCGCTGTACTCACGAACAACATTGTTTGAATTAAGCGGATAGTTCAGGCTCAAATCTGTTG
The DNA here is from genome assembly GCF_002834235.1 of Ruminococcus bromii. GTDB lineage: Bacteria > Bacillota > Clostridia > Oscillospirales > Acutalibacteraceae > Ruminococcoides > Ruminococcoides intestinale. Next base: position 48,462 of record NZ_NNBY01000012.1, on the reverse strand, counting down.
AAAGCATTGTTTCAAGAGCGTTTTTTGAACTTTCTGTCGGGTTTGTTGACGGTTCTTCGGTTGCCGCAATGGTAGGAACTTCGACATCAAGCTTAACCTCGGGCAAGGTTTGGGTTACACCTGTGACATTTTCATTAACCTTAACCTCATTGCTTTGAGTTGCGGCAGGAGTTTTTGCACTTGGCACTGATAATGTATTGTAGGTTGAGTACACCGCCATGCAAACGGCAATCAGACAAATTGAGCAAGCCGTGTAAAATCCGATTTTTTCACGGCGACTGCGTTTTTTCTTTCTGTTGTTATAATAATCGCTCATAAAAAAGCACCTCCGTTTCTATTATTGACTGAGGTGCTAAATTTATACAGTTGTATATACAAAAATCCCTCCCGAAAAACGAGAGGGATAAGTTTGTTTTTAAGTATCAATTACACTTTTCTGCAAACAGCATTGATTGACTCCGGAATTTCGCTTTCGTCAGCAGAAATAAGGAGAACAATGTTAGTTGATGCAGTTTCGGCAAGATCCTGAAGCTTCTTTGTGAAGGTTTCAAGGCCTGCAAGAGCCTCCGGGCAAATCTTGAATGTTGAGTCAACGAGAATGTCAGTAACATCATAGTTGCCTGCGCAGATACCGCTGATAAAACCGAAAAGCATATCATAACCGCTGATGAGATACTGCTCTGTATCAATAAGTCTTGCCTTATGTGTAACATCATATGTGAGCTTTGAGCCTTTTTCAATTACAACAACATTGCCTGTTGAAGCGGCAACAGCCTCGTTAGCAAGAGAGATGAGCTTTTTAGTTTTGCCTGTTCCTTTTTTACCGATAAGTAAAGTAACCATAATTAGTTCCTCCGTTGTTATACTTTATTAAGAAATTATCCGAGTCTTGCCTCAAGAGCAGCCTTCTGATCCTCATAGCCCGGCTTGCCGAGAAGAGCGAACATATTCTTCTTGTAGCTTTCAACACCCGGCTGGTTAAACGGATTAACACCGAGCATATAACCTGAAATAGCACAAGCCTTCTCAAAGAAGTAGATGAGATAGCCAAGCTCTGATTCGTTCATTTCGGGAACATTAAGAACAATGTTCGGTACACCGCCGTCATTATGAGCGAGAACTGTACCCTCGAAAGCCTTCTGATTTACGAATCCCATTGTCTTGCCCGAAAGGAAGTTAAGACCGTCAACATTTGTCGGGTCTGTACCGAGAGTAACTTCTTTTTTACATTTATCAAAGAGAACAACAGTTTCAAACATTGTGCGTCTGCCGTCCTGAATGTACTGACCGAGTGAATGAAGGTCTGTTGAGAAGATAACGCTTGCAGGGAAAATACCCTTGTTATCCTTGCCTTCACTCTCTGCAAAGAGCTGCTTGAACCACTCTGACATCATTGTGTAAGCCGGCTCATAAGAAACCATAACTTCCATAGTTTTGCCCTTGCGGTAAAGCATATTTCTGATTGCAGCATATTTATAACAATCGTTTGTCTTTAAATCATCGTTGTCAAATTCTTTCTGAGCTGTTGCGGCACCCTGCATAAGAGCGTCAATATCAGCACCAGAAACTGCGATAGGAAGAAGACCTACTGCTGTGAGAACCGAGAAACGGCCGCCTACATCATCCGGAACAACAAATGTTTCGTAACCTTCTTCGTCGGCAAGAGCCTTGAGTGTACCCTTGGCCTTGTCAGTTGTGCAGTAAATACGCTCTCTTGCACCCTCTTTACCGTACTTCTTTTCGAGCATTTCACGGAACACACGGAAAGCGATGGCAGGCTCAGTTGTTGTACCTGACTTGGAAATCATATTTACGGAAACATCCTTGCCCTCGCAAAGCTCCATGATTTCTGCAAGTGCAGATGAGCTGATTGAGTTACCTGTGAAGAAAATCTGCGGTGTGTCCTTGCAGGTAAGGTTGTAGTTCTGTGATGAAAGAAATTCAATAGCCGCTCTTGCGCCGAGGTAAGAACCGCCGATACCGATTACAACGAATACATCAGTATCTTTCTTGATTTTCTCTGCACACTTCTTGATGCGTGCGAACTCTTCCTTGTCATAATCTGTAGGAAGATTGAGCCAACCCAAAAAGTCGTTGCCGAGGCCGCTGCCGTCATGCAACACCTTGTGAGCTGCTTTAACTTCGGCAGCAACACCGTCATATTCGTGTTCGCCGATAAAATCACTTAAATACTTGTCATTTAACTTTGTTGCCATTTATAAATTCCTCCAAAATTCCTATAGCGAAAATAGAATCGCAATAAGTATCTTTGTTGTTTTATTATACTATAATATGAGCGTTTTTGCAAGGTCAATTTGTGAATTTTTAAAATAAACCCACATTGTTTTTTGCACTGCTTTTAATAACAATGCACAAACGCTTGATTTTCCGACAAAATCAAAGCGAAATCAGTGAAGCGAACACATATTCAAGCAATGCACCGAAGCTTGTTTTTTGAACAGAATCGCCTGCACAAATATCAAAGCTCTGCACCTTTTTTGAATTGACAAGATATGTAAGCGTACCTATCTTCCTATTCTTTTCAACGGGAGCGTCAATCTTGTCAGGCAGGTCGATTTCGGTTGTAATTTTAGCACCGTTTCCTTTGTCAACCACTATTTTTGAAGAAACCTTACATTCAAGCTTTACGCTGTCAGTCATACCGCCGTTCACTTCAATGCTTTTCGGCATATCTTCTGGAAGTGTTAATTCTTTCACGGAAACATTTGCAAAGCCGTAATCAAGAAGTGCCGCCGCATCTGCAAATCGCTCTTTGCCTGTTTTACAGCCGAGGACAACGCTTATCAGCGAAACATCTCCCCTTGTTGCGGTTGCAGACATACAGCAACCCGCATCGTTGGTTGTACCTGTTTTCAATCCCGTAATTCCGTTATAGGTTTTCAACAGCTTGTTCGTGTTGACAATCTGAGTTTTACCGCCACGAAGATTATCGAGCCAAATTGATGTGTAGTCAAAAATTTTCTCATGCTTTGTAAGCTCTCTTGACATAAGCGCAACATCATAGGCAGAGGTTATATGCCCCTCCTCGTCAAGCCCGTTACAGTTTTTGAAAACGGTGTCGTTCATTCCAAGTTCTTTGGCACGACTGTTCATTTTTTCAACAAAAGCGTCCTCGCTTCCGCTGATATGCTCCGCAAGCGCAACCGCCGCATCGTTGGCAGATACAACAACCGTTGCCTTTATCATATCATCCGCACTCATGGTTTCCCCTTTTTCAAGCCAAATGTCACTTCCGCCCATTCCCGCGGCGTGTTCGGATGCCGTAATTTCATCGTCAAGGCTTAATTTTCCGCTGTCTATAGCCTCAAAAACGAGCAAAAGCGTCATTACCTTTGTTACGGACGCACATGGTCTTTGTTCATGTGGATTTTTCTCAAAAAGAACTTTTCCTGTTGACGATTCCATAAGCACGGCAGACGGAGCGGATATGCTGTCCGCACTGAGAGCATTCACTTTTAATCCGACAAACGGCGACAATAAAAACACAGCACACAATGTTATTGAAACAAATGCCTTTCTTAACATAAAAAACACCTCGTTCATTAATATGAACAAGGTGTCGAATGTATGTAATAAAATATGTGCATTTTTTGAAGCTGTAACTTTTTAATACTTCTCAATAAGACAAACTGCGTGAGCGGAAATGCCCTCAAGTCTGCCTGTAAAGCCGAGCTTTTCCTCGGTAGTAGCCTTAACGCTGACGAGCGAAATATCAATTCCGCAGGCATTGGCAATATTTTTTCTCATTTCGTCAATATGCGGTTTCAGCTTTGGCTGTTGAGCAATAACGGTTGAGTCGATGTTGACAATTCTGTAGTTATAATCGGCAAGCACACGGCACACCTCTTTCAAAAGAAGAATACTGTCTGCGCCCTTATACTTTTCATCAGTATCGGGAAACAGCTTTCCGATATCACCGAGAGCCGCCGCACCGAGAAGTGCGTCCATAATTGCGTGAACAAGCACATCGGCATCCGAATGACCGAGAAGTCCGAGTTCAAAGGGAATCTCTGTACCGCCGATTATCAGCTTTCTGTTCTCGGCAAATTTATGCACATCATATCCGTGACCGATTCTCATATAAATCTCCTTTGCACAATCAACCCTGTTGTCTTGACTTGAGAATACTCTCGGCAATCACAATGTCAATCGGGGTTGTCAGTTTAATATTTTCCTCATTGCCCTTTACAACAAGAACCTCGCCGCCCATGTTTTCAATCAGCGAACAATCGTCTGTAAAGTTGATGAGATTATCGCCGGCATTTTCAAGAGCAAAGCGGTACAAATCACGCTCAAAAACCTGCGGAGTCTGAACTGCACGGAGCTGTGAACGGATAGGAGTGCTTTCTATATTATTGAAACCGTCAACAACCTTGATTGTATCTTTTACGGAAGTTCCGAGAGTTGCCGCACCCGTATCAAAAGCCGCCTCAACAACACGCTCAATTTCTTCAACGGTAATAAGCGGTCTTGCACCGTCATGAATAGCATAGTATTTGGCATTTTCACTGCACGCACCGATTCCGTTACGCACGCTGTCAGCACGGCTGTCACCGCCCTTAACAAGTTTTGAAACCTTATTGAAACCGTTAAGCTCGATAATTTTATTGATTCTGTCGTTATCCTGTTCACGGCAGACAATTACAATTTCTTTGATAAGGTGGCATTTTTGGAATGCCCTCAGGGTGTATTCAATTGCAGGTCGTGACAAAAGCGGAATAAACTGCTTGCTGTCGGCAATTCCCATTCTCACAGAACCGCCTGCCGCAACAATAACCGCAGATACAAAAGCTGACATATTCAACCCTCCGTAAATTTATTTTGCAATTTTATGTGTAATTTCTTTTAAAGAAAATTAAATCTTATCAAGAGCCTGACTGATGTCGGCAATAAGATCATCAACATTTTCAAGACCTACCGAAAGTCTGATAAGGTCGGGTGCAACACCTGCCTCAATAAGCTGTTCGTCCGTCATCTGACGGTGGGTGTGGCTTGCGGGATGAAGAATACAGGTCTTTGCGTCTGCAACATGAGTAGCAATACAGCAAAGTTTTAAGCTGTCCATAAATTTAACAGCACAATCTCTTCCGCCCTTAACCGCAAAAGAAATTACACCGCATGAGCCGTTTGGAAGATACTTTTCAGCAAGTGCGTGATACCTGTCACCTTCAAGGTCGGGATAATCAACCCACGCAACCTTGTCATTGGCTTTGAGGAATTTTGCAATTTCAAGGGCATTTTTGCAATGTCTTTCCATTCTCACATGAAGACTTTCAAGACCGTTCATAAGGTAAAAAGCATTCTGCGGTGACTGGATTGAACCGAGGTCACGCATAAGCTGAGAAGTAGCCTTTGTAATGTAGCCGAGCTTGCCGAATTTTTCGGCATAGACAATGCCGTGATATGAATCATCGGGAGTTGTAAGTCCCGGATATTTGTCGGCATATTTCAGCCAGTCAAAATTGCCGCTGTCAACAATTGCACCGCCGACAGAAACAGCGTGACCGTCCATATATTTTGTGGTTGAGTGAGTAACAATGTCAGCACCCCACTTAATCGGCTGACAATTGACAGGGGTTGCAAAAGTGTTGTCAACAATAAGCGGAACACCGTGTGAGTGAGCAAGTCTTGCAAACTTTTCAATGTCAAGAACAGACACGGTCGGGTTGGTAATTGTTTCGCCGAACATTGCTCTTGTGTTTGGTTTGAAAGCCTTTGCAAGCTCTTCTTCGGGAAGATCCTGATCGACAAAAGTAACATCAATGCCCATTTTCTTCATTGTAACACCGAGCAGATTATATGTACCGCCGTAGATTGCAGACGATGCAACAATGTGACTGCCTGTTTCGCAGATGTTGAAAAGTGCAAAGAAGTTAGCCGCCTGACCGCTTGATGTGAGCATTGCGGCAATGCCGCCCTCAAGGTCGGCAATTTTTGCGGCAGTCATATCATTTGACGGGTTCTGCAGACGGCTATAAAAATACCCGCTGTCCTCAAGGTCAAAAAGTCTGCCCATTGCGTCACTTGAATCATACTTAAAGGTGGTGCTTTGATAAATGGGCATCTGTCTTGGTTCACCGTTCTTAGGCACATAGCCTGAATGCAGACACTTTGTTTCCTGTTTCATTGTAAAAAAACCTCCGTAATTTTATTCATTTTAACTCATTATAAACTCATTTTAACTAAATATTAACTCAAAATCGGATACCGAATTATCCGAAAAATTCTTTAATAAAATTCATTATTGCATCTGTTCCGAACACAACGCCTGCAACTATAAGCAAAAGCAGTAATGCGCTGACAATTCTTACGGTTGTACGCTTTGCACCCGTCATTTTTTCAAACTGCTCGTCAAGCGTTTCACCGTCATTCTCGGTGTATTCAACCTCTTCGTCAAGAATTTCTTCGCCCTCAAGCTTGATTGCGCCGATTCCGACACAGGTGTCGAACGCCTTTTCATAAGCCGAATACGGAACATAGACATCATAGGTCAAATCATCATAGCCTGTGTATGCCTTAATGCTTTTGCTGTACTTGTTTTCCATACACTTCTTGATTGTAGCGTCACACGGAACGGTGCTGTCCTCAAGTGCGGCTTTAACTCTCTGCAATTCAAAGCCCGATGCCGTGAGCAGATACACGGGAGTGTTTTCATCGGTTATTGTTTTAAGCTGAGCCTTGCAGTTTTTGCAGACTGTTTCTTCATCATTATGCAGTCGCTTGCATTTTGAACAATATTTCATAGACAAATCCTTCGTTATTTCATTTTGTTATCTACAATTTTAACACAAAAAGACAGCATGAGCAATACCCCACGCTGTCTTTATCCATAAATTTTTGTGCAGTTTTGTTATAAATTTAATTTTGTATCAACGGTCTGTGACCGCCAAAAAGTAAAAGTGCAAACATTACGGTAATACAAACCTTATAAAAGGAACAAAAATAATACCATCCTGTAGGGGCGTCCCATTGGGCGCCCGCGAGTAACGGCACAGAATTTATGATAAATACGATTATATAAATACCGCAAAGATAATGCCATTCTGTAGCGGCGAACCGCATCATTCATCATACAAAAAGCACCCGACAAATTAATGTCAGGTGCTTTGAAAAATTGTATGGCAATAAAATCAATTCACACAATCACACAAAATTAAAACATTCTTTTTCTTTTAAATACAAACATAACTGCAACTGCCGAAAGCATAACTACTGTGATAATTGCAGGAGTTGCAAAGTTACCTGTTGCAACAACGCCGTTGTTGGCTGTGCCGTTTGTGCTGTTGTTATTGTTTGCATTGTCATTTGTTGCAACATCACTTGTTGCGGAAGAAGTGTTGTCGCTTGGCTTTGCAGGCTTTACAGGAGTGTCTTCTGTGCTTACAGGCTTAATTGACGGGTTAGGATTGTCAACTGATTTTGCTGTGTAAATCATTTCAGTATCAGAAGAAACCAAAGATACAGAAAATTTGTAATCACCTAAGTCGTCTACCTGAAACACTAAATAGTTTCCGTATTCATCGACACATTCACCGTAATTCTCTACTCTATATATTGCAAACCACGGCATAAGAGCAAAACTCTTGAGATTTGAACTATTAACTACCACACTGCGTTTTTCACCGTTTGCATAATAGTATGTAATTTCCATACCGTCAATATGATTAGAAATAGAATTGTTGACATCAAGAGAATTTATCCACTCATTCCATTCCTCTTTATTTGAAATATCATCACGACTGCCTGTGAAAAGGGGCTTTGTGAATACCATATCGGGGAGCTTTGTAACTTCAGCACTAACAATAGAGTGCGGATCTGTTACTTTCTCGGCAGAAAAATCCGCTGAAACTGTACATGTCACTCCATCATCTTCGGCATAAGCATATGCTATATAAAAACTGATTGTATCCTCATTTTCAGAATTTGTACCATAGTATATTTTTCCCTTATAGCCGTCAATTTCTGCAATGGGCGGAACAATACCGTCCTCGCTGTCAATACCGTCACAGTTTACATCATATTCTTCACCGTTGCTGTAAACGATATGCAACACAACATTGCTCCAGAAAGTGCTGTCGGTAATTCGATTTTCATAATTATTAACAGTAACGCTTTCGGGGGCTTTAACAATTTCCATTGAAACAGGATACAAATCCTCTGTAGGTTCGTCAGGTGTTGAAACACTGCCCCAACCAAAATCATCATCGCCCATTTCGGTTGCAAATGCCTGAACAAATACTGTCTGCACAAGACATACCGCCAAAACAGCAGACAGCAAAATCGTAATAAATTTTGAATGTTTTCTCATAATTTCCTCCATCATTTTATTGTTTTATCTGATATGCAAGATTAATATTTTTATTTTAAACACCATTCCCCTCTGAATAATTATTTAAAAATTAACCCAAAATACCATTGCTGTTTTACTGCATTTTGCGGTATATTGCAATACAACAATCTGCGGTATGCTATACTGTATGCGAGGTGAATTCTGTGTATAAAAGAATCAGGGAACTGAGGGAAGATGCCGACCTCACGCAAAAAGAAGTTAGCAAAATTCTGCATTGTTCACAACAGGTTTACAGCAATTATGAACTTGGTCAGCGTGATATCCCCACCGTTGTTTTGATTTGCCTCGCAAAACATTATCACACCAGCACCGACTATATTTTGGGGCTGACTGACAACAAAGACTTACCGAATTATACGCACAATTAAATCGACAAGTTATTCGTCCCGAAGATGCTCTTCGGGATTTTTATGATATTTTATGCCATTAGTTTACTGCATTTTGCGGTATTTGTCAATATATATACAGATAAAATATTATTTTTATTTAAGCAACGCTCTTATTTAAGGTGAATTAAATTTTTCAAAGTAATCATAAACTCGTATTTGCGGTTCATTGGACACTTGTGCAAATAATAATACACAATTTATGATAAATACGATTATATGAGTACCGCAAAGATAATGCCGTTTGTTTTCTCATTTTTCAGGCAATTATATTTTAGGACAATTTGTCCTAAAGTCAATAGGTTACTATGTACTATTTTATAATTTATTCGGTGATGAAATGAAACTGAGAATAAAAGATTTGCGTGAGGACAACGACCTTACGCAAAAAGAAGTTGCAAAGGTTCTTATGTGCGACCAGTCGCTGTACTCAAAATATGAACGGGGCGAAAGAGAAATTCCCCTCTCCCTGCTCATTAAACTTGCCGACTGCTACGGCACAAGTCTTGATTATCTGACCTGTCGCACAGACAATCCAAACATAAAATAACAGCCGTTTTGAAAATTTGCATTTCAAGACGGCTGTTGTTCTGTTATAAAAAAATCGGCTGATGTTGTTTTCCCTGCAATGCAAGGGTTACGCAATCTTCAAGCTTATCAAAATCAGCCACAAGCGAATTTGGTTTCTTGATGCAATCGTCCTGTTTTAAAGGAACAAAGTAAATGTTTTTCGTGTTGAGAAGTCTGCCGATGTTCTGTGCCGACGCACCGAGAGCGTCATTTGTTGCAACGCACAACAGCACAGGTCTTAAAATTCTCAGATGTGACTTTGCCGCCATTGTTACCGCCGTGTCGGTAATTCCGAGTGACAGCTTTGCAAGCGTGTTGCCCGTACACGGTGCAATCACAAGCAAGTCGCACATTTTTTTAGGTCCTATCGGTTCTGTCTGCACAACCGAGTGCAGAACAGCTTTGCCCGTTATTTCTTCTGCCCTCTTTACCGTTTCCTCCGCTTTTCCGAAACGAGTTGATGTTGAAAAGGCATTTTGCGACATTATCGGAATAACATCATAGCCTGAGTCAACAAGCCTCTGCATTTGCGTAAAAGCCTTTGAAAAGGTGCAAAAGGAACCGCACATTGCAAATCCTATGGTTGCTTTTGTCACCTGTAAACCTCCTTGATGATGTCAAATACAGTAGTTTTTATAATTTCTCCTGCCGTTTTCGGAGCACATTTTCCGGGTAGTGACAATGCCCTAACGGCACAAATTCCGAGTTTTTCTGCGGTATCAAAATCAACCCCTCCCGGCAGGGACGCAAGGTCTATAATAAGGGTGTTTGTGTCGGTATTCATAAGAAGTTCCCTGTCAAAAATCAACCTCGGAATTGTGTTGAAAGCAATGTCAAACCGCTTTACCGTTCTGAGATTTTCCGTATTAAGTGCATTGTAGCCGAGTGCTTTTACATATGCAAGGTCTGACGGCTTTCTTGCACTCACGGTAACATTTGCCCCGAGTAAAACAAGCTTGTGAGCAAGAATTTTTCCGATTCTGCCGAATCCCGTCACAAGACACTTACTGCCCGAAATCGTACCCTCATATTCTCTCATTGCACATTCAATTGCGCCCTCTGCTGTAGGCAATGCGTTGAGAATTGCAAAATCATCTCTTGCTCCGTAATCAAAAATTTCACCGTCGGAAAGCCTTGGATATGCCTTTAAAAATCTGCTTTTCATCGTAGTAAAAACAGGCTTTTTAAGGATAATTTCAATATCGTCACCGTCAAGCAAAATGTTCTCGTTTGAAAACGGAGTGTTAAGACTTCCGTCTGTCCTTATTGACGGCAACGGAAAAATCAATGCGTCACTTTCCGAAATTGCCTTTTTAACATTGCAAAGGCTCAATGAACCGTAGCTTTCAAGGCTGTCAAATCCGCCGAGCAAAACATCGTAACAACTGTCAGAAATTGATTTTGCAAGAAAAAGCTGTCGCTTGTCACCGCCGATTATGCCAAATGTTCTTATGTCGCTCTTTTTCATACACAACACCCGTAAATCAAGTTATTCTCTACACCCTCATATTATGCCGAGTGTCCTTGTGTGTGAACAACACATAACAGCGACCGCAAAGCATATCACTCTGCGGTCGCTGTTTGTAACTTATTATTTATTTATTTTTCTTTAAATAATCCCAAAAATTATTTTCATCAGATTCATCAAATGACTCTCCGTTTTCGTCCTTTGTACATTCATTAAAAATGTTATACTCAAGCCATGCGTTTGCAGAGTCATAGTCCTTGCTGAAAATATCTGTGTTCTTTATATCAAAAATTCCCATACAATCACCTCAAAGTAATTTTTGTATGTACTCCGCAACTTGATATTACATCATATGAATAAAAAATTCAATACTCATATTAGTATGTTTTATATTTTATTTAATGATTTACCGAATAACATAACAAAAGAATTTTTTAAAATAAAGTTACGGTCTGAGTCCCATTCCGCCCTCAAGAGTGATGGTTTCGCCGCTCATATACTTGAAATCAGGTGATGCAAGTGCAACACAGGCACGGCCGATTTCTTTTTCGACATCACCAAAATGTCCCATTGGCGGCATTTTTACATTCGCCTTGAATGCGTCGGGATAAGCCTGCTCAAATTTTTCAAGCTGAGCAGTCCATGCAAGCGGACAGACAATGTTGACATTTATTCCGTCCTTGCCCCACTCGTTGGCGGCAACTCTTGTAAGACCTCTTATTCCCTCTTTTGCGGCTGCATATGCACACTGACCGAAGTTTCCGAAAAGTCCGGCACCCGAAGCAAAGTTTATAACCGTTCCCTTTGACTTTTTAAGGTACGGATAGCAAGCCTTCATATAATAGAAGGTTGCGTACAATCCCGAATAAACAGCAAGGTCAAACTGCTCTGTTGTATGATCAGCAAGCGTAATACCCGACGCAGAAGCCTGAGCGTTGTTAACCAAGACATCAATTCCGCCGAATGTTTCAACAGCTCTGTCAACAACATTCCGAACAACCTTTTCGTTATCGCCGTCCTTGCTGACATCAGCCTGAACAGGCAACACATTTACTCCGTAAAGTCTTTCGAGTTCTTCTTTGGCATCCTCAAGCTTTTTGACATTTCTGCCTGTAATAACAAGGTTTGCACCCTCTTTTGCATAAGCAACAGCAATGCCGTAGCCGATTGAACCGCAACCTCCGTCGCTGAGAACAGCCCTTCCTCCGCCTGTAATAACAGCGGTCTTTCCTAATAAAAATCCCATTAATCCATCCTCCTTTTGGTAAAAAATATGCTGCAAGAATACAAATATTCTCACAGCCTTATATTACCAGTTATTAAGTTTGGCGTCAATCGGGTAATGCTATTATACGGAAATATTGAGTTTTGATTTTGAATTAATCTTTTCCTTTTGTAAATTTTCTTTTGCAGTATTAATAGATGCAACCAATATTCTGCGAATAGTGCCGCACCGGTTATATAAATCAATTGATAGTTCTCTAAGCTTTGATTCAGCCATACGAACCTCTTTTAATTTATAACAAGTGAAATATACTTCGTATGTGAAATAATACTATTGTATTGTGAAATTTTCTGCTTGCGCAGAAAGTGAAATAGAATAAATCCTTTCACGCCGTCAGACACTTCACATGGAAAATCCATATTTCACACCGATAGGTATTTCACAAATCCTTTTGGATTTATTTCACTGAAAAAAGCACTTGCAAAAGCAAGTGCTTTTTTCTTGGCGGAGGACAAGGGATTTGAACCCTCGCGCCGCGTTAGCGACCTACTCCCTTAGCAGGGGAGCCTCTTCACCACTTGAGTAATCCTCCGTGTGAAGTTTAAATTCACTATAAAATAAAATGGCGGAGAGGAAGGGATTCGAACCCTTGGTCCCTCGCGGGATCACTAGTTTTCAAGACTAGCTCCTTAAACCACTCGGACACCTCTCCGTATGCTCATCTTGCCTTTCAGCATTTCAGCAAGGTTTATTCTAACACAAGTTTCTCCATTTGTCAACACTTATTTTTAATTTTTTTGAATATTCAGTAAAATAAGAAAATTTCCCAATTTCTTGACAAATCGCAAGCCATCATATACAATAGTTATGTTATGTGCCAATAGCTCAGTTGGATAGAGCGTTCGCCTCCTAAGCGAAAGGTCGGGGGTTCGAATCCCTTTTGGCACGCCAAAAACTCCGCCGGAAAACCCAGCAAAAGGCAGGCTCACATAATGATACTTTCAAAAAGTGACCGATTGAGAGCAGCACAACGCCACAGAGTTTTAAAGCTCTGTGGCGTTGTGCTTTTTTATAGCTAACAGGAAAATGATTAGAAAAAATTTTGATCTTTGATTAAGGTTGCGGGCGTAACAGTGACTGCAAAGTGATTTATTCTACAATGGCGGCGTCCGTCAGTCCGGAATAGTAAGCAGTATATTTCCGTAAAAACAGCAAAGCCGCCCGGTTTCGGACGGCAAATTGGCACAGGCTGTGTTTTATACTCCCCAAAGCAACATGCCGAGTGCGGCAGAAAAGAGTATCATTATAATCGGCGACGGTGCAGTTTTTTTGATTCTTTTATATCCGAAATGTGTCAGCCACAGAATGGCAAAGACCAAAATGGATTTAGGATCCGGAGCAAGCGCCGAATGAATATTCGCAAAACCAAGCAATGTTGATATGGCCATACCGATTGCCGTAGCGAGAATCATTGCAATAACGCATGGGCGGACGCCGGAGAGAAAAGCGTTGACACCGGCATATTTCATCAGGTTTTTGAGTACCGCCGCAATTAAAAGTATAATAATGAAAGACGGAAGAACAACGCCGAGCGTAGCAAGAAACGAGCCGAGAATGCCGCCTTGTGTGGAGCCTATAAATGTCGCCATATTAACGGCAAGCGGACCGGGTGTCGATTCCGAAACGGCAATGAAATTTAAGAATTCGTTTTCCGTTAGCCAGCCGTTTGAAATGACTGTTTCTCTTACAAGGGAAACCATTCCGTATCCGCCGCCAAAGGAAAGGGCGCCGATCATTAAAAAATTCAGGAATAATTTCAGGTAGATCATTGTTAATTGTCGTTTCCTTTCCGCAGTTTTTTCAGGAAGAAAATTGCAAGTCCTGCTGTGCCGCAAATCAGAATATAGTAAACGGAAGAAAAAGAAACGGCGAAAACAGTGCACGCCAGCATTGCAACAATGACCGACAGCAATATGACCGTGTTAAAGGCATTTCTTTTAATGCTTTTCAGCATTTTCAAGCCGGCAAAGGAGATCAGATAGATCACACATACCTGTATTCCGCGGAAAGCACGGGAAACCCATGTAAGGCTTAAAAATTGGTCAAAAAACAGTGAGATGCAAAAAATTACGGTAAACGAAGGAATACAAACCGCCACGGTAGCCGCCGCAGCACCGAACAAGCCTGCAATTTTGTAGCCGATGTATGTGGCGCTGTTGATTGCAACCGGTCCGGGTGTAGACTCGGCAATGGCTACCATATTCAGAAAGTCGTCCTTTTCAATCCACTTCTTGCGCTCTACAAATTCGTTTTCAAGCAGCGCAATCATAGCATATCCGCCGCCGAATGTAAAGGCGCCGATTTTAAGAAAGGTGAGAAACAAAGTCCACTCTTTTCTCATTGCCACACCACCTGTCTTTTACGGATAATAAAAAGTATAACGATACCGAGAATAATCAGGCAGCCGGACAGCACCTGTGATACACGGATACCCGGAAGGAGATAAAGGCTGTCGGAGCGCAGCCCCTCCACAAAAAACCGTATCGTTCCGTACCCGATCATATAAAACGGAAGAAGATAGCCTTTTCGCCTGAAATGCGGGTAGCATATCAGCATAGCGGTGAGTAAAGCTAAATTCAATGCAGATTCGTAGAAAAAGGTTGCCTGCCGCCATTGGCCGATTTCTTCTATGTAAACGCCGTAAGGAAAAAAGCAGAGCGAAGGATTTGTAATTTGGTTTCCGTATGCCTCTTGATTGACAAAATTCCCCCAACGCCCGATAGCTTGCCCAAGCACAAGGCTCGGCATCAGGGTATCGGCAAGTGACCAAAAGGAAATCCGTTTTACTTTACAGTAAATCAATGCGACTGCGACACCTCCGAGCACTCCGCCGTAAATGGCAAGACCCCCTCGGTTAATTTCAAAAACAGAAATCAGGTCGTTTTTGTAATTATCCCATTCGAAAATCACATAGTAGGCTCTTGCACAAATAATACATATTGGGATCAACCAAAGAGCAAGATTGTATATATGTTCCTTGTTGATGCCGGTTTTTCTGCATCGGCATATCGCCAAAGCAAAGCCAAGCACCATACCGCAGGCGATAATGAGTCCGTACCAAGCGATATTCAGCCCTTCAATTCCGAAAAGATTTTCTATTGCATATTGGTTCAAATCCTTGTTTCCTCGCTTTTCTCAGTCTACCCGCAGCATACGGTAACCGACGCCGATATGCGTCTGAATGTATTGCGGACAGTCCTTTTTCGGCTCCAGCTTTTTACGCAGGGTCGCCATAAACACCCGCAGAGAAGCAATATCGTTTTCCCAGCTGCTGCCCCAAATCTGCTGCGTGATATAGGTGTGCGTCAGCACCTTTCCGACATTATGAGAGAGCAGACACAAAAGCTTGTATTCAATCGGGGTCAGGTGCAATTCCTCCCCATTTAGATAGGCGCAGCCGGCGGCATAATCGATTTTAAGCTTGCCGTTTTGGAAAACGGGTGAGTCGGCGTCGCCGCTTGCCTGAAGCAGCAGCAGCCGTCTTTGCGTGACCCGAAGGCGTGCCAAAAGCTCCTCTATGGAAAAGGGCTTTGTCAGATAGTCGTCCGCCCCGGCATCCAGCGCCGTGATTTTGTCTTTATCCTCGCTGCGCGCACTGATAACAATAATGGGCATATTTGACCATGAGCGGATGCTTTCGATCACCTGTGTGCCGTCGATATCCGGCAGCCCCAGATCCAGCAGAACGATATCCGGGTTATGGGAGGTTGCTTCTATAATAGCGCTGTGTCCGTTCTCCGCGGTCAGGTAGTGGTAATCGTGAGCCTTTAGCGTTGTTACGATCAGATTGCGGATGGGGCGGTCGTCCTCCACGACGAGTACAAGGGGTTTATTCATTCAGAGTCACCTCGCTGAGCGGTAAAGTAAAGGTAAATATGCATCCGTGCGGTACGTTATCCGTAAGCGTCAGCGTTCCGCCGTGCAGCTCTACGATAGATTTACACAGGGTAAGCCCGATCCCGAAGCTTCTGCGGCTGTCTGCGACGGTATTTTTTCCGGTGTAAAACATCTCAAAAATATGCGGTTTCATGTCGTCTGCAATTCCGTTTCCGTTATCGGTGACTCGGATCACGGCATCTCCGCCCTGTTTTTCCGCACTTACGCAGATCTCGGAGCCTTGTTCGGTATATTTCAAAGCATTATCAATAAGGTTGACAATGACCTGCACGATAAGCTGTGCGTCCATACGGGCAAGGATCAGATCGTCGCACCTTACCGTCACCTTGTGTCCGACGGATTTTTTCTTCAAATGCGAAACGGCTTCGTTGACCACTTCGTCCACAAGCTGGTCGGTAAGCTCCAGCTTCAGGCGTCCGTCATTCAGCCGTGTAACATACAGCAGATTTTCCACCACGCCGATCAGCCATTCGGAATCGTCATAAATATCTTTATAGATCTGCTGCTTGGTTGCTTCGTCCAGGCAGTTTCCGTTATGCAAAAGCGTGTCCGCATTACCCGAAACGGAGCAAAGCGGCGTGCGCAGATCGTGTGAGATCGACCGCAAAAGGTCGGCGCGCAGCTGCTCGCTTTTTGCAAGATCTGCCGCCCGTTCCTTTTCGGCGGCGTTGTGAGCATTATCCATTGCCAGCGCACATTCGTTCACAACCGACAGTACGATGCTGCTCTCAAATGAATCGGGCTTTTCGGGTTTCATCGGTATCCCAATTACACCGTAGACTCTGCCGCCTGCACGGATCGCAAGATAAAGACATTCGGATTTTCCAAACTGTGCTGTCGCTGCTCCTGCACGGTGACCGTTTTGAAGCACCCATTCTGCGGTCTGCCGCTCTGCATCGCTTAGCAGCTTTTCAGCGTGTGTATCCTTTTTTTCGGCATACAGCCGCCCGGACAACATCCCGTTTTCGCCTTTCGTATAGGCAACAATACTGCGGTCAAGCAACCGCGAGAGTTGCATACAGGTCACGCTTAAAACATCATCGTTGCTTTTTGCTTTTTGCAGCAGATGGTCAGTGTCAAACAGCACCTGCACACGGAACGCGGAGCGAGCCGATAGCCTTGCATGATCTTTCAGCTTCGAGGCAAGCGTGCCGGTGAGAACGGAAGACGCCAGCATAACTGCAAAGGTAACGGGATAGCCTACGGCATAGGTCTGAAAGGACAACCTGGGTTCGGTAAGAAAAAATCCGAACAATGCAACACTTAGAAGTGAGCCTGCTATACTGCAAATGTATCCTTTGGTCAAAACGGAGATCATCAGCACACCTAGGATGTATACCGTAACGATATTGGAATCGGGAAAGCCGAGATGGTCGAACAGAAACCCGATCGCCGTACATACGGCAAGCGCCAGGACGGTCACGGCAATATCCCGCAGCGACGGTATCTCTGCACCAAAGAACAGGCGGCGTCTGTGCGACTTTGTGTAGTTCAGTGCGTCGGGAATAATATGAATGTCAACATCGGGGGCGGAGGAGATCAGCTTTTCGGTGAGAGTCGGTCTTCCGAACAGCCCTCTGCGTCTGGCACTGCTTTGCCCGATCACGATTTTTGTGACATCGGAAAGCCTGACATATTCCGAGATCTGCAGCGCTACATTCTCGCCGTGCGTCATAACGATCTCGGCGCCGAGTCTTTGCGCGAGCTGTATGTTCTGCGAAAGCCGGGACTGATCCTCATCATTTATGACCGTATCCGTCTGCACATAGATGGCGGTAAATCTTGCATGAAGGACCTTAGCCATCTTTGCGGCGGTGTGTATGATCCTTGCATTGGACGGCGAAGAGGATAGGCAGACAAGGATATGCTCGTCTGTATCGAATTTTGACTGTTCGGTTTGTACTTTCATCGGTTTCACCGCCCTTTTTATTTTATTATTATACAGTAAAACTGTAAAAAAATCTACCGCAACCTAAAAATCATTCTTCTGCCCATCGGAAAGAATAATATCGACATTTCCGTGCGTTTCACGAAAACGGCGGATCTCACATAATATTTCACTTTCGGACAGTCCATGCGGCAGCAGGACTTTGGAAGGCTCGCAGGATTCGTTTTCCTTTAACAGTGCCTTTCTGTTTTCTTCAAGAAATCGATCCAGCCTGCTTATAAGATAAAATCCGAAAACAAATACGGCAAGCAGGCTGACAATCAGCAATAGCTCAGCCATCCTCATTCACCTCTGTTAAATGCGAAAACACTTTTGCAGTTCTTTGTAAGCACCGAGAACCAAAAGAGTGATCTTGTCCGTAAGAACGGTTTCCGGTGAAACTGCCATATTGATTTTTCCGTTCTCCTTGATTGCCATAATATTGATGCTGTATTTTCTGCGGATATCCAGTTCTCCGACGGTTTTGCCGATCCATCCCTCCGGCACCTCTACCTCAAAAATGGCATGAGCCTCACCAACCTCAATGTAATCCCGAATGTGGTCGGCGGTGTACCGAATAGCAGCCCAATTTGCTACCTGTTTTTCCGGGTAAATGACCTCGTCCGCTCCGTTCCGCAGAAGGAATTTTTCCTGCACATCACGCTCGGCACGGGATACAACTAATTTTGCACCGAGTTCTTTCAGCAAAGAAGTGGTTTCCAGAGAGTTTTGAAAATTTCCGCCGATGGTGACAATGCACACATCAAAGTTTCCGATGCCGAGCGACCTCAAAAACTCCGTGTTTGTGCTGTCGCCGATCTGTGCATTGGTGACGATCGGCAGACTTTCATTGACTCTTTCTTCGTTGATGTCTACCGCCATCACCTCGTGTCCGAGCTTATTCAGCTGCAAAGCAATATGCCTACCGAATCTGCCGAGACCTATTAACAATATGTTTTTCATAATATAGTAACTCCTTTATCCAACTGTGATTTTTTCGAGTGGCAGCTTTGCTCCGCTCTGATTTTTGTTGGAAACCGCCGCGTAAATCAGGGTAAGTCCGCCGACTCTGCCGAGATACATCAAGACGATCAAAATAAGCTGAGAAAGAACACCGAGCTGCGGTGTGATTCCAAGGGTAAGCCCGACCGTTCCGACAGCGGACGCCGTTTCGTAAAGGCAGGTGCTAAGCGGCAGACCTTCTGCCGTGCTGATAACAATGCCGCCGACAAAAAACAGCAGGAAATACATTACGGCAACGGCTGCGGCGTTTTTCACTACCGAACCGTCAATGCGCCTGCCGCAGACTTCGGCATCGTCCTTTTTGCGACAGACGGAGAATGCACTCAGAATCAGAACGGCAAGCGTGGTCGTTTTCATACCGCCTGCCGTGGAGCCGGGCGAGCCGCCGACGAGCATGAGCAGGGTCATAATTGCCTTGGAAGAACCGGTCATAGCGGGAAGATCAGCGGTATTGAAACCGGCGGTTCTCGGTGTGACAGACTGAAAAAGCGACGCAAGAATCCTTTCGGCGAGCGGCAGCCCCGTAAAATCGCAGAAGAAAAAGAATACTGCGGGAGCGATAATGAGGATTGCCGTTGTTACCAATATGACCTTACTTTGCATACGGTATTTTTTGAAATGCCACTTGTTTGTGTAAATATCGTCCCAGGTCAAAAATCCAATACCGCCCACAATAATTAAAAGCATAATTGTAATGTTTATCGCCGGATTTCCTATGTATCCCGTAAGTGACGGGTATTTGTTTTCGGCGGTGCCAAGTATGTCAAAACCGGCGTTGCAAAAGGCGGAAACCGAATGAAACGCCGCCATCCAAATTCCCTTAATACCGTAGTTTCCGCAAAATGTCGGCAGCATGACGATCATCCCGATAAGCTCGATCAAAAAAGTTCCCCGCACAATAAAACGAGTCAGGCGGACGATCCCGCCGACCTTCGGGGCAGAGATGGCATCCTGCATGGTACTGCGCTGCATCAGCGATATTTTTCTGCCGGACAGCATAGCGAAAAGTGCCGCAACTGTCACAACACCGAGCCCGCCTATCTGAATCAGCAGCAGTATTACCGTCTGCCCGAAAGCGGACCAATAACTACCCGTATCCTGCACGACCAGCCCCGTAACGCAAACGGCGGAGGTCGATGTGAACAGCGCCTCGTGAAACGGCGTAACAACTCCGGCAGTCGATGAAAACGGCAGCATCAATATCAGCGCTCCAAGCACTATGACGCCGGCAAAGCCCAAAACAATCAGCTTAAAGGATGACAGCCGCTTTTTTCTATGTGTAATTTTAGGCATATATACTTCTCCTGTTTCTACTTGTTTACAAAGAGTATACCG
Organism: Ruminococcus bromii; assembly: GCF_002834235.1. Lineage (GTDB taxonomy): Bacteria > Bacillota > Clostridia > Oscillospirales > Acutalibacteraceae > Ruminococcoides > Ruminococcoides intestinale. The sequence goes on along the minus strand of NZ_NNBY01000012.1, from coordinate 28,200 downwards.
TGAAATATAAAAAAACGGTGTAATGATTCGGCACTCTGTATTAAGATTGCATTAAGGCGCTCATTCTTTAAAAAAGCAGCGCAGAGCATAGCAAACAGCACAGACAAAGGCGGATCGTTTGTAACCGTTGTGCGGCTTGAAACAAAGCTCAGAGCCACTCTCACAGGACAACAGAAAGCTCTGTTCGAACAAATTAAAAAACGGATGTAGAAATTACGACCGGAATGAGCTACAAGCGTTCACAAACGGATTTCGATTTGCATCGCCGCTAGCGTTTCAGGCTTTTCTCCAGCAGTATCAAAGCAACTCATAAATAGCTATATATAAATGTAAGAGAACGTTCCGTTTGGAGCGTCCTAATTTTTCCTTGCCTATGTTTTATATTTGTGTTTTGTTTTTCTTGGGATTGTCGGGCATATCAGTCATTTTTGACATTCTCGCAAGCATTTCTTCTATGCCTTTTCTTCCTCTGTCCCTGTCGTCAATATTCATAACAACACTAAAATAGGAGTGTCACAATGCGTGGTACACCTTGATTTTATGCGGATATTTAGAAATACTTAAAAATCGTAACGCAGAATTTCACAGTTTTTAACACCGAAATCTGCATACTCCTCATTTGTCATATCGTTAAAATATGAGTTGACAACCCTTGCTATGCCGTTGTGTGCAACTAAAATACAAACCTTTCCGCTTGCTTTCACATCATCAAGCAGATTGTAAATTCTTTGTGCAAGGTGCAGCATAGACTCTCCGCCGTCATAACAGCTGACGAAATCTCTTTTGGCAATGCGAAATTCTTCGCCGTTTCTTGGCGTTCCCTCATATTTTCCAAAGTTTTGCTCGGTTAATCTCGGCTCTGCTTTTGCAGGAATTCCCGTGATTTCCGAAATGTGCTTTGCGGTTTTTTCGGCTCTCATAAGAGGAGAATAGAGGATGATATCTGCTTTTATATTCTCTGAAAGAATTTTCTTGCCCGTTTCAACAGCCTGTTCATGACCTTTTTCCGTGAGGTCAATATCCGTTGAACCGCAGATTTTATTTTCAACATTCCACACGGTCTGTCCGTGTCTGACAAAATACATATGTCCCATAAGCGTTCTCCTTGCAGTTTTTCTGAACACTATTTTAATTGAGCCGACAGCGAAAATCAAGTTACAAAACAAATTTTTTGCAAATAAATTGACAGCGGCAAAGTCAGCTGATATATTTGATATGTACAGTTCAAAATTAAAAACGGAGTGATTTGTATGAAGAAAACTTTGATTGTAATAGATATGCAGAATGATTTTATTGACGGCAGTCTCGGTACTGATGAGGCTGTGAAAATTGTGCCTAATGTACGCAAAAAGATTGAAAAATACCGTTCAAACGGTAATGAAATTATTTTTACAAGGGATACTCACGGGGAAGATTACCTAAGCACTCCCGAGGGCAAAAAACTGCCCGTTGTGCATTGCGTAAAAAATACTCACGGCTGGCAGATTGCAGACGGACTTGATGTTCCCGATGCAATCCATATTGACAAGCCGTCATTCGGCTATACTCATTGGGATAAATTCTGCTTTGAAAAAATCGAGCTTGTAGGACTTTGCACCGATATCTGCGTTGTGTCAAATGCGTTGATTCTAAAGGCACTTTTCCCGAACGCTGAAATCAGCGTTGATTCGGCTTGCTGTGCCGGCGTAACCCCCGAAACCCATAATTCCGCCCTCGCAACAATGAAAATGTGCCAGATTGATGTGGTGTGATAATGGTTTGAAAATTCAAGCTTTATAAAAAACAGTAGTGGCGAACCGTGTTCTCTGCTACAAGTAAATGCATAATTATATAAACACGGTCGGGAAAATTCGGTGTATTGTTTTACGCCTGTCTTCCCGACCGCATTTTTTATTATTACCTATTTTTAAAAATCATTCTTCCATTTGTTTGCCGAGGAATGCGGCGGCGGTTTGTGCAAGCTTGATTTCGGCATTTGTCGGGATTTTGGTCTGTTCGCCTGTGAGCATAACTACCGCACCCGAAACATCTCCGGCGGCGATAATCGGATAGATTACCGATGCATAGTGTTCAATGCCCTCAATCGGCTGAATATCACCGAGCGTCTGCTGTGTTGCCGAATAGGTTTTGCGATTTTCCATATATCCCTCAAGTACGGTTGTTACCCTGCGCTCAAGAAATTCACGCTTTGAAACTCCTGCGGCGGCGACTACATGGTCACGGTCTGTTATGATTGTCGGCATTGAGCTGATTTTGGCAAGCACATCTGCGTATTGTGACGCAAACTCCGCAAGTTCTCCGACAGGCGAATATTTTTTAAAAATAACCTCGCCGTCCGTTGCGGTATAAATTTCGAGCGGATCGCCGCCACATAAAACGTTGACACCGAAAGCCTTGTCCCTTTGGTTACGCACCTTTTGGACTATTGTGGCTTCTAAGCTACTCTCGATGTCCCACTTAAAATTTACGACTTTTCCTCTGTAACCGGCTTTTTCAAGCTCGTCCTCCGTTAATGTTCCCGATTCAAGCAGCATTTGAATATCGGACTTTAACTGAATGTCAATTTTCGATTCGTCGCCGTCGTGAATGATTATTTTATCAATAATAATTGACAAATCGCCTTTGTCAAGCTTTTTCTTATTGACAATATCTCTGAAAATCTCAATAGCGTTTTTGGCAATTCGATTAACCTCAATTGTTTGATTTCGGCGTTCAACCATTAAAGCCGTCTGCTTTTCCAAGCCTTCAATTTTTGATATGAGTTCGTTTTCCATATCCTCATAAGCTTCCTCAATCATATCTCGCTGCTCTTCGTCGGCTTTCATAATATCTCTGATTTTTTGCTTTTGCGTTGCCTTGTATTCCTCTTTTGCCCTTGCCAAATCTACCTGCAAATCCGCAACGCTGTCTGCATTTGATTTCAAATCGTCCGCTTCGTTTGCGATATTCTTTTCGAGCTCGGCAATCATCTTGTCGGAGGTTTTCATAATTCGCTCAACATATTTTTTCAAAACGGTATCAAGCACATCAACTCTGATATGATGAGAGGTACAACCTTTAAGCCCACGCTTATGATAAGTTCCGCAGGTATATGCCGGCGCCAAATCGGGTCGGCTCATTGAAAACATCGGACTTCCGCACTCGCCGCAAAACAAGAATCCGGAATAGTCGTTATCGTATTTTTTCGTTCCACGGTAATTGTTTTTTGTCCTTGTTTTAAGCTGCTGCTGTGCTTTCATAAATTCTCTTGTGGAAACTATCGGTGTATGATGATTTTCAAAAACTATGTTTTCCTCAGCGTTGAGCCTTTTATCGGGTCCGTTAATTCGCTTGCGTGTATATTTTCGCTGGCGAAGTGTGCCGATATAAAAATCGTTTTGCAAAATTCCGCTGACGGTCGGTATAGCCCAAACAGGCGAAGCCTTAAGCTTAATATCAACCTTTTTCTTATTTAATTCCGCCATCTTACGCTTGCGTTCGATTTCAACCATTCGAGGGGTTGGAATTTTTTCGTCTGTCAAGGTGTTTGCTATTTTCTTGTATCCCATTCCGCCGTTATACATTTCAAAAATCCTGCGAACAACCTCTGCACAGGCTTCGTCAACCTCGTAGGTCATATTTTTGCTGTCAATCATATAGTAGCCGTACGGAACGGCACAAATCCAATCGGCGTTATTCTGACGCATTTCAACAACCTTTTTAACCTTTTTGGAAGCGTCGGTAACAGGCATTTCGTTTAGTAAAAATCGCACCTGAATATTATTCCAATCGTCATATGTCGGATAATCTATTCCGTCTCCGATTGATATAATACGCACTCCTGCATCACGCAAATCCTCAAGTTCAACAAGTCCCTTGCTGTTCCTACGGGAAAAACGGGACAAGTCCTTAATCAAAAGAATATCGTAATCACCACTCATAAGCAACGGGCGCATTTTCATATAGGATTCACGCTGCTCAAAGGTATAACCCGAACGGTCTCGGTCAACATAATAATCAACTTCTGCGTCGGGAAATCTTTGCTTTAAGTACGCTTTTATAATTCTTCTTTGGTTTTCAATAGAGGTATTATCTCTGTCTTTTTCGGTATCAACCGAAATACGCATATATGCCGCTATCTTCTTACCCAAAACATCACCACCAATATTATATTTGATTTATGTTCTGCTTTATGAACAACATTGTAACATACTTGTATATAGAAATCAATAAAATTTGAAGAATGTTTATGAAAGTTAATATTATGTACGGCAGAAATAATTCTGCCATTTGAACGAGCTTATCGTTCCAAGTCTTTACTTCGTTTGCGAGCTCGTTCTCTTGCCATAACATCTCTGTTATGAAGCAATAATTCCGTTGTATTTTGGATAAGGTCTTCCGTTCCGGACAAAAAGTTTACTACCTTATATCCTTTTTGGTTCCACTGCCTATATTCCGGTCTCAAAGACTCTCGAAGCTCCTTGTCGTCTTTTTCTTCCTTTGAAAACCAATAATAGGCTATCTTTACCTTGTCATCTACTTCCATAAACATAAGTTAAACCTCCGTTTATTCCATATTTTTCCTCAAATTTATTGTTTCTATTCAGTCATTGTTTTTTACCTGCCGGAGAAGAAAGCTATTTCCACAGCAAACTGCTCTTTTCGGGATACAGGTATTTCTTTTCAATTTCAAGCTGAAATTTGTTTAATTTATCAATTTTGTCTTTCAACAGTCTTGTGTCAACAAAACCGAGTGAATTTGCTTTGATTGCTATTTGATTTAGGTTGTTGCTCATTGCGTAAAACTGACGCATTAAGTCGTAAAATCTGTCATCGGGTTTTTCTCTCGGCTCATAACCCTTAATCAGTATTCTTAACACGGCACTCTGAGACAGTCCGCTAAGTTCAACCTTTTTCATAAAATCGGCATTTTCTTTTTCTGAAAGCCAAAACTGTTTTTTTATTCTTTTCATAGAACTCCTTTCTAATCTTAGAGACAGCTATATTTAGGAGATAGATATATTTTTTGCGGCAGGTAAATATCTTGCTCCTTTAGTATTACTTCACTCTGTTTTATCGACTTTTGAAAATCCGAAAAGCCGATTTCAAAACTTTTTGAGATAAATAATATTTGCTTTTCCCTGTCCCTGCCTGTTTCGCTGTATCAAATCCGCTTTTTCAAGCTCGCCGAACAGTCTTATTATTTTGTCGTGACCGAAATGCAGCAGCTCCTGACCTTGTTTTATTGTGAAGAATTGATACACTCTGCCGTACCTATCAACCCAGCCGTTTCTTGCGGATAAATACATTCGGTCAAGCAGCAATGCGTACAGCATTTTTGCGTCGGTAGAAACCGAACAGTATTTTTGGTCGGTAAACAATGCTTTCGGGATTTATAGAAAACATATTTTTCCGCTTCGTTTTTCTTAAAGTATTTGTTCAAATTAAGCCTCCTTCTTTCTGTTTTGAAAAGATGCATTTTTACGCTGTTTTTAGTTTGCTTTCATCTTTCTTATGGCGGGTAATATATTTCCCTGTCTTTTGTTTTTAGCCTTGTTATTCGTGCCATAATAAAAACTCCTTTCACTCATTTGTACAAAAGGGTGTATTTTGGACACCCAAAATTGCCGATTTAACGAATAATTTTTTGAAAAATATTTTTTACCCCTCTACTTGTTTGAACCGGGAGTGCCTTTTTGCACCCCCATAAGTCGGAAATTTTTTCAAAAACCCTTCACTTGTTTGAAATGGGAGCAGCATTTTTTGGGAGTGTTTTTTAAAAAGTTCATAATCTTTTAACATTTAGTCCCTTCACTCATTTGGACAAAGGGTGCCGAAATGCACACCCAAAATCGTCGATTTAATAAAAAATTTGCAAAAAAATAAGAAGCCTTTTTCTCAAGCAAGAAAGAAGCTTCTAATTATTAAAGAATTTATACCCTAAGAGGTATAGTTTTCTTTTTTAAGTAAACAATATACCCAATAGGGCTTATTATAACAAATATTTTATTGACATTGCACCCTAAAGGGTGTAGAATAAGCATAGATAATAACTACAAGGAGCAGTAATATGAACCCGATTGCTGAATTTGTAAAAGAAAACAGAAAAGCGGCAGGACTTACGCAGGAGCAATTTGCATTGCGTTCGGGTCTTGGGCTTCGCTTTGTGCGTGAGCTTGAGCAGGGCAAGGAAACCGTGCGTATGGATAAGGTAAATGTTGCCCTTGCAATGTTCAACGCACAGGCTGTTGCCGGAAAGAAGGAAGATAAATGAGCGTATTCAGAACTGCCTATGTTTATGTGAGAAACACCTTTGCCGGCGTCCTCAAGGAAACGGACAACGGCTATTCTTTCAAATATGATGCCGATTATTTACAGAGCGAAAATGCGTCTGCCGTTTCACTCACCCTGCCTTTGCAAGCGGAAGAATACACATCAAAAACTTTGTTTTCGTTTTTTGACGGCCTTATTCCCGAAGGCTGGCTTTTGAAAATTGTAACCGATAATTGGAAAATTGACAGCCACGACCGCTTCGGCGTTTTGCTCGTAGCCTGCAAGGACGGAATCGGCAATGTTTCAATAAGGGAGGAAAAAGAATGAACTGTTTATGCTGCGGCAAACCTTTGCGCACACCCGATGAAACAGGCTGGCACAAGGCTTGCATTAAACGCTTTTTCGGCACAACCAAGCTCCCCGAAATTGAAATTGACGACAAAACGCTTAATCTTTTGGCAACAGAAACGACAAATAAAGGCTTTACCGTTCCGGGAGTGCAAAAGAAATTATCATTGCACCTTGTCAGCGACAGCCGCAAGCCGAGATTAACACTTGTAAACTATCCGACCGGCTATATTCTCAAGCCGCAGGTTGCAGAGTTTGAAGCATTACCCGAATCAGAGCAACTCATAATGACAATGGCGGATATGGCGGGGATTTCGACCGTTCCGCACGCACTCATTAAAGGCAATGCAGGGCTTGCATACATCACAAAGCGAGTTGACCGCAATTTAACAAGCGACAAGGTAGAAATGCTCGCTATGGAAGATTTTTGCCAGCTTGATTTAAGGCTTACCGAGGATAAATACAGAGGCTCATACGAGCGTTGCGCGAAAATAATCAAGCAGTATTCATCGAGGGTCGGCATTGATATGGCAGAGTTTTACATTAGGCTTGTATTTTGCTTTATTGTCGGCAATTCCGATATGCACCTAAAGAATTTTTCACTTATTGAAACAGCCGAGGGTTCGGGCGAATATGTGCTGTCCCCTGCTTACGATTTACTGCCGGTCAATGCAAATATGCCTGCCGATAAAGAAGAATTCGCACTTGCAATGAACGGTAAAAAAATGAATATACGCAAAGGCGATTTTCTTAAATATGCCGACACCTGCGGCATATCTCGCCAAACTGCCGAAAAGCTTATTGAAAATCTTGTTAGGCTTACGCCAAAGTGGCTTAAAATGTGCGATAAATCATTGCTCCCGGATGACTTAAAAGAGAGATTGACAAAGATTATTACTGAAAGAACAGGCTGTTTGATTAGTAAATAACAGTGAATATCACAACTATCAAACATTATTCGGCGTAAAAAAGTGTAGCCGTCTAACACTTTTTCGTTGTAATTTTTGTAAAGCGGTGTATTTAGTATCATATATATATTGAATGCTATAGAGCAGTCCGATTAGTGAGCAAACAGAAATATTAAAATAAATGGAGAAATGATTATGGCAAGAACAACTAAACCAAAGAAAGAAATATCAATGGAAGAAGCACTTTGGAAAAGTGCTGATAAACTGAGAGGTTCTGTTGAGCCTGCGGAGTATAAGCACGTTGTTCTGAGTTTATTCTTCCTTAAATTTGCCAGTGACAAGTTTGAGGAATGCCGTAATAAAATTATTGCTACACACGGCGAAAAGTATGCGGATATGAAGCCGTTTTATACTCAGGAAAATGTATTCTATCTTCCTGAAGAAAGCCGTTGGAAGTACATTATTGAAAATGCAAAGCAGGACGATATTGCACTAAAGATAGATACAGCACTTTATACGATTGAGAAGAACAACCCGGCACTGAAAGGTGCTTTGCCGGATAACTATTACTCCCGCTTACATATTGATACGGCAAAGTTGGCTTCTTTGCTTGATGAAATCAATCGTATCAACACTGATGATAAAGAGAACGATATTATAGGTCGTGTATATGAGTATTTTCTTAGTAAGTTCGCTCTTGCAGAAGGAAAAGGTAAAGGAGAGTTCTACACACCAAAGTGTATTGTAAACCTGATTGCTGAAATGCTTGAGCCTTACGATGGAATACTTTATGACCCTTGTTGCGGTTCGGGCGGTATGTTTGTGCAGTCCATCAAGTTCGTAGAAGCACATAGCGGTAATAAAAAGAAAGTGTCTATTTACGGTCAGGAATACACAAATACCACTTTCAAACTGGCAAAAATGAATTTGGCTATCCGTGGTATTTCCGCAAATCTTGGAGAGATGGCAGCCAATACATTTACCAACGACCAGCACAAAGACCTTAAAGCAGATTTCATTATGGCAAACCCACCTTTCAATCAGAAGCAGTGGAGAGCCGAAAATGAGCTTGTAGACGACCCTCGTTGGAACGGATATGAAGTTCCGCCAACAAGCAACGCAAACTATGGTTGGATACTGAATATTGTTTCCAAACTCTCTCAAAACGGTGTGGCAGGTTTCCTGCTTGCCAATGGTGCATTATCTGATGATGGTACAGAGTTGAAAATCAGACAGCAGCTTATAGAAAATCACTTGGTAGAAGCGATTATTATTCTTCCGAGAAACCTTTTCTATACCACTGACATCAGCGTTACCCTTTGGGTACTCAATAAGAATAAAAAGGCTCGTGTTGTTGAACAGAACGGAAAGCTAAAACGCTATCGTAATCGAGAAGATGAAATACTCTTTATGGATTTACGACAGATGGGAAGTCCTTATGAGAAGAAGTACATTGAATTGACAGAGGAAGATAGAGCCAAAGTTACAAGTGTATATCATAACTGGCAGCAGGAAGGCTATGAGGAAACTTATGAGAATGTGCCGGAATTTTGTTATTCTGCTTCTTTTGATGAAGTAAAGGAAAAAGGATTTACTCTTGTACCGAGCAGATATATTGAGTTTGTCAATCGTGATGAGAACATCGACTTTGATACAAAAATGAAGTCATTGCAGGGAGAACTCAAAGAACTTCTTGTTCAAGAGGAAAAATCCAAGGCAGATTTGCTTGCTGTATTTAAGGAGTTGGGATATGAAATCGAATTATAAAGCCTTGAGCGAATTAATTGAAAAAGTAGATGAAAGAAATGCTGATGGTGCGATTACTGAGCTTATAGGTGTCAGCATAGATAAATGTTTTATTAAATCAGTTGCTAATACCAATGGAACTGATTTGAGTAAATACAAAATTATAAGGAAAAATGAGTTTGCTGTAAGTTTAATGCAGGTTAGTCGTGATTCAAAAATACCAATTGCACGATTAGAGGATTATGATGTTGCGATAATGTCTCCGGCATATCCAATTTTCAGAGTTAAGGATACATCAGTTGTTTTACCGGAATACTTGGAAATGTGGTTCAAACGACCTGAATTTGACAGAGAAGCAGCTTTTATTGCGGTTGGCGGAGTTAGAGGCAGTATGCCTTGGGAAGAATTTGCAAAGATGAAATTGCCTGTGCCACCTATGGATAAGCAGAAGAACATTGTAAAAGCGTATAAAACGATTACAGACAGAATAGCCCTAAAGCAGAAGATAAATGATAATTTAGAAGCAACTGCTCAAGCGTACTTCGATAATTTATTCTTTTCTTGTGATGATACGGATTGTACGTTGGCTGATATTGCACTGGTTAATCCCTCTCGACCTCTTTCTAAGGGTGTTGAAGCCCGTTGCTTCGATATGTCAACATTACCGACAAGTGGCTGCATACCTAATGGAGATACAACTAAGCCATATAACGGTGGTGTCCGTTTTATAAATGGAGATACTTTAATCGCACGTATTACACCGTGTCTTGAAAATGGTAAAGCTGCATATATAAATATTCTTAATGAGGGAGAAGTTGCTTTTGGTTCAACTGAATATATTGTTTTTGCTTCTAAAGATGATATTCCATCTTGCTTTTACTATTTTCTCATTAGAAACTCAAAATTTGTAACCTTTGCATTGCAATTTATGAATGGTTCAAGTGGTCGTCAAAGAGTTTCAGGAGAAGAATTAGCTTCTTTTCCGTTAATGATTCCCTCAAAAGAAAAACTGGCGGCATTCAATAAGGTTGGCAAATTAGTTCTTGAGCAAATGAAAGAAGCAACAGAGGAAATTCAGTTCCTAAAACAATTTCAAGAAACGATTACTGCAACATTGTCAAGCAACTAAATTATCATTTATTTGAAAGGATAAAAATGAAAAGAGAATTATTAGCACTTATCAAAGAAATACCTACTATAGAGGGAAAGTTTAGAATTTTTGAGCCATCAGCAGGTATGTGTATTCCATCAGGGGAGTTCATATATGACAATCCTGATTTTATAGAATGGAAAGAAGCAGTTGAATATGAACTGCAACAAATATACGATAGAACAATGGATACCTATATATGGAATATTATAAATGCTACGGGAGTAATACATAAATTTAACGGAAAAAATTATGATGAGAGAAAAAATTTTAATAGGTTAAAAAGTTCTCTTAAAGTGATAGAGAAAAACATTGATAAATATTTCCCTGATGAAAAGTCGATAGAAAGCAAGATTACAAAAGCTATGAAACCAAAGATTTTTATAAGCCATTCATCTAAAGATGTTAAGTATGTAGAACCCATTGTGGAATTGTTGGCAGATATTGGGATGACAAATGACAATCTGTTTTGTTCGTCTATACCTGATTATGGAATTCCTTTAAATCAAGACATATACGAATATTTATCCTCGCTGTTTAGTGAAAATGAGCTTTATGTTATTTTTGTTCTTTCAAGCAATTATTATGGCAGTCCTGCTTGCCTAAATGAAATGGGTGCAGCGTGGGTTTTAAAAAATGAGTACACATCAATTTTACTTCCTAAGTTTGAATACCAAGAAATTGATGGGGCTGTAAACCCTAATAAAATTGGAATGAAATTAGATGACGATGATGAACTGCTCAAAAAAAGGCTTGGAGAATTGAAGAATATCATTTCAGAAAAATTTGGTATAAGTGTACCGGATATGCGATGGGAAAAGAAACGCAATGATTTTATTAGCAAAATAAAGAGCCTTTAATTGATGGCGGAGGAGTGAACGCAATGGCAAATTTTAATGAACACGCATTGGAAATGTCAATAATGGAGTTGTTCAAAGACGAGGGGTATACCTATGTCAGTGGCGACCAGATACACAGAGAAAGGACAGAGGTTCTGCTTACGGACGACCTGAAGCAATACCTCTATAATCGCTATGCGAAAGACGGTATCACACCGAGTGAGGTGGATAGTGTCATTCTAATGCTGCGTAATATTTCCGGTACGATTTATGAAGCAAACAAAGCTGTATTTAAGTTGCTCTGCGATGGATTTATTCTTAACCGTGAGGATAGAACGCAGAAAGACCTCTATATTGAACTTATTGATTTCGACACTCCCGAAAACAATATCTTCAAAGTGGTTAATCAGTTTGAAATTGAAGGCGTAAATAATCAGTTGCGTATTCCAGATGGCATTGTGTTTGTAAATGGTATTCCTGTTGTTGTTCTTGAATTTAAGAGTGCGGTACAAGAGAATACGACCATAATGGACGCATATAAGCAGCTTACAATTCGTTACCGTAGAGATATTCCGGAGATTTTCAAATACAATGCGTTTGTTGTTATCAGTGACGGAGCAAACAATAAATACGGTTCTTTCTTCAGCCCGTATGATTTCTTCTATGCGTGGAGAAAGATAAACTCAGACGATAAAGAACTGGACGGTATCAATTCTCTTGTAACAATGATAAAGGGACTTTTCCGAAAAGACCGTTTACTTGAAGTTATCAAAGATTTTATTTATTTTCCGGATAACTCAGATAAGGATTTGAAGATAGTGTGCCGTTATCCACAGTTCTTTGCGGCAAATAAATTGTATGAGAATATCAAGGCTCATCTTCGCCCTGAAGGAGATGGTAAAGGTGGTACATACTTCGGAGCGACAGGGTGCGGCAAGAGTTATACAATGCTTTTCCTTACCCGTATGCTGATGAAAAGCAAATACTTTTCTTCCCCGACTATTCTCATTATTACAGACAGAACAGACCTTGACGACCAGCTTTCCAAACAGTTTGTAGGTTCAAAGAAATATATCGGAGATGAAACTGTTGTAAGCATTGAATCCCGTGAGAAACTTCGTGAGGAGCTTCAAGGACGAGAGAGTGGCGGTGTTTATTTGACTACCATTCAGAAATTTACAGAGGATTTGCAGCTTCTTACAGACAGAACGAACGTTATTTGTATTTCTGATGAAGCACACAGAAGCCAAATCAATCTCGACCAAAAGGTTAAGATTACAGATTCCGGCGTTCAGAAAACCTATGGCTTTGCCAAGTATCTGCACGACTCTTTACCAAATGCAACTTATGTAGGATTTACTGGAACTCCGGTTGATGGAACAATCGAAGTCTTTGGCGGTGTTGTAGACGCATATACAATGACGGAAGCTGTTAAGGACGGTATTACAGTTAACCTTGTTTACGATGGTCGTGCAGCTAAAGTTATGCTTAATCAGGACAAGGTAAGACAGATTGAAGAATATTATGCACAGTGTGAGCTTGAGGGGGCAAATGAACATCAAGTAGAAGAAAGCCAGAAAGCAGTTGCCAAAATGGAAGTTATTATTGGCGACCCTGACAGACTTCGTGCTGTTGCGGAGGACTTTATCAAGCATTATGAAACCCGTGTGGCAGAAGGTGCAACCGTAGCAGGCAAAGCAATGTTTGTATGTTCCAACCGAAACATAGCATACGATTTCTATAAGATAGTAAAGGAACTCAGACCGGAATGGACAGAAAAGAAGATTTGTGATGACGGTGTTGTTCTGAGTGAGAAAGATAAAAAAGAGTTGAAGCCAATGGAAAAAATCAAGTTGGTTATGACTCGTAATAAAGATGATGAAAAAGACCTCTTTGATATGCTTGGCACAAAAGAGGATAGGAAAGAATTTGACCGTCAGTTTAAAAATCCGAAGTCAAACTTTAAGATTGCCATTGTTGTAGATATGTGGCTGACTGGTTTTGATGTGCCGGAGCTTGATACGATTTACATTGATAAGCCTATTCAGCAGCATACCCTTATTCAGACGATTTCCCGTGTAAATCGTGTATGCGAGGGCAAAGATAAAGGTTTGATTGTTGATTATATAGGTATCAAGAAAAATATGAACACTGCCCTCAAGAAATATACGAATTTTGAGAGCGAAGAATTTGAAGGTGTGGAGCAGTCTATCACGATTGTAAAAGACCAGTTAGAAGTTCTTGGTCAGATGTTCCATAACTTTAACAGCAGTGATTTCTTCAATGGTTCGCCTACCGAACAGCTTGCCTGCCTGAACCGTGCGGTTGAGTATGTGCAGTTGTCTGAAGAACTGGAAAGAAGATTCATGGCAGCAGTCAAGAGAATGAAACAGGCATTTAACCTTTGTAGTTCAAGTGAAAAGTTCTCCGGTGAAGATAAGGATTATATCCATTTTTATTGTGCTGTCCGTTCTATCCTTTTCAAGCTGACAAAAGGCGATGCACCTGATATGGCACAAATGAATGCTCGTGTTCGAGAAATGCTTGAAGGCGCAATTCAGTCTGATGGCATTGAAGAATTATTTGAAACCGGAAAGCATATATCGGTGGATATTTTCAGCGATGAATATATGAATAAGATAAATGCTATTCAGTTGCCGAATACAAAAATCAAGATACTTCAAAGACTTCTTTCTCAGGCGATTGACGAGTATAAGAAAGTCAATAAGATTATGGGTGTGGAATTTGCTGACAGACTCAAGAAAGTTGTTGATGAGTATAATAACCGACGTCGTGATGAAGCGTATGCCAACGAAGTCCTTGATGATGTTGCGGAGCAGCTTGCACAGTTGTTGTCTGAGCTGAAAACAGAAAAGAATTCATTCAAGAATATGGGCATAGATTATGAAGAGAAGGCTTTCTATGATATTTTGAAAGCAGTTGCCAAGAAGTTTGAGTTTGAATATCCGGACGATAAAATGATTGAATTATCCAAGAGGATAAAGCTGATTGTTGATGATAAGTCACGCTATACAGATTGGTCTGCTCGTGATGATATTAAGGCAAACTTGCAGGTTGACCTTATCCTCCTGCTTGACGAGTTCGATTATCCTCCGGTAACCATTGATGATGTTTACAAGGAAGTTCTTGAGCAGGCAGAGAATTTCAAGAAGTATGCTAAGTAAGGAGTAACACAATGCAAACAAATGATAGACCAATTTCAGAGTTAATGATATCTATAAATAAAGGTGCAATACAGTTACCAGATTTTCAACGAGGCTGGGTGTGGGAAGATGGGCGTATAAAAGCACTTATTGCAAGCATTACAAATAATTATCCAGTTGGTGCTGCAATGTTTTTGGAATATGGCAATGATAATATTAGGTTTAAATATAGAGTAATTGAGGGTGTCACCGCTACTGATGTAATCCCAACAGAATTGATACTTGACGGACAGCAAAGATTAACATCAATTTATTCATCTCTTTACAGTAGAAACGCTGTACATACAAGAACTGACAAAGGTAAGAAAATATTCCGCTATTACTATATAGATATTAAAAAGGCATGTGATCCTAATTGTGATAGAGTAGATGCAATATTTTCAGTTCCAGAAACAAGAATTATCACTTCAAATTTCGGCAGGGATATTGAATTAGATTTGTCAGATAGGACAAAAGAATTTGAGAATAAAATGTTTCCTCTTAACTTAATTCTTGATTTTCCGGAAGAACAAAATTGGCAAAATGAATATTATGCTTTTTACAACTACAATCAGGAAATCATTAAAGAATTTACGGAATTCAATAAGAAAATCATTATGCAAACATTACAGTATAAAATTCCTGTGATAAGTTTGGGCAAAGATACACCCAAAGAAGCGGTATGCCAAGTTTTTGAAAATGTAAACACCGGTGGCGTTTCTCTTACTGTTTTTGAATTAGTTACTGCAATTTTTGCAATGGACGATTTTGAACTAAGAAAAGATTGGGAAGAAAGAAAAGCAAAATATTTTGATGGAGATTTGTTATCTTGTATAACAGCAACAGACTTTTTAACAGCTTGTACTTTGCTTTCAACATATAAGAAAGGCGGTACAGTTAGTTGTAAAAAGAAAGATGTATTAAATCTATCTTTGAAAGATTATAATAATTTTGCAGATGCGTTATCTGAGGGGTTTGTTGAAGCAGAAAAAATATTGCAGGAAGAAAGAGTTTTTTCAAATAAAGACCTGCCTTATTCAACACAACTAATTCCGCTTGCTGCTCTATGTACATTATTGTCTAATGGGAATCGCATAAAAGTCACCAATATTAAAAATAAAATTAGGCAATGGTACTGGTGTGGTGTTTTTGGCGAACTTTATGGTGGAGCAAACGAAACGAGGTATGTTAATGATGTAGTTGGTGTTATGAATTGGATTGAAAATAATGGAAATGTACCTAAGACAATTCAGGAATCTTATTTCAATCCTACAAGATTACTCACTTTACAATCGAGGCAATCGGCTGCCTATAAAGGTATAATGGCATTAATACTTAAGAACCATTGCAAAGACTTCATTAGTGGTCGAGAAATGGATTTTACAGTATACAAATCTGAAAACATTGACATTCATCATATTTTTCCAAGAAGTTATTGCGAAAAGAATAATCTATCTAAAGAAAAATGGAATTCAGTTGTAAACAAAACACCTATTTCTTACTCTACTAATAGAGAGATTGGTGGAGTAGCACCGAGTGAATATCTAAAAAAGATTGAAGAAAAAGGACAAGTTGATTATAATTCTTTGAACGATTATTTACAAACTCATCTTATAGATGTTAGTGCAGCAAGGTCAAACGACTTTGAAAAGCACATTGTTTTAAGAGCAAAGTTATTACTTGATGCTATCGAAAAGGCGACAGGTAAAATTATCTCAGGAAAAGATAGTGATGAAGTTATATCTAAATTTGGGGAAAGACTTATATTTTAAACATAATTTTCTAAAACACTCAGGTCTTAGGGTGTCCCTAACGAGGTATTTGGCGACGGTGGGAGTACAAATACACTGCTCGCTAAGTTTACACGGGCGAGGCAGTTTTACCGTTTTACGACTATGGGAGTATAAATGGTCTGCTCGCTAAGATTACACACGCATTTTAAATTCTACATTACACAACAAAGGCGAGGGCATTTCTGCTCTCGCCTTTAAACTTTTATATAGCTATATAGTAAATTTAAAACTGAAATTTTTTAGTTTTTTCTAAGACAGTTGTTTAAGTTTTTCGGTCAAGATTTCTTTCTCTCGGCTTCCGTTTGTAGCAAAACGGACATAAGGAATTTTATACAAATCTAAAATGTGATTCTTCAATAAATCTCGCTCTGCTTGTTTTGTTCCAGCCTTATGATAATGATAACCATCAACTTCAACAGCTAAAACGGGCTTCTTACTAATCCTGCTGTATATCAGAAAATCCAAGTGTGTAGCACTATTCATTGCATACTTGCACTCTTCATCATTTAACAACTGTGGGTCACGGATTAACATATTTAACGGTTGATGACATATCACACTTAAACCAATTAAATCTTGTTCTTCGAGTACATTTTCGATAAGAGCAAACATTAAATTTTCAGAATCGTATTCTGAAATTCGTTTGTGCTTTTGCAAAAACTCAAATCGACTCTTGGTATAATCAGTATAAAGAAAATCAAAAACTGAATAAATTTTGCTTTCCGTAACTGTGAAATTGTTGTATTCAATGTATGAAACCAAATCACCGATATTGCTATCATTCGGTTGTTTGTTGCCTGAAACAACAAGACAAAGCTCTTTTTTTGCACGGGAAACTGCAACATTAAGCATAAAAGGATCATCAGAAAATTCAGTCACTTCATCATCAACAGTTGTAATAATTATTGCATCCTTTTCTCTGCCCTGAAATTTGTGTATGGTTGCAATATCAATTTGTTGATTATCAATTTCACTTTTCAGTTTATTAACTTGATTATTGTATGGTGCAATAATACCGATTTCTTTTGATTCAAAATTTAGTTTCGGAAGCACTTCATCTTTAACAACTTCAATCTGTCGCAGATTCATCCGCTCTCTTGTGTGTTTTCCTTCAACTGTTTTTATAACAGAAAGAACATCGTTTTCACCGTTATCTTTTGTCATTATAACAAGATTGCCACCATAAAATTTTTCATTACAAAAGTTAATAATTTTAGGATGGCAACGGTAATGTTCACGAAGAAGTGTATTAGAGACATTAGGAATAGCTCTGCAAATTGATTGAAGAAAGCTATTTTCAGTATAATTGTATGAACTTGAAATATTAAAAGATTCGAATATAGAATTCGCTCGATTTTTGATGTCTTCTGTGATAACATTCGGCAACTGTTTTGTATCACCCACTATTACCGCATTCTTTGCACACGATAGAGCTAATGCTCCGGTTGTGACATCAACCTGAGACGCTTCGTCCATTATTATATAATCAAATTTTGCGTTTTTGCCAAGTGAACTCCTTGAAGAAAATGTTGTGCTTAATACTATAGGATATTCATTAAGAAATTCCTGTGGATTTTTCCAAAGATCATCGATTGAAAATTTCTTTCTTCTTTTTGAATTTCCGTATTTTAAAAATAATTTGTTTTTGAGAAAACTCATTGACATATCAGTCAATTTAGTCATTAAGTCATATGCCTTTTTTACTTTCAATTCGTTTTCAAGGGAAGATATTTCATTGGTTAATTCTTGGCCTTTACAAGTGTAGTACATTTTTTGAAAGGCAGTTATAATTTTTGAGATGTCTTGGTCATAAAACTTCCAATCAAAAATTCTGTATTTTAGAAGTCCTTTTAGCTTAAACCAAAAAGAAATTTTGCTTTCTTTTTCAGCTATATATAAGCACTCTTGCCATAAAGTCATTAAGTCAAAAGATTTAATATTTTTCTTTATACGAACTTCATTTTCGGTAGTTGTTTCAGAAATATAAACATCAAAATGTTCTTTTTCGACTGTAAGGTTTTGAAGTTCAATTCGGGCATTTGCCAATCTTTCTTGTTTTTCAAATATATCCTTAAGCTCATTTGAACATTCCTGTACTTGCTGCAAAGAAATATTTTCGTCACTCTTCCAAGATGAAATGTTTGGATATTCATACATTTGGGATTTAATAAATTCGTTTTTATTTTTAGAACTGCCCAAAGGAGCAACAAGAAAACCAAGGTTATACTTATCCGAATTTAGCTTTTCAAATACATTAAGTGTTGCGGAATTGTTATTTGATACAATCTGAACAGATTTTCCGTCAACAAGTAGGTTAGCAATGATATTTAGAATTGTCTGTGTTTTTCCTGTACCCGGTGGTCCCTCAATTACACTAACTTGATTTTCTAAAGCATTTTTTACAGCTTTATACTGACTTGCATTACAACCAAAAGGAAAAATAGGGATTATATTTTTATTAAAGCTATTCAAACTGAAATCGTTTGGAGATAAGTATGAAGCTAATGCCGAGTCAGTTGATAAATAGTCAATTTTCTCATATTGTTTTGAAAGTAGTTTAGTTCCGTCATCAGCCTTTAACTCAGCTAAATCAGCTATTTGTTTGAAATATTCAAGAACACTTTTAACGGTGCTATTATCTAAACAAGAATGGTCAATTTGTAAATCAGAACCTAAGTAATCACTTTCCTTACCATTGTCAAAACAAATATGATAATAATTTCTGTATGAATTTTCAAATAAGTAGATTGCTTCAATGTTAAATAATTCATTTTCACCGTGAGTTATTTTAACGGTATTAGGATTAATAGCGATAGGTTTTTTTAACCAAGTAACATTATTATAGTTGTAACTGTACACTTTACCGTTATTAAAAATTATATCGTACTTATGAGTTGTGTTGTTATAATTACAAAACTTTATATCAGGAGTAACTATTCTTCCGTTTGCAATTATCATATTACTCTTTGTATTCAAACTATCACCCTTTAGATGTTGAATCAATATTTTTATTATACTACATTTTAGATTTAACAGCAAATGAAAAAAGAAGAATATCAAAACGATACTCTTCTTTAAGTAATTTAGATGTGGTATATCACTTCACCATTCACAATTTCCGCTGCTCGGTTGCGGATATTATTCATCTTTTGCACCCACAACATCATATCGGTTTCTTTGAGTTTTTCGGTAACATTTTCCTTTTTGGCAAGTGATTTTACTGTTTCGTCGAATAGCAATTTTGCTCTTTGGTCGATTTCGGCAAGATATGAATTAAGTATGCCTGCCGTCAAAAGATTGTAATAAATCACTTTGTGACGTTGTTTCAAGTATCGCTTGTGCCTCATTCCCCACACGCCTATTTGGGCGTTTTGCTCTGTGTTGAGTTTGAGATTTGGCAAGCGATAATCTCCCACCTTGCGATATGTACCGCCTTGTTTTTCGTAAATTGTCATTGTCTTTTCCTCCGTTTGATTTATTTGTAAATGCAGCGTTCGGCGAAGCGAAGCATTGCAATACAGTACTTTTCAAACGGTGTCAACGTTTTATGATGGGGGTCTCCCTCACGAATACGAAGCGTCCGCCTGATTTCTTTCGGTATAACCACTCTTCCGAGATCGTCGATTCTTCTAACGATTCCTGTTGCTTTCATATTAAAAACTCCCTTCGGACAATTTTGCCCTTTGTCTGATACATATTCAGCAAATTATTTGCAGTAATATTGTTTGATTCATACAGTTTTTTATACCGAAATTTTCTTTGGTGACATATTTTTACAGCATATAAAAAATATAACTTTATCACGATTTAGTTAATCGTAACCAACTAAATTGCAAAATAATCTTGACTTAGCAAAAACAGTGGTTTATAATTTAGTTAATCGTAAATAACTAAATCGTAAATAAGTAATTTGCAAACGGTCAGAGGTGAGGATTTTGTTTATAGGCAGAAAGAATGAGCTTTTACAGCTTAACAGATTGTATAACAGCGGAAAATTTGAATTTGCCGTCATATACGGCCGCCGCCGTGTGGGAAAAACGGCTATCATAAACGAGTTTGTCAAGGATAAAAACGCAATTTGTTTCACAGGAGTTGAAACAAATGCAAAGCAAAATCTTGAAAATTTGAGCGAGTGTATTCTTGAATTTTCAACAGGAATGAAAACGGATACTGCTTTTTCAAACTTTCAGTCGGCACTTGAATATGTGTTTAAGTTGTCAGAAAACAAAAGAATTGTTCTTTGCCTTGACGAATATCCGTATGTAGCAAGGGCATCAAGAAGTCTTGCGTCAACATTGCAAATGTTGATTGACAAATATAAAGACAGTTCAAAGTTGTTTCTTATTCTCTGCGGTTCATCAATGTCATATATTGAGGACCATGTGCTTGCATACAAAGCACCCTTGTATGGCAGAAGAACGGCTCAGTTTAAGATTTTGCCGTTTGAATTTTGCGAGGCTTGTGAGTATTTTAACGGAATGTCACCTGAAGATAAGGCGCTTGCCTACGGGCTTGTGGGAGGTACACCGCAATATCTTTTGCAGATTAACAACAAAATTTCAATAGAGGATAATATAAAAAATATTTTTCTGAATCCTGTATCGGCTCTGTATGAAGAGCCTAACAATCTTTTGAAACAAGAAGTAAGAGAGCCGGCTATTTATAATGCCGTGATTACGGCAATTGCTACGGGTGCATCAAAAATATCGGAGATTTCAACAAAGGTTGGAGAAACCTCAAGCACTTGTGTTGCTTATGTCAAAAATCTTGTTGCTCTCGGAATTGTGAGAAAAGAAGTGCCATACAGTGAAAAATCCACAAAGAAAACAATTTATTCTATTGAGGATAATATGTTCAGATTTTGGTATCGTTTTGTGCCGGAAAATTCTTCGATAATTTCAAGAGGTGCGGTTGAACTTGCGTACAGTCGAATTGCACCGTATTTGTCGGATTATATGGGTGCTGTGTTTGAAGAAATCTGCAAGCAGTATTTGTGGAAAAGGTTGCTGAACGGTGATTCCGAAATTGATTTTACGGATATCGGCAGATGGTGGGGAACAAATCCAAAAACAAGACAACAGGAAGAAATTGATATAATAGGCTCGGCAGATAAAAATACGGCTCTTTTTGGTGAATGTAAGTGGCGTAATGAAAGTGTTGACCTCGGTGTTCTTGAAACGCTTGTTGAACGCAGTAAACTTTTTAATTTCGACAAAAAGCATTTTTATATTTTTTCAAAGTCCGGTTTTACAAAGGGTTGCATTGATAAGGCAAATGAACTCGAAAATGTCAGCCTGATTGCTTATGATGATATTTTAAAATATAATTCACATTGATGTAAGATAAAGGAGTTACTAAAATGGCTGAAATAAAATTATTTGATATAAAAGACAAGGTTGAGGAATTACCGTCAAAACAAGTAACATTAGAAAAAGAACTACAAAATTTACTTGAAAAAAATATGAATACATTTTTTGGAGTAACCTTTTTAAAATCAGAATATAAAATAACAAACGGTCGTATGGACAGTATAGGAATTGATGAAAATAATTGTCCTGTAATATTTGAATATAAGCGTAGCGTAAATGAAAATGTTATAAATCAAGGCTTGTTTTATCTTGATTGGTTACTTGACCATAAAGCTGATTTTAAACTGCTTGTTATGGACATACTTGGTCAGGAAAAGGCTGATGAGATAGATTGGAGTATGCCATGCGTTATTTGTATTGCTAATGATTTTACAAAATTTGACGAACATGCAGTAAATCAAATGCAAAGAAACATAAGACTTGTAAGATATCGTAAGTTTGGTGATGATTTAATAGCATTGGAACATATAAATACTCCTCAGGTTTCTGCTATAGATGACGATGTGCCTTCTGCAACAGTTAAGAAAAATCACGGAAAATATAAAGGGTTTAAAGCGTATTTTGAAAATGCTGGTGAAAAGAATAAAAACTTGTACTATTCTTTTAAAGAATATGTTATGTCACTTGGTGATGATATTTCAGAAAATCAGCTGAAGTATTATGTCGCTTTTAAAAAATCTAAAAATGTAGCTTGTGTTGAAGTTTATCAATTAGGCTTAATAGTACATCTAAAATTAAATCCTGATAGTGTTGAACTTATACCTAACTTTATAGAAGATGATAGTAAAAAAGGTCATTGGGGAACAGGTGACTTAAAAGTTATTATTAGAAATACAGATGATTTTGAAAAAATACAGCCGTTAATTGATCGTGCTTATAACGAAAATTAAATGTAAAAATCCCCGTCGGAGAAATCTGACGGGGATTTGACTTTGTTGTAAGCATTTATGCTTTTTTGGATTTTGAAGTAATTTTGTCTGCGATTTTGGTAACTATGACGCAGAGGATGATTGTGAAAACCATATCGGGCAGAGTGTTGCCGACGATAATGTCAACATTCATCAGGAAACGATATGCCGCAAAGCCTGCAAGCCATACTATGATGTTGCAAATGTCAACGGCTTTGCTTGCTCTGTCTTTTTTGAGAATGAAAAAGTCTGCAATCTGAATGGCAATCATCGGAGCAAATACCGAACCGATGAGATAGAGAAAATCGGTGATGTCATCCATAGGATAAACAATTGCGGCGATTACACCTACTACTGTTACTGCAACTGCAACATATTTTCCTTTGAGTTTTGAGAAGATTGATTCGCTTGAAATGCCTGCCGAATAAGCGTCAAGAAAGGTTGTTGTAACCGTTGAAAGAATTACAATTACAAGACCTGCAATGCTGAGTCCTGATTTAAGCATGATTTTTGCAATATCGCTTTCGCCTGTAAGGATAGACGCACTCATACCGATTATGTACATCCAACAGCTTACCGCACCGTAAACAAGTGTGCTTGCGAGAGTTGCCTTGAACGGCTTTTCCGCCTCTCTTGTGTAGTCGCTGATGAGCGGTAACCATGAAAGCGGCATTGCTACCGAAAGCTCAACTGCCGCACCGAATGACATTGAATCATCGCCTGCCGCACCCATACCGTTGCCGTTTCCGAAAATAAAGAAACACATCACGATTGTGAGAATGAACAGTGCCGCCATTGCGATTGTGTTGAGCTTGCCGAGGTTTGAAATGCCGACAAGAATCCAAAGTACAATCAATGCACCGATTACAATACAGGCAATCCACCTGCCTGTGTCGCCCATATTCAGAATACTGTTTACCGAAAGCGAACCGTCATAAATCATAATTGCTGTCCAGCCGACAAGCTGAATAACATTGAGGACAGAGAAAAGAAGTCCGCCCTTGTTGCCAAAGCTCATTTTTACGGTTTCCATTGAGCTTTTACGGCACTTACCACCGATGAGCCCAGCACAAAAGAGCATTGCACATCCGATTATGTGACCGATGATTACGGCTAAAATGCCCTTTTCAAAACCTAACGGAGCAAAGTATGTACCTGTGAGAATTTCGGCGATTGAAACGCCTGCTCCGAACCATATCAAACTGTTTTCAAATACACTTGTCTGCTTTTTCATTGCTCTGCCTCCGAATTTTCTTTTGTAAATTTACTTTGAATGTCAAAAGCGTGGTTCATGGGACCGCTGCCTTTGCCGAGGTCAAGCATTGCCGCAAGTGCGCCTGAAATATAATCCTTTGCACGCTTTACGGAAGCGTCAAGGTCAAAGCCTTTTGCAAGATTAGCGGCTATTGCACTTGAAAGTGTACAACCTGTTCCGTGTGTGTTGGGATTGTTGATTCTTTTGCCGTTGTACCATGTGTAGGTGCCGTCTTTAAAGAGCAAATCGTTTGCATCGTTAATCTGATGTCCGCCCTTGCATAGAACCGCACAACCGTACTTTTCGCTGATTATTTCAGCGGCTTTTATCATTTCTTCCTCATTTGAAATTTTCATTTCAGAGAGAACTTCCGCCTCCGGAATATTCGGTGTAAGAACTGTTGCAAGCGGAAAGAGGTGCTCTTTGAGAGTGCTTACCGCCTCGTCGCTGATAAGCTTTGCTCCGCTTGTTGCCACCATAACCGGATCGACAACAATATTTTTTGCATCGTACTTTTTCAGCTTGTCCGAAATTGTTTTGATAAGGCTTGATGAAGAAACCATTCCGATTTTTACGGCATCGGGATAAATATCCGTAAAGATACTTTCAAGCTGTTCACCCAGAAATTCGGGTGTGGATTCCATAATTGCCGTAACGCCGGTTGTGTTCTGTGCGGTAAGTGCGGTGATTGCGCTCATGGCATAAACACCGTTTGTTATCATAGTTTTGATATCCGCTTGAATACCGGCGCCTCCGCTGCAGTCACTGCCAGCGATTGTTAATGCTGTTTTCATTTTAATCTCCTCTTTGCATTAATTTTTTACAGCGACAAAAGGTGGTGCCCCCAATCTGCCGCTTTTTCAAAGCTGTCTGCGTAGTAATCGCAAACGGCTTTTATTCTGTTTTTGTCATTCCTGCTCGATTCGTCATACACTCCCACCGTTTTGAAACCTGCCTTGTGAGCAGTTTCTGCGGCAAAAACAGCATCCTCGAATACAAGCGTTTCACTCGGAGCTGTTCCGAGTTTATCTGCACAGGCAAGGTAAATGTCGGGACTTGTTTTGCCTTTTCCGATTTGTGAACAGGTCACAATGTCCGTAAAATATTTTAGAATACCGAGCCTTTCAAATGCCTTTTGAATATGCGTTTTGTCGCTTGATGTTGCAATAATCATTTTGATATTGTTCGATTCCAAAAACTGCAAAATTTCTTTTGTACCGTTTTTTAAACCGACCTCATAAAAGTAAAAATCTTCAATGATTTTCAGCACACCCGAAACTATTTCATCAGTTGAAAAGGAAAGAGCATACTGCTTTTTCATATACTCCGCACCCTCCGTCAGACTCATGTCACAGAGCTTTTCGGAAAGTCCGTTTTCAGCTGTTTTGCCGACAGACGAGAGATAACGCTCTCCTGCGTCATCCCATATCTTCATTGAATCGAGAAGTGTGCCGTCAACATCAAATATTGCAGATTTAATCATTTGCAACCGTCTTTTCCGTAAGTGCTTTAAGCTCTGCTGTTGCCTTTGTAATATCGGGCTGAGCGAAAATAGCACTGATAACGGCAATGCCTACGATACCTCTGCCCTTGAGTTCCGTAACATTTTTGGAGCTGATTCCGCCGATTGCGATTACAGGAATGTCAACAGCCTCACAGATTTTCTGAAGTTCATCGTGTGAAACATCGTCTGCATCGTCCTTTGAGCCTGTTTTGAAAACTGCTCCGACTCCAAGATAATCTGCTCCGTGCTTCTGAGCAAGAAGAGCCTGTTCAACAGTCTGAGCCGAAACACCGATGATTTTGTCGTCACCGAGAATCTTGCGGACATTGCCTGCCTCCATATCACTCTGACCGACATGAACACCGTCAGCGTCAATTTCTTTTGCAATTTCTACATTGTCATTGATTACGAACGGAACATTGTACTTTTTGCAGAGTTTCTGAATTTCAAGAGCCTCTTCAAGAAAATGCTTTTGGTCAAGATTTTTTTCTCTTAATTGAATGAATGTTGCGCCGCCTTTGATGGCCTTTTCAACCTGACTGCAGAGTGTTTCACCGTTAAGCCATGCCCTGTCGGTTACGGCATAGAGCAACAAATCTTTTTTATCGCAATTCATACTTTGCTCCTTTTTCAAGTGTTTCGGCATCCATATTATAGATAGCGTCAATAATTCGGTTGCGGTATGTTGAGTTGCCGTCTGTTTCTGCCATATTTGCAAAAGCGATTTCACCTGCAAGTCCCATTGTACAAACTGCTGCGGCAGTTGCCTCAAGAACATTGTCGGGGTTTGCAACGATAAATGCAGTTGTCATACCCGAAAGCTGACAGCCTGTTCCTGTGATTTTGCTCATCTCGGGACGACCGTTGCGGATTACATAGCACTTTTCGCCGTCACTTACAAGGTCAATAGCTCCTGTGATTGCAATTACGCATCCTGACTTTTTGGCATAATCCTTTACAAATGCAACTGCGTTATCGAGATTTTCTTCTGTTACCGCATCCGATACATCGGCATCAACACCCTTTGTTGTGCCGCTTCCGAGTGCAAGAGTTTTGATTTCCGAGATGTTACCTCTGATAACATCAAATTTGATTTCTTTTGCAAGCTTAACCGCTGTGTCTGTGCGAAGCTTGCTTGCGCCTGCGCCGACAGGATCAAGTAAAATCTTGTGAGAAAGTTCATTAGCTTTTTTGCCCGCAATGAACATACCCTCAATTGAGTTTTTGTTAAGTGTACCGATGTTGATGTTAAGACCGCCGCAAATGCTTGTGATGTCGGCAACATCATCGGGTTCGTCTGACATAATCGGACTTCCTCCGCAAGCGAGAAGTACATTTGCAACATCGTTTACTGTTACATAGTTTGTGATGTTGTGTACAAGCGGTACATTTTTTCTTACATTTTCAAGACAATTTCCAATCATAGCGGATTCTCCTTTATAAAAATAAAACGGACGCACCAACAAAAGGTGTGTCCGTAAAGGCTCGCTGTTTCCCTCCGTTGGCATTATCCAAATCAGGTCATAGGTCGAGGCATTCAGCCTCCTCTCAGCCGACTAACTTGTCAGCTCCCTTACTTATAATATACAATTTGTGTCGTAATTTGTCAATGAAAACTTGACAAATAGTCACCGAGAACAATTATACAAATCTATCCTCAGTAAAATCTTCTGTATTCAGTATATCTTTTATGTAAAAAAACACTGATTTTTAAATATCAGTTGACTTGAAGAAGAAAAAACAGTACAATAAAAATAAACAGATAATATGGTTGAATTTGCTGTTGTAAAGGGGTTTTCCTCGAAATTATTTTTTGTTGAACAGGAGAAGAAGTATGTTTTGTAAAAATTGCGGAAGACAGTTATTGCCTAATGAAAAGTTTTGTGCCGATTGCGGAGCGCCTGTACCCGTACAGGAATCAGCTGTACAGAACGAACAGCCGATTGCAGAAAATCAGTCGGTTGAACAGACTGCCGATATGAATGTTCGGAATGAGCAGACACAGCCTGTTGAAAATCATCAGACTGACGCATATAATCAAATGCCTGCAAATGATTATTCCGCACCGCAGTATCAGACAGTTAATGCACAGGGCGGATATAATCAGTATCAGAACGGTCAGCAAGGCGGATATTCTTATGATTATAACAATCAGGGCGTTCAGCCGCAGTATGCACAGCCGATGCCCAAGAAAAAGTCAAAGACACCGTTTATAATTACAGCGTGCGGCATTGCGGTTGCACTCGTTGTTGCAATTGCGGCATTCTTTATATTTAACGGACTTAACAAAAACACTCCTCAGGGACAGATTCAGGGTACATGGATTGCCGAGGAGAACGGAGTAAGCCTACAACTTGAGTTCAAGCCTGACGGAACAATCGGTATCCCGAATGCAAAAGAACTCGGCGAACTTATTTCAAATTATGTTGGCAGCTCTGAATACAGCGACATGATTAACTATGATGAGATTTTTAATTTGATTGATATGAAGTACAGCATTGATGATGAAAAAACTCTTTCAATCAGCGTTGAGGTTTCTTTTGTAAATCAAAGTCAGTCGCAGTCACTCAAATGGTCTGACGATCCCGCAAACGGCGGTTCGGATACATGGGGAATCGAAGGCGATACTCTCTACATAGCCGGCACAAAGCTGACAAGAATCAATAACTGATATAGTCTTAAAAAATTCGTAAAAAACAAGGTCACGGTTCAAAATCGTGACCTTTTGTTGTGTGGAATATACATACTCTGTCAAAGGGATTCCGTCGTTGTCCGATGAACGATACTGTATGACAATCATTTTGTGTTTTTAGATAATTCTATTTATTTTATCACAAAATTTGTGTGCTT
The DNA here is from genome assembly GCF_002834235.1 of Ruminococcus bromii. Taxonomy (GTDB): domain Bacteria; phylum Bacillota; class Clostridia; order Oscillospirales; family Acutalibacteraceae; genus Ruminococcoides; species Ruminococcoides intestinale. The sequence continues at coordinate 75 of NZ_NNBY01000012.1, read as the reverse complement.
ACTTGCGGGCGGATAATATTCGCACCTACAGATTTGTACAAAAAGAAAAGACAGCACAATTTCTGTACTGTCTTA
>NZ_NNBY01000011.1 GCF_002834235.1 Ruminococcus bromii | reverse complement strand
AACTATTGCAGATTATGCGTTCGACAATTCTCCAAACATTACAAAAGTAATAATCGGGGCAAATGTAAAGACAATCGATGCAAGTGCATTCAGAAACTGTAAATCACTTGAAACTGTCATCTTTAAAGATAGTGATACTATAAAAAAGACAATTGGTGATTACGCTTTTTATAACTGCCCTGCATTGTCTAAAGTCGATTTTGGTAATGCGGTAAAATCAATTGGAAGTTATTCATTTGCAGTAAACAAATTGATTGAAAGTATAGAATTCCCTGATAGTCTTGAAAGTATTGGTTTCGGTGCATTTACAACTTATACAGATGGTTACAGAGGTTCATATGTGGAAAATAAACTTAAGAGTGTTAAATTTGGCAAAGGATT
>NZ_NNBY01000010.1 GCF_002834235.1 Ruminococcus bromii | reverse complement strand
CAAAGCCTATCCACACTATCGGCATATACTGCTCCATAGGGCTGTCACCCTCCTTTTCGCATAATTTTAACACAATATTATATATTAGTCAAACTATTTTGTTGCTATTTTATGCGTTTTCTATCGAACATTTTCATCGTACAGAACAGTCTGTCATATATTATGTTTTGAATTTTGCTTGTATTCTATTCAAGCATTAAGAAGGAGGCTCTTTCGAGCCTCCTTTCAGCAAATGTTCTACCCAATATCAAAAATCAAGCGAACAACAACGTTATACAATATGTGCAAAATATCAAAAAAACTAATTTCAATTGCAGAAAAATAGATATTTTAAAATTCTTTCTTACAATTATTTCGACACCTCTATATTTTACAATCTGGCGATATTTTATTAAAGTTGCAAGCAGAAGGCATAAACTAAAAAGCACACAGAAAATAAAAATCCAAAAGCTAATTGCATAACTGTCGATAAAAACATACCTAATATATATAATTGATAAGACTCCTATACAGGAAAATATATAATTAGGAACGGTGTAACAAAAAATAGTTTTTTCAGTAAAATACTTTTCAAAAGGTGGAACGATTGAAATATTGGTTGCGTCATATGCTTCTCTAGAATCATACATTCGCTTTAAGCCTATAATGATTTGATATATTGCAAAAATAACTATTGAGTATATGTACTGTAACTCTTCACTTTCATAAAATTCGGCGACAGACAAATAAATATAATTTTGCAAATGCGAATCAGCCAGTATCCACAAAGACAATATTTGAGTTATACAATACCACAAGATTAAGCTCGTATAACACAACGGTCTTTTGCTTTGATCATATTTTAACACATCATATTTTACGGTAAAAAATATGAGCAGAAAACTAATCAAAAACAACAATATTGTTAAAACGATACCAAACACATCTGTTGTTTTAATAGATTTATAGCATGGCAACATAAAGCTTAAAGTACTAAAAATGTATAAATGAAAACTACCAGTAATAATATTAACAACCATATTAACAACTGTAGTCAAATAAGAAATCAAAAAAAGCAAAAGAGAAAGTAGATATACTTTCTTTTTTTTACACACCACACCACTTTCTTTCATTTTCACTACTCCATACATTACTCAAATATGTCGATACGGAAATTGTTACTAAAGAAGCTGCCACTGAACACACTATACCTCCTATTCCGGGAAAACATGTAGAAGCCAAAATACCTACACCAGCCATAAAGATATCAAATACAAATAAAAAACCTTTTTGTGAGTCGGTTAATAAAGGATTAGAAAAATTAACTGCTGCATCAACACTAATTGAAAATATACTGAATGGAGCTGAAAGAGCCGCATTGAATTTTAACGCTGCTAAAAAAGGTTTTGGTGCTTTTGCAACCGCACCTGCTGCTGTACTAAGCCCAGAATTAATCGTACTAACTGCATGTGTAGCTCCAGTCGAACCTGAGGATTGTTTGTACTTTATAAAATCCCCTTTGTCATTCACTCCATAATAATTTGTACCATGACACTTATTATATAATTTTATTCCTTTTTCGGTTTGTAAAAAAGCTCTACGTGTAGAATCGCATTTTGGGCAAGTAGGAGCACCGCAAGAATGCTCTCCATTTGGATCAGAAAGATTAACTGGATTATTACCACAATAAGCAAAAGTATTAGCATCTAAAATGCTTCCGCCTGACTGGAAATAACCGTCGGCATTGATAAAACGGTGGGTTATTGTGTCATAGTAACGGCTCATCAGGTAGTAAAGACCTGTTTCTGTGTCCTGATAATAGCCTCTGTATCGGAATGGATTCAAATTACCGATATGGTTCGGGTTTGTGATTGCATTTCCGTTATTATCGGTTATAGAAATCACATTACCCCAAGCGTCATATTCATAGTGCGCTTTGAGTTCACCTACTCCGTTATAAATTCCGACAATATCGCCACGGGAATTATGGGTGTAATAATACGAATATTCGGTACCGCCGTCAGTCAGAGTATATCTGACATTATACAAAATTCCGTTTGCATCGTATGAATAATAGAACTTTGCGTCGCCACGGGTTTCATACAATAGCTGACCATTGAGGTACGCATATGTGTATTTTACTCCGTTTACGGCTTTAGTTGTACGAACACTGTCACTGTCATAGCCATAGCTTATGCTTGTATCACCGTTTGTGAGTGTTGCAAGCTGTCTGCCGTTTTTCCATGTCATTGACATTCCGTCACGGT
>NZ_NNBY01000009.1 GCF_002834235.1 Ruminococcus bromii | reverse complement strand
ACTACAATCAAACTATAAGACCTAAATTCTCATTGGAATAATCTCCTGTTGTTTGCAGATTTCTATATCATCCCGACATTTTCTTTACTGCTAATCAATGCTTTATTTACGACTTATATTAACTTTTCGTCAAATCAATATCAGTAACCGTATACCGTCAATTCCCGTTAATGGATTTTATTTTTGACCTTGTATCGGTTTAAAATCTCAAGCATACATCGGAATATCTCCAATC
>NZ_NNBY01000008.1 GCF_002834235.1 Ruminococcus bromii | reverse complement strand
AACTGTACCTCGCTTAAAAATGTATCAATCGGAAGTGGCTGTACTTCAATTTCATCAACAGCGTTTCTTGACTCAAATGCAATAGAAAAAATTATTGTTGCAGGAGATAATGCAAATTATTCAAGTGTTGACGGTGCTTTGCTCAATAAAGAAAAAACATCAATTATTTTGTATCCTAAGAGTAAGTCGGGAGAATTTGTAATTCCCGATACAGTTACAAGCATATCCGACCACGCATTTGACAACATTCCGAATCTTACAAAAGTAACAATCGGGGCAAATGTAAAGACAATCGGTGCAAGTGCATTTCAAAATTGTAATTCACTTGAAACTGTCATCTTTAAAGATAGTGATACTACAAAAAAGACAATTGGTGAGTACGCTTTTTATAACTGCCCTGCATTGTCTAAAGTTGATTTTGGTAATGCAGTTAAAACAATCGGAAATCATTCATTTGCAGTAAACAAGTCGATTGAAAGTATAGAATTCCCTGATAGTCTTGAGAGTATCGGTGACAATGCATTTACAACTTATACAGATGATTACAGTTCATATGTGGAAAATAAACTTAAGAGTGTTAAATTTGGCAAAGGATTA
>NZ_NNBY01000007.1 GCF_002834235.1 Ruminococcus bromii | reverse complement strand
CGCTTTTAAATGTTCCCGTTGCAAATTTATAGAAGTAATCTAACATCCAAGCCGAAACAGGCGTGTAGAACATCATCAAAAGGTAACAGCCTATCATACACAGCCAACCGTGAATGTGCCATTTGCTCTTTGGCTTTTCAAGTGTTTTATAGCTTAATACGGCACTTTTTCTGCTTGCTCTGCCGACTGCAAGCTCCATTGTCAGAACGGGAATTCCCATAAGCACAAGAAATGCAAGATAAAAAAGCACGAACAATCCGCCACCGTTTTCGCCCGTAACATACGGAAAGCGCCAGACATTGCCTATGCCAATCGCACAGCCTGCACTTACAAGGAGAAAACCTGTCCTCGACTTAAAATTTTCTCTTTGCATAAATATTCTCCTTAAAAATACTGTTGCTTTAATTATACAAACTTTTCACCGATATTTCAAGGAATAAACTTTTTATTTATGCAATTTGACAGGAATTAAAAAGCTTTGTATACTTTTATTGACAGAAACATTTAAGCCTTGTTTAAGGTTCGAAATATATAATAGAATAAGAAAACTTTCGGGAGGTTACCAAATGCGACTTTTACTTGCAGAGGATGAAAAAGAGCTTTCAAAGGCTCTCACGGCAATTTTAAAGCACAACGGATATTCGGTTGACGCTGTTTATAACGGAAAAGATGCGCTTGATTATCTTCTCGGCGGTGACTATGATTGCGCAATTCTCGACATAATGATGCCGTTGCTTGACGGAATTTCAGTTTTGAAAGGAATCCGTCATGAGGGACTTGACCTGCCGGTTATCATGCTTACGGCAAAAAGTGAAATTGACGACAGGGTTTTCGGACTCGACAGCGGCATAGGTCTTTCAATCGCCAAAGCCGTAGCCACCGCCCATAAAGCCAAAATCCACGCCAAAAGCCCCGACGGCAATTCGTTAGAAATAACGATTGTATTTTAATTCTTTAAAATAATATTTAAGAACACAAAGTATTTTAACGGTACTATGTGTTCTTTTTTGTGACAAAATTTTCCGGAATAACAAAGTTCCACTATAAAATGTAATAAAAGTGTAATAAATGACATCTTAATATTGAATTCTAATTTATAGAAATTATAATTAAAATATAACATAAAACATACAACAGGAGTTTGGCGATGAAATTAACGAATGTGAATTTTCTTGCAAAAGCAAATGCCAAGATAAATAAAAATGAAAAGGGAATAAAAATTGTTTCCGCATTGCTTGTAATATCAATAACCTTGATTTCGGCATTTTCAATTACCGTCACAAAAGCTGTAAATGAGTATAAAGAGGATTATCGTGCAAGAACACTTGAGGTTGACCCTTGGTTAAGCGAACTTGATGATAATGTTATAGAAAGTATTAAAAATACTGAGCATGTAGTTGATATTTTTCCTCTTGAAGGAATCAGAAATGAAGCTTTTAATATTGTTCAGTCCTCGGATGAGAACTTACAAAAAATGATTGATCAAGAGAAAAATAATTATTTAAATATTTGGTCATTGTTTAAAAATGAAAAACGCAGTGTTATTGCAGGAAAAACTCTTGATGAATCCCCTGTGTTAAGCTGTGTAGTCCCGAGTGATTTTTATCCTTTTGAGGTTGAGAATGAAAATAAAAAGCCTGATTATATTGACGGGGAAAGTCTTATAGGAAAAACGATAGCCGTAAAAGCGATTAATAATATGCTAATTCAACCTTATAATATTGATGGTTCATCAGAAAGCGGTTCACTTGAATTGCCTGCAATTGAATATAAATTAAAGGTGGTGGGTACTTATTATCTGTCACCGACCGAAACAGGCTATTATGATTCGATTTATATTTCAGAGGAAACAGCTACGAAAATATTAGATGACGCACTTACAAAAGGCGGATATTCAAAAGATAACAAAACCACTGTCGGCAAGTGGTGGAGTGATTTATCGCTGAGGACTCACTATGTTGTTGTTGATGATTTTGAAAATATTGAATCGGTATATAACGCACTCACCGATATGAATGTATGCTGTGCCGATGACTCCGAACTCGGAATACAGGACAGCATAGTAAACGCTTCAAATATATTCAGCTTTGCAAGCGTATTTCTTATTATTTCAACAGTGTTGCTTTCTGTGATTATGATTATACAATCAACAGCAAACGCACTTTCACTTCGTAAATCCGATATAGGCTTGCTCAAAGCGATAGGTTATAGAAACAGTCAGATATTTGCCTGCCTTTACTGCGAACAGCTTAGAGTTACATTTACCGGATTTGCGGTTGGAACAATTATTTCGATTATAGTTACGGCTGTTTCAAATTTTTTCTTTGTAAACAGAAATTTCATCGACCGTCTGTACATTATCAATTGGGGAACTTTCGGAATTTTGCTTGCAATTTCGTTTTTGATAGTGACAATAGTTCCGCTGATATGTCAGCTCATAGCATTACGCAAGCTGAATAAAATTCAGCCCAAAGACGCAATGAATGAATAATTTTTGAGGGTGAAATAATGAAATCAATAGAATTAAAAAATGTTTCTAAAATATACAATAACAAAGTAACCGCCGTGGATAATGTATCGTTTACATTGTCAGAGGGCGAATTTGTGGCTGTTATGGGACAGTCGGGCAGCGGAAAAAGCACTCTGCTCCAAATGGCAGGTTTGCTTGACAACTGCACCTCAGGTCAGATTTTGATTAACGGCAAAGATGTGTCGTCACTCGACAAAAACGAACTTGCCGACACAAGAATGAATTCACTCGGATTTGTCTTTCAGGCATTTCATCTTAATCCGCATCTCAAAGTTTTTGAAAATATAATGGTTCCAATGCTCATAAACGACCATTTCAAAAACAGAGCCGAAATGAAAGAAACTGCCGAATTGCTTGTGCAGAAAGTCGGTCTTACACACCGCATTGATCACTATCCGAGGGAACTTTCAGGCGGTGAACAGCAGAGAACCGCCATTGCAAGAGCACTTGCCAATAATCCCGACTTTATCCTTGCCGATGAACCTACAGGCAACCTTGACAGCAAAAACGAACGTATGATTTTTGAAGAGTTGAAAAAACTTACAGAGCTTGGCAAGGGTGTTCTTGTTGTCAGCCATAATGATGCCGTAACCGATTTTGCAGACAGAATTTGCGTTATGAAAGACGGCATTTTAGAGGAAAATTAAAATGAAAAATAAAAAACTCGGTATGCTTGTTAAAGCCTCAATTCTTTCACGAAAAGGTGCAACAATATTTTTTTGTTGCTTTATGGTTATTGCAACCATTCTCGTTCTTGTGTCGGCAGGAGCAGTTATGCCGCTGAAAAATAATATTGACCAAAACATAAATAATCATATTCTTAACAGAGAGTTGAATTTTGAGATAAACGAAAATACTCCTCAAAATGAAATTGACGATACAATTTTAAGTATAAAAAGCATTGAACACATAACGAGTGTTTATAACGTGCCTGCCGAACTTGATGTGTCGGAAACTTCAGGAGTGCTGTTTTCAGCTTACACACTAAGTTATGTTCACGAGGGGTATAACCTTAAAATAACAAGCGGAAGAGTTTTCAAAGAGAATGAAGAAAATGTTGCAGTTGTTCCCGAAGTTTTAAAGGATTTTAACAGCGAAAGTCAACGAATCAATAAAATTGACGGCAAAACGCTTGTGGGCAAAAATCTTGTTTTCGCTGATGAATCGGGCAAGGAACATAAGCTTAAAATTGTCGGAGTGTATAACACATCTGACCCGATTTTTACAGGCAATCAAATTCTTATTCCACGCAACAGTTTGATTGAGTTCAATAATGAAGTTATTGCAAATGCCAAAGGTTCGACTTCAATAACTTCCGATAAGGCTTATAAAATTCTCGTTGATGATGCAAAAAATCTTGAAAGTGTACAATCCGAGGTTTCCTCATATTGCGAACCGTATACAATGGACTTGAACTTTGATTCTCAGTCATACAATATCGCACTCATAATTATTATAGGTTCAATTGTATTTTTTGCATTGTTCGTAATTGCGGGACAGTATATGTTCGTCAAGAGCAACATAAGCAGACGAAGCGAAGAACTTGCTTTGTATCGCTCACTCGGTTACAAGTCTAATCAACTTTTCTATATAATATTTGCGGAATATTTCCTTATCGGAATAATATCAATTGCAGTCGGTACAATTTTGACTGTATTACTCGACATATTACTTATAAATCCGTATCTTATGAATCTTGTGGGCAATACAATGATGGAAATGACCGTGAATGTTTCGGCTGTTTATATACTGCTGTTCCTCGTGATTTATTTGATTGTACTTGCAATCGTCAGCATTTGGGCAGTAAAACGCTCTGAAAAAACGGATTTAAGCGTGTTGCTTAGAGAAAGATAATTCTATAGCAGAAATAAAACTCCATATTATTATTTAAAGCAGAAATTCTGAAAAAATTCGGGATTTCTGCTTTTTTTAAATTTCATTTAAAGTTTGTAAATTATTATATAGCCACAGTAAAGAAAGGGAGGTCTTACAATGGGCGTTAAAAATATATTCAAGCGTTACGAACTTAAATTTATGCTGACAACACAGCAGTACATTAACAATCCGAAACCTATAAAAACATGAAGCCCCCACACATTTTCGTGTAGGGGCGGTTTTCTTAAACAAGGAAATTGTCCTTATAATTAATATCTTTCTCCGACAGCAACAATGACACTTCTGCCTGCCATATTAATTCGTCTGTCATAGAGAATAACATTTCTGTCCTCAAGGATTACATCCTGAGGCTCGTTGCCTGTGTTTACATAAAGCTTCCAGTGGTATCCTTCGGGAAGGTCGGGAAGCTCAACATTTACATAATCCCAATAAGCATTGACGCCAAAGTAAACAAACTCGTCAAGCCCCTGTTGTTTAAGACTTACACCGGCATACATAACGCCAATCATTCTTGTATCATCATAATACTTGGCACTCCACGCAACATTTGAATGGATGCTGACAGGCGGATAACTGCATGTTGCCTTGCCTCTGCTGTCTGTAATAATATGGAATCTCTTTCTGAAAGCAATCATATATTTAAAAAATTCAAATACATCCTTATGCTTTTCTTTTCTTGTCCAGTCAAGCCATGAGATAATGTTGTCCTGACAGTAAGCGTTGTTGTTGCCGAACTGAGTGTTGCAGAATTCATCACCTGCAAGGAAAAGAGCAGGTCCCTGACTGCACATAAGCGTTGCAAAAGCATTTTTTACCATTTTGATACGCAGTTTGTTGATATTGTAATCATTTGTATCACCCTCGGCTCCGCAGTTCCAGCTGTTGTTGTCATTAGCACCGTCAGTATTGTTCCAGCCGTTTTCAAGATTGTGCTTTTCGTTGTATGAATACATATCATAAAGAGTAAATCCGTCATGACAGGTAATAAAGTTAACCGACGCATTGTAGCCTCTGTAGGTAGGGTCATACAAATCTCTTGAGCCTGTAATTCTCTGAGCCGCATCCCATGCAAGGTGGCTGTCGCCTTTAAGAAATCTTCTGAGGTCATCACGGTATCTTCCGTTCCATTCAGCCCATCTGTTCCATGACGGGAAACTGCCGACCTGATAAAGTCCGCCTGCGTCCCATGCCTCTGCAATAAGCTTTACTCCGCCGAGAATCGGATCAAACGCAAGGCTCTTGAGAAGCGGAGGCTTATCCATAGGAGTACCGTCCTCGTTTCTTCCCAAAATTGACGCAAGGTCAAAACGGAAACCGTCAATGCGGTATTCTGTTACCCAATAACGCAGACAGTCAAGTATAAACTGCTGCACAATCGGCTGATTGCAGTTGAGAACATTGCCGCAACCGCTGAAATTGTAATACTTTCCGTCCGGAGTGAGCATATAGTAAATGTTGTTGTCAATGCCCTTGAACGAGAAATACGGTCCCATTTCATTGCCCTCTGCCGTGTGGTTGAACACAACATCAAGGATAACTTCAATTCCGTTTTCGTGAAGCTCACGAACAAGCTGTTTAAGCTCTCTGCCTTCGTGATGATGCTCGTGGTCGCTCTCATAGCTTGTGTTCGGAGCAAAAAAACATACGGTGTTATAGCCCCAGTAATCATAGAGCTGACGACCGTCATAATTACGATACGAGCCCATTTCGTCAAACTCAAAAATAGGCATCATTTCAACGGCATTGATGCCCAGTTCTTTAAGATAGGGGATTTTTTCACGGATACCTGCGAATGTGCCTTTGTTTTTAACGCCTGAGGAGCCATCCTGAGTAAAGCCCCTTACATGCAATTCATAAATAATAAGCTCTTCAAACGGAAGCTTCGGCTGAGTGCAGTTACCCCAGTCATAGTCGCTGTTTACAACTCTTGCCTTATAAACACCCTCATGCTCCTGTTTTTTACCCCAGCCGCTCTGACCGATTACAGCCTTTGCGTATGGGTCAAGAATGTATTTCTTTTTATCAAAAATAATGCCTTTTTCGGGTTCATACGGACCGTCAAAGGAATATGCATACTCAAAATCAATCTCATCAAGACCGAACACGAGCATTGAATAGGTATTGCCGATTTTGTAAGAATCCGGAAATCTAAGCCTTGCATACGGAATTTTTGCATAAGGTCTGAATAAAAGCAATGTACACTCAACGGCATAAACCGAATGAATAGTAAAGTTTACACCGCCGGAAACGGTTGTTGCACCGTTTAAAAGAAAGTTGCCGGGTCTGACATCGAAACCACCTACATTATCGGTTGGCTTTAAATCCCTCAACATAATATTCAATCCCCCTAAGTTACTCTCAAAAAAACAAAAATTCAGTCATAACACAACATATGTCTATTTTATCATATTATGTGATTTATTCAACACACTATTTGCAAAAATATAGTCAAATCTTGTCATCACGGTTAAAAAGCAGTATTTTTACACAAAAAAAGACCGGAATAAAAAATATATTCGGTCTTTTTAATCATTTGCTTACGCTTATTGTCAACCTATAAAAGTAAATCTGTCTGTTTTTCTGCCGTCAACATCAACTTTTTCGGCAAACATTTCGACAGGTCTTGCCCACACTTCACTTGTGTTGTGGAGATTTCTGTAAATTACAAGTTTTTCACCTGTTTCGCTGTGGGTTGCAAAGTTGATAACCTCGTATTTGCCACCCTTGAAATGTAGGTAAATACCCGGCTTGATTTCTTTTGTCGTATTTTCGGCATTGTCTGAATTGCTTTCACAGCAATTTTCTGTTTTAACAGCTTTAACTGAAGTTTCTTCATTTGCAGGAGCTTCGTCAATTTCAGCTGCCCTGCAATCTGTATTGTCTGCATTGAAATCAACCCTGAAACTTCCGTCATTAACAACAAGAATTCTCGACTGATACGGCTGCATTTCAATTTCATAGTAACCGTTTACATCAATAACTTCGTTGCCGTTGAGAACATCTGTAAGCTTTGCGTTGCAGCCTGTGTCAAAACCGATTCTTTCAACACGGTCTGTAAGGTTGAATGCAACAAAAACAGTCTGATTGTCGGTTTTTCTTCTGTATACAAGCTTTTCATTCTGAATATTTATGTTTTCAAAATCGCCGTACTTGAGAGCTTCGAGTGCAAGCCTTACTACACCGAGTTTTTTGATATGCTCAAGAAGTTCATAGTTCGGGTTCGGAATGGAATCAAGGTCAAGACAGGGACGAAGCTCATAATCACTGTAGGCAGTTCTCATACCCTCAATGCCAAATTCACTTCCGTAGTAAATTGACGGTACTCCGGGCATTGTATACATCATCGTGTAAACATTGTTAAGATGATTTTTGTCTTTAAGCATACTTGCAACACGGTTTACATCGTGGTTATCAACGAAATTATATGTGTAGATATTTCTGTAAATACCGCCGTTAGCAAACTGTCTGTTAAGAGAATGAGCAATTTCAAAATAGTTGTGGTCATTATGGCTTGAATAAATGCCTTTGTAGCATTCGTAGTTTGTAACCGAGTCAAGCACATCTGGATTTGCCCAATGATTGTAATCGCCGTGGGTAATCTCGCCGTAGAGCCAGAAATCGGACTTTTTCTCTTTGCAAACATTTTTTAATTTCTTGAAAAATTCAATGTCAATGCAGTCAGCCGCATCAAGGCGAAGTCCGTCAATATCAAACTCATCAATCCAAAATCTTGCACAGTCAAGAAGATAGTTTACTACCTCGTCATTGTGAAGATTAAGCTTTACAAGGTCGTAGTAACCTGCCCAGCCCTCATAGCTGAAACCGTCATTATAAGGACTGTTGTTCCAAAAGTTTAAATTTTCAAACCAAGACGCATATCTTGAATTTTCACGGTTCTGCCGAACATCTTTGAAAGCAAAGAAATCTCTTCCCACATGATTAAAAACGCCGTCAAGCATAATTCTGATGCCGTTATCGTGAAGTGTTTTGCAAATTTTTTTGAAAGATTCGTTGTCACCGAGCCGACAGTCGATTTTTTTATAATCAATAGTATCATAGCCGTGTTTTGAACTTTCAAAAACAGGGTTGAAAACAAGTGCGTTTACCGACATTGACTTCATATGGTCAATCCAGCCGTAAATTTTGTCAAGTCTGTATTCCTGTTTGAAATCATTCTCCTTTGGTGCTCCGCAAAAACCGAGCGGATAAATATTGTAAATTACGGATTCATTTATATATCCCATTATATTATCTCCTTTTTGCACAGAATAAAGCAATGTACGAATGCAGTGTTTTGTGTACATTAGTCATAATTATAACACTAAAATTTCTATTGTGCAACTGAATAATTTGTGTTACAATGTAACATATTGATGATTTAAAAATGATTTTAAAAAAATCTCGGAGGAACAAAATGCTCAAAATACCCGAAAACAAAACAAGAAAAAAATTAAGAATCACACTTTGCGTGCTTTATCTCGTTGAAATCGTACTCTGTGCGTTGCCGTATTTCCAGTACATTGATGAAAAAAATGTACTCCATTCTTATTCCGTATTTGATATTATGTCTGTATGGGGACTCAGCGGTTCAAATGATGCGGTTTTTAAGTATTCGCTCTTTATGCCGATTTTCTTCATTATTCCGATTGCAGGATTTTTCTTCTGCGCTCTTGACAAAGAACGCAATATGAAGAATATCGTTTCAATCATCTGCTGTCTGCTCGGTGTGCTTTCAATTATCACAATGGTAAGCTATACAATCAGCCTTGCTTCTGTAATTGCACTTCTTTTGTACATTCTTATCTGCTTTCTCACAACGCTTTCAATCTTTGCAAGATTTACCGACAAAGATGCTACGAAAGCTCCTGTTAAGCAGAAAAACACAGACCCGAACAGGGAAGTGTAATTTTACAAATTAAAAGTTGAAAACGGAAAATTGAAAATTTCGGTCGGGAACACAGCTTGCTTAATGCAAAGCATTGTTTTCCCGACTTTTAATTTTATATTTTATAAAATTAAAACACGGCAGTTCATTATCTGAAATGATTGCCGTGTTTATTTTTGCCGATTTAAATTTTAAAATTCCGTCAAAACAATGTGTGCCTGAGAATTATCGAGGACTAACGGCTTATCCATATCAACTCTCTTTAATTCTCCGTAGAGTCTGCCGAAAATTACGGTTGTTTTGTCCATATATGCCGCCATAGCCTCGCCTTTTACGGTGAACGGCTTGAATGTAATGTCAACTGCCGAATATCCCGCCTTAAAGTACCACGGTCTGTCAAGCTTTCCGCCTGTGCTTTTAACATTTATCTGCGACAATTTTACAAGATGACCGTCTGTGAAAAAGCAATTTTCGTTGCCGTAACGGTTGTCACCGACTCTGCTTGCAAGGCAGAGAGAAAAGCGTTTTCCGTCAATAAAGCAGTCGGAGCTTAATCTCTGATAATTATGCTTTCTCGGCTTTGAAAAGCGTGTCCAGTCAAAGTAAGCGTTTGTGGTTGTTTCGTTTAAAGAATATTCCATGCCGCCAACACGGATAATTCCGCCTGCGACAAATTTGGGAACAAAGCGTTTGAGATAAAAATATTTTCTGTCTCTCTCAAACGGTGCAATTTCGTTAAGACTTTCGCCCGCCGTCTTTTTGAGATTAATGTTAAAGTAAAGATTTTTTATGCCGCCAAAGTCGATAAAATCACATTTTAAAAATCTTCCGTTCGGTGTGTTTGTCAACTGCAGCTGAAGCCTTTTGTCTGTGTACAAAAGCTCTCCCGAACTGCCCGATTCGGGAAGCTCGTTCTTGCTGAAAACAAATTTCTTTACAACACAATCATAAATCACACCGCCTCTTTTAAGGTCGGCAACCGCAATTTTTACCGCAAATTCCATGCCTAAATTTTCAACCGAAAGATAGAGCGAAACCTCTGTGTTGCTTATGAAATAGCAATCCCTTTCGCTGTGTTTTCCGCTTGTTTTGCTCTGTTCGCTGTTATATTCAAAAACAGGCGTTCTTGCCCAGCCTGCACACATAACCTCTCCGTTTTCTTCAAAAACATTATGCTTTTCGGTTATCTCATGTTGCAAAACAATCCCTCCGTGTTCTCGTTTTTAAAATTTCCCATAAAATCACACCATACAATATACACAAAATAATTATGCTTTTCAAGAATTATAACAAAACTGTAAATTTCGTTTTCTGCCGTCAACGGTATATGTACTAATTTTCGGATTTCATGAATAATCTGTAATAATATCATATACCTGTGAGGGCGGTTTTTATGAAGAAATTTGTCATTTTGCTTTTAATCTGCTTATGTTTTCTGCTTTGTTCATGCAGTGCCGACACATCGGGATATCAAAACGAGCTTACCTGCACAGACTGGAGTGCAGAGCTTGACGGCGGCGGAAAGATAAGCCTTTCGTTTGACGGTGACAATGCGTCTCTTATTATGATGAGCGGAAAAGACAAGGCGGAGCTTTGCGGAAAATATGTTGCCGATGATACAACGCTTGTCATATTTGTGCCGAAACTTTACCGAAACTACACCTTTGAATATATTCCCCACGGAAAAAAGCTTGATTTGTCATACAACGGTTCAAAAATCACGCTCAGCCGTGCCGATAACACGCAAAAAACCGAGTAAATCAGCCGTTCAATGCTTCTTATGTACATTTTGAGCGGAATACGCAGATTAACGAATAATTTTATTGATAAATAAAGTTGTGTGTGTTATAATGTTCTAAGCTATGTTATTATGCCATTTTTGGATTTTTTCGGAGGTATTGTTTTGGTAGTGTTTGGAATTGATCCCGGATATGCCATTGTAGGTTGGGGAGCAATCAATTTTCAATCGAATACATATAAAACTCTTGGTTACGGTGCAATTGAAACTGTTGCCGGAACTGATTTTAACAAACGGCTTGAGTACATCTATGACGAAACCTATGCTATTCTCAACAGATGTCGCCCCGACGCTCTTGCAATCGAAAAACTTTACTTTCAGACCAATCAGAAAACGGCTATCAATGTTGCTCAGGCAAGGGGAGTAACCCTGCTTGCGGCACAAAAACTTAAAATACCAATCTTTGAGTACACTCCTCTCCAGGTCAAAACGGCTGTAACGGGATACGGCAAGGCTAAAAAACCACAGGTTATGGAAATGACCGCAAGGCTTTTAAAGCTGAAAGAAATTCCGAAACCCGATGATACATGTGACGCACTTGCAATTGCAATCTGTCACACACAGGCGGCAGGCTCACAGCTCAGAAGAGTAATGTACGGAAAGGGACTTTAAATATGCTTTATTCCGTAAGAGGAAAACTTATTGCTATAGAATCAAATGCGGCTGTAGTAGAGTGCGGCGGTGTCGGCTATATGTGCCAGACAACAATGAACACACTCAAAGCCGTAAAGCTTAACACAGAGGTAACGCTCTACACCTACCTTAATGTAAGGGAAGATGCGGTTGACCTTTTCGGCTTTGCAACAAAGGCAGAGCTTGAAACCTTTAAAAACCTCATCAGCGTAAGCGGTGTAGGTCCAAAGGCAGGACTTGCGGTTTTGTCGGAGCTCAGTCCCGAACAGGTTGCAATGGCAATTGCCTCCGATGACCTCAAAACAATTACAAGAGCACAGGGAATAGGCAAAAAAATTGCACAGAGAATTGTTCTTGAACTCAAGGACAAGCTTGCAAAAGCGGCTAAAGAGGACAGTTCCTTTGCACAGGCGGCACAGAACAGCGTGAATGTTTCAGCGGGAAATGTTCCGAAAGCAATCGAGGCACTCGGAGTTTTGGGTTATTCTCCTTCGGATGTTTCGCCCGTACTCGCAACACTCGACAGCACCTTGCCTGTTGAACAGCTTATTTCGCTCACATTAAAACAGATGGGAAGACAGTAACATATGAGTAAAATGGAATTCTCGGATGAATTTGATTTTGAAAACAGAATAACCGATACTTCCGAAATTCCCGAAGATACGGCAGAGAGCGACAACCCTCTGCGACCGAAAACACTTTCGGAATACATAGGACAGGAAAAGGCAAAGGAAAACCTCAAGGTCTTTATCGAGGCGGCAAAAATCAGAGGCGAAACCCTTGACCATGTACTGCTCTACGGTCCTCCGGGACTCGGTAAAACAACTCTTTCGGGAATCATTGCGAATGAACTCGGTGTGTCAATGAGAATAACCTCAGGCCCTGCAATTGAAAAGCCGGGCGACCTTGCGGCATTGCTTACCAACCTTAACGAGGGCGATGTGCTTTTTATTGACGAAATTCACAGACTGAGCCGTTCCGTTGAAGAAATACTTTACCCTTCAATGGAGGACTTTGCAATTGACATCATCACGGGTAAAGGTCAGATGGCGGCTTCGTATCATCTGCCGTTGCCAAAATTTACACTTGTCGGAGCAACCACAAGAGCAGGTCAGCTGACCGCTCCTTTGCGTGACCGTTTCGGTGTGGTGTTAAGACTTGAGCTCTACACTCCTGAGGAGCTTGCACAGATTGTTGAAAGAAGTGCCGGAATCCTCGGAATAAAAATTGAACATGACGGTGCGCTTGAAATTGCGTCCCGTTCAAGGGGAACACCACGAATTGCAAACCGACTTTTAAAGCGTGTGCGTGACTTTGCACAGGTTATGTCAAACGGCGTCATCACACTTGAAACCGCAAGGACAGCACTTGACAGACTCGAAATTGACGAACTCGGTCTTGACCGCAACGACAGAAGAATGCTTGAGGCAATCGTTCGTTTTTACAACGGCGGTCCTGTCGGACTTGAAACACTTGCGGCGGCAATCGGTGAAGAGGCTGTAACAATCGAAGATGTCTATGAACCGTATCTTTTGCAGATAGGTTTTGTCAGCAGAACACCGAGAGGCAGATGCATAACTGCCGAGGCTTGCAAGCATCTCGGCTGTGAATTTCCTAAGGGCGTTGTAAATGCACAGCCCACACAGCCGACTCTCTTTGGTGACAGGGAGTCATAAATCAGTCACAATATGAGTGTATAATTCAACAGAGTGCAAAGCTTTTACTTGGGTTATACCGAAAATTTCAGTTTTGAAAATTTACAATCTACAAATTTTTTTAACGGAGGAATATATATAATGGGAAGATTATTCGGTACAGACGGTGCAAGAGGTGTTGCAAACGCAGAGCTTACACCCGAACTTGCAATGAATATAGGCAGAGCGGCGGCAATGGTTCTTATCAGCGATGAGGTTGAACACCCCACAATTTTAATCGGTAAGGACACAAGACTTTCGGGCGATATGCTCGAGGGCGCACTTATTGCAGGACTTTGCTCGGTAGGTGCAAATGTTCACATTCTCGGGGTAGTTCCTACTCCTGCGGTTGCTTATCTTGTAGGCAAATACAATGCCGATGCAGGTATTATGATTTCCGCATCACATAACCCGTTTGAATTTAACGGTATCAAAATTTTCAGTTCTGACGGATGCAAGCTCCCCGATGCCCTCGAAAACAGAATTGAAGAAATCGTACTTGACCATGTTGTTCCGTATGCATCCGTAACAGATGAAAATATCGGCAGAGTAACATATGATACAGAGGCGGCTGATTTGTATATTGACCACCTTGTTTCGGCAGTTGACTGCGACTTTGAGGGTATGGAAATCGCCCTTGACTGCTCAAACGGTTCTTCTTCAAGAACAGCCGAAAAGCTTTTCACAAAGCTTGGTGCAAAGGTTCATATGCTTTTTGACGAGCCTGACGGTGTGAACATCAACCGTGACTGCGGTTCAACTCATATGAGCAAATTGCAGAAGTATGTTCGTGAACATAAGCTTTCATGCGGTCTTGCATTTGACGGTGACGCCGACAGATGTCTTGCGGTTGACGAAAGCGGAAACCTTGTTGACGGTGATTATCTTATTGCAATTTGTGCAAATGATATGAAGCAGAGAGGCGTACTCAAAAAGAATGCCGTTGTCGGAACAATTATGACAAACATGGGCTTTAACAAGTTCTGCGAAGAAAACGATATGCACTTTGTTTCAACAAAGGTTGGCGACAGATATGTCCTTGAGGCTATGATGCAGGAGGGCTACAACATCGGCGGCGAGCAGAGCGGTCACATCATTTTGCTTGACTACGCAACAACAGGCGACGGTCAGCTTTCAGGTGCAATGATTCTCAGCATTATGAAGAGAACAGGCGAAAAGCTCAGTCAGCTTGCAAAGATTATGGAGCGATTGCCGCAGGTGCTCATTAATGTAAAGGTCAGCAGAGAGGGCAAGCTCTCATTCTATACAGACAGGGAAATCAAGGCTGAAATCGAAAGAGTTAGCGAAATCCTCGGTGACAGAGGCAGAATCCTTGTTCGTGTATCGGGAACGGAACCTCTCGTAAGAGTAATGCTCGAGGGCGAAAACCTCGAAGAAATTCAGAACCTTGCGGAAGAAGCCGCACAGGTAGTAAGGGAAAGACTTGCATAATGCGATTATCTGATAAATGGAAAGATTATGAACTTATAGATACCTCTGACGGGGAAAGACTTGAAAGATGGGGAGATATAATCCTTATCCGTCCCGATCCGCAGATTATCTGGTCAAGCGAAAAGAAAAATCCTCTTTGGTATTCGGCACATGCCCGTTACCACCGCTCAAATCGTGGCGGAGGAAGTTGGGAGCAGTACAAAAAAGTTCCCGACCGCTGGACTGTAAATTACGGCGACCTCGTTTTCAACATCAAGCCTATGGGATTCAAGCACACAGGTGTGTTCCCCGAACAGGCAGTTAATTGGGATTTTGCCGCAGAAAAAATTAAAAACGAAAACAGACCGCTTAAAATTCTCAACCTTTTCGGTTACACAGGCTGTGCAACTCTTGCGTGTATGAACGCAGGTGCAACCGTTTGCCATGTTGACGCATCAAAGGGCATGGTTCAGTGGGCAAAGGAAAATGCCGCATCAAGCGGTATTGCCGACAGACCTGTCCGTTGGCTCGTTGACGATTGCGTAAAATTTGTACAGCGTGAAATCCGCCGTGGCAACAGGTATGACGGAATCATTATGGATCCTCCGTCATACGGCAGAGGTCCGGGCGGTGAGGTCTGGAAACTTGAAGAACAGCTTTATTCACTTGTAACCCTGTGCAAACAGGTTCTCTCAGACAATCCGCTGTTTTTCATTCTCAATTCCTACACAACGGGACTTTCTCCCGCTGTAATGGAGTATTTGCTCGGAGTTCTTTTGCAGAAGGACTTCGGCGGAAAAGTATCAAGCGATGAAATAGGACTGAAGGTGAGCGACACGGGACTTGTATTGCCGTGCGGCTCAACCGCAATATGGGAGAAATAATAAATGAGCTTTATTTCACTTGACAACATCAGCTTTTCATATTCCGACATTGAAAGCGGTCAGCCGTACAAAAATGCGGTTGACGGTGTTTCTCTCAATATCGAAAAGGGTGAATTTGTTGCCCTTCTCGGTCACAACGGATGCGGAAAGTCAACTGTTGCAAAACATCTCAACGCAATGCTATTGCCGGATAAGGGCAAAGTGTATGTTGACGGAGATGACACATCAGATGAAAACAAGACATATGACATAAGAGAAAAAGTGGGACTTGTACTTCAGAATCCCGACAACCAGCTTGTTGCAAGCGTTGTTGAGGAAGATGTTGCTTTCGGTCCCGAAAACCTCGGAATACCGCCAAAGGAAATCCGACAGAGGGTTGACGATGCCCTCAAAGCCGTTGATATGTACGATTACCGTGAACACGCTCCGTTCAAGCTTTCGGGCGGTCAGAAACAGCGTATTGCAATTGCGGGAATTCTTGCAATGCAGCCGCAATGCATAGTTCTTGACGAACCCACGGCAATGCTTGACCCTAACGGCCGTGACGAGGTAATGACAACGCTTTTAAAACTCAACCGTGAAAAGAATATGACGGTTGTCCTCATCACACACTATATGGAAGAGGCAGTCCTTGCCGACAGAGTTGTCGTTATGGACGCAGGAAAAATCCTCACTCAGGGTACACCCGAAGATGTTTTTTCACAGGCGGAGCTGCTCAAAAAGCACCGTCTTGATGTTCCGCAGGCAACAGAGCTTGCATACAGACTCAGGGGGTGCGGAGTGAAATTTGATAAACTTCCTCTCAATGCAGAGCAATGTGTAAAAATGCTTGAGGAGGTGCTGTCATGAGCAAGGTGCTTGAACTGAAAAATTTAAGCTATGTTTACGGAACAGGCACTCCGTTTGAGAAAACCGCTGTCAATAATTTGAGCCTTTCAATTGAAAAAGGCGAGTTTATCGGCATTATGGGACACACTGGTTCGGGCAAGTCAACACTTGTTCAAATGCTAAACGGACTTATGAAACCAACTTCGGGACAGGTTCTTCTTGACGGTGAGGATATCTGGGCAAATCCCAAGGATATCAGAAAAATCCGTTTCAAAGTCGGAATGGTATTTCAGTATCCCGAATATCAGCTTTTTGAAGAAACCGTTGCCAAGGATATCGCATTCGGCCCTACGAATATGGGCAAGAGCGGTGCAGAGCTTGAAAAAGCGGTAAATGACGCCGCAAGATTTACCGGACTTAAAGATGAACTTCTTGAAAAATCTCCGTTCGACCTTTCGGGCGGTGAAAAGAGAAGGGCGGCAATTGCAGGCGTTATAGCAATGAATCCCGAGGTTCTCGTTCTTGACGAACCGACCGCAGGTCTTGATCCTATGGGCAGAGATGTGCTGTTGAGTCAGATTGTGCAGTATCACAAGGAACGCAAAAATACCGTTATCCTTGTATCTCACAGCATGGAAGACATTGCAAGGGTTGCCGATAAGATAATCGTTATGAACAAGTCAAACCTCGTTATGTTTGATAAGACAAAAGAAGTTTTCTCAAAGGGACGAGAGCTTGAAAAAATAGGACTTCGAGTACCGCAGATAACAAAGATTATGCTTGAACTGCGTGAAAAAGGTTTTAATGTTCCCGAAGGAATACTTACTGTTGATGAGGCAATGGACTGTATTTCCTCACTGCTTGACAAGGAGGGTAAAATATGGTAAGAGATGTTGCGTTCGGTCAGTATTTTCCTGCGAACAGCGTAATCCACAAATGTGATCCCCGTGCAAAGCTGATTATGCTTGTCGGATTTCTCGTAATTATTTTCTGTACTTTTAATTATGCTTCGCTTGCACTTGTTGTGCTTTTTACCGCACTTTTCGTTGCGGCAAGCAAGGTGCCTGCAAAGTTCTATTTCAAAAGCATGAAAGTAATTATATTTATTATAATAGTAACCTCAATTCTCAATGTGTTCTACGGTTCGGGTGATCCGCTTGTACAATGGGGAATTTTTAAAATTACCTTAAACGGCATTAACAGAGCAATTTTTGTTTCGGTAAGAATCATCTGTCTTATCCTTGCAAGCTCCTGTCTTACATTCACAACCTCTCCGACAGAGCTTACGGACGCAATCGAAAGACTAATGAAGCCGCTTGCAAAACTGCACTTTCCCGTTCACGAGATTGCAATGATGATGTCGCTTGCTTTAAGATTTGTTCCCACACTTCTTGAAGAAACCGACAAAATTACTCAGGCTCAAAAGGCACGAGGTGCCGATATGGAGTCGGGTAATATTATTCAGAGGGTAAAGGCGTTTATCCCTATTCTTATTCCGCTTTTTGTTTCGGCATTCAGAAGAGCCTATGAGCTTGCAACAGCTATGGAGTGCCGTTGCTACCGTGGCGGAACAGGAAGAACACGAATGAAAACTATTCATATGGCAAAGCGTGACTATGTATCTTTTGTAATGGTCGCACTTCTAATCGGCGGAGTGATTTTATGCAACATATTCCTGCCTGCGGCAGTTTAAGAAATCTTCTTCTCACAATTTCATATGACGGAAAAGAGTTCCACGGCTGGCAGATTCAGCAGAACGCAATGACGGTTCAGGAGGCTTTTCAAACTGCTCTTTCAAAGATTATCGGCAATGACTTTGATGTAAAGGGCTGCAGTCGCACAGACAGCGGAGTTCACGCAAATATGTACTGTATCAGCCTTAAAACAGAGCATCCCATAAAGCCCGAAAGACTCAAGGCGGCGCTTAACCGCTGGCTGCCGCTAAGCATTGCGGTTCTTGACTGCAAAGAGGTTGCACCCGATTTTCACGCTCGCTATTCCTGCACAAGCAAGGAATATATCTACAAAATCTGGAACAGCGAGGTGCGAAATCCGTTTCTTGACGGATACGCACTTCATTACAGATACAAAATTGACGAAAATCTGCTTGACAAAGCCGCTCAGGCATATGTCGGCAGACACGATTTCACTTCCTTTTGCACGCTTGATAACCGTGAAAAAGGGGATATGACCAGAAATGTAAAAGCCTTTTCGGTAACCCGTGAGGGCGACCTTATTACAATGAAGGTTGAGGCTGACGGCTTTTTGTACAATATGGTTCGTATTATGGTGGGAACACTTCTCAGGATTCAGCAGGGTAAAATTGCTCCCGATGAAATCCCCTCCATTATAGAAAAGAAAAACAGAAAATATTCGGGTCCCACCGCACAGGCTTGCGGATTGTACCTGAATCGTGTGAATTATGAAAATGACAACAGTTCACAAAAAAGGAGTGAACGCTGATGTTTAAAAAATTTAAAGGACATTATTCAAAACGAAAGACACATAAAACCGACAGAGATGTAATGAGCTATGAGGATATGCCTCTTGACGATTATGAACAGGAAAAAACCGAAATGTCGCCGCAGGCTGTCAAGAAAATCGTACTCGGTGCGTGTATTGCCATTGCGGCAGGACTTATAGTTTTTGCCTTTGCAAACCGTGATAAGCTCACATGGGAGAATATCTCAAACTGGTGGACTTATGATGTACTCGGAAATGCCGGTCACGGCTATCCCGTCGACATTATCGGTTCCGAGGTTTCATCGGGCAACTTTGCAGTGTCACAGGGACATGCCGTGTATGCGTCGGACACCTCGTTTGTAACCCTTACAAATTCGGGTACAGAGGTTGCACGACTTCAGCTTACACATTCAAATCCCGTAATGAAAAACAATGAAAACAGATTTCTCACATACGGAATCGGCAGTTCAAGCTATGAGATAAGCAGTTTTGACGAAACGCTTTACTCAGGCAATGCCGAAAATAAAATATACACGGGTGATGTTGCCTCAAACGGTACATACTGTCTTGTTACCGAGGACAACGGTTATCTTACAACGCTGTATGCCTACAGCAAAAATAATAACAGAATTTACAAATATTCTTTTTCGGAGTATTATATAACATCGGTAGCAATTAACAAGGACGGCTCCGGTTGCGTTGCCACAGGTGTGTCAAGTGATAAGGGTTCAGCGGTAACGGGCGTTTATGTGCTTGATTTTTCACAGGAAAAGCCTGTTTCAACCTACAAAATTTCGGGTGACAGCGTGCTTGATTGCAAGTATCTGACCTCAGATACGGCGGTTCTTGTGGGCTCACAGGCAAGCTATATTGTTAAAAAAGGTGAAAAGAATTACAAAACAGTAAGCTATGAGGACAAAACTCTTTCAAATTACTGCTTTAACACAGATACATCAACCTATACAATGGCTCTTTCAAGGAGCGGTGACGGAAGAAGTGTTGCTCTCATAAGCTATAACAGCAACGGTGAGGCACAGTACACAATAAATACCGAACACAAAGCCGATTCGCTTTCTGTCTACAAGGGTACGGTTGCAATCCTTGACGGAAATGTTGTTTACGGTTATAATCAAAATGGTGATTTGCTTTATTCGACAAATTCGGGAACCGGTTCAAAAAAGATTGTGCTTGCCTCGGACTACACCGCTTACATTCTCAGCGTAAATCAAATTAGGTTTATTGACCTTGACAGTGTATCGAGTGACGATACCGCTCAAACTTCAAAACAGGAGTAATTAATTTGGTTGCAGATATAATTATTATTGCCGTGTTTGCGCTTTTGTTTTTTATTGATTTCAAGCGTGGCATAGCAATTACAATTCTCAATGTTGCAGGTGTGGCTCTTACGGGCTTTCTTGCATATCACATTTCAAATTTTCTTGCATCGTGGGTTTATACGGCATTTGTTCAGCAGACCTTAACAACAAATCTGCAACAAATGATTGACACTCAGGGCATCAACTCAGCCATTGCAAACAGTTTTTCGGCTTTGCCAAACTGGGTTATGGGAATGCTCGGATTCTTCCTTTCAATTTTCGGATTGGATTCAAGTGTCTATACAAACGATTTTCAGGTTCCGAACTCTGCCGCAGCGGCGGTGTCAACTTCGGTGGAAAATCTTATTCAGCCGGTTATCACAGGAATGTTCCGCTTGGTTATCGGTGTAGTTATTTCAATAATTATCTTTATAATTATAAAAATTCTTGTTAAAAAACTTGCGAGAGTGTTTAAAATACCCGTGGTGAAACAGATTAATAAGCTTCTCGGCGGTGTGTTGGGACTTGCGGAGGCGGCAATCCTTGTGTTTTTTGCCGTTAATATCTTTTCGGGAGTGCTTGAGTTTTCAAATCCCGAAATGCTTAATAACCCGATGATTTCGGGTGCTGTTTTTAAATTTTTCAGCGTTGCAGTCTGAATGAAGAAACAGGAGGGAACAGTAATGGAAAAAGAAAAAGATGTGTGGAGCTTTAAAACATCCGATTTGGTTACTATACCTAATATTATAACTTATGTAAGATTTGTGCTTATAATCCCGTTCGTATATTTTTTCCTTGCGGAACAGTATATATATGCGGCAATATGTATAGGTTTGTCGGGACTTTCCGATTGCTTTGACGGAATGGCTGCCAGAAAACTCAATCAGGTAACTCCTCTCGGAAAAATCCTTGATCCCATTGCAGACAAGGTAACGCTTTTTGCGGTCGTTATCTGTATGGTGATTTATGTGCCTATGGTTCTTCCGATTCTTGTAACACTTCTGGTCAAAGACCTTATTATGCTCCTCGGCGGTGCAGATTTAATCAAAAAAAGACTCACTCCGCCTTCTGCAAACTGGTACGGAAAGGTCGGAACAATTATTTTCTACTTTTCCGTATGTCTTATCGTATTTCTCAAGGCCTTTTTTGCCTACGAAAATATGGTGCTTGATCTGATATTGCTTTCGGTTACAGCCGCATCCATGTTATACGCTTTGTATCGTTACGGCAAAATCTATTTTGCAATGATTAAGGAGTACAACGAATCACTTAAAAAGACAGCTGACATTAAAAATAAATAAATTCCGACAAATAAATATTGAATTATTTGTTAAACAGTTGTATAATTCTTATATTACCATGACAGCAAATGTGTAATTTGGTGTCCTAAAAAGGAGTATGCTATGCTTTGTACAAGATGCGGAAAACGGCCTGCGGTTGTTTTCGTTTCAAATAATAATTCCAAAGATGCCCCGACGGCAGGTTATTGCCTTACCTGTGCAAAAGAGCTTGGAATCAAGCCGGTTGAGGATCTTATCAGCAAAATGGGTATCTCGGATGAGGACCTTGAAAATGTTCAGGATCAGATGAACACCCTCATGAACAGTATGGGTGACGGCGATATGTCGCAGCTTATGGAACAGCTTGGTGCGGATAACCTTGCCGAGCAGATGGGCGATTTTGCTAAAGACGGTGACGGCAGTGAGGATGATGACTTCTCTCACGGTGCACCTGCATTCCCTGCATTTTTCAACAGTATGTTCGGCGGACAGAACAACAATGCGACAAATCAGGATAATAATAAAAAGGGCAAAAAAGAGAAAAAAGAAAAGAACAGAAAGCACATCAATCTTTACTGTGAAGATCTCACACGCAAGGCGAGAGAGGGCAAAATCGACCGCATTGTCGGCAGAGACAGCGAGATTGAGCGTGTAATTCAGATTCTTTCAAGAAGAACAAAGAACAATCCTTGCCTTATCGGTGAACCCGGTGTAGGTAAAACCGCTATTGCAGAGGGGCTTGCTCTCCGCATTGCCGCAGGAAATGTTCCTCAAAGACTTAAAAATAAGGAAATTCAGCTTCTTGACCTCACATCACTTGTTGCAGGTACTCAGTTCAGAGGTCAGTTTGAAAGCAGAATCAAAGGACTTGTTTCCGAAATCAAGGAGAACGGCAACATAATTCTCTTTATTGATGAGGTTCACAGCCTTGTCGGCACAGGTGACAACGAGGGTACAATGAATGCCGCAAATATCCTCAAACCGGCTCTTTCAAGGGGTGAAGTTCAGGTCATCGGCGCTACAACATTCAACGAATACAGAAAATATATCGAAAAGGATTCTGCTCTTGAAAGAAGATTTCAGCCCGTAAAGGTCGGCGAGCCTACAATTGCTCAGTCAATTGATGTTATCGCAGGTGTAAAAGGCTATTATGAGGCACATCACCGTGTAATTGTTGACGATGATATCGTTCGCAAGACGGTTGTCCTTTCCGAAAGATACATAACAGACCGTTTTCTTCCTGACAAAGCAATCGATCTTCTTGATGAAAGCTGTGCCTGTGCCGCTCTCCGCAACAAGAGCATGGAGCGTCACGATAAGCTTGAGGACGAAAGACAGAAGCTTCTTATTAGAAAGGACGCTCTTACAAATGCCGATGAGGTAAACTATGAACAGCTTGCCGAGGTCAACACAAGCCTTGCAAGAATTGACAGCGACCTTAAAGAAATTGACCCCGAAACTCTCGTTTCAAAGGTTACAGAGGAGGATATCGCCAAGGTAATCGAACTCTGGACAGGCATCCCCGCATCAAGAATCAAGGAAAACGAGCTTTCAAAGCTTGCCGACCTTGAGAACGAGCTTAAAAAGAAAATTATCGGTCAGGACGAGGCTGTAAAGGCTCTTGCATCTGCAATCAGAAGAAGCAGAGTTCAGATTTCACCTCGCCGCAGACCTGCATCGTTCATCTTTGTAGGTCCTACAGGTGTCGGTAAAACAGAGCTTGTAAAGGTTCTCAGCAAGGAACTTTTCGATACCCCCGAAACTCTTATCAGACTTGATATGAGTGAATTTATGGAGAAACATTCGGTTTCTAAAATTATCGGTTCACCGCCCGGATATGTCGGTTACGATGAGGCAGGACAGGTAACGGAGAAAGTTCGCCGCAGACCTTATTCGGTTCTCCTCTTTGATGAAATCGAAAAGGCTCATCCCGATGTTCTCAATATTTTGCTCCAAATTCTTGACGAGGGCAGAGTTACAGACGCTCACGGCAGAACAGTAAACTTTGAAAATACTGTTATCATTATGACATCAAATGCCGGTTCTGCATCAAAGGACAGCGCATTAGGCTTTGGCAAGACTGAAGAAGATGCCTCAAAAGAAAAGGTTATGAAGGCACTTTCCGAGTTCCTCCGTCCTGAATTTATCGCAAGAGTTGATGAGGTTATCGTATTCAACAGCCTTAAAAAGGACGATTTTGTAAAGATTGCAGACCTTATGCTCTCTGAGTATGTACCGACTCTTGAGGAAAAGCACATCAAATTCACATTTGACGAAAAGGTTTGTCAGCTCCTTGCAGAAAAGTCATGCAACGGTGCAAGCGGTGCTCGTGACCTCAGAAACACAATTCGCAGAGAGGTTGAGGAGAAAATTGCAAACGCAATGATTGAGGCAGGTGCAGGCGGTGTTACTGCAATGCACCTTACAGCCGAAAACGGTGAGCCTGTTCTTCAGTCAATCTGATTTTTACGGTAAAAGTTAACACATAAAATTTCCGCATATCGGGCAGTCATCACGATTGCCCGATTTTTGTATGCAGTATAATTCTATTAAAGAACAATTCTGCACGGCGAGCCGACTTTTCTTGTTCGTGTAGATAGTTTGTAAATGTCAAAAAACATATTATGCCCGAGCGGAAGTCTTTTTAAAATTGAAAGTTGAAAATTGAAAATGTAAAATTGTGGTCGGGCAGACAGTTTGCAAAATGCAAATCATTGTCGCCCGATTGTTTTTGTATATATAGAAGTTGCGTTTAAATGTAGAGGCGGATATTATCCGCCCGCACGGCGAGCCGCCGTACCCAATTCGTGTAGATAATTTGTTTTGCATTATACAAACTGTCTACACGAGAGAAAAAACACAAGAGAAAAAAACGGCTGTGTAGCATAATGTACACAGCCGTTTTTTGAAAATAAAATGAAAGAAAGATTAACCTTTTACAGCACCTGAAACAACACCCTCGATGATGTATTTCTGACATGCAAAGTAGAAAATAATAATCGGAACGATGCTCAGAACGATAAGCGACATAATAGCACTTGTGTCCGTATGACCGTAACTGCCGTTAAGATACTGAATATGAATCGGAATAGTTTTGTAATCCATATCAAGAATAAGATAGGGGAGAAGGTAGTCGTTCCAAATCCACATTGTTTCAAGGATTGCAACCGAAATAAAAGTAGGTTTCATAATCGGAAGAACAATACCGAAGAATGTTCTCAAAGGACCTGCTCCGTCAACATCGGCGGCTTCCTCAATTTCAACAGGAATTGATTTAACAAATCCCGAGAACATAAATACCGCAAGTCCTGCTCCGAATCCGAGGTATATAATCAAAATACCCCACGGAGTTGTAAGCT
Source organism: Ruminococcus bromii (assembly GCF_002834235.1). Lineage (GTDB taxonomy): Bacteria > Bacillota > Clostridia > Oscillospirales > Acutalibacteraceae > Ruminococcoides > Ruminococcoides intestinale. Next base: position 11,561 of record NZ_NNBY01000007.1, on the reverse strand, counting down.
TGAGACTGTCGGCTGTCTTTGAGAGGGTAAACATTACCATCTGGAAAGGAATAACCATTGAGAAAATGCAGAAATAGTAGATGATTTTGCATATACGAGAATTTGAACGCTGCAAGTACCACGCACACATTGATGTGCAGAAAAGAATAAGCACAACACCGCCGATTGTAATGAAGAAGCTCCATACAATTGACTTCCAGAACGGATAGTTGCCGTGGAACATACCTGTCATATAGCTTTGAAAGCCCTGAAAACTGTCTGCATTCGGAAATTCAAAGATTGCACGGCTGATTGCCGCATTGCTCTTGAAGGAGTTCATCAGTACAATGAAAACGGGAGCAACATAGAATACTGACACAATAGAGAAGAGAATTGTTAAAATTTTCATTCCTACGGTTTGTTTTTTCTTTACAGGCCTATCCTTAGCCTTTGCTGCAACTTTTGCCATTACTGCTGAACCTCCTTTCTTCTTGTGAAGTAAAGCTGAATAAGGGCAATGATAACAACAATTACGAAGAAGATAACGCCCTCAGCCTGACCTACGCCACGAGAATTCTGGTTTGCATAGAATGTATTGTAAATATTGAGAGCCATCATTTCCGTCTGATAAACCATTGTACCGCTTCCCTGTGATACAATACCCGGAGCACCGCCTGTGAGGGCAAGGTTCTGGTCGAACAGCTTAAATGAGTTTGTAAGTGTAAGGAATGTGCAGATTGTGATGGAAGGCATCATCATCGGCAATGTTACATTTGTAAGCAACTGTTTTTTGCCTGCGCCGTCAATTTTAGCCGCCTCATAAAGATCATGAGGTACGCTCTGGAAACCGGCAATGTAAATAATCATCATATAACCTGCCTGTTGCCAGCACATAAGAATTACAAGTCCCCAGAAACCGTAGTTTGCGTTAAGCGCAAGGTTTGTTCCGTAATACTGAAGAATACCGTTAAAAATGTACTGCCAGATGTAGCCGAGAATGATACCGCCTACAAGGTTAGGAACAAAGAAAACAGTTCTGAATACATTTGAACCCCTGATTCCGAGCGTGAGTGCATACGCCACAAAAAACGCAATGAGGTTAATGAGTATAACCGATACTATAACAAACAGTACCGTAAACCAGAATGAATGTAAAAAGCCCTCATTCTGAAAGGCTTTGACATAGTTTCCGAACCCAATGAATACTGCGTCGCTTGTTGTTCTGAATTTACAGAATGAAAGGTAAATGCCGTTAAAGAACGGATATACAAAACCTATAAGGAAAGCAGCAAGAGTAGGAAGAACAAATATAAGAAAATAAATTTTTCTTTTAGGTTTTCTAAACATAATATTTTGCCTTTCCGTTCATAAGAAAGGGGGGCGGAATGCCGCCCCCCTACCGAACCTGTTAAATTAAAACAGAAATCTTACAATCAGCCGTTAGCCTTTGCATATTCTGTTTTCCAACCCTGTACAAATGCAGTCTTAACAGCGTCCCAGTCGCCTGTGCCTGCTGCATACTGTGTAAGAGCTGTGCCAACACCGTTTTTCCAATCTTCACTTGGCATTGTTGTGAAGTTCCAGCTTACCGGAGTTTTGCCTGCTGCTGTGAGTTCGTTATCAATCTTAACAAACACATTGGTTGCTTCCTTAGCATTCTTGAAAGGAATTACAAAGCCCATATCATCAGCAAGAGCAGATGTACCTGTTTTGTTTGTTACACACCAGTTCAAGAATTCAAGAGTAGCTGCCTGATCGTCAGCACTTGCCTTGTTGTTTACACACCAGTAGTTCTCTGAACCTGTGCAAAGACCCTGATTAGCTTCATCGCCTACGCCGATGTAAATCGGGAGCATGCCGAGTTGGTCGTCCTTCATACCTGCCTTGGTAACTGTTGAATATTCCCAGCTACCGTTCTGGAAGAATACTGCTTCGCCTGATGTGAACTCAGTTTCAGCGTCTGTACCCTTCTTGCTTGCGAGGTCTGCAGGATCACATGTTGAATCTTTGATGTAGAGATCCCAGATGTTCTTATAGTTTTCAAGGTATTTACCCTCGATAGCGTCTGTTGATTTGATGCCCTTATCCTTGTACTCAAAGTAGATAGGAAGGTTAGCAAGGTGAGTTTTGAATCTCCAGTCAGATGAAGAATCCATACCTGCTGATGTGAACGCACCCTTAACGCCGAGCTTATCCTTATTCTTCTGGATTTCATCGGCTACAGTCTTTAACTTCTCAAAGCTGTTGATGTCCTCAATCTTCTTAACCGAAGCAAAGTCAGAATCGCAATACTTCTGGAGAAGAGTCTTGTTGTAGATAATGCCGTATGTTTCAATTACATAAGCAATACCGTAAACCTTGCCGTCTTCTTCAAGCGCATAATCCTTTGAAGTAAGCTGATTGTAAATTTCTGATGAACTGAGGTCTGCACAATAGTCTTTCCAGTTTGCAAGACCTACAGGACCGTTAACCTGGAAGAGTGTAGGAGCGTTGTCCTTGTCCATCTCTGCTGTAAGTGTTGACTCATAAGTACCCTCGGCAGCTGTCTTAACAGTTACATCAACACCTGTTTCTTCCGTGTACTTCTTAGCAAGAGCCTGCCAATCCTTGTCCTGCTCAGGCTTAAAGTTAAGATAGTAAACTTTACCGTTTTTTGCGTTGCCTGCTGCATTTTTTGAATCATCTTTTGATCCTGATGATGAAGAACCGCCGCAGCCTGCAAGAGCAGTAGCAGTCATCATACCTGCAACTGCAAGAGCTGCAGCTCTTTTGAATGTTGATTTTTTCATAGCTTTCACCTTAATTAAAAATATTTATCCGCTAAACCCGGATATTGGCGAGAGAACAACATTCTGTGTTCTCTCTATTGCCACAATCATAACACACTATTTATGAAAATACAATAGATTTTTTTAAAAAATTTCTCTGTGATTAGTCAAAACGAAGGTATTGACCAAATGTAATTTCAAAATCAAACAAAAAACAACCGCATATTATCTGAGTTTTGTGACTTATTTGTCAAATAAGAAATATTAAAGTAACATTAAAGTTACAATATTGTAACCTGTCAAATATGGTCATTCTATTGAAAATGATAAGCGCTTTGTGCTAAAATTATGTCAAATTTGTTTTTTAAGAAGGTTAATTTAGCAATTATGAAAAATTTCAATCAATCATCACTTGCACGATTTTTCACCCGATTTCCTAAGCTGTTATTTGCGGGATTGATGTACTCAATTCCGTTTGCCGTATTTTCCGGAATATTCATTCTCATAAGCTTTCTGTCCGGATTCAACAATGTAATATTATGGAGTTTGGGTATAATTCCCGCAATGCCGTTCTATTCCGGACTTGTAATGGTAATCCGCAAAATTTCGGTTGAAAAAGAGGATGTAAGTGTTTTCAAAACTTTTGTACAGGCATTTCGTGAAAATCTGAAAAAATCAATTTTCAACGGATTTGTAGCCTACCTCATAGTAGCATGTTCGTTTTTTGCAATTCTCTATTACGGAACACTTGCTCAGACAGACATCGTTTACGGCTCTGTCTTTACCATATATATAGTGTTCTCAATTGCAATGCTGATTATGCTGTTCTATGTACCCCTGCTAACAATTACCTATGACCTCAGACTCCGTGACATTTATAAAAATTCACTTCTGTTGATTTTCGGTAAAATTCTCAGAAATATTATCGCACTTGTGCTTGTCGGCATAGTTTCATTCGCAGTATTCCTCGCAGTAATCTATGCAAAGGGTGCAATGCTTGTTGTTGCAGTTGCTCTCTCGGTAATTTTCTACCCGATGATTGCAACCTATATAATAGTATCCGTAATCGCAAAAGGTGTGCAGGAGTCTGTCGGTTATTTTACAGGTGATAATGTGCAGTATGTCCTTACGGAAGAAGAAGTTCAGCGTGAAACCGAAGCAGTCGAAAACGCAAACTCCGATGATGACTACATCTTCGTCAACGGCAGAATGATTAAAAATCCGGCTAAAACGAATACGAAAGAGTAATTTTTAAAGCACTTTGCAGAATGCAGGGTGCTTTTACTTTTATATGCATAATGTGTTAGGCATATATGTGTGATTGATGTGATTGCTGTTTTTGACTGACATTTGACTAATATTTAAGCAATATTTTACGGTAAAAATAAACAAATAAAAACCGCACCAAAGAGCCTGAAAACGGCTTTCTGATACGGTTTTTGTTATGGAGCTGAAGAAGGGACTTGAACCCTCGACCTACTGATTACGAATCAGTTGCGCTACCAACTGCGCTACTCCAGCGTTTAATTTTTCGGTTGTTCGGCTGTAATAAAGCAAAAAATACAGAACGCAGAAATTGCATAAAAACATACACACTAACTTCCGCTACATGATTATACATCAAAAATTTAAAGATTTCAATACCAAATTTGAAAAAGAGGTTTACAAAAACCGGAAGAGAGGCATAAAAGTTTTACGAATCAATAATAATAGATGCAGGTATAATTCATCAAAAAAATATTTATGAATACAAAATAATGCACAAAAATCATGCCGATTTTTGTTTAGTGAAGTGTTATCACATTTGTGGAATATTTTATTTAAAAGTATTATAATTGAATCGCAGTGTGCAAAGCGGAAATACTTTTATGTGATAGGATGTGCAGAAGATGCCCAAAAGAAAGTGCAGTAATATCGACGCTTCGGTAGGACTCAGAATGCGTTATTACAGAATTCAGTGCGGACTTACCCAACAGCAGGTTGCGGACGCATTAAAGATAAACAGAACAACTTATACAAAATATGAAACGGGAGTTTCCGAACCAAGCCACGAGCTTCTCGGAAAAATCGTTAAAATGTTCGGTATCGATTATAACGCAATTCTTGACAACAGAGATTATTTTGAAAGAAGAGTTGCCGACGGTGACATGACGCTCAATGTACTGACTCTTTCCGAAAGAGCAATCATTGCAAGATATCGCTCAATGTCTAAAGAAGATCAGAAGAAAATTTGTGAATATATAGATATGCTCTACAATGAAAAAGCAAAGAAGATTTTGTAAAAAACACTTTACTTTTGACTTTGATTGTGATAATATAAAACAGATGACCGTGTCTCGGAACAGGGAGTATGCCGTTTGTCGGATTTTCACAGCCCTGCCCTGAGATGTTGGCGACTATTTTTGAAAGGTGGAATTTTTAATGCTTAAAGAAGAAAAGCAGGCTATCATGGCTGAGTACGCAACTCACGAAGGCGACACAGGTTCTCCGGAGGTTCAGATTGCTCTTCTTACAAAGAGAATCAATGACCTTACCGAGCACCTCAAGGTTCACAAGAAGGATCACCACAGCAGAAGAGGTCTTCTCAAGATGGTTGGTCAGAGAAGAAGCCTTCTCGCTTACCTCACAAAGGTAGACATTGAAAGATATCGTTCTATCATTGCAAGACTCGGTATCCGTAAGTAATTTTTTAAGTACACAAGGGCAAGCGAAAGCTTGCCCTAAATTCGATTTTCTGCGGGATTTTTATTTGCTGTTTTTTAGCGGTAAAACGATTAAATAACATATGCTTTTGTGTGTTTGTCAGTTTTGTTTAATGGTTTTATTGCTAAATCGGCGTAAAATCCCGTTTGAATAAATTTGAACTTTATTTAAAATGTGAAACTTATGTTTCGGAAAGGATTTTACTAAAATGAATCGACTTATGACATTCGACAAATACAGAGTATTTGAAACAGAATTTGCCGGCAGACCTTTAAAGGTTGAAACAGGCAAGATGACACAGCTTGCAAACGGTGCGTGTCTTGTTCACTACGGCGACACAACAGTTCATGTTGCTGTTACAGCATCAGAAAAGCCAAGAGAGGGCGTTGATTTCTTCCCGCTTTCGGTTGACTATGAAGAAAAGATGTACGCAGTAGGCAAAATCCCCGGTTCTTACCTCAAGAGAGAGGGCAGACCTTCGGAAAAAGCTATCCTCACAAGCCGTGTAATCGACCGTCCTATCCGTCCTCTTTTTGACAAGAGCATGAGAAACGATGTTTCAATCGTTTGTACGGTAATGAGCGTTGATCCCGACTGTCAGCCTGAAATTGTTGCCATGATCGGTGCTTCAATCGCAATTTCAATTTCTGATGTTCCGTGGAACGGACCTATCTCGGGTTGTTCTGTAGGTATGATTGACGGTGAGTACATCATTAACCCGACAGAGGAACAGAGAAAGGTTTCTCAGATGGCAACAACAGTTGCCTCAACAAGCACAAGAATTGCTATGATCGAGGCAGGTGCAAACTGCGTATCTGATGACGATATGTACAACGCTATTATGGCAGGTCACGAGGCTAACCAGAAGATTATTAGCTTTATTGAGGAAATCAAGGCTGAAATCGGCAAGCCTAAGTTTGAGTTTGCAAGTCTTGAACCCGACCATGATATGTTTGAGGCAATCAAGGCATTTGCAGAAGAAGATGTTAAGGTTGCTCTTGATACAGATGATAAGAGAATTCGTGATGAAAGACTCAAGCCTATCTATGAGGCAGTTCATGCAAAATTTGACGAGATTTATCCAGAAAGCGAAGCTCTCATTGACGAGTGCCTTTATAAGACACAGAAGTTCATTGTTCGCCGTTGGTTACTCGATGAGCAGAAGCGTGTTGACGGCAGAGGAATGGACGATATCCGTCCTCTCGCATCAGAGGTTGGCGTAATTCCGAGAGTTCACGGTTCGGGTATGTTCACAAGAGGACAGACTCAGGTTCTCACAATCGCAACACTCGGTCCTGTTTCCGACAAACAGCTCCTTGACGGCATTGACGGTGAAACAGAAAAGAGATATATCCACCACTACAACTTCCCAAGCTACTCAGTCGGCGAAACAAAGCCAAGCCGTGGTCCGGGCAGAAGAGAAATCGGTCACGGTGCTCTTGCAGAAAGAGCACTCGTTCCTGTAATTCCTTCGGTAGAAGAATTCCCGTATGCACTTCGCCTTGTTTCGGAAGTTCTTTCTTCAAACGGTTCAACTTCACAGGGTTCAATCTGCGGTTCAACTCTTGCTCTTATGGACGCAGGTGTTCCGATTAAGGCTCCTGTTGCAGGTATCTCATGCGGTCTTATCACAGAGGGCGACCGTTGGATGACAATGGTTGATATTCAGGGTCTTGAGGACTTCTTCGGTGATATGGACTTTAAGGTAGCAGGTACACATGACGGTATCACAGCTATTCAGATGGACCTCAAAATCAGCGGTCTTACTCCCGAAATGGTTAAAGAGGCTCTTGCAAAGACTCACAAGGCTCGTAACTACATTCTTGATGAAGTAATGCTCAAGGCTATTGCAGAGCCGAGAGAAGAGCTTTCAAAGTACGCTCCCAAGATGTTCACAACAACAATTCCTGCCGACAAAATCAGCGAGGTTATCGGTAAGAGCGGTAAGGTTATCAAGGAAATTCAGGCTGAATGCGAAGTTAAGGTTGACATTGAGGAAGACGGCGAACTCGGACAGGTATTTGTTTCGGGTATTGATTCCGACAAGTGTAAGCGTGCAATCGAAATCATCAACACAATCGCTGTTGATCCTGAGCCGGGTGCAATGTACCTCGGTAAGGTTACCCGTATTATGGACTTCGGTGCTTTCGTTGAAATCGCTCCGGGTAAGGAAGGTCTTGTTCACATTTCTCAGCTTGATGTTAAGCGTACAGAGAATGTAACAGATGTTGTTAATGTAGGCGACATCATCCGTGTTAAGGTAATGGAAATTGACGATAAGGGCAGACTCAATCTCTCTCGCCGTCAGGTTCTTATTGATGTTGACGGTCTTGTTCCCGAAAACGACATTGACGCAGAAAGAGCAGCTCGTCCACGCAGACCTCACAATGACCGCAGAGGCGGCTTTAACAGAAACAACAGAAAGTAATTTTTGTAGTCTGAAATCTAATATTTTTTAATATTTATACAATCAGTCCCTTTCAATTTGCAAATGCATTGAAAGGGACTGTTTTGTTAATTGAAAATTGAAAGTGGAAAATTATGCTTTGGTGGGTAAATGTCATACACTCAAAATATTAAAAACTAAAATAAAAAGCGGTGGTTAATGCCACCGCTAAATTAATGCAATTATTTAGTTTGCATATCTTGAAAGATTATCCCAATCAATATCGTCTTCGGAAACAAAGTCACCGTTTTCCGCTTCTGTAATATCTTTATACTCCTGTTCGGTAACTTTTGTGTAGTCAGGATCCCAAGCAAGTACGAGTTTCTTAATCAATTCGTAGGCAAGTTCCTTGTCACTGTCGGGAAGCATATCAATCATTTTAGCAATTTCAGCTGTTTTCGTACTCATATACGGCAACTCCTTTTATTTATAAATATCTCCACGAGAACCTATATCCATAATATATATTATTTCATAAGTACCGTCAAGTAACCTTTTAAAAATAATACGGTATTTACCGATTCTTAATCGTTGTCTGCCGTCATCAAATCCCTGCATTAATTTTATATCACCTTTAGGAGGATTAATTTTTAACCTCTCAATTCCAATTCTGATACGATTAACTGTTGCTTTATCGGATTTTGCAAGGAACTTGAGTGCAGCTTTTGAATATTTTACTTCCATAATAACAACCCGTTTGTATTTTTCTTTAACAATATTATATCATCGCTTTTCTTTTAAATCAATAGCAAAATAATTTCATATACAATCAGACACATGAACAAAATTTGCATAGTGTTTAAATTATCCTAATCATCTTGATTTCAACTTGATAACATAGTATAATTGACTTAACAAAAATTTCCGACAAATACGGACACAGGTTTATAAAGGAGAGAATACAATGCAGGTTAAAATTTCCGATTCTATAAAATATATTGGCGTTGATGACAAGACAATCGACCTTTTTGAAAGTCAGTATCTTGTTCCCAACGGAATTTCTTACAACTCATATCTTATTGTTGACGAAAAGGTTGCAATTATGGATACGGTTGACAAGAGAAAAACTGACGAATGGCTTGAAAATCTTGACAGAGAGCTTAACGGCAGAACTCCCGATTATCTTGTAATCAGCCATCTTGAACCCGACCATGCGTCAAATATTAAGGTTGTTTCCGAGAAATATCCGTCAATGAAGCTTGTTGGTAATGCAAAGACTTTTTCAATGCTCCCACAGTTTTTTCCGGATTTTGATTTTGCCGATAAAACCGTTACAGTCAAAGAGGGTGACGAACTTGAACTCGGTTCGCACAAGCTTACATTCGTAATGGCTCCCATGGTTCATTGGCCTGAGGTTATGGTTTCATATGAAAGCGCAGAAAAGGTTCTTTTCTCTGCGGACGGCTTCGGCACATTCGGCGCACTTGACGCTCAGGAGGATGATTGGGCTTGTGAGGCAAGAAGATATTACTTCAATATCTGCGGTAAGTACGGTGTTCAGGTTCAGAATCTTCTCAAAAAAGCCACAAAGCTTGATATTCGGAAAATCTGCCCGCTTCACGGCCCTGTTCTTGACGAAAATCTTGGTTGGTACATCGGTCTTTACGATACATGGAGCAAATATGAGCCTGAAACCGACGGTGTGTTCATTGCATATTGTTCGGTTCACGGCAACACAGCCAAGGCTGCCAAAAAGCTTTGTGAAATCATCAAATCAAAAACCGACAAAAAGGTTTCGATTGCTGACCTTTCACGCACAGACCTTGCCGAGGATATTGAGGACGCATTCCGTTTCAGCAGAATGGTTGTTATCGCACCGAGCTATGACGGCGGCGTGTTCCCGATAATGAACGATTTCCTGCACCACCTTAAAATCAAGGGCTACAAGAACAGAAAGGTTGCTATGGTTGAAAACGGCTCTTGGGCTCCTTCGGCCGCAAAGACAATGAGAACATATCTTGAAGAAATGAAAAATGTTGAAATTTGTCCTACTGTTGTGACAATCCGTTCTGCTATGAAAGAAGAAAATATTCCTCAGCTTGAACAACTTTCTGACGAAATTCTTGGATAATATCATAATAAATTGACATAAATGCAATAATAAAAGGATATAAATATATATTTATAGCTTCAATAATTACAACTAAAAGATGGCGAATTTTGTTCTGCAAAGGTTGAGATTGTTATTTTTGTAACAATTAGATAAAAATTCCAAAGGATATTTTACATCAAAGATTTAATTCCGTTGCAAATGCAATTGAATTTAAAACTCTTTTGTTGTACAATAAAGCTAAAGTTGATGCCCACGGAATAAGCATTGAAACAGATTCGTTTTTAGGTAATTTGTTTTGGAGTTTTGAAATTAGTCGTGAAAAGTTCTTTCTTCTGCCTGTATTCAATGCTTATTTCGTTCATTCATATTGATATATTCCTTCTATAACCCAATATACCCCGAAAATGACCGACGCTTGTTGTCGGTCATTTCACTTTTCGGCAACCGTTTGCTTTGCGAAGGATTTATAACACAGCCTGTATCAATATGATTCAAGCAAGTTTTCAATTTAAAAAAATTCATAAATAATCATTTTCCGCCTTTGATTTCGATCGGAGGCGGATTATTTTTGTCCGAATCAAAAATATTTTGCTGAAATCTTGTTTGTTATGCGTCATTTATCTTGTAGAATGCAGTTATACAGTGAAAAATATAAAGATGTACATCATTTGTTATAAGATTGTCGATTGGTAATATTGTCAGTCTTATGTTGTTAAATAGCGTAAAAAATTGGTTAAGATTTTATGTGCAGATTCATTGACTTTAGTGTACTGAATTGTTATGATTATGTAGTATGTGTAATGTCTGATGAAATATTGTATTCTTTTGCGGAATGGTTTATTGCTTTGTATATAAAGCATAAGTATGCACTATCTCATGACTTTTACTGCCGTAAATCAACAACATATTTTTCGTTCAAAGCTTTTGTGTGCGTTTCAAGCTTGTCCTGTTGTGCGCATAAAGCCTGAACACGGAATTTAAGGCTTGGTTTTGGCAGAACAAGGGGCATTACGAAAAACAAAAAATTAGGAGAGAAGTACATGAAGAGAGTAATCAAAAGAGCGGTTTCATTTGTTCTTGTGTTTATGACTGTTTTCAGCGTGTTTACAATCCTGCCGAGCGAGGTTTTTCACACGGCATATGTAAAAGCGGCTGAAATGTTTTCTTCGGAAACAGGCGCAAGCGCACAGGAAACCTACACAACCGACGATTTCACCTACACGCTGATTGATGAGTATTCAAAAGTCCAAATTTTGAGCTACATCGGCAGCGACACAGATGTCGTCATTCCGGACAGAATTGACAATAAGAAAGTAACCTCGATAGCCGACAGAGCTTTCCTTGAAAAGTCAATCACCTCCGTAGTTTTCGGACAGTATGTAGAATCAATCGGCAACCATGCGTTCTATAGTTGTCAGTCACTTAACAAACTCGATTTTTCAAAGAGTTCGGTTAAAACTATTGGTAACTATGCTTTTGCCAGTAATAAGGTGCTTGAAAGTGTAGAATTCCCTGATAGTCTTGAGAGTATCGGTGACGGTGCATTTACAACTTATACAAATGGTTCATATGTGGAAAATAAACTTAAGAGTGTTAAATTTGGCAAAGGATT
>NZ_NNBY01000006.1 GCF_002834235.1 Ruminococcus bromii | reverse complement strand
TCAAACTTAGTAAGATCAAGTGTGATTGTTACATCAACGAGTGAATCTTCTGCAAAACCTGCAGAAACTGTGTTAAGAAGCATATTCTGACCATTGAATGCAAGGTCAAATTCTTCGCCTATAGGAGTTGCGCTCTGCTCGGGAAGACCCCAGCTAGCTGCCCAATCATCGTTTGCAGCAAACTTGAACTGATAAGCATCGTCTGCAGATTCAATGTCTTCATACTTAATCTGATATACCTTGTCAGAAACCTGAGTCATGTGGTTAG
>NZ_NNBY01000005.1 GCF_002834235.1 Ruminococcus bromii | reverse complement strand
TTATTGTGTACTGATTGATTTCCCATTGTGCTTTAACCGTTATATTCTCCGCCGGCATGGTTTCGGGGATTTCCTTATCCCAGCCCTTAAAGGTATAACCTTTTCTTGTCGGGTTGTCAGGGGCGGTAATTTCCGTACCGTAATCCTGAGTAATTGGTGCAATCTCACTTCCGCCGTTGGTATCAAAGGTTATTGTGTACTGATT
>NZ_NNBY01000004.1 GCF_002834235.1 Ruminococcus bromii | reverse complement strand
GTGACATCATGATTAACAGTCATGCGCTCTACCGACTGAGCTATGGAGGATTATACGATTTTCTTTGATTTTGCTCAAAGATTTTTGTTCAGATTGCATAAAGAGCAATCTTTTTTGTTACTTAAATCCCCGGTAGTGGATTTAAACAACTTTTCTAATTTTTCCTCAAACTAAGTAATAATGTCAGGTACTTTTCTGTACACTCGCACTACCGACTGAGCTATGGAGGAATATATAGCAAAACACCCGTTTGGGTGT
>NZ_NNBY01000003.1 GCF_002834235.1 Ruminococcus bromii | reverse complement strand
ATTGAAGTACAGCCACTTCCGATTGATACATTTTTAAGCGAGGTACAGTTTGCAAATGTGTAGTCATTAAGCTCTGTTACCTTGTTCGGAATATCAATACTTGTAAGCTTACTGCACTCTCTAAATGCACCGCTGTTAATTGTTGTCAGACTTTCAGGTAAACTTACGGTCTCAATGTTAGGACAATTATAAAACGCATAACTTCCTATTGAAAG
>NZ_NNBY01000002.1 GCF_002834235.1 Ruminococcus bromii | reverse complement strand
CAATATTATATATTAGTCAAACTATTTTATTGCTATTTTATGCGTTTTCTATTAGTTAAATTCATTTGGCTAATCGCCAAAAATGTACAATAAAATCACCCCCTATGATAATAAAATAATTATCATAGGAGGCTGCCATCTGATGATGTGCGATATTCGCTTTCAAAAAACAGATAAATGTAAAAAACACTTGTGAAGAATACACCTAAGATTTAGGAGGTTTGACTAAGCCTTCTAAATTATTCCTTATATACTTTTATAACTCCATTTAACATGATAATGAAATCAGCCAAATACTTTTTCAAGATTTTTGCCGTCTTGGGTTATTCTGTGGAGGGTAAAATACGCATCATCTGCAAAATACAGGTATTTAGAATCAACGATATAAAGACCGTTTAAATCCATATCCTCATCAAATATTTTTGTAACTTTGTCGGTTGATGTATCAACTGAGTATATTCCCATATCTTTTCCGTTTTCAATAAGCAAAAACACCTTATCCTTATAGCTGTTGATAACCATACCTGCATTTGATTTAAACAATGTATTTATTGTACCGCTTTTCAAATCAGCACAATAAACCGTTTCATACCCGTTATCAGAACGATTAACTATTGTACCATACACCTTGTCATTCACAGCAGATAGACAAGTAATTTCAACAAAGTCACTACTTGTTGCATAAGGAATTTTATAAACTATCTTTCCGTTATTTGGATTATATTTACAAAGAAACAGGTTTGTAGAAGCGTTTTCTTTGTCACTTGTTCTTTTTCCTGCAACAAAATAGATATATTCATCATAAAATCGAAGATCTGAAATATAGTCAAAATCAAGATTGTCCACCGACAATATTAACTTTGTATCATCTTCATCTTGTCGGTAAAGGTTGTAGAAACCATAAACTACCATAGTATCGCCTATAACATTGCCACCGTATAATTCAGAATAGTTGAAATAGAGTTCATTACCTACAACAAACAATTCTTCGAGCGAAGCGTTATCATTATTAGTATCGGGTAGTTTCAAATATTCCTCATAATGTTTTTGATTCAAATCATAATACTGAACAATGTCATTGTGTATGTAAGGAGAAAAAATATTCTCATTGGAAACACGGTTTAAATCAAGGCATTCACTTGTAATTGCTGGACCTTTCCAATAAATTCGCTTGGTATAGTCCGAAGTGATTTCATATGTTCCGTATTTAAAAAAGTCGTTTGCCGCATTGTAATATAGTTTGTCACCAACTCTTGCCAAATTACACATTACATTTGAGCAAGTATTCATATAACTATTATTATCCGGCTCATTTTCAATCTTAACATTATGTTCCGGAACGTTGGTAAGAGAAAAATACACCACGCCTGCAACTGCAAAGAAACAAAATATTAGAGCAATAGCAATGATTTTAAACGCTTTTTTCTTTTTCATTAGTAATCCCTTTCTAAAAAAATTATCAACATGTCACCCATTTACCAAATTTTTTGAAATTATTTATATTATTATTTGGAATAACACCCACATGCCCTAGTTGTAACTTAAATTCCACATTGTTTTTATTAAGGCTGCCGTACTTTAAATAATAAACACTAGCTTGCATACAATTATTTGTTAACAAATTATAGTAAAGATTCCTAGATAGTATGTATGAATACGGTCTATCTTTACCTTTATATTTTTTCGTATATCTAAATTTATAGAGAGCACAATATCTAACCGAATATTTGAATGCATATTTATTATCATTGATGAATTTTTTTATTCGTTTAATACTGTCCTCAAAATGTCCCTTTAGCTGTATCGCTTGAGTATAATTTTCTGAGTAGTCCAGTTTCCTAATCATAACTGGGCGTTTTTTGTCATTATTATAATAATTTATTTGGTTTCTAACATTTTTATTGATATTTTTAAGTGAAGTAGTTCCTAAAAAAAGAAGTTGTATACTTGACGGACCCCAATAGAAATACCACCAATACCCTGATTTTTCTTTCAACAAAAGTGATGTATGTCCTTTTCCATTAGCACTATTTGGTGACTGTATCCACCAAGCATCTTTACCCTCATCATCAGATTTATTTATCGCATCATTCTCACAATAAGCAAACATATTTGTACTTAATGGGTTACCTGTATAAGTGTCACAATAAACATCCGCATTTAAAAATCTGCCTGTGAGTGGGTCATAATAACGGCTTTGGAGATAGTACAAGCCTGTTTCTTCATCATAAACATAACTGTGATAACGGAACGGATTCAGCTTGCCAACTGCGAGTGTGCCGTTGTTTTCGGTGAGCATATTGCCCCACGCATCGTAGGCATACTCTGCGACTGCTTTGCCGTCTTTGTCAACGATTTCGGTAATATCACCCTGCAGGTCTTTGATATAGTAATACATAGTACCGTTGCAGGAAACAGACATTACTTCGCCCGAATTATCGTAGTAGAAGAACAGCGTATCGTTGCCCTGAGTGAGTGCAAAAAGATTATTACTGCTGTCGTAGTAATAGTTAGTTTTCACTCCGTCAACAGACTTCTGTGTTCTCATACCGTTTGAGTCATAGCTCATCTGAATGGCTTTATCGGAAGTGTTTATATTCTTGAGAATTCTTCCGTTTTCCCACTCAAAAATCATATCATCACGGTACGTTAATGGGTTACCATTCTTATCGTATGTGATACTGTCGCCGTCAAACTTAGTAAGTTTATCTTTCCAGTTAGTGTCACCATATGAATAAGTTCTTGTTTCAAGCAATTTTACAGGTGCCCAGTTAGTTCCGAGTGAATACGATTCCATTTTTTGAATGTTACCGTAGTTATCATATACTATTCTGATATAGCGACCTGTTCGTGTATCAGCGTACCATACAAGCTGATTGAGGGAATCATATGTATATACAGCAACTTTCTCGCCATATTCATATACATACTGAATGTTTCCGTTGTCATTATATGTATAATCATATTGGATTACATCACCTGAATTTGATTTATACGATATGCTCCCAACCATATTTGTAGTAGCATTGCTTTCGCTACCGTGGTAATAAGAATACTGCTTTGTGAATACGGTATCGCTCTTATTCTGTTTTGTTGTTACAGTTGACACTCTGCCGAAATCATCGGTTGATGTTTCATTCGTTACACCGTCATTATTTACAAATGACTTTCCGTCATCATCTGAACCAGTTGTAATAGTCTTTGTCTGACCGTTTACAGATGTTTTTTCTACCTTATTACCGTCTGAATCTGTAACAATGTAATGAGTAAGACTGCCGTCTGATGATGTACGATATTCGCTTTCAAGCGAACCGTCAAATGTGTAGTAGTAATATGAGGTTTCACCGCTTGAATAATCAACTGCTTTTGTAACAAGACCTTGCTTGTTGTAAATCATCTCGGCAATTTTTCCTGTTTCGCCTGTGATTAAAGAAATATTACCGTAATCATCGTAGGTGTATTCAAAATAATCACCGTTTGCGTAGGTTGTTTTTGCGAGATTGCCGTTACTGTCATAGGTATTGCTTGTAATTGCAGGATTGCCTATTTTTGTTGAAACGAGGTTATAGAATACATAAATAGTATCTTAATTATTCGACTTCGATATAAAATTCATTCTCTCTGATATCCCACAATGCATCATCGTTTTTAGTTAATCGCAAAGAAGATAAACCTAACAAATCATCATATTCAGAACAAGTATATACCTTACTGAACCCTATGTAATATTCCTCGTTATCATTTGTCAGTATTTTGTATCCCACATCAATTGACTCTACCTTATTCCCATAGTAATATTCACCACTACCCATCGGACCGGTAGCCAGTTCATATTCCTTTATTCCACTATGTAACCTCGCAACAAATTTCTTTAATTTTTCATCAATATTTTCAATTGCAGTCAAAGCTTTTTTTGAAAACATTAATGATAATGATTTATTTTTGGAACAATTAATATATTCTGAAATTTCAGCCATTGTATTATCAGCAATATTTTGATCATTACTGTACAATTTGTGTATCTCACTGCAAGATGACAGAAAAAAAGCCATAGCAAATAAGCTTAACAATATTTTTAAAAATCTTTTCACTTGCAATACTCCTTTTTTAAAATTCAAAGACTCCAGTACACCACTGACGAACAATTGTAGAAAACATCGTAGTTAAATGAGTAGTCAAAACCATTGTGTGTAATTTTTGATACAGAGCCTAAACCGCTGTATGTATATGAGTTTTCAGAATCACCGTTTTTAACAAATGTAAGGTTGCCTGATGAATCATATGCGTAGCTTGTCACATTATCATCTGCATCAGTAATCGAGGTCATATTGCCGTTGACATCATAAGCGTACTGCGTTGTGCTTCCCTGTTCATTGGTTTCGGAAGTTGCATAATTGCCTTTGCTGTCATATTCAGAACTTGTCTGCATAAACGGTTTTGTTTTGTCAACAGATTCGGACAATACTTCATAATCAACATAATTGTCAACCTCTGTATCATCGTCTGAATCGTTACCTGCACTGACTGAAGAATCATCTTTTGAATCTTCAGATTGTTTAGTCACATACCCCGTTGCTAAAATATTCAGTTCAGCGTTGGTAACTGTCATTTCATTTTCATTATAACCATATACAAATGCAAATGCAACATAGGATATTGTCTTGTCATTATTTTTGGAAAACATGACAAATATTACAGTTCGTTTTTAGCAGTATTCACCCACGATTTTGTAAAGTAAATATAGGTTGTTTTACAAATTATTGCAGAATGTAAAGCCATTGTATTTTTGCTGTAAATAGTTAGTTATTATTATTGACCAAGATAAAATCAAGGAATATAATTTGAACGAAATTTGAAAAATTGCTGATTAAATCGGTATTTTCAGTTTCAATCAAATATCGGGGTAGAAATAAAATGATAGAAAAACTATCACTTGATTTTGTCAGAAAGATTTACAATATACTCACCACGGGAAATGACGATGTAAATTTTTATTGTATGTGTCTGCAAAATCAAAATCGTGAGGCGGCAACAAACAATCCTGTCAAATTCGGACTCGAACTTATAAAAATCAATATTTTGTGCAGACTTCCGTTCTGCAACAAACGGATTTTCACAAAGACTGTCGGCAAGGATTATCTCTCGCAAATATTCGTAAGACCGTCAATTTGTGAACTTGCATCGGGTATGCTCGATAATTCACACCTTGTCACCGACATATTCGGCAGTGCCTTGACACAGATAAAAAGTGATGATGAAATTTTTGCTGAGATTGAAAAAGCAACAGGAGTTAAAGGCTTTGCTTTATTGAGGAAAAAGTATAAAAAGCAAAGCATTGCTCTTTCTGAAATTTACAAAAAAATCAATGCTGAACTAAAAACTTTGATTGATTACAAACTTGAACTTTCGTTGCTTAAAAACTCGTTTTTAGAGAACAGATACATTGTGCGTATGATTGACATTGCACACTGTAATAATATGAAGGTTTCAGTTGTGATAAGGTCGATATACCCGAAAGAATTTATAAAGCATCTGCTTGACAGCCACCAAATAGGTTATGACGAACTTATTGTGACAAACGGAAATAATAATGTTATTGAAACAGATGACAAAAGTCACACCTGCGTTATGAGCAATAATTATGATTTCATTAAGAAATATGCAAAAATGGGTTGCAGGCAAATGTATTACCGCTGTCCTACCGTTCTTATGGAACACATTGACAATCCTATTAAAGATGAAAAATTCAAAATGCTGTACAACACGATATGCGGTATGAATCTTTTCAGTGGAATAAAAAGAATGAGCAATGAATACGAGCTTGGATATATGTGCATTGCTCCCGCAATTGTAGGTTTTGCATCGGAATGCGTTGAAAGATTACACAATGCAGAAAAAATG
The DNA here is from genome assembly GCF_002834235.1 of Ruminococcus bromii. Lineage (GTDB taxonomy): Bacteria > Bacillota > Clostridia > Oscillospirales > Acutalibacteraceae > Ruminococcoides > Ruminococcoides intestinale. Next base: position 9,985 of record NZ_NNBY01000002.1, on the reverse strand, counting down.
ATTTTCTTTTGTGACGAAAACTCAATATTTGCTCAGACCGTCAAAATGTTAAGCGAAAGCACCGATAAACCGATGTTTTTTCCATGGTCTGCTTTTGCAACGGATAAATACAGAACCGTTGAAGAATGGCGAAAAATAATTCCCGAAATGCCTGTTTTCAAATATGCAAAGCTTGGTGTTCTTGACAAGCTGATGAGGTATCCGCTTTCTGAAATTGACGGAAAAATCAGCGATGACGAGCTTGCAAAAATTATGGCAACCGCATGGATTGATAAGGATAGTGACGGTGTTGAAAATACGGTACAGGCCGTTATCAACGGCAGTCGTATTGTTGTGACTGTTGATCCGTTACCCGAAAAATGTGCAAGCGAAGAATTTGCAAAGACGATTTATCGGATTGATAAAAGCATTGTTTACAACGGAATAAGCATGAACAATTATCTTTGTGCCGATGATAACAATGTTTTAGCTCTTTCCGAAATCATTCAAGGCAACAAGCCACTGCTTTGGAAAATTGACAAATCGGAAAAGCATTGGGTTTATTCAAAGAAAATTGACACGGCAATCCTCAAAGAAATATACACCGCCGTATGTGACTTTGCAAATGACTTTGTGAAATACTCAAAAATTACCGATTGCAAATGCAAGATTAGCGGTGAGGACGCACTTTCACTTTATTTGAGCGGAATTGAACGCTTAAAAAATATTACTCAGGAGTGATTATATTGATTCTATACCATGCATCTACAATGTATCATCTTCTGTGCTGTATAGTACATAAGCTTGCTTATTATCCCGATGATGACGCAGAACTTCTGATACTTGAATACATAAAGCCTGATAAAAGCAGAAAATCATTTTTAAAGCAGGTGATTGATTCGGGATTTTTTACAACAGCAAGATATGTTCCCGAACAAAAATTCAAGCTAAAAAAAGGCAATGCACTTGATAATACAAGCAGTGAAAAAGAAATTAAATCCGTAATTGAAAATATTTCTAAAATATTTGAAAATTGGCTTGATGAGGACATAACAAAATTTGAGGAAATCTATGTTGCATCAGACCAACATTCACTCGGTATTTATCTTACAAGCAAAAGTATTCCCTATCATTATTTTGAAGATGCAAGCGGAATGCTTTCGGAACAGTCAAGATATCTTTCAATTACCAAAAGCAACAATATGACCAATCATATAATCAATGAATATCTTGGTTGTATGGGACGAAACAGTTGCGTCAAGTCAAAACTGTGCGACCTTCGTCATCAGCAGAAAGGCTTTTATGATGAAAAGGCGGAAGATTTCTGTATTTACGATATTTTAAAATACAAAATTCCCGACAGAGTACAGGATATTCTAAACTTCTTTGGCGATATACCTCACAAAATCAGAGGCGACAAAAAGATTTGCCTTTATCTTACTCAGGATTTGAACACACTCAAAATCAAAGACCTTGACCTACAGGAATTAATGATGACAACGCTTGTCGATTATATGTGCAATGATGAGTATGTGCTTGTTGTAAAACCTCACCCAAAGGACAGGTGGCAAAATTACAGAAGAATTTTTTCTGACTGTATTCTGCTTGAAAAGTCTGAGCCGTCGGAACTTTTACCGTTTGTCATCGACCGTGAGGTTGATATGGCATTAACGGCTAGTTCAACATCAATCAGGGGCGTTGACAAGTTTGCAGTTCATTCCTACTACTTCACAACCGACATTGAAACAAGCCGTGAAAGAATTGACGATATGTTTATCGCAACTTTGTTATTAAAAGAACTTGGTATTCGCAATGTAAGTTCAATACGCAATATAAATGAAACTCAGATTACGAACTTTCTGAATCGCTACGGCATTGCTTTAGATAACGGTGATACTTTGATTGACGGCGATATGGAGAAAGTCGATAATCTTGATGTTTATGATTACAGACTTTCGCTGTTACTAAACCTTGGCAACATAATAAATTTCAATCCTAACATACCGACTGACGGTTTATATATTGTCACCGCTGACTTCACTCCGAAAGACTCAAGTCTTATGAGAGAAAAACAGCTGATGATATTTGCATATACAAATGATAAAGAAATTCAAAACAAGCTTGAATCGCTCATTATTCGCAAACAGCTTAGATATACGCAGGCAGACATTGCTGTTCGCTGCAAAAAAGCTGACAGCGAAAGTATTGAACGGTTAAAAGCAAAACTTGCAAGAGATATTGAATGGGAGAAATAAAAATGGAAAACAAGAAAAAAGTTGTGGCATTCGTGCCGATGAAATTAAACAATGAAAGATTACCCGGTAAGAACACAAAGGCATTTAAAGGAGGAAAACCTCTTCTCACCTACATTCTTGACACACTTACAAAAGTTGAAGGTATTGACGAAACATATGTTTATTGCAGTAATGAGGAAGTTAAAAAGTATCTTCCTAACGGCATTAAATTTCTTAAAAGAAGCGAAAGCCTTGACACATCAAGCACTTTGATTATTGATGTGCTTAAAGCATTTGCGGAAGATGTTGACGCAGATATTTATATGCTCGCCCATGCAACAGCGCCCTTTATCAAAGCAAAAACAATTGAAACTGCAATTGATAAGGTAAAAAATGAGGAATATGATTCTGCCTTTACCGTAAAGCCGATTCAGGAATTTTTGTGGATGGACGGCGCCCCTTGTTACAACACAAACAAGATTCCGAGGACACAGGATATTCAAAATGTGTTTGCGGAAACAACTGGCCTTTATGTTTACACTAAAAAGCTTATTAAAGACGGCAGAAGAATCGGCAGTAATCCATACGGTGTAACTGTTGATTTTATTGAAGCAACCGACATCAACAATCCGATTGATTTTGACCTTGCACAGGTAATTTTTGATCATTACATTAAGAATAATACAGAAAGCGATAATAACGGTAACAATGAGTAATATAAAAATTCTTGACTGTACTCTTCGTGACGGAGGGTATGTAAACAACTGGCATTTTGGCAGAAAAGCAATTGAAACAATGCTTTTTAACTTTTCAAAATCAAACACAGATATAGTAGAATGCGGTTTTCTGACAAACAAGCCTTATGATCCCGACTATTCGCTCTACAACAGTGTTGAACAGCTCAATGAGCTTGTAAGTTCAGACAGCAGTATGAACACGATGTATGTTGCGATGATTGCAATCGGTGAGCGTGAAATCAATCCCGTGCTACTTTCAGAGGCAGATTCAACTGTACTTGACGGAATCAGACTTACATTTCATCCAAATGAAATTGATCTCGCCTTTGAATGGGCTGAAATTATAAAAAGTAAAGGCTACAAGCTGTTTATGCAGCCTGTAGGAACTACAAATTATACCGATAAACAGTTTCTTGATTTGCTTGAAAGAATAAATAAACTTGAACCGTATGCGTTTTATATTGTAGATACTCTCGGTGTGATGTATGAAAAAGACCTTATCCGTCAGGTGTTTCTCGTTGACAACAATCTGAAACCGTCAATCAGCCTTGGTTATCACTCGCACAATAATTTTCAGCTTGCATTTTCAAATGCACAGGTGCTTTCACAGTACAATACAAAGCGAAATATAATCATTGACTGCAGTGCAAACGGAATGGGACGAGGTGCAGGTAATCTTTGCAGTGAATTATTTATGGATTACCTCAACCGAACATTTTCAAAGAACTATGATGTATTGCCTGTTCTTGAAATTGTTGACCGTTACCTTATTCCGATTTCACTCAGCAATCCGTGGGGCTATAATTCGGCTTATTTTCTTTCAGCCGCAAACAATTGTCATCCGAATTATTCGTCATATCTCATGGCAAAGCATTCGCTTTCAATGCCTGCAATCGGAAGTATACTCAAGCAGATTCCGCAAAAAGAAAAGCGATTTTTCAACAAAGCGCTTATTGAAAAAATTTATCAGGAATACCAGAGCAATGCAGTTGATGATATTGAAATTCTTGACAGACTGCGTAAAAAGCTTGACGGAAGAAATGTGCTTGTTATCTCCCCCGGCTCTACGGTAAAAAGTGAAAAAGGTTCGATTTTGAAATATATTTCAAAGAAAAAGCCCTTTGTAATCTCGGTTAATTTTATTCCGGACTACATAAAACCGAATATTGTTTTTGTCGGAAATTCAGTCAGATATTCCGAGCTTGAGGACAGGCTTAATCTAAAAAAGACCGTGTTCACATCTAACATAAAAAATCTTCCGAAAAAAGCAGTCTGCATAAACTATTCGGAACTTATAAATGCAACAGATGACGCTTCGGACAGTTCAGGTCTTATGGTACTTAAACTTTTGAAAAAAGCGTCGGTAAAGTCGGTTGCACTTGCAGGATATGACGGATTCACCAAAAATCCGCTCTCAAATTACATAAGCAAAAATATGTGCGGTGCATATGATCCGATTTTACTTAAAGAAAAGAACCTTGCAATATCAAAAGAGCTTAAAAAGCTTAAAGAAAAGATGAAAATTAAGTTCGTTACAACATCAATTTATGATACCGAAAAAACAAGGAGCGATAAAAAATTGTGATGAGTACGATTCAGAATACAAAGCGAAAACTGAAACGAAAAGCTAAAAAATTTAAACTTAAAGCCGTAATGAAAAATCGCTTTGTGCTTGAAGGCTTTTATAAGTACGGGGATACCGACAAAAGTCGTTTCAGAAGAATGTTTTACCTCACCTCTCTGCATTTATCAAGCAAACTCGGAAGTGTTTCGGGAGCAAAGCCGAGAGTGTATGAAAGAAAAAAATATACAATAAAACCTTGCGTGAGCGCTCCAGAGTCGAGCTTTGCCAAAAGACCGTCCCCCACACTTATGGCAAAAAAGTTTCTTGTAAACGATATTTTATCCTTTGATATTTTTGACACACTGATTTTACGCCCGTTTGATGATCCAAAGTCGCTGTTCTTCCTTTTGGGCGAAAAGAATAAATGTCCCGGATTCAAGCGTTACCGTGAACTTGCAGAAAAGCTTGCAAGGCAGGAGGCTTTTGAAAAGAACGGCACTTATGAGGTGACTTTGCGTGATATCTATGAAAAGCTGTCACGATTTGTATTGCTTGATATTGACAAGGCTATGCAGTATGAAATTGAAACAGAACTTGATTTGTGCTTTGCAAACCCGTATATGAAAGAAATTTTCTTGCAAGCAAAAAATCTCGGAAAGACAATTATTGCCGTTTCGGATATGTATCTTTCAAAAGATGTTATTGAAAAAATGCTTAAAAAATGCGGATATGAAGGCTTTGACAATATCATTGTTTCAAACGAATACAATGCAAGCAAGCGTTCGCTTTTGCTTTATGAATACATAAAGGAGCAATACGGAGTTGAGAAAAAGTATATTCATATCGGCGATAACATTGTTTCGGACAATCGTTCGGCACGAAAATGCGATATTGAACCCGTATGGTATAAGGGTGTAAATCCGAGAGGAAATGCGCACAGAGCGTTCGATATGACATCACTTATCGGCTCGGCATACCGTGGAATTGTCAACGCAAAACTGCAAAACGGTGATAAGCAGTATTCGCAGTATTACGAATTCGGTTACACTTATGCAGGCTTTCTTGTACTCGGATATTGCAAATTCATAAATGATTACTGCAAAAATCATGGGATTGATAAAATCCTTTTTCTCTCCCGTGACGGATACATTTTAAAGTCCGTGTATGACCGACTTTATCCCGACAGCAACACGGAATATGTATACTGGTCACGCTCTGCCGCAACAAAGCTTACCGTAAACAGATTCAAAAATGAACTTTTACTGCGATATATAAAGTACAAAATTCCTCGCAAGATGACAATTGCAAAGATTTTGAAGGCTATGGACCTTGAAGAAATGCAGCCGTTTCTTGACGAGGCGGAGCTTACTGCAGACACCTTGCTTACAAAAGAAAACTATGAGGACATTGTCAAGGTGTTTACCATACACTGGGATATTGTTACAGAGCATTACAGGCGCAGTAACAACGCCGCAAAATCCTACTATAAAGCGGCTGTCGGAAACAGCAAAAGTGCCGTTATAGTTGATATAGGCTGGGCGGCAAGCGGATTTTCCGCTCTGAGGTACCTTATTGAGGATGAATGGAAGCTTGACTGCAAGGTCAGAGGACTTGTTGCAGGCTCAACCTATCTTCACGATATGGATATAATCGAACCGCAGATGACAAACGACATAATCACATCATATATGTTTTCGCAGAGAATCAACCGTGAAATCCGCCGTGATCACGATGTAAAGCGTATGTACGGAGCTTTTACCGAAATTATGCTCAGCGCTCCCGCACCGTCATTCATAGGCTTTGATTTTGACGATGACGGAAGAATAAAGTATGAATTTGATTATCCCGAGGTTGAGGGATACAGTATGATAAATGAAATTCAGGACGGTATTCACGATTTTGTAAATGACTACACAAAACATTTTGCCAAATATCCGTGTATGATGAACATTTGCGGAAGTGACGCATATGCCGTTTGCAGACAGGTTATTTCCTGTCCCGAATATTTCAGCAATCTTTTTGCCGACTATCCCGTAAACAGAGCCGTAGGTTCTGCATCGTTTGAAACCGGCAGTCTTGGTAAACTGATTGAAAACGAATTTGTAAAGTGAGATAAACTATGATTTTATACTACGCACTTACCACTTATCACATACAATGCTGTGTACTTCATCGACTTACACGCAAAAAAGACGATACCGCCATATTATTGCTCTCTGACATTCACAAAAATTCGGTTGCATTTTTAGACAGATACAAAAATTCAGGCATATTTGACGATGTACTTTTACTTAAAGAATCGGAAGTAAACGCAAATATCAAGAAAAATGAGCAAAAACACCGCTCTAAAAATTCGATTTTAAAATCAGCCTGCGCAGAAATAAAAAGGGTTCTTCCGATAACCCCAAATTCGGCAGATGAACTGTATCTTTGTCCCGACCACTTTCCTTTTGGCTGGTATGTTATCAAAAACAAGATTAAATATCATTGCTTTGAAGAAGGCTGCGGTGTGCTTTCCGACAACAGGTTTATGATGTCGAATATGAGCCGCAACAAAACACAGACCGCCTTGATGAACACGCTCGGATATTTTGGAGAAAATGACAGCTGTGTTGAAATACTTGCAGACGCTCAGGCACAAGCAGAGGGTTTCACTCACCCTAAAATGACCGATTTTTCAGTAAAAAAAATTCTTGAAAATCTTGATGAACACACGCTTGACAAGGTTCTTTCGTTCTTTGGAATTAAAGAAACAATCAAGGCAAACAGAAATACAAGTCTGATACTCACTCAGCATATGGCAAATTTGGGAATTATGCCGCTTTGCGACCAGCACAGGCTGTATGAACTTTTTACAGATTATTTTCTTGAAAACACACACATTGCAATAAAGCCACATCCCGATGATATTGCCGGCAGATACAAGGACATTTTCGGCAACAGTTGTACTGTGCTGCCTTTTGCAATGCCGTCGGAGCTTCTCCCCTATGTTTTTGACGGACGGGTTAAAACCGCAATTGCGGCATATTCAACAGCAGTCAAGAATCTCGGCAATTTCTGTGACAGAATGATTTGCTTTGACAACCGCATTATGGACGATTTCAGACATATCCACAGATACTATGCGGCGGTTAAACTTGCAAAATATCTTGGCAAAAACGACAGTATTGTTACAAACGGAAATGAATTTCTGCTTGAAGAACTTGCCAAAAATGACGATTTACAGACTGAATTCAGATTCAGCAATGAAATATCGGATTTTGATGGATATGCCATTGTTTCGGACAGGCTGTGTGAAAACAGAAAAATTGAGGATATCTCAGCTTTAATTTCATCAAAGCAGAACAGAGGTTGGATAATTTTTCTTAATGAAGAACAGTTACACATATATTTTGACGGTATGAACAAGGAAGTATTTTCAAAAATCAGACCGATTTTCATTGAAATCAAAGGAACGGAGAAAACTCATCAGGAAGTGATTTATTTGTATTCAGAAAATAAAAAAGCTCTTGAAAATGCTGAAAATTTCAGTTTGACAAAAGAGCTTAAATATACAGGAGTAACGATTGATTTACATTCAATTTCAAAAAGTGAAAGCGAAAAAATTAAAATGCTTGAGGGTGTTCTTGAAGCAACGGAAAAGCGGCTCAACGGATATATTGAAAACAAAAAAGCTGTTGACGCAAGGCTTGAGGCAAGGGGTATTGTGCTGTGAAAAATACAAGAAAGCTGATTATATTTGACCTTGACGGCACATTGCTCGATACTTCGGACGGAATTTTGCATTGCTATCACAAAACTGCAAGCATGCTTAATTTAAGGAAAAATTCAGTTGAGAACGACAGCATTGTAATCGGCGGTCCGCTCTCCGACGGATTCAGAACACTTTATGATATACCCGATGAAGAAACACTTGCAAAAGCGATTGATACATACAGAAATTTATATGCAAATGAGGGCATTACAAAATTCAGTGCTTATAATGGGATTGATACTTCGTTAAGCGAGTTGAAATCAGACGGTTATCAGCTTGGAGTGGCAACGCTCAAGCTTGAAGAATATGCAAAATCCATGCTAAAAAATGCAGGGCTTGCAAAATATTTTGATATAATTCACGGTTGGAACGGTACAGAAAAATGCACCAAAGCATACACCGTTACCAAAGTATTGTTTGAACAAAAATGTCTTGCAAAAAATGCTGTGCTTGTCGGAGATTCTGTGTATGACAAAAACGGTGCAGAAATTGCCGGAGTTGATTTTCTTGGCGTCACCTACGGTTTTGGTATCAAAAAAGGCGACAAAACCAATTCAAGATTTGACACCGTTGACTCCCCTGTTGAACTGACAGAATATTTTAAAATCAACTGAGAAAAATAGTGCTTCAAACACTTGATAATATTCGTTTTATATATTATCTTAAGAACCTCGGGAAGATGTGCGAAAAACATGTATATAACATCTATTGATTCTGAGATTGATTTTGTCGTACAGTTACATTGGGCATAAATTTCTCCTCGATAAAATTTGCATTGCTGTTGTATTTGCTGATTATCTATGATTCGTATCCGCCGTTCCTATAACTAGGAACTTTGATTTTACGTTTTCTCATTATTACTGTCTCTGCTTTTGTCATTGAAAAACTTCCTCTTAAGCTTTAAATTATCTGTTTCATTATTGCCTTGCGGTTTCGAGAAAACTGATTGTGCTAAAAAGCAAAATCAGCTTGTTGCTTAAAATTCAATTTTCTGCTTTAGGCAGTATACTATCACATGATTTTTTATTTTATTCTTTTTCGGTTTGACTCAACTATTGACATTAAAACCATATAAATATTTGCATAGCAAGACCTCCTGCACCGGATTTAACTCGTTGCGGGAGGTTTATTTTTATTCCGATATTTTTGGTTTTATTATTATATCTGTATAAAACTTTCTTCGATCATTGTAAAATCTTACGACTACAAGGGTAATTTTGACGGCAATAATCACAAAATTTCAAGTTTCAAAATTACAAGCGGCAGTGAAAAAATAGGTCTGTTCGGCTCAATTAAGATAAGTCTGTTTGCAATCACCGTCGTAATAATGGCTTTTATAGAGTCCCTATGTGTAACTGCGGTCAATTATGGCAACAATACTAAGGTGGCTGCACATATTGATTCTGCCACTGAACCACAGCCGACCATGGTAAGTCTGCTATGTGCACCGTCTTTATACCATCGTAGGTTGCTCCTGAGAACTCATCTGCTGTGAGAACATATTTTGGGCAATTACCATAGATTTCTGTCAAACGCTCGTATTCTCTTTTTTGTCTTTGAAGTAAGTTCACAGGAATTTTAGGCATAAAAAAAGAGCCCCATGGCTCAGATGTTAAAAATATTAAATAAGTAATTGTTATTGATTATTTCTAATTCTGCGATATTTCCTTACTTTTTAAGATTTACAAGAAGGTATCGTTTTATTCACTCCATGCTG
>NZ_NNBY01000001.1 GCF_002834235.1 Ruminococcus bromii | reverse complement strand
GTCAGACTTTACAGTCCATGTTTCCGCACCAACTTTTGCCTGTGCTGTTTTGTCAATATCGGTTAAATCTGTGAGCATAAATCCGACTTGACCGATGTAGCGGTCTGCGTTTGTTCCGGTTGTTTTATTACGCTTTTTAAAGCGTTTTACAAGCGGTCGTGTCACAATAAGCGAAACAAGTGACACAACAAGGAACACCGCCGACTGGATTGTTATGTC